>NZ_JABBNI010000030.1 GCF_012926525.1 Clostridium muellerianum
GCATATTTATTACCTCCCGTGTGTGTATTTGTGTGGTAACTTTTATATAACACGGTGGTTAAAAATATGCCATATTTATTTTTTGGTAGTATTGCCAATTTAGGTTTTTATTTTGCAGAACTAAAGTAAGAAATATAAAAATAGATTGCTTTGACACTTCAAAAGATAGTAGTTTCGGAGTATAGGATTTTTAGCAGAACCATCCCTGTTTTTATGATACTGATTAAGACCATTATTTCATATAGTATTTTTTCTAATTCTATTGTAATATATTCTTGATTATTTAGCATGGTCAAGTTCTCCTTTTTATAAGTTCTTTATGAATTTAACTTGTAATAATGTTAAACTATTTTAATTAGTTTCTATTTTTCCAAATTGTATAGTAGATATGGTTACCGCTATAATACAAATAAAGATAGCCACTGGTATAAAAGGTATGAGCTGCATCGGTGCTCGTGTACTACCTGCGAGCTTAAACATCTCATCACTAATCAAAATACCCGGATAATTAAACGGATATATAAACCAAAACCGGGTATTTGATACAAATATTGAAGGTAGCACTAAAGCCATTCCTATACTTAGAGATGTAATTATTTTTTTAAAGCAAGTCGCAGTGGCCCATAATACTGCCGACATTGGCAAAGCTGCTAAAAATAATTTTACACACCAACTAAGTAAGTATCCTATTGGGATAATTATATTAATACCAACTAGAGAGGAGGTTATTATTCCTCCCACAGTAAAAAAAACAAAATATAAAAGTATTTGAACTGCAATTAAAATAACAATTACGCAATATTTAGCAAAAGAAAGTTTTTTTGTATCAATAGGAAGCGATAACATTTTTATTATTCCTTTATTTTGATACTCTGTTTGTGAGATCAGAACGCACAAAATAATAATGCTAAATGGCATCATATAATAAGCAAACATCAGAGTACTTTGTACAAACATAGCTGACCAAGCATTGCTGGGATTATCTGTAATGTACATACCTATATTTGCCAACCCGGATATAATTACAATTAAAGAAGGTAAGCTTATAATTAGGACTATCTTGGAGCGTTTAATCTTTTGAAGTTCAATTCCTATAATATTCAAAAAACTCATTGGTCACACTCCTTTCGTTTTAATATAAATGAAGAAATACAAATTAATGACACTACTTCAATAACAGCAAGTAAACTTATCGCTAGATTAGGGTTAATGGTATGTATTATTCCAGGCTGAAAAATTAGTGCAAAAGGATTTATTAAATTAATTTTATTTGTTATAGCAGCAGAAGATAATCCACTTATTAATCCCAATATTCCCATTCCCAATGAAAGCCACATATTTTTACATAAAGCACAAATAAGTGTCATGGCTACAATTACAGGTATAGATAATAAATAAACATATGCTGAAAAGTTTAAGAGTGTCTTAATTGAAAAAGTACCATACATAAGAAACTTATTTCCTGTATAAATTAATGCTAATGATTCAATTGTAATTATACATAAAAATAATATTAACATTACACCTAATTTAACAATAAATAGCTGTAAAGCATTTATGGGCAGTGCCATAATCCTTTTAATTGCGTTATCATGATACTCAATATTATAGATAATACAACCACCAATTATAATAGCCAGTATATTTAAGAAAGAGAATAAAGGATATGTTTGACCTATCAAGATTTCCATTGGTGCAAATGGTAAAGATAATAAATAGATGTGCCTAAACTTAAAACTTATAATAGCAAAAAGAGAAGCAAATATGCCTGCTAAAAACATTGTTGTAATAATTCCTGTCCGTTTTAACTTTGACCACTCTGTTCTAAATAAAATGGTATTCATATTACTTCTCCTTTCTGCGCTTATTATCTTCATTAATCATAGAAATAAACATTTCTTCCAAGTTACCTGTATTATATCCTTTTTGAATAGCATTTTGCTTTAAATTATTCATGCTGCCTTCAAAAAGTAATAGTCCATGATTTAAGATTCCAATATCATCAGCAATAAGTTCAATTTCTGAAAGCATATGTGAAGAAACTAGAACAGTACAATTGAATTTTCCTGGTAATGAACGAATAAGTTTTCTTATTTCATGTATTCCTACAGGATCAAGTCCATTTGTTGGCTCATCAAGTATAATAATTTTAGGTCTACCTATAAGCGCAGATGCTAATCCTAGTCTTTGCTTCATTCCAAGAGAATATTTTTTTGCAATTCGGTCTTTAAACTCTGTTAAACCAACAAGTTCCAACACGTCATCTACTGAATTTTTAGGTAGTGAAAGAATTCGTCTTATGATATCTAAATTTTCTTTTCCAGTTAAATTGCCATAAAAGGCTGGTGCTTCTATAAGGGAACCAATTTCTCTTAGGATTTTCACCCTATTTTTAGAAATATTCATTCCTTTAATAGTGAAGCTGCCTTTAGTTGGAGCAGTTAGCCCTAATAACATACGTATAGTAGTGGACTTCCCAGCACCATTGGGACCTAAAAAACCATAAATACTATTTTTTTTAATATGAAGGTTAATGTCCTCCACAGCAGTAAAGTTTTTATAAGCCTTAGTTAAATTTTGTGTTTCAATTATATTCATTTTTGCTACCTCCTTTGTTTGTTATTAGCTTATCGCTTCTATCTTACATCAACCTGCAGCTCACCTTACAAGAACCTTAACTTTTCTAAAAAATAAATTTTATTAATTTTCCTATGCTATACTAAAAATAAGAAATTATAAAAAGTGAGTGAAATAATATGAATTTAATAAAAG
The DNA here is from genome assembly GCF_012926525.1 of Clostridium muellerianum. Classification (GTDB taxonomy): domain Bacteria; phylum Bacillota; class Clostridia; order Clostridiales; family Clostridiaceae; genus Clostridium_AM; species Clostridium_AM muellerianum. The sequence continues at coordinate 2,773 of NZ_JABBNI010000030.1, forward strand.
ATAAAAAAATATTAATCGTTGATGATGAACCACAGATATTAAAAATGGTTGAAACAATGTTAAAAAAGGATGGTTTTTATAGAATCATAACTGCTGCAAGCTTCTCGGAAGGCCTAACTTCCATTAGTGATAATAAACCTGATATTGCACTTCTTGATGTAATGCTGCCTGATGGTGATGGATTTACTTTACTTAGTGAAATAAAAAAATCATATAATATTCCAGTGATTTTTTTAACAGCAAGGGGTGAAGCTGAAGATAAAATACAAGGACTTGGTTTAGGAGCAGATGATTACATTGTAAAGCCCTTCTTGCCCAAAGAACTAACCTTACGTATAAATGCAGTTTTAAAACGCACCTATTCCTCTGCTTTCAAAATGGATTATCCTCAATTTGAGCTTTCTGCTTGCAGTGTAGATTTAGGAAAAGCTGAAATTCTAAAGGATGGAACTTCTATACAACTTACAGCTAAAGAACATGCAATTCTTGCTATAATGTACGAAAACTCTAGCAAAATTGTAACAGCAGATACACTATGCCAATATGCCTGGGGGGATGATTCTTATGGATATGAAAATACTTTAATGGTTCATATACGCCGTATTCGTGAAAAAATAGAAACAAATCCCTCTATGCCTGTTTCATTGGTGACAGTAAAAGGACTTGGTTATAAACTAGTTTTAAAGGATAGGTAAATGTTATGCAGAATAAAACAGCAAAAATAATTGTCAGATTTACTATTACTATTATTCTTATTTCTTTTATAATTTTGCTTATAAATTATTTTAGTATTGTATTTTTTTTACAAAGCCAATTTAGTAGTGATGATCCTTCGAGAAGTGTTGAAAGAATTGCTAATGAATTAGAAGAAAAAAATTATACGCTGTCCTACAAAAATCAATCTTACTTACACAATAATTCCTTATGGGTTCAAGCCATTGATAAAGATGGCAATGAGTTTTTTTCTATGTACAAGCCAAGCGAAATACCCATTAAATATTCCTTGGGTGATATTGCAAATATTTCAAAAAATTATTTAAAGGATTATCCAGTGTATCTATGGAAAAACAATGAAAATATAATTATTCTTGGTTATCCAAAGAATTCAATTGTTAAATATAATTGGTCTACCTCTATAAAAACAATTAGCAATATACCTTTTTTTCTGTTGATTCTATTACTCTTTAATATTGTGGCTACTATTTTATTAGCAACAGTTTTAGGACGAAGATTAATGATTCCTTTAAAACATATTATTGATGGTGTATTTTCTTTAAAGAATGAAAAGGAAATACATTTACAAGAAAAAGGATTATACAAAGATTTATCTCAGAGTGTAAATGAAACCTCTTTAAAACTTGTAGAAAAGAATATTGCCATCAAGAAACGAGAAAATGCAATTGCTAATTGGATTGCTGGTATTTCCCATGATATTAGAACACCGCTATCCATGATATTAGGTTATTCTGGTGTGCTTGAAGAAGATATGACCTTATTAGACGAAACACGTTTACAAGCAAAAATTATTACTGAAAATGCTTTAAGTCTGAAAGAACTTGTTTCAGACTTAAATCTTGCAACTTCATTACAGTACAACATGCAGCCACTTACACTAAGAACTGTGAGACTTTCAAATATTGCACGTAAAGCAATGGCTAACTGTATTAATGGTGGAATTCTACATAATTGTACTAATGAAATTATTGTTGAAGATGAAAATGTTACAGCACTTATTGATGATACCTTGTTAGTACGTGCAGTAACAAACCTAATAACAAATAGTGCTAAGCATAATAAAAAAGGATGCCATATTACTATAATAATACCCCAATTACCATGTGACTTAGATTATTCTTCTATTATTATAAAAGATACTGGCTGTGGCATTCCAAAGGATAAAATAAAAGAATTGAATGAAAAAAATTCTTTTCAAGTTTCTATTAATAAAACACATGGTCTTGGATTTATAATTGTAAAAAATATTATTGAGGCACATCATGGCAAAGTAATTATTGAAAGTAAAGAAGAGCAAGGAACTGTTGTATTATTAAAACTATTAAAATAAGTATTTTACATCCTTTGCCCTAAATCCTATGTCATTTTTTATAATGTAACCCATTCATATATCAAAATAAAAGATTTGAAAGATAGAGAGTCAATGTATGCGTAGAATATGTAATATTTTATAAATTTAGTGAAAAATAATGGGGCTGTCGCACTATGTTATTTTTTTATGCTAATGCGACAGTCCCATTATTTTTAATTTGAATGTTATCAGACTGCGATGAGTTGCGGTGGTATATTAACAGACGAAAATTTCCATGAAGGTAAAGAACAACAAATATATTGGATTAACCTCTGCTAATAAGCATAATCTACAGTAAGTTTCTTGCACAATGTTGTTTTATTAAGTGACAATCCCGCCTATAATTTTTAAGCGTTATAAGGTATTGATAAATATAATTTTTAATTACTAAAATAACTTAGGCATATGAAAGAAAATAACAAATCAGTATGTTAGTATATTTTGCGTCATACTGCGTCAACAGAACCCTTTGATAGAACAACTATCAGCGGAACCTGTTTCCTTGTCGATCGCAAAATATACCAACATCTTTGACTTGCTATTTTCTTTCATATGCCTTAAGACAATTTAATTATATGTGTACACTTGAAGTTACTACTTACATTACGCATGAATAATTTACCACTGAATATTTAATAATAATAATCGAATTTCTTTATTAAAAAGTTTGTAGTTATTCTTTCCATAAGTAACAGCTATACATACATAAAAAGAACATCCTTAGATTTGATTTACACAAATCTAAGGATGTTCACGTTTTTTTGTACGGTATGTGTTCCATTGATTACTATTTTATAATATGTTCTATATTTATATTTTTAAAAATGTTTGTTTTCTGCTTTTATTCCTTCAATAGTTAATACTTAACAGAAAACTTCTACTATTCTTTTATTGTTTACAGTATTTTCTTTTATTTTGCCTGCTTCTCTATTTTCTTTTCTAAAATCAAATATTAATAAGTAGCCTTTACTTAGATTATATTGTTCTAAATATTGACATAATTGTACTAAACCTTTTTTATGATATTCTTCCCCATTCCATCTTTTTAGCTCTAATATATACATTTTTTTATTATAGGTAATTACTATATCAAAGCGTTTCTCTTCACCACCCTGAACTTCTTTAAAAGCAAAGCCTGTGCCATTTATTATTGGGCTTATAAAAGCTAAAAATAAAAGTCTTCCATCTGCCTCTAAAAAAGCTTCTCTCTTTTCTGAGTACTCGTGCTTCATAAATTCTGAAAATTTAACAAGTATTTTTCTTATATCTAAGCTTCCATCTTCCTTTATATAAGTACTCCTTTGATTGTACCAACCTATGTTAGTTCCAGTTTCTATTATTGAACTCATGTAATTGTACAATAATTGTTCATATATCCTATTGTTGACTTTTAAATACATATCTTCATTTTTAAAAATTCCATATATCATTCCTAAATTAATTGTTGGATTCAGGTTATTATAGGTTATCTTATTTCCATCTATAATAATATTTTTAACCATTTGTTTTAGTTCTTTATTATTTTCTATATTCTTAATTAAGCTGTCAAAATTAGTATTGCTATCTTTTAGAATTTCCTTAACAGCTAAATCCATGTATTCTTTGTTCCAGGTAAAACCACCTTCTGGCATTATCTTTTCGTCTATAATTTTACAAAGCTTGCTTACTAAGAATGGGTAGCCTGAAGTGTAGTAATAAAGTCTATCTGAAAAATAATCTTTATCTAATTCCGCTGTTTTGTTTTCTTCATAATCATCTAACATGGTTTTTATTTCTTCTTTTGAAAAGCTCATATCCACATCAAAATCTGAAGCTATGTTCCAAGGGCTGTTGTATTTTCTTTCTTCATCTGGTCTTATTTTTAATTTTAATGTCTTTACATCATGTACACCTGCTAATATTACACTATAGAATGTATAATCTTTCCCAACATTTCTTAGTAGATACTTATTTCTAAGCATGCCTAAAAAGCTTAAAAACAATTGATTATTGCTACTTTTGTCCACTTCATCTATCATTAATACTACTTTCTTTTGAGACTTTAAAATAAACTTAGTTATAGTTTTAGATAAATCTTTAAAGTTTTCCACATCTTTTTTACTTTCTTCTAAGAAAACTGATAAACTTTCATGTTCTAAAAGTAAAGTATCTCCTAATATTTCTAAGAAAGCTTTTGCAAAAGTTTCTTCTTCTTCAAATATTAAGTCCCCTATACCTTCAAAACTAATGGATATAGGCAGATACTCTTCTGATTTTTTAAGTTTATTTTCCAGCAGAAACAAAGTGGTGGTTTTCCCATATTGCCTAGGCCTATTTATTATGAAGTATTCTTGATTTTCAATTAAGCTTATTATTTTATCTATTTTATTTGATGTGTCTACCATGTAATGCATTTTAGATATACAGGTACCTGTTATATTAAACTTCTTCTTCATGCATCTCTCACCATCCTAGCTTTTATTTTATCACAATTTAGCTCTATTTAAACAGTCGCTAAAAAACCCAAGGTGGAATTTTTTTTTGATACAACTATTCTGACTTTTCTACAAGAGTTATTTTTAGCTTATATGGCTCTGTAAACATATCATATGTAGAATTTTCAACTATACAATGTTTGACAGTGAATAAAAATCCATTGTTAACTGGATAATCTACTTCCTTGTTATTTAATATTACAAGTATTTCATCATTAGTTAATTCTTTTTCCAGTTGTATCCTTAAATTCAAATATAACTTTCATAGCTTTTTCTTAAAAATCATTACCTTATTATATCACATCATTTATATTCTTTGAATTGAACTTTTCATTATTCAAATTGAGCAATGCAGTGTTACCTTGTGTTAAAATCACTTGCATTGCCATTCCTTCATCAAACCACATAGGAACTTTTGTGATTTTGCTTTTATTAATTCTATGTGCTAATTCACTATAATCTATTCTAACTCTAAACGACCATTTATCATAATAGAAACAAAATGTATGGTAAAATAATCTTAAAAGATAAAAATGGAAGTGGAGGAATATGGACAAACAAGAAAAGCGTTTAGCAAAATGGAAAAAAATAAAAAGTAAAGGATTAATGTCATATATGCTTAAAATAGGAATAATTCACTACGGATTATCTTTCTTCTTAACATGGGTATTTTTAGTCCCTTTTATACAAAGTAGTTATACGTTTAACTTTATTTACAAAGAAACATTTACAAATAAACTAATTGTTTTTAGCATTATATCACGTAATAAAAGTTAAAATCAAAACTTTCACTACACTTTGCTTTGTGTTATTTTTTAAATTGCTAAAGCTGAATTAGATAAATAATGGAGATTACATTTATCTAACAGCTTGTAATTTTTTTACCTCAGAAGGAGGTATTTTTCTAAAGCCTTTATCTGTTCTATAAGCTTTAACTAAACCTTTATTGCACCATTTAATTACAGTAATAGGTGCCACATTAAATATTTTTGCAAATTCTGAAGGGGTAAGCATTTCCTTTAAGGACTTGTCCAAGTAGCTTTTATGTTTTGTAGTATAACCTAATAATTTATCTATTTCTTTTGTAGTATAGCCCTGTTCTTTTAACTTAAGTTTATAAAAGTCTCTTAAAGTAGTTATAGTAATATTGCTGTCAGGACAATTTTTTCGTAGTATCCAGCGCAGTCCTGTATCTGTATATTTTGTACCCCTCTCATTTACAAAAAGATAATCTTCCATGGTATATATCTCTTTCAAATATAATTTTAAGCAACTTTCTACATGGGAATTCATAGGAACTTTTTTTTCATAGGAACCAGTTATATTTATAACTCTTTCATCAAAATCTAAATCTTCTAATGTAAGTTCAGTAACTTCAGCTGCTCTTAATCCAGAATACGCAATTAAATTAAGCATAGTGTAGTTTTTTATTCCATCAATAGAGCAAATTTTTTGAAGCAGGTTTTCTATGAATTTTTCATTTACAGTATTATCTTTATTAACTTTTGGTTTAGCTTGTTTAAGCCTCATGGTCCCATCTACAACCATGTCCTCTTGAATTCCTTCACTTATTAGAAAATTATTATATGATTTAAAAAAATTAATATAATTGTTTATAGAACTTTTACTTGCATCTGTAGAAATACTTTTTAAATACTTTTTAATAATTATTTTTTCTAATTTGTTAAATGGATCTTTTATAACTTCTTCATGCCATTTTAAAAATTTTCTCAAGTAATATATATATGAGTATATAGAACTATCTTTCATATTTTGTTTTAATAAATAATTATTGTATTTATAAAAATCTTTCATTATTTATACTCCTAATTTAAGTATACTTTAATATAAATTATAACAAACATTGTGTATATAAAACATAGTTTATAATTAGTTTAAATTTTAAACAAATGAAGGCAATGAAATTGTTCCCAATTTTACTGTGTTAATATCAGTCTTGAAATATGGTATAATTAAAGGATTAAAATTTAAATTATTAGGGAGAAAATATGTTAAGAGAAGATATGTTATTACAAATATTTAATGAGGAGACTAGTGGAAATAATTACATCAAAGGGCAGAGAGTTTTAAATAATGACTTAGTTTCCTCGGTAGATATTACAAACTCTGATAATCTAATTTGTATAGATGGTAATGTGATCTCAGAAAATCTTTTTAATGAATATAATACAAAAATTGAAATAGATGTAGAAAAGAAAAGCATTTTTGATACCTACTGTAGTTGTTTGGATTATGAAAAAAACGAGTTAAAAAAGACAAATTATTGTTGTAAACATTTAGTTGCAACCTTTTATAAAGTATTACCTAAGCTCACAGAGTATTTTCCTTCAAATGACAATGCACCTGATAAAGAAATTGTATTCAAAAGAAAAAGCAATATACTATCTATGCTCTTGGATAACAGTGAAGATAAAGAGAAGATAAAAATAGAAGTATATATAAATAAAAATGGGTGGACTGATAATCTTAAAGTTGAGTTTAAAATAGGACTTAATTTTATGACATCCAATAATCTTTATGTATTAAAGGATATAAATCAGCTGCTTTTATGTATTTATAATGATATTCCTATAAAATATAGTAAGAATTTCACTTTTAATATGAAAAATCAAAGGTTAAGTACAAAGGACAGAAGACTTATAGATTTTATAAAAACATTAAAAGATATAGAGGAAAAGAACAATCGTTTTAGTAAGAATAGAGAAAACTTTATAGAAGGAAAGTACATAAATATTCCAGACTATTTAGTTAGAGAATTTTTAGAAATTATAAAAAATCATAGAGTATATTTAAATGAAGGCTTTTTCTATAGGGCTGTGGAAACAGAAATTTTACATGATACTCCACCTATAGATTTTGATTTAAAGAAGATAAAGGATGAATATGTATTAAAATCCTCAGGAGGAATGCCAGTAAGTTTGGATTCTAAGAATGAGGCTTTTTTATATGGAACAATTATATATCTTCCAGATTATGAATTTTGTTATAAGATAAGTTCATATCTTCAGGTATTTAATCAAGACAAAGTGATAATTATGGAAAATAGCGATGAGGAAATTATATTAAGAAAATTAATTCCAAGTCTTAAGCTTTTAACGGATAATGTAACTGTATCTAAGAATATAAAAGATAAGATAGTAATGGATCAGTGTAGTTTTAATTTCTATTTTGATAAGGAAAGGGAAAAAATTACTTTAGTAGTGAAAGTAAGTTATGGACAATATGAGTTTAATATTTTTCAGGATTATAAAGAAAAAATAATATATAGGGATTCTAAAAAGGAACATGAAGTTATAGATAAAATTAGAGCTTTAGGCTTTGAAGAAATAGATGGTAAATTTTATTTTTTAAAGGATGACGATTATATATTTAGATTTTTTAAAAGTGAAGTAGAAAAGCTTCAGCAAGTAGGTGATGTGTATTATTCTGAAAACTTTAAAGGAATAAAGCATATAGGTACAAAGGGAATAATGGGACAGATTAAATCTGGAAAATACGATTATTTTGAATTGGATTTTAAAATAGCAGATATAAGCTCAGAGGAAACTAATGAAATTTTAAGAGCATTTAGAGATAATCTTAAATATTATAAATTGAAAAATGGTGAGTATCTTGATTTACAGGAACAAGAACTTAAAAATTTTTTAAAACTTTTAGATATAGTTTCATATAATGATATAGAAGAAAATTGTACACATATACCTAAAAATAAGGGAGCTTTCATGGAAAGCTTTATGCAGGAAAACAAAATAAGATATATAAAGGGTAAAAAAGAATTAAAAGAGATAAAGGATAGGATTCACAATATAAAGAAAATGGAATTTGAAATTCCAGATGAATTAAATGGTGATTTAAGAGAATATCAAAAGATAGGTTATAATTGGTTTAAAACTCTAGAATATTTGGGATTTGGCGGAATTTTAGGAGACGAAATGGGTCTTGGTAAGACAATTCAAACCATTACCTTTATATTATCCAGCAGGAAAAGTAAAACCTTAATTATAGCTCCTACATCACTTATATATAACTGGATAAGTGAGTTTGAAAAATTTGCACCTACTGTAAGGGTAGGTGCTGTATATGGTATAAAGTCAGAAAGAGAAGAAATACTTAAAGATGTAGAAAGCTATGATGTGATTATAACAACTTATAACTTATTAAAAAAGGATTTAGAAAGTTATGATGAATTAGAATTTGATTATTGCATATTAGATGAAGCACAATATATAAAAAATTCAAATTCTCAAAATGCAACAGCTGTGAAGAAAATAAAGGCACATAATAGATTTGCACTTTCTGGTACTCCAATAGAAAATTCACTTATGGAGCTTTGGTCTATATTTGATTTTATAATGCCAGGATACTTATATGATGAAAAAAGGTTTAGTGTAAGATACCATAAAAAGCTCAGGGAAACTCCAGAAGTTTTAGAGGAACTAAATAAACTTATAAAGCCTTTTATATTAAGGAGAAGAAAAAGTGAAGTTATGAAAGAACTTCCACATAAAATCGAAAAGAAATTGTTTATAACGCTAAATGATGAGCAGAAAAAGGTTTATAAGACTTATGCAAATTATGCAATGGATCTTATTTGCAAAAAAGTAAAGGATTTTGAGTTTCAAAATAGTAAAATAGAGATATTAGCTTATATAACAAAATTAAGACAATTATGTTTAGATCCTAATGTTTTAATAAAAGATTATAATGGTGAAAGTGCAAAGATAGAAGCTTTAGTGGAACTTTTAAGTAAAAGCATAGATCAAGGGCATAGAATACTTGTTTTTTCTCAATTTACATCTGTTCTTAAGAATATTGGAAAAAGAATTAGTAGTGAGGATATATGCTTTAGCTATCTAGATGGTTCCATACCCTCAGAAAAGAGAATAAATTTGGTAAATGCTTTTAATGAAGGGGAAAATTCAGTATTTTTAATAAGCTTAAAAGCAGGAGGAACGGGACTAAATTTAACTTCTGCTGATGTAGTAATTCATTTTGATCCCTGGTGGAATCCAGCAGTGGAGGAGCAGGCTACAGATAGAGTTCACAGAATAGGTCAAAAAAAGGTAGTAGAGGTTATTAAAATAGTAGCTAAAGGAACCATAGAAGAAAAAATTATACTATTACAAGAGGAAAAGAAAAAACTTATAGGGTCTCTTATAGGAGATGAATCCTTTAGTGGAAAAGAATTTTTAAATCTAACAGAAGAAGACATAATCGGATTATTTGGAATGTAGTATACAAATTTAATAAAGAGGTATATTCAAATTTTGCCTAAACTTAATAATTATTTCATATTTTTAATTAAATTTGCAGGAATTTGTCAATAAATATTGAAATGTATATATTAAAACCTTTACAAAAATTTTGAGTTTGTTTTTTATATTTATAAATTGCTTAAGGATAATTTCTGGAGGTGGACAGTTATGAAACAATATGTAGAATTAGCAAGAAAAGATTTAGAGCTTAAGTTTGATGAGATGCCAAATTTTGATACTACCCATGATGTGGAAAGTTACAATATGGTAATAGGTCAAAGAAGAGCTGTAGAATCTATAGAACTTGGTTTAAATATGGATAGTAAACAGTATAATATATTTATATCTGGTAAAACAGGTACAGGTAAGACAGGATATATTATAAGAAAGATAGAAGAATATGCAAAAAAGATGACTACACCACAGGATTGGTGTTACGTTTATAACTTTGAAAACTCTAATAATCCTATTGCGATTTCCCTTAATACAGGGAATGCTGTGAAATTTAAAGAAGATATGACTTTCTTTATTAAATATATTATGAAAGAAGTGCCTATCTACTTTGACTCTGAAAATTATGAAAATGAAAAGAACAGTATAATCGGCAAATATGAGACAATACTCCTGGAGTTATCTAGAGGGTTAAATATAGAATCTAAGAAAAGAGGATTTAGCGTAAAGAAAACATCAACAGGTGAATTTATTTTTATTGCCTTAAAAGATAATAAAGAGTTAACCGATGATGAGTATGACAATTTAACAGATGAAGAAAGAAAAGCCATGGAAAACTCAATAAATGAGCTTAGAAATATATCCTCAGAGATGTTTAAACAGAGTAATCAGGTTCAGAAAAAGTTAGAAAGTGAATTAAAGCATTTAGATGATAAAATTGCTGAAAATATAATTTCAGAAAAAATAGAAGAATTAATAGCTAATTATGGATGTAGTGAAAAGGTTACAAGCTATTTAAATGCAGTAAAAAAAGATGTAATTAAAAATATATCCTATTTCTTTGAAGAAAATGAGAACAATGAGGAAGTTAAAAATCAAAGAACATCATTTTTAAAAAGATATGAAGTAAATGTTTTAGTTGATAATAGTGAAAGTGAAGGAGCGCCAGTTATTTTTGCTGATTCAGCTGCACAGGGAAAAGTTTTTGGTAATATTGAATATGAAAATAAAATGGGAAGCCTCATCACTGATTTTACATTAATAAAGCCAGGATATTTGCATAAGGCTAATGGAGGATACATTATAATAAAAGCGCAGCAATTATTAACGCAGCAGTCTTCCTGGGAACTGTTAAAAAAGTGCATAAATTTAGAAAATATATCTATTAATAATTCAAAATATAATATAGATGTACTTCCTATTTCAACACTGAGTCCAGAAGAGATACCTTTAAAAATTAAAGTAATATTAATTGGAAGTAATTATATATATTCAGCACTTTTAAATAATGATTTAGAATTTGAAAAGATATTTAAAATAAAAGCTGAATTTGATAATGAAATTGAAAAGGATAAAAATAATATAACTAATCTTATAGGTTTGCTGAACTATTATATAAATGAAAATAATCTTAAGCATATTAGAAGAGATGGAGTTAAAAGATTACTACAATTTTCTTCTAGACTTGCAGAAAATAAAAATAACTTTTCTGCTTCAATGAGCAATCTTTTCAAGATAGTAGACATTGCAAATTATTATGCTAAAAAAGATAATAGTGAAATTGTTGAAGATAAGCATGTTTTAGCAGCGTTAAAGGAACAAGAATCTATGCATGGATTAGTTAGAAAGAAAATTCTAGATATGTATAAGAAGAAAAAATATATAACTGAATTAAAAGGAACAAGAGTAGGACAAATTAATGGACTTTCAGTTTCAGATTATGGAGATTGCGTAATTGGTCAGCAGCATAGAATAACTGTTTCAACTTTTGCAGGAAGAAATGGCATAATTAATATTGAAAGAGAAGCGGATATGAGTGGAAGTATTCATAGTAAAGGCGTAATGATCTTAGCAGGATTTGTAGGTCAGCTTGTAGGAAGAGATATTCCAATATCCTTTAATGCAAATATTGTATTTGAACAGCTTTATTCAGGTATTGAAGGAGATAGTGCTTCAGCAGCAGAGTTATTAGCATTATTATCAAGTTTATCAGAAATTCCAATAAAGCAGAGTATAGCAATAACTGGTTCAGTTAATCAAAGAGGTGAAATACAGCCTATAGGAGGAGTTAATGACAAAATAGAAGGATTCTTTGATATATGCTCATTAGATGGTCTTGATGGAACCCATGGAGTTATAATACCTAATACTAATGTAGATGATCTTGTGTTAAAAGAAGCAGTATTGAATGCAGTAGAGCAGGGGAAATTCCATATATATTCAGTAAGTAATATTTGTGACTGTATTCAAATATTATTTAGTGACAAAGAAGTAAATGCTTTAAGCAAGGAATTAAGAGAAGATACTTTAGAATATGTAAAACAAAAAATGATGAAAACTTTAAGAGCGTATAATAATATTTTAAAGGAATCTAAAGTTAATTAAATCATGGAGCAGCCATCAAATTTAAGTATTGATGGCTATTTCCATATATTAATTTTTAGTTTGTTTATAATTAGTTTTAGGTAAATTAAACAATAGATACTAAGGTTCCTATGATAACAAGTTTAAAAACTTCAATTACATCTTTATTGTACATTCGTACACAACCGTTAGATACATTTTTACCTATAGAACTGGGATTATTAGTTCCATGAATTCCATAATCACCATTAGGAGCATTTAAGCCTATCCACCTGGCACCAAATGGACCACCAGGATTTACAGCTTTGTTTATGACTTTAAAATTACCTTTAGGCGTAGGAGTAGATGGTTTACCTACGGCGACTTTATAAGTTTTATAAATTTTATTATTTCTATATAAAGTAAGGTGATGATTTTTTACATTGATAGTAATTGAGTAAGTTGATCTATAATAACATTTGTTGATGTAAAAACGTGGATTACTAAACATAAAGTTCTCCTATACAATTGATATATTATATAATATTAGATACTTTAATATTAGGTGAATATAAACAGGTTAATGAATAAATTGTATTAATAGCTAAAAGCTACACTAATTATATAAGTGTAGCTTTTAGCTATACAAGAAAAGTATTATTTTAACCTATGAAAATGTTTGGTATTCAGGATGTTAATTTTAATCAACTAAAATATGCAATATATATGAAAAAGGCTCAATTCAATAGAGGCATTTATGTAGTAAAAGCTATTTTATAGCTACATCATGCCTTGGATTTTTTGAAACTTTATTAATTGATTGAATAAGTTGATTTATTACATCTGCTTTAAATTGATATTCCAGTTCATTCATTTTTGAATAAAGAACTCCCTTTTGAGAAACAACATATAAAGGCATAAATTTATTTAAAGTCAAAGCTTTTATATCGTCTATACATTCTTCGCAGGTGCATACATTTGGATATTCTCGTAAAACTTTTGGAAGCATTTTATTAATAATTTCTTCCATATAATTTTTGATCATTTTTACCCTCCATAAAGTTTATTACTTTGCGAAATAAACGTTGATATATATATTTGCAAGTGAAATTTTATAAATAATTTGATTTGTTAATTTTTAAAGTCATATAGCTATTTAAAAAATTCACAAGGTCGTAATTATTATAATATAATATATATCGTGATATTTTTGATATTATTTATATCTAATTAAAAAAACCATTAAATATTGAAAAGTATAAATAAAATGTAGTTATAAAAAAGAACCCTAAACCAGGGTTCTATATATAAGTTAGTAATCAGATCTTATTAAAGTTAATTGTTGAAGATCTTCAATTAAATTCTTCTTTTTAGATGCAGAAGATTTCAGCTTTAAAACTTCTTTTTCTAAGGTGAGATTTTTAGATTGTATACTTTTTAATTTTAAATTTAAACTTTTATTTTCTTTCATTCTTTCTCGTATTATTGGAAGATATATATTATCCACAGCATTTTTATTTTTTATAAAAATTTTGTAGTAACTAATAATATATAATTTTAAATTTTTAAGAGATTTTGATAGCTTTGTTGTTGTTGATTCTTTTTTATTCATTTTGACATCCCCCCAATGTTATTCTATACTAATTTTAAGTACAAATGCAAGGAGGACAAAATGAAGAAGAAATATGGTTTATTATCCAAATTCATAAAGATTTATAGAAATTCTAAGAAAAAACAAATTAGTATATTGGATAATAAAAAGGAAAATATGAAAATTCAACTTGAAGAAGAGTTAAGTAAATTTAATAATCTCTCAAATTTAAGGGAGAAGTATAAAAAGGAAAATGAAAAGTATAATGAAATGTATAATTCATTAATGGAAATATTAAAATCTAGAGGAATATTATTTAATATACATAATGATAATTTTAAGCTGAAAGAATGGGATAAGCTATCCATAAAAAAGGTTAATGAAGTATATGTATTAACTGATAAAAATGGACAGCCAGTGCACAATATTGAAAAAAAATATAATAATACTATAAAATATATAACTGACAATTATTCTTATAGTTTAACAGTTATAAGAAAAGATGGAAATTTGGTAAAAGCTCAATTAAGAATTTTAGAAAAAACAAATTTAAAGTAGAGGGGGGAATTTTTTGCGTAAAATATTACTAATATTTTTACTTGTATTATTAGTATTTATTGCTCCTGGTGAAGTTCATGCAAAAGAGCGAAATTATACTATAGACAAGTTAAATACTATTGCAAAAATCACAGAAAAAGGAGATGTAGAAGTTCAAGAAGAAATAACTTATACTTTTGATGGCAGCTTTAATGGAGTTTATAGAAATCTTTATAAAAATAAAACCAATAATTATATAATATCTAAAGTAGCTGTAAAGGATAAGGATAATAATTTAATACCAATTGAATCTAGCAATGACTCAAAAAATAACACTTATAAGATTACTGATGATAATAATAATGTTCAAATAAAAGTATTTTCAAAGAGTGCTAATGAGAGTAAGACTTTAATACTTAATTATACAATTAAAGGAGCAGCAAATAGATATAGTGAATTTGGAGAGCTTTACTGGAGTTTCTATAAAGTTGAAAATAATATGTCAATTAAAGACGTAAATCTTCAGTTATCATTAGAGGATTCAAAGTTCGATTTAAACAAATTTAAATATTGGGTTTATACAGATGGAGGGGAATTTAAAACTAATTATGATACTAACAGTATTAACATAAAGGGCAATAACCTTACTTCAATTTTAGGAATAAAGCTTCATTTTCAACCAGAATTTTTAAAAGTTGATGAAAAACCTTATAAAGAAAATAGTAATGAAAATATGAAAAAGGATATTGAGGGCACAAATACAAAAGAAGATAAATCTAATAAAGGAGATTTGGGATTTGTTGCTTTAGGTATTGTTGTTGCAGCCTGTGCTTCTTTCATTATATTCTTTAAAAATAGGAGCAAAAAAAGATTCAAAGAAGCATTAGAAAAATATAGAGGGGAATTTAAGTTTTTTAATGAAGAAACTTTAAGTGCTAAGCCAGAAGATATTTCTCCAGCATTGGTGAATTTATTATATCATGAAAATAAAGTTTCTAATTCTATTATACCTTCTACATTATTCTATTTATGTAAAAAAGGATACTATAGTTTAGAAAAGTCTAGAAGCCTAAAATCAAGTTCATCAAAGGAAAACAAAGAAGAAGATTTGTGTTTTGCACGGAATAGTAACATTTTGTACTCTAATTTTTCTCATTTAAAATATTTTATACAGTGGTTAAAGAACTATGAAACTAATGGCTGTTTAACTTTAAAATCCATTTGTGAAAAAGTAAATTCAAGAGAAGGTGCCTTAGAATTTAAAGAGCATTTTTCAAAGTGGGAAAAATTAATAAAAGATGAAGCAGAAATTTTGAATTTTTATACTACCATAGAAGGTAAAAAGGTTTTGAGTAATGAAGCTTATAATGAGAAAATCAAATGGGAGGCTTATAGAAAATATATTATAGATTACCTTTCAGTTTATGGAGAACTTAAGGACAAGGTAGATAATGAAGATATTTTAATATATGCTTCAGCTTTAGAAATAGAGGATATTTATTTAGAGAATTTTCATGAAAAGCTAAATAATCTTTATTGCAGTTCAGGAGATAATAATTACTATAATATGTATGATGATTATTCATATTATCTCATGAATTTATATCTTTGGGATAGTATTGATAACAATGTATATGATAACACTAAAAATATTGGTAACAATGATAATAACAATGACAGTGGCTTTGGAGGCTTTTCAGGAGGCGGAGATTTTTCCGGCGGAGGCGGTGGAGACTCAGGAGCATTTTAAATTATGTTTGTGCTAAATTCTTAAAAAAATAAAAAAGTAGGACAAATACATTATAATAGTATTCAAATAAAAAGGTAGGTTAAAAATTTCCTGTCTTTTTATTACAGGTATATTGCCAAAATTTACAATAATAGAGTGCATTTTGGAAACATGATATAATATTCATAGAGTTTAAACGAAATACTAAAATATAATATAATAAAGTTTATTGATTTTACGAGATTGGAGGAATATTAATGTTTGTTGAAGAAAACAAATATGGCGATATAACTGGTATTGTTAGCAAAGTAGTAAAAATATCGGATGATAAATTAGATAAAGAAATCCACCAAGTTATGGAAGTGTATGCTAAATTAGTAACTGCATGTCCCCATACATTTAAAGAAATAAAAAAGTATTTTTTAGAACAATGTGATGCTATGCCTATAGCATTAAATGATGACCGTATGGACCTTTTTAAATCAGTTGTGATTATGAAATATTTTAAAGATAAAGAGCATAAAGCACCAAGATTTTCTGATATGACAAATGAAGAAATAGCCAGATGGCATAAAGAAAAAAGTGATATGTTTCATGATGCTCATTTTGAGTCTTCTCAACAATATGGACTTAATCTTCATGGATACTATTTACCATATACAAAACGTAATGAAGTTTTCTATAATGAAGTGTATTCAAAATTTAAGAACTGTACATATGGAATTGCTAACAGAGCAGAGATGGATGATATTTGTTTCTTCTTTGAAGAAACTACTGGAGATTATTATTTTACATGCCCTGGATGTAGTCTCATGTATAAAGTAATAATTTTTATTGGTATAAATGAGGAGGATATTAAAAAACGTAATCAACGTTTTCTAACATACTTCAATGCAATGGTTCAAATGGGGTATTTGCCTAAGTTGTATTAAGAATGATAAATTTTAATATTTAACATCATAACTGAAAAAATAAACAATTTGCTCAAATACCTAATTATTTATGAATGATATGCTCCACTTAAGGTAAATAGATAAAAAAATAAATCTGTACCTATAAAGGGGAGTATTTTCCTGTCTAAAAAAAACTAAATATGTGATAGAAGAAAAATATCATAAAAAGATAATAAAAGTTTTACATAATTGGAGGAATTCTTACTCCTGTTTCACATATTTATGCAGGTGCTATTCCTGGAAATACTTATACTGTAACTTTATATGGCGCTGCTTACAATCTTGGTAAGTTGGTTGTATCAATTTATGCACAAGCTAGATGGACAAGATAGTATATTCTGAAATTTAATTTTACTCACTTAAGACAAGGGGCTGTCACATTAGCATAAAAAATATGCTAATACGACAGCGTTTTTTATTATATAGGAATTTTCTATTTTTGCACAAAAAATTATGCCGAAAAGCGTTGAAAACAAATGATTACCAGACTTGAGAAAAATATTACAGGTAAAAAATTGTAAGTGAGGTTGATGCAAAAAAAGTGTCCCAGATGATGCTTATGTTCCAAATGTTTAAATAGGGTTATTTATGTTAAAATGATTATTAAAGAAGGGAAGTGATATGGTGAAAAGAATTTCTATAGGTATAACTGATTTTAAGGAAATTGTAAATGATAATTATTATCTTGTAGATAAAAGTTTGTTTATAAAAGAGATAATAGAAGATGGATCAAAGGTCCTACTATTACCAAGACCAAGACGTTTTGGAAAGACTGTAAATATGAGTATGCTTAAGTATTTCTTTGAAAAGACTGATGAAGATAACAGTTTACTTTTTAAAGAATTGAATATAAATAAACATAAAGATATTATGGAAAGACAAGGCAGTTATCCTGTTATTTATCTTACCTTTAAGGATGAAAAATATTTAAACTGGAAAGATTGTAAAAGCGGGATGAAATTTATAATAGGAAGCGAATTTAAAAGGCATAAATATCTTCTTGAAAGTAATATACTGGACGATGAAGAAAAAGAAATTTATAAAGATGTTATGAACTTAAAGGCAGAAGATATATATTATTATAAAAGTTTATTAAGTTTAAGCATATATTTGTTTAAGTATTATAATAAAAAAGCTGTGATAATTATAGATGAATATGATGTACCTATACAAAGCGGATATACTTCTGGTTATTATGAAGATATTATAAGTTTTATGAGAAATTTTTTAAGTGGAGGCTTGAAGGATAATGTATATTTAGAAAAGGCAATTCTTACAGGCATACTTAGGGTAGCAAGAGAAAGTATATTTTCAGGACTTAATAATTTAAATGTATACAGTATTTTAAAGAATAAATATAGCAGCTATTTTGGATTTTCAGAAGCCGAGATAGAAGAAGTTTTTAAATATTATAAAGTTGAATCTAAATTAGATGAGGTTAAGAGTTGGTACAATGGATATGTGTTTGGAGAAAATATAATATATAATCCATGGTCTATACTAAATTATGTAAATAATTATGAAGAAGGACTTCAGCCATATTGGATAAATACCAGCAGCAATGATTTAGTTAAAAGCCTTATAACAAAAGGTGGGCAGCAGTTAAAAAGTGAGCTGGAAGATTTGATTCGAAATAAAAGTATAATAAAAGAGATAAATGAAAACATTGAAATGAAGGAAATAGATAAAAGTACAGAAAATGTATGGAGTTTTTTACTTCTAAGTGGGTATTTAAAAACTATAAATAAAGTTAGAAAGTCAGATAGAAGACTTGTATGTGAACTTGCTATACCCAATATAGAAGTAAAATATTTATATAATGAAATAATAATGAGCTGGTTCAGAGAAAGTATAAATAATGATGAATTTAACTTCATGCTAAAAAGTCTTATAAATGGCGATATAAAAACCTTTGGGAAAATACTTAAAAAGTTTGTATTAAGCAGTGTAAGCTACTTTGACATAAGTGGACAGGAAAGTGAAAAAGTTTATCATGCTTTTATACTTGGGATGCTTATAGCACTTTCAGAGGATTATGAAGTAAAATTCAACAGGGAAAGCGGCTATGGAAGATATGATGTAATAATTATTCCAAAAGATAAGAATAAAATAGGAATAATAATGGAATTTAAAAAAGTTGACAGAGACGAAAAAGAAGATTTGAAAAAGGCAGCAGAAGATGGTTTAAAGCAAATAAAAGAAAGAGACTATAAACAGGAACTCGTAATGCGGGAAATTAAAAATATAATAGAAGTTGCAATAGCTTTTGAAGGAAAAGATGTTATGATATTAACCTAGAAGTTAATTTTAATTAAGAATTTTATCAGCTGAAAATGCAGTGAAAGTTTTGATTTTAACTTTTACTACGAGATATAGGATAAGCGTTTACTCACTGCTAAATGTTTTCAATTAGTCTAAAGCTCAAAGTTAATGAAAACCTAAGAACTTTGCCAAACTCGGTTCCCTCAAACAAGGCTAAAGTTCTAAGGTTTTCTTTAACTTCTCGCTAAGACTAATAAGAAAACAATTTAGCTAATGTGAGTAAACGCTTATCCTATATCCCTGCGTAAAAGTTAAAATCAAAACTAGTAGCTTCAGCTCTACATATAATTATTGTTAATTTTATAATTCAGCTTTTAAAAATTCAGGCGGAAAGCCTTCAGAATAAATACATAAATCAAAAAATATTTCTATTGGTATAATATAATTGTGAGGATTGAAAATAGCCAAAATAAGGCACCATTATAACACATAGATTCAAAACTGAAATGAACCTACTATTTACAGGCTGTGCCTTAGGTTGTGATTAAAATAGATAACTTAAAATATATAGATAAAAAATAGTTATTATGAAAGCTACGTTTTTAAGATAATAGGGATAATAGTATTTATGTAAACTGAAGTAAGAAGAAACGTTAAGCTGTATGAAGACTGATATATGTTGTGCAGGAACATTCGAGCAAATTTTAGAAGTTCTTTGCTTGAGATATTGAAAAATACCGTAATTTTTGCCAGGACGGCAAAAGCTCTGAAAGCGACAGGACGTCGCATTTGAAGAGGTAGGTATTTTTCACTATCTCAAGCAATTAGAACTTCTTAATGAAGTGAGTGTTCCTGCACAACATGTATCAGACGTAATACAGCTTAACGTTTCTTCGTTTATTTACGTCACACTATGTTTATATTGTTTAAAGTTCAGTTGATACTAAAAAGTCTTTTAAAACTTCTTCATATTTATTTTGATATATAGAATATGAGCCTATATGCGTAGAATCTGGAAAGCTAACTAATTTACTTTTGCTATTTTTAAAGGATTTTTCTATTTTTAAACTTTCAGTGTATGGAATTGTAGTATCTTTTTTTCCATGTATCAAAAGTATAGGTATTTTAGATTTACTAACACTACTTACAGGTTTTACAGTACTGTAGTCTACTCCATAAATAAGCTTAAAATTTAATAGTACCATAGGTACAAATGGAAAGTCAGGAAGACCTGTCCAAATTTTCATATTAGATTGTAAGTAAGTTTTTAAATCACTGAAAGGGGAATCTGCAATAACAAAGCTTATATCATTTGTTTTGTCTATAGAACTTAAAGCAGTAGCTGCTCCCATAGAAAATCCTATAACACCTATTTTATCTCCAATACCTTTTGATTTTATAAAGTTTACAGCTCCTAAAAGGTCCTGCTGTTCTTTAAAACCAATAGTAACACCATCTTTTCCAGCGTAATCCCCATGACCTCTAAAATCAAATAGAAGAGTGTTGTATCCTTGACTTAAAAATATTTTGGATAATTGAAGATTATCTACTTTTACAGAAGAGGCGGTTTTTCCACCTGACATAAATTTTGAATCTCCATATCCATGACATATTATAATAGTTTTTTTGCTATTACCGTTTTTTATAAGACATCCATTTAATGTTATGTTATTACTGAGACTATTAAAATTTACATTTTCATAAGTTTTTATTCCATATCCTTTAATATCAGGATGAAGACTAATTGATTTAGGATGGCTAAATTTAATTACAATATAAGCCGAAAATCCCTCCAAAACTATAATAGCAATTAATATAAAAACTAATACTATTTCTAAAGTTTTATTTAAACTCAAAAATGGAAGCAGCTTTCCCTTTAATAATTCAGTTTTGTTTTCCATTGTCTGTCACTCCTTTTTAGCTTTGTTTATTTATGTTATAAGTCACATTTAAGATTATAACATAAGGATTACTTACAGCGAAGTAGTAAGGCATCTTCAAGAAAATAATAAGTCCATCTGCTAGTCTATTTTACGTCATGCGGCGTCGGCAGAACCCTTAGATAGTTCACTATCTGCGGAACCTGCCTCCTTGCCTAACGCAAAATATCCTTCGCATCTGGACTTATTATTTTTTTTCAGATGCCTAAATCGATTCAGAATAATTTGCCACCAGATATAATCTCATTAAAAGCATAAGTAATAATGTAAAAGCTTATACTACAAATTAAGATCTTCTTATTAGTAGAAACATTAAATTTCTTCACTTTAATTGCTGAAAATTTAAACAAATTAGTATTAAAAAATTGTTTAGTTACAAATTAGTAGTAACACTTAAATGAAACCATATATTTATGTTTTTACAATGTGTTTATTTATGATAAAATTAATATATATGGAAGGAGTGGTTAAGAATTGAAAAATAATAATCTTTTACAAAAAAAATCATCATTAATTTTTATCCTTACAATCATAGTTACTTTTATGATAGGGGGCTTTTTTAGTAGAGGATCAAAAGTATTAGCAGCAGACAATAAGACAAGTACATCATCAGAAAAAACAATAAATGTTAGTGGTGTTGGTGAGGTAAATGTAGCACCAGATATAGCTTATGTATCTTTAGGGGTAATGACTCAGAAGGAAAGTGTAAGTGATGCCCAAAAGGAGAATTCAAATGCAATGAATAAAATTATTAATGAAGTTAAAAAACAGGGAGTAAAAAGCGAAGACATCAAAACCGTTAATTACAGTATTACTCCTAAATATAATTATGATAATAAAACGGGAAGTAATAAGTTAGTTGGATACACTATTGTAAATGCTATAAGTGTAAAAGTTAAAGATATAACTAAAGTTGGTACTATAATTGATAATGCTGTGGCAAATGGAGCTAATAATTCTAATGGCATAAACTTTGGAGTTAGTGACTATGAAAAATACTATAATATGGCTTTAAAAAATGCTATATCAAATGCAAATAGTAAAGCAAAGGTAATTGCTGACTCTATAGGGGTAAAAGTATCAGTTCCTACAAAAATAATTGAAAATTCAACTGGAGTACCAAATACAAGCCCAATTTATTATAATGCTTCATTAAGTAAAGAAAGTACTCCTATAGAAACTGGAACTTATAAAGTAAGAGCTGATGTAAGTGCAGTTTATCAATATTAAAAATAAAGAAATTTTAATACTGATAAATATATAGTTAAATATGCAGAAATATTTTCATTATGTAGGTCAATAGATTTTTAAATTCACTAATTATGTCTAAGTGTATTATTTAAAAATCCTGTGATAAAGTTTCTTAATGAAGGAAAAAATTTTAAAGTTATTTATTAGGCATCAATATTGTAATAGTAGGATGTATATATTATACTTATAATTGAATAAAGTTTACTTTAGGTGATTTTTATGCAGATTATTTGGACTTTGGAAAGTTCAATAGTAAAAGCAATAGGTCACGTTATTAAGTAAATTTTAAAAAGATATCTATAAGTTAAGTAAAAGTATTTAATTTAATTGGAACTTTCACAAGGGGGTGTGGTTTGTATGAAAACGGAGCAAGAAAAGATGTTTGAAAATGTAATTAACAAAAAATCAGAAGAATCACCAGGAAAAACAGAACCCAAAAAGACCAACATGTTATTAGCTGCTTTTATGATGTTTATTTTTCCAATAATGCTTGTATGTTTAGGTATATTTCTAGGAGGTTATATAGGAAAATCTATAGGTACATCCATTAGAACTTTTCAAATTTTAGGAGGAGTAATTGCTTTTATTGTAGCTGTTATAGCTATAAAATTATTTGATAGATCTGCAGTATTAGATAAAAATGCAGAAAAAATTTATTGGGATGATATGTAATATTGTTAGTTTTAATAAGAGGCCTAGAGTAGGCCTCTTTTATTATGTTTTGACATATTAAAGAGTATTGTCTAAAGCCAAAAACCGTCTGCTATATAGGTGAGATTAGAATTTTAAGGAAAAGGTTTTTTCAAGATGTCTTATTTAAGCTCTGTAAGGTGAGACCAATATCTTTTAGGCATATAGCGGTTACGAAGCTTAGGATTTTCACGTTCTTTTATATTAACAGAGTTATAAAAGGTTTTCCAAAGAGATTCAAATTCACCATCTGGTGCGGTAAAGAATTTGGAATCTTCTCTTCTTAAGTCAGTTATAATAGCTGATTCTTTATTATACATAATTGCCAGCTCTCTTTTTAAGTCATGAATTATAAAGTTTTGATCAGAAAATCTTCGCGTAAAATGATTAAGTATTAAAGGCAAAATATTATGATCGGGCTCTATAGAGGCATAAAAACTTAATGGTGCTACTTCCTTAAATCTTATAAATCCAGTGAACATATGAGCTTCACAAGTAACCTTTTTAGTATATTTATCAACTAAAATTATAATATCATTATTCTTAGCTAAATTAATATTTGAACCATATTTATAGCAAAGTTTAAGATACTTCAAAGCAATAGAACTAGAATCTGAAATGTCACAAAGATATAGACAGTAAATATTTGTTAAAACTTCACTATTAAGCTTTTCTACAATGCTTTTATAGACTCTATCAAATTTATCATATTCAGTTTTAATATTTGAAGCTTCATTTATAAATGAGGGAATATAATCCCTAGATTTTGTTATAATGCAATGGTCTTTGCAGCCATAGGCATAAAAAATAGCAGTAAGTAATCCTTCAAAAGTGTTATCATATATATATTCTTTCAAAATAAAATCCTCCTATAGTTCACCTGTAATTGAGGTGGATTTATCATTTAATAAAAGTAATTTACTATTTGAAGAAACTTTAGGCATAGTTAAATTACCTATATTATTATCAAAAAAGCTTAATTGTGTGGCACCTTCATCTATTGAGTTTAAGTCAATTTTAGGAGTAAGAGCTTTTCTAATACGCATATCATCAAAGGCTACAGCTCCATAATATTTACCCTTGCAGGTGATAAAATACTGAGCTCTTTTCATAACTATGCCAAGTTTTTTTAGATCAAAAAAGTCTAATAAACCAATTCTACGAGCACTTACTATTTTATGTGCACCACGTATACCAATTCCAGGGACTCTTATAAGAGTGTTATAAGGAGCTTTATTTATTTCAACAGGAAATAGATGAATATTGTTTAAAGCATAGGTTGTTTTAGGATCAAAGTTAATATCAAAATTAGGATTCTTTTCATTTAACAATTCCTCTGCCTTAAATCCATAAACTCTTAGCAGCCAATCACCTTGATATAGTCTGTGTTCTCTAAAAGTAGGGGGAGTCTTGATTTCAGGAAGATTTCTATTACTATTAACAGGAACATATGCAGAATAGTAAACTCTTCTTAAATCAAACTTGTTATATAGGTTTTCTGTTAAATTTAGTATATTTAAATCACTTTCTTTTGTAGCTCCAACAATAAGCTGGGTACTCTGGCCGCCGGGAACAAATATAGGTGAATTTTTATATTTTCTACGTTCATACTTATTTACAATAATATTATTTTTAATATCACCCATAGGTTTTAAAATATCATGTTTATTTTTTTCAGGTGCTAATAATTTAAGGGATTTTGATGAAGGCAGTTCTATATTTACACTCATTCTATCTACAAGGGAACCAGCCTTTTTTATAAGGTCTTTATCGGCTCCAGGAATTGCTTTTAGATGAATATAACCTCCAAAGTTATGTTCATTTCTTAATTTATCAGCAACCATTGTAAGTAGTTCCATAGTGAAATTAGCATTTTTAATAATTGAAGAGCTTAAGAATAAGCCTTCTATATAATTACGTCTGTAAAAATTCATAGTTAAATTTACAACTTCATCAGCAGTAAAGGAAGCTCTCTCAATATCATTAGATCTTCTATTAATACAGTATGAACAATCATATATTCAGTAATTTGTTAAAAGTATTTTAAGCAGGGATATACATCGTCCATCTGGAGTAAAGCTGTGACATATACCACTTTGATGAACTGAACCAATACTGCCTTTCTTTGAGTTCCTATTTGATCCAGAAGAGGAACAGGATACATCATATTTAGCTGCAGAGGATAAAATTCTTAACTTTTCATCTATTTCCATACTTCATCACCAATCTTTGTATTTTTTATAAATTAAGTATAACTCATTTTTTATAAAAGAACAAGTGTTCGCAATGAAAATTGGAGGTACAAAATGATTGATAGACAGAGATATAATTATAAGTGTCAAAGATTTGACGTATGGAAGAATAAGCCACAACCTGATACAATAAACCCAGTAGTTAGTTAAAAGTAACTTTCTACAATCAAGCCATTAGCTTTTGCACTTTTGATGAAGTAGAGAACAACCAATTTTTACGTCTAATAACAAATAGTAAAAGCATACTACTGTTCGTATAAGTTTTGACTATTTTTAAAATAAGTGATAAAATGTTGCCTGCTAGTCAATAATATAAAAGCTTTATAATTTATAGCGTTTGAAAGGATTACTGATATGAAAAAAATAAGCACTAAAATCATAGTAACTATTATAATTTGCTGCGTTACTTTATCTTCAATCTTAGGAACCGTTTCAATAATTGCAGGAAAAACATTTATAAACAAGGAAGCTATGGACAAGCTTGTATATATGTCTAAAAGTATAGCTGGCGATTTAAATGAAAAATTTAAGCTGTCAGAAAACAAAGTAGATTATTTGCATTCTAATGTACTAAATACTTTTGATACAGAGCAATTAAAGTCAGATCCAAAATATATAGAAAAATACAAGAACTCATTATCATCAATTATAAAAAATTATTCAGAAGGTTCTAAATCTTCTTTGTCTATGTATTTCATTCTTAATCCAGACTTAACTGGTGAAGCAGCTGATGTAACTCTTGCTGATGTTAAAGATAATGGTAACTTTGAAACACAGCCACAATTAACAAAAGAAAAATATAACACTAACAATAAAAATATGCAGTGGTATTATGAAACCATAAAAAATAAAAATGGAACCTGGTCTATTCCACATACTTCGTCTATTATTAACTCAGATGTAATTACATATTCAAAACCTATATTCAAAGATAATATACTTATAGGTGTAGTTGGTGTGGATTTAAAACTTAGTTATATTAAAAGTTTAATAAATGCTATTAAAGTATATAATACAGGATATGCTTCATTATACAATGAAAAATATGATTATTTAGTTCATCCTGATTTTACATATAAGGACAATTTAGTCACAGTTAAAAATGGTGTTTACAAAGATATTTATGAACAAATGAAAGGGAATCAAGCTGGCTTTATTAAATATAAAAGTAAAAATGGACAATACAAGCTACTAGCTTATACAAAACTTTCAAATAAATGGGTTTTAACTGTTGCGCCACCTATATCTGAAGTCCTTAGCGGCATAAATAAGTTAATTATAATAATTTCTGCTATTATCATAATAGGAATAGTTTTATCCATAATTGCAGCACTATATTTAGGTAAAAAAATTTCAGAACCAATTAAAGTATCTACTGAACTTATAGATGCTCTATCTCAATGTGATCTTTCTTCAAGCATAGATAAAAAAGCAGAGAAATTTTTTAAGAATAAAGATGAATTAGGCATTATGATAAGGGCTGTATTTAATTTAAAGAAAAATCTAATTGATGTGGTTCATAATTTACAAAATAGTTCCAGTCAGATTTTTGAACATTCTAAAAGTCTATCTACAAATACTAATGATACTTTAATATATATTAATAATGTTTCTGAGGCAATGTCACAATTAGCAAGTGGTGCAACGGATCATACTGTATTTTCTCAAGATAGCTTAGAAAAAATTAAAAGTTTAGCTAAGGATATACAAATTGCTTTGCAAAGCTCCAATGCAGTAAAAGAAGCTCATATCAATGCTAAGGAAATGAGCAACAAAGGTTCTCAATCCCTAGATATACTTACAGAAAAATTTAAGATAAATAGTGATGTAACAAATAAGTTATCTACTATTGTTGATAATCTAGATAGTAAATCAGGTTCTATAGATAATATTGTAAGTACTATTAATAGTGTAGCAGAACAAACAAATTTATTAGCACTTAACGCAGCTATTGAGGCAGCTCGAGCTGGTGAATATGGTAAAGGGTTTGCTGTAGTGGCAGATGAAATACGTAATTTAGCAGAACAAAGCACAGATTATACAAAGGAAATAGCTATTATTGTAAGCCAAATACAACAAGAAATAAGTCTTGCAAAGAATACTATGGACACTGGCATAGACGCTGTAAGTAAAGCTAACACATCCATAATTGAAACGGAAAAATCCTTTGATTTAATTCAGGATTCTATAAAAAATAGTTTAAGTCATATAAATAATTTATCAGAGAATGTTAAAAATGTGGATGAAAATAAAGAAAAAGCTATAGTTTCTATTGAAAAGATATCTAATGTATCAGAGGAAGCAGCAAGTTCCACTGAAGAAGTATCAGCAATGGTTAAAGAACAAACTAGTGTTATGCATACTATTTCAGATACTGCTAAAGAACTTAATGAGTTAGCTGTTAAAATGGATAAAATAGTAGAAATGTTTAAATTAGATTCTACATTATCAAGTGAGTCTTAGAAGAACTTATCCAGGCTCGTAAAGTAGCTATGCCCAACTTAAAGAAGATGGGGGTATTAGCAATGGTAGCGATGGGATAAAATTAAAGGGCTGTTGGATATTTAAAATGGACCCTATAAGATAGACAGTTAAAAAAAGAGGCATGTGCTAGAAATTTAACTGATTCTATTTTATAGGGTCTTTTTGCTATACTTAAGGTATGAAGTTAGGAGAGTGCTGCTATGGGGAAAATTTATTTTACAGAAGAACAGCAGATCGAACTGCGTAAAAGTTAAAATCAAAACTAGTAACTTCAGTTGTATGGCAATGTGCTTATTATATTAAATTGAAATTTTGTATGTGAAAAAGTTGAGTTACTAAGAACCAATCCTATTCCATCTAAATTTCTGAATCATTTGATTTTAAGCGATAATTATTTTCCCTGCCATGGATCTCCACAGTGAAATCTTTGCACATTTCTATAATTCTGCTGCCAATGCCTTCATCAAAATTTAGAAGCTTTTCTATGGTGAATTCAGAAGATACTATTATGGGAAGATTCTTCATATATCTATAATTTATTATTTCAAAGGTTATATTTATATCTGATTCAGTGACTTTACCCTTGAAAAGATCATCTATTATTAAAACCTGTGCTGTTTTAAACTTTCTTGTGCAGGCTTCATAGTATTCTTCATCTAAAATGTTTTGTTTTAATTTTAATATTTGTTCTCTGTAGGACATATAAATTACAGGAATACCCCTTGATAAAAAATTTAAGCCTATAGCTGTACTGAATAGAATAGGTAAGAGCAGACTTCGACTTTACGTTAAGCCTCTCTTTTCCCCTCCTTCACACCGTACGTGAGACTTTCACCTCATACGGCGTTCCATCAATTAAATATTAGATTTTTAAGACATCA
>NZ_JABBNI010000031.1 GCF_012926525.1 Clostridium muellerianum
ATATTTATTACCTCCCGTGTGTGTATTTGTGTGGTAACTTTTATATAACACGGTGGTTAAAAATATGCCATATTTATTTTTTGGTAGTATTGCCAATTTAGGTTTTTATTTTGCAGAACTAAAGTAAATAAAATACATAGATTACCACAATCTATGAAAATAATTCCTAGGAGGATAAAATAATGAGCGTAGTTTGTAAAGCTCTAATAGGTCCTTTTGAACACACCTCTAATTGCGAATGTACATTAGTAGATTTCGATCTCACTATAAAAGGACTTTGCAATGGAACTAGATATGGTATAGTTGCAGTAGTAAAATGTAATTCCCTTGTAGTTGCAACTGTATGTCGTATATTTGATGTTAATGTTCCTAGTGCTGGTCAATGTACATGCGTAGATGTACCTCTAGAATTTAGAAAAATTATTGTGGATGAAAAATGCTGTACTGATGAAACTTGCGTCTGGGATGTAGATGTTGTTTGTGCTAATTATATTCTTGGATGCTGTTCATTGGAATAATGAATAGGGATAATTATTTTATTATCCTTTAAAAACTTAAAACTACTTTTAAGGATATCTGAATGGATATCCTTTTTTTGAAAATTAAACGTTAATTATCTAATATCTTATTAAATTCATTCTACACATGATTAACTATCTCAAACATACCTTATGCAAACAATTATACTTAAAATAAATATTTCAAACATCAATGAATCTTACTTAGTGAAAATATTATGATAGTTATCCATAGAATTAAAGTGTATTTCTAAAAAACAAAATTTATTTGTGAAATGAGGAGGCTAGACCAAATGAATGCTGGTGATTTTGATAAAAACAGTTCTATCCCAGTAAAAAAGCATCATAATTCACCATATAAAAATGATACTAACAGCTGCCATGAAAATATTGGTAAATTTATACTTAAGCCACAATGTACAAATCAAGGAAGATTACTATTTTTGCATGTTAATTTAAAAAACATATGTCCAAATAAAATAATTGTTGTAGGTGTACTAATTTATGAAAATGATAAACTATATGCATCCAAAGTTAAAAAAATGCCTACAGGTTATTCTAGTGATTGCAAATATAAAGATTTTGATGCAGGAAAATTTTGTTTTGTATTTGAGGAAAAGGAAATTTGTAAGCATCGTAAATTTAAAGCAAAAGTTATATATCATTATACTGAATGTAGCTAAAAAATTAGATACTATACCTATTAGCTTAATTTCTGAATATTAAGAGCCAAACATAAGTTTAAGGGATTCAATGCTTCAACACTGAATCCCTATTTATTTTACCCATTTTTTTACTTATATACTTGAGTTTACCATCCTAAACATCAGTCCTCTACAAGGAATATGAACATGAACTGTCCATTCATCATGAGCTAAAACACTGCCCTCATCATTTATAACACTAGCAGTATTAGTAACTTCAAATTCGCCACAGGTTGCAAAAGGCCCTATTTGGCGAGTGTAAACAAATGTTTTTGGAAGGTTATCTACTCCTACACAAAGGTTTCCTAAGATTCCTTGTAAAGTATCTTCTACAGTAACACATTTATTCACTTCAGTAATAGTTGCATTGCTAAAATTAATAGTAGCTGTTCCTATAAACTCTGTAGTTCCATCTGGAACACTAGTTCCATTAAAGCCATAGTCAAAATTTTGAAGTATTGCCGTAGCTGTATTAGTCCTTTCATCTCCATTAGGAAGATTAGCACTATAAGTGCAATTTAAAGTCCCCCCGGCAGCAAGTGTATACGGAAAACTTACTCCACAAGCTGCAGTAGCAGCTATATTAGGTGAAATAATATCAGTAATACTATTTATCACAGCATCAATAGGCGCAGGATTATGAACAGTTATATTTCCTGATACTGCCCAACCACTATCTACAGATGTTTCACTTACTGTAACAGTATAATTAACTGGAAGCGATTGACCCGTTGAAAGAGTTATATTACTTTTATCTGCTGTTTTTGTAATATCCCAGTTATAAGTCCTAATTAAAGCTGTATTAACATCTTTTGATACTTGTAATGCATAGCAATTTACTGTAACTGTGGCCGATGCTGATTGTCCTGTTTCTTCAATTACGGCAGTATTAGTATGTGTTCCTGCATCATCAGGACATTGATATTTCACAGAATAGGAAAGCATTGCACTATCTGAAAAAGTATAGCTGCTGCCATCATCTGTAACATGAATAGTATCATTTACTATAGTTTGTTGATCTGGCATAACTGTAGTATCACTTGGACTTGGACCAAATGGTGTTCCTTCATGTCCAGCATGGTTCATAATTGTAACATTAGCTGTAACCTTATAGGTTGCACCCGGCATAACTGATCCTGATGGAATTATTACACTATATGGATAGCAGTGTGTTTCACCTGCAGGAATTATAGGATAACTGCTAACATCTACAGGTACACCTGTCAAAACACTTGTATTAGGTTGTATCTGAATATCTAAATTTATTTGCAAATCTTCAGTTGGTGAAACTCCTGCATTTGTTACACATACCTCACCCTCTATAAATGCTTTATCTGTAGTCCCCTGACTTTTTACAACAGAAACAGTATATTGAGATGTCCCTAAATCACCATTAAACAAGTTCCATACAGTAGGAGTAGCAGATTTAGTAATACTCCAAGTAAATTCCTCTGTGTTATGCGCTGTAGCTGTTGCAGTAGCAGTAAGAGTGGTACTCCCTACCTGTTGAATTATTATATCACTTGGAGATGGATTTTCATCTACAGATGCTTCATTAACCTGACCTCTATGAACTTTTATATTACCTAAAGTATATTCTATTTTAGGATCTTTTCCCTTCTCCATATATATCCTCCTCTTTTTTTAAAAAAGTTTATTTCATTAAATCTTTAAAAAGTTGTAATATTTAACTTCT
Source organism: Clostridium muellerianum (assembly GCF_012926525.1). GTDB lineage: Bacteria > Bacillota > Clostridia > Clostridiales > Clostridiaceae > Clostridium_AM > Clostridium_AM muellerianum. The sequence goes on from NZ_JABBNI010000031.1 coordinate 2,919, forward strand.
GTTTATAATATACTATTAAAATTATCTCTAAATGTTACTGTAATTCTATAGATATATTCTTTTTATAAACACTATTACATATATTTAAAGCATAAAAAATAGAGCTTTGTTCAAAACTCTATTTTTATATGCCACTCTTATACTTTAGTACTTTTTTAATTGTTAAACTTTAATATATAATGAACTTTTTCCTCAGAACTCCCCTTTAAAGATACATTAATCTTATCTTTCTGCACAGGCATTTTATCCAGATCCTTGTTACTTAAAAGTTCTGTCCAAAGATTATTTTTAGAAAAGGCTAATTTACGATAGAAAACAATTAAGTATCCTACATCTTCACAGATTGCATTCACAGAAACATTTATACCATAAAAAGGTTTTTTACTATATATAACTATTGATTTTAAGTTATCATTAATATTTTTAACAAAATCCACTTTTTCTAAATTTACATTAGAATTGTTAATGACTTCTAAAGGATTTTCTATTGTTTTAGCTGCATTACTAAATAAAAGCTTTATTTTTTCTAATTTTTCATGATTTATTTCAAATGCTGCCAAGTTAAAATCCTGATCTTCTATTAAATATCTTATAAATAAATTCATATCAGTACTAATACTATATTTTTGGGTATTAAAAACTAATTTATCATAACTTATTCCTTCATAAGCAGCATAATCTACATAGGTTATTGCAGTTTTTACTGCAGATTTTTCTTCTTGACCTAATTCGTAAAGAATCTCTACACAATTCATATAGCACATATCTAATACTAAAATATCTATTATATAATGTAGATTTTTCCTTACTGCATTAACTGCTTCAATCATTTCAGGTATTCCCATAATATATGGCACATCCAAGCTTAAGTCAGTAAAACAACCTATAAAATCTCCTCCATGATCAGAAAGCACTAACATAAAATGTTCAGCTTTATAATTTTTACATCCCCATTTTATAAAATCGTATAAAACATTAGGATCTGCCATATTTGCTTTTCCTAAATCTTCAACTAAAACAGATTCACCATTTTTAGCATAGCATCTCCTTACTCCAGACCAGCTATCTTTATTATTATTTTTATAGTTGCCCAGTTTACCTATTTGAACAACTACATTTATGTCATTGCTTGATCCAACCTTTTCACAAGCTAAAAGTGATTTGTACATAATTTCTTCCATTTCATTATTACCATCTGCATATATCAATATAGTCCACTTTTTTATACCACTATTACTCATATTGTAAACACACCCTTAATCATGTAGATAAAACATGCTTAACCCTATAAAACCTTTATTTTATAATTAATTAAGTACAAAATTTTAGTGTTTTTTATTAACAATGATTATGCTTATTACTATCCTTATGTTTATGTTTATTCTTATGCTTATGCCTATGCCTATTTTCAGTGCACTTTGAATTTAGCTCACTTAATATAGAACATACTAATTGCATAACAAACATATTATCCAGCCCGTGTGATAAATTACAACAACATTCATCTGATTCAGGTTCTACATCAACATTTATATTTACCGATTTAATCATTTCACAGGGTTTAAATTCAATAATACATTCATTATCTTCACTTAAAATGTCTTGGCAACGCGTTTTTTTTGACATCTTAAAATCTCCTTAAAAATGCTTTTAATTAATTTATTGATACTATACTATGTCATGTTATCATTATATGCAAAAATACTATTATTGTTATTTTTATATGTTTTCTTACATATAAATCATATACAATATTTAAATAAGTGTAAAAAAAAATAAATGCGAGAAAATAAATTTTATTTTTTCTCACATTTTTATTCAATAAAAAAACATATCATAATACATTTACTTAACACCTTGTTCTCCATTTAATAGAGGATTATTGAATTTCTTTTCTTTTGCTAAGCTTATTTGATTTTCTATTAATTTATGTTGTAAGTCTATAACCTTATATTTAGATGTCTGCAGCTGAAATTTTATTTCCTTATTTTGCTCTTTTAGTTCTGTATTTTCTTTTAAATACTTTTGAGCTGTATTCTGCATTATTTCCATTTCCTTAATAAGCTTCTCTACTTGCTGTTCCTTTTGCTCTAAATATTGAGAATTCACATCATTTTTTAATTTCAATTGTAGTTCTGCATTATATTCTTCCATATGCTTTAACTGCTTTTTCAAAGATTCAATTTGTTCTTCATAGCTTTTTTGCATTTTTTCCATTTGTTCAAAATCATTATAAAGCTTTTCATACTCTTTCTGCTTTTTAAACATATCATCAACTATATTTACTGCTGAAAGAATTGCTGCTGATGACGTACTTAATTTTCCATTGTTCTCTAATATATTTTTAACTTTCTTATCTACATAACCAGCTACTTTATGTAAATATTCTTCTTGTTCATCACCTTTTAAGTTATATTCTATTCCATTTATCTTAACGGTTATAACGTTCATGTAAACACCCTCTTAGATAACTCTATTTATTACAGTTTTATATAACATTATTCTATCATAAAATTTGTATATATTAAACCTATTATTTCAATAACAGTACTGCTTAAGTTTTACAATGTTTTGAATAACACTAGGATATAAACAGAGGGGCTGTCACACTAAGAATAAATTCTACAACATATTGTATTAATAATTGATTCATAAGCCAATATGTTGTTCTAAATTTCTTAATGCCACAACCCTCTATATTTATTTTATTAAATGTCTACTTACCGTAATACTCCATATTAATGTTATCTAAGTTGTGCTCCTAGTCTATTTTCTAGAGTTCTAACTATTTTGTCATGTACTTTACTTACTTCTTTATCTGTTAAAGTTCTATTTTCCTCTCTATAAGTAAGTGCATAAGCTATACTCTTTTTGCCTTCTGGTATTTGCTCACCTTTATATACATCAAATAACTTTATGCTTTCTACTAAATGTCCACCCTGCTTATGCATTATTTCCTCAATATCCTGTACAAGTATACTATCATCTACTAATATAGCCATATCTCTTGTTACTGCTGGGAATTTAGGAAGTGCTTTATACTTTTTATCCATATTTGAATATTTATATAACACATCAATGTTTAATTCCGCAATATAACATCTTTCATCCACTTCATAGTTTTCTGCCACATCAGGATGAATTTCTCCTAAAATACCTACTAAATCTTTCTTTATATAAAGTGATGCTGTTTTTCCTGGATGAAAGCTAGGATTTTCACTTTCTCTCTTAAAAGAAAACTTATCAATACCTAAATTTTCAAGTATATTTTCAACTACTCCTTTAATATGGAAATAATCTGCATCGCCATATAATCCTAAAGTAACTATGTTTCTTTCTTCTGGAAGCTTATTTCCATCCTCATTTGGAATATATACCTTACCCATTTCAAAAAGTCTTACATATGGGTTATTTCTTGAATAATTTCTTCCTAGCGCCTCCATCATAGACGGTATAGTTGTTGTCCTCATTATACTATAATCTTCACCTAACGGATTTTTTATAGATACTACTTTTCTTAAATCACTATCTTCAGGTAAAAGAATTTTATCAAAAACCTTAGGACTTACAAAAGAATAACTTATAGATTGATTAAGTCCACTACACATCAAAGTTTCTATTAACTTATCATCTAATTTTTGTTTTGGACTTTTTCCACCTCTTGTATTTACACTTTTTATTATAGTAATTGGAACATTATTATATCCATATATTCTTGCTACTTCTTCTGCTACATCTTCTCTTATATTTACATCACATCTAAATGTTGGTACATCTATAACTAGCATATCTTCTTTAATCTTGGTATTTAATTCTAACCTGTCTAGATACTCTTTCATATCTTCTTTTGATATATCTGTACCCAAAAATCTATTTATCCAGTTAGAGTCAACTTCTAAAGTATGTCTTTCTACCTTTTCTGGATAAATATCAATGGTACCTTCCATAACTTCACCAGCTACTAACTCTTGTACTAAATGACAAGCTCTATCCAAAGCAAGTTCTGCTAAATTTGGATCTAAATCTTTTTCAAATCTTGAAGATGCTTCTGTTCTAAGAGCTAGCTTTTTAGATGAAATTCTTATATTTGTTCCATCAAAATTTGCACTTTCAAATATTATTGAGGTAGTATCCTCCTGAACTTCTGAATTTAATCCACCCATTATTCCAGCAAGTCCTATAGTTCTTTCTCCATCCTTTATGTTAAGTACATTTGAATCCAATATTCTTTCTTCATCGTCTAAAGTGGTAAACTTTTCTCCATCTAAGGCTCTCTCTACTACTATATTTTTAGATGTTATTTGTCTTGCATCAAAAGCATGCATAGGCTGACCAAGCTCTAGCATAACAAAATTGGTAATGTCAACTATGTTGTTTATTGGTCTTACTCCTGCTTCTAATAATCTATCCTGCATCCAACCTGGTGATGGCTCAACCTTAATATTCTTAACACCTCTTGCCATATATCTTCTACAAAGCTTATCTTTTATATCTACTTTTAATTGACTTTCTATATTATCTTTGCATGTAGCTTGAAATTTAAATTCTGGCATTTTATACTTTCTACCGCCTAAAGTAGCAGCAGTTTCTCTTGCAATTCCTACAACACTTAAACAATCTGGTCTATTTGACGTTATCTCAAAGTCTATTACAGAACTGGTCATATCCAAAACTTCTTTTATATCTTTACCTATTGGTGTATCTTCTGGAAGTATCATAAGTCCATCAACTGGTTCATCATGAGCTATTCCAAGCTCCTCTTCTGAACAGAACATTCCATTTGAAACTACACCTCTAAGTTTTCCTTTTTTAATCTTAAGTCCGCCATGTAATGTAGATCCATGAAGAGCTACTGGTATTATATCTTGTTCCTTCATATTTGTAGCAGCTGTAACAATTTGTAATAATTCTTCTTTATTTATATTTACCTGACATATAGATAATTTGTCGGCTTCTGGATGTTTAACTATTTCTACTATTTTTCCTGTAACTACATTTTGAATTTCATCTCCTGTAGTTTCTATTGATTCTACCTTTGACCCACTTAAAGTAAGTCTATCACCAAGCTCTTTAGCTGAAATATCTATATCCACATAATCTTTTAACCATTTAACTGGAACTTTCATTTATACTCTCTCCTTTTTTAACTTAATAAATTAAAACTTTATAGTTTTAAAACTGATCTAAAAATCTCATATCACTTTCATAAAGCTGTCTTATATCATCAAGACCATACTTAAGCATAACCATTCTATCTACACCAAAACCAAAAGCAAACCCACTATATACTTCTGGATCTATGCCGCAATTTTTTAAAACCTCTGGATGAACCATTCCGCAACCTAAAAGTTCAATCCAACCTTCTCCTTTACATACTCTGCATCCTTCTCCACCACATACAAAGCAAGTAGCATCCATTTCTGCTGAAGGTTCAGTAAATGGGAAATGATGTGGTCTAAATTTAGTTTTAACCTTATCTCCAAGCATCTTTTTTGCAAACAACTCAAGAGTGCCCTTTAAATCTGCAAAAGTAATACCTTTATCTACTACCAGGCCTTCCATTTGATAAAATATTGGCGAATGAGTAGCATCTACTGCATCTGAACGATACACCTTTCCAGGGGATATCATTTTTATTGGTGGTTTTTGTTTTTCCATAGTTCTAACTTGTATTGGAGATGTTTGAGTTCTTAAAACAATATTATCGTTTATATAGAAAGTATCCTGTTCTCCTCTTGCGGGATGATTCTTAGGTATATTTAATGCTTCAAAGTTATAATAATCTAATTCTACTTCTGGACCTTCTTCTATAGTAAATCCCATAGTTATAAATATCTCTTTCATCTCATCTAGAGTTTGTTCTAATGGATTTCTTTTACCTATAGTTTGCTTTATTCCAGGCATAGATATATCTATTACTTCATTCTTTAATCTCTCATTTTTTTCTCTATTTTTTATAGCACCAATTCCTTCTTCTATTGCAGTTTCTAACACTGCTCTTACTTCATTTGCTATCTTTCCAACTATAGGTCTTTCTTCAGCTGAAAGAGCTCCCATACCTCTAAGTATTTGTGTTAATTCACCCTTTTTCCCAAGATATTTTACCCTTATGCTTTCAAATTCAGAGCTATTTGAAGTATTTTTTATTTCTTCCAAAGCATTATTTTTTATAAGTTCTAATTTTTCTTTCATGTTTTTTCTCCTTTCACATTTTGTTCTACATTTGTATAATAAGCTGAATGCTATTATACAAATTAAACTGAATTTATATACTACAGTTTAATTTATTAAATATAAAAAAAGTCCGTCCCTAACAAAAGGGACGGACCATATCCGCGTTACCACCCAAATTGATATTATTATATACATAAATAATACCCGCTTTGTAAATATATCGGTTTTAACCGCCAACTGCTACTTTAAATTTCACAATTAGAACTCTAAAGTGAACTTCAACATACAGGCCTTTAAGAAAGCTCCCAGCCTCTGACTTTCTATCTCTAAAAAAAACTGTATACCTACTCTCTTTATCATAGTTTAATATTTTAATGTATTTTATTATTTTACATATATAACTTTCCATTGTCAATACAAATTACAAATTTTTTAGTGTTCAAAATTTTGCCTAATAATTTCAAACATCATAATGCCTGCAGCTACAGACACATTAAGAGACTCTGCTCCTCCTGGCATTGGTATCTTCACCTTTATATCAGCCATATTATATAACTCATCGCTTATACCATTACCCTCATTACCTACAGCAATTATTACTTTTTCTTTTAAATCTGCATCATAAAAATTTTTATCCGTATCTAATGAACTAGCTACTAATTTAAATCCATTTTCTCTTAAAAACTTTACTTTATCTAGATCATTATCTTGTATTATAGGTACATGGAATATAGATCCCATAGTTGATCTTAAAGTTTTTTCATTATATATGTCTACAGTTCCTTTAGTGAGTATTATCCCAAGAGCTTTAGATGCATGAGCAGTTCTTATAATAGTTCCCATATTTCCTGGATCTTGTACTTTATCCACAAGTACATAAAAACCGTCTTTATTTTCCACATCTAATTCTCTGTTATCCACTACTCCAATTATACCTTGTGGGGTTTCTGTATCACTTAAAAGCTTTAATATTTGTTCTGTAACCCAATATACTTTAGTATTTGTTTGAATCTTGTTACTAATATTAAAGTTTTGCCATTTATCTTCGCTATTTTCACTTACAAATAGCATTGTCACTGAAAATTCTGATTTTAAAGCTTCTAAGACAAATCTAAATCCTTCCACTAAGAATTTATTACTTTTATTTCTATATTTTTTTTCTTTTAACTTTCTAACTTCTTTTACTAAGCTATTATCTTTACTTTTTATTATATCCATACTTTTCAAACACCATCTTTTTATTTTTAATAACAAATTTTAAGTAAAAAAAATGCAGCATTACTGCTGCATTTTTATGTAAATATTATTAAGCATTCAATTGTTTCTTAGCTATTTCAACTAATTCAGCAAATGATTTTGGATCGTTTATAGCTATTTCTGAAAGCATCTTTCTGTTAATGTTGATACCTGCAGTCTTTATTCCATTCATGAATTTTGAATATGAAAGACCATTCATTCTTGTAGCAGCATTTATTCTAGCTATCCAAAGTCTTCTGAAATCTCTCTTCTTTAATTTTCTTCCTACATAAGCATTTCTTAATGCTCTTATAACTGTCTCGTTAGCAGTTTTAAATAACTTGCTTTTACCACCATAATAACCTTTTGCAAGTTTTAGTATTTTTTTATGATATTTACGAGCATTCACAGCTCTTTTTACTCTTGCCATTTAAAAAACCCTCCTTCGAACCATCTATTATACATAAGGCATTAATTGTTTCATAGTTTTTTCCTGAGTTACTGAAACGTAACCTGCTTTTCTAAGATTTCTCTTAGTTTTTGCACTTTTCTTTGTTAATATATGGCTCTTGAAAGCTTTCGCTCTTTTAAGTTTACCTGTTCCTGTAACTTTAAATCTTTTTGCTGCACTTCTTTTTGTTTTCATTTTTGGCATAACAAATTCCTCCTCTCAATTATGCTTTCTTAGGTGCTAAAATCATTATCATGTTTCTTCCTTCTAGCTTAGCTTGTTTTTCCATTACACAAACATCCTCAAGTCTAGAATAAAAAGCATCTAATATTTTTCTACCTATAAACGAATAATCTGCTTCTCTACCTCTAAATCTAACAGTGACTTTTACTTTGTCACCTGCAACCAAGAACTTTCGTCCATTGTTTGCTTTAATAGAAATATCATGTTCTTCTATAGTTGGACTAAGCCTAACTTCTTTAAGACTTACAACTTTTTGTTTTTTTCTAGCGTCTTTATCCTTTTTAGCCTGTTCATAAATATATTTTCCAAAGTCCATTATTTTACAAACTGGCGGATTAGCATTTGGAGATATCATAACTAAATCTAGTTCCTTCTCCTCAGCCATTTTAAGTGCATCTTTTGACAATATAACTCCAAGTTGAGAGCCATCATCTGCAATAACTCTTATTTCTTTATTTTTTATTTCCTCATTCATAAGAAAATCTTTATTAATAATTTTCACCTCCCAGGTGTTTTTTTATTATAATGTTTTATAGCATATAAAAAAAGGACAGCCTAAGCCGTCCTTAAAATACAATTCAAATAAAAACTGTAGTAACCTCACTAGCTTTGCTGTAAGGTGAGAAACGGCTGTTTCTTCTTAACAAAAGTTATTTTACTACTATCCTATAAATTTGTCAATACTTTTTATTATATTTTATATTAGTCTACAGAACTTTCTTTTTTGTCAATTTCTTCTTTTATCTTTTCTATAAACTTATCTAAATTCATAGCTCCAAGATCTCCAAGTTTTCTGCTTCTTACAGCTATTGTATTTTCTTTCATTTCTTTATCACCTAATACAAGCATATAAGGAACTTTTTGAAGTTGAGCTTCTCTTATTTTATATCCTATTTTTTCATTTCTCAAGTCTACTTCTACTCTTATCTTATTCTTCTTTAATTCTTTAGCAATTTTATTTACATAATCAATTTGACCATCTGTAATATTCATTATTTTAACTTGTACTGGTGCAAGCCAAGCTGGGAATGCTCCTGCATAGTGCTCTATTAGTATTCCTATGAATCTTTCTATTGAACCAAATACAACTCTATGAACCATAACTGGTCTGTGTTTTTCTCCATCAGCGCCTATATAAGTTAAATCAAATCTTTCTGGCATCTGGAAGTCAAGCTGTACAGTTCCACACTGCCAAGTTCTACCTATGCAATCTCTTAAGTGGAAGTCTATTTTAGGACCATAGAATGCTCCATCTCCTTCATTAATCTTATACTTAAGACCTATAGTATCTAATGCATCTTTTAATCCATTAGTAGCAGCTTCCCAATCTTCATCACTTCCCATAGAATCTTCTGGTCTTGTTGAAAGTTCTACAAAATATTCAAATCCAAATACTTTATAAAAATCATCTATTAATTTTATAACATTTACAATTTCATCTCTAATATTATCCTTTGCTAAGAATAGATGAGCATCGTCTTGTGTAAAACATCTAACTCTCATAAGACCATGTAATGAACCTGATTTTTCGTGTCTATGAGCTAGACCCATTTCAGCATATCTTAAAGGTAGTTCTCTATATGAATGTATTGTATTTTTGTAAACAAGTATTGATCCTGGACAGTTCATTGGTTTTATAGCATAATCTTCATTATCTATTTTAGTAAAATACATGTTTTCTTTATAATGATCCCAATGTCCTGATTGTCTCCATAACTTTTCATTTAAAATTACAGGAGTCATTATTTCATCATAGTCAGCTGCTGAATGCATTTCTCTCCAAAAGTTTTGAAGAGTATTTCTTACTATCATTCCCTTAGGGTGGAAGAATGGGAATCCTGGTCCTTCTTCATGCATGCTAAATAAGTCTAATTCCTTACCTAATTTTCTGTGATCTCTTTTCTTTGCTTCTTCTAACATATTTAAATATGCATCAAGGTCAGCCTTTTTCTCAAAAGCAGTTCCATAAATTCTTTGAAGCATTTTGTTTTTCTCGTCACCTTTCCAATAAGCACCTGCAATAGAAAGTAATTTTACAGCTTTAACCTTTCCTGTTGATGGTACGTGAGGACCTGCACATAAGTCTACGAAATCTCCTTGTTTGTAGAAAGATATTACTTCACCTTCTGGTAAATCTTTTATTAATTCAACTTTATAACTTTCTTTCTTTTCTTCCATAAGTTTTATAGCTTCTTCTCTTGGAAGTTCAAATCTTTCAAGTTTTAAATTATCTTTAATTATTTTGTTCATTTCTACTTCTATTTTTTCAAGCATTTCTGGAGTAAAAGAAAATTCTGCATCAAAATCATAATAGAATCCTGTATCTATTGCTGGTCCTATAGCTAATTCAACTTCTGGATACACCTTTTTTACAGCTTGAGCAAGTATATGTGAACCTGTATGTCTTAATATCCATCTTCCATCTTCATCATCAAAAGTTAATATTTCAAGTTTACAATCCTTGTGAATTTCTGTCATTAATTCTGCTCTTTCACCATCTATCTTAGCTCCTAAAGCTTTTTTTGCTAGTGAAGTACTTAGCTTAGCTGCTACATCAAATACTTTTGTTCCTTCTTCTACCTCGATTAAGCTTCCATCTTTTAAACTAATTTTTATCATAATATTTTCCTCCTAGTCTTATTTATTTAAATTAATTATTTGCAAAATAAAAACACTTGTCTCATAAACATGGGACGAGTGTTAGTTCGCGGTTCCACCCAACTTTAACAGTACATAAATCTTATTTAATCCAAAGATTATTAAAGCTATACAATAAAAAATAATTTTTTGCGTATCTACTGTTATCTCTATACCTTTAACGCAGGCAACGGATATACTTACTACAATTTCAGTATTCAACTCAAAGGTGGTTTTCAACAACTCTTATTCGAAGAACCTCTCACCCAATGAGTTCTCCTCTCTTAGAACAGTTTGTTATTTACTCTTCCTTATCACTGTTTTTTGTATATTATAGTATTTAGCTTAATTATTGTCAATAGTTTTTATAAATTTTATTTGAATTAATTTTATAAACATGATATAATTAAAGGTTAGTATCCCACTAGTTTTTTTATTTATCAAATAAAAAAACACCTATCCCTACATATGGGACGAGTGCTGTTCGTGGTTCCACCCAAGTTTAACAGTACATAAGTCTTAATTAACTCAAACTCATTAAAGCTACACAATAAAAAATAATTTTTTTGTGTATCTACTGTTATCTCTACACCCTTAACGCAGGTAATTCGAACATACTTACTACAATTTCAGCATTCAACTCAAAGGTGGTTTTCAATAACCCTTACCCAAAGAATCTTTCAACCGATGGATTCTTCTCTCTTGGAGTAGCTTGTTATTTACTCTTCCTTATCATTGTATTTAAATTTATTACATTTAAATTTATTGTTTCTATTATAGTCTTTTAAATTATACATGTCAATACTTTAAATTATAAATATCAAAGTATTTTATTTTTTATAAATTTATAGATTAATTCACACCTTATTAAGGCTATGCTTAATTTCTTTGCATACTTTACAAGTATCGCACAGTTGTACTCTATCTGTAAATACCTTTTTTATTGTATCTATTAAATCTAAATTTTTGCAATTTTCACTGCAGTGAATTACTATTTTTTCGGGAGAATTGGTTATCAAAACACTTATAATCATATCGTCAATATTGGTATTATCACTATACTTTAGTTCTTCTAAATCACTAAATAGCTTTTCTTCTATATTATTTCCTTCCCTATCTTGAATAGAATATTTACCATCGTTTTTTATAATTATATTTATTTCTTCTATTTTACTATCTTGAATTTCCACAAAATACTTTAATAGCTTTATAAATTCAGTATACTCTTTTTCAGCCATATATTTTTCTACAACTTTATCAATTATTTGTTCTAAGTCCTCTTTTAATTCCTTCATCCTAAAAGTTATAAATCCATTTATATTTATTTCTTTATTCTCGTGTATGCATTCTACGATCTTATCTATTATAATGTTTTTTTTATTCATATAGTAAATTGAATTCTCATCTATGGTTGCTTCTTTTCCTTTTAGCACTTTTAAACTGCTTTCTTTTATTTCTTTTATTTCATCATATTTTAAGAAAAAGTATGTGTCATACAGGAACATTTCCATATCCCTTTTATAAAATTCATCTATAACAATTTCATATAGTATATTAGCTATATTTATAGTGAACATACTATTTAATTTATCATTTAACTCTTCATCACAAAATATTTTTACGAAGTGAGTATTGGATTCTATACTTTCTGAAATTCCTATAACTATATTTTTATTTTTAAAATATTCTTTTATTTTATTTATTCTATCTATTACATTCTCTTTATCATTATCATATACTACAGTTAGCAACAACATCATTTCCACTCCCTTCTTTGAAATAGTATATGTTTAAAAAAAATGTATATTCAAAAATTTATTTTTAAATATCGACATATTATAAAAATATTGCGACGCAACTTTTTAGGTGGAGTCCGCATTGAATATATGGTGTATAAAAGCTGACCGTTTATTAAGGAGCTCTAATGCCTAAAATTCAAAAAATCTCTACCCGCTCAAATGTCCCGTCCTGGGACTTTCGCGGCTTGAATCATCCTGATTCAAATTACGAGATTTTTTAAATTTTAGACATAAGATCTCCTAAATTCACTCAAAAGCTTTTATACACCATATATTCAAAGCTCCCTCCACCTAAAAAGTTGTGTAGTAACTATTGTAATTTTAATATTAAAAATTGCTTATAATACATTATGATCAATCTCTTTCGAAATATTTATGCAAAATAGAAAATAACTTATGACAATTTAATTATATGCGTACGCTTGAAGTTACTAGTTTGGATTTTAACTTTTATGTAGTGATATATGGTAAGTGTTTCATCACATTAGCTAAATTGTTTTAGTATTATTCTTAGTTCAAAATTTTTGAAAGCCTTAGAACTTTAGTCCTGTTTGAGGGAACCGAGTTTGACAAAGTTCTTAGGCTTTCAAAAATTTCGAGCTTTAGAATAATTAAAACATTTAGCAGTGATGAAACACTTACCATATATCATGGAGTAAAAGTTAAAATCCAAACTACTACTGCACCTTTGCGTCGCATTATGCTTATACTATAAATTAAAGTTATAATATATAGTAATCTATTGAATAAAAAGAGGTGCATGAAATAATGAAATATGCTATTGTAGACTTTAGAACAAGTTTTGAAGAAAAAAATAATCTTATGAATTTAGGATATGAAGTATTGATATGTCCACCATCAGACTTATTATATGAGGCAGTATGTGGACATCCCGATATTCTTTTACATATAATTTCTGATGATACAATAATGGTTCACAAGGATATTAATAAAGAATTTATAAATAAGCTAACTTCCATGAATTTCAAAGTGGTTTTCTCACAAAATAGTCTTGAAGAAAAGTATCCTTATGATATCTTTTTAAATAGTGTTAATATGCCTAATTTATTTGTTCACAACTTAAAATATACAGATCCTAATCTTATGCTTTATGTAAAAAACAAAAAACTTATAAATGTTAGGCAGGGTTATACTAAGTGCTCTACCGCTATTGTAAATGAAAAAGCTGTTATGACTAGTGATAAATCTATAGCTAAAGCTTTACTTGCCGAAAATATAGATGTACTTCTACTTCCCCCTAAAGATATATTACTTCCAGGATTAAACTATGGTTTTATAGGTGGTTGCTGCGGTCTTTTAGATAAAAATACTATGGCATTCTATGGCAACTTAAATAATTATCTATATGGTAATGAAGTAATAAATTTTTTGAATAAGTATAATATAAAACCTATTTTTTTAAGCAGTGGAAAATTAATAGATAGAGGCAGTATTTTTATAATCGAAAATTAAAAAGGAAGGTTTTTATGGATTTACAAGAAAAAGAATTAATGAATACTATATGCAAATACTGCATAAACAAATATCAAATTTTAAATAACGCTCCTATATTATCTAGTTTTATTTATCAACTTGGAAAAAAACTTGATCTCGATATTCCTTCTATAAGAGGAGTCCTTAATGTGGAAGTAAATGGATACAAGCGTCTATTTGCTCATTGTTTCAATGTATATAATGGTCAAATAGTAGATACTTCTATATATCAATACGCTTTAATAAATAAGAGCATAAAACACTTATTTCCATTATACATAGTTGAAATTACTCCATCTCACATAGAATATTCCATAAATAGTGAAGTTAAATATGAATGTCAATTTAAATTTAAAGATGAGTACTTATCAAAAGCTTTAAATGAAATTAGAACTTTTAACAATATAGATTTAAAAAGATTTTCTATATCCGATGACTGTAAAAAAGAAAATATAATATATTAATATTGAACATCTTGGTATTCTTATATTGTGAAGTACTATATTTCAAATAACGTATAAAAAAAAAGTTTATACTGTCAATTAACTTACAGTATAAACTATTTTTAATTACCGCTATTAAATTGGAGGCGCCACCCAGATTTGAACTGGGGATAAAGGTTTTGCAGACCTCTGCCTTACCACTTGGCTATAGCGCCATATTGGAGCGGAAGACGAGATTCGAACTCGCGACGTTCACCTTGGCAAGGTGACGCTCTACCACTGAGCCACTCCCGCATTTCAATTTAATATTGGTGGCTGGACCAGGAATCGAACCAGGGACACGAGGATTTTCAGTCCTCTGCTCTACCGACTGAGCTATCCAGCCACTTATGGCGACCCAGAAGGGGATCGAACCCTCGACCTCTGGCGTGACAGGCCAGCACTCTAACCAGCTGAGCCACTGGGCCATATTTGGTGGGCACAACAGGGCTCGAACCTGTGACCCTCTGCTTGTAAGGCAGATGCTCTCCCAGCTGAGCTATGCGCCCAAATATCATCACTTACGACAATTAATATTATATAATCTAACTTAAATATTGTCAACTATTTTTTTATATGAAATAAAAAATTTTTCTGGTTGATTTGTAATAAAGTGTTAACATACCTTTTGAGATTATGTCCCAAATATAAAAAAGTTGGAGAACTTAACATTCTCCACTATTTACTGGCTGATTCTATAAGTTTTCCTATATCATCATGTTTAAATACATAAGATTTATTGCAAAAATTACAATTAAGTTCCTCATCTTTTCCTTCATCATATATTTCTTGCAAATCTTTCAATCCTATACTTATTAATGCCTTCTCAACTTTTTCCTTTGAGCAATCACATTTATAATAAGGTGTAGTGCTTTCTAATATTTTTAAATCCATACCTTCAAAAATGTAATTAAGAATTTCTTCTATATTCATTCCCTTAGTTATCATCTCTGTTATAGATGGTATCTCCTGTAGTCTATATGTTACTAAATCTGCAGTAAGTTCATTTGCTTCTGGCATCATTTGTATTATAAACCCACCTGCTGCTTTTATACTTAAATCCGTATCTACAAGCACACCTAACCCAACAGCTGATGGAGTCTGTTCTGAAACAGTAAAATAATAAGCTAAATCATCACCTATCTCACCTGTACGGATAGGCACTTGACCAATATAAGGTTCCCTTAATCCCATATCTCTTATAACTACAAGATCTCCATTTTTGCCTACAGCTCCACCTACATCTAATTTTCCTCTACTATTAGCAGGTAAATCTACCAATGGATTTCCAATATATCCTTTTACTCTTGCATCTGAATATGATGTAACAACTATTGCTTTAGCTTCTCCTCCTCCAGAAATTTTAAGAGTTAACGTATCATTTTTTGATTTTAGCATTGATCCCATAAGGCTTCCTGCTGTAAGCATTCTTCCTAGTGCTGCTGCCGCTGTAGGTGCACACTTATGGATTTTTACTCCTTCATTAACAAGCTCTGTAGTGGTAGCTGCTATTATTCTTATATCTCCATTACTAGCTACTGCTCTAACTAATTTATCTTTCATAACTAAAAATCCTCCTCTTTTTATATAACTCAAACTTATTTTTATATAGTATAGTAAAAACTAACTACACTTTTTTACCACATAAGTTATTCTTTCTGCTTCATCATTTATAATTTTTTCTTCATAATTATTCATAACTTTTACAAGTTGTAAATCACATGATTTTAAAAGCTCGCAAATTTTTTCATGCTTATAAGCCCTTTCACTATGTTCTTCATCAAATCTATTATAATGTTGTCCATGTTTTACAAAAAAGGTTAAATACATGTCCACGATATCATTATCCAAAAAATTTTCCCATATGTAAGTTACATTTTCATCATCATAATTATAAACGTTATTTCCTAGTATCGTTGCAAGTTTATAATAAGAATTCATATCAAATATAAATATACCATCATCTTTTAAATGATTATATATTCCTTTAAAATATCCTATTAATTTTTCTTCCTCTAATATATAGTTTGTAGAATCAAGACAACATGTTATAAGATCAAACTTTTTATTTAAGTTCAACTGAGTTATATCCTGACAAACAAACTTAACTTTTATACCCTTACTCCTCATCTTTGTTTCTGCCTCTGTAAGCATATCATAAGACAAATCTACCGCCCAAGAGCAGATAAACCTTGGTGCTATAAGCTCAGTTATATTTCCTGTACCACATCCCATATCTAAATAATCTTTTCTATTAACATTTAATTCATCACAATTTTTTAATATAGTTTGTACCCAGCTTTTATAATCTATATCCTTATTTATAAGCTCATCGTAAATATGCGCAAAATCTTTATAACAATCCATTTTTAGTTCCTCTCAAAATAATACTTATATATCATCAATTAATATTATATACTTTTAGAGTATAAGTCAATAACATAAGTTTTATAGAAAAACTTTATATTATTGACTTTGCTCTTTTTCTAAAATTGCTTTATTGCTAGGAAGATTATACTGTTTCTTTCTTTTAGTCATTATTCCTCCTATTCTACCTGTCTCCTCTGAGGTAAGTGCCCCCCAACCATGCTCCTTAACCTTAATATCCAAACCTAACTCGTGAGCTATTTCATATTTCATTTTTTCTCTAAGTTTCTCTTCATCACTTAACTCTTTATGAGATTTAAGCTTAGCTTTTATTACTTTTTTTAAAGGAGTTTTACCCATAAATATCCCACCCTTTCTTTTAATTATTTTTTACATGAAAGGGATTCTTTATGCATAAAATTCAAAGTTAGTTATTACTACTATCTTCCTTCCGTATATGCATATTTTATTTCATAAGGTGCTCCAAACAGTGTAAACATTACGTTTTTTACATATTTATATTTATACACTTCTTTGCTTCTATATACTGTAGGCGCTATTACTACATCCTGCACAAGCAGTATATTTTCGGCTTGCTTGAAGTTATTAAATCTATCTTCATTTTTGTTTTCACTTAAACTTGCTGCATTAATAATTAAACTATCATATTTATTGTTAGACCAATTTGTAGAAATTATATTTGAACCTGTAGTCCATAAATAGAACTCTGCCATAGGATCATTATAATCAGCAAACCAGGTCATAGATCCTAACTCATAATCACCACTTTCTAACTTTTTGCTAAAGTTATCTTTATCTGCATATTCTATTTTTATATTTATTCCTAAGTTCTTTTCATACATTTTTTTAAAAAATTCTGCTATATCCTTTTGTTTTGCATCCATTCCAGGTTGTATATACTTTATTGTTATTTTTGATGGATCAGTATCCATTCCAAGTTCTTTTAATCCTTGTTCTAAAAGTTTTCTTGGATTACCACTATCATCTTTTAATTTCTTTATTGGCTCAAAATTAGATTTTTCTCTAAAATCTTCTTTTCCTATTTGAAGTGAAGGTGGAACAAAAGCATATGCCGGCATGTATAAACCCTTCCATAATGTTTTAGAAACATCCTCTCTGTCTATAGCTAAGGAAAATGCTTTTCTTATATTTACATTAGAAAATAACTTGCTTTTTTCATTAAAGAATTCAAAATCAGTAGTTGGCTGTGACTTTTTTATTAAATCAAATTTTGATTCTTTTTTTATTTTATTTTTAAACTCTATATTTGTAATTTGAGCCATATCCAAAGAGCCATTTGATAGTTCTCCAATAATAGTATTATTTTGTTTAAAAATTTTAAAATTTGCTTTTTGTAACTTTACGCTTTTTGAATCCCAGTATTTTTCATTTTTATAAAGTTCAATTCTATCATTATGAATCCACTGCTTTATAGTGAAAGGACCACAAAATACCATCTTATCTGTGTCAGTTCCATACTTATCCTTGTACTTTTCAACTATATCTTTTCTTTGAGGTTGCATAGCTACGGAACTTGTTATATTAGTAAAATACGCACAAGGATATTCTAAATCTATTTCTAAAGTTTTATCATTTAATGCTTTTACTCCTAAAACATCAGGTGATATACTTTTATTCCCATTTATTTTAATATCATTATACTTTTTACTACCCTTTATAGCATATAATAGAAAAGCACTTGAAGATTGAATCTCAGGATCTAAAGTTCTTTTTATGCCATATTCATAATCTTTTGCAGTTACTTTTTTACCATCAGACCATTGATTGTCTCTAATATGAAAAATCCACTTTAACCTATCCTCTGATATTTCCCAGCTTTCTGCCCCAGCTTGCTTTACCATTTCTTTGCCTGATGAATCCGTCTCTATCCTTGTAAGCGATTCATTTATTTCTGATAATATTTGAAAAGAACTGCGCTCCTTGGCTTTAGATTGATCCAAAGTTTTTGGTTCACCATCTAAGGTTAAATTTAAATATTGAGTTTTATCAATTTCCCTTTTAACAGTTTCAACTTTTTTTTGTTTATTACATCCTGTTAACAATGATGTTGAAGTTAAAATTAAAACAACAATCAAAGATAACAACTTTTTAATATTCAAAGAAAGATACCTCCTTCATACTTACTCTTTTTTAACCAAACTACATAATATATGTTTACATTTTAATTTTATACCAAATTGTCTTTAATAAAACATAAATATGTTAAATTTATATATTTTATTTTCATTTACTCATAATATAAAATTGCATTTTTATGTTATAAAGCATTTTTTGCAAATTTTAAGCACATTTAGCAATAAACATATAAAAAAATTATAATATAATAATTATATAAGATTCTAATACTAATAAAAAAGTATATATTTTTATTAATAGCCGTTATATAATATTAATTAAAATAAGTTTTAGGGGGCATTTAAAATGAATTATAACGTAGCAGTAGTTGGTTGTACAGGAATGGTTGGACGAAAGTTTATAGAAATACTAGTTGAAAGAAATTTTCCAGTAGATAAAATTTACTTTTTTGCATCTGTAAAGTCTGCTGGTAAAGTATTAAAATTTAAAGATGAAGACATCACTGTTGAAGAACTAAAAGAAGATAACATAAAAAATAAGAAAATAGATTTTGCCTTATTTTCTGCAGGGGGCAGCGTAAGTAAGGAATTTGCACCTATTTTTGCAAAGTACGGTACTACTGTTATAGATAATAGCAGCGCTTGGAGAATGGATCCTGAGGTACCTTTAGTAGTTCCCGAAGTAAATCCTGAAGATATTAAATGGAATAAAGGAATAATAGCTAATCCTAACTGTTCTACAATACAAGCAGTTGTATCTTTAAAACCTTTATATAACAAATATGGTATTAAAAGGATAATTTATTCTACTTATCAAGCAGTATCTGGTGCTGGTATGGGAGGATATAACGATTTAGTTGAAGGTTATAAAGGTGTGGCACCTAAGAAATTTCCTTATGCTATAGCAGGTAATGTTTTACCACATATAGATGTATTTTTAGAAAACGGATATACAAAAGAAGAAATGAAAATGATAGATGAAACGAAAAAAATATTACATGATGATAATTTAAAAATAACAGCTACTACAGTAAGAGTTCCTGTTGTATATGGTCATAGTGAAAGTATAAATGTAGAGTTAAATAAAGAATTTGATATAAAAGATATCTTCTCTCTTTATAAAAATGCTGAAGGCATTATATTAAAAGATGATGTAGATAATCTTGTTTATCCAATGCCTATAGAAGCTGCAGGTCATGATGAAGTTTACGTTGGAAGATTAAGAAGAGATTTCAGCTTAGATAATGGTCTAAACCTATGGGTTGTAGCAGATAATATAAGAAAAGGTGCTGCTTCTAATGCAATACAAATTGCTGAGTGCATTGTAAATGGAAATAAATAATTTAAAATAAAATTATTTATAATATATAAATAAAAAAAATGAGGTGTTTGTATGAGTTTATTCAAAGGTTCAGCTGTTGCTATCATTACTCCTTTTAAGGATGGATGCGTTGATTTTAAGAAGTTAGAAGAGCTTCTTGAATGGCATATTAAATCTGGTACAGATGCTATAGTAGTTTGTGGAACTACTGGTGAAGGTTCTACTATGTCTGAACAAGAGAGAAAAGAAGCAATTAAATTTACCGTAGATGTAGTTAAAAAAAGAATACCAGTAATAGCAGGTACAGGATCAAATAATACTGCTGCATCTATTAATATGAGTAAGTGGGCAGAAAGTATAGGAGTAGATGGACTTTTAGTAATAACGCCTTACTACAATAAGACTACACAAAAAGGTCTTATTGAGCACTTTAAAGCTATTGCAACTAGTGTTAAGAGCCCTATTATTATCTATAATGTACCTGGAAGAACAGGATTAAATATCCTTCCAAAAACATTAAAGGTATTGTGTGAATTAGACAATATAGTTGCTGTTAAAGAAGCTAGCGGAAATATAAGTCAAATAGCTCAAATAAAAGCTCTTTGTGGTGATAAGCTTGACATATATTCCGGAAATGATGATCAAATAGTTCCTATAATGGCTTTAGGCGGAATTGGTGTTATCTCTGTACTTGCAAATGTAATTCCTAAAGATACACATGATATGTGTGAATTATTCTTAAATGGTAAAGTAAAAGAAGCATTAAAAATACAATTAGATTCTTTAGCTTTAACAAATGCATTATTCATAGAAACAAACCCAATACCTGTTAAAACAGCTATGAATGTTTTAGGAATGAATGTTGGCAATTTAAGACTTCCACTTTGTGATATGGCTAAAGATAACTTGGATGTCTTGAAAAAAGAACTTAAAAACTATGGACTTTTAAAGTAAGGAGGCTTTTTAATGGTTAAAATTATATTAAGTGGATGCAATGGTAAAATGGGCAAAGTAATATCTAAACTTGCAGCTAATTCTACTGATTTAAGCATTGCAGCTGGTATAGATAAGAATACTGAAAAAACTACTTTTCCTGTGTTTTCTAATATATCACTTTGCAATGTTGATGCTGATGTTATTTTAGATTTTTCAAGACCAGATGCATTAGAAGGACTACTTAAATACAGCAAAGAAAAAAATATTGCAATTGTACTTTGTACTACAGGATACTCTAAGGAACAAATTGCACAAATAAATGAAGCATCAAAGAAAATACCTGTATTCCGTTCAGCTAATATGTCCATAGGAATTAATGTAATAAATAAAGTTCTAAAGAATATAAGCGAACTATTATATAAAGATTTTGATATTGAAATAATAGAAAAGCATCATAATCAAAAAGTTGATGCTCCAAGTGGTACTGCTCTTCTACTTGGAAATACTATAAAAGACTCTATACCTGAAGAAACTACATTTACTTATGGAAGAGAAGGTATATCAAAACGAAATCATAACGAAATAGGTATTCATGCAATAAGAGGCGGTTCTATAGTTGGTGACCATGAAGTTATATTTGCAGGTCAAGGTGAAATTATTGAATTAAAGCATACCGCTATGTCAAGAGATGTGTTTGCTATTGGAGCTCTAAAAGCCTGTCAGTTTATGTATGGAAAAAGTACAGGATTATATTCTATGGATGATGTAGTAAAATAAATTTGAACAAATTATTAAGTTATATTTTTAATTTTAAAAGCTGTGAAAGTAAGTTTAATACCTTAATTTCATAGCTTTTATTTCTTATATCTTAACATGCTAGCATTTAACTAGCACAATTAGCTAACTTATTTTCCTTACAAGCATTTACTAATGCTTTAAATATTAAAAGCTGTTCCTCATTACGTTCGCCTAACATTTCAGGATGCCATTGTACCCCTAATACAAACCTATCGCCTTTCATCTCTATAGCTTCTACTATTCCATCTGGTGCTATAGTAGCTACATTAAATGTATCAGCTACATCTTTTATAGCTTGATGATGATAAGAATTTACGTCTAGCTTTTCTTTATTAAAAATTTTATAGAACTTGCTTTTTTTGTTGACACTAACTTCATGTACTGGATTATATTTTGGTGACCCCTTCATAGAATGATTTATAAAATTATCGTTTCTTAATTCTGATTTAACTTGAGATAAATCTTGATAAAGAGTTCCCCCACAAACCACATTTAAAAGTTGGTATCCTCTGCAAACTCCTAAAATAGGAACTTTACTATTTTCAATAATATTTCTGGCCAATTGTAATTCCTGTTTGTCTCTCTCTGGAATAATATTGCCTATTTTATCTCCTACATTTTCTCCATAATACTTTGGTTCAATATCAGCTCCACCTGCAAAAATCAGACCATCTACAATATCAATAATATTTTGAATATTGTCGCTATCACTAAATACGGGTATAATTACAGGCATTCCCCCTGCTTTTTCAACCGCTTTAATGTAATCATTTGTAGCAAGTTGATATTCAAATCCACTTCCAAAGCCTTCATAAACTCCTTTTAATTCATAAGAATAATCTGCACATATACCTATAACTGGTTTCATTATTTATTCCCCCTATTTCCCTAATAATTTTTTAATAAATTAGAATATAATACTAAATGTAATGCTTGGTGTCTTTTATATTATGTACTACATATCCTCCCTTCAAAATTAAAAATAACCTCTATGCTATCTATATATAATAGCAATAAACATGCCAATCCCTGAATTCGTAGATTTTTCCTAATTTCGTTGTTATTTTTATATTTTATTTTCAAAACGACTTATCATTTTGAAAATAAAATACAAAATATCATATTTGCATTTGTAAGAATAACGAAAAAAGCTCGTTGTCATTTTGACAACAAACTTTTCATTTTGAATTTACTATGTAATTTTACATATTTTCACTATTATCCTTGTTTAACTCACCTTCTACATTAGGATGCTTATTTTTATTTAAGCCAAATATATAATAGCAAGCAGTTAAACCTATAAGCCATATTGGTCCTACAATAACAGCTATTAAAGTATCAGGACTAAGTGCCATTACCAAAAATACAAATACTAAGTATACTAACGCAAAATAGTTTGTATAAGGGTACATCTTCATTGGGAATTTTAATTTTTTTACTTGTTCAGGTGTAAGAGTCTTTCTAAACTTTATTTGTACTAAAACTATCATAAACCATGCAAATAACCCTGCAAAGGTTGCAATACTAGCAAGATACACAAACACTTTACCTGGAAGAAAATAGTTAAGTATAACACCAATTAGCATACATGCTGAAGATGCTAAAATTGCATTCATAGGAACATGTCTCTTGCTAACTTTTTCAAAAATTTTTGGCGCTGAACCTTGAAGAGACAAGTTATATACCATACGTCCTGTTGTATAAATACCACTATTACATCCGGACAATGCCGCTGTTAACACAACAAAGTTTATAATTCCAGCTGCAGATTTAATACCAAGTTTACTAAATGTTAAAACAAACGGACTGCCAATTACCCCTATTTTATTCCATGGATAAAGACACATAATTACTGTTAATGCTCCTACATAGAATATACAAATTCTCCAAAAAACTTTATTAATAGCTGATGGTATAGTTTTTTCTGGATTCTTCGCCTCACCAGCAGTAATACCTATAAGCTCAGTACCAAAGAAAGCAAAAGTAACCAATGCCAAAGCACTAACAGGTCCTTTTATTCCATTAGGGAAAAATCCTCCATTAGTCCATAAATTTGAAAAACCAATAGGCTTTCCTGCATTACCTATTCCAGTTACAATCATGACTACGCCTACCACAATCATGAGAATAATAGCAACAACTTTTATAAGAGCAAACCAAAACTCACATTCTCCAAAAGCTTTTACTGCAACTAAGTTTACAAATACCATAATGACAAGAGCTGTAAGAGCTGATCCCCATTTAGGAATCCCCGGAAACCAGAAGTTAATATAAATTCCTATTGCAGTAAGTTCCGCCATACAACACGAAACCCAGTTTAACCAATAGGTCCATCCTGTTAAATATCCAGCGAGTGGTCCCATATATTCATTAGCATAAGCACTAAATGAACCTGCAACTGGATGTTCAACTGCCATTTCACCTAGTGCACGCATGATAATAAATAAAATAATTCCACCGGCTAAATATGACAGCAAAATCGCAGGTCCTGCCATTTTAATAGTTGTCGCCGATCCTAAAAATAGACCAACACCTATTGCACCGCCTAGTGCTATCATTTGAATATGTCGTTCTTCTAGTCCACGATCAAGCTTTTCATTTGAACTAGTATTTTTATCACTCATTCTTCAACCCCCTTGTAATTTAAAATTCTTTAGTATATTAACTGCTAATGTTTGTTTTCAACTTAAAAATAACATTAACAGCTTTAGCTAGCACAGTGAACTAATTTATATTCTTTACAAGCATTTACAAGTGCTTTAAATATCAAAAGCTGTTCACTATTACGTTCACCTAACATTTCAGGATGCCATTGAACTCCCACTACAAATCTGTCTTCACTCTTCATCTCTATAGCCTCAATTATCCCATCTGGTGACACAGTCGCAACATCAAAAACCTTAGCTACATCCTTTATTGCCTGATGATGATAAGAATTTACTTCTACACTTTTTTTATTAAAAATTTTATAAAATTTACTTCTTTCATTAATTTTAACTTCATGTACTGGATTATATTTAGGAGAACCCTTCATAGAATGATTTATAATTTTGTTATTTCTTAATTCCATTGGGATTTCAGATAAATCCTGATAAAGCGTCCCTCCACAAACTACATTCAACAATTGATATCCTCTGCAAACTCCTAAAATAGGGATTTCAGTTTTTTCAATAATGTTTTTTGCTAATTGTAATTCCTGACTATCTCTTTCTGGAATAATTCTTCCTATTTTATTACCTATATTTTCTCCATAGTATTTAGGCTGAATATCTGCTCCACCTGCAAAAATTATGCCATCTACAATATCAACAACGTTTTCAACATTATTATTATCATTAAAGACTGGTATAATTATGGGAATTCCTCCTGATTTTTCAACTGCTTTAACATAATCGTTAGCAGCTAGCTGATAATCAAATCCACATCCAAATCCTTCATAAACTCCACTTAATCCGTAAGAATAATCTGCACATATACCTATAACTGGTTTCATTTTTATTCCCCCTAATATAATTAATGAAAACTCATATTTCGACTGAAATTCAGTTAATTTACTGTTTGCCCTCCTTTTTATTTTTTAGAATTTTCTTAATATATATTAGCAACAAACATGCCAAAATCAAAATTCTGAAATTTTAGACATATGCCACAGTATCCGAGTTTAATATTGTCAAAATGACTTGTCAATTTAAGAACACTTCTCTATAATATCGCATTATCACATGTTTTTGCAATAAAAAAATCTATTGTCATTTTGACAATAGACTTTTCATTTTGAATTTCACTTAGGCATATTCAAAAAAATAACTAGTCAGTATGTTAGTATATTTTGCATCATACTACGTCAACAGAACCCTTTGATAGAACAACTATCAGTGGAACCTGTTTCCTTGTCTGACACAAAATATACTAACATCTTTGACTAGTTATTTTCTTTCATATGCCTTATGACTTTATAGATTATATTTTTTTATATCCCTATACAATGTAGAAAGACTTATACCCAACTCTTCTGCAATTTTTTGTTTACCCATAAGAGTACCTCCATGTTTAACTAATAACTCCTCAAGGCACTTCCTTCTTATGGACTCCAAATTATTATACTGAATTTCTTTTTTTTCATTACTTATTTTTTTCGGCATACATGGCAATGTAAGCACATCTTTATTTTCCATATTAACAGAGTATTCAATAACATTTTCTAACTCTCTTACATTTCCTGGCCAATCATATATTAATAACTGCTTTTTAACCTCTTCAGATATATTAAGTATATTTTTATTTAATCTTTTATTGTATTTATCAAGAAAATATTCTGCAAGCAAAATTATATCTTCTGGACGTTTTCTAAGTGGAGGTATAACTATAGGTATTACACATAATCTATAAAAAAAGTCTTTTCTGAATTCTTCTTTTTTTACCATTGATTCAAGATCCTTATTAGTAGCTGAAATTATCCTAACATTTAATTTTATAGATTTTACTCCCCCTACTCTTTCTAACTGCCCTTGTTCTATGACTCTAAGCAGCTTAGGCTGAAGATGCAACGATAAATCTCCCACTTCATCAAGAAAAATAGTACCTCCATTAGCAAGTTCAAATTTTCCTGGCTTTCCTCCTTTATTTGCTCCTGTAAAAGCTCCACTTTCATATCCAAAAAGCTCACTTTCAAGAAGATTTTCAGGTATGGCAGCACAATTTATAGCTATAAAAGGCTCATCTTTTCTTTTACTCATTTTATGGATAGCCCTAGCAAATACTTCTTTTCCTGTTCCGCTCTCTCCCAAAATTAGAATATTAGATTCATATTTTGCTGCTTGTGTTGCAAGTTTTTTAGTCTGATTAATTAATTTACTATTACCTTTTATACTGTCAAGATTTATATTTAAATGTGAAGCATCAGCTAAAAGCTTATATGCTATATTAGTTAAATCTTTTTTGTGTTTAAATATAAAAAGAATGTCTGTTTTTTCATTACTATTATTTATAAATTTCACACTTACAAACATTCTATTGTTAGGAATTGATGTCTTTAAAATAACTTCCCATTCCTTATCAATTTCATCTTTAGAATCATTTATTATATTTTCAAAATAGTTTTCTGCAAATATTTCTTTTAAATTATGTCTGTTATTTAATATTTCTTCCATAATACTATTATATAGAAGTACTTCACCTGAAGTATCTGTAAGGACAACGCCTTCACTTATAGAATTTAAAACCGTTATTAATCTGTCTTTTGTTTCTTTTTCTTTTATTTTTGTTAAAATAGCTTCAGCTAATCTTTCTAAAAATGTAATAAGTTGATTTCTTATTTTAACTTGTTTTTCTTTAAGTTTAGAAGTTAAAGACATAATTGTAATAGCTCCTATGCACTTTCCATCATTTTTTATAGGATATGCAATAGAATATTCATTAAAACACTTTCCATAAGTTTTAATTGGACACGTGTCACATATCTTGTTACCCTTAGGAGTGTCAATAATTAGAGGTTCTCCATTTTCTATAACATAATCATTGGCACAACCTTTAGGAAGTGCTTGTCCTATGGATTCTTTAAAAAGTCCAGTAGCTGCCACTCTTACTAAATGACTGTCCATAACATAAATATCAAACTCAATAATTGAACTCGTTGTTTCTATTAAATCTTGTATAAATTCTCTTATTTCATACATTGCACTATACATATAATTTCACCACTTTATTAGTATTGATAATTTTCAAATTGCAACTTTACAGTCACTAATTGTATTTTATCACATTGATAATTTCATGTAAATTTTTTCATAATAACTTAAAGCTAATAAAAAAGGCAGTTTAATGCAAACTGCCTTTTTATCAATTAAAATACAATTATTTTCTTCTATTTGTTAGCGCAATAACTCTATTCATTTCATTATTAACTATCATATATCCTTCATCTACGCCCATTCCAGGTTTAGCAAGTACCTGTTTTGCACCACAAGCCATACCTATATTGGTAGTTACTTCAGCAGATCTATTTGTTTCGTTACATGTTCCTCCACAATATGCTCCCATACCATGTTCTTTACAATAGATTATTGCATCTGCTATATTATTTACTCCACCTAAATCAGGTGTTTTTATCTGTACCATATGTCCTGCTTTATTGTCTGTAAAGAATTTTACGTCTTCTACTGTGTTGCACCATTCATCTGCAACTAATTCTACTTTTATCCCTCTTCCATCTAATTCTGCTCTTAAATCTCTCATTGCTTCCATCTGTTTTTGTCTTTCTTCTACGTCCATTGGTCCTTCTATTCTCAAATGGAATGGTTTTGCTGCTTCTTCTAATGTTTTTATATAATCAGCCATTGCTTTTGTATCATAATTAAATGCGGCACCTATTGTTCCATATACATCTATATGGAATATTGGACTGTAATCTTCTT
>NZ_JABBNI010000032.1 GCF_012926525.1 Clostridium muellerianum
CCTTTCTTAATTTTTCTCTGCAAAGAAAATTATACTTCAAGGCTTGGTATTATCCATTATTTATTTTTTGGAAACTATAATATGGAAACTACTAAAGTTTCGTTTGTACGAAACTTAGGTAATTAAAAAACTTAATAAAAATCACTATCAATATTTATTTAAATTTAATAAAATTGATAGTGATTTTTTAATCCATTTTCATCATAAAAAAATTAATAATTTGTTTCATTAAATATAAATTTTAAAACGAATTGCATAATTTGATTTTACCTAGATATCTTAAGGACATACTTATTTTAATTCAGTTCTAATTACCTTATTATCATAAAGACTATATATATATTTATTTTGTATTTCTATAAATTTTCCATTATACTTTGTTTCTGCATTTGTCACTGCATTTTTAACGGAATTTTGGGATTTATCTTTTATATACATATTACCTTGTGCAGTTATAACTATGTTATCCTTGTCTGTTAGCGCTGATAATTTTAACTTTTTCCATGGTGATGTGGAATCTTTTAATTCTCCAAGTATTACCTGACTTACTTTTCCGCTTTCTAAAATTCCTGCATATATTCTATCTTGGGTATCTGTACCTAATAAAACCTTTCTACTATCATCATCAAAATCTATACTAGAAATATCCGTTAATTTTTTTTCATCACCTTTTTTATTTTTAACTACAGTTTGAGTCAAATTTTTTATTTCATCCTCTTCCTTATCTTCATAAATTAAATTAGAAGCAAGATTTAGCATTGAAATATTACCTATTTTATTGTTACTAGTTTTTATTTTTTCAACCTGACCCATAACATTAGTTCCATAAATATCACTTTTACCACTCTTATGTAAAATTTTGGTGTACATTACATGATTTGCTGTAGATAAAGCAATATCTTCTATTTTATCACTTTTATTATCAAGTTCAATTATTAATGGTTTCATGTCATGATCAATTAATTGATTTTTACTGCTTTTATTAGGATTATAATTATAAAAATTTATTCTATCTTTAGTATCCTTTTCACAAATCAACAACCAATTAGTATCTGGCAGCCATCTAGAATAACAAATAGATGAATTACTATTGATATCTATACTTTGAATTTTACTATCCTGAGAATTAGCTATCTTTAATACATTATCTTCACAATAAGATACATATTTTCCGTCATATGAAACCTGTATGTTTTCCGCATTTTCAGGAACTTTAATTTCATTATATGCCTTTTTCTCTGATTTTGCGGTACTTTTTACTTCTTTATAATCTGACCTTGCTGCTGAATATGCTTTATCTAAATAGAAAAGCATTCCCGACTCAATTAATACTGCAATTATACTCCAAATTAACAGTTTTTTTAATAAATTCATACAATACAACTCCCTATAAAATCATATAATTCTACATTTAATATCAAGTAAAATTCATACTTAGCTTTACTTTAGTATTATTTAATGTATATTTTAATAATAATTAGCTTGTTTTATTATTTTTCTGGTTCCACATACAAAGCTGTAGGTACTGTTCTTTCTCCATCCCATTCATTTGGACTATTGATTACTTCACCTTCATAATACATTGTACTTGAATATCCTCCATCCAATCTTCCAGCATTAATTGCACCATGATCATACAATATCTTCTGTATATCATAAAGACTTGCCCCTAGCTTTACTAGATTTTTTCTACCATCTGTAACTAAAAACAATACTGTACCATCTGCCTTTTGACCTACTGCTGTTCTTGGATTAGAGCCATCACATTGAGGATCGTCTATTTGTTTTTTACCATCTATTATAAGTGTAGGACCTTGAAAACATAGACATTCAGTTACGTTTAGAGCTTTAAGTTCATTTATGCTGTGATCACCCACTATTAGCTTACCTTCCTTTGTAAAAGCTATTACATTTGCTGGAGTATCCTCATCGCAATCCTTGTATGTAACTTGTCCATTAGAAATAACAAATCCTCCTGGTGTTGATCCGACTCCCGCATAGTTTTTATCTACAAAAGAGCCACCATTTATAGCTGCAACAGCATTCCTCTCTTTAGCCATTTCGCTAGTTCTTTGTCCCCTGTCTGAATATTTAGTATATGCAATTTTTATTCTAGTAGGATCCTTTATCTCTAAAAGGTAACCATCAAACTTTTTATCATTTATTTCATATTTAATTATTTCATTATCATTTTTATGCTGTATATTAATTTTATCAATATCTTCATCAACTTTTGATTCAGTATTTTTACTACTACCTACTATCGCCTCAACTTTTTCTTTTGATAAAAACATTTCCACCAGATATCTATGTCTAGATCCCCAAACCATTCCCACTATAGTCTTTTTTACATTTTGAAAAGGCCCATATAATACATAAAATGGTGACGTAATTGCTATAAAAAAGCTTATATAAATAATAAACGCTATAAATTTTTTAAACGAAAAGGTCTTTTTGGCCATTAATATATTCCTCATTTCCTATTTTATTTTTTATATGAATTAAGTTTTACTTAATCCTTACTTTTTTAATATTTTCTGAAAAATCTCCAAAATCATTATCGTAATTAAGCTGATTTATTACTAAATATAGTTCTTTAGAATCCTTAAAATAGGAACTTTGAAAATTCATACTTAAGCAATTATCTGAATCCATTTCATCTAATTCATTATCTGAGAACATATACTTATTATCTTTTTCATCAACTAGATAAGGTAACTTGCTGTTATCTAATTTCCCATTTTTTATAGTTTCACGCCCTATAGAATAACACTGTGCTGAATTAATTTTATTTTTTCCTAATTTTATTCTCATTTCAATATGTGCAGGATATATTTTTACAGAATCTATATTAAAATCTGTATCATTTTCATTAAACTTAATATTGTTATACACCTCAGGCTTTTTATATTTTAAACTTTTGTAAGTATTTATATCAAATTTCCATTCTCCGGATATACTTATTGGCTCTCTTTTAAAATTTGAAACAAACTTTTCATATTTTTCTTTTGAATAACTCATTTTATAATTTTCAGTTAAACTTAAAAATTTCAAATGTAACTCTTCAGGTATTTTACTTCCACTACAACTCGATATTTCTATACATCCATAGCTCTCCTGATTTTGAGAATAATCTTTAAAACTATCTCCAAGAGAAGCAACTATACAACTATATTTCTTATTATATGTTAATAAAAATTCTCCATCCTTATGATCTAACTTAGCTGGAAGTTTAGAATAATAATTAGAAGTACTATCCAAAAGCTCGTCATCCTCATCATCAGTTATTTTAAAATTCTGCAGAAGAAGATTTTTAAGTCCTTCCTTGTTCATTTTACCGTTTAGAGTATAAAATATAAATAAATTTTTATCATCTCCAACAATATTATTTATAGTAACTTTTACATTCTTGCTTATTTTACCTTCATCTACACATTGAGATGCTCCCTCTTTCACTGCATTTGCTATATTTTTATCATAATAACACTGTAATTCACGAGTTATTGGTTGTCCAATAGTTACATTACTTATAGCCTGAGCAAAAACTGGTATAAATTTTACACTAGTCACAAATATAACAGCTATTGATGCTGCTACTGCTGTATACTTAATTAATTTTCTTTTAACCCTATTTTTTTTCTTATCATTTTTGGCTTTTCTAATAGCTTTTTCTACTACATCATCAAGGTTATCTGAAACTTTTATCTGTTCAAAACCATTTTTAGGTTTAAAGTCCATCTAAGCAAATTCCTCCCTCAGCTGAATTTTTAATTTTTTTAAAGCTCTATGTATATAAACTTTTACAGTTCCCTCTGGAATTTCAAGCAGCTTGGATATTTCCGAAATAGTCATATCTTGAAAATACTTTAAAATAATTATAGTTTTTGATTTTACATTTAAACTATCAATAGCATTATAAAGATCGATACACTTAGGTATATCCGTTTCTATATCTAAATCATTGAAATTAAAATTATCAATCTTTTCGTACTCATCAATTAAAATTACTCTATTATTTTTCTTTAATCTATTTATAGAATTATTTATTACTATCCTTGTAATCCATGTTTTAAAAAACTCTGGGTTTTTTAACTTATCTATATCAATATAAACTTTATATATGGTATCACCTACAACATCTAAAGCCTCTTGTTCATTCTTTAAATATGCAAAAGCTATTTTGTAAAGATTTTCTTTATGACATTTTATCAATTCACTAAAAGCTATATCATCTCCTTTTTGAGCTTTAATCACTCTATCGATATCATTCATTTTTTCACCTCTTTAATTGGATAATACATAGGTCTCATATATTAGACAATTCTATTATATAAAAAGTTACATTTCTAAATATATTTTTTAATTTTAATAATGTCAGTATATCATATTGTACTAAATTAATTCATAATTATATTTTATTTTCTTATTAAAATTATCTTAGGTATCTGAAAGAAAATAGCAAGTATTAATCTCTTATACTTCATTAATATTTTCTCCCTTCCCCCTATACCGTTAAAACTTTAAGATTTCTTAAGATATAAAGAGCTTGATTTCAATAAATAGTTTTATCGTACTTAAAACGTGCTTTTTTAAAGTTTGTTATATAGTATATTTAACTATATAATAAGTTCATAGTTTTTACTTGTGGATTAAAAATTACTTAAAATATATTTAGGAGGATGATTTTTATGGGAATATTAAAAAAGGTTAACAACATTTTTAGAGCAAAGGTTAATGGTGCTTTAGACGATATGGAAAATCCAATTGAGCTTTTAGATCAAAAGCTTAGAGATATGGATGAGAGTTTAAATAAAGCCAAGCTCTCTTCTGCACAGATTTTAGGAAATGTTCATGAAATACAAAAGAAAATGGATAATACTAAAAAAGCTTCTGAGGAATTCGATGAAAAAGTAAAGCTTGCCATGAGTAAAGGCAATGAAGAATTAGCAAAAAAGGCCTTAGCTAAAAAACTTGAAGCCGATAAATCTTATGAATCATTAAAACTAAGTTATGAAGATGCCTTTAAAAAAGGAGAAGACCTTAAGAAAAAATTAAAAGAATTAGAGGAAGAAATTCAAAAAACTAGAACTTATAGAGATGAAGCTGCTGCAAGATATAATAATGCAGAAGCCAGCAAAAAAGTTAATGAAATTTTATCTAATGTAGATGCTGGAAGCAACAAAATAAATTTAAATGACATTGAAAGAAAGGTTCAGAAAAAAGAATCCCTAGCAGAAGGTTTAAATGATTTAAGAGAAGATAATTCTTTAGACAAAGAATTTGAAAAATTAAAAGAAGTGGACTTGGATGAAGAATTAAAAAAATATCAAGTAAAATCTAATTCAAATGAAACTTCAACTCCTCCTGAATCCTAATTCAACTTATTCATAAATGCATCCGCTCTAAAATGCCCTTCTTAAAAAGGTAGGGTATTAGAGCCCTGAGTTATAGTATAAGGCATCTTCAAAAAAAATAATAAGTCTATCTACTAGTCTATTTTGCGTCATGCGGCGTCGGCAGAACCCTTGGATAGTTCACTATCTGCAGAACCTGCCTCCTTGCCTGACACAAAATATACTTTGTATCTGGACTTATTATTTTCTTTCAGATGCCTAAATAATTTATAATACTGTATTCACAATTACTTTATTATATTGTAATATTGTGTTAATGACTATTATTATTGATAGGGAGGAATTTACATGTTTCTAGAAGAACTTAATAAAAAAGAATCTATTAGCTTTATTAATTTAGTTCAGCTGCTAGCTAATGTAGATGAA
Organism: Clostridium muellerianum; assembly: GCF_012926525.1. Lineage (GTDB taxonomy): Bacteria > Bacillota > Clostridia > Clostridiales > Clostridiaceae > Clostridium_AM > Clostridium_AM muellerianum. The sequence goes on from NZ_JABBNI010000032.1 coordinate 5,781, forward strand.
GTTTTTGCTGAAAACGAAAAGAACTTAATAAATAATTATATAGAAGAACTTTCATTGACTAATGAAACTTTAGAAAATTTATCTTTTGAAGCAGCTACTGAAAATCTAAAAACTTCTACAAATAGAGTTAAAAACATAATTTATTTTGAATTAACTGGACTTGCTTTATCAGATGGATCTTACGACCAAAGAGAACTAGATTTTTTAAATAATTTAGCCTATGAACTTAATATAAGCAAGGATAAACAAAAAGACTTTGTAAATTACTTTAAAAGAGTAAAAGATTCTTATGATAACACTTGCGTTGATTATGAAAGCAAAATAGATTCACTAAAAAAATTAGCCTTAAGTTTATTATAAAGAATCTATTTTAAAGATTAAGCACATAATTTAATATGAATTCCATCTTTAATTGAAAAAGCTGTGAAATATAAGTTAATATCTTAATTTCACAGCTTTTAATTACATTACTTTTTAATAAGATTAAAATAATTCGTTTAAAGTTTATTTGCTCACATATTTAAACTTTAAATTTTGATATAATCTGCTGCAGCTTATCAGCACTTTGCTTATTATCTTCTGTAGTAGATCTTATACTGCCTAACCTTTCATTTATACTAGCTGCCTTACTAGCTATTTCAGTAACACCTCTAGCACCATCGCTTACAGTATTTGCCACTTCTCCTATAGCACTAGTTATACCTGTAATAGATGAACTCAATTCTTCTGCTACAGCACTAAGATCAACCATAAAGTCATTTACTGCTTCAGCATCTTCATTATACCTTTCCCCTGTTTTCACCAATCCCTTGTAGTCTTCTAAAACAGTTTGGTTAATAAACTTAAGAAGTTCTGATGAATTATTTGATAAATTTTCTACTGATTCTGTAACTTGACTTACTACATTCTGAATATTACTAGCTGTTGCTGAAGATTCTTCAGCTAATTTACTAACCTCATCAGCTACCACAGCAAAACCTTTTCCAGCTTCACCAGCTCTAGCTGCCTCTATAGAAGCATTAAGTGCAAGTAAATTTGTTTGTTCTGCAATTTCAAGTATATCAGCAGATAATGACTTTATTCTGTTAATGGATTTAGAATTTTCAATAGCCTTTTCTAAATCATCTTTTACTGACATATATATTGAATTGGCTTTATTAGTTGATTCTAATGAAACCTTCTTTAAGCTTTCTGCTCTTTTTGCAATATCGTTAGCATTAGCTGAGCCATCTGTAGCTTTCTCAGCCATAGAATTTACTGCATTTCCCATCTCATCAGATGAAGCTGAAACTTCTTCTACCGTAGCTGCATTTTCCTCCATACCTGCTGAAAGATTTTCACTTTCTGCTGCTGTTTCTTCTGCATAACTTTTTAGTTCTGTGGTTAATTTTTCAACCAACACTGCATTAGAATTTATTGCATTGGAAGCTGATTTCATATTTTCAACCATCTCCCTTAAGACCTTCCTCATATCCCCCATAGCACGAGCCATTGTTCCTACTTCGTCATTATATTCATATAATTTGTCAAAGCTTTCAACATTCTCTAAATCCAAATTAGCCGTTTTGTGTATAAGATCAACTATTTCAGTAATAGGCTTTGTAATTTTAGATGAAAATGCATAACCTATTCCTATAGCCACTAATGACAGTAAAATTGATATAATTATTATAACGTGAGTCATTCCTTTCACATCTTTCAATACTTCTGATTGATTAACAGTTGTTACAATAAGCCAATTTGTTTCAGGTATAACCTGATAACCTGATATTTTATCTACATTCTTAAAATTATATTTAAGTATGCTGCCTTTTACAGTTTCACCTTTATTCAATTTATCAGCTAGAGCTTTTATTTCAGGTGTTTCTGTAGCCTTACCTATCTTTTCCTTTGTAGGGTGATAAATCATGTTACCCTTGTAATCCATTAAGAAGGCATAACCAGATGAAAAATTACTTATTTTAGCATTAGCTAAATATTTTGAAAAACTGCTTCCATATACTGCTGTACCTACATATCCTAAAATTTCACCATTTAGTTTAACTGGATTAGTAAAAACTACTATAGGATTGTTAGTTACTTTTGACATAATTACTTCACTTATTGAATCTTTACCCTGTAAACTTGGTTTATTATAAGACCTATCATCTAAATTTTTACCAATGTAATTTTTATCACTATCTGCAATTATATTTCCTTTAGTATCTACTAAAAAAATATGTTCTAGGTTTTTAGCATTTTTAATATAATCCTGCAGAGTTAAATTCATATCCTGCTGCTGTTTATTAAATTCTTCACTACCCGGAAAATCCTTATTTACCTTAAGTAAATTTCTAGTCACATTCTTTTCGGAAAAAATTCTAACTCCCAATTTTTCTTTTTCAATTGTTACACTTATAGTTTCTTGAGAACGATTGCATATTTCCTGTATTTGATTATTAGTCTTATTGGCTATTATGTTACTATACCTAATATCAATAAATATAGTGGTTACAGTCATTAAAATAATAATTATTATTGCTATTAAAAAAGGTATTTTCTTTTTTATAGTCATAAAAAACAGCTCCCCTCACTATGTATGTATTTAAATCTATTCTCGTATCTTTTTATAAAACATTTAATACATTATTAGGTGAATTATAATAATAATTATAATTTCATATAAATTTTATTGATTACAGGAATAATTTTCACATTCCTTTCCAATAGATTGATAAACAATAATTGAAGGCATTTGTTTTGATTTTACATTAAATAATTTGCATCCATATGGGAAATTCCTATCCCATGTAATATAATAATACTTACATTTATTGCACTGAACTCTTTTCATACTCATATATTTCATCTCCATATACTAGGGTAAAAATTTTAAATCTTCATAAGGTAGCTGTGTAACTTAATATTACCCCAAATAAGATTCATTGATAGTTTTATTTTAAATTAATAATATATATAATAACAAAAATATAAAAAAAAACACAATATTATGGTTTTTTTACTCAAAATATGATAATATGAATACTTGTTATCCTATTTATAACTTTATTTGTAGAAAAGCTTAAAATTCTATATAATTATTATTTAAGCATTAGTGGTATTAAGCCTAACTTATACCAATATATACCAGTATATGCATTATATTATAAGCTTAAAATATTACTATTATATAACTTAAAAGGGGGAGGCTATAATGAAAACATTTCAGAGTCTCATTAATGAAACTTTAGAAGCTGAAGACTTAGACGAATTAGAAGCCGCAGCTGATTTATTTCAATTTGGTATTGAAAAAGGATATTATACTAAACAGCAAGCAGATGAATTTAACAATGCCTATTGGAAAGTAAAAAATGTTTATTTAGGCTATGAAGTTGCAAAAGAAGTAAAAGGAAGTAAATTAGACATCATTACTATAGTTTCTAATGCTCCAAATAGTGTAAAAAATAATAAAGGCAAACTTGTTAGCTACGTAAATGAACGTATAAAAGCACTTAAAGGTAAAATCAAAGGATTTTAATACGTTTCTGTTGCTTCATTAAAATGAAAAAATCCTCAAACTTAAGAGGATTTCTTTCATTTATTAAAAAGTTTTAAATAAAAAAACTTTTTAATAACTTCTCATATTACCCCTTCTGCACATACAGTTTACTTTATGTTTTAAAGTTCAATTTTCTGTCATTGACTTTATATATATTATATATTACATTAAAGGTATAAATAATTGTTTAGTAATACATCAAGCCTATTAAGTAATCTTCTTACATTATTACTTGTAGTGCTTTTTATTTTTCTGAACCTATTAAAGAGGTGCACTTATGTTTCAATTAATACCTATGGATATAAAACCAAAGGTAAATCTCAATGGCAAAATCAAACCGTATTTTTACATAATTAACTTTTCTTCAGATGAAGAAAGCTTATGTAAAATGGAAATGAAATGTCTTTTTAACAAAGTTCCAAATGTAAAACATTTCTTTTCTTATCATTACATCGACCCTTCTAGAAGCCCATTTATAAAAGAATGTATATCCATAATGTATACTGGAAAATCCTTAGAGGATATAATTCATAAAATTACAACAGACAACCTTAAATATGAAAAATTTAAAGTTTCTTATATAAATTATGGTGATGAAACTGTTGGTTATGAAAATCGACGTAACATTGAATATAAACTTGGGCAAAATATAAAAGGTGAAGCCGAAATGAAAAATCCTGAGCTGATTTTTGGTGTAACCAAATCAAATGGTAAATGGATATTTGGTGAATATAAGAAAAGTGAACCTGACTGGAAACTTCATAGTAGAAAACCATATTCATACTCTAATGCGCTTAATTCAAGAGTTGCAAGAGCAATAGTAAACATCGCAGTATGCAATAATTCGAATTACAAAGTAGTAGATCCCTGCTGTGGTATTGGAACAGTTATTATAGAAGCACTTTCCTTAGGAATTAATATTAAGGGCTGGGAAATAAACCCTATGATTGCTGCAAATGCAAAAATAAACCTTAAATACCTTTACTATAAAAATGTAATTACTACAGGTACTATGCATGATATAAAAGATAAATTTGATGTATCTATTATAGATCTACCCTATGGCTTATTTTCCCCAACTACACTTAAAGAACAAGTAGATATAATGAAAACTGCTCGTAAAATATCAAATAAAATGGTAATTGTTACTTTTGAAGATATGGATAAGCATATTCTCTCAGCTGGCTTTGATATTATTGATAGCTGCTCTGTTTCTAAAAGTAAGTTTAAAAGATATATAACTATATGCAAGTAGTTTATATAATTTTCATAACTAAGCAGCTATTAATTTTCAATAATTTGAGCCAATACAATGATTAGCCAATTGAAAATTGAGAGTTTTAAATTTTGACTTAATATAATCATATTACGAAAGTTGAATATATTAGTAATTGTAATAATTTTAAAAATATGCTTTGTAAAAGTATATTTATGATATAATAATAGGTATTGAAATTTTTTAACATACAACCTATGAAAAAATGAAAGAGGTGTTCTATTATAAAAAGTAAATATGAAACAAAAATCAATGAATACGAAATAAAAGAAAATGTTGCATATGTAAAACTAATGAAAAAAGATGGTTCAATTATTGATACTAAAATAGATGCTGCTGATTTAAAAGCAGTATTAGATAAAGGAACTTGGTTTGCTGAATGGAACAAAGAATTTAATAATTATTTAGTTCAAACTGTATTTTCTTCTAATACAGCTGGTAAAAAACATATTGAAAAGCAAACTTTACCTTCATTTATTTTAGGTACACATCCTAAAGCTCCTATTAGACATGTTAATGGAGATACGTTGGATAATAGAAGATGTAACATATCAATATATGATCAAAATAATGGTGTTAATGATTATGAATCATTAGACCAAGAAACTTCTGCTATTATATTAAGAGATAAATATGGTATAAAAAAATCAAAAACTATAATTGATAAAGAAGATTTGGATAAAGTAATTAACAGTGGTTACACTTGGGTTCCTTTTAAAAGTCATAGCGAAAATTATGCTGTAGCAAATACTGCAGATGGAAGAATTTATCTACATGATTTTATAATGAATACCACTGATGGCACAATTACAAAACATATAAATCTTAATACTTTAGATAACAGAAAAGCTAATTTAAAGAACTCCCTATTAGCTGAACCTTCTGAAGCTAATGATAATGAACAATAATTATTTGCTGTATCATCCTGTAAATATAATAAATGATAAATCTAGTGTGATTATGAAAAATTACAATGAGATTTTTCTAAGTTAAAACCAATTATAATGAAATCCCTAAAATCAAGGCTTATATAAATCGCTTGATTTCAGGGATTTTATTATTTTTTTATTTACTTAAGGAACTATGAATTTTTATAAGTTTACGTACTTTTTTCAATATGTTATCATTAAAATCAAAGCAATATAGTACTAAGTTTCAATTTTAAATTGTGAATCATTACTATCAAATATTCTTTAAATAACAATATCACCAAAAACAGCCTTTGGGTAAAAAGGAGTTATATAAATCATGAAAAAAATACTGTCATTATTAAAGAAAAATAAACTTACTTCCGTAATTGCCATATCACTAGTATTTATTTCTTCTATTATTTACTGCTTTGTATCAAATAATGAAAACTATTATGATAAAACCATAGCAAAAATAATATCTATAAGAGAAACACCCTCTAAAGTTACAAACATAAATGGTGATGTGGAACAAATTAAAAAACAACAAATAAAATCAATAATTATGAATGGAAATTATAAAGGACTCGAACTTGAATTACAAAATTCATCATCATATTCTGAAATTAACGATTTAAACTTAAAAGTCAATGATGAAGTTTTTGTATCAGTACAACAAGATACAAATTCAAAAACAATTTCTGGAAAAATACTTGATCTTAAAAGGGATAAATATATTGTATACATTGCTTCCACATTTATACTGCTAATTTTGTTAATAGGTGGTTTCAAAGGATTTCGCTCTTTAGCCAGTGTAATAATAAATATTATAATTTTTTGTATTGTAATTAAGTTATTTTTACAAGGTTATAATCTTATAATTATTTCTGTTATAGCTAGCCTGCTGTTTGTTTTTTTGTCTATCTCAATTGTATGTGGAATTAATAAAAAAACTCTTTCTGCCATACTTGGCACAATGGCAGGAACTCTTCTATCAATGTTAATAGCTGTTTCTGTAATACAATTAAATAACTGGAATGGTATCATATTTGAGGAAATGGAATTTCTCACTCACCCTCCAGAGCAGATATTTTATATTGAGATTCTTATAGGAACCCTAGGCTCAATAATGGACATTGCAATTTCTATTTCTTCTTCTATAAAGGAATTATGCGATAAAAATCCAAACATTGAAAGCAAAGTTCTTATTAATTCAGGTAAGGAAATTGGAAAAGATATAATGGGAACTATGACAAATACTTTAGTTTTTGCTTATATTAGCGGAAGCGTTCCACTTATACTGCTTTTATTAAAAAATGGTTTCCCATTTTTTTATATTATAAACATAAATCTTTCATTGGAACTTGTACGTGCACTTACTGGAAGTATAGGAATTGTTCTAAGCATACCTATTACAATTTATATCTCTGTAATGCTTTTTAAAAATCATAAGATTGGAGTATTTTAAAACTATGAATGTATCAATGGTATTGTTAATTATATTATTCATTTTAATGATAATTATAGGTGGCAAACGTGGCGTAAAATCATTTTTTACCTTAATTTTTAATTTCTCAATTTTGTTTTTTATGCTTATACTTATTGCAGCTCAAATGGACCCAATTAAGATAACATTTATAGGATCTATAACCATTACTTATATTACCTTGTTTTACATTAATGGACTAAATAAAAAAACAGTTTCGGCTCTTATTTCAGTTACTTTGGTTATATTTATAACTATGCTTATTACATATAATATGGCAGGTAATGCACAAATACAAGGTTTTGGTACAGAACAATCTGAAACAATTGCTTCTCTTTCCGTTTATGTACAACTTAATTTCTCAAAAATAGTTATCTGTGAAGTTCTAGTTGGACTATTAGGAGCAATAATTGATGTATCTATTTCTATATCATCATCAATGTATGAATTATATAAAAATGATTCCTCTATTAGTAAATCTACAATATTAAAATCTGGAATGAATATTGGAAAGGACATTTTAGGTACAATGACAAACACATTACTTTTTGCATACATAGGTGGTTTTATGACTTTAATCATTTATTTTTATGAGCTTCATTATTCAGTATCATCTATAATAAATGCTAAAGTATTCTGTTCAGAAGTATTTCAAGTTTTATGTGGTGGAATAGGTATTATACTTATTATACCTATAACTTCTATAATTACAGCAAACATATTGTATTTAAAGTCAAACTCTTAAATACAAATATTAATGTAATGAATTTACACATTAAAAAATAATTAATTGCCTTATGATTTGACTTTCTATTATAATTTTACATATAATTCTTTCTCCCTAAGCCTATATATTTATTCTATTGTATTATTAAAAAATGTACTTTTATTTCAATAAAACTAAAAAAATACCATGAATATATATAAGTTAATATCACACAATATTATCGTAGAATTCATAAAAATTAATCTTGGAGGTGCTATTTATGCAAAAGAATAATAGTATAGGATGTATTGTTTCAGAATGTAAATTCCATGATCATAATGAAAATTACTGTACTTTAGACAAAATTCAGGTTACTAAACATGAAAATAATGCAACAACTGTTGAATGTACAGACTGCGGTAGTTTTAAAAGAGAATAATTAAATTTCAAAAAAAGGATTAGTAGAATTTACTACTAATCTTTTTTAGTTTTACATTTTAAATAATTCTTTGCAAAATTCTTTAAATACATCATATTTACACGGTGACCATTTTTGCTCCGTTTATATGTATAGTTTCACCAGAAGTAAAACTAGAATCTTCAGAAGCTAAATATACATAAGCTTGAGCTACTTCTACAGGCTGTCCTGGCCTCCCCATTTCTGTATTACTGCCAAACTTACCAACTTCCTCTGCATTGAATGAAGAAGGAATAAGAGGTGTCCATATTGGTCCTGGTGCTACAGAATTTACTCTTATATTTCTACTTGCCAGTGAAATTGCCATTGATCTAGTAAAAGATGTTACAGCTCCCTTTGTCGAAGAGTAATCTATTAAAATTTTATCACCTTTATATGCTGTAATAGATGAAGTATTGATAATTACACTTCCATCTTTCAAATGTGGCATAGCTGCCTTTGTCATATAAAACATTCCAAAAACATTAGTTTTAAATGTTTTTTCAAGCTGCTCTCTTGTAATATCTTCTATACTATTTTGAGGATGCTGCTCTGCTGCATTATTCACAAGTATATCTAGTTTTCCAAATTCTTTAATTACGGTTTCTACAGCTTTTGCACAAAAATTTTCATCTCCTATGTCACCTGATATAAGTACACACTTTTTCCCTTTTTCTTGTATTATTTTTTGAGTTTCTTTAGCATCTTCATGTTCATCAAAATACACTATAGCTATATCAGCCCCTTCTTTAGCGTAGGCAACTGCCACAGCTTTGCCTATGCCACTATCCCCTCCTGTGATCAGTGCTGTTTTGTTATTAAGTTTACTGGCACCTTTATAATTAACATTATCATAAATTGGTTTTGGATTCATAAGTGATTCTAATCCAGGTTGTTTATCCTGCTTTTGAGGTGGTATTGTTTTTGGAAAATTCATATTTCCTCTTCCTTTCTTTAAAATAATATTTTTCTTACATAGCTAGTATTGCTCATTAAAATCTTTATTATTTATTCAGTAATCTTCCCCCCCTTCTTATGCCAAAAACTCTGTTTATATTAATCCTAGATTGCACTTCTTTTGTAAAAATTAATACGTAAAATTTTCTCTCAGATGTCTAATTTACAAACCACCAAATAATAAGGCACATTCAATAAAATAACTAGTCAGTATGTTAGCCTATTTTGCATCATACTGCGTCAGCAGAACCCTTTGATAGAACAACTATCAGCGGAACCTGCTTCCTTGTCTGATACAAAATAGACTAACATCTTTGACTAGTTATTTTATTGAATGTGCCTAAGTTTGTGTAACAAAGTACTAATCAATTTTATATTTATAGTATTATGATGTTTTAGAATACATATTTAATATTTATAACCATAATAGTAATTACATTCCAATACATTTACTACATGACTACTTTTATGGTAAAATCAGTATGCATGAACAATTTAATTAGATTATCCAATACCAATTTAAACATTTATACCTTACCTATTCCTAAATTAATTTAATTGTTTAATATTAAACTCTATATAGCTTTATTAATGATCATAAGTAATTTATTATTATCAAATACCTTTTATAATAAAATTATTTATTTACCAAAATTCATTAAAATATTACTTTTTATATACAAAACTTTTTAGGAGGAAATTTTTATGAAAAAAATAAAATTATTAATCACTTCAATTATAATTAGTACAGGTTTATTACTTCCAACATCTGTTTTTGCTAATAATGACACTACTACTGTTAATTCTAATAAACCTAGTATCACTAGACTAGCTGGTTCAGATAGATATGAAACCTGTAATGCCATTGTCAATAATGGATGGTCTCAATCTGATTATGCCATTTTGGTTAACTCTGATATGTTTGCAGACGCTATTACTGCTTCGCCGCTAGCCAAAAAACTTAATAATGCACCAATTTTACTTACTGAAGGTAATAGTTTAACTGCTTCAACTAAAGATCAATTACAAAAATTAAAAGTTAAAAATGTTTATATTATAGGTGGCACTGGTGTTATTTCTAATAGCATAGTAAACACCTTAAATTCAATGAATATCACTGTAAAAAGAATTGGAGGTATTGATAGATATGAAACCTCCATTAAGGTTGCTAAAGAATTAACTGGAGGAAATACTTCTGGCATGTTTGTTGTTTCAGGAGATACCTTTGAAGATGCTTTAAGTGCTGCTCCTATAGCTTCTAAACTTCAATATCCTATAATATTAGTAGCTAAAAATTACGTTCCTGCTTCAGTTAAAAATTATGCAGCAAGTGCTAAAGATAAAGATTTAATCTTAATAGGTGGAGCTGATGTTCTAAATAGCAATATTTCTAAAGATCTATCAGCAACAAAAACTTATAATCAAGCTGATAAATACAGCAGAAACCTAGCATTAATAAATGACTTTAAGGGAAACTTAGACTTAAGTAAAGTGCTTGTAGCCAGTGATTCAGCTTTTGCAGATGCTCTTTCTGGTTCTGCACTAGCAGGAAAAACAGCAAATCCAATTATACTATTAGGAAATAGCAATATAGATACTACTTCAAGCTTTATTAGTAAAAATGGTGTAAAGACCATAAATGTATTAGGTGGAAGAGGTGTTATAAGTGATAATGCTGCTAATGGTATTACCGGAACTACTACTGTTTGTAATTCATCTTTAGATTCAATTCCAGACAATACAGATTTAACTGAATCTCAAATGGAAGATTTATTATCGCAGCTTCAAGGAGATTGGTACAAACAAATTTATTTAAAAGAGAAGAATGTAACAATACCTTACAATGATAAAATACTTCACTTTAACACTAATGCTTCCAATAAATATCAGTTTATTACAGCGTATAAAAATGATGCTCAACTAGAAATTATTCAAAAAATCAAAAAAGTATCTAAAAACCAATATTGGTTTTATGGGATGGACAGAACTGATGAGTATGATACCCTCTTTAATATAGACATTGATAATAATACAATAACTCTTGATTCTCTTATTTCTAAAGCTACTGGTTCTAACCTTTTATATAATGAAACCTTTGTTAAAACAGATTTCGTTAAATCTATAAATACAGCTGCTTATGTAGGAAAATTTTTGGATGGTGCTAATAACACATATGAATTTAAAGATGATCTTACTGCAGTATGGCCAAACAGAACTTTTAAATATAAAATTGAACCACTAGATAGCACTGGTGATTGCTACCTTTTCGAGGAATATGATTCAAATGGCAGCGTAGTAAATAGATTAGTTTCTCAAGATACCAAAAGTGCACGAATATTCTATGTAGCTGAAAAAAATCCTAATAAACATACTGATTTCGATCCTGCATATGTAAAGGGTGCTAAATATCTTGTTTTAACTAAAGCTAACTAAAATTAATATTACAATTAATAAGTTTGTTTTAAAACAAATAATGAGTGTAAATAAAAGCTATGAAATTTAGTTGTTAAACTTATATTTCATAGCTTTTGAAATTATAAATAAATTTAGCTATCTTTTACAAATTAAAATTTCAGCAACTACTCCACTAATTATAGAATTGAAAAAAAAGTTCTCGTATATTATACTAATCATAAATTGAAAAAATCTTATTTTAGTAACTTCCCCTTTTTATTACTATTTTCAAAAAGAAAGGAGATAAATTTATGCGAAAAAAGTATGTAGCTTACCCTTCAGATATGCCTGTTGCAATAAATCTAGAAAGTATAATAAATTATCCTATGCACTGGCATAACTCAATTGAAATACTATACGTACTTAAAGGTAAACTGAATATTACTATAAGTTCCGATAAATACGAACTCATAGAAAAAGATATAGAGATAATAAATATAGATGAGACCCACAGTATTGTAAGCAATGATAAAGATAATAAAGTTTTAGTATTTCATATAGATCCTTATTTTTTCGAAAAATATTATAGTGATATTGAAAACATGTTTTTTTTCACTAATACCACAGATGACAGAGCCCAAGAAAGTGAAAAATATGACGCCCTTAGAACATTTTTATCTAAAATAACCTGTGAAGCAATTCAAAAACAGGATAATTATGATAAAGAAATACAAGTTATTCTTATAGATCTTCTTTATAACCTTATAAATAATTTTCATTATCTCATGTATGAAAATGAAGATTTAAAAGAAAAAGAAGAACAATTAGAAAGATATCATAGAATTTCTAAATACATATTTAATAATTATAACGACAATATAACTCTTCAGGATATAGCAAAAAAAGAATTTTTAAGTACTGATTATTTATCTCATGGAATAAAAGATGTTACAGGTTCAAGCTTTACGGATTTATTAAATTCAAATAGAATTGAAGAAGCTTTAAAACTCCTTTTAGATACAGATAAGACTATATCCGAAATTTCAGAAGAAGTAGGATTCTCACATACTAGATATTTTAACAAACATTTTAAGTCTCACTATAAATATACTCCCCTTCAATACAGAAAAAAGTTTAAAATTAATGATGAAACTTTTGAGATTGAAAAAAACATTAAACTTTACAATCTAAATGAAAGTCTTCAATATTTAACTTATTACTTAGAAGATTATGATAGATTTAATTATGAGGATAAGATAACAAAAATAAACATAAACATGGGGACAGACCTTGGGAATTTTAATAAACACTTCAAAGATGTATTAAACGTTGGAGATGCCTTTGACCTGCTTTTAGAAGATAATAAAGATATATTAGAGGTTCTTCAAGAAGAAATAGGTTTTGAATATGCTAGACTTCTAAATGTCTTCAGTCAGGATATGTGTATATTTCCAGGCTCTAAGTTTCATAACTGGAACAGAGCTAGTGATGTATTTGAATTCTTAGATACACTTGGTATAAAACCGCTTATAGTTCTAGATGACAAGAATTTTTTCTGTGAAGATTTTTTACGTGCTGTAAAATCTTTTCTAGATTATTTTGAAGAATTAGAGAGTTTAGATCTGCATTCTTTTAAGTTTCAATTTAGTTCAACTATGGATAAAATTGTTATAGATAAGGTAAGTGAGCTTTTGACTACAGAACATCAATTAGAACTTACTGATGATGTATTTTACGCCGAAGACAGCATAAATTTTATTTACGATACAACATATATGTTATCTTATATTATTAACAGTGTCGTAAATAACATACACTCTCTAAGTTTTTTAAGAGCTTTTGACGTTTTAGATAAACAAGTTAATTTAACTAATGAAGTGTTCTTTGGATATCCAGGTCTTATTAATGATAAAGGTATTAAAAAACCATCCTACTATGCCTATTATTTGTTAAATAAACTTGGAGATACCTTAGTTGCCAAAGATAATGGATATATAGTTACTAAATGTGATAAAGAATATCAAATTTTACTTTATAATTATCATGATGATATAGATAAGCTAATTCCATTTGAAAGCTTTTCCAAGCTTAGAGCTGTTAAAAATGCTGCCGCCCAAAAACTTTCATTAAATATAGTTAATATACCATCATCTATAAAGATAACTACTTATGAAATAAATGAAAAGTTAGGTTCTTCATATAATTACTGGATTGACATGGGAAAACCTAAAAGATTGAGCAAAGAAGAAAAACAAATTCTTCATAAAGCTTCTTTTCCTAATATACATTTTAAAAACTTAAAGAAAAGCACTGTATTTAACATACAAACTACCCTTAAAGGCTATGGTGCCTTACTAATTTTAATAAAAGAGGCTTAATAATACCTTAAAGCAGGTGTTATTAGGCTATTTTATTAATCTCACCATTTTCGTAACATAACAGAATTGTACTTTTTTCTCCACCTTTAAGTGAATGTAAATTTTGTGCAAAAATATTATAATTTAATTAAAAGGAAAACAAGTTAAGATTACACCTTAACTTAATTTTCTAAAATTTGAGGTGAAATTTATGGAAACCGACAGTAATATTTTTGCAAAAGAAAAAATGCACAGAACCCTTTTTAAATTTGCTATACCAGCTGTATTTGCATTATTGGTATCCGAACTTTATAATATTGTAGACACAATATATATCGGACATTATATAGGAGTTACTGCTCTAGCAGCTATTACAATATCATTTCCTATTCAAAAACTTTTAATCGCATTAGGACTTTTAATTTCCGTTGGGACTTCTACTTATACCGCTAGAACCTTAGGTGAAAAGAACATTTCTAAATTTAAAAAGATAGTAATTACTTCCTTAACTTTAGTTTTAATAGTTTTAACATTAGTTTCATTTATTATTTTCATCTTTAAAAATCCTATTTTTTACGCGCTGGGTGCCAGTGAATTGACATATCCATTAGTAAACAAATATGTATCCATAATATTATTAGGTGGTATATTTCAATCCTTATCAGTAGTTGCTTGTTATATTATGATTTCTCTTAAAAAGACTAAGGCTTTATTATACACTAACTTAATAGGTGCTGTTTTGAATATAATAATCAATTATATTTTAATAGTTAAATTAGGATTTGGTATAGAGGGCGCAGCTATATCTACGGTAATTTCTCAAATAACTGCCTTTGCCTTTGCCTTTTATAAATTCAAAGATGTTATACAAAACTTTCATATTGATATTTCTATTGATTCTATATCTAATTCAGTTTCTACTGAAATTTTAGGTAAAATTTTAGCTATTGGATTTTCAACCTTTATAATAGAAATTGAAGATGCTTTAGTTTCCATAGTACTAAATAATATTCTTTATGCACAAGGTGGAGAATCCGCTATTGTAATGATAGGAGTAATAACTAAAGTTTCTATGTTTCTATTTGTAACAATAATAGGTATAAGTTCTGCAATGCAGCCTATAGTTGCTTATAATTTTGGATCTGAAAACTATGATAATGTTAAAAATGTTTTAATCACTTCTATTAAGACTGTACTAATAACTTCTTTTACATTTTGGCTAGTTTTTATGATCTTTGCAAATTCTATTATAGGCTTTTTCTTAAAAGATACTGCCTTACTGCATCAAACAGTTAGAGCTTTCAGGTTATGCACTTCACTCATACCTTTAACAGGGATATATTATGTATCAATCAATTATTATCAATCAATTGGAGAAGCTAAAAAGAGTTTCTTACTTTCAATATATAAGGAAATTATAATATTTATCCCATTAGCCATATTACTTGTTGAACTATTCGGTATAAATGGAGCTTTAGCTGCTTATCCTATAGCCGACGGTGTTGCTACATTAACATCTCTTTACTTCTTAAATAAAGCATTAAAAGAAGATGTTCCTCAAATGAATATAAGTCATCAACTTTAAAAACCATCCACTCCTGATATAATACCTTCAGGAGTGGACGGTTAAATTTTTAAATTTGCTGTTTATAATTTAAATTTATTTACTTGTTCTGTCATGTCTTTAGATATACTTCTTAATTTCTCAACAGTAGAAAATACAGTTTCAGCAGCTGCACCTATTTCTTCAGATG
Organism: Clostridium muellerianum; assembly: GCF_012926525.1. Taxonomy (GTDB): domain Bacteria; phylum Bacillota; class Clostridia; order Clostridiales; family Clostridiaceae; genus Clostridium_AM; species Clostridium_AM muellerianum. The sequence continues at coordinate 21,614 of NZ_JABBNI010000032.1, forward strand.
AAGCTGCTATTTCTTCGGAAACTGCGGATATGCTTTCCACTCTATCTAAATATCTATAATTAAATGGTAAAAACATAAATTCTAAGATATAATAAATATACTATTGTTTTTATTTTGAAAGGAGTTAAATTAAATGAAATACGTTCTTGATGTGCATACTCACACTATAATAAGCGGGCATGCTTATTCTACTTTATTAGAAAATGCTAAATATGCTAGCGAAATAGGTCTACAACTTTTAGGAACAACAGAACATGGTCCTTCAATGCCTGGTGCCCCTCATGAATGGTATTTTGGAAATTACAAAGTACTTCCAAGAGAACTTTATGGTGTAACTATGCTTTACGGATGTGAAGCAAATATTATAGATTATGAAGGAAATCTTGACTTACCAGTAAATATTCAAGAAAATTTAGATATAATGATCGCTAGTATTCACGAACCTATAATGAAGGCAAATAAGAATCCAGACTTAAATACTTCTGCCTTATTAAAAGTTATGGATAATCCTAACGTACATATTTTAGGCCACTGTGGTAATCCTAAATTTCCGATTCATGAAGAAGAAATAGTTAAAAAGGCAAAAGAAAAAAACATACTTATTGAAATAAATAATAGTTCCTTGGTAAGCTCAAGAATAGGCAGTGAAAAAAATTGTTCTAGAATAGCCAACCTATGTAAAGAACATGGTGTAAAGATAATATTAAATAGTGATTCACATTTTGCTTATCGTATAGCAGGTTTTGATGCTGCAATAGAAATGTTAAATGAAGTAGATATGCCTGAAGACTTAATTATAAACAAAAGCAAAGAAGAATTTCTTGATTTTCTAAGATCTAAAGGGAAAAAACTTTAATTTTAAGTTTTTTATAAGGGGCTGTCACATTAAGAAAAAATATTACAATATATTATGCTAATTTCAAATTTTCAAAGCAATGATATTGTATGTAAATTTCTTAGTTCAAAAGCCCCTTATAAAACTTAATATTTGTTCATTATTTCTAATTTTCTCGTAAATTATTTAGTATTTCTTCAATTTTAGGAGTACAACGTCTCCCTCCACATCCCCCAGAACCAGCTCCTGTAACTTTCTTTACTTCTTCTACAGTTTTAGCCCCATTATTTACAGCTAGTTTTATAGTTGCTCTAGAAATTCCTTTACATATACAAACCTTTGTAAGTTTATCTAATATTTTAGAATCTATATTATTTTCCATTTAAATTACCTTCTCCTCCATAATTATTTCATAATAACAACTATTACATAAACATTTTCTCAATCTCTATTGTTCTCTTTTGAACTTTGCCCTATACCCATTAGGGGTACAGTTTTCCATCTTTTTAAATATGCTTCCAAAGTAGCTTAATTGACTATATCCAATCTTTTTGCTTATATCTGATATTTTCATGTCCGTTTCTTCTAAGTATACCTTAGCCTTTTCTATCCTCAACTTATTTATATAGTCCTTTAAAGACATTCCATTCTTTTCATTAAAAATAGTACTTAAATAATTAGGACTTATAAAAAACATTCCTGCAAGAAAATTTAAAGTAATTTCTTGGGTAAAGTTATTCTCTATATATGAATTTATTTTTTGTATAAGATTATGTTTACCATTTAATAATATATTTCTTAATATACTTATTATTTCTTCAGAAGCTTCTAAAATTATATCTTTTAAATTGTTAAAGTCTCTGCAACTTTTTACCTTTTTCTTATACTTATATCTTATATCCAAAAATATTTCATCATCTTTAGTTTCCGAATACACTATCCTACTTAAAATTATTATTAGCTCTTCACAATTTTCCTTTATCTCGTTTATAGATAACCCATTGTATTTATTTATAATTTGCAAAACTATATTATAACAAGCATTTTTATCAAGCTTTTTAATACAATCTTTTAATTTTTCCTCTTCAGATATTGGATATTCCATTGTTTCTTTATAGAAGAAATTTTTTGATTGAAAATTATGACTTTGGATACTTGAAGATACTTGAGATTTTAAAAGTTTTAAATTAGCTTGTTTTAAAGCATCTTCTAAATAAACCTTTTCTTTTGTATTTTTTAATATCTCATTATTCTTTTCACTTAATTCTTTTTCTACTAAACTATTTTCAATAATATTAGAAATAAGTTTAGAAACTATTCCCAAAGATTCTTGAAGAGCGTAAAGTCTACTTTTAGGAATAAGTGGTATATCATTATATGCAGCTATCAATTCCGTACAATCTACATCCTTATTTTTACAATTTTTTAAAATTGAATCTTCAGTATCCTTAGATTTATTTATAATAAAGTGACCACATTTCACATAACCTATAATACTATCCCCCATTAAAATAGGAACCATTATAGTTATTATATTATTGCAGCATACAAATACTTTATCTTGTTTATTCAGTTCACTTTCATACCTATTTCCCTTATCTGTACATAACCTGGATTTTTTACACAAACTGCAAAATTTATTCAAATTTATAGGTTCAGTAATTTCATTATTATTATTATCAGTAATAACTACAGAAAGATTTAAAAGTTCTGATACTTCCTTTTGAATATCTTTAAGTACCCCTATATCAACTATATCCATTATATGTTTATCATTTACAATTGATAAATTTTGATGTATTTCCATTAACTTTGATGGAGTATAAGTTATAAGAAAAACTAACTCTTCTTTACCTGTATTTATAACTTCATGTTCAGAATAAGGTGGGCAATGAATAAGCATTCCCTCCTCTACTTTTTTTTCTTCTCCATTTACTTTTTGTATACCATGTCCTTTAAGTACATATAATATTTGTTCCTCACCAAAGTGAACATGTCTAGTCTGTTTTTTACCTGAAAAAAATGTAACTAAACCCGCACTAAGCCTTTGAGTAAGTACATTACTAGGTTCATGAAGCCATGTAACTTCTCCCCAGTCAAATTTTTGTATATCATATTTATTTTTTTTCATCATGTCACCAATCCTAAAATATTCAAATGTTAAAATCCATTTTACAAATATATTATATCCTACTTATTTTAAATCTCAACTTACATTAATTCTACTATAAAATTTAACCAATAGTATTGAATAATAGCAAATGAATTCAACAAAAAATTAAAAAGGGCCTGTAGCACTAAGAAATTTACATACAATATGCTGTGAAATTTATTCTTAGTGTAACAACCCTTTTCTAAATATACATTATTATTAGATTGTACTACTATAATGCTGATTTTTTTCTTCTATTTGTTTATTGGACCAGAATGTTGCAAGGCTTGGTCCTGATATATTATGCCATACACTAAATATAGCTGCTGGTATAGCTGCTGCTGGTGAAAAGAAACTCATTGCAAGAGATACTCCTAAAGCAGAATTTTGCATACCTACTTCAAGTGACACTGCTCTTCTCTTAGGTTCTTCCATACCAAGCACTCTTCCAGCTAAATATCCAAATAAAAATCCGCATAAATTATGAAGCACTACTACACCAATTGCCATTGCTGCTGTACTTAATAATCTTTTTGAATTTGCACCTACAACTCCTCCAACTATTAAAACTATAGCTATAGTTGATACTAAAGGAAGTGCTTTAGTTGCCTTCTCTACCTTTTGTCCAAATATTGTATTTACAATAACACCTAAAACTATAGGTAAAATAACTATTTTTGCAATTTCTATAAATAAACTTACTACAGGAATTGAAACCCATTTACCAGCTAAAAGTAATATTAATAATGGCATAAACAATGGAGCTAAAAGTGTGGAAACTGCACCAATTGAAACTGAAAGTGCTAAATCACCCTTTGCTAAATAACACATTACATTAGATGCAGTACCACTAGGACAACATCCAACTAAAATAGCTCCTACTGCTAATTCTTTTGGTAATTTAAATAGTATACATAGTATATACGCTATAGATGGCATCAGTATATAATGAGCTGCCACCCCTATAAAAACATCTTTAGGTCTTGTAAACACTTCTTTAAAATCTTCCTTTTTTAAGGTCATACCCATACCAAACATTATAATACCCAATAATAGCGAAACCTTTGGTACTACCCACAAAAATAATTTAGGTTTAAAAAGACCTATTGCTGCAGCAATTATAACTAATAATGCAAAGTATTTTCCTAATATTTTACCTACTTTTTCTATAAAATTCATTGTATAGCCCCCTATTATGTCATTAATATTTATATAATAAGGTTTAGTTAGAGATTAAGATCATGAAAATCAACTTTCTCTATCTAAACCTTAAAACAATTTTATTTCAACACTGCCCCTGTGTTTGCTGATGTAACCAATTTTGCATATCTTCCTAAATAACCCTTTGTTATCTTAGGTTCTGGTTTAACATACTTTTCCTTACGTTTTGCAAGTTCATCTTCACTAACTAATAATTCTAACTTTTTATTTGATATATCTATAGAAATTTTATCCCCTTCTTCTACTAAGCCTATTATTCCATCCTCCATAGCTTCTGGGGATATATGACCAATAGCAGCTCCTCTTGTAGCCCCTGAAAATCTTCCATCAGTTAAAAGCGCTACATCCTTATCAAGTCCCATACCTGCTATTGCAGCAGTTGGAGATAACATTTCTCTCATTCCTGGACCACCTTTTGGTCCCTCATATCTTATAACTACTACATCACCTTTATTTATATTACCTTTGAATATTGCTTCAACAGCTTCTTCTTCAGAATTAAATACTCTAGCTGGTCCTTCATGTTTAAGCATTTCCTTAGCTACTGCAGATTCTTTTACAACAGCACCATTTACTGCTAAGTTTCCTCTTAATATAGCAAGTCCACCTTTGTTGCTATAAGGTTCTTCTACAGAATGAATTACATTGTTATCTTGTATAATCTTATTCTTAATATTTTCTCCTACAGTTTTTCCTGTTACAGTTAAAGCATTTTCACAAATAAGTCCCTTCTTAGATAACTCATTCATCATAGCTGGAATTCCTCCAGCAAGATGTAAATCTTCTATATGGTATTTTCCACTAGGACTTAATTTAGTTAAGCAAGGAGTTTTTGAACTTATTTCATCAAATAAATCTAAGTCAAGTTCCATTCCAGCTTCATGTGCTATTGCTGGTAAATGTAATACTGTATTTGTTGAACCAGCCATAGCCATATCAACAGTTATTGCATTTTTAAAAGCATCCAATGTTAATATATCAAGTGGTCTTATGTTATTTTTTAATAACTCCATAACTCTCATTCCAGCATATTTGCCTAATTGTTTTCTTTCACCTGAATGAGCTGCTGACGTCCCATTGTAAGGAAGACCCATACCTAAAACTTCAGTTAAGCAATTCATACTATTAGCAGTAAACAAACCAGAACAAGAACCACACCCTGGACAAGCTTTTTGAGCTATGTCTTCAAGTTCTTCCGCTGTAATTTTTCCATCATTATAAGTTCCAACACCCTCTATGACAGTAGTAAAATCTGCATCACAGCCATTACGTTTACCTGCTTTCATTGGACCTCCACTTACAACCACTGCTGGTATGTTTAATCTAGCTGCTGCCATAAGCATTCCTGGTACAATTTTATCACAGTTAGGAATTAAAACTAATCCATCAAATCCATGTGCTATTGCCATAGTTTCTATAGAGTCAGCTATAAGTTCTCTACTTGCTAAAGAATATTTCATTCCTACATGTCCCATAGCAATACCATCACATACACCTATAGATGGAAATTCCATTGGAGTTCCTCCTGCCATAGTAACTCCAACCTTTGCAGCATGTGCAATTTCATCTAAATGTACATGTCCTGCTATTACTTCATTTTGAGCATTCACAATACCTATTAATGGCCTATCTATTTCTTCTTTTGTAAAGCCCATACCATACATTAGAGATCTTGTTGGAGCACCTTTTGCTCCTACTTTTACAACATCACTTCTCATTAATAATTCCTCCTAAAAGTTTATATTAAATTTAAACTACAAATTTTAATTGTTCAATTTTAACAACTTAAAAATAATACTCTACGTTATGCTTATATTAAGTCAAATCTTTGTATATACGAAAGTTCAGTTAATTATATATATTGTATAATATTATAATTGATAGAATTATTAATAATTTACTGAAAATATATTCTTTTATTAAGCTCTAAATATTATAAAAATATTACTGTAAAATATTAATATATTACACCTTATATTTAAACTTGCCCTATAAGTTTTCTAAGAATCACTTGATAAATTAATTATAATAAATAAGATATTACATAATTGTTATTGATTAAACTTGTCCATGATGTTATATTTTATAATAAAAAACTTATAAATTTAGGGGGCATATCTATGAAAAACATCAAACTAAATTATGGAAGAGACTCCATTAATCTTTCCTTAGATGAAAAAAATATACTTGGGGCAATCGAAGGAAATGAATTTAAAGTTTCAAAATCAGAAGATGAAATTATTCTAGATGCATTACATAATCCTATTGGAAGTCCTAGACTGAAAGAACTAGTTCATACCGGGGAAACTGTCTGCTTAATTATACCTGATATTACAAGGGCATGGCAAAGAACAGATAAATTTTTATATAGACTCGTGGAAGAATTAAATACAGGTGGGGTAAAGGATGAAGATATAACTATTATAAGCGCAGCAGGTTCTCACAGGAAGCAAACTAAAGAAGAACATGAAAAACTATTAGGTAAAGAACTATCAAAGAGATTGTGTATTATTGATCATGATTCCTTTGATAAGGAGAATTTAGCCTATGTTGGTGAAACTACATATGGTACTCCAGTATTAGTAAATAGAAAAGCATTGAAGTGCGATCATATAGTACTTGCAGGTGGTATTGTATATCATTTTCTTGCAGGATATGCTGGGGGAAGAAAAAGTATTCTTCCTGGAATATGTTCTTATGAAACTATAATGCATAATCATTCCCTTTGCCTTAAAGAAAATTTAGGCGAAGGAAAAAATCCAGATGTAGCTTCTTCAAAGTTAAAAGGTAATCCAGTACATGAAGATATGATGCAAGCTGCAGCATTTTTAAGACCTACTTTTATGTTCAATGTAATTGCTGGACATAACGGTAAAATAGCTGCTGCTGTTAGTGGAAACTATGTAGAAGCTTTTTATGAAGGATGCAAAATAGTGGATACTATGGATGGCGTAACTATAACTGAAAAAGCTGAACTTGTCATTGCTACAGCAGGAGGATTTCCTAAAGACATAAACTTTTATCAATCTATTAAAACTATTTTAAATGCAAAAGAAGCTGTATCTGAAGGAGGAACAATTATTATTTTGAGCCAGTGTAGTGAAGGTCTTGGTGGAAATGAAGATGTTCAAAATATGATTCTTAATTATGACAACTTACTAGATAGAGAAAAAGAATTACGTAGAGAGTACAGTATTTCAAAAGATGTAGGTTATATTTTCTGTGAAATTGCTGATAAATATAATGTGATATTTGTATCAGATTTAGATCCAGAACTTGTAAAAAAGGCTAACATAACAGTAGTTAAAACTTTAGACGAGGCCCTACAACTTACCTGGAACAGAAAGGGCAAAGATTTAAGAACTTATGTTATGACTGCTGCAGCAAGTACATTTCCTAAGATGGTATACTAATAGCTCAACTTTCACACATAGAAAACTAAGACTTATTATAAAAATATTGCGAAGTAAAGTGTAGTGAAAGTTTTGATTTTAACGTTTACTACGTGATATAGGATAAGCGTTTACTCACTGCTAAATGTTTTTAAGCAGAGAGTAAAAATCTGTGATTTTGTACGAATCGCTTACTCCGCTAAGGAAACGAAGTGGAGCTTCCATTTATAAA
>NZ_JABBNI010000033.1 GCF_012926525.1 Clostridium muellerianum
AGTAGGTAGTTGCCAGGTAATGCGTTCCGCGATAGCTCAATGGTGGAGCACTCGGCTGTTAACCGATAGGTTGAAGGTTCGAATCCTTTTCGCGGAGCCAATTTTATATGAATTATTAAAGACTGTAAGTATACAGTCTTTTTTTACGTGGAAAATAAATAGTTAGTTTTATACTTTAAAAATAATGTGACGCAAAGTAAAGTAAAAGTTTTGATTTTAACTTTTACTACGTGATATAAAATCAAAACTAGTAACTTCAGTTGCACATATTACTATTGATAATTTTATAATTTAGCTCTAAAAAATTTAGGCGAAAGCCTTTAGAATAAACACATAAAGTAAAAATATTCCTTTAGGGATAATAGAATTGCTAGAATTGAAAATGAATCTATTACTTTAGGCTACACCTTAGGTTGTAATTAGAATAAATAACTTAAAATATATAGATAAAAAATAATTATTATGAAAGCTACGCTTTGTAAGATAATAGTAATAATAGTATATATGCAAACTGAAGTAAGAAGAAACGTTAAGCTGTATGAAGACTGATATATGTTGTGCAGGAACATTCGAGCAATTAGAACTTCTTAATGAAGTGAGTGTTCCTGCACAACATATATCAGACGTAATACAGCTTAACGTTTCTCCGGTTACTTACGTCGCATTATGCTTATTTTATAAAAACAAAATGTTTTTCTTAGAAATCTAATTTTAAGCTATCAACTTTATTGTTTAGCTATCTTTTTACCATCACTTATCAAAACTATACTTCCATCTACATCAGTTCTATAAATTTGAACTTTTCTATTTTTAAGTTTTGTTACTGTTTCATGATGAGGATGTCCATATTTATTATCTTTGCCACAGCTTATGATTGCTATTTTAGGATTAACTTTATTTAAAAATTCATTAGATGAAGATGAAGAACTTCCATGATGACCAACTTTTAATACATCAGCAGATAAATCTAAATTTTTATTTAGCATTTCTGTCTCGCTAATTCTTTCAGCATCTCCTGTAAATAAAAATTTGGATTCTCCATAGGTTATTTTAATAACTATTGAATAGTTATTGGTATCTTTATATTTATCACTATTTGGAGCTAACATTTCACAGGTTATGTTATTGCCTAAATCTAAGTTTATTCCAGCTTTTCCTGCATTTATTTTAAGGCTTTTACTTTTTAATGCAGTTGCCATGTTCTCAAAGGTTCTAGTGTTTGCTAATTTTTTGGGAGCATAGAATTCACCTATATCATATTTTTTTATTACAGAGCTCATACCGCCTATATGGTCTTCATCTGGATGTGTCGCAACAATATAATCAAGTTTTTTTATATTTTGTTTGCTTAAATAATTCATCAGTTTATCGATGCTTTCATTTGGACCTGCATCTATGAGAAGATTTTTGCCATTAACCTGTATCAATTCACTATCACCCTGGCCTACATCAATGTAATTTACCTTTATAATATTTTGAGTATTTTGGGTTGGATTATTTACAGCATTTTTTGAATTATTGCATGCAGTAAAAGTGAATATAGCTATGAATAATGGAATGATAACTTTAAAAAGTTTTTTGTAATGTTGCATTTCTTACCTCCTGGTTAATTAAATTTTAATACAAACATAAGTTTAGCATTTTTTACGAATAAGTAAAGACAATTTTTAGTATATATAAAAAATAGAAGGTATATAACACTTAATAATTACTATAGTGAATTTTAATGGTATAATAACAAGTGAATTTATTTTATTAAAAATTTTATTTAATCAAACTTATTTAGTTTATGAAGTATTTATTGTAAAGGAGAGAGGAAGAAAAGAAATGAAAACTATTTTATTTTACTTAGATTTTTTTATTTATATGGTTATGTCAATGTTTAAAAGAAATAAAGTAGAGGGATTAAGAAAGCAAGAAAGGTTTCAAGAAGCTGAAAGTAGAATAAATGAATGTGTTAAAGAATGGGCTTCACATGTATTAAAAAGGGTTGGTGCAAGAATAGATGTTAGAGGAAAAGAAAATATTATAGACGGTACATGTGTTTATGTGGTAAATCATCAGGGTTTTTTGGACATACCTGTAGTAATTTCAAGTTTAGATAGATCAGTTGGTTTTATAGCTAAGAAAGAAATATTGAAATTTTCGATGGTAAGTTATTGGATGAAACAGATGCACTGCATATTTATGGACAGGGAAAATATAAGAGAATCTATGAAAGCTATAAATGAAGGCGTTGATAATTTAAAAAATGGTTGTAGTATGGTTATTTTTCCTGAAGGAACAAGGAGTAAGGGGCCTAAGATTGGAGAATTTAAAAAAGGAAGTATGAAGTTAGCCTTAAAAGCTAAAGTTCCTATAATTCCTATAGCTATAAATGGAACTTATAAGCTTCGTGAAGGAAATAAAATGAGTGCTATAAAATCAGGTGATGTAACGGTTACAATATGTGAACCTATATATACAGAACAATTATCTAAAGAAGAACAGGGAAACCTTTCAGAACATATAAAATCTATAATAGAGAACAATATCAAATAAACATTATTAAAATTTTATGAATAGAAGTATAAGGTTTATGAAAGAAAATAAAAGAACTTAGCTTTGTGGTGATGCAGGCTAAGTTCTTTTTTTTATAGTGCCAATTACACTTAATAAAAGTCCTATTTAACAAGAAAAGCAGCTAAAATGAAGAATGAGTAGATAAAAATTACAAAAACTCGTAAAATTATATTTGATAATCTCAAATATAAATGTTACAATATAGGCATAAATATACTTAATACATTGGTTATACAACGAAAAAACTAATAAATATTCATTTATAGTGTATAAAAATTAATTTGAATGAAAAATCTGTAAAATTTATCCTTGCAATTGATGAGTGAAACTCATTCAAAAACTAGTGAAAACCAATAGAGCCAATATTTTTATAGATAATTAAGGAGGGCAAAATGGAAAGTTTAAGAAAGTCTTCATATGAACATTGTTTACAAGATGTGGGTACACCAAATCTTTATAAGGATATATTTCCTTATAAAGAGATTCCAAAAGTAAATTTTAATCAAATTCAAGTCCCAATGGATTTACCAGAAAACATATGGATTACAGATACTACATTTAGAGATGGACAACAATCTATGCCTCCATATGCTGCTGAGCAAATCATAAAAATTTTTGATTATCTTCATAAATTGGATAATAATTCAGGAATAATTCGTCAAACAGAATTCTTTTTATATACAGAGAAGGATAGAAAAGCGGCTCAAGTTTGTATGGAAAGAGGATATGAGTTTCCTGAAGTTACATCATGGATAAGAGCAAATAAAGAAGATTTTAAATTGGTTAAAGAAATGGGCATAAAAGAGACAGGAATGCTCATGTCTTGTTCAGATTATCACATATTTAGAAAATTAAATAAGACAAGACAGCAGGCTATGGATATGTATTTATCCATTGTAAAAGAAGCTTTAAATAATGGTATACGTCCAAGATGTCATTTAGAAGATATAACTAGAGCAGATTTTTATGGATTTGTAGTGCCTTTTGTAAATAAGCTTATGGAACTTTCAAAGCAGTCTAATATACCTATAAAAATAAGGGCTTGTGATACTTTGGGATTAGGAGTTCCTTATAGTGGGGCGTCACTTCCAAGAAGTGTACAAGGATTAATTCACGGACTTAGAACTAATTGCGGTGTTCCTTCTGAAATGATAGAATGGCACGGTCATAATGATTTTTATGCAGTAGTAAGTAATTCTTCTACAGCATGGTTATATGGGGCATCTTCAATAAATACTTCTCTTTTAGGTATTGGGGAGAGAACTGGAAATTGTCCATTAGAAGCTATGATATTTGAATATGCTCAATTAAAGGGCAATAAGAAAAATATGAATTTGCATATTATAACTGAGTTGTCTGAATACTTTAAAAAGGAAATGAATTATGACATACCAGAAAGAACTCCTTTTGTTGGAAGTCAATTTAATGTAACAAGAGCTGGCATACATGCAGATGGTATATTAAAAGATGAAGAAATATATAATATATTTGATACAGATAAAATATTGGATAGGCCTGTTGTAGTTGCAGTAAATCAGTATTCAGGTTTGGCAGGAGTTGCCGCATGGATTAATACTTACTACAGACTTAAAGATGATGAAAAGATAGATAAAAAAGATCCAAGAGTTGGGGAAATAAGAGATTGGGTTGAGGAACAATATAAAGAAGGTAGAACCAGTATTATCGGAAATAATGAATTAGAACTTATGGTAGAAAAGTATATGCCAGAAATTTTAAAAAAAAGTGAAACGAGAGCAAGCTAGATAACAGGAGGTAATTGCATGGGATTAAATGTTGCAAAGAAAATAATAAAAAATCACATTATAAAGGGTGAAATGATTCCTGGAAGTGAAATTTCCATAAAAATAGATCAAACTTTAACACAAGATTCTACAGGAACAATGGCTTATTTGCAATTTGAAGCTTTAGGTATAGATAGAGTTAAGACTAAAAGATCTACAGCTTATATAGATCATAATATACTTCAATCAGGTCCAGAAAATGCAGATGATCATTTGTATATTCAGACTGTAGCAAAAAGACATGGAATATATTTTTCAAAACCAGGTAATGGTATATGTCATCAAGTAAATTTAGAGAGATTTGGTGTACCTGGAGATACTCTTTTAGGTTCCGATAGTCACACTCCTACAGGCGGCGGTATTGGAATGCTTGCTATAGGCGCAGGTGGATTAGATGTAGCTGTAGCTATGGGCGGCGGTGAGTATTACATAAATATGCCTAGTATTGTTAAGGTAAATTTAAAGGGTAAATTAAAGCACTGGATTTCTGCAAAAGATATTATCTTGGAAGTTTTAAAAAGGCTTACAGTTAAAGGTGGGGTAGGTAAAATATTTGAATACTGTGGTGAAGGTATTAAAAGTTTATCAGTTCCAGAGAGAGCTACTATTACAAATATGGGAGCAGAACTTGGGGCTACAACTTCTTTATTTCCAAGTGATGAAGTAACTTACGAGTTCTTAAAAGCACAAGGAAGAGAAAAAGATTTTATAGAAATAAAAGCAGATAGTGATGCAGTATATGATGAAGAAGTTGAAATAAATTTAGATGAATTACAACCGTTAGCAGCATGTCCACATAGCCCAGATAATGTAGATAATATTACTAAGTTAAAAAATATAAAAGTTAACCAGGTATGTATAGGAAGTTGTACAAATTCTTCTTATGCAGATATGATGAAGGTTGCTAAAATTTTAGAGGGAAAAACAGTAAATGAAAATGTATCTTTAGTTATTGCACCAGGTTCCAAACAAGTATTAAACATGTTAGCTAAAAATGGTGCATTAGCAAGTATTGTTTCATCTGGAGCTAGAGTACTAGAATGTGCCTGTGGACCATGCATAGGTATGGGGCAATCACCATCTACAGATGCAGTATCACTTAGAACATTTAATAGAAATTTTGAAGGAAGATCTGGTACTGTTTCAGCTAAAGTATATATAGTAAGTCCAGAGGTTGCAGCAGCTTCAGCTTTAACAGGGTATATTACAGATCCTAGAGATTTAGGAGAATTTTTTAAAGTTGAAACTCCTGAAAAGTTCCTTATAAATGATAATCTTATAGTACCACCAGCACCAGAAGGTGAGGAGGTAGAAGTAGTTAGAGGACCTAATATAAAACCATTTCCTAAAGCAAAACCATTATCAGATACAGTGGAAGGCAAGGTTTTAACCAAGGTTTCAGATAACATAACTACAGATCATATAATGCCTTCAAATGCTAAGCTATTGCCATATAGATCTAATATTCCTTATCTTTCAGAGTATTGTTTAACACCTTGTGATAAGGATTTTCCAAAGAAAGCTAAGGAAAATGGCGGCGGATTTATAGTTGCAGGAGGAAATTATGGTCAGGGTTCTAGTAGAGAACATGCAGCATTAGCACCTCTTTATTTAGGAATAAAGGCAGTACTTGCTAAATCTTTTGCAAGAATTCATATGGCGAATCTTATAAATAATGGTATAATGCCCTTAGTATTTATTAATGTAGAGGACTATGATAAGATAGACGCTATGGACGAATTAGTAATAGATAATGCAGTAGAACAAATGGAAACTGGTGTAGTTATAGTTAAGAATAAAACTAAAAATCAGGAATATAAAATGTCTTTAAACATTACAGATAGACAGAAGAAAATGATAAAAGCAGGTGGACTTTTAAATTTAGTAAAATCCAATTAATTTTTTAAAAGTAAAAAGTATAAAATATAATTGGGAACGGAAAATTTCTGTTCCCAATTCACTGTTAATAAAGTTTTGGAGGCGATTTTATGGTACACAAAATAACACTTATTCCTGGAGATGGAATAGGACCTGAGGTTACTTTGGCAGCAAGAAAAATTATAGATGCTAGTGGTGTAAATATAGAATGGGATGTAGTGGAAGCTGGGGCAGCAGTAATTGAAAAGTACGGTACCCCATTACCTGATTATGTTTTAGAAAGTATAAAGAAAAATAAAATAGCACTAAAGGGACCTGTTACTACACCTGTAGGTAAGGGTTTTAGAAGTGTAAATGTTACTTTAAGACAAACTTTAAATCTCTATTCTAATGTAAGACCTATAAAAACTTATGAAGGAGTAGAATCAAGATATGATAATGTAGATTTAGTGATTTTTAGAGAAAACACTGAAGATTTATATGCTGGTATAGAGCATATGGTAAGTGAAGATATTGCAGAAAGTATAAAAATTATATCTAAAAAAGCTAGTGATAGAATAGTAAGAACTGCTTTTGAGTATGCAAGAAAAAATAATAGAAAAAAGGTTACAGCGGTACATAAAGCTAATATAATGAAAATGTCTGATGGACTTTTCTTAAAATGTGCAAGAAATATAGCGGAAGAATATAAGGATATAGAATTTGAAGATGTAATAGTAGATGCTATGAGTATGAAACTTGTATTAAGTCCAGAAAAATATGATGTGCTTGTAATGCCTAATCTTTATGGCGATATACTTTCCGATATGGCATCAGGTTTAGTTGGTGGACTTGGATTAGTTCCAGGTGCTAATATAGGAGATGAAGCAGCTGTATTTGAACCTGCTCATGGTTCTGCACCGGATATAGCAGGAAAGAACATGTCAAATCCTGTTGCAGCTGTACTGTCAGGAGTTATGATGCTTAACCATATAGGAGAATTTGAGGCAGCTTCTAAAATAGAGAAGGCGGTATCAGCGGTAATAAAAGAAGGAAAACATGTAACTTCCGATTTAGGCGGAAATTCAAATACTGTAGAATTCACTGATGCAATAATTCAAGCAATGAAATAAAAGTGTATTTTATTGTACTTTTAAAAAGCAAAAGTATTAATGGGTAGTTATAGAATAAAAAGATATTTCTTTGGAAATATTAATGCACGATTTTTAACATCTTACTTAAAATTTAAAAAGCTATGATATGTAGAATTAATACATTTCATAGCTTTTATTTATGTGGATTATTTATAAGATAAGCATTTACTAAAGATTTGTTTTGAGATAGAAACCTTTTATTTAATATGTAAGAATTTTTTTATGTGTTGAACATGTTTTGAAGCTTCAAGGTTTTTTAATTTACAATTTAAATCATTCTCAGTTTCTTCTTTAATAATAGCTATAACTTCATTTTGGGGATTTAAATCATTTTTAAAGATGTGGCAATTTTTAAAGCTGCCTGTTAAATTGCACATAGTGTCTATTTTATCAGTAGTTTTTAATCTTATAAGCCAGCTGGATTTATAATTGTAGAGTTTTTGTATATTAGCATTTTCATTGTTAAATTTAATTGATCTTTTATTTTTATTTTGAATTATGTCGGCTATATCACCAAAAACTGCACTGGCAGTTGGAAACATTCCTGCTCCTTTACCTGAAAAAACAACATCGCCTACAGCGTCTCCTTTTATAACAATAGCATTTACTTCATTTTCAATTTTGCTAAGTTCTGAATTTTTATCTACAATAACAGGTTGTACAGAAGCAAAAATACCATCATCTTCTTTTTTACTTATAGCTAAAAGTTTTATATTATAACCATTAGCTTTAGCATATTTAAAATCGTCGGCATCTATATCGGTAATACCTTGTATGTGTACATCTTTCCAATTAACTTTTTTGTCATAAGCAATGGTAGATAATATGGATAACTTTCTTGCTGCATCATAACCTAAAACATCGGAATCAGGATTAGCTTCAGCAAAGCCCAGGTCTTGTGCAATTTTTAAAGCTTCTTCATAATTCATATTTTCATTATACATTTTTGAAAGCATAAGGTTTGTAGTACCATTTAGTATTGCTTTGATGCTTACAATTTCATTACCTGTGAGACATTCCATAAGAGGTTTCAATATAGGTATTCCCCCACCTACACTGGCTTCAAAATTTAATGTAACACCATTTTCATAAGCTAGATCTAATAATTCTTTTCCGTGTTCTGCCATTAAGTCCTTGTTAGCTGTTACTACATGTTTTTTTGATGTTAAAGCTTTTTTTACATATTTATAAGCGGGATTAACACCACCCATAACTTCAACAATTATATCTACAGGGCTTTTCAAAATATGATCAAAGTTATCAGTTAAGATTTTAGAATTCTTTTTTTCTTTGTGTTTTTCAATATTTCTAACTAATATATTTGAAAGCTTAAGTTCTTCACCTGTAATTTTTTTAAATCTTTCCTTGTTCTTATTTATTAATTCAGCAGTACCTGTTCCAACTACGCCATAACCTAATATTGCAATAGATGCCATGTTAAAAAGCCCCCTTATATATATGAAATTTTTTAATTAAAATAAACGTAATGCGAAGTAAGTTTTTTGAGAGGACAATTGACAGAGGACAGAGGACAATGAAGGTGAGTTTTCCTCCTTATGTCAGAAAACTAATTTATTTTTAAAGATTGTTTTGCTAAAGCAAAATAATCTTTAGATTTATATTAGTCACCAATGTTTCGCTTTAGCGAAACTATCTATCCAAAATTTAATTAAATATTTTTCGTAGCGCAGAGGAGAAAAATCATCCTTCACTGTCCTCTGTCAATTGTCCTCTGTCCTCTAAAAATAATACTTCGTATTATTTTTTAAGCTTTTGCAAGAGCTTGATCTAAGTCATATATAAGATCATCAACACCTTCTATACCAATAGAAAGTCTTATCATGTCAGGTGTAACTCCGGCAGCTTTTTGCTCTTCTTCATTAAGTTCTGCATGAGTTGTGCTTGAAGGATGAATTACAAGTGATTTTACATCTGCTACATTTGCAAGTAATGAGAATAATTCAACACTATTTATAAATCTTTTTCCAGCTTCTAATCCACCTTTAATTCCAAATGTGAATATAGAACCAGCCCCTTTTGGTAAATATTTTTTAGATAGATCATTATATGGGTTACCTTCTAATTCAGGATAGTTTACCCAAGAAACTTTTGGATGATTATTTAAAAATTCAACAATTTTTCGTGTATTTGATACGTGTCTTTCTACTCTTAATGATAAGGATTCTAAGCCTTGAAGGAATAAGAATGCACTTTGCGGACTAAGAGTTGCTCCAGTATTTCTTAAAAGCTGAACTCTAGCTTTTACAGCAAAAGCCTCTGCACCTAAATTAGCATATACTAATCCGTTATAGCTTTTATCTGGTGTTGTAAAGTCAGGGAATTTTCCGCTGCCTCTCCAATCAAATTTACCACCATCAACTATAATTCCACCAATTGTAGTTCCATGTCCGCCTATAAATTTAGTTGCAGAGTGAACAACTACATCTGCTCCAAATTCTATTGGTCTAACAAGGTATGGAGTACCGAAAGTATTATCTATAATAAGCGGTATTTTATTTTCATGTGCAATGTTTGCTACGGCTTCTATATCAAGTACATTGATTCTTGGATTTCCTATAGTTTCGCCATAAAGTGCCTTTGTTTTATCTGTGATGGCTTTTCTAAAGTTTTCAGGATCATCTGGATTTACAAATGTAACTTTTATTCCAAGTTTTTTTAGAGTTACTCCAAATAATTCATAAGTTCCACCATATAAAGTACTTGCTGCAACTATTTCATCACCAGCACTTGCAACATTAAGTATAGCGTATGTAATAGCGGCTACACCTGATGCTGTTGCTAGTCCTGCAGATCCACCTTCTAGTTCAGCAACTCTTTTTTCAAATACATCTGTAGTTGGATTCATAATTCTTGTATAAACATTTCCAGGTTCTTTTAATTGGAATAGATTTGCAGCATGATCTGCATTTTTAAATACGTAAGATGATGTTTGATAAATTGGAACAGCTCTTGATCCTGTTGTTGGATCTGGCTCTTGACCTGCATGTACTTGTAATGTTTCAAATGATAATTTTCTTTCACTCATTTTAAATTCCTCCTAGATATTATTAAATTTAATATATGGACGAAACTTCTATATTGACAATTGCTTAGGAAATTTTGTGTAAAAAAATCTTCTTGTAGAAAAGCTACAAGAAGATCTTTCTCCTAGCTTCTCATCTTTCAGGTTTTAACCTGCTGGAATTAGCACCTTTGAACAAAAATGTTATTCAGGTTGCTGGGCGTCATAGGGCCAGTCCCTCAGCCTCTCTAGATAAGAAGTTCCGTATTTGATTGAATAAATGATAACAGATATTACTTTTAGTTGTCAATACGTTAAAAATAAAAAAATAAAATTTATATTTTTTAAAATTCAATGGAGATATTGAAATAACTTAAGTTTAAAACAAATAAAAAACTAAATTTATTGAAAATTTTTTTTATTCATTTCTTTTTCAAGAAAAAAGTATTGACAACATAAATAAACATATATATTATTAACAATAAGTATAATTTAATGAAAAATCTTATCAAGAGTGGTGGAGGGACTGGCCCTGTGAAGCCCGACAACCGGCATTGAAATAGAATGTATCGGTGTCAATTCCTGCAGAATAAATTTTTATTCTGGTAGATAAGAAAAGAAGTTTAAAGTTAGAAATTTTAAAGCTGCTTTTCTTAAGAAAGGCAGCTTTTTAAGTTTATATGAAGTTTAAAGTAAAATAGCAAATAAGTGTTTTTTAAATACTGATCATGAACACTGTTTATGATAATCATCAACTAAAGAAAAATTAATCAGTTGAACTGATTTCAAAGAATTTACTACTGATAAAAGGAGCGAAATACATGTTTATAAAAGATGCATTTTTAAAAAAAGAAACTACTTTATCTTTTGAAATATTTCCACCTAAAAATTTAGATAATATATTTAATACTATACAAGAATTAAAAAAGTTTAATCCAGATTTTATAAGTATAACTTATGGAGCCGGTGGGAGCAGTAAGGATAGAACTGTAGAAATAGCTTCAACAATAAAAAATAATTATGGAATAGAAGCATTAGCACATTTAACCTGCGCTGCATCTACAAAAGAAGAGATAGAAGAAATAATTAATAAGTTAAAACAGAGTAAAATAGAAAATATATTAGCACTAAGAGGTGATATACCAGAAGGATTTATACAAGGTAAAGAATATCCATATAGATATGCTAAAGATTTAATATGGAAATTAAAAGAAGATGCTAATTTATGTATAGCTGCAGCAGCTTATCCAGAAGGACATAATGAATGCAAAAATTTAGATAATGGTGTAAGATATTTAAAAGAAAAGGTTGATGAAGGTGCAGATTTATTAATTACTCAGTTATTTTTTGACAATAACAACTTTTTTGAGTTTAAAGAAAAGCTATATCAGTACAATATAAAGGTTCCAGTGGTTACTGGCATTATGCCTGCGGTAAATAAAGCATTAATTGAAAAAATACAAAAATTATCCGGATTTGTTCTTCCAGATAAGGTTAAGAGCTTCATGAGTAAGTATGAATATAATGAAGATGATCTCAAAAAGGCGGGAATAGAATATGCTAGCTATCAAATGGAAGAATTGTTGAAAAACAAAGTGGAAGGAATACATCTTTATACTATGAATAAACATGACATTGTTAAAAACATACTAGATAATGTATCTTTTAAGTAATAGTAATTTAACTCAACTTTCGCAGTTTAAAAATATTGCAAAGCAACCTTCTTTTCAGAGGACAATTGATATAGGATAGATGACAATGAAGGTAAGTTTTCCTCCTTACGTCAGACACTGTCATCTCAAAAATAATGCTTGTATTAAGTTAAAGCTTTATATGTATGAAAGTTAAATTAGTATATATAATATTGGAACTAATGAAAGGGGAATATAATCTTGAAGATAAATGATTTAATTTTAAAAAGGTTTAAGGATAAATTTATTATATTTGATGGCGCAATGGGTACTATGCTTCAAAGGTCAGGACTTAAAGTAGGGGAGCTACCTGAAACTTTAAACATAACCAATCCTGATATTATAAGAACTATTCATAAACAATATATTGATGCAGGTGCAGATGTAGTAATTGCAAATACCTTTGGAGCAAATGAGTTAAAATATAGTTCCTCTAAGTATTCTATAGAAGAAGTAATTACAGCTGGAGTAAAAATTGCAAAGGAAGCAGCAGGTGATAAACTTGTGGCTTTAGATATAAGTTCTATTGGTCAAATGCTAGAACCTACAGGAAGTTTAAGTTTTGAAGCAGCATACAATTTATTTAAAAAACAGGTTGTAATAGGGGAAAAAGCAGGTGCAGATTTAATTTTAATAGAAACAATGTCTGATCTTTATGAAACAAAGGCTGCAGTTCTTGCTGCAAAGGAAAACAGTGACTTGCCAGTATTTTGTACTATGACTTTTCAGGATAATGGAAGAACTTTAATGGGAACAGATCCTAAAACAATGGTATTTGTTTTAGAAGGATTGGGAGTAGATGCTCTTGGTGTAAATTGTTCATTAGGACCTAAGGAACTTATGCCTATAGTGGAAGAAATATTAAAATATGCATCAATACCTGTTATGGTACAGCCTAATGCAGGTCTTCCAAGATATGATGGAAAAAATACAGTATATGATATAGCTCCAAAAGAGTTTGCTGAATATGTAAAACTTATGGCTGAAAAGGGAGTAAGAATTTTAGGAGGCTGCTGTGGTACTAATCCAGATTTTATAAAAAAAATGTGTGAGGAGTTAAATGATATTAAGCCGCTAAAAACAGAGGAGAAGAATTTTACGGCAGCAAGTTCTTCCACAGAAGTTGTGTTTTTAGGTGAAAGGGTAACCATAGTTGGAGAAAGAATTAATCCTACAGGAAAATCAAAGTATAAAGAAGAATTAAGAGAAAAAAAGGTTGATTTCATTCAAGCTCAAGCAGTGAAACAAAAGGAAGAAGGTGCACATATACTAGAACTTAATGTTGGTCTTCCAGAAATTGATGAGAAAGAAATGATGATTAAAGCTATAAAAGCAATGCAGAAGGTAGTACAGCTTCCTATAACTATTGATAGTCCAAATGAAGAAGCCTTAGAAGCTGGAGCTAGAGTTTATAACGGTAAGCCTATTATAAATTCCGTGAATGGAAAAGAAGAAATAATGAAAAAGGTTTTTCCTATAGTTAAAAAGTACGGAGCATGCGTAATAGGGTTAACGATAGATGAAGATGGTATTCCAAATACAGCAGAGGGTAGATTTAAAATAGCAGAAAACATAGTAAATGCTGCAAAAGAGTATGGTATACATAAAAAAGACATAATAATAGATTGTCTTACTTTAACTGCCTCAGCTCAGCAGAAAGAAGCCTTAGAAACAATAAAAGCTGTAAAAATGGTTAAGGAAAAGTTAGGAGTTAAAACTGTGCTTGGAGTAAGCAATATTTCTTTTGGACTTCCTAGAAGAGATATATTAAATAGAACATTTTTAACTATGGCACTTTATGCAGGTCTTGATTTACCTATAATGAATAGTGCAGATGAAGGAATGAAAGAAGCTATTACTGCCTTTGAAGTTTTATCTAATATGGATAAAGAAGGTAAAGATTATGTAGAAAATTATGGAGCAAAATCCCAAGGTAAAAAAGAGATAGCTAAAACAAGTGATAAAAGTATAGAACAAGTTAAAGATTTAAAGCAAATTATTGTAGATGGAATAGAAAAAGATGCTATTAGCAGTACAGAAGTTCTATTACAAACAAAAGAACCTTTAGAAATTGTTAATTCTTATATTATTCCAGCGTTAGATTATGTAGGGGAACAGTATGAAGAAAAAGAAATATTCTTACCACAGCTTATACAATCTGCAGAAACTGTTAAGAAATCCTTTGAAGTTATAAAGAAGAAGATTACTGAAAGCGGTGAGGAAAATATAGCAAAAGGTAAAATCATTTTAGCAACTGTAAAAGGAGATATACATGATATAGGTAAAAATATTGTAAAAGTTCTTTTAGAAAACTATGGATATGAAGTAATAGATTTAGGAAAAGATGTACCTATTGAGAGGGTAGTTAATACAGTAAAAGAATATAATATTAAACTTGTAGGATTGAGTGCTCTTATGACTACCACTGTTGTCAATATGAAAAAGACCATAGAGGCTTTAAGAAAAAATAATTTAGACTGCAAAGTCTTTGTTGGTGGAGCTGTTCTTAACGAAGAATATGCAGAAATGATAGGAGCGGACTTTTATGCTAAGGATGCAAGAGAATCTGTAAGGATTGCAGAAGACATTTTCCATAATTAAAAATATCCTATATTTACCCGATTTAATAGTTAGGTTTAGAAATATATTTATCATATAGAATATTTTTAATTTATAGGATAAAATATATATATGTTCAATTTAATATGAAAGGAGAACATGTGTATATATGAGTGATATAAATAATGAGAATGAAATTATAAAAAGTAGTAAATATGTTCCAGAGATAAAAGGAACTTTAAGAAGCCATATGATAAATGTTCCACAAGTAATAAGAAATGCTAGTGGCATAAAGGTATTTGGAAAAAGGTTGAAATCTTTTTTATTTACTACGGATATTGCAGTTATAAAAAATACTAATGCAGATGCTATAATGGCAGTATATCCTTTCACGCCACAACCAGTAATAACAGAGGCACTTGTAACAGCCTCAGATGTACCTGTATTTTGTGGCGTTGGTGGTGGACTTACTATGGGAAAAAGAGTAGTAAATTTAGCATTGGATGCAGAATTTAAAGGTGCTATGGGAGTAGTCGTAAATAGCCCTACATCAAATGAGGTTATTGAAGCAATGAGGGATACGATAGATATTCCTATTATAGTTACAGTGGTTTCGGAATATGATGATATACAAAAAAGAATAGAAGCAGGAACTACTATAATTAATGTATCAGCAGGAAAAAGAACTGCTGAAGTTGTTAGGAAGATAAGAGAAAAGTATGAGGATCTACCTATAATAGCTACTGGTGGAAAGAATGATGAAGGTATAAGAGAAACTATTGAAGCAGGTGCTAACGCTATTTCATATACACCTCCAACTACTTCAGAATTGTTTGCAGTAACAATGGAAAAGTATAGGAAAATGTCAGTGGAGTCCAATAAAAAACAAGATTAATTATAGTAAAATAACGATTATAAGATGAATAAAATATCTATATAAAAAGGTCATGCATAGAGAGGAAAATAAATTTCCTTATATGCATGGCTTTTATTCTTAAGGAAATATAAAATGTTGTTGATTTATGTAGATATATTACAGAAGTGGAAAAAATATCATTGTTGTGCTACAATAAGTAAAGTAATGCAAAAAAAGGGAGGAAAATTAAAATGTCAGATCAAATTAGAATTTCACCAGAACGTATGTTGGAGAGGTCAAGGGATTATCATCAAGAAGCAGAAAAAATTAATGAAGTAATTACTAGAATGACTTCATTAATATCAGAACTACAAACTGAATGGGAAGGAAAGTCAAGTACAAGCTTTGCTAATCAATTCAATGAATTAAGACCAAGCTTTGTAAATATGCACAATCTTGTAGAAACTATTTCTCATCAATTACAACAAACTGGAGCTGCAATGCAAGAAAGAGATCAAGATATAGCTTCACAATTTGGAGTTAAATAATATAATTAACAATTAAATTAAAAGAGAGATGATAAACATCTCTCTTTTAGGAGTTAAAGAATGAAAAAGAAAATAATAGTAAGTATATTAGTGATTCTAATTACATTTACGTTTAATATATATAAAGTTAATGCAAATAATGAATTAAATATAGATCATGATTCTTTAAAAAGTAGTAAAAATGAGGCGTATATGTCAGTACCAGATATGTATGGAATTGACTTATTTACAGATAAAGTTACAAAAACAAAACAAGAAATAAGTAATAAACAAAAGCAGAATAGAAAAGATTTATACAATAGCATTTTTTTATCAAAAGTTGATGCAAAATCTATTAGAGATAAAAAGTTTTCTAAAAATATAGAAGCATATAGTCTGTTTGCTCAACCAAGTATACAGAAAAAAATTGAATATAAAAAAGAGGATAGTAGCATTAATATTATAACCATTTCAGTAATTATATTTTTATGCATGCTAACAGGCATATCAACAAGGTTGTATTATATTAATAAACGAAGGAGAGAAGAAAAACGCAGTGAATATAATGATTACACTGGATTTTAGAATGCAGGGAAAAGGTGAATTTGATATATCTTTAAATAGTGAACAAGTTATAGAAGAAGCTATAAAGATAGTTAATAATAGTTTAGGATTAAATTTAGATTTACAAAAGGTAAATTATTGTAAATCTAAAAGAGAGAAGAGAATAATTTCTATATACAGCACCTTTGAAGAAAATAACATATACACAGGAGATAGATTAGAATTATTATAGAGGATAAATGATTATGAAAGAAAATGAATTTGAAAAAGTAGTTAAACTATCAGAGCTTAATGCTAAAAGAGATAGTGAAATTAACAAGCTAACTTATGGAAACACATATTTAATTCCATGTAAAGCAAAAGTTGAAGGCGAAGAAGTAAAGTTTATATATGATTTAAACGAATTGCAGCCTTTTAATGAAATAAAGAATAGAAGAAATGTTGAAAAGTTGAGATTCTTAATAAATGTTAGTGGTATTTTAGAAATAGCAGAGGAATATTCATTTAAATTAGAACCAGATAACATCTATTATGATTATAACTATATTCCTAAAATCAAGAATAGAGATATAAGATTAGAGGCTGAGGTTATAGATTATAAAGATTTAGTTTTGCAGTATAAAAGTTTAATTGCAGATGTATTTAATAAAAAGTATTCATACAAGGACTTTTATAATGGCGGCATGGATTTGATAAAAAAGAATAAAAAAATTAAGAAGTACATGCCCCTTGAAAGTATTGAAGAAATTAAAAATGAACTTTTAGAAGATTTAAAAATACAAGAAAAAGAAGATAAAGAAAAGTACATAGAAATAAAATTAAGGAATCACAAAATAAGAAAATATAGTATATGGGCAATGAGTGTAATAATAGTTGGATTAATGGCGTATACAGTTTATTCAGCAGTATTCTTAGTTCCCTTTGAACGAAAGGTAATTAAGGCTAACAGCTATTATATGAAACAAGATTATGAAGGTGTAATAAAATGTTTTGAAAATACAAGAGGGTTAAAACTTGACAATGAATCAAAATATAAGCTTGCATATTCATATGTAATGTCACAAAATCTCGCAGAAAATAAAAAGAAGAATATAATAGCCACATTAAATGATAAAAGTGATGAAAGTATTTTGGATTATTGGATTGCTATAGGAAAATTAAAATATGATAAAGCAATAGATTCAGCTAAAAAAGTACAGGATGATGAATTGCTTTTATATGCTCTTTTGAATAAACAAAAGTATATACAAGATAATGATAAGATGACTGGAGAAGAAAAACAAAAAGCACAAGAGGGGTTGCAATCTGAAATAGAAAAATTAACTAAAAAACTAAATATAGGAGAAGAGGCTAAAAAAAATAAAGCAAAAGATTCAACTACTACTGATGCAACTAAAGATAAAGCTGTAAACGGAAATAAACCAAATGAATCAGGAAGCGGAATAAATTTAGCTCCAGGTAAGTAGGAGGAAAAATGTATTATCGAAACAGTGTATTATTTTTTGAAGATGATATGGTAAGGGAGATTCCATGTGATAAAAAAATATATATTTCAAAACAGTTTAAAATAGGAACTAAAGAAGAAAATATTGGAAGCCTAACTTGCTGTAATGAAAATAATATAGCTATATTAAATATTGAAGAAAAACAGATAGAATTAAAACCCTATGAAAAGTATGTGGTTAGTGATAAAAAAAATTTATCAATTGTTTATTTTATAAATGATAGAAAGAAAGTATCAATAAAGAGAAAGAGTTTTATTACTATTGGAAACTCAAAAGACAGCAGTATTTATTTAAAAACTACTAAAGAATTAAAGTTAAGATTAGAAAAAGATAGATTATATAGACTTACAGAACAAGAGATTTATGTGAATGGAAAGTTAGCAAGAGAAAATATAATTATTTTAAGGGAAGATGATTTAATCTTAATTGATAGAATTAAGATTGGTTATCACAAAGATACATTATCTATTGAAGGAGACGCAGCGTCATATGAAACTTCTCTTCACACTATGGATTTAGAAGAAATAAAATTTGAAGGTTTTCCTGAGTACAAAAGATCCCCTAGAATAATTAAAGAGTGTCCAACTGAAACAGTAGATGTTAAAAATCCACCAAGCAAAGGGGAAAGAAGAAAAGGACAGCTGGCAAGAATTATAGTGCCACCAATAGTAATGTTAATTATAACTGTTATTATAAGCATGGTTAGTCCTAGAGGAATATATATTGTCATGAGCATTGCTGCAATGGGAATGAGTGCCGTATTTTCCATAACTTCTTATATAAGTGATAAAGAAGAGGATAAAAGAAAAAATAAGCTTAGAAAAGAAGTTTATGATAAATATCTGTTAAAGCTTAGAAAAAGATTAGACAGCTTAAGAAAAGAGCAAATGGAAGCTTTAAATTATCACAATCCTACATTAAAGCAAATAGATAAAATGACAGAATTCTATAGCAGCAGAATATATGAACGTACATATACTGATGAAGATTTTTTAAGTATAGCAATAGGAAATGCTGATATAGAAGCAAGTTATGAGATGAAGTTCTCTAATGAGTCTATACAACTTGAAAAAGATGAATTACTAGATGAAGTAAATGAAGTTTACAATGAGTTTAGCATGGTGAAAGATATGCCAATTGCTATTGACTTAAAAAAGGCACACTTTGGATTAGTGGGAGAGAAGAAATACGTACATGAGCAACTAAATCTTATATTTGCGGAGCTCACAGTATTTCAAAGCTATAATGATCTGGAAATAATATTAATACATAATGAAAAATATAGGGAAGACTTTGAGTGGTTAAGATGGTATCCTCATTTTAAAATAAGTGCCATAAATGTTAGAGGTCTCATAGATACAGAGGTAGTGAGGGATCAAGTACTTAGCAGTGTTTCTAAAATACTAAAGGATAGAGAAATAAAAGGTAATGAAAACCAGGACAAAATAAGATTTACACCATATTATCTATTTGTTATTGATGAACCAAGTTTAATATTAAATCATTCTATAATGGAACATTTACAAAAATATGATTCTAAATTAGATTTTTCAATAATATACACAAGCCAGTTTAAGGCTAATTTACCTGAAAACATTAAAACAATATTAAAAATTGACAATTATGAATCTGGAACCCTTGTAATAAATGAAGGAGTTCTAGTAAATAAAAAAGTTAAACTCAATCATGTAGATGTAGAGTTAGATAATTTATCTAGAAGATTAGCTTGTTTAAAACATGTTAAAGGAATGAGAAATCAAATTCCAGAGAGTATAACATTTTTTGAAATGTACAATGTCAATAACCCTAAAGAACTAGGAATAGAAAATTTATGGATGAAGAATCAAGCATATAAAACTTTAGCTGTTCCTTTAGGTGTAAGAGGAAAAAATGACTATGTATATTTAAACCTTCATGAAAAGGCTCATGGACCTCATGGACTTATAGCAGGTACTACAGGATCAGGAAAAAGTGAAATAGTGCAATCATATATTTTATCTTTAGCGGTAAATTTTCACCCTTATGAGGTTGGGTTTTTGTTAATTGACTATAAAGGTGGAGGTATGGCTAGTTTATTTAAAAATTTACCCCATTTGCTAGGCACAATTACTAACCTAGATGGTTCTGAAAGTATGAGAGCTATGGCATCAATAAAGAGTGAATTAGCAAGAAGACAGCAGATATTTAATGAATATGAAGTAAATCATATTAATCAATATAATAAGCTATTTAAAAATGGCGAAGCTAAAGAGCCAATGCCTCATTTATTTTTAATTTCCGATGAATTTGCAGAATTAAAAAAAGAACAACCAGATTTCATGAGGGAGTTAGTTAGTGCTGCTCGTATTGGAAGAAGTTTAGGAATTCATTTAATACTGGCAACGCAAAAGCCATCAGGTGTAGTTGATGATCAAATATGGAGTAACTCAAAATTTAAATTGGCATTAAAGGTTCAAAATGAATCAGATAGTAATGAAATTATAAAAACACCAGATGCAGCAAGAATAACTGAACCTGGACGAGCATATTTGCAGGTAGGAAATAACGAAATTTATGAATTATTTCAATCTGCTTGGAGTGGGGCTACTTATGAAGATCATGAGGATGATGATTCAATAGATGATAGAGTATATCTTATTAATCATATAGGACAAGGTCAGCTTTTAAATAGTGACTTAAGTGGTGGTGCTGAAGATTTAAATCTTAAGGCAACAGAACTGGATGTAACTGTTGATTATATAAATAAATTATTTAGCAGCTTACAATTGACAGAGGTGAAAAAACCATGGTTACCACCATTAGAAACTAAAATTACTTCGCCTCATATTGATGAAGATAATATAGTTGACGCAGCAGAATTTAAAGAACTAGATACTAATGTTAGTATTGGTGTTGTAGACATACCAGAAAACCAATCACAAGATGAATATAAATTAAATTTTTCAAAGAATGGAAACTTT
The DNA here is from genome assembly GCF_012926525.1 of Clostridium muellerianum. Classification (GTDB taxonomy): domain Bacteria; phylum Bacillota; class Clostridia; order Clostridiales; family Clostridiaceae; genus Clostridium_AM; species Clostridium_AM muellerianum. Next base: position 21,060 of record NZ_JABBNI010000033.1, read on the forward strand.
GTTATATTTTCATCAGCTGGATTTGGAAAAACTACAACATTGACAACAATTATGTTATCATTGGCAGTTAAAAATTCTCCACAAAATTTGCAATTTTTCGTATTGGACTTTGGTAATTCAGGATTAATACCAATGAAAGAGCTGCCTCACACAAGAGATTATATTAAATTTGATGATTTTGTTAAATTCCAAAAAATGTGCAAGATAATAAATCAGGAAGCAAAGAAGAGAAAAAGGCTTTTAGGTGAAGCAAGTGTGGCTAATTTTACCATGTACAATGAGGTAAGTGATGAAAAATTACCAGCTTTATTTATCATAATAGATAATTATGATGTAATAAAGGAATTTGGAATGGAAGCAGAAGACTTCATTATGAAAATAACTAGAGATGGAGCTGGTATAGGAATATTCACTATAGCAACAGCTTCTCGCCAGAATGCAATTAAATTTGCTGTATTAAATAACTTTAAAAATAAAATAGCACATTATTTGTTTGATGAAACTGAAGCTAGAACTATTATCGGAAAGGGTAACTATACATTACCAGATATACCGGGAAGAGCTATGGTTAAACTAGAAAATGTTAATATAATGCAGGTCTACTGTGGAGTTGATTTTCAAAATGAGTTAGAATATGCAAATAAAATATTAACAATGGTAGGAAAAATGAAGGATCTATATACTGGTGACAGAGTAGAAGGTATAAGAATGCTGCCAGAAATTCTTACAATCAGCAAGCTTAAAGAATTTGCAGATGAAAGAAAATATAAAAATAAAATACCAGTTGGATTAGATGCAGAAAATGTAGGCACTCAATTTATTGAATTAGACGGAGGATTTAAATTAGTAATAGGAGGTACTCAAACTGGTAAGACAAATGTTCTAAAAATAATGCTTTCATTAAGAAAAGATACAGAAACTTATGTATTTGATTCTAAAAGTGGAGAGCTTTATCCATATAAAAATGAAGTTAATGGATATGTTACATCACAAGATGAACAAAGGGAATTTTTGCATAAGATGAAGGAAATAATTGATGAAAGAAAAGATGAATTTGATAAACGTAGAGCAGAAGAACCAGGATTGATGCCAAAAATGTATTATGCTTCATTAAATCCTATTATGGTATTAATAGATGATTGTGATAATTTCACAGTGGAAATAAATTTAATCAAGGACTTACCTGTAAAGGAAATAATAGAAGAAGCAAGTAGCGTAGGTATCACATTTATAGCTAGCGTTCAAGGAAATGGTCTTAAAGGATATGATGAGGTAACTAAAATATTTAAAAAATCTATAGATGCAATTATTTTAGGTAATCCAAATGATCAAACTGTAATTCCAAATTACACCAAGAGTCCACAAATAGCTTCAGACTTAGGGTATATGTATAGCAAAGGTAGGACGCAGTTGATTAAAATGCCTAAAGTGAAATAAATAATATAAGAAATAAATTGAAGGAGGGGAAAATAAAATTTGAAAGGAAAAATATTACCAGCAATTATTATTATGAGCACTGCCATTGCAGCGTCAACCACTTCATTTTATGTTGGAAGACAGGTACAACAAAGGACTTTTCTAACTGAGCAACAACAACAAAGTAAAGAATCAACTAAGATTGCAGTGGTAAATCAGGATCAAGGGACAAGTTATAAGGATAAAAAGGTCAATTATGCATTAGATTTTTTTAAGTCTTTAGATAATGGATATGAAATAACAGATATAGAAGCTGCTATAAAGGGAGTAGAAAGTGGTAAATATGGAGCTATGATTGTAGTTCCCGGAAACTTCTCTAAAAATATAACCTCAATAAATGAAATTACACCATCAAAGGTTAAAATTTACTATCAACCCAATGTTAAATTAACTAAGGAAAACAAACTTATAGTATCAGGTAAAATAAGTGACTTTGAAAAAAATTTAAACAGTAAGCTAAGTTATATGTATTTATCAGGTATATTTGCTGAATTACACGATGGGCAAGATTATGCATCAGACATATTAAAAGATGATGCTGCTGACCTAGATACACTTAATTCTATAAATGATTCAGATATACTAGCATCAATTAAGTTAACTACTTTAGAAAAAAAAGATATTAAATTTAGTAATTTAGATTTAAATAAAGATTTTGATGAAAATAGAAAAGTAATAGATGAAGTTGATAAAAAGTATAGAACTAAAATGTTACCTAAAGAAGCAGAATTAGATGGTATTAAAAAGGAATTTGTGGATGTCTTGATAAATAAAGATACAGGAGTTAAAACCTTCTCAGATAGATTAAAGCAAATGGATAAAGATCAGATAGCGGACAAGTTTTCTGGTAGATATAAGTATAATTACAGTGGGCTAATAAATAACTATGATGTAAATGTATCTGATGTTAATTCATATCTAGAGGATTTAACTAAAGATAAGGGTAAAATAGATGGTTTAGTAGATAAGTATGAAAAACAAACTTTATTAAAGGTAAATGAAAAAGGAAGCAGTGCTATTAAAAAATCTGATGAGAAACTTAAAGACATACAAGAAAAAGCAGATTCAAATTCTGACATTATAAAAAATAATGCTATAAGTGGTTTGGATAACTTGAAAAAAGACATAAAAAATCAAAATGATCCTAAAACACAATCACTTAATGAAGAATATGTATTATATGGACAAATGATAAGTAAATTAAAAGAAACTCATCCGGAAGTTTTTGATGATGTGTACAATCAGACAGTGAAAAATAACGATATTGATTACAGTAAAATATTAAAAAATCCATCAGTGGATTCAAAAAATGATAATTCATTCAAAGATTCCGATGAATTAAAAGAACATATAGTTAAAGGAATTGGTGAAAAGAATGGAAACTTCATAGCATCAAGAAGGAATAATTATAAAAGTATTGATGAAAATGATGCAAATGTTAAGAGTATAAATGACATAATTAGTAATTTAAATAAGGCTAACACTGATTTAAATAAAATATCATCATCAGCAAAATATGTTATGAATGATGAAGACTATAAATATCTTGAAGGTATCTTTGGTCAAGATAAAGATAAACCATTAAGTGAAAGATTGAAGATAAGAGATAGCCTTATTAATGAAATAAAAGCTTCAGTAGATGGATCAAATAAAAAACAGTTGATTTCTACAATTAAAACTAATAACGAAAAAAATGTGAACGGTATAAAAGGAAAAATACAAAAAGAAGTGGAAAAAGTTGTAGAAAATGCAGGTCCAATTACGGTTAAAGATGTAGTAGAGGTATTTAATAAAGACTATATGACCCAATTTAATAGACTTATAAGTCATGCAAATAGTATTGATAAAACACCCGCAAAAGTAGAAGACGATAAAGAAATATTTGAGCTTTTAGAAAAATATGATAAATCTAATGAAAATCTCAACAATAAAGTGACAAAAAAGATAGATGAATACAATAAGGTAGAAGATGAAGTTAGAAAGCAATCCAATGACCATGTCACTGCGATGATGGGAGATTTAAATAAAGGAATTGAAGCGTCTAAAGGTAAATTGGCAAGTGGATTACAGAATGCCAAAGCAATGAAGAAGAGAACAGCAGATTCTAATAAAGAAAGATTGGATTCTTTAGTAAGTGTATTAGGAAATTCAAGATTAGGAACTGTGGAAAATTCAGATTTGTATAGATTTATTACAAAACCTGTATTTGTAGTTCAAAATAAATCACTAGGAGGAAATATAGTTGAACCACAGCAAGATGACAATAATGAACTTAAAGCAGCAGCAGTTTCAACTTTGATTGCATATGTTATGTTAAGACTTGCAATGTTCATTCATAAGAGAAAATAAAACCTAATTTAAATAAGTAGATTAATAAATCCTATATAAGAGACATAGTATAAATGTATTACTTATATAGGATTTGCTATTAATTGGCTGCTATTAAGTAAAAATTTTTGACTAATAGCAAATAGTCACAGAATTTTTCAATTTAAAATTTTAATATAATTAGGGTTCAATTGAAATCATGGTTAAAGTTGATAAGGAGGAAAATAGAAAATGGCTCAAGGAAAAGAAATTAAATTAAATAAACAAATTTTTGATAATGAAATTTCAAAATTAACAAGTTATAAAAATAACTTAATTAAAACAAACAATAATTTTGATAAAGCAAATACTAATTTGAAGAAAAAGTGGTTAGGAGATGGAGGAACTGCATTTATACTTAGTGCTAACGTACTTAAAGCAAATTTTCTCAAAATGACACAAGAGTTACAGGAAGAAATTAATGATTTAAGAAGTGCAAAAATTTCTATGTTTGGTCTGGATTCTAGTTTAGCACATAGTATAACAGAAGCTATTTTGGGACCAGCTATAGGAGGAATTGAAGTAGCTGCAAGCACAGTTGCTAAGCAAGAAAAATAAGTAAGTAATTAATATAATATGATGTTTTAGTTTAAATTACAATTTAAATAAAAACAGAAATAACATATAGAGAGGAAGCGAGAACATGAGCTGTAGATGTAATGATATTTCAAGGTGTACAAGTGATATATTTAAAATAAAAGAAATTAAAGGTTTATTTTCTAATGCAAATAGTACAAATTTTTCTGTGTCAATAGAGTTACAAAGACTGGCAGTGAATTGTATGACAACATTTTCTTGTGTTAATATGGCAGGATTAATGTCTGAAGAAAAAAAGTTAAATAAGGATGTGACAAAGTCACTACCTATGTTAGGTAAAAGGTGTGAAGTTAAAATTCAACAATTAGAATCTCAAAAAAATGCAATGATAATAGAGGATATTGAGTATCATAGCAAAGATGATTAATACTACAAGGAATAGGAGGGATAAAAATGGACTTTAGTTTAGACATAGGTGAATTAACTGCGACAATAAGGGAATATGGAAATACAATAAAGGATTTAGAAGAACAAAAAGAAAATATCAATAAGGCAATTAAAGAACTTACTGACCAAGGTTGGTCAGGTGAAGCAAAAGATAAGTTTATGGAAAATCATATTAAAAAGCAGGAATTTTACACAAATTTAATAGAAAAAATGAAGTATACGAAAAATGCTTTAGAAAGTCAAGAAAAGCCAAGAGCAATTCAATTGAAGAAAAGAAGTGAGAATTTTGAAGCCTGCATAAAAAGAAGTGGAGGCGGAGTAGCTCTTACAAATGACGATTCAGGAATTATTTCACTTCAATATGGAGGGCAATTTCCAATAAACAACAATATTGATGAATGTACAAACGATTATTATAGAAATATGAATTCTAAATTTGTAGAAATACTAAGTTTGGTAAACAGCCTAAGTTTTACAACGTTTCCGATTGCAGGTGATGTTCTCAATTTACAAAATTCACTAAGAAATCAAACAGAAAGTTTGACAGATTTTAAAGCTTCCTTTAATGAATATTGTAATGGCGTAAGAGATATGGAAGATAATATATGCTCAGTATTTTCAAAAATATCAGGAATAACTGAAGGAATATCCCATATTAGAGGTATGTCCATTATTTCAGAAAATGGACAAGTAGATAAGAATAAAGTAATAGAATTAATGCTGAAAGATCCAGGAAAGTTAACAACAGAAGAAAAACAAATGCTAGAATATGCAAAAATTGTTTTAGGTGAAGATGAATGCAAGAAATTACTTGATAGTGTTCAAGGACCTACATTAGAAGAAGCAGCAGAGTTAGCAGATCATATTTATTTTACTAAAACCGTTGAAGAAGCAAAAAAAGATGAATTACTTGGTGGATGGAAATTAGATTATGTTAAAGAACCAGATCCAGGAAAGTATAGCGTAAAAATAGGGGTATATAAAAGAATCAAACCTAATGGAGAAGTAGAATATGCATTGGTTAATAGAGGTTCTAGAGATTTTGTTAAATATTGGAAAAAGGATTGGAAGAATAATGCTCAACAAGTTGTTGGAGCGTCAGATGATATGAAATTATCAATAAAGTTTGCAGATCAGTTTGTACAAGGTCATCCTGATGCAAATATAACATTTGTTGGGCATTCAAAAGGTGGAGCAGAAGCTGCTGCCAATGCAATAAAAACGAATCAAAATTGCATAGTGTTTAATCCAGCAGCAGTTAATATAAAGGCTAATGGATTAAGCAAAGAAAAAGCAGGATATAAAGGGAATATGACTTCATATATTGTGAAAGGTGAAGTTATAAATGACTTTGATAGTAAGATAGTAAAACCAATAGATAAGGCAGTTTATTTACCAGAACAATATCATAATAGGGATTACAATCCTGGACATATGTGGGACAATGCAGTTGCCAACCACTTAATGCCAGCAGTAAAAGCTTCAATAAATGAAGAAGAGCAAAAGGAACAAGGTAAAGGAGAAAATTAATTATGGGTAAAAAAAATTTTTTTATTGTATCAATTTTAATTATTATAGCTTGTTCTTTAGGTTCATATTATTTGTTTAGGGAAAGAAGCAATAAAAGTGATGAGGAGGGAAATAAGATGTATAATGTAGGGATTTATAAAGATACTTCAGCATGGGAATTAGCACTAGCAGTAAGAGATGAAAAAACTAAAACTATAGAAAAGATAGTGAAAGATAATCCTAAATTATTAAATTATCAAGATCCAAAATATGGTGTGACCTTATTATTATGGTCAGTGGGTACAGAAAGGTATAAATCAGCAGAAGAATTATTAAAGTGTGGTGCAGATCCCAATATAGCATCAACAAATACTGGAGAAACGCCACTTTTTACAGCAGCAGGCTATTCTTGGATAGATAATGATTATAAAAAGGATGCTAAATATGTAAAGCTATTGTTAAAGTATGGTGCTAATCCAAATAAAAATAATATGAAAGAAAATAAGCCTGGCTTTGTAAAAACAGTATTTGATCCCGGAGAAAGTCCATTAATGAATTCAATTGGATGTGGAATTGAGAAAACAAAAGCTTTAGTTGAAGCTGGAGCTGATATTAATTGCAAAACCAAAAATGGATATACTGCAGCAATTAATGCTTTGCAATATGGAACAGGTGATACTAAAACTGTGGAATATGCATATTATCTCATTGTAGAGAAAAAAGCAAAAGTAAATGAGTCATATCATAGGTCAGAAGCTGTTACAATGTCTGATGATAATCCGAATGATAAATTTTATCCAGTCGATTCATTAAGGTATTGGATTCCTGAACTGGGATCAAAAGAATACAAAATGAAGATGGAAATTGTTAAGGAATTTGCCAATCAAGGAGTAAATTATTGGAACACTAAGATTCCTAAAAATAAGTTATCACAGATTAAAAAACTTTATCCAGATACCTGGGAAGAATATATAAAGAAATATTAGGGCTG
>NZ_JABBNI010000034.1 GCF_012926525.1 Clostridium muellerianum
ACTTTCACTCTGTTTAATTTTCAAGGATCTTGTCGCATCTCAGCGACTTTTATATCTTATCATGTTTACTTAATCTTGTCAAGAACTTTTTTTAAGTTCTTTTTATTAAGCTTGCTGCATTCACACAGCTTTAACATAATACCATGTTACTTAAGAACTTGTCAACACATTTTTTTATGTTTCTTTTCTAAGTAACTATCCGCTCTCTCAAGCGACATGTGTTATTGTATCATAAAACTTAGCCTCTGTAATTAACAACTATAGTGCTCGTCCTATTTATTTTGTAATTACTCCATTTTACGCACTATATACTTACTTTTTCACTTGTTGATACACAAGGATCGGTTTATGCTTCTATTCTACATTATAAAAGATTATATGATCTCTCCATTGTCCATTAATAAACAAATACTTTTTACTTATACCAAGCTCTTTAAATCCACAAGCTCTAAGTACCCTTTGTGATTTTTCATTATCTACTAATGTAGATGCTTCCAATCTATGTACTCCTACTTCATTAAATGCATATTTACATACAAGTCTCAAAGCTTCTTTCATATATCCTTTTCCTTGTTCATCTTCATCTATTGAATAACCTACAAATGCATTTTTAAACACCCCCATAACTATATTTGATATTTGTATTTTTCCTATAAGCCCTTCATTTTTATAAATACCAAAATTCACACTATCTCCATTTAAAAATTGCTTATATGATTCAATTAGATTTCTTTTTTGTATAGGAAGTGTATAAAAACTTTCTTCTCTTTCTGGTTCAAAAGGCTTTAAATATTCTTTGTTTTTTACATAATACTTAAATACATCTTCTGCGTCATTAGGGGTTAATACTGACACATCTATATTACTCCCTCTTATTTCTAGTTCTCTTTGCCTATGCCCATTCTTAAAAACATCAAAATCAGTTCCAAACAAAATTTCATCTTTACGATCACTGTTAGAAATTACACTATCTGAAATTACTCCTTCTAATTTAAATCCCAAATCTGTAAAAGCCATTATGTTTATTTCCTCATCAGCTATAACATTAACTTTGTACACATTCATATTTTTAAACAAAGATCTTAAAAACGTTTCTAAAGATTCCTTTAGTAGTTCATAACTTGACATACCGGATTTATAAAATTTAATTCTAAGACTACAATATCTATCCTTATCTGAAAGCTCGATTATAAATACTCTGCCTACTGTTATTCCATTTATATCTCGTATTATATACTCATTTTTACTTCCTTTAACTAAGTCCACAGTAACATACTGTCCCTTTAACATACTAACCTCTCCTATTTTTAACCTGAACTTATTAATAATTTATGCTTATGTAAATTACCAATAATATTATAGCATATAATATTAGGTTAAAAATATTGATAATTAGAGTTTATATGTTTATATTATTTATATGATTGAAATAGATAGATTAAGGATGTGTTTTTAATGAATAAACAAAGTATAGCTAAGTTGAACTTATTTTTAATAGGATTAAGTAGTAGATTTGATGACAATAGCAGTATATTTAAAAGTATAAATGTTATATATAAAACTGGTTTAAAAAACTTTAAGGGTACTGGACAATATGATAATGGAAATATTAAATTCAATTTTAATGGTATAACTAACACTATATCAATAAGTGAGCTACTAGAAATCATTTGCAATGAAGCTTTAAATTATGATAGTTTAACTTTAACCTATAGTGAAAGAGGCACTGACATATTAATAGAAGCAGATAACAAAAATGTAAAAATGAAAAACATAGAAGTAAAAGATGAATCACCAAAGGAATCTACTTCTTATGAGTTTAATGAAACTTCAACTTTATTAAATAGAAATTATTACATAAAAGTTGGAAAGGCAGATAACTTATTAAAAAAAATCGGCATAATGTCTGACAATGGCAAAATAAAGAACGATAAAATAAGAAAATATAATCAAATAGATCATTACGTAGAATTATTTGATGAGATGCTCACCAAATTACCTAGAAACAAAGTTATAAACATACTTGATTGTGGATGTGGCAAATCTTACTTAAGCTTTGTATTAAATTATTATTTAACAGAAGTAAAAAAAATAAAGTGCCACTTTATAGGACTTGATTATAAAGAAAGTGTAATAGAAACCTCTAAAAAAATGGCTGATAATTTAGGTTATAGAAATATGGACTTTTTTGCAATAGATATTAAGGATTATGTGCCAAAAAATAAAATAAATATAGTTATGTCTCTTCATGCATGTGATACCGCTACAGACATGGCCTTAGCTACTGGAATAAAATTAAATTCCGATGCTATAATTGCAGTTCCTTGCTGTCAGAAAGAACTTCTAGGTCAATATAAATACGAACCTTTTAAAAACATATTAAAATACGGTGTATTAAAATCCCGAATGGCTGACATTTTAACTGATGGTATGAGATCTTTAATGCTTGAAGCTAGGGGTTATGATGTTTCTGTAGTAGAATATATTTCTCCACTTGAAACACCTAAAAATATTATGATAAGAGCATTAAAGACTAAAGAAGAAAATGAAGATTTAATGAGTGAATATTTTAATCTTATGTCAATCTTAAATGTATATCCTTCACTATATGGCTTTTTAAATGAATGGTAAAAGTAAAAAGGGGTAATTTTACCCCTTCCACAAAACTGTCTATTTATTTTCTGATTCAAACTTCTTCATAAATTCTACTAAAGCCTTAACACCTTCCATTGGCATAGCATTATATATACTTGCTCTCATACCACCAACAGTTCTGTGTCCCTTTAAGTTATCAAATCCAGCTGCTTTAGCTTCTTTTACAAATTTAGCGTCTAATTCAGCTGAAGCAGTTACAAAAGGTACATTCATCAATGAACGATCTTTCTTTTCAACTGTTCCCTTGAACATATCGCTTGAATCAAGATAATCATATAATATAGTAGCTTTTTCTTCATTTCTCTTCTTCATTGCTTCTAAGCCACCTAATTTTTGAACAAGCTTAAATACCTTACCACATATGTATATTCCATATGCTGGTGGTGTATTATACAATGATTTATTATCTGCATGAATTTTATATCTAAGCATAGTTGGAGTACCAGGTAATACATCATCTGTAAGTAAATCTTCACGAATTATTACTACAACAACCCCTGCAGGCCCTATATTTTTTTGAACTCCAGCAAAAATAAGCCCATATTTAGTTACATCTACAGGTTCTGATAGTATATCTGAAGACATATCAGCTACTAATATTTTGTCACCTGTTTCAGGAATATCATTATATTTAAGTCCATGTACTGTTTCATTATGGCATATATAAACATAATCTGCATCATCAGAAATCTTTAAATTCTTTAAATCTGGTAAATACGTAAAATTCTTATCTTCTGAAGAAGCTATAACATTAACCTTTCCATACATCTTTGCTTCTGCTATTGCTTTTTTAGACCATTGACCTGTTTTAATGTAATCAGCAACTTTATTTTTCATTAAATTCATAGGAATCATGGCAAATTGCTGAGATCCTCCACCTTGTAAAAATAATACCTTATAGTTATCTGGAATGTTCATTATATCTCTTAATGTTTTTTCCGCATCAACAATTATTTCCTCAAAAGCCTTAGAACGATGGCTCATCTCCATAACTGACATACCAGTACCCTTATAATCTAACATTTCTGCTGCTGCTTCTTTAAGCACTTCCTCTGGTAATGTAGCTGGTCCTGCTGCAAAATTATATACTCTTAACATTTTAAATAGCCCCCTCTTTATTTTAACTTATGAATAAATATTCCGCTTCTTAATTTAGGTTCAAACCAAGTTGACTTTGGAGGCATAACCTCTCCTGCATCTGCAACGTCTAATAATTCTTCCATTGAAGGTGGATACATAGCAAAAGCTACACCCTCAGCTTGCTCTGCTACTCTTCGCTCCAGCTCTTTAAGCCCCCTAATACCACCTACAAAATCTATTCTATCATCTGTTCTTGGGTCCTTAATACCTAAAATTGGTTCTAGTAAATTTTTTTGAAGAATATATACATCCAATCTTTTAACAATATCAAGATCATTATAAGTACCTTCTTTAGCTTCAAGCTTATACCACTTTCCATCAAGATACATTCCATAATTATGATTACACTCTGGTTTATATTGTCCATCTTCTTCATATATACTTACATTAAATTTTTCTGAAACTTTATCCATATATTCTTCATTAGTAAAACCATTAAGTTCCTTAACAACTCTATTGTAATCCATTATATTCAAATCAGAATCTGGGAAAAGCACTGATAAAAAGAAATTAAATTCTTCATCACCTTTATAATTTGGATTTTCCTTTCTTCTCTTCAACCCTACTTTTATAGCAGATGCTGCTCTATGATGTCCGTCCGCTATATATAAACTATCTATTCTACTGAATATATTAGCTATATTATCAGTATCATTCTTATCATTTACAATCCATACTATATGCTCTACTCCATCTTCCGCTGTAAACTTATATAAAGGTTCTTTTTGAGTCCAGGTATTTATTATATTATTAACTTCATCATTATATCTATAAGTTAAAAAAATAGGACCAGTATTCGCATCACAAACATCTACATGATTGATTCTGTCATTTTCTTTATCCTGCCTGGTATGTTCATGTTTCTTCACTACATTATTTATATAATCATCTATAGAAACGCAACCAACTATGCCAGTTTGTGCTTTTCCGTTCATTATGAGTTTATAAATATAAAAGCAAGCTTGTTCATCTTGTATTAATGTTCCTTTATTAATCATATCATTAAGATTTTCTTTTGCTTTTTCATATACCTTTTTATCATAAGGATTCGTATTATCTGGTAAATCAATTTCTGCTCTGTCTATGTGTAAAAAAGAATATTCATTACCTTCCGCCATTTTTTTTGCCTCTTCCCTATTCATAACATCATAAGGAAGTGCAGCAACCCTAGCTGCTAATTCTTTTGTAGGTCTTACTGCTTTAAAAGGGTTTAAAACTGCCATTTCACTTCTCTCCTCTCTTTATGCATTAACAGCATTATCATATTCAAAAGTTTCTTCAATTATATTTACTATTTCATTTCCTATTCTTTTCTGAGCCTCCTCTGTTGATCCTCCTATATGAGGAGTTACACAAACCCTAGGATTATTAATTAATTCTGGATTTGGATTCGGTTCATTTTCAAATACATCAATTCCAGCTCCTGCTACTTTTCCAAAATCCAAAGCTTTAACTAAGGCGTTCTCATCTACCACTCCACCTCTGGCACAGTTTATTATATATACGCCATCTTTCATTAATTTAAATTCTTCTTCTCCTATAACAGCACCATCTTCCTTATTAAACGGAACATGGAGTGATATAAAATCTACCTTTTTTAGTAAGTTATCTAATGTATGAAATTGATATCTATCATATCCCTTAGCTTTACCTAACTTATCTGTATAAATTATTTTCATGCCCAAAGCTTCTGCTCTTTTAGCAACTTCTTTTGCTATTCTTCCAAAGCCTATAATTCCTAATGTTTTACCACATAACTCAATACCCTTATATTTCTTTTTTTCCCATTTACCTTCTCTTATTGTAATATTAGCTATATTTATATACCTTGTCAAAGCAAACATATGACCAATAGCAAGTTCTGCCACTGATGCACTGCTTGCATTAGGTGTATTTCTAACTTCAATACCATTTTTTCTAGCATATTCTACATCAATGTTATCTACCCCAACGCCTCCACGAATTATAAGCTTTAATTCTCCACCTTTAGCTGCATCTATTAATGGTTTTCTAACTTTAGTTGCTGACCTTACTACCATTACATCAAAATCTTTTATTTTTTCTTTTAGTTCCTCTTCTTCATAATGTTTATCTATAACCTCAAAACCATCATTTCTTAATTTTTCTATAGCCTCTTTTTCCATTCCATCACAAACTAATATTCTTATCATTTAAAAAGCCCCCTTTTTATTCATTCCTTCTTGAAATTTTAATATTTCATCTAAACCTTAGTTTACTTCTGCCTATACTTAAACAAATAATTTCTTACACACTTTATACCTCCAATATATTTAACTTTACAACTGTACATTAATAAAGCACTATAGGTGTGCTGTTGTGCATTGATGAAGTTTTCAATGTAAACAAAAAGAGTCAATTCATCCACATAGGGACGATTGACTCGCGTTGCCACCCTCATTAGCCATATACAAAATATGACTCACTCAATTCAAAATAACGGTTTTGCCGTATTACTCATCGTAATAATCCTCCAAGGCGGATTCACAAAATAATAGGTATCAGTTCTCACCATCCACTGACTCTCTTAACCTTTATTAATGCTACTATTCTTATCATTGGACATATTTAATTTTAATTACTTATAAAATAAAAAGAGCCAATTCATCCACATAGGGACGATTGACTCGCGTTGCCACCCTCATTAGCCATATATAAAATATAACTCACTCACTTTATATAACGGTTTTTACCGTATTACTCATCGTAATAATCCTCCAAGGTGGATTCACAAAAGCTAAGCTATCAGTTCTCACCATCCACTGACTCTCTTCAACTAACTTTATGCTACTATTCTCTTCATGGGATAAATTTATTTTATTTAGTAATTGTTTTAATTATAATTACATTATTAAACTTTGTCAACATATATTTTGAATTTTTTTATTAATTTATTTTTACTACTTCATCAATTTTTTCAAATAAGTTTTTACTACAGGCTCCATCTTTATAGTTTATACAATAATTGCAATTCTCAGACATATAACTCATGTTTAAAATTTTTATATGATCTTTAGTCTCATATTCTGTACAATTCTGTGCTACTAACATCTTATCTTCTAAAGAAACCATAATTCACTCTCCAAAATAAAAATATAGCTTTACAAATCTAACTTATTACAGCATTATTATTACCCTAATAAAAAAATATAATTACAAAAATAAAAAAATAATTAAAACTAAATAATTTTTTATAAAGAAAAAGAGCTCCTATAAAACTAATTTTATAAAAGCTCTTTTATTAATTCAAAACAGATTCCGTTTCAGTACAGTATCTGGTAATTAAACATTTCCCCAAATTTCTTGGACATTTTTTGCACATGCAATCTTGTGCTTTTCCTTCACAACCTTTACCAAACTCAGGGCATACTTTACAGTTATTATCTATTACTGACATTTAATTACCCCCTTGACTCTTTCTTTTTGTATTTGCTCTATTTTTTTTCCTTTGTATCTTACAACATTCACAGGACATATATAAATACATCTTAAGCATAACATACATTTGCTGTGAAAAACCGGTTTTCCATCCTCAAAAGTTATATTGCTTTTAGGGCAATTTGTAAGACAAAGCCCACACTTTGTACATTCTGATGTAACAGTAATATTTTTTGAAATTCTAGGAATTACTCTTCTAAAAGAATTGCCGCATAATTTTCCTAACTTTATTCTTATGAAAGAATTTTGTCTTTTTAGCTTATTATTTTCTATAAAGTTTTGAACTGTTTTTTTTACCCTATCTTCTGCATCAGTTAAAATTTTTTCGTATTCATTAACATTGGGCTCTTTATTCAACAAAAAATAATAATTATTAGGCATTTTTATAGATTCTTCAATTAAAACATTATATCCTTTAACTTTTAATTTTTCAGCAATTATAGATGCTGCTGATGATGATTTTCCCCCTTGAGTAACATATACAATTGTCTTTAATTTTTTTGTACTCTTAGGGAACTTTTTTAAAAAGTCATCTACTATTTTGGGTTCTATATCTGCATAAACAGAAGAACCTATTATTAAAAAATCAAATTCTTTAATCTTAACTTCTTCAATCTTTTCAATGTTTAGTAGATGTAAATCTACTTTGTTATTATTAAAATATTTTTTAAATATGTCCGCTGCCCATTTAGTATTGCCTGTACCACTAAAATAATATAATACACCTTTCATAATAAAACTCCATACATTCACTTCTTATGAATAACACTTATACACTATATAATTTTCCTTATGAAATTATATACTCTATTTATATGAATGTCAAATTTTAGAAACAAACTACTATATAACTAGCTTAACTGGCTATGCAAAATATTGATTATTCATTTGTTTGTTCTTTTGCATATTTCTCCCTATACCCAATCATTATTTCACTTAATATATCAGCAGCAGTAGGAGGCGTAAATGTAATTGCATTAGCCCCAGCTTCAATAGTTTGCCTTATACTTTCTTCTGTTGGTCCGCCTGTTGCTATTATTGGGAAATTAGGATACCTCTCTCTTATTTTCCTTACAATATGAGCAGTTCGCTTAGCTCCTGATATATTTAAAATAGTAGCTCCTGCCTCTATTCTTCCTGCAATATTCTCGTGCTCGGATACTATTGAAACTATTATTGGTATATCAATAGTATCTCTCATTTGAGTTATTACCTCATTAGGTGTAGGACTGTTTACTACAACTCCCATAGCTCCTTTAAATTCAGCATCTAAAGCTAAGTTTACAATTCTTTTACCTGTAGTAATTCCTCCACCTACTCCACAAAAAACTGGAATATCAGCTGACATAACAATTGCTTCTGTTATTAATGGTTGAGGTGTAAATGGATATACTGCAATAACTGCATCTGCATTAGTATTTTTTATAACTGCAACATCTGTACTAAATATGAAAGATTTTAGCCTTTTTCCAAATATCCTTATACCACTCGCTTCTCTAATAACATCAGGTAAATGAATCATATGTCTTCTTAGTATACCCTTAATTTCAGGCACGTACTTTCCCATACCAAATCCCCCCTTTTACTTTTTTAAATTAATTATACCTCTTATTATCATGTATAAAAGTTATATTATTTTAAACTTTTATGCATTGCTATTATCACTTTCACATCTATATGCCTTTTCTCCATTATACCCTATTTCTTTTAGTACCTTTTTTACTATTTTTTTACCTATTTTATCTTCATTCATTTCACACAATGCATCTTCAATATTGCTCCAATCTACCCATTCTACTTCAGGAGATTTATTTATTTCTCCACTCTCATACTCTGCCATAAAGGTAAGCATTATTATTTCCTTTGATTCTAAACATTCACTTCCTAAATATTTTAAGTTTTTTATTTTTAATCCCGCTTCTTCCAAAACCTCTCTATGAACTGTTTCTTCTACAGTTTCACCATTATTAACATATCCAGATAACAGCACTTTAGAATCTTTAAATATATAGCTTTGTTTTAATAATAATATTTTATCACCTTTTAATATAGCTACTATAATACAAGGTTTGGGTGTATCAAAATACATAATATTATCTACTGGACAAAATGGAACTTTTCCTTCATCCCAGCTATATTTTTCTTCAAGCTTTGTTCCGCAAATTGGACAATATTTAAACTTCATGCAAACACCACTCCTATAAGAGCAGCTTCACCTCCTTTGCTTAAAACTAACTTATGTTTTTATTTATAATTATATTATAAATTTATATAGCATCCTATTCAATCACAATATTAAAATTACAGTACAACTGGTATTGATTGATCTAAAGTTATAAAATTTTCACCAACTTTACAGTTATAAGCCATTACATGAACCCCTTTTTTATGTGCAAACCTTAAAGCATTTGCAAAATCCATATCCATTTCATCATACGGTGTAAAATATTTAACATTTTCCATTTGAATTAAAAATATTACTGCCGCTTCCTTATTAGACTTTTTTACTTCAACAAGCTCTAACAAATGTTTTTTTCCTCTCTCTGTAGGTGCATCTGGAAACATAGTTTTTCCATTTTCCTCTAAGGTTACTCCTTTAACTTCAACATAACATTCATTTTGTAATTCATCTTCAATTTTAAAATCAAACCTGCTGTTTCCAAAAGTTTTTTCTCTCTGCACTTTATTGTATTTATTAAGTAGTTTTATTTTTTTGTTATTCAAAGCTTCTTCTACTACCTTATTAGGTATTTGTGAATCTATGTTTATTAGTGTACCTTCCTTATAGGCTGCAATCAAATCAAACTTTG
Source organism: Clostridium muellerianum (assembly GCF_012926525.1). Taxonomy (GTDB): domain Bacteria; phylum Bacillota; class Clostridia; order Clostridiales; family Clostridiaceae; genus Clostridium_AM; species Clostridium_AM muellerianum. The sequence goes on from NZ_JABBNI010000034.1 coordinate 10,062, forward strand.
TCTTTCTATTAGGATTAGTTTCTTCTCTAAGTATTACAGTACACCCCGGTATTAAAATTTCTCTACACCTTCCTGTATTAGGAACATGAACCATAGTTTCTACTCCATTTATCTTTACATAAGCTTGAAATCTATTAGGTCTTCTTATAAATTCTGACCTTATAATATTTTTATTAATAATCAATTTACCATCTCCAAAACTTAAAATTTATACACATGTTCTTAAAACTTATCCACAAATATAATGTTTTTATTAGTTTTTTGTGGATTAATATATTTTATTGTATTCATATTTATAAATGTATTTATAAAAATAGCAACTAAATTAATAGATCTCTAATAATTTAGCTGCTTTATGTTTCTATAAAAATAATTTGAAAATAACAAGAAATATAACCCCTGGTATTCCAAAAAATCCTGCAATAAGTGCTGTTACAGCATTTATTCCTATATAAAAATTAAAATAACTTCCTATGATATTAACTATTATAAGTAATACTGCTCCAAGTAATGCATTAACCACTAATTTAATTAATATTTTTAAAGGCCAAGAAAATATTTTAACTAATATGTACAAACACAAAATAGAAACTAAGAAATATCCTATATATTGAAACTCCATATACTCCCCCTCCTATATTAATAATGATATTACTAATATTAAATTTATATTCTACTATTATAGAAGTATTAATAAAAAAAGAAAAGTAAAAACTTAAAAGTCTTTACTTTTTATTATTGTAATCAACCTGCCTTTACTTCTTCAAATAAATCTCTTGAAACAACTTTTAAATTACTTTTTTTAGCTTCATTTAACAAATAGGTATATTTTGCTTTTGCTGCTTCTTCCATATATATAGCATAATCTACAAGTACAGGATCATTAACCATTTCAAAATACAGTCTTGCATTTTTTAAATCTTCTCTTGCCTTATCTATTTCATTTAACAATCGTTTTTGCTCTTTATTATATATAGCATTTCCTGTTATATACCTAAGTATTTCTTTTTTATTCATAATAACCTCCTATTCTATGTAGTATTCATAATACTTGACATAAAATAGGTTTAATATTCACTATATCTCTGTTCTGCCTTCTATAGCCTTAGATAAAGTAACTTCATCCGCATATTCAAGGTCTCCTCCTATAGGAATACCATGAGCTATTCTAGTTACCTTAACATCTAGTGGCTTTAATATTTTTGATATATACATAGCAGTAGCTTCTCCTTCAATATTAGGATTTGTAGCTACTATTACTTCTTTTACTTCTCCATTTATTCTTCTAATAAGTTCTTTTAACTTTATATCTTCAGGACCTCTTCCCGCCATAGGAGATATGTTGCCATGAAGCACATGATATACTCCATTAAAATCCTTAACCTTTTCTATTGCCATAATATCTTTGGGCTGCTCCACAACACATATAATACTCTTATCTCTATTTGGATTAGAGCATATAGCACAAGGATCTTTATCTGTAAAATTACCGCAGGTAGAACAATACTTTATTGTTCCTCTAGCTTTAACTAAAGCTTCTGCAAATTCTCTAACTTCCTCTGCTGGCAAATTCAAAACATGAATCGTAAGCCTTTGAGCTGTCTTATATCCTATGCCTGGCAGTTTTGCAAACTCTTCTATAAGTTTTTCTATTACAACTGGATAAAAATCCACTTTCTTCACCCCAATTTAAAACCCCACCTTATAAAGATGGGGTTTTCATATTTTTAGAACATTCCCGGCATGTTCAATCCACCTGTTAACTTTTTCATCTCTGAAGCAGATTCTTCTTCTGCTTTTTTTAATGCCTCATTACATGCAGCTAAAACTAAATCTTGAAGCATTTCTACATCATCAGGATCTACAACTTCAGGTTTTATTTTTATATCAGTTATTTGTTTTTTACCATTTGCTACAGCAATTACTGCTCCACCGCCAACGGTTGCTTCAAATTCCTTATTTTCAAGATCACCTTGCATATCTGCCATTTGCTTTTGAAGCTTCTGTGCCTGTTTCATTAAGTTGTTCATATTTCCTCCACCAAAGTTAGGAAATCCACCTTTTGCCATAATCAATTCCTCCTTAATTTGCTTTACCTATTCTCAATTATATCATATTTTTTTACTTATTCATCAATTATTTGTACTATATCTTCTCCAAAAGTATCTTTAAGTACTTGTTCTGGAGATTCAATTATGCCTTCAACATTTTCATAATCTATATGATACTGTACTTTTACTTTTTCCTTCAATATTTCAGAAAATACAGCATCTACAATTTTTCTATTCTCATCTTTTTCTAACCTTTTCTTATTAAAGGAATAATCCTTCTCATATTTTATAGTTATTATTCCCTTATCACAACTATCAATTTCTCCTGTAGTTAAAGCTGCAAATAAAACCATATGTCGTTTACTTTTAAAAGCTTCCAATATATCTTTCCAATTTCTTTTTACTATATCCAAGGTAAGTTTTGAATAGATATTTTGTTCTAGATGCTGCATTACTTCTTTACCATTATCCGTTTTGTTTACACTGACTTTTTTATTTATATTTTGCTTTACTTCACCTTTTGTCGTTTTAGGAGTAACCTTTTCATAAGAAACTTTTATTTCACCTTCTCTTAATGCTTCTTCAAGTCTATTTAGTCTTGCAAGTATAACTTCCTTTGAAGTGTCATACTCTATCTTGCACATTTTTATAACCGCAAGTTCTAAATATATTCTACTTTGTTTGGTCCATTTTGACTGATCTTCAGCATCTTGAAGTATTCTTATATTTCTCATAATTTCTTCTGATTTTACTTTTTTAGACTGCTCTTTTAAAAGCTCTATATTTTCTTCAGACATATCCAACATTTCTTCAGGTTCTTTGGATACCTTCACCATTAAAAGATTTCTTAAATGTGTTATCATGTCTCTAATAAAATTATAAATATCTTTACCACTTAAAACTATATCATCAATTACTTTCATAGATGATTCTATATTCTTCTCTATTATACTATCTGCAAGCCTTATCATGTTCTCATTGGTAACTAGTCCAAGCATATTTACAACTGATTGATAATCTACTTTTCCTCCACCCATAGATATTGCTTGATCTAATATACTTAAAGCATCTCTCATAGCTCCATCACTCATTCTAGCTATTAAGTTTAAACTTTTATCATCAGCAAAAATGCCCTGTTCTTTAACTATGTCTCTCATTCTGTTAAATATATCTGAACTTTTTATTCTTCTAAAGTCAAACTTTTGACACCTAGAAAGTATAGTAACAGGAAGCTTTTGTGGATCTGTTGTAGCAAGTATAAATATAACATTTGAAGGCGGCTCTTCTAAAGTTTTTAAAAAAGCATTTACTGCTTCAGGTGTAAGCATATGGACCTCATCCATTATATATACTTTGTATTTACCTTCTTGAGGTGGATATTTTACATTTTCTATAACATCTTTTATGTCCTCTAAACGCCTTTTAGATGCCGCATCCATTTCTATAACATCAATAGAAAGTCCAGAATTTATCTTTTTACACATATCGCATTCATTACAAGGTTCTCCATCTTTTAAATCTGTACAATTTACTGCCTTTGCTAAAATTTTAGCTGTAGACGTTTTTCCTGTACCTCTTGTGCCTGAAAAAAGATATGCATGGGCTATTCTATTATTTCTTATTTGGTTTTTTAATGTAACAGTTATATGTTTCTGTCCTACAACTTCTTCAAAAGTTCTAGGTCTCCATTCTCTATACAGTGCAGTGTAAGCCACTTAAATCACCTTCTCTTAACTTTTTAACTAATTAATAATTAATATAATAAAAAAAGATACCCATTATGGTATCTCTTATTCAAGTCATTATTAAAGTCGTGCACCTCGCTTCGTCTGATAAAATATGAGCGTTACCCATACAGTTAACTCAAACCAGGTTTTTCCACGGCACACGGAAATGATCACTTACCGCTGCTTCCTTCCGGACCTGACGGGGTTCATGAGTTTCCGTTGCGTGGGACCCAATTCTCAACGCCACTTTTATGGGCCAGACCCCACATTTTATAGCCTAAGCGAGGAATTCAATCCTGCTGTAGCGGATTGCAGGTTACAGGGCACCGCTATCTCCCCATCTAGCACGACAAAGATTAAATGGCGGAGAAAGGGGGATTCGAACCCCCGGTAGAGTTTCCCCTACACACGCTTTCCAGGCGTGCTCCTTAAACCACTCGGACATCTCTCCATAAATTGATTTACTCATGAAAACTATTAAATTGTAATGTTATCACATCTAATACATTATGAGAACAAACATTATTATACTATGAATTTTTATATAATTCAATACTTTTATTAAAACTTATTCATCCTATATTTTGAATTTTATCAAAATTTATTACAAAACTAAAAATTTATTACTTTATGGCGGAGAGAGGGGGATTCGAACCCCCGGTACGGTATTAACCGTACAATTGATTTCGAGTCAATCACCTTTGACCACTCGGACATCCCTCCATATATTTATCTTCTTTTTTTAAAGAATTCTTCTAATATACTACTGCATTGTTTATTATAATTCCAATTAATATTAGTCCATCTATTTAAACTATTATTTTGGAGCACATTTATTACGGAACCACAAGCCCCTGTAGTCGGATCAAATGTTCCTATATATAACTTACTTATTCTTGACTGAAGTATAGCTCCTGCACACATTGGACAGGGCTCTAAAGTAACATACATACTGCAATCCTTTAGCCTCCAATTATTACTATACTGCGAAGCCTCTTTTATTGCAAGTATTTCTGCATGAGCTAGTGGATCCTGTAAGGTTTCTCTCAAATTATGAGCTTTAGCTATTATAATATTATCTTTAACTATAACAGCCCCTACAGGTATCTCTCCTAAAATAAGTGATTTTTTAGCTTCTTTTATAGCTTCTTTCATAAAATCCTTCATAGAAATATACCTCTATAATACTACGCTTTTTATTTATCCAAAATATCAAATAAATTATAAAAATACTATAAATTTATTGTTTTAATTACGTATGCAATATATCATGTAGCTTATGGTAAAGTGTTATTTAACCCTTAGAAAAAATGCTAATTATATAATACTTATATAAAAATAAAAGTTTGCAAACTTTTTAGTTTGCAAACTTTTGGTGCGCCCGAGAGGAATCGAACCCCCGGCACGCGGTTTAGGAAACCGCTGCTCTATCCTACTGAGCTACGAGCGCATGTAATATCCTACCCCACTATTTTATTACAATATAACACAAAAGTCAATTTTCTTAATAAACAAAATTTAACTTAAAACTTTCTCTTAACTAAATCAATATACCTTGAAAAATCTATTTAAAATTTGACATTTTGTAAATAATAAATGATAATTTAAGTTAGTAATTTTTTAAAAGCAAAAGGAGTTTAGCTCTATGATTAAATATTATAACAGAAAATCAAAAAAATATGAAATTGAACAGGTAGCTGGAGACACTTATTTAAATTGGATTTATTCATCTCCCATAGGAATGAGGTTTTTAGAATTATTAATTAAGAAAAAAATTTTTTCTAAATTATATGGTCACTTTTGTGATAAAAAATCTAGTAAGAAAAAAATTAGTTCATTTGTTAAAGATTTTAATATAGACTTATCTTGCTGTGAGAAAAAAATAAATGATTTTGAATGCTTCAACGATTTCTTTACAAGAAAACTGATACCAGCATCAAGGCCAATAAATACAGATATTAATTCCGTAGTATCTCCTGGTGATGGTAAGCTTTTAGCTTATAAAAACATTAACTTAAATAATGTTTTCAACATAAAGGGATATTCCTATAGTTTATCTGATCTTATAAATAATAATGAAGTTGCCAGTACTTTTGAAGGAGGCAGTTGCATAATTTTAAGACTATGTCCAACAGATTATCATAGATTTCATTTTGTTGATGATGGTATTTGTTCTACAACCACTAAGATTAAAGGAGATTATTATTCTGTAAACCCTATAGCTCTAAAAAAAATACCAGATCTTTTTTTTAGAAACAAAAGGGAATGGTGCATTTTCCACTCAAAGCACTTCGGTGAACTTTTACATGTAGAAGTTGGTGCTACTTGTGTTGGATCAATACTCCAAACATATACTCCAGATAAAAATATAAAAAAAGGTAGTGAAAAAGGTTTTTTTAAATTTGGTGGTTCTACAACAATATTATTTTTTAAAAGAAACAGTATAGTAATTGACCAAGATTTAATAGAACAAACTAATAATGGATATGAAACACAAATACTTATGGGAGAAAAAATAGGAAAGAAATTTTAATTCTTTCCTATTTTTTCAATTTTATCTAATACACTCTTCAATCTTATAGTCTCTAACTGAACTTTTTCAAAAGTTCTTGCCGCAGTATCCATATCATTATTTCTACTCATACTTTCAAGCTCATCAGCTAGATTTAATAATGATTTAGCACCTAAACTTCCTGCTACTTGTTTCAAATTATTAGATTTTATTTCTAGTTCAACAGCATCACCTTTGGTTATAGCTTCCTTTATATCCCCTATTTGATCAGGATAAGATTGTAAAAATATTTTAATTAAATCTTTAAAAATTTTCTCGTCTCTACCTGTAATATCAGCAACTTTATCTAAGTCTAAAATCAATTGTTCTTGATAATTAACTTTATTATTTTTTATAATTTGTTCTACCTTTGAATATATCTCAGTTGCAACTACTGGTTTTAATATATAATCATCAGCACCTAATTCCAAAAGTTTTTTCTTCGTATTCTCTGATGTATTACTATCCAGAATTATTATAGGTAAATGAGATTTTAATATTCCATCTTCTTCTTTCTTTCTAATCCCTTCAATACTTTTTATTGCGCCAACTTCATGTTTTTCAATATTAATAATCATAACATCAATCTTTTCAGTCTTTAATACATTATTAATTTCACTTTGATTAGATGCATAAAAAACATTCCATTTTCTTTTTTTTATTAATGTACTAATAAACTTCTGACTGACTATATCTTTTTCTGCTATAAGTACATTTACTTCATGTTCATAATCCTTATTTATCTCTTCCTTTATTTCATCAAAAAACTTACTATTTGAATCATTGTTTACATAATTGTTTCTATCTTCTATATTTAATGCAGTTTTAATTATAGTGCACAGTTCTGATTGTTTTATAGGCTTAACCAAATAATTATTTATTCCTAACTCTTTGCACTTATTTTTGCTTTTGTTTAATTCCATACCTGAAAGCATCATAATTATTGGGCTAGTAATATTTATTTCATTTTTTAATCTGTTTGCTAATACAAATCCATTTATTCCTGGCATAGACTCATCTATCATAATAACATCAAAATACTTATTAAGTTTTGCATATTCTCTAACAACAATAAGCCCTTCTTCTGCATTAGATACAAATCTCACTCCTACTTGTAAATTATCAAGTATATTATAAACTATTTTTCTATTAGTTTTATTATCATCAATTAAAAGTACATTTAAATTTTTTAAATAATTATAATTAATTATTTCTTGCTTATATTGTTGCAATTTAAAATCTAAAGTAAAAAAGAAACTAGTTCCCTTTTTATACTTACTTTCAAACCATATGTCACCATCCATTAGTTCTAATAATTTTTTCGATATAGCAAGTCCTAATCCATTTCCCTCATAATTTCTTATTTTATAACTGTTTATTTCATTAAAATATTTATTTAACCTGTTTATAACATTCTCCGTCATGCCAATACCTGTATCAATGACAGATACTTTTAAAGTAATTTTATCTAATTCGTCTTTTATTTTTTCTACGTATACTACTACTTCTCCCTTTTCAGTAAACTTTATTGCATTTCCTACAATGTTTATAATTATTTGCTTAAGCTTATAATAATCACCTATTAAGTTTTCATCTACATCAGGATGTATATATATCATAAATTCCAATTTTTTTCGTGAGCACGTATAGACAGTGCATCTAAAGTTTCATACAATATATCCTTTATGTTAAATTCAACTTCTTCAAGACTAACTTTTCCAGATTCCATTTTTGAAAATCCTAATATATTATTTACTATTTTCAAAAGTGATTCTGACGAACTTTTTATAATATTCATGTATTCATTTTGTTCTTCATCTAAGTTAGTATCAAATAACATTATATCAGTCATATCTATTATAGAATTTAAAGGTTTTCTTATTTCGTTGCTCATATTAGCTAAAAATTCACTTTTAGCTAAATTTGCAGATTCTACTGCTAATTTAAATTTTTGCAATTCCTCTTCTAGCTTTTTTATTTTTGTAATAGCTCTTGCTATAATTATTACTCCATCAACATTGCCATCCTCACCATATAATGAATTATACATAAATTCAAGCCAAGTATAATGTCCATCCTGCTTTCTATATCTTAATTCGTGATTTGTAATACTTTTATTTATAAAACCCCTATTAAAACAACTCATAGCGTTATCTAAATCTTCAGAATGAATATTGCTAAATATATGCTTTCCTATTAATTCATTTGGATTATATCCTAGTGCTTGTTTAACAGAAGGACTTATGTATTGTATTTTCCCATCAATATTAATTTTACATATTATGTCTGTCATACTATCTGTTATTTCTCTTAAGTTTTTTTCACTATTCTCAAGTTCCTCTGATACCTTTTTTAAATGAGTAATATCATCTAATATTACTGTAGTACCTATAAAATTATCGTTTACCTTTATTTTTTTTAGCTTTACCTTAAAATATAAATTATCATTATATGATTTATGCTCCTTTATAAAGCTAATTTCTGAATATTTTCCTGAAGAAAAATATTTTAATTCATTTTCTATCCATGAAAACTTTTCTTTTTCATTCACACTTTCTGGGTATATATTAAAACTATTATTTTTAAATAATTGAATTGCTGCATCATTTATATTATTTATTCTATTTTTATCATCTAAAATAATAACTGGATTAGGCATGCTTTCAAATATTGATAAGTACTTAGTTCTTTCATCAATAAATTTAGAATTCCATTTTTTTATGTTAGCTGTTTCAATAAATTTCTTCATAGTTATCTCCTAAATCTAACAAAAAATTTATTAAGTTTAAATTTAATTTAAATTAATAAAAAGTTCAAATTTTTTTAACTTTTATATTAATTTTATGATTTATAACAAACAATGTCAACATACACATATTAACTGCCATATTCGTTAACAAATAAAAATCTGCAAAACTAATCGTTTTGCAGATTTCTTATGGTGCGTCAGAGAGGATTCGAACCCCCGGCCAACTGGTTCGTAGCCAGCTACTCTATCCAACTGAGCTACTAACGCATATTAACATAATCATATTAACATAAATATGAAAAAAAATCAATTTATATTATTAAATCTATAAGACACTTAATAGATAAATCAAAAGCACCTATATTTAGGTGCTTCATGGCGGAGAAAGAGGGATTTGAACCCTCGCGCCGGTTACCCGACCTACGCCCTTAGCAGGGGCGCCTCTTCGGCCACTTGAGTATTTCTCCATGCCCTACATTTATAAATATTAAAAAATGGCGGAAAGATAGGGATTCGAACCCTAGGTACGGTTACCCGTACGCCGGTTTTCAAGACCGGTGCCTTAAACCAACTCGACCATCTTTCCTTGTCTGTTGACATGTATTATTATATCAACATAATTCAAACATGTCAACACCTTTTTTTATATTATTTTTATTTATTTAATCTAATCATGCTTTTAGTACATACTATATCTACACCAGTATTTAAAATGTTTTTACAAATTATATCTCCTGCCTTTATTGGGGCACCTACATAAAGCCTACTTAATGCCTTAGAACATTCTATCCAAAATTTTTTATCTAATGGTTTATTACTTTTCACTGGAACAACATTAGTATCTGCTCCTTTTATTCTAACTAAAGTAGTAAGAATATCCTTATTACTATTAATTTTAAAACATGCATATTCTATACCTATATTACATAAATTACCTGAAACTTGTATTGATTCATCATACTTATCTATGCCTAATATACACTTTTTATTACATTTATCACAAATAATTTCTCTTATCAACTTAAGATTCCTCCAAATTATTATATATCATCAAATTATTATATATCATCAAACTCTTTAATTCTGCTTAGCATAATCTTTGAGTTTTTAGAATCTTGAACTATATCAGTAATTTTTTTGTCAGTTTCCCTAGCCAATATTGATGATATTTTACTTAAACATTGAGATCCCATACAGCTTCCAAATGCTACTCCTGTCCTTCTCTTTATTCCTTCTATTGTACGTGCTCCTAAAGGCCTCCTAATTGAATCTATTATTTCACCTTCACTTATCTTCTGGCAATTACATATTATCTTACCATACTTAGGATTTAGTTTTATAATTTTGTTTCTTTCATCATTAGATAAAGATCTAAATCTATAAAACTCTCTTCTCTTATCTACAAAGTCCTTCTTTAGAACACAATTTAAATTGCTTACTATACTGTCACAAACAATTTTCCCAATAGCAGGTGTTGTTGTAACCTGATTGTAATTCTTTCCTGTAATTTTAATATATCCATTGTCAATAAGACTGTCATCTATCATTAAACTATCATTGTAAAATGATGATTCATAAACAGTATTTATACATTCCTCATCTATGTTACCTATAAAGTTGCCAATTTTTTTTATACTTTCCTCACAAGTTATATTTTCATTTGTCTTCATTGCTATTATAGAAACACCTTCAATTGAAGGAATTGCGTACATTTTATCTTCACTTTCATTTAAAGTAGATATTATATTTTGAAAATTACCGCTAAACTCCTTTTCCAATAAGAAATACCTCAAATTACTTATACTTTTATTTACCTTATTAAAACTATCTATGCTGTAGTTTTCCCCCGGGGTAGTATTTAACACTGTATTGCATGTAAATTTATTTTTATTTGTAATTACCCTAAACCCTTTTGACATCTTCTGTATGTCCAGCACTTTTTCTTGTAACTTGAAATTTACTCCATTATCAAATGCAATTTCCCCATACGCTATTGCAAGGTCATAAGGACAAATGATTCCTGTATTTTCTGAATAAAGAGCCTTCTTTACATTTATATTTAAATTAGGTTCAACTTTATATACCTCATCTCTATCTAATAAATGTATTCCTTTTATTCCTCTACTCATTGATATGTTGTACATATTTTCAAGTTTTTCTTTACTTTTTTCATCTTCTGCAATAATTAAATGCCCGCACTTCTTATAATTAACATTAAATTTATCTGCAACCTTTTCTATAATGCTATTTCCCATAACCTCTAATCGTGATATTAAACTGTCTTCACATTCACATCCATCATATACAATAGCACAATTAATAAGTGCTACGTCATCTGCTATATCATAATCCTGCTCAATAACAGCTATATTTAAATTATATTTTGAAAGCTCATAGGCAGCTGCACAACCTATTATGCCTGCTCCTAATACTAATACATCATAATCCATAACTAACCTTCCTTTCAAAGATCTACAGTAATTTTAATAATGTATAATTACTGCTGAATTCTCAGGAATGTTTTTATATATCCACTCAGCATCACTTACAGATATTCTTATACACCCATGAGAAGATGGAAAACCTATTTTTTTTCTCTCATCTTCTATTATATTACCTTTTTTATCTACTGGTATAGAATGTATTAGATAATTTGAAAAAAATTTAATATAATATCTTGCCCCTTCTTTATATTTATTACTATAAAAATATTCTCCTTTGGTTTGTATATAAAATATTCCTAGCGGCGTTTCCGTATCCTGATTACCCATAATTCCTGTAGAACACGGTATGGTTTTTATTACATTTTCATTCTTTATAATATTTATATTCTGCTTAACCAAATCAACATCTAATGTATAATATGTTTTTCTGTACACTATACCTTTTAAATTATCCTTATCATTTTTTATCCATCCCATCTTTCCATAATTATTTTCTTCACAGAAAATATAACCATTTACATTTTTATAAGCTACTACAACATCATCCTTAAATAATTGAAAAAGCACTTTTCCCTTTCCCGAATTATCTTCGTATACATTTACCTTATCTGCTGCTATATAATACGTTTTTTTAAAACATGTATTTGAAGAAAATATAGCTACATCATTAACAGTTTTTTTATCTAAATTTGTTTTATCATTATTTTTATTTAAAACTTCCGTATTTGCTTTGTTTTGTGTGTTATCATCAAACTGTACCATAAATGCTGGTGCAAATATAAAAATACAAGTAAGTATGAAACTAAAAATTATAGTCTTTCTCAATGCTTATTCCTCCAATTTAATACTGTATTCCTATTATTTGCACATATACTATAATTTAAACCTGTATTTGTAAATTTCACACCCATCATTCTATAATTTGTAATCTACACTTAATATATATTTTTAAGTTACTTATTAAATTTCTACTTTCCAAATATACTATGAAAAATTTCTATAAAAAAACAAGAAGAAATTAAATTATTTCATTTTCTTCTTGTTTTTTTACTATTTATTCATTTGATCTATTGTCTCTCCAAGTTTTTTTATATATTCACCATACTTAGCCCAATCACCATTTTTCTGTGATTCCATAGCTTTAGTATATAATTCTTTTACTAACTGCATATTTTGTATATTCTTATTATTACCTGAAATAGTTGCATTATTATTTAATTCTTCTTTTTTACTATCATCATTATAATTAAACACTTGTTTAAGAGCGGCTTCTATATTTTCTGATATAATTATTTTATCACCATAAGAAACTATAACTCTTTTCATTTCTGGTATACTGTTTTTTCCGCTGGCTCTCAAATACATAGGTTCTATATATAATAATGAATTATTTATTGGAACTATCATAGTATCCCCAAATTGTACTTTAGATCCATCCTTGTTCCATAAAGCCAGTTCTTGTGATATTGTAGTATCTTGATTTAATTTCTGTTTAAAAAGGTATGGACTGTATATAGTTTTTTGAGGCGGGAATTTATATAACACCATTTTCCCGTAGTTATCTTTGTCCATTCTGGCTCCAAATAAAGCTACCATATTATCTTTATTTCTCATATTAAAATATTGTAAAAGTATCATCTCTTCATTTTTTTCATTTGGAAGTTTCATTACTACATAAGGTGATTCCATAGCATCCTTTTCTCCATCAACTTGTTTTTGGTTTTTAGATACCTCCCATAAATCTTCACCATTATAAAAAACTCCCGGATCAGTCATATGATATTTTCCTAAAACACTACATTGAATCTTAAATAAATCCTCAGGATACCTAAAATGTTGTTTTATATCATCGGATAAGGTTCCTACATCCTTGAATAGCCCAGGAAATATTTTAGAATAACTTAAAACAATAGGATCATTCTTGTCCACTATATAAAAATTTGTAGTTCCATCTGATGCATCTATTACTACTTTCACAGAATTTCTTATATAATTTAAACTATCTTGAGGTTGTGAAAAAGGATATCTATCTGATGTAGTAAAAGCATCTAAAATCCAATAAAGTTTTCCACCACTAATAATAATATAAGGATCTTTATCATACTTTAAAAATGGTGCTATTTTTTTTGCCCTATCAGATATATTTCTATTAATGAGAATTTTACTTTCATTTGTTATATCTCTAGATAAAATAAAGTTTAAATCCTTTTCATTAGCCGCAAAAATCAGCTTGTTTATTAAATTCATCTTTATGCCTGCTGCACCATTATAATTATTTGTTTGATTAGTTCCACCTTTCGGATAATCAAATTCACTTATTTTTGTGTTTACTATAGCATATTTGTTTGTTTTTTCTCCAAAATATATTCTTGAATTTTCAAGTTTTATATCTGTACTATTTTCAGGTGGTATGTTTTTTATTACAAAATCAGGTTGTCCTTCTGATGTTACTGTATTAACTTTACTCATTACGACTCCATAACCATGAGTATAAACTAAATGTCGATTCTGCCATGTATTAGGATCTAATGATTGGCTATTTACCTCTCTTGCTGCTATAAATACCTGATTAGTTTTTCCATTTATTTTATATCTATCTACATTTATATCATTAAATCCATAATAATACCTTATGTTTTGAACTTGATTATAAAATTCTAATGCAGGTTTAACTGAATTTATCCTTATATTATCTATAGTCTCTTTATTCTCCTGTATATTCTTCTCAGTTAAATTTTCCTTTACTTCAAAAGGTTTTGCATCAATATCAGCAATATTGAAAGCTTTTCTTGTATAATCTATATCATACTTTATATAAGGCTGCTCTAATGTTTTTTCATTTGATTTAACAATAAAGTTTTGTACTCCAGTAGACACAAATCCTTCAATTATAACTAAACTAACAATTGAAATAACAGATATAATTATAGGTTTTATCTTTGATGTAATTATACTCCAAAACATAATTATAGCTGCAATAAGTGCTACTATTATAATAATCTTATAAAATAATAATGTTACATGAGTATCTGTATAACTAGCACCAAACGCAACACCTCTAGTGCTGTAGACTAGATTAACACTTTTTAATATGTATCCTAAAGAAACACATATCATTATAAGAGAAGAAACAACAGCTAGCTGCTTTCCTGCAAATCTAGTAAGTCCATTATTAAAAAAACTTACATTATTAAGTTTCTTTTTAAAGTTTCTTGCTGAGTACATTCTGTCTTTAGCACTCAATACAAAATAAGTTATAAAAGTAATAAACACTAAAAACATTAATAAGGTTACTAACTCTGCATAAATAGATTGAATTAAAGGAAGTTTAAATACATAAAAAGATACATCCAAATTAAAAATAGGATCCTTCGTGTTAAACTTTACTGAATTGGTAAATTGCAATATTCTGTACCAATAGTTAGCAGAAAAAATATATGACATTATAAAAGATATTATTGTGTTAAATGTAAAAAATATTTTTCTTTCAACACTACTTCTTTTTGTATTTACCTCTACTACCTTTTTAAACTTGATAATACTAAGTCTTAAACTTTTATAATATATCCATATACCAATAAAACTAATTATGAACATGGGTATCATGAGTTTAAAAACAGCTGCTATTTTAGTAAAGTATACAGATAAGTATCCTACCTCCTTAAACCATTCTACATTTACTATAAAATTTATAATTTTTCCTGCAAAAAAAAATCCTAAAAATATTATAAATATAGTTGCAATAAGCATTAGTTTTCTTTTCACCTTTTATCACCTCTTATTCATTTTTAACATTTTTCCAAGAGTTGAATATTTAGTTTCTATTGCACCACAGGGACATAACTCTTGACAGCAAAAACATCTTATACATTGTTTCATATTCCATACAGGATATTTTTTTCCTTCTTTTTCAATGATTTTTATTACTTTTGGTTTTTCAGGGCATACATTTAAACATCTAGCACATGCAATACACTTCTCTTCTATCAAAACAGGATCTGGTGCAATTAAATCTCTTAAAAAATTAGTTACTCCAGGACTTATAAAATAAAAATTTCCTCCCTTCCTGCAAAGCTCAAAATCCTTTACTAACATATCCTGAATTTTTTCACCTAAAATTTCTATATTTTTCACAAAAACTTCTCCCCAATTATGATCATAAGCTTCTTTCAACACTGGTATATCTAATGGGTTATCATAACCTATAATCTTTGTTGCAACTGAATCAACAGCAGTTAAACTTTTACCCATAATTAGAGTATTTATTTTTTTAGGCTTTCCACTTTTAGGCCCATTACCTTCCATAGCAACAATACCATCCAGTATTGCAAAATTTGTATTAACTAATGTATTTAAATCTAAAAGCATTTTGCAGAAATTATTAGCATTGGGCATCCTAGTATGCCATGTAGCTTTTAATGTTCCTGGTATACAGCCAAACTGATTCTTTATTGCTCCAGTATAATATGCCATTGCATGAGTTTTTAATTTTGGTAATGTTATAAGTACATCTGATTCATAAGGAGCTTTAGCTACAGTCCACGACTTGCATAATATAGATTTATCTAATTTTACATGTACAGACTCTTTAAAATCTTCAAACTTTACATTATATTTTTTTCCTACTTGAAGTAATCCTGATCTTTCAGCTGCTTTATTAGAATCTCCAAATCCAGGTGAATCTCCAAAGGATATATCCGTTGAATAATCTTTTATAATTCTTATTACAGCTTCAAAAACATTAAAATTTGTAATTACAGGAGATCCAGCTTGTTCTATAGATAACATATTAGGCTTTAATAAAACTTTACTGTTATAGGGTATAAGTTCTCTTAAAAAACTATTTCCACCTAATAACTCAAAACCCTCTCTTAATTTTTTTTCTATAAGCTTTACATTATAATCTTCGCATTTTAAGAGTGCTACCTTTTCCATAAACTATCTCCATTCTTAATAAATTTTTAATCTGATATTAAGTAATTTTTTTCTTTTAATTCTTTAATTATATTTTTTATTATTTCCTCATTTTCTGCTACCACGGTATGTAAATGAACGCCTCCAGTTAAAATTAAAAGGGGTTCTGCCTTATACTCATTTATTCTCTTTATAAAATTTTCTATATCATAAAACGTTTTTATCATGAGCATTCCTCTTATCTCTCCATATAGTGAATGCTCTACAATAACATCTTCTACTATTCCTCCAAACTTAATTATAGTTTTAAGTTCATCTTCTATATCTCCAGTTTTATGTGAAAAAGCCATAACCCTTTTTACTATACTTTTTTGTTCTTTAGATATTATATATCCTTCTGGTGTAGCTATAATTTTTTTACCCTCTGCCCTCAATATAGCTATATCCTTTACTATTATTTGCCTTGTTACTCCTAATCGCTCAGCTAATTCATGTCCTTTTTCAGGATTGATATTCTTTTTTAATAGTTCCTCTATATACTTTCTTCTTTCTTTCGAATCCATTTCTACCTCCAATAAAAAGTTTCAGTTAAGCTAAAAATAACAAATGAATTTATAACTATATATTACCATTATCTTTCATTAAATAAAATCCTCATCATCAATTTCTATCATCACACATTTTAAGTATATTCAGTTCCACATCTTCTTTTATTTCATCATTATGATGGTTTTTAACTAAATATAATATTCTATAATCGCAATTATATCTTTTTAATATTTCATAGCTTATTTCACTATGATTATAATAAACATATAACTTTTGAAACTTAGATAACCTTTTCAAACGTCCTTTTGATAACTTATCTAATATCACAATAATGGATTTATCTATTATTGTTAACTTCTTTACACACTTTCCTATATCATGCAGTAATGAAGCCTTTAAAAGAGCCTTAGAATTTATATTTTGAGATTTACAAACTCTTTCTACATCATAAGCCACATTAATACAATGTTTTTGCTCATGTACTGATAAATTTAAAAATAAATTTAGTTCCTGTGTACTTAAATTCTTTTTTAAAAATTCCATATCTTTATTATTTAACTTAGAATTTATAGCCCAATAAAATTGTTTTATTCTATAAAAACTCATAAAATACAACTCCTTTTTATAAAACTGTATCTTAATTCATAAACAAAGTATAATAATTTATAAAAAAAAATATCTGTAATATAAATTACAGATATTTTATGGTGGAGATAAAGAGACTCGAACTCTTGGCCCTCTGCGTGCAAGGCAGATGCTCTCCCAACTGAGCTATACCCCCATATGGTGGACCTTCAGGGACTCGAACCCCGGACCTACCGGTTATGAGCCGGTTGCTCTAACCAACTGAGCTAAAGATCCTTAACCTGGCAACTACCTACTCTTCCACAGGGCCTCCCCTGCAGTACCATCGGCACTATAAAGCTTAACCATCGTGTTCGGAATGGGAACGGGTGTTACCTTTACGTCATTATCACCAGATTCTTATTTA
>NZ_JABBNI010000035.1 GCF_012926525.1 Clostridium muellerianum
TACCTGCCTTTCTTAATTTTTCTCTGCAAAGAAAATTATACTTCAAGGCTTGGTATTATCCATTATTTATTTTTTGGAAACTATAATATGGAAACTACTAAAGTTTCGTTTGTACGAAACTTAGGTATTTACATATTGTAAAACTATAATACATACATGATGTTTGAAAATCATTATAATATTTGTGAAATATGTTATAATCAACTGAAAAAATTAATTAACTCTGAAGGTGTTAAAAAAATAGTAGTTTGAGGGTGTGTATTTTATAAAAGTTGCAATTATTCAGGCAAGTTCACAGAAAAATAAGAATAATTTATTATATAACTCTGTGATGAGAACTGTAAAAGATAAGAAATATGAAGTTATTAATTTTGGAATTGGATATTCAAAGCAAGATGCAATAAGAAAATAAAGAGATACTAAGTTGTTAAAGATTATAAATAGTATTACAAAAAGAGAACTTGTAGAAGTGATTCCTAAAATAGATTTAGATTTTATGAGGAAGGTTGTCAAACGAGATTATGTGCATGATTACATTATGAAATATGGAAAGAATAAGGAATTAAAAGAACTGCTGAAATCATATTGATAAAATTTCAATTTAGGTTTGAGTGTTATAAATAGTAACCTAATATAATATCCGTTTCTCAAAAGTTTTTTGCACATACAATATGTCTTTAGAATAAAATGAAATGAGTATGTATAAAAGGGAGTATATATAATGTTATCTAATAGGAAATTTGTTAGACAATCCCTAGAATTGAATTTATTCTTTATGAGAATTGCGAAAGAGCATGCTATTTTTCTTGAAGCAGGATTAACATCTAGGGACTATAAATTAGCTTGTCAGGCAGATATGTTAAAAAATGAATTTACTCAATTACTTGTGGAGACTATTAGACTTTCTGAAGGAATCATCAGTCCTGAAGTAGCACATTCTGGAGAGATAGTAACAGATTTAACTTTACATTCAGAAAGAGAAACTGAATTTTATTCAGGAATTAAAATTAATAGTAATGTTACCAGAATGGAATTAAACTTGGCACAGGATAGATATGACAATGACCAACTTGTTAGAACAGTATCTATGTTAAATCATAAGGCAATGGCCGCAGCTAATAGAATATCTGTATTCAAGTCCAGATTATTAAATGATGTTCTAACTTGCAAAACATTTACTACAAACTATCCATTACTTATAGATCATGTACTAAGGGAAGCTAAGTTTTACTTAAGAATGTTAACTAAATTACAAAATCATGAGGAAATAGATTTAGTTAGAGAGGCTGTTTATCAAGAAGGTTTTTGGAATAGAATTATGGCAGAACATGCAAAATTTATACGTGGCTTATTAGATCCAACAGAAGTTAAATTATTTGATACAGCTAATGATTATGGTAAGAAATTTGATCAGTTAACTGAAGAAGCTCGAGATTTAACACAGAATATAGGATTGCTGCCTGAGGTAAGTGAAAGAACACTGAATACTACTGTTGGAATTAGAGATTTTAAAAAACAGGGAACACAAGGATTGATAAATTGTACTATTAGATCCATAGCTTATCCTTTACTTGGTGACCATGTAGTAAGGGAAGCAAATCATTACATTAGGTTATTAAAAGGTTACAAGAACATAAATAGAGATTAAATTTAGTATTAAGTAGAATATAAAAAAACTTAGATTTTCGTTTTATAAAGTGGCATCTCATTTTTAGATTAACCACATTAAAATAATTTAATAAAACATCCCATTATTAATTTGAATTTTGGGATGTTTTTGTGTTATGTTTTGAAAAAAATACAACATATATTGTCATATAAACGTGATATAATTTATTAGGGGGGGAATTTTAGAGTGGAAAGAATAGTGTTAGCAAGATGAGAAATATGGAAATAACTAAAGAATATATAAAACGTTATCTTCTATTGATAGTTGGGCTATTCATTATAGCAGTTGGAACTGCTTTATCAACAAAAGCCAGATTGGGTACAACTCCTATTTCAAGTATACCCTTAGTACTAAGTTTAGGACTACCATGGTCCATGGGTGAAATCACTATTGTATTGCAAATGGTATTTGTTGCTTTTCAAATTGTAATTTTACGACGAGAGTATCAGCTTTTTCAATTATTGCAGCTTGTTGTAGGAGTTCTTTTTGGATATTTTACAGATTTTGCACTACATTTTATATCTGGCATTCAAATTAACAGTTACTTTGTACAATGGCTTGTTTGTATTGTAAGTATATTTGTGATTGCATTAGGTGTTTTTCTGGAAGTAAAAGCTAATGTTGTAATGCTTGCTGGCGAAGGTTTAGTGAAGGCCATTTCCCAAAAGACACATAAGGATTTTGGAAAAACAAAAGTATGCTTTGATATTGCATTAATTATTATTAGTGTTATTGCATCTGCATGTATGTTTCATAAATTAAACGGTGTCCGTGAAGGCACAATTGCCTCAGCACTATTAGTTGGGAGAATTGTAAGCTACTATGACAAAAGGTTAAATTGATAGAATTATGGTTATAGGGGAAGAACTCCTATTTAATGGCACAACTGAAAAAACGAATAAATTACTAGAACACCTCATTATTCATGCTCGAATTTTGGGGTGTCTTTAGTAAATTTTTCAATAATTACATTTTAATATCTGCATATAATAAACACATATTACAAACATATTATGTATATGTTGTAAAACTATAATATAAGCATGATAATTGAAAATTATTATAATATTTATGAAATATGTTATAGTTAACTGAAAAATAAGTAGTAAATTTGTGGGGGTGAAAAAAGATGATTAGGATGGCTACAATATATGATATTTTGGAAATAGAAAATATATATAATGAGATTTTGAATCATGAAGAACAAACAGTGTCTTATACAAATTGGCAAAAAGGACTTTATCCAACAGTTGATTATGCTAAAGGTGCTATTGATAATAATACAATGTTTGTTGGAGAAAATGAAAATGGAATATATGGCTGTGTAGTACTTAACAGTATTCAACCCAAAGAATATGAAAATATTTCGTGGATTACAAAGGCCAAACCAAGCGAAATTATGGTCATTCACACTTTGTGTATTCGACCTTCTGAAAGTGGTAAAGGTAAAGCAATAATAATGATGGAATTTAGTGAGAAATATGCCAAAGACCAAGGATATAAAGTTATTCGCCTTGATACTTATGAAGGCAATATTCCAGCTGGAACTCTATATCCTAAGCTTGGATACCTTTATGTAGGTACAACAAAATTCCATTTTCAAAATGTAATATGGGAAAATTTAAAATGTTTTGAAAAAACATTATAGGTTTGGAGGTAAAGTATATTGGAAAAATATCACATGAGGAGACAAGATAGGCAAATAAGTGACGAAAATGAATTAAATGAAATATTAGCACAAGGTAAATATGTAGTAATATCAATGTGTCGAGATAATGAGCCTTACATAGTAAGTTTAAGTTATGGTTATGATAAAAGTCAAAATGTTTTATTTTTGCATACAGGATTTAAAGGTTTAAAGATAGACTTTATTTCTTATAATCCTAATGTTTGTGCAACAATAATAGATGATGGAGGTTACATAATGGGCGAATGCGGGCATGAATATCGCTCAATTGTTATCAATGGTAAAATTTCTTTTGTTGAAAATATTGAAGAAAAGAAGTATGGGATGGAAGTTATTTTAAATCATTTGGAAAATGTACCTTCTATTATTAAAGAAAAGACTTTAAAAAATGATAATGTGTATGATAATATTACAATATTAAAAATGGATATAATAAGTCTAACTGGGAAAAGGGGACGCTAGCTTTATGCTGTTAACAAAACTTATTAACTCATTATCTTCCTAAATTTAACGAAAAAGTGGAAAAGGCCAATAATTTTTATAAACACTGCATTATTCAAGTTTGAATTTTGGAGTGTTTTTAAGTGTTTCTTTAAAAACTGAATCTCAATATTAATATATAAACAAATATATACATGTTATTTAAAAATTATTATAATACTTGGTAAACATGTTATAATTATCTGAGAAGTAAAAGTTATGCATACAATTTGTAAAAGAGAAAGTATTGGTTAGTTCTTGTGTTATAGGTTGTAACTGCAAATATAATGGTGGTAACAACTTAAATTCAAAAGTAGTAGATTTTTTAAGAGATAAAGAAGTAATTGAATAAACTAATTGGCTCTGAAGATGTTTAATAAAATAGTAGTTTGAAGGTGTGTATTTTATGAAAGTTGCAGTTATTCAGGCAAGTTCTCAGAAGGATAAGAACAATTTATTATATAACTCTGTAATAAGAACTGTAAAAGATAAAAAATATGAAGTTACTAATTTTGGAATTTTTCCGGATGAAGAAATTGAATATTCTTATATTGAAACAGCAATGCTTATAAGTATTTTACTGGAAAGTAGGGCGATAGATTTTGTGGTAACGGGATGCTCTTCTGGACAAGGAATGATGCTGGCATGTAATAGCTTACCAGGTGTTTTATGTGGATATGTTGAAAATCCATCGGATGCATACTTATTTGGAAGAATTAATAATGGTAATGCAGTTTCATTTCCTCTTGGATTAAATTTTGGATGGGCTGGTGAAATTAATTTGCAATGTACATTAGATAAGTTATTTGATGGGCCCTTTGGAACTGGGTATCCAAAGCAAGATGCAATAAGAAAACAAAGAGATACTAAGTTGTTAAAGGCCATAAATAGTATTACAAAAAGAGAACTTATAGAGGTGATTCCTAAAATAGATTTAGATTTTATGGGGAAGGTTGTCAAACGAGATTCTGTGTATGATTATGTCATGAAATATGGACAGAATAAGGAATTAAAAGAACTATTGCAATCATGTCGATAAATTCTAATTTAAGGTTAAGCATTAAAAATAGTAATTTGAAAGGAATAAGATAATGGATTTTACGGAAATTATGAAACAAAATAAAGGATATTTTTCAAGACATACAGGTGTGCAGTCAAAATTACAACAAAAGGCGAAAGAATTATGCTGGAAATATAATCAGACAGGACCATCTGAAGGAGAAAGAAGAAGCAGTATTTTAAAAGAATTACTTGGAACTTATAATCCACTAACATTTGTTGAACCATCATTTCATTGCGATTATGGCTTCAATATACATACTTATGGACTTACTGTGATTAATTATAATTGTGTGATATTAGATACATCTCCAGTACATATTGGTGCAAATGCATTTATAGCTCCTGGAGTTTGTTTAGCATGCTCTGGACATGCTATATTTCCAACACAAAGAGCAGAAGGAATTGGAACTTCAAAACCTATTACAATAGAAGATGATGTATGGATTGGTGCTAATGCTACTGTATGTGGTGGAGTTACTATTGGAAAAGGTAGCATTATTGGAGCAGGAAGTGTAGTAAATAAAGATATACCAGCAGGGGTAATTGCAGTGGGTAATCCTTGCAAAGTATTGCGAGAGATTACAGAAGAAGACCTAATTAGCTTGTCAGATGAGCAACCTTAAAACTTAAGAAAGGATTTATATAATTTAAACAAAAACAGGATTTATAGGAGGTAAGGTCATGAGAATTGAACATGTTGCAATGTATGTAAATGACTTGGAAAAGACAAAAGATTTCTTTATTTCTTATTTGAGTGCAAAGTCAAATGACGGATACTATAATAAGAATACTGGCTTTAAATCTTATTTTTTAACATTTGAGCATGGTGCACGTTTAGAAATTATGAATAAACCCAATATGGAAGATATAGATAAAACTTTGACACGCACTGGCTTTATTCATATTGCTTTTAGTATTGGAAGTAAAGAAAAGGTTGATAAGCTCACAAAAGAACTTAAAAAAGATGGATATAAAGTAATTAGTGGACCAAGAACTACTGGTGACGGATATTATGAAAGCTGCATAATTGGCATAGAGGAAAATCAAATTGAGATAACAGTGTAAATTTCAACTTAAGGTTAAATAGTAATTTAGGGAGGAAAAAAAGATTATGTTGGAATATAGATATGATACACAATTATTAATTGAGGGGGAAAATCTTGATGAAGATAAAATTAACGAATACTTTGTAGAAAATTTCAAAGGAGATTGTTTAATTGCTGTAGGAGATGAGGAGTTGATTAAGATTCATTATCATACTAATGAACCATGGAAGGTACTGGAATATTGTGCTTCATTAGGAGAGATATATGATATTGTAATTGAAGATATGGAACGCCAATCAAAGGGACTTAAAGGTTAAAAATTATAAAGAGATATAACAAGGGGGAAAAATGATGATTCAATCAGTTGTACATATTGCTTTAGTAGTGAAAGATTATGATGAAGCAATCGAATTTTATACAAAGAAACTTCATTTTACATTAGTAGAGGATACATATCAACCTGAGCAAGAAAAGAGATGGGTGGTAGTATCCCCTCCAGGTTCAAATGGAACAACAATATTACTTGCAAGAGCATCTAAGCCAGAGCAAAAGCCTTTCATAGGAAACCAAGTAGGGGGAAGAGTATTTCTTTTCTTAGGAACTGATGATTTTTGGCGTGATTATAATGAAATGAAAAAAATAGGAATAGAATTTGTTAGGGAACCTAAAGAACAGGATTATGGTACGGTTGCAGTATTTAAAGATTTATATGGAAATCTATGGGATTTAGTTGAATTTAATGAAAACCATCCAATGTTCAAAAGAGTTAAATAAATTTCAACTATTATTTAAGGCTAAACACAGTAAATAGTAATTTGTAGGAGAAATTAAGCGGAATAAATGAATTTAGATAGTATTATTGCAAAATTGAATAAACATTTTGCTAATAGTTTTAAAACTAATCAACCTGTAACAGAAGAAGAAATAATTAAAGTTGAAAGTGAATTAGGTTTATATCTGCCTGATGAGTTAAAGTTAATTCTAAAGTTTTCTAATGGAATTGAGGAAGTAATAAAAAATTCAAAGACTCAAGAGTTAATGAGTATATCATATATTATATATTCAATTAATATGATGCTGATACAAACTATATTTTACCGTAATAATTATTGTTTACAGAATTGTATTGTTTTCTCAGATGATGGGATAGGAAATTCATTCATGTATAATATTGTAAATAATAGCGTATATATTTATTATTCAATTGATGGTGAATTAGAAAAGTATGCAGAAAGTATAGAAGAATATTTATAAACAGTAATTCCAGGAGGCATTTTTATGATAGAAAGAGAAGAAATTTTTAATTATGCAAAGGAAAAATTTTGCACAGAACCAGATTATCCTTGGTTTAAATATCCAGATCATGCGGTGCTTAGACATGAGGGTGGCGGCAAGTGGTATGCTCTAATTATGGATGTACCAGGAATTAAATTAGGTTTAACTGGAAAAGGAAGTGCTGAGATATTAAACTTAAAATGTGATCCAACATTAAAAAGCATACTAAGAGGTCAACAAGGGATTTTGCCTGCATACCATATGAATAAGGAACACTGGATTACGATTGTTTTGAATAGTTCTTTTCCTAAAGAAGAAATCTACAATTTAATTAACTTGAGTTATGAATTGACAAAATAGAAATTTTTTTGACTGGATTGTGATTATAAAGAAGATGATGAGCCAATTAGAAAAGTTTCGTTTAAAATTGTGCTTTGAGCATAATTAATCTTACAATAGTTGAAAGAAATGAGGTAGCAAAGATATGTTAGGAATATATTTTAGCGGAACAGGTAACACAAAACATTGTATTGAATTATTTATAAAAGAACTTGACGCAGCGGCAAAATGTATTTCAATTGAAGATGCCAGTGTCTTAGACGAAATCCGAAAAAGTGATTTTATCGTTCTAGCATATCCAATTTATTTTAGCAACTTGCCTAAAATAGTGAGAGATTTTATTTTCCAAGCTGGCACTAGGGCTAAGCCTTGATATAGCTGGCAATAATCCTACCAAAATTAGAGGTAAACCACAGCAAATGACCATATGGAGCATATGCTTTAATGGACTATGATTATGAGAATTTTGTTTATTTTTATTGTTTCCGTGACAATTCATACTTATCCCTCCAGTAAATTTTCTTTAAATTAATAAAGTAATTATATATTATTCATGTAAAGAAGTTATGAAGAAATTTTAAGTGTATGCGGTGTATGTTTATAAAGAGTAACTGTACATTTAAGATTTTTGTTTCATCAGATAGTATCTTCATAAAATCTACACATTAGTGGTATATAATATAAAAAACGCAGATAAAATTAAAAATACTTAGTAGGATTACACTGTAAGTTTTTTGATTTTATAAAATTTATGTTGCTTTTTGAAAAACATTCGTTTATAATTTATTTAAATTTGATTAAATATATTTAAAAAATAAATGCTGTGAATAGGAAAAGTAAATTATATGGAACATACAGAGAGAAACTACATGGTTGAGATAGTTTTATGTGGAAATATAGTTGAAGTGCCCCTGTGAGCATAAAACCGAAATTTAGTAGGCTTTTACGGGTTCTCCCGTTATAGAGATATGGTATGTCAGTATCAGAATAAAGATGAGCATTTTTGCTTAATCAGAGTGGAACCGCGGAAGTTAACCTTCTGCCTCTGAAGTTTTTCAGAGGCAGGAGGTTTTTTGTTATTTAAAAATAAGTATTGACAGATAAATTTTATTAAATTATACTAATATTCATATAATTTAATAATTGGAATTTATCAAGAGTGGACGAGAGATTGGCTTTATGACTCCACAGCAACCTACTTACGTAAGGTGCTAATACCAACAAAGCTTAAGCTTTGGATGATAAAGATTGGTTGATTGTTTTAAATAAGCCTCTTTATGCATACAAAGCATGAAGGGGTTTTAATTATTTTAGAGGAGGAACTAAACATGGAAACTTTAGAAAGAATCAAAAGGGAAATTGAATTTTATAAAGTCAAGATAACTGACTACAAAAACGGAAATGTGGACCCTAATATTAAGGGAATAAGGTCTGCTATGGGAGTTTATGCAGAACGTGAGGTAGAAAAGTACATGACTAGAATGAAAACACCAGCAGGAATAATTACTTTGGAGCAGTTTGAAGCTGTGAGCAAAATTGCTGATAAGTATTCTCATGGCAGAATACATTTTACAACTAGACAGGATATTCAATTTCACGGAGTAGAACTAGAAGATACTGTGAAAATAATGAATGAGATTTTAGAATTTGGCATAAATACCTTGGGAGCAGGTGGAAATTCAGCAAGAAATGTGGCATGTTCACCACTTTCAGGAGTAGATAAGGATGAGATTTTTGATGTTACTCCTTATGCTGTAAAAACTGCTGATCACTTGTTAAAAGACCCATCAACAGTTAAACTTCCAAGAAAGTATAAGGTTTCGTTTTCTAATAATAATTTAGATACAGCTTATGCCACTATAGCAGATTTAGGATTTGTTGCAAAAGTAGAAAATGGTAAAAAAGGCTTTGAAGTCTATGCAGCAGGAGGACTTGGAGGAGCATCTACCACCTCATTAAAAATAGATGATTTCATAGAGGAAAATGATGCACTTTACTATGTACAAGCTATGAAGGAGCTTTTTGAAACTGAAGGTGATAGGGAAAATAGAAATAAGGCTAGAATAAGATTTATCAGATATAGATTAGGCGATGATAAATTTAAAGAACTTCTTAAAGACTATGTAAATAAGGCAAAGAAAAATTTAGACTTGGATTTAAATATTAAAGCTCTAGATAGAGAATATGAAAATGAGGGAAGCAAAGCAAGTACAGATAGTTTAATTATAAAAGAACAAAAGCAAAAGGGATATTATTCAGTTTTCATACACACCAATGACAGATACATTGAAACAAAGGATTTAAACAAAATATTGAATTATCTTAAAGCTTTAGATTATGAAACTACAATAAGACTTACCAATACTCAAGGTTTTTATGTTAGGGATATAAAGGGTAAAGATGTAGATAAGTTTTTTGAAATTGTAGATTCCTTTACAACAAAGCTTCCTGTTGAAAATACTATATCCTGTGTAGGAGCAAAGGTTTGTGGAATTGGTTTATGTAATTCTCAAGGTTTGTCAAATGCTATATATGAAAGATTTTTAAAGGTTCCAGAAGAGATAAAAAAAGTATTACCAAAGATATTTATATCAGGATGTAACAATTCTTGTGGACAGCACCAAATTGGAAAGATAGCATTTTCAGGGAAGGCTATCAGAGGTGAAGAAGGAATGATTCCGGCATATTCACTTTATTACGGTGGCACTTTAGAAGTTTATCAAACAAAATTCGGAGAAGTAAAGGGAGAAATTCCAGCAAAGAACATTCCAGAATTTTTATATGAATTGGCACTTTTAGCTTATGAAAATAAATATGAGGATTTTGATAAGTTTATAGAAGCAAAGTGGTCAGAAGTTGAAGCTTTAATTGAGAAGTTTAGAACTACAGGAATTGATTCAAATGCATATTATGATTTTAATTCAGATGTAAAATTTTTATCTAAAAAATAATTGTTAAAAGGTAGGTCGTATATGGAAGCTAATAAATCAAATAATGTAGTATGGCACAGCATGAGCATAGAACAAGAACATAGAGAAAATTTGATAAATCAAAAGGGCTTGCTGCTTTGGTTTACAGGATTGTCTGGTTCAGGAAAATCCACCATTGCAGATGCTTTAAATAGACAGTTGTATGAAAGAAAATATCTTACTTATATGCTTGATGGAGATAATTTAAGGCATGGCTTGAATTCTGATTTAGGATTTTCAAATGAAGATAGAGTAGAAAATATTAGAAGAGTAAGGGAGCTATCAAAACTTTTTGTGGATGCAGGTATTATAACAATTACTACCTTCATATCACCTTTTAAAGAGGATAGACAAAAGGTTAGAGAGCTAGTAAAGGGCAGATTTGTAGAGATTTTCATAGATTGTAATATTGAAGTATGTGAAGAGAGAGATCCTAAAGGGTTATATAAAAAAGCAAGAGAAGGTAAAATAAAGGATTTTACAGGTATTGATTCAGCTTATGAAAAACCTGAAAATCCAGAAATAACAATATTATCCCATAAGGAGTCTATAGATGATTCTGTGGAAAAGATAATAAAATTTTTAGAGCATAACGGATATTTAGCGAAGTGAAATATCACAAAGAAAATTTAAAGATATTAAAGAAGTTTACTTAAAATTATACAGGGGGCTAGAAATGAAATTTAGAAGAATAGGAGCTTTACTTCTGGTCATTGCTACAGCAGCAAGTTTTTTAGGCTGTTCCTCAAATAAGAACAGTGATGATAATAAAGTGAGAGTTGGTTTTTTTCCTAATATAACTCATGCTCAAGCATTAATAGGTAAAAATCAAGGAAGGTTTCAAAAGCTGTTAGGAGATAAACATCCTATTGAGTGGAAACAGTTTAATGCAGGCCCAGCCGAAATTGAAGCACTTCTTGCTGGTGAATTGGACATAGCATATGTAGGCCCTGGTCCAGCAGTAAATGGTTATGCTAGGTCTAAAGGAGAAATACAAATTATTTCAGGTGCATCAGATGCAGGAGCAGTGCTAATTGCAAGGAAAGATGTAGGTATTAAGGAGGTTAAGGACCTTCAAGGTAAAAAAGTGGCCATTCCTCAGTTTGGAAATACTCAGGATTTATCCTTAAGAGCGTTATTAAAAGAAAATGGACTTAAGGATAAAACAAAGGGTGGAAATGTTGAAATAGTCAGGGCGGAAAATCCGGATATAAAAACCTTATTAGATCAAAACAGGATTGATGCTGCATTGGTGCCGGAACCTTGGGGAGCAAGGCTTGAGAAGGAAGTAGGAGCAAAGGTAGTCCTTGATTACAATGAGGTTTGGAGACAAGGACAATATTCAACGGCAGTTATTGTTGCAAGAAGTGATTTTATAAAAAGTCATCCAGAGGTAGTAGAAAACTTTTTAAAGGCTCATGTTGATATAACGGATTATATTAATGAAAGTAAAGAAGCTGCTAAAAATGTTGTAAATGATGAAATTGGCAAATTAACTAAAAAACCTCTTGAAAAGAGTGTTTTAAACAATTCCTTTAAAAGAATTACTTCAACTAACAATCCGGAAAAGCAGTCCATAGAGGAAATGACAGATTTATCTGTTAGTGTTGGTTTCTTAAGAGAAAGACCGGATTTAAAGGATTTGTTTAAATTAGATATATTAAATAAAGTTCTTAAGGAAAAGGGAAAACAGGAGATCAAGTGATTTCAAAGCTTAAGAACTCTAGTATTTTCAACCTTGGATAATGAGAGTGTTACAAATGGAATTAGCAGGATTAAATGAGAAAGAGGTGATAAATTTGAGTTTAATAATTAAAGGTGTTAATAAGAAATTTATATCAAAGCATAAAGAAACTTACACTTTAGATAACATAGATCTTTCCTTTAAAAAAGGTGAATTTATATGTCTCCTTGGACCTTCAGGTTGTGGAAAGTCTACACTTTTAAACATAATTGCTGGTCTTGAAACTCCAAGTGAAGGTAAGATTTACTTAAATGATAAGGAAATAAACGGAGTAGGAGTTGACAGAGCTGTCATGTTTCAGGAATCTGCACTGTTCCCGTGGTTAAAGGTTATTGACAATGTGGAATTTGGCATGAAGATGGCAGGTGTTCCTAGTAAGGAAAGAAGAGAAAAAGCATTATACTATCTTAAAATGGTGCATTTGGCAAAATTCAAAAATTCTTTTGTTCATGAGCTTTCAGGTGGAATGAGACAGAGGGTGGCTCTTGCAAGAGCTCTTACCTTGGATTCAGAGGTACTTTTAATGGACGAGCCTTTTGCAGCACTGGATAGTCAAACTAAAAATATACTTCAAACAGAGCTTCAAAAGGTTTGGATAGAGACAAAGAAGACCATTATATTTGTTACTCATAATGTGGAAGAAGCTGTTCTTTTAGGAGATAGAGTAATTGTAATGTCTACCAATCCAGGAAAGGTTAAAAAAGAATTTAAAATACAACTTGGGAGACCAAGAAATATAGAAAATGTAGATTTGGCTTATGTTACTGCACAGGTAATGAAGGAGCTTAAGGAGGAGGTTGAGAAGGTTGCAAAATCTGAGTACGACAGCGATTGGAGTATTGAAAAAAATAGCATTTTATATTCTTCTGATAATGATATGGGAATTGGTATATAAGATAGGTGTAGATGTACTTTCAATTTGGAAGCCATATACATTCCCATCGCCAGTTGATGTAATTAAAAGTCTTTATTTTTTATCCATAGATAATACACTTTTAATTGCTGTGGGTGCCAGTATGGAAAGACTTATGATAGGTTACCTTTTATCAGTTATTATAGGTATTCCACTTGGAATATTCATTGTTCGTTATAAGTATGTTGGAGAAAATATCAAATCAATAATACTAGGACTTCAAACTCTTCCAAGTATTTGCTGGCTGCCTTTTGCAATACTTTGGTATGGATTAAGTGAGAAGACAATTATATTTGTTATAGCCATGGGATCAATTTTTGCAATTTCCATAGCTACAGAAGGTGCTATTAACAATGTGTATCCGCTGTACATAAAAGCAGCTAAAACAATGGGAGCTAAAGGTGTGAAGCTCTATTTAAATGTGGTAATGCCAGCTTCTCTTCCTTCTATTATTGCAGGCTTGAAGCAGGGCTGGTCCTTTGCGTGGAGGGCTTTAATGGCAGGAGAAATGCTTGTGGCCACAAGAGGACTTGGACAAGTGCTTATGATAGGAAGAGATTTAGCAGATATCAGCCAGGTTTTAGCTGTTATGATCGTGATAATAGCTATAGGACTACTTTTAGATAATGTGGTATTTGGAAGAATAGAAGCAAGCATAAGGCAAAAATGGGGATTGGAAGTTAAACTATAAACTTTTAAGCTTTATTTAAAAATGAAAGGGAGATACAAGTTGGACTTTAAAATAGAAACATTAGAAACAGATATACTTATAATAGGAGGAGGGGCAGCAGGATGCTTTTGTGCTCTATCTATTGTTGAAAAATCTAAATTGAAGGTTATAATTGCAGAAAAAGCAAATATCAAAAGAAGTGGTTGCTTATCTGCAGGAGTAAATGCTTTAAATGCATACATAGGCAAAGGAGAAAGTGAAGAATCTTTTGTTGATTATGTAAAAAGGGATTCAGAAAATGTGATAAGGGAAGATTTAGTATACAGCATAGCAAAACGTCTTAATAAAGTTACAGAAAAAATTGAAGCTTTGGGTCTTCCTATATTAAAGGATGAAAAGGGCAATTATATTCAAAGGGGTAAGAGAAGTATAAAAATCAATGGTGAGAATATTAAACCTATACTTGCAGATGAAGTGAATAGAAGAGATAACATTAAGGTATTAAATAGAGTTAACATAATAGATTATTTAATTAAAGATGGAGAAGTCAATGGTGCCATAGGATTTTCCAATGAAGAAAGCACTATTTATGTTATACATTCCAAGTTTGTAGTATGTTCAACTGGCGGTACTTCAGGAATATATAAACCTAATAATCCTGGATTTTCAAAACATAAAATGTGGTATAGTCCCTTTAATACAGGAGCAGGTTATGCCATGGGAATAAGAGCAGGAGCAGAAATGACCTCATTTGAAATGAGATTTATAGCACTTAGGTGTAAGGATACAATAGCTCCTACTGGAACCATTGCTCAGGGAGTAAAGGTTAAGCAGGTAAATAAATATGGTGAAACTTATGTTGAAAAGTATGGAAAACCTACTACACCTATGAGGTTGTATGCAACAGTTATGGAAAACTATAAAGGTAATGGACCCTGTTATTTAAATACAAAGGGCATACCTGAAGAATTAAGTGAGGATTTATTTAAAGCTTACCTCAATATGGCACCAGCTCAAACACTAAAGTGGATAGAAAAAAATACATCACCATCGCAGGAAAATGTAGAAATAGATGGTACAGAACCTTATATAGTAGGAGGACATACTGCTAGTGGATATTGGGTTGATGTGGATAGAAGAACTACCTTAAGACGGCTGTATGCAATAGGTGATGTGGCAGGTGGAAGTCCTAAAAAATATGTAACAGGATGTTTTGCTGAAGGAGAAATAGCTGCAGAATCAATTATTAAAAATGTTAAAGGTGTGGTAATAAAAAAGTCAGATTATAAAGAGATAGGACAGAAAATTCATGAAATGACTATGTTTTTTTATAACAAAAGTACATTTTCCATAAAAGATATTGAAGAAGCTATGCAAAATATTATGGATAAATATGCTGGAGGAATTTCTAAGGCTTACAAATATAATATGAAGGGTTTGGAAACAGCTCTTGAAAAAATTCAGGAATTAAACTCATCTGTATACAAATTGCAAGCAAATAATATGCATGAGTTGATGTTTATATATGAAATAATTGATAGACTTGATGTTTGCAGGGTATTAATTGAACACCTTAAAGCAAGAAAAGAAACAAGATGGAGATGCTATACAGAAAATGAAGACTATCCAGTAAAGGATGATACAAACTGGCTTAAATATGTAAATTCCATTTATAAAAATGAAAAAGTTGAAATTGTTTTTAGAGATTTAATTGGAAGGTATGATACTTATGAGCATTAAAATTGATAAAGATAAATGTATTAAGTGTGGAAAATGCATAAAAGTTTGTCCGGGAAGCTTAATATATGCAGATGAAAACAAGAAGGCTTTTATAAAATATGAGGATGAATGCTGGGGTTGTACTGCTTGTTTAAAGGAATGTGGAGTTTCTGCTATAAAATATTTTCTAGGAGAAGACATAGGCGGAAGAGGAGGCTACATGACTGCAAAAAAAGGAAAAGATTTTTGGCAGTGGAATATTACAGATGGTAATGGGAAAGTTCACTGGGTAAAAATTAATACAAAAGAATCAAACAAATATTAAGGAAGTAGGAAGTTTATGGAATTAGTAAATGAATTAAATGTGGCTATAGATGCAGCTATAAGAGCAGGGGAAAAAATAATGGAGATATACAGCGGTTCTATAGAAGTAGAGTATAAAGAAAATAATACCCCTTTAACTTTAGCAGATAAACAAGCTAATGACATAATTGTAGACAGCTTACTAAAGAATTTTCCAGAGTACTCAATATTATCTGAAGAGAAAAAGGATACTAAAGATAGATTGGAAAATGATTGGTGCTGGATAGTGGACCCCTTAGATGGAACTAAGGAATTCATTAAGAAAAATGGAGAGTTTACAGTAAATATAGCTTTAAGTTATAAACATAAATCAGTTTTAGGAGTAATATATGTTCCAGTTACAAAAGAACTTTATTATGCTGTTAAAGGTCATGGTGCTCATTTGAAATTAGAAAACCTATTTAACAAACTGCAGGTTTCAAATAAGAAGGAAAACTTGATCCTAGTGGCAAGTAGATCACATACTTCGAAGCAGTTGTCTAAATTAATAGAAGAAAATAAGAACAAGTTTAAAGAGGTAAAAAATGCAGGAAGTTCTCTAAAAGGCTGTTTGATAGCTAAAGGGGAGGCAGATGTATACTATCGTTTTGGACTTACTTCGGAATGGGATACTGCAGCTATGCAATGTATAGTTGAAGAAGCAGGAGGAAGCTTTAAACAATTGGATTCTAGTGACATGCTTTACAATAGAGAAAATACTTTAAATGAGAAGGGTTTTTATATTGTTAATAATGAAAAAAACATTTTTAATATACAGGAATAATATTTTTTAAATTATAAGTATAGAAAATTTCTTATAAAGTTGACAAATTTTTATGATAGCTTATGCAATATTTAAACATAGAAATAAGATGTGGAGGGATTACATTGAATCATTTAGATAAATTAGAAAATAAGAGTATTCATATATTAAGAGAAGCATATAGTGAATTTAAAAACCTTGGAATGTTGTGGTCTATTGGTAAGGATAGTACAGTGCTTTTATGGCTTGCAAGAAAAGCATTTTTTGGTCATGTTCCTATTCCTTTAGTCCATGTAGATACACATTATAAAATAGCAGAGATGATTGAATATAGGGATAGATTAGCTTTAAAATGGAAGCTTGATATGATTTATGGAGAAAATAAGGAAGCACTCCAAAAGAAAGAAACATTTCCAGATGGTAATGTTACAAGACTTCAGTGCTGTAAGAGGCTTAAAACAGATGCTTTAACTAACACTCTAAACGGTAAGTGGCCAAGATATAGATTAAATCATGATACAGGGAAATATGAAGTAGATAAAAATACAGAAGCTTTTACTGGAATTATTGTAGGGGTAAGAGCTGATGAAGAAGGAAGTCGTTCTAAAGAGAGATATTTTTCACCTAGGGATAAAAATAACGATTGGGATATTGCAGAACAACCTCCAGAATTCTGGAACCAATATAAAACAGATTTTGCACCAGGAACCCATGTTAGAATTCATCCTCTTTTAGATTGGACAGAGCTTGATATATGGGAATATATACAGAGAGAAAACATTCCTATAGTATCCTTATATTTTGATCAAGGTAATGGAAAGAGATACCGTTCTCTTGGATGCTGGCCTTGCACAAATCCAGTAGAATCAACTTCCAAGACTGTAGAAGAAATAGTTTTAGAACTTAAAACTGGTAAGTTTGCAAATATTGCTGAAAGAGCAGGAAGAGCTCAAGACAAAGAAGATGGCGGTGGTCTTGAAGAACTTAGAAAAAATGGTTATATGTAAAGTGGTTAAAGAAATGGAGGAAGTTAAATGAATTTCACTAGAGAAGATATGAATATTGTAATAGTTGGACACGTAGATCATGGTAAAAGTACAATAATAGGCAGATTATTAGCAGATACAAATTCCTTACCAGAAGGTAAATTGGAACAGGTTAAGGAAAGATGCAGAAGAAATTCAAAGCCTTTTGAATATGCATTTTTACTTGATGCACTAAAGGATGAACAAGAACAGGGAATTACCATAGATGCAGCTAGATGCTTTTTTAAAACTGAGAAAAGAGATTACATTATAATAGATGCACCAGGTCACATAGAATTTTTGAAAAATATGGTAACTGGAGCTTCAAGAGCTGAAGTTGCACTGCTTGTTATAGATGCAGAAGAAGGAATAAAAGAAAATTCCAAAAGACATGGATATTTATTATCAATGCTTGGAATAAAAAATGTAGTAGTGCTTATTAATAAAATGGATTTGGTGAATTATGATGAAAAAATTTTTGAAAGTATTACAAAGGAATATACAGAGTTTTTAAATAAGATAGATGTAGAACCAAAATGCTTTATACCTGTAAGTGGATTCTTTGGAGAAAATATAGTTGGGCTGTCAGATAAAATGCCTTGGTATAAAGGACAATCTGTATTACAGGTGCTGGATAGCTTTGAAAAGGAGAAGCTTCCAGATGATAAGCCTTTTAGAATGCCAGTACAAGCAGTTTACAAGTTTACAAGAGATGGAGATAACAGAAGAATTGTGGCTGGAACCATTGAAACTGGTAGAGTGAAAGTAGGTGATGAGGTAATATTCTACCCTTCAGGGAAAAAGAGTACAGTTAAATCCATAGAAGTATTTAATGGAGAAGCTAGAGAAAGTATAGGCTCAGGCTATGCAGCAGGTTTTACTCTTAATGAACAAATATATATTAAAAGAGGAGAAATGGCTGCAATTTCAGGTGATATTAAGCCTAAAGTTACAAACAGAATAAAGGTTAATTTATTTTGGCTTGGCAGAAGTCCAATGGTAAAGGAAAAGGAGTATATACTAAAGGTTGGAACTTCCAAGGTTGAAGTTAAAATTGAAGAAATTACAAAGGTAATTGATGCTTCTAATTTGGATAATGAAGTTAAGGATCAGATAGATAGACATGAAGTGGCAGAGTGTATCTTGAAAACAGATAAGCCTATTGCTTTTGACTTATCCCATGAAATTGCTCAAACCAGCAGATTTGTAATAGTTGATAAATATGAAATAGCTGGAGGAGGTATTATATTAAAGGAGCTTGAGGATGAGGAAAATAACTCCCACAAGGAAAATTATAAATGGGAAAAAAGCTATATAACCTTAGAAGAAAGAGCAGAAAAGTTTGGCCAAAAACCTGCGTTAATATGCATAACAGGTAAGGAGAATGCAGGAAAGAAGGACATTGCAAGAGCACTTGAAAGAAAACTATTTTCAGATGGAAGAAGTGTGTACTTCCTAGGTATAAATAATGCACTTTATGCTGAAGATCATAGTAAAAAAGAGCATATTAAAAGACTTTCAGAAATGTCAAATATTATGATGGATTCAGGAAGTATATTAATAGCAACAGCATCAGAGTTAAATAGTGGTGATATAGAAACAGTGGAAGCTGCTGTAGATTCTAAAGAAGTCATAAAGGTATGGGTAGGAGAAAATGAAATATCTGAAATAGATGAGGATTTACTTGTATCTAAAGAGGATACTGTGGAATTAGCAGTAGACAAAATAAAATCATTGTTACAGGAAAAGAATATTATATTCAAGCCTTTTTAGTATCTAAGCAAAGGGTCAGTTTAATAAGTTAAATTAAGAGGGGATTTCTAAAGCATTGGTGCAAGAAATCCTCTTTTGTTATGTAGTATTTTTTTAGTACTTAAAAATTTTTTAGGACGGTAGTCCTTTGGATTATAAAGCTTTATGAATATTTACAGTAGAATTAATAGATTTCAATTTTTACTGAAAATTGTATGGAAAAAATCACATAATAAAAGCATCCTTTTTATAATAGTTTTGCTAGAAACTAAAAATAAAAGGATGCTGATAAAATGAGTAAAAGTTATTTAAAACAATTACTTACTTATATTAATAAAGTATATGATATGGGTGAAAAAATCAATAGTTTAAAAGATAAAATAATAAAATCTCCAGTAAAAGTTTCAACAATACTATAATAATCCTCAATTGAAGTCTGTAAATGATATTGAGAATTTGAAATACAAGGTATTTTTTAATGCTTTATAGATAAACTCTATAAGAAAAATTGTTTCGTTTATAAATAAAATAAAGTGTAATAGTGTTTAATATTCTTTTACATATAGGTAAAAAAACAAATCAATTCTATGTAAGGCATCTGATTAAATTATTTTCATTTCTAAAATTCTACTTCCTATGACTTCATCAAAGTATAAGAATTTTTCTACAATAAACTCAAAAGATACTATTGAGGGTAAGCTTTTCAAAGGAAGACAAAGGTTTTATATAACCCAAAAAATTGAACATTAAAAATAATGTATAAAAGTAGTTTTTTTATTTGAAAAAGTGCATTTTATGATGTATATTTATATATGTACTTTTTTATATTTAGTAGGTTGAAAGTAGACATTCAGAGGGCGCTTAAAGGTATTATTACCGTACAATATTTTTTAAATATGACACAAGGAGAGAACAAATGCTTAAGAAATTTTTAGATGTTTTATTTGGAGAACCTTTAGCTAATGAGCAGGGTAAACATGAAAAGTATAATATTCC
Organism: Clostridium muellerianum; assembly: GCF_012926525.1. GTDB lineage: Bacteria > Bacillota > Clostridia > Clostridiales > Clostridiaceae > Clostridium_AM > Clostridium_AM muellerianum. The sequence continues at coordinate 20,452 of NZ_JABBNI010000035.1, forward strand.
TTTCGGACTAGCAATTATGGCTAGTGATGCGATATCATCTGTAGCTTATGGTGCTCAAGAAATTCTTTTTGTCTTAATAGTTTTAGGTGCATCAGCATATAGGTGGTTAACATGGACTTCTTTTATGATTATAGGACTTCTTATAATACTTACTATTGCATATATTCAAATTATAAGAGCTTACCCTCAAGGAGGAGGAGCTTATAAGGTTGCAAAGGAGAATATAGGTAATAAAGCTGGTTTATCTGCAGGCGCTGGATTAATAATCAGTTATATACTTACTGTTGCAGTTAGTGCTAGTGCGGGTGCAGATGCTATTATCTCTGCATTTGTTGGTTTGGCGGAATATAAAGTTACCTTTGTTGTAATTATAATTATAATTTTAACTATTTTAAATTTAAGAGGTATAAGTGAATCGTCAAGAATTTTTGCTATACCTACATATATTTTTATATTTAGTATGATTTTTATGATCGTGTATGGTTTGTTTAAGTATTTTATACTAAATATACATCCACAGCCTATGTTTTCTGTGCCTAGAAAGGCCACGGAAGATTTATCCATATTTCTTATTTTAAGAGCTTTTTCTTCAGGGTGTTCTGCACTAACTGGAGTAGAGGCGGTAAGTAATTCGGTTCCAAACTTTCAAGAACCTAGCCAAAAAAGTGCAAAGATTGTTATGCTATTATTAGCAGCATTAATATTTTTTATATTTGGCGGTACTTCAGTACTTGCTATATTTTATACAGCTGTACCAATTGCAAATGGGCCTACAGTTGTTTCGCAAATAGCCTTTGGTGTTTTCCATAATGGGATAATGTACTATGTAGTACAATTTAGTACTGCTATAATTTTGCTTATGGCATGTAATACAGCATATACAGGGTTCCCAATGCTTATGTACATAGTTGGAAAAGATGGTTTTGCTCCAAGACAATTCACTATTAGAGGTAAACGACTTAGTTTTTCTTTTGGAATTGGTGCTTTATCATTTATAGCATGTACCTTAGTTGTTATATTTAAAGCAGATACACATAGATTGATTCCATTGTATGCAATTGGTGTATTTATATCCTTTACTTTAGGTCAATTTGGTATGGTAAACCACTGGAGAAAAGAACGAGGTAAAGGATGGAAGAAACGTGCTTTTATTAATGGTTGCGGTGCTATTGTTACTTTACTAACAACAATAATAATATTAGTGGAGAAATTTAGTGAAGGTGCATTTATAGTTGCCATTTTAATTCCAATTATAATTACAATTCAGATGAAAATTAAAAATCACTATGATAAAGTTGCTCGTGGTTTAAGTATCAGTCAGCTAAATCTAAAAAAGGTAGATTTAAGGAAAAAGTACACTCATATAGTAATAGTTCCAATTGCCAGTTTAAACAAGGCAACTATAGGAGCATTAGAATATGCTCAGAGTATAAGTGAAAATGTTATTGCCATTAATATTTCAACAGATAAGGAAGCAATGGAGAAGTTGAAAAAAAGATGGAGTGAACTTGATACGGATATCATACTTGTTTCTAGGTATTCACCTTATAGAGCTGTAATTACTCCACTTTTAAAAAATATCTTATTAATTGCAAATGCAGCAGGTGAAGATGAAAGAGTAACAGTAATAGTGCCACAATTTGTTACTCATGGACGCATTGGCGAGGTTTTACATAATCATACAAGTTTCTTTATTAGAGAAACCTTACTTAGAAACAATAATATAGTTGTATCTACGTTTCCTTATCATTTGTCAGATGAAGAAATTGCTGAGGCAAATAAATAATCTATTAATTATATAAAGTAATTAATATGTTATATTTAGTTATGGTAACTATTATAGCAAATTATATTTATATCAGAATAAATGCATCTTTATACTAAAATAAAATACAGTATAAAGATGCGGTTTTAAAATAGGCAGTATTATATAAGTGTTATAAGGACTGATATTTTAAAATATTAAAGAACAAATAAGGATGATTTTTTTATGCTCTAGAAAACATCCTTATTTGTTCTTTATTAAGTTTTTATATGAGATGGTATGAATCAAACAAATCGGTTATTTTTACATCATAGTTTTTTATTTGAATAATTTAAAAAATTAGAGAGACAATACTTATAGTTAGGTCAGCAGCTTTCCTATTGTTTGTACAATTATTTTAAGGCAAAGTTGCTGAAGTTTTTATTTGCATATTGATAGCAGTGAAGGAATTTTATAGAATAAGATTTTTTTATTTATGCACAAACTATATTCTGTTAGGTTACTGTTAAAGGATATATTATAAATAAAAATCTGTTATGTAGAGAGGATGAAAATAATGAAGGTTGTATCATATCAGTAGAAGATGCAGTTGGAATGATATTAGCACATGATATGACTGAAATTGTTCATGGAAAATCTGAGAGTGCTACTTTTAAGAAAGACTCTTATGTTATAAAAGAAGCATGAAAATAGAACCCATGCTAAGATTAATTCATTAAAGGAGTTATGGAATTAAGAAATGGAAGATTTAAAAATGGACTATGGCTTAAAGGTAATTATACCTGATAATGTAGAAAAACAAATGGAAGAAAGATTGATTCTTCGCGATGACGTAGAAAAGACACTTTTTAATGCACAAAAAAATAAAGAAAGATTTCGTAATACACAAAACTCACATTATTTAACAAGAATGAGAATTGGCAGTGTAACCTACTGGGTGGAATATGGAGAGAAGAATGATAAATTACTTGTTTATGATGTTTACACTCACAGAATGGAGATAGTAGAAGCATAACTATGAATAAAGTATAATTTTCACAAAGACATATTGGCATAGAAAATGGAATTGGCGATATCAAATTTCATTCTAATTTTTATTGCACATAGTACTATCTATATGCCTTTGTATGATTGTTAATTATATTATGCTTATTCATTGTTGAGATACAAATTAAACATGTTATAACTCAAATTAAGATAATTTAATAAATATTTTTTACTACTATAATGTATAGAAAAGTAAATACTTGTCCAAAATATAAATGCAGGTTCAAGTAATTATTTTAAAGTTTTTTAATTAAAATTTGCACCGTAAAAAGGTCTGATATGGGCTTTTTTTAAACAAATATAAAGAATTTTAGGAAAAGGTCTTGAAAATGAATACAAATGTGTATATAATAAATAAAAGGTAACACATATTAAAAACAGTGATTATAAAAGCTACGATTTATGAATTTCTTTAGAGAGCCGATGGTTGGTGTGAATCGGTGAAAGGGTAAATCTTTCCACTTTTGGAGCTGTCGGTGATAAATCGAAAGGTTAGTACCCTTTATACTACTGTCGAGTGGCTAGTTTTTAATTATATACTAGCAATTTGGGTGGCAACGCGGATATCTTCCGTCCCTTATGTTTAATATAAGGGATGGAAGTTTTTTTTTATTAAAAAGGCAAAATATTATTTACATTTAACTTAGGAGGTAAGGTTATGTTAGATTTAAAATTTGTAAGAGAAAATCCTGAAATTGTTAAGAAAAATATAAAAAATAAGTTTCAGGATAATAAGTTGGGTTTAGTAGATGAGGTAATTGAGTTAGATACTGAACTTAGAAATATAAAGAAGGAAGCAGATGCTTTAAGAGCTGATAGAAATAAGATTTCAAAGCAAATTGGCGGATTAATGGCTCAGGGTAAAAAGGAAGAAGCAGAAGAAATGAAGAAACAGGTTACTGCACATTCCGAACATTTAGCTGAACTTGAAGCAAAAGAAGGGGAATTAGAAAAGAAAATCAAAACTAATATGATGACTATCCCAAATATAATTGATCCAAGTGTTCCAATTGGTAAAGATGATAGTGAAAATGTAGAGGTTCAACGTTATGGAGATCCTGTTGTACCTGATTTTGAAGTCCCATATCATACTGAAATCATGGAAAAATTTAATGGTATTGACTTAGATAGCGCAAGAAAAGTTGCTGGTAACGGATTCTATTATTTAATGGGAGATATTGCTAGACTTCATTCTGCAGTTATTTCTTATGCTAGAGATTTTATGATAAATAGAGGCTTTACATATTGTATTCCACCTTTTATGATTAGAAGCGAAGTTGTAACTGGTGTTATGAGTTTTGCTGAAATGGATGCTATGATGTATAAAATAGAAGGTGAAGATTTATACTTAATTGGAACTAGTGAACATTCTATGATTGGTAAATTTATTGATACTATACTACCAGAAGATACTCTTCCAAGAACTTTAACTAGTTATTCTCCTTGTTTTAGAAAAGAAAAAGGAGCTCATGGTATTGAAGAAAGAGGAGTATATAGAATTCACCAATTTGAAAAGCAGGAAATGATCGTTGTATGTAAGCCAGAAGATAGTATGATGTGGTATGATAAACTATGGCAGAATACAGTAGATTTATTCCGTTCTTTAGATATACCAGTAAGAACTTTAGAGTGTTGTTCTGGTGACTTGGCAGACTTAAAAGTAAAATCAGTAGACGTAGAAGCTTGGTCTCCTAGACAGAAAAAATACTTTGAAGTAGGAAGCTGTTCTAATTTAGGTGATGCACAAGCACGTCGTCTAAAAATCCGTGTAGATGGTGAAGATGGAAAATACTTTGCACATACATTAAATAATACAGTAGTAGCACCTCCAAGAATGTTAATTGCATTTTTAGAGAACAACTTAAATGAAGATGGTTCTGTAAATATCCCAACTGTACTACAACCATATATGGGTGGTATGAAAGTAATTAAATAGTATTAATTAAGACAGCGTATTGAGTTTTGAAGTTCATGCGCTGTCATTTTTATTATAAATATATAATTAAATAACATAATATTAAAAATATTAAAAATATGATATAATAAATATATAAAGTATACAAAGGGGGTCGTTGTGTGGAAAATTATAGAGGGTACAAAATAACAGTTATAGAGAATGGTGAAAAGGATTACCCATTTAAAGCAATTGCTAGGAAGGAAGACAAAGAGATTAAACATAAGGGCCAAACAAAGACACAAGCAGTTGATCTTGTTAAGAATAGTATTAATGTTATTATGGAAAGGACACAAATGAAAGCTAGTGTAAAATAAGAATTTAAATTTGTATAAAGCTATTTAAATTCAAATAAAAAACAGTTTTTGCCCCTATCTATAGTGTTGTTAATTTTATGAAAGTAGGGGATTAGTCTATTGTAAATAAGTTTTTTAGAGCTTAGGGTAAAATTGAATATTTAAAAACAAGCTTAGGATTTAGACTGATATCCTAAGCTCGTTTAAGTTTTTTGTAGGCAAACGGAATCAGGAGTGTCTATATGATAAACGTAAAGCAACTAGAAGAAAAGGTAAGTATTAATGATATAATTTAAATTGTAGTTGAATAATATAAGTAATTATTAAATGTAAAGATGATAAAATTACATTCGTTACGTGAGGTGATTAACAAGGAAAATAAACTTGTTGACAGAGTCTTAAGTAACATGGTATTATATTAAAGTTGTGTTATGCAGCAAGCTTAACAAAAAGAACTTAAAAAAAGTTCTTGACAAAACTAAGCAAACATGATAAGATATAAAAGTCGCTGAGATGCGACAAGATCCTTGAAAATTAAACAGAGTGAAAGTAAGAATTAATTCTTATTTTAAATAAGCCAGTATTAGTTAAACTAACAAGTTTAACGTCAATAATTTGAGTACAGATTAAACTTTTAAATTGAGAGTTTGATCCTGGCTCAGGACGAACGCTGGCGGCGTGCTTAACACATGCAAGTCGAGCGATGAAATCTCTTCGGGGATGGATTAGCGGCGGACGGGTGAGTAACACGTGGGCAACCTGCCTCAAAGTGGGGGATAGCCTCCCGAAAGGGAGATTAATACCGCATAATATTAGTTTTTCACATGAAAGATTAATTA
>NZ_JABBNI010000036.1 GCF_012926525.1 Clostridium muellerianum
TTTGAAATATTATTAGATTAATGTGTAAAATTCTTATTTGACGTAACAACTGAAAAAACGAACAATTTGTAAAGACACTGCATTATTCAAAGTTGAATTATGTGGTGTTTTTGTGTCACAATACAAATACAATGTTTATATATTGTAAAAATTACAATATATACCAGCCGGAATGCAGTTGAAAGTTTCTTCGGTTACCTGCATCTCAATATTTTTAAACAGCGAAAGTTAAGTAATTACGATTAGATTATATCTTTATCAAGTTCAACCTTGCAGGTTTCACAAAGACCACAGGGGTGTAAAATTTTCCAGGGATAAGCTTTCATTTTTTACACCCCAGGGGTTCTTGGCGAACTCTTGAGTGAGCCTTTCTATAGCAAAAGAAGTACTTGTTCCTTTATATCAAACTTCTATTTAATAGTATTAAAAATATGGTATAATTTTCATTGCATAGGTCGGAGTTGTAAAATATGGTGAAGGTTTTGCTTTGTCATAATTATATGATTTAAACAGTTTCATAGACATAAATAATATATTTGGTATATTATTTATGTCTGTAATGTTAACTAGATTTCAAAAGGAGTTGTACAGTTATGCAATTTTTAATAGAAAGTTTTTATGATAACGAGAATAGACAATCTACAGAACTATCAAATTACATATTGACTATAGAGGATAATTGCTTAACTATGAAAGTATGTAATAAATTTAATGGAAATAAAAAAATGTTGAGTTATTTAGAAAATCATTTGTAGGATGGCATAATATTAGATTTAATAGAAATAAATATGTAATGGATAGTGGTATATATATAAGTATTGAATCGGATATTTTAACTCAAGATGCTGACAAATATGAAATTAAACAATATAGTATATCATTCGTACCTAGACAAATATACAATTTAGATAAATTCTTTAATTATCTAAACGAACTTAATAAAAATGGTTTCAATGGTTTCAATGAAGAACAATTAAGAATAGCAGAGCAATTTAAAATTAAAAAACAGAGAGCTAAACAATTAGAAATACAAAATTTTATTAATACGCTTAATAAAATAAAACAATTTAAAATGCAGAAGGTGGAAGCTGAACGACAACTTAAAATACAACAATTGGAAGCCAAACAAAGAGAAGAAGAAAGAATAAAAGCTGAAGAAGAAAGAATAAAGGCTATAGAAATTGAAAAATAATTATCTGTATGAAAATGTTAAGATGGACTTTCCAACATTATATATAATTACTGTAGATTATTCTATTAATGGACATAATTATAAATTGTATCAGATTGATAAGATGGTTGAATTTATGCATAGAAAAATTTCAAATTCAAGTAAGGAGTGTGCTAAATTACTTACTTGGATTGAAATTTGTGATGTAGCAATGACATACTATTCTAATTGCTTTTATGAATTATATGGAAAACAAATTGGTAATATAGAGAATCTAAACCTTAATGATTCTATATTTAAGTACATTCATTCAGATATTCTTTATGACGAAGAAGAAATACGTGATATGTTTGTGTATTTCCTTATGTTATTAAATAAATTTGAAAAAATGGATTTTAATAAAGGTTACATATATTGTAGGAAAATCTTTATGGATACTTGTGATAAATTGAAGAATGAAAGTGAATATAATAGTTTTATTAGTAGTTTGTTATTTAATAAGCAAATAGATAAGAAGATATATACTATAGATGATGTAGATTTAATGGCAGGAAGTGAATTTGAAATATTTGTAGGTGAATTATTTAAGGAAATGGGATATAAAACTATAGTCACGAAAGCCTCTGGTGATTAAGGAATTGATGTTATAGCAGAAAAAAATGGAGTAAGATATGGCATACAAGCTAAATGCTATTCTAATATTGTTTCTAATTCAGCCATTCAAGAAGTTGTGGCTGGTATATCATTTTATAAGTGTGATAAAGCTATAGTTATAACTAACAATCACTTTACAAGTTCAGCCATTGAATTAGCTAGAGCAAATGAAGTTGTTTTATGGGATAGAGAAATGTTGAAACAAAAAATTGGGGATTTATTTTCATAAACCACAATTTTAATTTTATCAAGTTCAACCTTACAGGTTTCACAAAGACCTCATGGATGTAAAATTTTCTAGAGACAAGCTTTATAATACTAATATAGAAAAAGTATTGAAATGATGGAAATCATGTAAGATAAATAATTTCCATTTTTTGCACCCCAGAGGTTCTTGGCGAACTCTTGAGTGAGCCTTGCTATAGTTCACAAAATGTTAATTATATATAAGGTTTACATTATATTGACAAAAATCATAATTGAAAATATAATTAGTTAGAAGTCTAACAAAATGATAGAGGTATGATAATGGATAAGGAAGAATTTGTAGGTAGAAAGATAAATATTTTTACCAATAGGATGAACAGAAGGATAAATAAAGAGGTTGCTAAGTATGGTATAACAGGGATTCAAGGTATGATACTTGGTTTTGTACGTCATAAGTCTGAAACAAGAGATATATTTCAAAAGGATATAGAGGAAGTTTTTGATATTAGACGTTCTTCAGTAACTAGTGTACTTCAATTGATGGAGAAAAACGGATATATTCAGAGGGTAAGTGTTTCTGAAGATGCAAGACTTAAAAAAATAATACTTACGGAAAAAGGATTGGAAGTTCAAAGAAACGTATATGATTCTATTGTTAAAATAGAACAGTCCTTAAGAGACGAGTTAAGTGATGATGAAATTTATATACTAATTCATTTAATTAATAGGCTATCTAAAAAGATTGGTGATTAAATCCGATTTTTTGCAATATTAGTTAGAATCCTAACAAGAGGAGGGAAATTATGATAAAAAAATTAGTAAGTTATGTAGCAGAATTTAAAAAAGACGCAATTTTAACTCCAATATTTGTTGCTTTAGAAGCAGTAATGGAGACAATTATTCCATTATTAATGGCATGGATTATTGATAATGGAGTAGGAAAAGGAAATATGAAATATGTATGTGTTGTTGGAGCAGCAATGCTGGCAGTAGCATTCATATCTCTTACTTGCGGTGTATTGTCAGGGAAATATTCAGCTAGTGCATCCTCTGGCTTTGCTAGAAATTTAAGAAGAGCAATGTATTATAATATACAGAATTATTCTTTTTCTAATATAGACAAGTACTCTACAGCTGGACTTATAACAAGGTTAACTACAGATGTAACAAATGTTCAAAATGCGTTTCAAATGGTAATAAGAATGTTTGTTAGGGCACCATTCATGTTGGTTTTTGCTATGGGAATGAGTTTTTATATTAATGCAAAGTTGTCTTTGGTATTTTTAGGAGCAATTGTTTTTTTAGGAATTATATTATATTTTATAATGACTAGAGTACATCCGTACTTTATGCAAGTCTTTAAAAAATATGATGATTTGAATGCAAGTGTACAGGAAAATTTAACTGCTATTCGTACAGTAAAAGCTTATGTAAGAGAAGAACATGAAATAAACAAGTTTTATAAGGCTTCTGAAACCTTATATAAATATTTTATAAGAGCTGAGAAATTAATAATAATCAATGCTCCAGCAATGCAATTTGCAGTTTATACATGTATTTTACTTTTATCCTGGCTTGGAGCGAAGATGATTGTTTCAAAGACCATGACCACTGGGGAATTAATGAGCATGTTTGCTTATACAACTAATATATTAATAAGTCTTATGATTATTTCTATGGTGTTTGTAATGGTAATTATGTCAAAAGCATCTGCTGAAAGAATTGTAGAAGTATTAGAAGAAAAAAGTGATTTACAAAGCCCAGAAAATCCAATTTGTGAAGTAAAGGATGGAGCTATAACATTTAAAAATGTTAATTTTTCATATAGTAAAAGTTTAGACAAGTGTGTTTTAGAGGATGTAAATATAAAGATTAATTCAGGTGAAACTATAGGAATTATTGGGGGAACAGGTAGTGCTAAATCTACTTTGGTTCAACTTATTCCAAGACTGTATGATACCACAAGTGGAAGTGTTGAAGTTGGAGGAATAGATGTTAAAAACTATGATATAGAAACTCTTAGAGATGAAGTTTCAATGGTACTCCAGAAAAATGTATTATTTTCTGGAACAATAAAGGAAAATTTAAGATGGGGAAATAAGAATGCTTCAGATGAAGAGCTAATTGCTGCATGTAAACAAGCTCAAGCTGATGAATTTATAGAAAACTTCCCCGATAAATATGATACTTTCATTGAACAAGGTGGAAGCAATGTATCTGGAGGACAAAAACAAAGATTATGTATTGCAAGAGCACTTCTTAAAAAACCTAAGATATTAATTTTAGATGATTCGACCAGTGCTGTAGATACTAAAACTGATGCACTTATTAGAAAGGCATTTAAAGAGACAATACCAGATACTACAAAGATTATTATTGCACAGCGTATTTCATCAGTACAGGATGCAGATAGAATAATTGTATTGAATGATGGAAAAATTGATGGATTTGGAACTCACGATGAGCTTTTAAAATCAAATAATATATATATCGAAGTTTATGAATCTCAAGTGAAAGGAGCTGATAATAATGAGTCAAAATAGGAATGTTAAACCTAGAGCTATGCATGGTGCAGGTGGACGTGGACATGCAAAGATGAGTAAAGATTCTTTGAAAACTTTAGGCAGATTATTATCTTATGTACTTAAGGAATATAAATTTTTATTCTTTATGGTAGTGGTAACTATTATTATAAGTTCTCTTGCCAATGTTATTGGTACACTATTTATAAGAAACCTGATAGATGAATATATAACACCGCTTTTAAAGAAGTCTGGGGGAGCTGATTTTGGACCGTTACTTAAAATGATAGTCACTATGGCAGTAATCTACTATGTTGGAGTTTTATCAACATATGTATACAGCCGAATGATGATTATAATTTCTCAAGGATCACTTAAAAGAATAAGAGATGATATGTTTTCTCACATGGAAACTTTAAGTATTAAATATTTTGATACACATGCTCATGGAGATTTAATGAGTCTTTATACAAATGATACAGACACATTAAGACAAATGATAAGTCAGGGTATACCCCAGTTATTATCAGCAATTATAACTGTGCTTGGTGTATTTGTTTCTATGATATTCTTGAGTTTACCATTAACAGGTATTGAAGTTTTAATTATAATTTTAATGATTAAGGTTACTAAATCTATTGGTTCAAAAAGTGGAAAATATTTTGGACTTCAACAAAAAGATTTAGGAGCAGTAAATGGTTATATAGAAGAAATGATGGAAGGTCAAAAGGTTGTAAAAGTCTTCTGTCATGAAGAAGAAGCAAAGGTTAATTTTGATAAGTTTAATGATATGTTATTTAACAGTGCAAATAATGCAAATAAATATGCTAATATCTTAATGCCTATTATGGGTAACATTGGATATATAAATTATGTGGCAGTTTCTATTGTTGGTTCTATTCTTGCCATTGGAGCATTCGGCGGATTTACTCTTGGAGGTCTTGCATCCTTTTTACAATTAACAAGAACCTTCAGCCAGACAATAAATCAAATGGCACAACAATTTAATTTTGTTATTATGGCTTTAGCAGGAGCTGAGCGTATATTTAAACTTCTTGATGAAGAGAAAGAAACAGATGAAGGATATGTAGGTTTAGTTAATGCTAGGGAAAATGAAAATGGAGAATTAATAGAGGTTAAAGAGCACACTGGATTATGGGCATGGAAACAACCTCATTCAGATGGAACAGTCACATATACAAAACTTTGTGGTGATGTAGTATTCGATGATGTAGATTTTGGTTATAACGATGATAAAATCATACTGCATAATATAAAACTCTATGCGAAACCAGGACAAAAGGTAGCTTTTGTAGGTGCTACAGGTGCTGGAAAAACTACTATTACTAATTTAATCAATCGGTTTTATCAAATTCAAGATGGAAAAATAAGATATGATGGTATCAATATCAATAAGATTAAAATTGATGATTTAAGAAGTTCACTTGGAATAGTGCTTCAAGATACCCACCTGTTTACTGGAACAGTTGCGGATAACATTAGGTATGGAAAATTAAATGCCAGTGATGAGGAAGTTTTTGCAGCTGCTAAGCTTGCAAATGCAGATCAATTTATAAAACATTTACCAAATGGATATGAAACAATGCTTTCAGGTGATGGAGCTAACTTATCACAAGGACAAAGACAGTTATTGGCTATTGCTAGAGCTGCTATTGCTGATCCTCCAGTTTTAATACTCGATGAAGCAACATCCAGCATAGATACGAGAACTGAAGCTATTGTACAAGATGGCATGGATAAACTGATGAAAGGAAGAACAGTATTTGTGATTGCACATAGACTTTCTACAGTTAAGAATTCAGATGTTATTATGGTATTAGATCAAGGATGTATTATTGAACGTGGAAATCATGATGAACTAATAAAACAAAGAGGTAGTTACTACCAGCTTTATACAGGAGCTTTTGAATTATCATAACTTTGGCAGAAAAAGTAAGTAAGCACTAGTTTTTATTTTTGGTGCTTACTTTTTTTATTAAAACAGTATATTTCAAAATTATAAGTTATTTCAATGTTTCTTCTGATACAATTAAATTTACAGAATTCTTTTCAATAAATTCTACATATTCATCTGGTGGAATCTTGTCTGTTATTAAATAATCAATATCACTTAAGTTACAATAGGTTACTAAAGAACAAACATTAAATTTTGAATAGTCAGCAAGTACAAATACTTTAGAGCTTTTTTTAACAGCAGTTTTTTTTATTTCACCTTCAAGAGGAGAACAATTTGTAATTCCATTGGTTAAAGATATACCTGTAGTTGCCATAAACGCTTTATTTATATTGTACTTTTTAAGCAGATTTAATGAGTCTATGCCTGCAAAAGAATTTGTTTTTCTAACTAAAGTTCCTCCGGTTGAAATTATATTTAAGTTATCATATTTAATACAATTTGTGATAAAGTTTAGGTTATTAGTTATTATGGTAAGGTTATTTTTATCCTTTAGAAAATCTGCCATATTTAAAGTAGTAGTACCAGAATCTACAAATACTATATCTCCATCATTAATGAAATCACAAGCGGTTTTAGCTATTAGATTTTTGGGGTAACTGTTTTTTATTTGCCTTTCATCAAAGGGAACTAGTGAATAAGAGTTAACAGCAACTCCTCCATAAACTTTTTTAATACGCCCTCTTTCAACTAATTCTTGTATATCTCTCCTAATAGTATTTTTTGATACATTAAAAATGTCAGTTAGGTTATCTAAAGTTACAATGTTGTTGTTTAATACATATTCTTCTATTTGATTTATTCTTTTGGTTTTCATAAGAGCCTCCTTTTACAAATATTATGTTTCTATATTTTAGGCATCTGAAAGAAAATAACAAGTTCAATATGTGACGGATATTTTTGTAAGACAAGGAGACAGGTTCCGCAGAAGCTTAATCTATCTAATGGTTCTGTGGATACAGTATTACAAAAAATGGATTAGTATATCAACTTGTTATTTTTTTGAAGATGCCTTAGCTAGTTATTAGGAATTATCTTAAGTTATACATATAATTATATATATAATTTGATAAAAGTAAACAACTTATAAGCATGTATTAGTTATAAGTTGATCATAAATTAATCAGATATGTGCAAATTACACAGAAATATACAAAAAAATGGTTCAAATAGTAAAAAGTATTGACTAAAATATGTAACAATGATAATATGTAACCAAAAGATAACCAAAAAATAACCAAAAACAATAAAGAAATAAAAAAAGTATAACAAGTTTCACAAAAATTGTACATAGGAAGGTGAAAAAATGAGTAATTTATTTTTAATGCCAAAGTATATTTTTACAGGTAAAAATGCTTTAAATAAAGCAAGCGATAGTATAAAACTACTTGGCAACAAAGCGCTTATAATAACAGATGATATTATGGTCAAGTTAGGAAGCGTAGAGAATGTTACAAATTTATTAGACAGAATTAATGTTAAATATTCTATATATCATGAAGTTAATGGAGAACCTACTGATGCCATGGTTAATAGTGGAATTGAAAGATATAAAAGCGAAAATTGTGATTTTTTAATAGCTCTAGGAGGAGGAAGTCCTATTGATACAATGAAAGCTATAGGAGCTATGATAACTAATCCGGGAACTATAAATGATTACCTAGGAAAAATAATAGAAAAGCAAACCCCACCTCTTGTAGCAATACCAACAACTGCTGGAACAGGATCTGAAGCAACTCAGTTTACTATAATAACAGATACTAAAAGAGATATAAAAATGCTTCTAAAAGGACCAAATTTAATTCCAACTATTGCTGTTGTAGATCCTGTTTTTACAATGACTTCTCCTAAAGGTGTAACATCTGCAACTGGATTGGATGCATTAACTCATGCTATTGAATCATACACATCAAGACTTGCACAACCGATGTCTGAAATATTCTCTGTTTCTGCTGTAAAGAAAATATTTGATAATTTACTTAAAGCTTATAATAATGGCTCTAATGTTGAAGCAAGAACAGAGATGTCCATAGCAGCACTTCAGGCTGGAATAGCATTTAATAATTCTTCAGTTACTATAGTTCATGGAATGAGTAGACCAATAGGTGCTCTTTTTCACGTACCACATGGCTTGTCTAATGCAATGCTTCTCACAAGTTGTTTAAAATTTGCTTTAAAAGATGCAGCTGATAAGTTTTGTGATTTAGCAAAAGCTGTTGATATGTATAAAGATGGTATGAGTGATATGGAAGCTGGACAAGAATTTATAAATAAAGTGGAAAAATTATGTTCTGATTTACATGTACAGACTTTAGAGGAATTTGGAGTGGATAAAACTAAATTCTTTGACAACTTAGATAAGATGGCAGAAGATGCATTAGATAGTGGAAGTCCTCAGAATACAATAAGAAAAGTAAACAAGGAAGACATAATAAATATATATAAAGGACTTTGGAAGTAGGTGAAATTGTGCCAATAGCAAATTTAAAAGATTTATTAACAGAAGCAAAGAAAGGTAATTATGCAGTAGGAGCTTTTAGTATTGCAAATATGGAAATGATAATGGGAGCAATAAAGGCTGCAGAAGAACTAAATGCACCTATTATACTTCAAATTGCACAGGTAAGATTAAAACATTCACCACTACAATTAATAGGCCCTATAATGATGTCAGCAGCGAAAAATGCTAAGGTACCCGTGGCAGTACATTTAGATCATGGCGTTACAATGGAATGTGTAAACGAAGCTCTTAAATTAGGATTTACTTCTGTAATGATAGACGGATCCAAATATTCGTTAGAAGAAAATATAGATTTAACAAAGAAAGTTAAAAAAGAAGCAGAAAAGTATGGAGCATCTGTGGAGGCCGAAATCGGAAGAGTTGGTGGAAGTGAAGATGGTTCTGAAGATATATCTGCTTTGTATACAGATACACAGGATGCAAAGAAATTTTATGAAGAAACAGGGGTAAATGCATTAGCTATAGGTATTGGAAATGCACATGGAGTATATAAGGGAACACCTAATTTGAATTTTAGTGTACTTCAGGATGTTAGTAAAAATGTAAACGTTCCTTTAGTATTGCATGGTGGATCAGGCATAAGCGATGAAGATTTTAGAAAATGCGTGTCTCTTGGAATGAGAAAAGTAAATATAGCAACTGCTACATTTATGTCTGTTGCTGAAAATGTAAAAAAGCTTTGTGAATCTAATAATGTGGATTATTTTAAATTACATGAGGCAGAAATAGAGGGTGCATATTTAAATGTAAAAAGGCATATTAAAATATTTGGTACCGAAAACAAGGCATAAGGAGGAGAAAAATGAAGTATATTGAGTTTGATAATAGTAGAAAATTTGATGTAATACCACTGGGAAGGGCAGCTATAGATTTTAATCCTGTAGATGTAAATATGACACTAGCAGAAAGTGGAACTTTTAAAAAATATTTAGGAGGTTCTCCAGCTAATGTAGCAGTTGGACTTGCTAGATTAGGAAAAAAGGTAGGATTTATAGGAAAAATATCAAATGATAGATTCGGAGATTTTATAATTAATTACTTTAAAAAAGAAGGTATAGATACATCAAATATTTATAGAGCTAAAAATGGTGAATCTTTAGGACTTACATTCACAGAAATATTAAGTCCTACAGAAAGTAGTATATTGATGTATAGAAATAGTATTGCAGATTTAAGTTTAAATGTAGATGAAATTGACGAGGAGTACATAAAAAATGCAAAGGCAATTTCAATATCAGGAACAGCATTAGCTCAAAGTCCATCAAGAGAAGCTGCTTTAAAAGCTTTGGAATATGCAAAAAAGCATAATACAATAGTTATTTTTGATATAGATTACAGAGAATACAATTGGAATAATAAAGATGAGATAGCAATTTATTATTCTATAGTTGGAAAGAGCAGTGATCTTGTAATAGGATCAAAGGAAGAATTTGATCTTATGGAAGGATTAATGACAAAAAGTAGTAGCGATGAAGAAACTGCTAAAAGATGGATTGGATATGGAAACAAAATTGTAGTTATAAAGCATGGTAAAGAAGGTTCAACAGCTTATACAAATGATGGTAAGAGCTATAATATTAAACCATTCCCAGTAAAACTTTTAAAATCATTTGGTGGTGGAGATGCATATGGTTCAGCATTTATATATGCTCTTTTAGAAGGATGGGATATAATGGATGCACTTGAATTTGGAAGTGCTTCTGCAGCAATGTTGGTTGCAAGTCATAGTTGTTCAGATGCAATGCCAACTGTTGATGCAATAAAGGAATTTATAAAAAAGGAAAAAGCCGAGTATGGTGAAATGGTAGCAAGAGTATAGGAGGAATATATATGAGTATGAGCGAGTTCGGTAATTTAGGTTCTTTAAAGTACGGAGTTAATAAAATATGCAATATAGATGGTGCATACAAAGAAATGCTTATGGACGTTTCTGTGAATAAGCTTAAAAAAGATACAGAGGAATGTTATGAAGAAAATGGAAAGGAAATAGCTATCCTTCTTTTAACAGGAAAAATTGAAATAAGTTGGCTTGGTAACAAAAAAGTTATGGAAAGACATTCTGTATTTGATGAAGATCCATGGTGCCTTCATGTTCCACATGGTGTAAAAGTAACAATAAAGGCAGAAGAGGAAAGTGAGCTAATATTCCAAGGCACAGAAAATAAAAATGATTTTGAAGCAAAATTTTATACTCCAAAAGATTGTCAAAGTGACATATTCGGAAAAGGTGTATGGAATGATACAGCAAGAAGAGTAGTTAGAACAGTATTTGATTACCACAATGCACCTTATTCTAACATGGTAATGGGAGAAGTAATAACTTATCCTGGTAAGTGGTCAAGTTACCCACCACATTATCATCCACAACCTGAAGTTTATTACTACAAATTTAATAAGCCTCAAGGATTAGGATTTTGCCTTACAGGAGATGATGCACATAAAATATCAGACAATAGTTTTGTAGCTATACATGGGGGAGATGTTCATCCACAAACATCAGCACCTGGATATGCTATGTATTATTGCTGGATGATAAGACATCTTAAGGATAATCCGTGGACTGACAGGATAGATATAGATGAACACAAGTGGTTATGGAATAAGAATGTAAAAATATGGCCTGAAAAATAATAAGCCTAAAATAAGAAGGAGGTTTAAAATGAATACAATTAGATTGACTACAGCTCAAGCATTGATTAAGTTTTTAAATAGCCAATATATAAAGTTTGATGGCAAAGAAAGCAAATTTGTAGAAGGAATATTCACAATATTTGGTCATGGAAATGTAGTAGGACTTGGACAAGCATTACAACAAGATTCAGGACAACTTAAAGTTTTACAGGGAAAAAATGAGCAGGGAATGGCTCAAGCTGCTGTAGCATTTGCAAAGCAAAACAATAGAAAAAAGATATATGCATGTACTTCATCTATAGGACCTGGAGCAGCAAATATGATAACAGCAGCAGGAACTGCAACTGCTAATAATATACCAGTATTGTTATTACCAGGAGATACATTTGCAACAAGACAGCCAGATCCTGTGCTTCAGCAGGTTGAACACATGAATAGTGCAGCTATAACTACAAACGATGCATATAAAGCTGTTTGCAAATATTGGGATAGAGTAACTAGACCAGAGCAACTTATGAGTGCCATGATAAATGCTATGAGAGTACTTACAAGTTTGGATGACACAGGTGCAGTATGTATTGCATTGCCTCAAGACGTTCAAGGAGAAGCTTATGATTTTCCAGAATATTTTTTCAAAAAGAGAGTACATGTAATTGGTAGAAGAAAGGCAACTGATGAAGAAATAGAAGATGCAGCTAAACTGATATCCTCCAAGAAAAAGCCATTAATTATTTGCGGCGGTGGTGTAAGATATTCTGAGGCAGGAGAAGAACTTAAAAAGTTTGCTGAAGAATTTAATATACCAGTTAGTGAAACTCAAGCAGGAAAGAGTTCAATAGAAAGTGATTTTTCACTAAATCTCGGCGGAGTTGGGGTTACTGGAAATTTGGCAGCAAATATTATAGCTGAAAATTCAGACCTTGTAATAGGGGTTGGAACAAGATTTACTGACTTTACATCAGGATCAAAGGAATTATTTAGAAATAAGGATGTTGACTTTGTTACAATAAATACTTCTATTTTTCATGCTGGCAAGATGGATGGAACAAAGGTAGTAGGAGATGCTAAAGCGAGCTTGGAACAGTTACAAGAAGCACTTGAAAAATTAGCATATAAGAGTTCATATAAAGATGAAATAGTAGAAGCTAAAGTTAAATGGGAAAATGAAGTAAAAAGATTATATAGTATTAAATATCCTGAATCAAATTTTAAGCCTGAAATAGAGGGTCAAAATGAAAAATTTCTAGAAGAATTTTATAAAATGTATAGATCAGCACTTCCACAAACTACAGTTATAGGTGAAATTAACAAATTTGTTGAAGAAGAATTAGATGGAAATTATGTGGTAGTTGGTGCAGCTGGAAGTCTTCCAGGAGATTTGCAAAGGTTATGGAAATCAAGCAAAAAATATAGCTACCATATGGAATATGGTTACTCTTGCATGGGATATGAGATAGCTGGAGCTTTAGGGGCAAAACTTGCAAAGCCAGATAAAGAAGTATATGCCATGGTTGGAGATGGAAGTTATTTGATGCTGCATTCAGAGCTTGTAACATCAATTCAAGAGAGAAAGAAAATAAATGTACTTTTATTTGATAACTGTGGTTTTGGGTGCATAAATAATTTACAGATGTCTAATGGAATGGATAGCTTTGGCACAGAATTTAGATTTAGAAATGAAGATGGATCTAGATTGAATGCAGACTATGTTCCTATAGATTTTGCAAAGTGTGCAGAAGGTTATGGTGTTAAAACATATAAGGTAAAAACTATTGATGAATTAAAGAACGCATTGAAAGATGCTAAGAATCAAAGTATATCAACTTTAATAGATATAAAAGTTTTACCTAAAACTATGACAAATGGATATAAGTCTTGGTGGCATGTTGGTGTAGCTGAAGTTTCCGATAAAAAATCAATACAGGAAGCCTATAGTCAAAAACAAGGTTTTTTGGAGAATGCAAGAAAATATTAAGTAAAATTAAGTGTTAGCTATATATACTGTTTTCAATATATACAAGTTATTAAAAAGCAGAATAAATAGTTGAAAATAAATAACAATTAATAAGGAGATGTTTCGTATGTTAAAGGTTGGAATTATTGGTGCAGGTAGAATAGGTAGAGTACACGGAGAAAGTATATCAAAATATGTAAAAGAAGCAGAAATTAAGGCAATAGCTGATCCGTTTTTAAATGAAGAACAAAAAAAATGGGCAAAAGAAAAAGGAATACCTTGTGCATATACAGACTATAAAAAAATATTGGAAGATCCAGAAATTGATGCTGTTTTGATTTGTTCATCAACAGACACACACTCAAAAATTTCAATTGAAGCTATACAAGCTCATAAACATGTTTTCTGTGAAAAGCCAATAGATCATGATGTTTCTAGGATAAAAGAAGTTATAGAAGAACTTAAGAAAAACCCTTCTGTTAAATATCAGGTTGGATTTAATAGAAGATATGACCATAATTTTAAAGCAGTTAGACAAGCTGTTGTTGATGGAAAAGTAGGAGAGCCTCATATACTTAAAATAACCTCAAGAGACCCTGAACCACCATCAATTGACTATGTTAAAGTATCTGGAGGAATGTTCCTTGATATGACAATACATGATTTCGATATGGTTAGATACCTTATGGATAGTGAAGTTGTTGAAGTTTATGCTGCAGGAAATGTTTTAGTTGATAAAGCTATAGGAGAAGCTGGAGATATAGATACAGCTATTATAACTTTAAAACTTGAAAATGGAGCAATGGCAGTTATAGATAATTCAAGAAAATCAGCTTATGGTTATGATCAGAGAGCAGAAGTATTTGGATCAAAAGGACAAGTTACTATAGCAAATGATTCAAATTCATCAGCAGTTGTATCAACAGAAAATGGTGTTACAGCAGAAAAGCCAATGTTCTTCTTCTTAGAGAGATATATGCAGGCTTATGCAGAAGAAATTACAGAATTTATTGATGCTATTGTAAATGATAAAAACACACCTGTAAATGCAGATGATGGATTGAAGCCTGTACTTATAGGACTTGCAGCACAAAAATCCTTAAAAGAAAATAGACCAGTTAAGATATCAGAAATAAAATTTTAGAAAGTACTTTATAGCTAGGAGGAATTATAACATGTTTAATAAAGATAAAGTAAAAATAGGAATTTGTCCTATAGGTTGGACTAATGATGATATGCCAGATTTAGGAAAAGAAAATACATTTGAACAGGCTGTAAGCGAGATGGCGTTAGCAGGCTTTAAAGGTACGGAGGTTGGAAATAAGTATCCTAAAGATGTAAAGGTTTTGAAAAAGGCCCTTGACCTTAGAGGATTGCAGATAGCTAGTGCATGGTTTAGTTCATTTTTAACAACTAAACCATTTGAAGAAACAAAAAAAGCTTTTATAGAACATAGAGATTTTTTACATGCCATGGGAGCTAAGGTGATAGTTGTATCAGAGCAAGGCCATAGTATACAAGGACAGATGGATGTTCCAATATTTGAAGGTAAATATAATATGAATGAAGATGAGTGGAAGAAGCTTGCAGATGGGCTTAATAAATTAGGTGAACTTGCAAAAGAGAAGGATATGAAGATAGTTTATCACCATCATATGGGCACAGTGGTTCAAACTACTGAAGAAATAGATAAACTTATGGACATGACAGATGATAATTTAGTTTATTTATTATTTGATACAGGACATTTAGTATATTCAGGAGAAGATCCTGTAGCTATAGCAAAAAAATATGCAAAGAGAATAAAGCATGTTCATTTAAAAGATATAAGATCAGAGAAAAAAGATAAGGTTAAGAAAGAAAAACTAAGTTTCCTTAAAGGAGTTAGAGAAGGAGCATTTACAGTCCCTGGCGATGGATGTATAGATTTTCAACCAATATTTAAGGTGCTTTCTGAAAACGATTATGAAGGGTGGATGTTAGTTGAAGCTGAGCAAGATCCAGCTATAGCCAATCCTTTTGAATATGCATTAAGAGCGAGAAAGTATATTCAAAACAAAATAAGTTTTTAAAAAGTTTAAAGAGCTGTTTTGTGTAAGTTTATAATTTGTTAGGGGATTTAGTAGTAATCTTATTTATAAAATTAAGTAAGGTACCTCCATAGATAGAATAATAAATATAAACTTGTAAGGTTATTTAAAATTTAAAGCTATCATGGCAAGATACCCTAATGAATTATAACTAAAAAACAAAAATAATGCAAATAGAATTCAAAACTTTGGAGGGGTAAATGGAAGAAGATAGAAAGAAAAAAAAGTTTTTAAGAAAAATATCAATTCTAGCTACTTTTGGATCACTTCTATTTGGGTATGATAGTGGGGTAATTAATGGTGCACTTAGTTTTATATCTAGGAAGGACCAGCTTAATCTCACGCCTTTAACTGAAGGTTTTGTTACAAGTTCTTTACTACTAGGAGCAGCTTTAGGAGCTGTAGTTATGGGACGCTTTTCTGATAAATATGGAAGAAAGAAAATTTTAAAGATACTTGCAGCGATTTTTTTTGTTTCAACTATAGGATGTGCAGTATCTCCTACTGCATCAATTATTATTGTATGTAGATTTATAGTTGGATTAGGGGTTGGAGGAGTATCAGTAGTTGTACCAACATTACTTGCAGAAATGGCACCTACTGAAATAAGAGGAAGTATTGTTTCTCAAGATCAATTGATGATTGTTACAGGACAGCTTTTAGCTTATGTATTTAACGGCATCCTAGGTAATATTTGCTCAAATCCAGGTGTTTGGCGTTATATGATAGCGTTATCATCAATTCCAGCAGTAGTTTTATGGTTTGGTATGTTAGTAGTTCCTGAAACTCCAAGGTGGTTAGCAGCAAACGGAAAAGTTGCTGAGGCACTAAAAGTTTTGAGAGAAGTACGTAGTGATGAAGAGGCGGAAGTAGAAATTAAAGAAATCCAAAATAATATTGAAGCTGAAAAACATTTAGATCGTGCTACTTTTAAGGACTTAGGAACTCCATGGATACGTCGAATTGTATTCATTGGATGCATAATTGCAATTATTCAACAATTTGCAGGAGTAAATGTAATGATGTATTATGGTACAACCTTGTTAGAAAAGGCTGGTTTTGGAACCAAGACAGCATTAATTGCTAATATAGGCAATGGAATAATGTCTGTTATTTCTTCATGGTTTTATATGTCGGTGATGGCAAACAGGTGCAATAGAAGAACACTGCTAATACTTGGATATGGTGGGACTACTTTAATTTGGATTGTTATAGCAATAGTTTCACATGTGTTTATAGGTTCAGCTATATTACCTTATATGATAATTACATTGACTATGATGTTTCTTGCTATTGATCAAGCTACTATAGGACCATTAACATGGCTTTTGTTATCAGAGATTTTCCCACTTAGAGTAAGAGGAATTGGTTTTGGTGTTGCAACTTTCTTTAATTGGATAGGTAATTTCTCTGTAGGTCTAACTTTTCCTATATTAATAGCAATCTTTGGACTTTCTAAAACATTTGTAATATTCATAGTACTTGGATTTGTATGTGTAGGATGTGTAATTAAATTTGTGCCTGAAACTAGAGGAAAATCATTGGAGGAAATGGAGAAATACTTTAGAAATTATGAGTCGGTTGAATTATAAAAAAGCCTTTAAATAATTAAAATTATATAATTTTAATGCCTATTGTTTAGTACTAAGAAAAAATATAATATAAAAAGCTTTATATGTCAACTATTTGAATAATGATATGAATTTTATATAAATAGAGCTGTAATAATTAAAAATAAAAATTAGGTTTAAACAAGATTATAAGCCTAATAGGGTAAAAAATCTTCAAATGGTATTAAAGTAAATCAGTCATAATATTTATTAGAACTTAAAATAATTTTTTTACAAATGTTGTGACTAACATTAATAAGGAGGGTTTAATTGTGAATATATTTAGATGGTTTTTAACTGGGGAGGAGAAACCACGAATTATGGATCAATCTCTTGTAAAAAGTATGTTTAAACGTGCTAGAATACAGGGAGTAGCAGCTATGATTATTGGCTATGGGATGTATTATGTTATGAGATTAACATTAGGTATTGTAAAACAACCAATGCTTAAAGAAGGATTTACTCCTATGCAGCTTGGGTCAATTGGTGCTGGCATGACAATTGCAATTGCATTTGGAAAATGTTTGAATGGATTCCTTGCAGACAGATGTAACATTAAAAAGATTGTTCCATTAGGATTACTCGGTGCAGCAGTAGTTAATTTTATTTTAGGATTTTCGCATAGTTATTGGGTTTTCTTAGTCTTATGGTTTATAAATGGGTGCTTTCAATCAATGGGGTCAGCTCCATGTATTGTATCTTTGTCACAATGGTTTTCGAAGAGTAAGTTAGCTACATACTATGGAGTTTTTAGTATTGCACACTATATTGGTGAAGCAACAACTTATATTGGTTCAGCTCTTATAGTAGCTGCGTTTGGATGGCATTCAGCATTTTATGTTCCTGGAGTTATGTGTATTTTCTTAGCAGCTATTATGTATAAATGCATGTACGACAGACCACAAGCGTATGGATTGCCTTCTGCAAATGAATTTGAAGGTGAAGTAGAAGTTGCTAAAAAGGAAAAAGAGAAATCTACAAAAGAAGCACAATTGGAAGCAATAAAAAATCCTTATGTTTGGATAGTAGCATTGAGTGCAATTTGTTTAGGAATTGTGAGATATTCTGTTAATAGTTGGGGAGTTGTATTTTTACAAGAACAAAAAGGATATAGTTTGGTTGCGGCAGGAAGTATAATTGCAATATGTCCAATAATGGGTGGAATAGGCTCATTTTTATCAGGGATTATATCAGATAAAGTTTTTAAATCTCGCCATTCTGTAACAACAATCGTTTTTGGAATAGTAATGTTAATAGGCATAATTGGTTTTTGCTATGCACCTGCAGGAAGTCGTATGCTTAATATGATTTTTATAGCTATATATGGATTTGGGTTAGGTGTTAATTTATGTTTCATAGGTGGAATGCTTGCTGTAGATTTTTGTTCTCAGAAAGCTACAGGTGCAGCAATGGGAATAGTTGGCTTACTTGCTTATTTTGGTGCAACAGCACAAGAATTTGTTAATGCTAAATTAATGTCTATCAGTAAACTTGTTGTAGATGGTAAGACTATTTATAATTTTCATAATATTGAGATATTTTGGATTGCTTCAGTTATAATAATGACAGTAGTTATAGTTCCAACATTATGGGGTAAAAAGGTAAATAAGAAAGAAGAAAATCAAGTTGAAGCATAGTTAAAATTTGAATAAAAATGGGTTGTTGCATTAGGAGTAAATGATACAATATATTGTGTTAGTTTTTAGTTTATAAAACAATGCGCTGTATATAAATTATTTAGTGCAATAGCCCCTTAAGTTTTTAGAAATATTATACTAATAAATATATGGTTTATTTGTAAGGAGGAAATGTATATGATAGGTAATAATGTTATATTAAATGGGCCATATTTATTGTCTCCAACTGCGAATGGTATAACTGTAGTTTGGGAGACTAAAACTCAAATAGATGCAAAAGTATATTATGGAGTTAATGGTCAATTTGATCATGAAGCAGAAATACAATTTCATATGGGAACGCCTTATAAGGATAACCATACGGGTAATTTTATTTATAATGCTAATATTAATAACCTTTATGAAAATACAGAATATGATTATAAGATCCATTTAGAAAATGGTGAGAAAGCATTTGGACAGTTTAAGACTTTAGGTGCCAATCCACATAAGATCAAAATTTTTACAATAAGTGATTCGCATTTATTTTATACAAGTGATCAGTTTACTAATATAGCTTTAGAAAATAAGCCTGACTTTATTATTCATGTAGGAGATATCCCCTTTGGAACAGGATATCAAAGGGAACAATATGAGGATAATTGGTTTAACAAGGTTTCTAAATTAATTAAAACAGTTCCATTTATACATATACCAGGTAATCATGATGATGGACCTTTTTACAATGATTTCTTTACAGTTCCACAATCACAAACTTATAAATGTGATAAAAAAGGAAGAACATTTTCTTTTAATTATGGAAAAACACATTTTTTAATGATTGATAGTAATTCTTGGGGATTATTTGAAATGAATGCAGTTAATTCAGGTTTAACTGCAGATGATAAGATTAAGAAAATAATTTATAATACATTAGCTTGGATAACTGATGATTTAAAATCAGAACAAGCACAAAAGGCTAATTGGCGAGTAATGGTACTTCATCATCCATATACAGATGAATTTAACAATAAATATATTGTCCCTATTGCAGAAAAATATAATGTTAATTTTGTATTAAGTGGTCATTTGCATTATTATATTAAGAATATTTCTATAAATCCTAAAGTAGGTGCAAAAACAGTTTATATAACACAAGGAAGTGCTCAAGATGGAGAAAGTGAATTAAATTTAGGAAATTCAAACAAACGTTTATTAGCAGAATTTCCAGAGGTTGTTGCATTAGGAAAAGGAAACTATGGATGTTTAGAGATAACAGATGATAGTTTTACTTATGAAAGCTTTGGATTTGATAATGATAAAAAAGAAGAAATATTAGTTGATACAGTAACTTTAGTAAATGAAGAACCTAAAGTAGTAATATCAGATATTGAAATTAATAGCATTGATAATTTTGGACATGTTGAAATTGCTGGTAGAGCCAAAAATTTAGGACATGGTATAGCTTCTGTAGTGGTTAAGGTGATTGATAATGGAAGCGAGCATTTAGTTAATTTATTTGGCAGTAAGGGTAATGAGAGAGTTATTGCATTAAATTATAATGACGAGAAAGATTTCATTGCAATATATGAAGCAAAAACTCCAGGACAACATGAATTATGTATTAAAAATGTAATTAAAAAGATTATGGTATCTGAACCGGAGCAGTTAACTTTTGAACATATGAAACTTAAAATTGATGATGAGAGAAACAGCAATATATTAATTGCTAGTGTGGAGATTACCAACAATTTAAGTAGTAAAATGCATATTCCAGTTGAACTTTTTGTTGATAAAAGTGTTGTTGAAACAAAAATGGTATTTTTAAGAGGATACGAGAAAAAAACTATAGAATATCATTATAAATTTTCACGAGGTGGAAACTATAAAGTGAAAATAGGTAATTTAGAGGAAAAAGAAGTCAAAGTACAAGGTTCTATATGCATAATACCAAGGGTTAAGGATTTATCTGGAAATGGTAATGATGCACTATTACATGGAACAACAAAAGTACAGAAAGAAAATGGTAGGGTAGTTGTTGATTTAGATGAGTATGGTGATTATTTGGAAATTCCTGATCACAATAGTTTGCGTGTAGATGATGGTTTTACTGGTATGGTTTGGGCAAGTGTTAAGCGATTAGCTAAAAATACAGAAATGTCACATAACCCATTAATGGTTAAAGGAAAATCCATTGGATGGGGGGCTACATATTTGCTTCGTATGGCAGTTGAGAGAGCAGGAAGTTTGAAATGGGGAGTTTGTCATGATATTACAGAATATGCATGGCAGGGTGGTAATGCGAGTTTAAATGAATGGGTTCAATATACAGCAACTTTCTCTAAAGAAAGTGGTGGTGTTTCTTATTGTAATTCAAATAAGGTTGCAGAAATTTTGGGCATTACAAAAGATGCTAAATTAAGAAATTGGGAAGGTGAACCAATATTTGTTGGATATTCACGTATTGGCCATGTAATCAAAGAAATTGAAAAACCTAAATATTATACACATCTTCCAGCAAGGGTTAGTCAAGTAAGATTTTACACAACAAAGCTATCTAGTGAGGAAAATAAATTTATTTATAAAAATCCTACTGAAGTTGGACCAAAAGCTGATAAGTTAGCAGTTTGGTTGGATTTCAGTAATATAGAATGTACTGGAACGCATATTACAGAATGGAGACGTCCTGCGGCATTTAATCCTTCATATAAAACAGAAAAAAATCATTGGAGTTTTAATGAAATTAATATTACTGCTGCTGTTCCAGGAAAATCCTTGGTGGAGATAATAGTAGAAGTTTCTGACGATGGTGATTTAGTAAAGGATTCTAAAAATATTTGTATTAAGGATGGAACAAGTTGTGTAGATATTTCACATTTGCAGCAGGCACAGTATATTAGGGTAGTAACAAAACTTACTGCTGAGGTGTGTGACAAGGGTACTTTTATTCCAGAGATATTTGAATATCGGATAATTGCATCAAGGGAAAATAATTTTACTGAAATGATATGGTCAACACGTGATGATTGGCAAAAAGGAGAATTTTTAGGTGCAGTTGGCTTTGAAAATGCTGATAGATTAAAAACTTTTCACGAGTATACAGATGTTATTCATGGATAACCTGACATGCAATTAAGCATATATTCTGTGAGAATAACTGAAAGGTTATTGTTTATTAATATAAGATTTTTAGATTACAAATTATCTTATTATCAATTAGAACTTAGATATACAAGTGTTTTTAAATTTGCCTTATATATTTAAGATAAATTATTAGTCAGAAGTCTCAAATGTATTTTAGATAATTAAAAGGGTTTGATTATAATAAAATAAGGGGATGTGTTATATTGAAAAAGAAAATTGGGTTAAGCATAATAATTCTGTTCTTTATTGGAGCTATTTTTACTTCATGTAACTATACTGATTCAAAAAAAACAGATACTCAAACGAATAAATCAATAAATGAGGCTAGTAAGAAAGATGTTAAATTAGTAATTGATCTAGAAAATAAAGATTCTCTTCCCAAAAACTTTAGAATGTCAAATAAAAAGCTTGACGCTGATAAAGTAGGTTCTACTAATCTAGAAGGATTAGCTAATTTAAATATTGCAGGAGGACAAACAGTTTCTGAAAAAAATCTTGCTTTAATAAAAAAAGAAATAGGTGATAAACCTATTATAGACATTGATCTTCGTCAAGAATCTCATGGACTTATTAATGGCATGGTAATTAGTTGGTTTGGTAATAATGATGATGCTAATATTGGTCTTACGAGAGAGCAAGTCGTAAAAGACGAAAAAGATAAATTAGACAAAATATCAAAAGAAAAGTATGCTAAATTTGAAAACCTTCCTAAAGAATCTGTAAATACTATATCAGAAATTAAAAATCCAGAAAAGGTCCAAACTGAAGAAGAATTAGCCAAATCACAAGGTGTAGGTTATCTAAGAATTACTGTATCAGATCATTTGAAGCCTCTTAATGATCAAGTTGATTTATTTGTCAGCTCTGTAAAGGATACACCTAAGGATACATGGTTATATTTTCATTGTAGAGCTGGTATTGGCAGAACAACAACCTTTATGGCAATGTATGATATGATGCATAATGCTAAAACAGTGTCTTTTGATGACATAGTAAAACGTCAGTTTTTAATTGGAGGTACTAATCTAGTAGACTGTACTAAACCAAGAAATAAAAAACAACATGAAGAGAGAGCTGAATTTGTAAAGAAATTTTATCAATATTGCCACGATAATAATGATGGTTTCAAAACTACTTGGTCACAGTGGTGCAAAAATAATAATATTCAATAAGGAATCTTCCAAAAATAATAAGTCTATCATATTAGAGATATTAATAAAAACACTAGCATTATGCTTAGTGTTTTTGTGTTTTACAAGTAATATTTTTAATTACATTGAAAAAAATTATGTAATATTATAAAATAAACATAATAATATGTAGAAAAAATAGCATAAGCTCATAAAACAACGAAAGATAGGTGGAATTGATGTTAAAGATCATACTAGGATTTATGGTAGTAAGTGCTTTATGTTTTCTAGTAATACTTATCAAAGATTACATTAAGAAAAAAAATAATGGCATACTGGAAGAAGGAAGTTCTATAAAGTTTGGATTCATTGGTATGTTAGGCAACTTTTTAGACACTTTAGGAATAGGAAGTTTTGCTGTAGAAACATCGCTATTTAAGAATTTTAATATGATAGAGGATAAAAAGCTTCCAGGAACTTTAAATGTAGCTAATACTATTCCTACTATGACAGAAGCACTTATATTTATGACTGTAATAAAAGTAGATGCTGTTACTCTTTTCAGTATGCTGGCATCTGCAGTAGCAGGTGCTGTTGTAGGTGCAAGAGTTGTTTCTAAGTTTAAGGAAAGAACCATTCAGATTGCTATGGGTATATCTTTAGTAGTAGTAGCTTTACTTATGGTAGCAGGACAATTAAATCTTTATCCAGTAGGGGGAAATGCTACAGGCTTAACAGGAGTAAAACTTGCAATTGGAATTATAGGAAATTTTGTATTTGGAGCACTTATGACTGTAGGTATAGGACTTTATGCACCTTGTATGGCTTTAGTATTTGCATTAGGAATGGGACCTAAGGTTGCATTCCCTATAATGATGGGTTCCTGTGCGTTATTAATGCCATTCTCATCCTATGAATTTATAAAAAGTGGAGCATATTCAAGTAAAGCATCGATACCTATAACTATATTAGGTACTATAGGAGTATTAATAGCTGCATATATTGTAAAGTCATTACCTTTAAATATTTTGAAATGGGTAGTTGTTTGTGTAATAATTTATACTTCATTTGTTATGTTTAAATCTGCTAAATTAAATCGCAGGTAGGAATTGAGTTTGTGGATTAAAATTAAAAAATATTAGGGGGGTGGTGCACTAATTAATTAGTGAGTCAGCCCTTTTAAGATATATGTATATCTTAAAACACCATTGTCAATTCTCAACTTTTAGGAAAATTTATATATAAAATGGAATGTTTAAAGGAGCTAATTGCAACTAAAAACCATATATCTCCATTCAGGCTGCTACTATAAGGGAGAGTCTGCTCTTTGAATGAGGAGTATTATTCTATAAAAGTCTAGTTTAGATGCCTTAAATATAAAAAGTGATTATAATGCAGATGTCAATTGAGATATTTTATAGAAATTAAACACTAGTGATTTAAATTAAAAAAACAGCAAAAAACATCGAAAATTTAATAATAGTGTATTTTTTTGAATTTAAATGTTATAATATATCAAAGAATGTATACTATTTTAGAAATAGTAATAATAATATATGTTTAAATAATCACACTTATTTTATAATAATCCAAGAGTGTTAAAAATTTTTTTACTAACTCCGTTTTTAGCTTATAGGTATATCTAATAAATTAAATTTATATCCTTATCCGATTTACAATAACTTTTACATACATCAGAAGTACAATAAAGATAAGGCTTGTTAGTTCGTGATGAAGGCTAGCTTTCTTACTAATAGTGTTATTTATATGAAACAAATCATATACCATAGGTTGATTGCGTTTTCAGATAGAAAAATTGACTTTAGTATGTCCAATTAGAGATGCGTATTTATTTTTCTTTTGACCTAAAATATTTCTCAATCATTCGTAAATAAATCCCATACTAAAAAACTTGGAATTTTATTAAATTTGCCAAGTATTTTAAGTAAAAATTATTTTTACTTAAAATTTGGAGGTGAATAATAAGAAAGCATCCTTAAGGATTATGATAAATGGAGAATTAAGGGTTTTCAAATATATTTTTATTAAAAAATAAGGGGAGAAAAAATGAAAAAAAAATATTTGAGCACAGGAAGTAGAATAATGATACAAGTAGTATTACTAATTGTATTAATTTCTTCAATAACTTTAGGAGTATCATTTTATAAAACTAAAGAAAGTATAATTTCTACTACAAATCAAACATTAATTAATCGCACAAAAGATAATACTAATAGTATATTAGACGAATTTAATAAGAGAACCTATCAGCTAAAGTATATAAGTTCACTGCCAGAAATTCAAAGTTTTGATTGGAAATTACAAGAAAGCGTTCTTATGAGGGAATCTAAAGTTTGGGGATTTGATTGTATTTATTTAGTTGATAATAGTGGAATGGCATATTATCCAGGTGGTGGACAATCAAAAACAGACGACAATTTTTTTAGTGAAATTAAGAAGAAACAACAATTTATAACAGAACCATGGGTAAATAACAGCAAGACAGAATCTGTTACTACAATCATAATACCAGTAAAGGATTCCAATGATAAAGTTAAAGAATATATGTGTGGAACACTAAATTTAAAGAATGTTAATGATATAATTCAAAGAGTAGAAGTTGGAGACAGCGGTTATGCATTTATAGTTAATAATCAAGGTACAATAGTTGCGCATAAAAATATGGAAATGGTAATGAATAAAAAAAGTATATATGACGCAAATGCTAAAGACCAAGTTAAAGCTTTTATGGAAAAAGTAACAAAGAGTGAAACTGGAGTTCAGAAAATAAATTTAGATGGAAAGAAAGTGTTTGCATCATATACACCAATAAAGGGGACAACTTGGTCAACTGTTCTAGTTGTATCTGAAGCAGAAATATTAAGTGATATAAATAATATTGCTAAGATTGAGATACTATTATTAACCAGTGCAATTATAGTAGGAATTATTATTTCTCTTGCCATAAAATTTGGCATAGCACGTGAGTTAAAAAGCTTTAAAATATATTCAGAAGAATTATTTAAACGAAATTTAACTCATAGAGGGATAATAGAAAGAAAAAATGATTTTGGAAAAGTGTTAGAATCGTTAAATACCAGCATTGACGTACTGCATAGTACTATAAATAAAGTAAAGGATGAAAGTTCTAATATTTTGAATAGTAATTTAGAAATAGATTCAATGATTGTAGGAGTTTCAAATGAATCTCAACAAATTGCTGCTACCATAGAAGAAATATCAGCTAGTATGGAAGAATGTTCTAAGGTAACAAAGCAAATTAATTTGATGATACAGGAAATTAATGAAAATTCCCAAAAATCGGTTACACAAGCGGATTCTGCAATAAGTCTAGCTAATAATATAGAAATACAATCAAATAATGCGAATATAGAGACAATGGATTCAAAGAATAAAGTTGAACAATTATATAAAAAATGTAGGGATAATTTGTTAAATTCATTAGATAAGATAGGAAATGTTCAAAAAATTTCAGCAATATCTAAAAGTATTCTTGAAATATCAGAACAAACTAATTTATTATCGTTGAATGCATCAATTGAAGCAGCTAGAGCAGGTGAGGCTGGAAAAGGATTTGCAGTTGTAGCAGATCAAGTAAAGAGATTAGCAGAGGAATCAGCAAATGCTGTTAAAGATATTCAACTAAATGTTAATGAGTCATTAACTGCAGTTAATGATTTATCAGTAACTTCAAAAGAATTATTACAGATTGTTGAAAGTGACATTTTAAATGACTACAATAAATTATTAAATGTAACAGCTTCGTATAAAGGAACAGGTGAAGATGTAAAGAATATGGCAAATAGTTTTTTCAATATGTCTAATGAAATTTATATATCAATTAATTCTATTGAAGAAAATATAGAAGAATTAAATACATCAATATCTAATGTTGCAGAAGCTTCGGCATTAATTGCTAAAAATATGACTAATATAAGTAATGATAATGAAGGAATTGTAGAGAAATCAAATTCAAATAAAGAAAAGGCTAATGCATTGTTTGAATTAGTTGATAAGTTTAAATTGTAATTAGAAATAAGAATTAGCATATGAATTTACCTACCTGCTTTTTAATTATATTGGAAGATAATTTATATTTCTCTTATAATGTTTAAGTCTGCCAGGTTTAGTAATAAATTAGTAGTTGAAGGTTAAAAAATTATTAAGACTTTCAGTAGCATATATACTACTGAAAGTTTTTTAATGTATAATATTAATATTTAAAATTAAAAATGAGGAAGGTGATTTTATGAATCCTATAGCTTTTTCCATCAATGGGTTTGATATAAGATGGTATGGAATAATTATAGGTTTTGGGGTTGTGATGGCCCTTATATTAGGAAATATAAATTGTAAATTTAGAAAGTATAGCTTTGACAGTCTTATAGATGTGTTTCTAATTTCTTTTCCCGTTGCTGTAATAGGAGCAAGAGCTTATTATGTATTTTTTGAGTTTGACCAATATAGGAATAATATTATGAGTATGTTTAATATACGACAGGGTGGATTAGCTATTCATGGAGGCGTATTATTTGGATTAACTACAGCCTTTATTTATACAAGATATAAAAAAATAAACTTTTTAGAGTTAGCTGATATAGCAGCACCGTCTATAATCTTAGGGCAATGTATAGGAAGATGGGGAAATTTTTTTAATGGAGAGGCTCATGGAGGAGTTGTATCTTATGAATTTATAAAGCATTTTCCTTTATTTATACAAAAAGGTATGTATATAGATGGAAGCTACTATCATCCTACTTTTTTATATGAATCCATTTGGAATTTTTGTGTATGTTTGATACTTGTATATCTGCTTCGAAAAATATTAAAAAATGGAAGTGTTATTTTAGTTTATATAGGATTATATTCTTTAGGAAGATTTTTTATAGAAGGATTAAGAACAGATAGCTTAATGTTTTATGGTGTTAGAACGGCTCAGTTAGTAAGTATGACGGGAATAATTTTCAGTATTGGATTTTTATTATTTATGTATAGAAAAAAATTTTCTAGAAACTCCTAATATATTTTTTTATATTGGTTAGATTATGAAATGAAGCTTTACAAGAGTTTTGCAAATTATAATTTAATGTATTAGGAGGTAGGGAAAAAATGTCTCACAAGAATAATAAAAATAGCAAGGATAACAAAAAAGCTGGTAATAAAACAAAAGAAGAACTTCATAAGATGAAAATGGAGATTTCAAATGATATAGGTTTTTCAAGTCAAACTAAAAAACTTGGAAAAAACAAGCCTAAAGATTAGAATATAATAAAAAAATACCTTAGCTATTTTATATTTACGTACTAATAAAATAGCTAAGGTACCTAACGGAGGATAGAACTATTGAGTATTTATTTTTATGTAATAATTACAACCAAACCGTTCATGATGTAAAAATTACTTATAAGTAAATTATACCATTAATTATATGGATTAATAAAGTAAAATATTATATAAATAGCTAATTAATTTAATTAGTCATCTGAAGGGAAATAACAAGTCCAATATGCCACGGATGTTTTTGTAAGACAAGGAGACAGGTTACGCAGAAGCTTAAGCTATCTAATGGTTTTGTGGACGCAGTATTACAAAAAATAGACTATCATATGGACTTGTTATTTTCTTTGAAATGCTTTATATATAAGATTACCCAGCACTTTTACAAGTACTGGGTAATCTTATATATTTGAAATTTTAAGAGGGCATTTATGAAGTTTTAAAATTATTTTAAATCATATTTTTAAGTTATTCTGATAATTTTAATTTTAAAGTTTTATTTGAACCATTTCTAAATACTTCTAATTTTATTTCGTCACCAGATTTATGTTTGGATTTTATTTCATCTAGACTATTTGCGGATTTTACTGATTTACCATCAAACTTTGTAATTATATCTCCAGATTGTAGTCCAGCCTTTTCAGCAGGGCTAAATTCTTGAACCTGAGCTACAAGAACTCCTTCAGGAACATTGTTTTGTTTAGCCAAATCAGAAGTAACATCTCTTATAGAAATTCCTATTTTTAATATAGGTTTTAAAAGATTGTCTATTTTAGGTTTAATTGAATCCATAGGAATTGCAAAACCTAAGCCTTCAACTCCACTTCCGCCAACTTTGGCTGTATTTATACCTATAACCTGACCCTGAGAGTTTACTAAAGCACCACCACTGTTACCAGCGTTTATAGCTGCATCTGTTTGTAAAAATGTTTGTTTTGTAGTACTGGTGCTACTTTCTTGAATTTCTCTATTCTTAGCGCTTATAATACCAGTTGTTACAGAACCTAATAATTCTTTGCCTAAAGGATTTCCTATAGCAACTACAGGATCGCCAACTTCAAGAGCATCCGAGCTTCCAAGTTCAGCTACAGCAGGCATTTTTACATTGCTATCAGTAATCTTTACTATGGCTAAATCCATGTCTTGATCATAATTTACTATTTTTGCAGATACTTCTTTTTTATCATTAAATATTATTTTTACTTGCTGAGCTCCATTTATAACATGAAAATTTGTTAAAATGTAACCTTCACTATTTATTATAATACCTGACCCCATACCTTCTTGTTTTTGAGCAAATCCATAATCATTTTGAGCAATACCCGTAGTAGAAACACCAACTACAGCAGGGCCAACCTTTTTAGCTATTTGAGATACAGTTAAAGAACCTTTTGTAGATACAGGTGATGCACTAATAAAATTTGAAGAAGTAGTGCTTTGCTGCTTTAAGCTCTCATATAAAGGTGTATTTTGGAAAAATTTTGATTTTGGAACATAATACAATGAAGCTGCAGTAGAAGCTGTTCCTCCTACAATACTGCAAATCAATCCAACTATTACATAAGACATAAGTCCTTTTTTTACTTTTCCGTTTTTATTATTAAAAAATTTATTTTGAAAGTTATTATTATTAAAATCATTACTTTCGTTAGTATCAACTAATACAAATTGTTTTTTTTCATTATTTATCTTATCCATGATAAGTACCTGCTACTCAAAATATGGTCAAATATATCCATATTGAGATTGTTACTGTTTCAATGTACTCTGCCTTGCCGAAGCTACTACAGTTTGTTTAGCACTCCACAGTCGTTAATTCCCCAAATAGCCTTGGGTACATATATAAGTGCTTGTTTAATTAAGCTATCTTATATTTCTTAGCATTGGCTAAATTTATTGAAGCATTTAAATCTCTGTTTATACTTAATCCACAAGAGCATTTATAAACTCTATCTGCTAGTTTTAAATCTTTCTTATATGCTCCACATGAGCTGCATATTTTACTACTTGAATAAAATCTATCAGCTATTCTTATTTCAATGCCATTTTGTTTAGCTTTTGAAATAAGTTTAGTTCTAAACGCATAGAACTTTTGCTGTGCAACTGCCTTTGCTAGATGTTTATTCTTCATCATTCCTTTTACATTTAAATCTTCAATGGTTATAAAGCTTGGTTTTTGCTTTATCAACTCATTTACTGTTTTATTTATATAATCTGTTCTAATATTTGTAAGTCTTTGATGAAGTTTTTGTACCTTGACTATTTGTTTTTGGATATTTTGACGAGCAGCTTCTCCTTTCTCGTTTTTATTTCTTAATTTTAAACTTTCATATTTCCTTGAAAGCTTTCTTTGCTCACGTTTTAGTTTCTTTTCTTCTTTTTTAACTCTTTTAGTTTTGTTAATATTCTTTTTAGTTAAGCCATTATTACAGATTACAAAATCCTTTAGTCCAAGATCTACACCTATTCCTTCTGAATAAGTTGTTTTGTCTACTTTAATATCCTCTTCAACTAAAATTGAAACAAAATATCTATTTGCTTTTTCACTTACTGTACCACTTTTAACTATAGAGTTAACTGGAATATATCCAAATTCTTTTAATTTAATCCAACCTAAAGTTGGCACTTTAACTCTATATCTTTCAATGGTCCAATCTGTTTTATTATTCTTTGGAAAGTAAGCTTTAACATCTTGGTCCTTCTTTTTCTTAAATTTAGGAAATGCTGTTTCTCCTTTGAAGAACCTCTTGAATGCTTTTTCTCCATTCATAATAGCTTTTTTGGTTGCTTTAGAAGATACATCTTTAATCCATAGTTTATTTTCATTATTAGGAATATACTCATTATTGAGCCATTTAGAAAAATCCATACCACTAATAAACTTTTTCTCTTTTTCATAAACTTCTTTATTATGGGCAATATAAAAATTATATATAAACCTACTTACACCAATAGTTTGATGGATTTTAGTTATCTGTTCTTCTGTTGGTTTAATTTCTATTTTGTATGCTTTTTTCAACTTCTTCATCTTCCTTTATCTTTTTCTTGTATTTTCTTAAACCATAAATTCTACAACCGAAAAGTTGAAACTCTTGCATATATAGTTGTTCTTTTTACAGAAGATGTTATCCCTTTGAATTCTTTACATTGCTCATAAGTGTAATATTTTCTATTTGTTGGGGTTCTGAATGATTTTAATGTCCATTCAATATTCCATCTTTGTAATGTTCTAACTGATACATTTATTAACTCTGCAAATTCATTAGGGTTATAATTATTATTCTTCAAATGTACTCACTCCTTTTACACAAGTACATTTTACTATATTTTTAATAACTAAATACTTCATCCTTAGGTTTTATTGATATCCTATGCTTATTATATTAAGATGGTTTTGTGACATTTCTATGTCAAAAATGTGAACGTAATATAACATTTCTGTATAATAATTGTTAATATATTCAAAGTTTAAAACTTATAAATGTCTATTTAATACAAAAGTAATTTTGTAAGCATGAAGAGGTTTTACGAGTAATTTAGAAACATTGCTATTAGAATTTAATGAATAATAATTAATGAAGCTCCCTTAATTAAGGAGCTTCATTAATGTTAACGTCTAAAGTACTTTGAGGATTCTTTTTTTTCATTTCCTGTTCTCTAGTTACATCAGGTTTGGCAAACTTTTTATTCTGCATCTTTTTTTCTTTCTTACTTTCACGGTGCATTAAAGTCACCCCTTTCAACATTAATATAATAACCTTAAAAAATTTATTTATACTACTAAAAAAAGTATGATAACATATAATATATAATTGTAGATAAGTATTTTTGTTTTAAATAATTTGATAATTAAGAAGGATGAATATGTATAAAGATGTTAAGTTAGAAAAAGGTTATGATACCCTTATGGAAAAAAGCCAGAGAAAAAATTACGGATGTTTTTATACCCCGGATTATATTATAGATTATATTATAGAAAACACTTTTAATGACTTAGATGTTGTTAAAAATCCATTTGTAAAAATTCTTGATCCTTCCTGTGGTTCAGGATACTTTTTAATTAAAGTAGTTAAATTCTTAATGAAGGAATTTACTAAAAGTATTAATGTTTTACAAGAAAAATATAAAGAAGAAGAATATTTTATAGATAGTTTTAGAAAATTAAAAGGAAACGATTATTGGAAGGTAAAAAACTTAAAATTTCATATAAAAACTTATTGTATTTATGGTGCAGATATAGATCCTTATGCTGTAGAATTATGCAGACAAAATATTAGCGGCCTTTGTAAGCATAGAAAGGGTGGTACTTTAAATATAATTTGTTGTGATAGTTTAATTAGGTGGGAAAAGAAAAGTGGAACAAAAATAGAAAAGTTAAAGCCTTTATCAACATTTTGGAATGAAAAATATGATTATATTGTAGGGAATCCCCCCTGGGTATCCTTAAATAGAAAAAATAAGCAATATAAAGATAAGAAACTTATAAATTATTATATAAGAGAATATGAAGGAGATCTATATCTACCTAATTTATATGAATATTTTATTAAAAGATCTCTAGAGCTTATAAAAACTAGAGGAAGAATTGGATTTGTATTACCAGATAGATTTGCTAAGAATCTTCAATATAGGAATTTTAGAAAAGCAATAGTTTTAAATTATAATATAAAAAATTTAGCTTTTGAAATAAAGTTTCCTAGTATAAATACAGATGTGATGGTTTTTATAGTAGAGAAAACTTATAGTAAAAATAATAAAGTTAGTGTAGAGGTATATAAAAAGAGAAATTATGAAATTTATCAAAGTCAGTATTTAAAAAATCAAAATAATGAGTTTTTATATGATAGTAATAGTTTTAATAGAAGCATTAAAGAAATAGTAGAGAGAAATAGTAAGGTTTTAGGAGATATAAGTACAACTTTTACAGGATTTATAGGAAATTCTAAGGAAATAAAAAAAGCCAGAGTAAATAATAATCAAATAAGTATATTAAAAGGAGAGAATATAACTAATTTTAAAGTTTTAAATAATTCTTATTATGAATTTGAAGAGAAAAATATAAAGGGTGGAACAAAGGATGTAAGAAAATTGACATATGCTCCTAAGATAGTAGTGAGAAAAACTGGCAATGGAATAATTGCAGCTTTAGATAAAGAAGGAATAATTATAGAGCAATCTCTTTATGGCATAATTAAGTTGGATGAAAAGTTCTCCTATAAATATGTATTAGGTATATTGAATTCTAAGTTAATGCAGTGGTATTATTTAAATTTCCTTATAACAAATCTAAATTCTATTCCTCAGCTAAAAAAATACAGTTTGAATCAAATACCTATAAAATCTTGTGATGCAAAAAGCCAGTATAGAATAGAGAACTTGGTGGATAAAATTAACAATAAGTATAATTTATATGAAAAGGTTAAAAAGGAATTAGATGAAGCTGTATTTGATTTGTATGACATAAAGGATGAATACAGAAATAAGTTTGTTTAAATATTTAATTTTGCAACTCAAAATAGTAAAAGTATTTTTGATATATCTGCAATTCATAATATGAAACTAAGGCATATTCAAAAAAATAACAAGTCAGTATGTTAGTATATTTTGCGTCATACTGCGTCAACAGAACCCTTTGATAGAACAACTATCAGCGGAACCTGTTTCCTTGTCTGACGCAAAATATACTAACATCTTTGACTTGCTATTTTCTTTCATATGCCTAATATAAAATTTTGTCAACGAAATAGTATGGCTTTTCAGTATTATTAAAACAAATGTTTATGGAAAAATCTATGTATATTTAATGTATAGAGTGTATTACGAATTGCAGGATATATGTGTAAAAGTTCGATATGGTACGAATATTTTAAATATAATTGCATTAAATAGTAAAATCTGCATAGAACATTAATAACCTGAATAGGTTAGAACATATTGACTTTACGTTTGTAAGATGTTAACATATATACCGTACTAAAACTAAATAATCATCCGTATAATCTTGAAAATATGGTTCGAGAGTTTCTACAAGATACCTAAAATATCTAACTATGGGTGAATCCGCAAAGTTTGTATTAAGAAATTTAAGTTTCTGTTTGGATTTACTTGTAATCTGGGCAGAAACTTTTTTATTATTAGGGAGGGAAATATGTACATGGAAAAACCTAGACAGGAAGAACAAAAGAAATCATTTTTAAATTCATTCTTTAAATTATCGGAAAACAATACAAATGTTAAAACAGAAATATTAGCCGGAATTACTACATTTATAACTATGGCTTATATAATTTTTGTAAATCCTTCAATACTTATGCAGGCGGGAATTAACTCAAAGGGACTTGTAGGAGATGCAGCAGTAAAAGCAGGATTGTCAGCAATTAATGATCCAGTTGTAGCTTCAGTATTTGGTGCTACTTGTATAGCAGCTGCAGTAGGTACATTGATAATGGCTCTTTATGCTAACCTTCCTTTTGCTCAAGCACCAGGAATGGGACTTAATGCATTTTTCACTTATAGTGTATGTTTGACTTTAGGATATACATGGCAGCAAGCTCTAGCAGCTGTATTTGTATCAGGAGTACTTTTTATAATAATTACTGTTACTTCAATACGAGAGAAGATAGTTGATGCCTTGCCACAAAACTTAAAACTTGCAATTTCAGGTGGTATAGGATTATTTGTAGCAATTGTAGGCTTAAAAGGCGGCGGAATAATAGTAGCAAGCAGCAGTACTTTGGTAACCTTTGGAAGTTTTACAAATCCACATACTTTAGTAACTGTTATAGGATTAGTTATTACAAGTATTTTAATGGCAAGAAGAGTTAAGGGTGCAATGCTAATAGGTATAATACTTACTACTATAGTTGGTATTCCTTTTGGAGTAACACATCTTGCAGAAGTAAAAATAATAAGTCCACCACCATCTTTAGCACCAACATTCTTTGCATTAGATTTTAAGGGACTTTTAGGACTTGGAAAAGCATCAGCAGTTGGAGCGTTTACAAGCTTAATTATGGTTGTTATAACTTTTAGTTTAGTAGACTTATTTGATACTATTGGAACTTTAGTTGGAACTGCACAAAAAGCTAAAATGTTAGACAAAGATGGAAAAGTTAAAAATATGCACAAGGCTCTTTTATCAGATGCAGTAGCAACTACAGTAGGATCACTACTTGGAACAAGTACAGTAGTAACTTATGTTGAATCCACATCAGGAGTATCAGAAGGTGGAAGAACAGGACTAACAGCTTTTACAACTGCAGTATTATTTTTATTAGCATTATTCTTTGTAGGTCTTGTTGGAGTAGTTCCAGCAGAAGCCACAGCACCAGCACTTGTAATAGTTGGAGTTCTTATGATTGGAGCTATAACAAAAATTAATTTTGAAGATTTTACGGAAGCACTTCCAGCATTCTTTACTATAGCTATTATGCCTTTTAGTTACAGTATAGCTAATGGTATAGCAGCAGGAATAATATTTTATCCTATAGTAAAAATAGCTACAGGAAAACATAAAGAAGTGCATCCTATAGTATATATACTTGCTTTATTATTTATATTAAGATTTACACTACTTCCATAAGAAACTTATACAAGAGATTTAAATATTTTAGAGTATATAAATATGTAATTATTTATGTGCTCTATTTTTAGTATAATTAGCAACTGCAAATAAACGAAGAAACGTTAAACTGTATTCCGGCTGATATATGTTGTGAAGGAACACTCACTTCATTTAAGAAGTTCTAATGCCTGAGATATTGCAAAATCCCTACCTCCTCAAA
The DNA here is from genome assembly GCF_012926525.1 of Clostridium muellerianum. Taxonomy (GTDB): domain Bacteria; phylum Bacillota; class Clostridia; order Clostridiales; family Clostridiaceae; genus Clostridium_AM; species Clostridium_AM muellerianum. The sequence goes on from NZ_JABBNI010000036.1 coordinate 36,308, forward strand.
TGTGACGTCCTGTCACTTTCGGAGCTTTTGCCGTTCTGGCAAAAATTACGGTATTTTTCAATATCTCAAGCAAAGAACTTCTAAAATTCGTTCGAATTTTCCTTCACAACATATATCAGTCTACATACAGCTTAACGTTTCTTCTTACTTCAGTTTACATATATACTATTATCTTAAAAGAGTAGCTTTCATAATAATCATTTTTTATTTAAGCTATGTTTTAATATAATGTTGAAATATAGCCTTAAAAAATTATGGGTGGAATTGTCCACCTATAATGATAAATAAAGGAAAGATACACCATAAATGTGCTATAATTGAAAATTCTGACTTTCCTTATGAAAATTTGTTACGCACACTATTGATAGTGTGAAAAAATATTCTTTTCTATTTGAATTTTTCTGGTTTTGAAACTCTCATATTCAATATATGTCCGCATTTAGTACATATCTCTGCAAAAACTTCTGAACCTTTTCCTGGCTTAAATATTATATTAATAGGCAATAGTTTTGGTTCAGCACCAAATGTTCCTTGTGCAAATTCTGTACCCCCACATTCAGGACATTTTCTTTCTTCATCCACACTATTCATCTCCTATGTTACTTTTTTATTTTAATAATATTCATAAAAACTTATTATTAGAACAAAGACATAATGAGTTACCATTGTTCATTTGATTATTAGCAACAGAGATTGTCTGTTAACTTCGAATACCTGTAAGGTACCTGACACCTTACAAAAGCTGGAATAGTTTTTATTGTTAATAAATAAATTTATTTATAAGCTTTTTATGACGACTTTTTCTTGTGCATAAATTAATATAAATAAAAATATACTAGATACTAATGAAAACTTTGAATAGTTAATTACTGTGAGATAATTACCTAATAATCCTACTATTAAGCAGAGAATACTTAACCCCATATACCCATATATTGCAAATATTTTCTTTTTTGAGATTAGTTTTATGAATGTGATAGATAGTATACATATAAATTCCAGTACAATTATTTCTATAAATGACATACTTGGATTACTTTTTTGCACATAAAATCTGCTAAAAACAAATATAAAAATACCTAAATAATTTATAATCATTAAAAAGTAAATCATTATTTTTTTTAGTATAGTTATAATACTTTTAAGCCTATGCATGTCTACCATCCTTTCATTAGACAATTAACACATAATTATAACTTTTCATTAGCAACATAGATTGTCTGTTAATTTTCAATCTATGTAAGGTACCTGACCCCTCTTACAAAAACTGGAACAGTTTTTGCTGCTATAAATTTTTTTTCATATAATAATGCTTATGTTCTGATGGACAATCATCTAATATACCAAATACTTCATATCCATGTTTTAAGTAAAAATCTTTTGCTTGAAAATCGAAGGTATCTAAATGAACTAATTTACAACCTTTTTGTTTGGCTATATTTTCTACTTCATTTATAAGTGCTGAACCATAGCCTTCTTTTCGGAAATCTTCTTTTACCCATAAAATGTCTACATATAGGCAATTCCAACAATATAATACGCTATTTATTCCTGCTATTACATCTCCATCTATGCTTCTTATAACTCTATTGATTGGTAAAAAGTGTGGTTCTTGTGTAAAAGGGACTTTTGAACAATTATATTTAACTATTCCATCATCAACTATCTGACATTCTTTTCTTGTACTTTCCTCAATTATAAAACCTTTCATTTATTCTCCCCCTATCCTACTATACCAATAGTTTTTTAGTTCGTAAAAAAATTACTATTGTTCATTTGATTATAGTTTTTAATAACACTTACCATATATCATGGAGTAAAAGTTAAAATCAAAACTTCTTCTATACTTTAAGTTGCTTTGCAATATTTTTAGTTTATGATGTTAGAAAGAAAAATATGATTATTTGATGTTTGTACTTTTCTATTTGAAAACTCATTAGTTTCTTTGTAAGATATTAACAATGTATTAAATGTAGTTAAGTTTCGTTGAATTGATATACAAAATAAATTACTATTAATTAAAAGATGAATGTTAGGGGGGAGTTTATGATTAGATTTAGAAAATTAGTTTTATATGGAATAGGTATAATAGCAGTTTTAGTTATAATATTTGCTTTTCAAGTTGTTTATTTTGGAGAAAGTTCAAAACCTCAAAAATCTGATTGTATAGTCATATTGGGGTGTAAGGTTTATGGAAGTACTCCAAGTCCTTTTCTTGCTTGGAGGACAGATGAAGGACTTAAATTGTTTAAAGAAGGATATGCAAATTATATAATAGTTTCTGGTGGAAAAGGAGAAGGGGAGAACATATCAGAAGCTGAGGCTATGAAAAGATATTTAGTTCATAAAGGTGTTGATGCTTCTAAAGTAATTATAGAAGATAAGTCGGCAACTACTATGGCTAATTTGATAAATTCAAAAAATATAATGGAAAAAAGGCAATTTAAAACGGCAATAATAGTGTCAAATAAGTATCATCTAAAGAGAGCATCTCTTATGGCTAAGGATCAGGGTATAAATGCTTCTTATTCAGGTGTTTTTGTTACACCCTATAAGTCTAATGAAATTATTGGATACATTAGAGAAGTTCCAGCATTAATTAAGTATTACGGTTTAAAAGTTTACTCCAAAATGTTTTGAATAAAAAAGGAAATTCAGCTTTGAGGTAGAATATATAAAATATGATAATATTTATATATTCATTTAAAAGTTAATATTAAAACAACGAATTAGGAGGTAATACTTATGGACAGAGTTTATTACTGCATAGACTGCAAGAGAGTAATAGCAAATGACAAGGTATGTGATTATTGTAAAGGTGAAGATTTAAAACAACTTACAATTAAGGCTCCTGTAAATGTTATTGGAACAAAAATAAAAGGAAAGGTTTTAAAAATTAAAGCTGGAAAGGTAAATATTTTAACGAGAAATGAAGCTAATGAAAAAGTAATAAAAGAATATGAACTTGAACAACTAAAAAAGTTGTTATAATTTTAAATAGAAAGAGGCTATTGATGATTAATTAATAGTCTCTTTTAGTACATCCAGCATGGGCGTAATATTGTTGGTGAAAGTTTGATATGGGGGGATTAATATGTTTAAAAAAGTAATTATATCAATATTATATGCATTTCTAATCTCTGTATTTTTTATTCTTGCAATAGGGCCTATCTTAGATTTTATATTTCATTACAGCCGTGAAGCTATAACATCTTATTTTTATATTGGTGATTCACTTTTAGTAGCAACTATTTTTACCATTATATTATGCACACTAATAATTATTGAGAAATGTGGAAAATCTGATTAATAGCAAAACAAATTATTCAAGTTATTACACCAAATAACGGTGAATGGATTGTTATCACAGCTTTCTCAAGCATGTACAGCTTAATGTTTCTTCGGTTACTTGAGTCACATTATGCTTAAACTGTGAAAGTTAAACTATTATTATATCAGACATATTTAAATTATGGTAAAATGTGAAGTATAAAAATTTTAATGTATATAATTTAAAAAAAGGAGTGGATCTATTTGCGGTATGATTTGATTTTTAAGGATGAACTTGAAGTTGATAAAAAATATCCAGCTTGTTTGAAAACAGTGATTTTAAAAAGCAAAGAAAAAAGATGTGTAGGTTCAATGTACATAGCACAGGGAAAAGGACCACATCCTACTATAAATTTACTTCATGGATTTCCTGGATATGAACAAAATATAGATTTAGCACAGGTTTTAAGACGCATTGGATATAATGTACTTATATTTCATTATAGAGGTTCCTGGGGCAATGAGGGAGATTACTCATTTACTGATGTATTGGAAGATGTACAGGTATCTATGGAGTTCTTAAATTCAGAAGAAGCGTTAAATGAATACAGAGTAGATAAAAGTAAAATAACTCTTATAGGACATAGTATGGGAGGATTTGCAGCACTAATGACTGCTGCTAGCGATTTTAAAATAAAAGCGGCAGTGTCAATATCTGGATTTAATTTAGGGGCTTTTGCTGAAAGTATTTATTCTAATAAAGAGAAAATAAATAAATCTATAGAGGAATGGATAGAAAATATATATCCTCTTAATGGCACATGTTCTAAAAGGCTGGTTAATGAAGCCTTAAATAATATACATAAGTATAACATTATAAATTATGCAGATAGGTTATCTAAAGTTCCATTACTTTTAATTGGAGGGACAAGGGATAAGGATGCTCCAATTAATATTCACCATATCCCTTTAGTAAATGCTCTAAAAGAGAAAAATGCTTCAGCTCTAGAAGAAGTTATATTAGATTCAGATCATGCCTTTTCAGACAGAAGAATTTCACTTATTCAGGCAGTAGTTTCATGGCTTGAAAGGCATCAATAACACATTGATACATTAATTTGTGTCCAAGGGAATTTGGATGAAGACCATCTACATATAATTCTCTTGGATTTATATTTTCTAAAACCTTTTTAAAATATTTATGAAAATCTATATAGTTTATTTTACACTTATTGCAAAAATTTATTATCCAGTCTCTATAACTTTCCTGAGTATTGTTTACTAAGATATAATCTACATCTTTACTCCATTTTTCTTCTGCTAGAGCATGGCCTATTGGAGGTTCTATACCTACTATTGGTATTATGTTGTAGCTTAAAGCTTCTTTTAATAATTCAGCTAAATTATTTTCTACCATAGTTAAGCTGCGGTTGCCCATAAAATCATTGTAGCCTCCCATAATAATTACGTGGGTAGGTTTAAGAGTAACTACATCTGTGTAAGACCTAGATAACATTCCAGCAGTAGTATCTCCGTTAACACCTTTGTTAATAACATCTGATTTTAATTCATTGTTTAATAGACTTACCCAAGATTCATTTTTTAAAACTCCATAACCAAAAGTTATGCTGTCACCTATACATACTAACCTCATATAAATAAATCCTTTCTTCTTAAGTTGTTTAGTTCAATAAGAAGCTCCTGCTGTTTTAACATTTGTTGTTGAATGGACCAAGCATTAGCTCCGTAAGCAAAATTACCATTTAAAATACTTTTTAAATTTGCCTGACTTTCACTAGTTAATAAATTTAGAAGTTTCTCCTGATAAACTTCAGGAGTGGAATAAAAAATACTTTTTATTTCTTCATTAAAGTTTTTTAAATTATTTGTTAGCTCTTCTGTTCTTTTCTTGAAATTATTTTTACACATTATAATAGCTAATATGATTAAAATAAAAAGAAGTAAAATGCCCATTTAAAAGTACCTTCCTTAACATTATATTTTAAAAATCAACCTTCACTGTCCTCTGTCCTCTAAAAAAATAATATCCACCTTACAAATTATATTATAACAAAATTAGAGCCTTAATGCTAAATTTCTCATCTTATGGAGTAATGACTATGAAACACATTGTTCGTAATGGTACGAATTATATATAATAGTATGTGGATAAAACACTACAAAAATACGAATATTTTCTTATATAATCATAAAAACATATTGATTTTTAAAAAATAGTGTGCTACCATAAATATATAAGATGAATAAAACATCCATATAATCCTGATAATAAGGTTTGGGAGTCTCTACTAGGAAACCATTAATTTCCTTTCTATGGGTTAATCTGAGGAATATAGATATTTTTCAGCTTTTACTGAAAGTATTTTTTGAGTTCCACTGCCAGATTCCCTGTGAATTGGTAGTGGAATTTTTGTTATTATGATATATATTGAAAAACGAGGAGGAACTTTAATGAAAGTTGCTATTATTTTTGGAAGTAAATCAGATACGGAAAAAATGAAAGGAGCTGCTAATGCGTTAAAAGAATTTGGAATAGAGTATAAAGCTTATATACTCTCAGCGCATAGAGTTCCAGAAAAGCTTATGGAAACAATTCAAAATATAGAAAATGAGGAATATGAGTGTATAATAGCTGGAGCAGGTCTTGCAGCTCATCTACCAGGGGTTATAGCTTCGCATACAATTCTTCCTGTTATAGGAGTGCCAATAAATGCAGCAATAGGTGGAATGGATTCGCTTTTAGCTATTGTTCAAATGCCAAAATCAATTCCAGTGGCAACAGTAGGCATTAATAACAGTTATAATGCCGGAATGCTTGCAGTTCAAATGATATCTTTGAAATACCCAGAAATTAAAGAAAAACTAAAAAAATATAGAATAAATATGAAACAAAAATTTATAAAAGATAATGAAGAGGGAGTGGAGTTATAAAATGGAAAAGAGAGAAATGATATATGAAGGAAAAGCTAAGAAGGTATATGCTACAGATGATAAGGATAAGGTAGTTGTTTATTATAAAGATGATGCTACAGCTTTTAATGGTGAAAAAAAGGGTCAAATAGAAGATAAGGGAGTTATGAATAATTCAATTACTTCAGCATTATTTGAATTTTTAGAGAAGAATGGAGTAAAAACTCATTTTGAGAAGAAACTAAATGAAAGAGAACAACTTTGCAAAAAGGTAGAAATAGTTCCTCTTGAAGTTATAGTTAGAAATGTAGCAGCTGGAAGTATGGCTAAAAGATATGGCCTAGAGGAAGGTTTTGAACTTAAAACTACAGTGCTTGAATTAAGTTATAAAAATGATGATTTAGGAGATCCACTTATTAATGATTATCATGCAGTAGCTATGGGAATCACAACTTTTGATGAATTAAAGACTATATATGCTATGGCATCAAAAGTTAATGAAGTTCTAAAAGAATTCTTCTTAAAGCAAAATATAAAATTAATAGATTTCAAGCTAGAGTTTGGAAGATTTAATGGAGAAATACTTTTAGCAGATGAAATATCACCAGATACATGTAGATTTTGGGATGCAAAGACTAATGAAAAGTTAGACAAAGATAGATTTAGAAGAGATCTTGGTAATGTTAAAGAAGCCTATGTAGAAATACTAAATAGAATAAATGCAAATTAATCATTAAGTAAAAGTTTATCCAGTACTATTTAAAAATTAAAAAGAGGGGAATCTTATAATGTGCAATTTAAATAAATGTATTAATAAGTCTTTAGTATTTGATTTAGAAGAAGATAAATTTAAAGATGAATGTGGTGTTTTTGGTATTTTTTCACCTGATAATCTAGATGTAGCATCTATAACTTACTATGGACTTTATGCACTTCAACATAGAGGACAAGAAAGTGCTGGAATAGCGGTATCAGATGGCAAGGAAATAAAATGCTATAAAAATATGGGTCTTGTTTCAGATATATTTAATGAGAATATAATACAAGATTTAAAGGGAATAAGTGCAATTGGTCATGTTAGATATTCTACAACAGGATCAAGTAATGCTAACAATGCACAGCCTTTAGTTGTAAAATATAAATTAGGTTCTCTTGCAATTGCTCATAATGGCAATTTAGTAAATACTGATGTAATAAGAGAACTTTTAGAAGATGGGGGCTCTGTTTTTCAGACTTCCATTGATACAGAAGTAATTTTAAATTTAATATCAAAGGGTTCTAAAAAAGGTATAGAAACAGCAGTAGTTAATGCTATACAGGCAGTAAAAGGATCTTATGCAATTGTGCTTTTAACTGAAGATAAACTTATAGGAGTACGTGATCCTAATGGTATAAGACCACTTTGTGTGGGTAAGATAGGTGATAGCTATATACTATGTTCTGAAAGTTGTGCACTTGATTCTGTAGGTGCAGAATTTGTAAGAGATGTAGAACCTGGAGAAATTGTTATTATAGATAAAGAAGGTATTAAATCTATAAATTTTGCAGAAAAGACAAAATGCGAAACTTGTTGTTTTGAATATATATATTTTGCAAGACCAGATAGTACTATAGATGGTATAAATGTTTATAGTTCAAGAGTAAAGACAGGCAAAAAACTATATGAAGAATGTCCAGCAGAAGCAGATATAGTTATAGGAGTACCTGATTCTGGTATACCAGCAGCTGTAGGCTATGCAGAAGCTGCTGGAATACCTTATGGAACAGGATTTATAAAAAATAAGTATGTAGGAAGAACATTTATAACTCCTTCGCAGGAATTAAGGGAAAGAGCAGTTTCAGTTAAGCTTAATCCTTTAAAGGTAAATGTAGAAGGTAAGAGAGTTGTAATTGTTGATGATTCTATAGTAAGGGGTACTACAAGTAGAAAATTAGTAGAGGCTTTGAGAAAGGCAGGAGCTAAGGAAGTTCATTTTAGAGTTTCATCACCTGTAGTAAAATATCCTTGCTATTTTGGAATAGATACTCCTTATAGAAGTGAACTAATAGGAGCTCATGCTGAATTAGAAGAAATAAGAAAAGAGATAGGTTGTGACAGTTTAGGTTATGTAAGTATTCCAGGACTTTTAGAGGCTTTAGATATAAATAAAGGTTTTTGTCTTGGATGTTTTAATGGAGTTTATCCTGTATCAGCTCCTATGGAGAAACCTAAGGATCATTTAGAATAATGAGGAGATACTTATAGTATCTCCATTCTTCAATTAAATAAAATTTTGAGAGGTGCAAGTTATGGTAACATATAAAGATTCAGGTGTTAATATAGAAGAAGGATATGAATCAGTAAAGCTTATTAAGGATCATGCAGCAAAAACCTTTATACCTGGTGTATTAAATAATCTTGGAAGTTTTGCCGGTATGTTTGAAATTGGAAATTATAAAAATCCTATTCTTGTTTCAGGAACAGATGGTGTTGGAACAAAGCTTGAATTAGCTTTCAAAAGTAAAAAGTATGATACTGTAGGAATTGATTGTGTGGCTATGTGTGTAAATGATATATTGTGTCATGGTGCAAAGCCTATATTTTTTCTTGATTATATTGCTTGTGGAAAATTAGAAGCAAATGTTGCTGCAGATTTGGTTAAAGGCGTATCAGATGGTTGTATTCAAGGTGGCTGTGCTTTAATAGGTGGAGAAACTGCAGAAATGCCAGGCTTTTATCCAGATGGAGAATATGATATGGCAGGATTTGCAGTAGGTATAGTTGAAAAAGAAGATATAATAGATGGAAGCAAAATAGAAGATGGAGATGCACTAATAGGTATAGATTCAAGTGGTCCTCACAGTAATGGATATTCATTAATAAGAAAGCTTATTAAAAACTATGATGAAGATTTTAATGGTAAGAAAATAGGGGATGTATTATTAACACCTACTAAAATATATGTTAAACCTGTGTTAAAGCTTATGGAGAAATTTGATATAAGAGGAATGGCTCATATTACAGGCGGTGGTTTTTATGAAAATATACCAAGAATGTTTAAAGAAGACTTTACATCTGTTATAGACAAAAATAGTTTTGAAGTACCTGAAATATTTAAACATATAATAAAACTAGGTGTAGATGAAGATCATATGTTTAATACTTATAACATGGGTATTGGTTTTGTTCTATGTGTTAAAAATGAAGATGTAGAAGAAATCATAAAAGAATTAGATAATATGGGCGAAAAAGCATATAAAATTGGATATGTTGAAAAGGGAGATAAAAAAGTATGTTTAAAATAGGAGTACTTGTATCTGGTGGTGGTACGGATCTCCAATCAATTATAGATGCAATAAACACTGGATACTTAACAAATTGTAGTATTGAAGCAGTTGTAAGTGATAGAGAAGGTGTATATGCTTTAGAAAGAGCAAAAAATAATGATATAAATACTTATGTAATCGAAAGAAAAATATATAAAAATACAGTTTCTGATGAAATACTTAAATTACTTTATAAAAAAGTAGATTTAATAGTTTGTGCAGGCTGGCTATCAATACTTAAAGGTGAGCTTATAGAAAAATTTGAAAACAAAATAATAAACATACATCCTTCATTAATACCAGCATTTTGTGGAAATGGTATGTATGGGATGAAAGTTCATGAGTGTGCCTTAGAATATGGTGTAAAAGTATCAGGTTGTACAGTACATTTTGTTGATAATGGAACAGATAGTGGTCCAATAATTTTGCAAAAAACTGTACCCGTATATGCAGAAGATAGTGCAGAAGAACTACAAAAGAGGATATTAGATGAAGAGCATAAAGCCTTGCCGGAAGCAGTAAAATTAATTTCGGAGGGTAAGGTTAAGGTAAGTGGAAGGATAGTTATAATCAAGTGATTCTTAAACTAAGATTTAATTAAGAGGAATACTCGCTTACTAGAGCAGAGTTTATTAAATGGTACTTAGATCCTGAGCAGAGCTCACAAAATGCTATTTAGGCATTTTAGCAATCTGAGTTTTAGAAGAATTTATCTAGGGGTGTATCAGCTGTTAGTTCCCAGTTTAAGAAAATGGGAATGTTACGGATGGTAACTATAGGATAAATAATAATTAAATTGGAGGTATATGAAATGTTAAAACGTGCATTAATAAGTGTTTTCGACAAAACAGGGGTGCTAGATTTAGCAAAATTTTTAGTTGATAGAGAGGTTGAAATACTTTCTACTGGTGGTACATACAAACATTTAAAGGAAAATAATATACCTGTAACAGAAGTTTCAGATGTAACTGGATTTGAAGAAATATTAGATGGAAGAGTAAAAACTCTACACCCATTTATTCATGGTGGAATTTTAGCTATAAGAGATAATAAAGAGCATATGGCAACTATAGAAAAGAAGGGAATAAAGCCAATTGATATGGTGGTTGTAAACTTATATCCTTTCTTTGATAAAGTAAAAGAAAATCTAGAATTTGAAGAAAAAGTTGAATTTATAGATATCGGTGGACCTACTATGATAAGGGCTGCTGCGAAAAATTTTCAAGATGTTATAGTCTTAACAGATGTTAATGATTATACAGATGTTATGAAGCAAATAGAAGAAAATGGTGATGTAGATTTTAATACAAGAAAAAAATTCGCAGGAAAAGTATTTAATCTCATGTCTGCTTATGATGGAGCTATAAGTAACTTCTTATTAGAGGAAGAAGAATATCCTGAATACCTATCAGTTTCATATAAAAAATCTATGAATTTAAGGTATGGAGAAAATCCACATCAGAGTGCAGCTTATTACACTTCTACTGCAGAAAAAGGTTCTATGAAAGATTTTGTTCAGTTAAATGGAAAAGAATTATCTTATAACAATATAAAAGATATGGATGTAGCATGGAAAGTAGTAAATGAATTTGAAGAAATAGCATGTTGTGCTGTAAAACATAATACACCTTGTGGTGCAGCTATAGCAGATAATGTATATGATGCTTATATGAAGACCTTTGAATGTGACAATACTTCAATATTTGGAGGCATTGTAGCAGTTAATAGAACTTTAGATAAGAAAACAGCAGAAGAATTAGTAAAGATATTCCTTGAAATAGTTATTGCTCCTGATTTTGATGAGGATGCTTTAGAAGTTTTAAAAACTAAGAAGAATTTAAGAGTTATAAAGAGCGATATAAAACCTCAAAGCAAAGTTGAATTTGCAAAAGTAGATGGAGGAATTTTAGTTCAATCATCTGATGATAAATTAGTAGATGAAGTAAAGGTAGTAACAGAAAAAGCTCCAACAGATGCAGAAATGAAAGACTTAATGTTTGGAATGAAAGTATGTAAATATGTTAAATCCAATGCTATAGTTGTAGTTAAAGATGGTGCTGCAAAAGGAATAGGCGGCGGACAGGTTAACAGAATTTGGCCAGCTTGTGACGCTTTAAAGAGAGCAGGAGACGGTGTAGTTCTTGCTTCAGATGCATTTTTCCCATTTGGAGATATAGTTGAAGAGGCTGCAAAGTACGGAATAAAAGCTATAATTCAACCAGGTGGATCTTTAAAGGATGATTTATCCATAGAAGGCTGTAACAAAAATGGAATAGCTATGGTATTTACAGGGGTAAGACACTTTAAACACTAATTTTTATTAGAGGACAGAGGACAATGGACAGAGGACAGTGAAGGAAGATTTTTCTACGCTACACTACGAAAAATCTTTAATTTATATAAACTAGTAATGTTTTGCATTAGCAAAACAAGCTTGAAAAAATAAATTAGTTTTCTGACATAAGGAAGAAAACTCACCTTCATTGTCCTCTGTCCTCTGTCAATTGTCCTCTCAAAAAGTTGCTTCGTATTATTTTTATATTGCTAAATTTAAATTATAGCGAATAATTTTGGAGGAATAAATCATGAAAGTATTAGTAATTGGTTCAGGCGGACGTGAGCATGCTATTGCATGGAAGATAGCTCAAAATTCTAGAGTGGAAAAAGTTTATTGTGCACCTGGAAATGGTGGTACAGCGGTAGAGGATAAATGTGAAAATGTAAAGTTAAAGAGTAATGAAGAGTTACTACAGTTTGCTAAGGATAATGAAATATATCTTACTGTAGTTGGACCAGAAGTTCCTCTTACAGAAGGTATTGTAGATTTATTTAAAAGTCAGGGATTAAAGATTTTTGGACCTTCTAAAGAAGCTGCACAGCTTGAGGGCAGCAAGGCTTTTTCAAAAGAATTCATGAAAAAGTATGGTGTTAAAACTGCAGAATATGAAGTTTTTGAAAATGAAGATGAAGCTATCAAATACTTAAAAACATGTGCATATCCAATAGTTATAAAAGCAGATGGATTAGCTGCAGGAAAAGGCGTAGTCATTTGTGAAGAATATAAGATGGCAGAAGAAACTATAAAAGACTTTATGATCAATGATATTTTTAAAGGATCAGGTAAAAAAGTAGTAATAGAAGAATTTTTAGAAGGACCTGAGGCATCAATACTTTCTATAACTGATGGAGAAACTATAATTCCTTTTATATCGGCTAAAGACCATAAACAAATATATGATGGTGGGAAAGGTCCGAATACAGGTGGAATGGGAGCTGTAGTACCTAATCCTTATTGCAGTATTGAAGTTCTTAAAGCTTTTGAAAAAGAAGTAATAGAACCTACACTAAAAGGCATTAAAGAAGAAAAATTTGATTATACAGGTATAATCTTTTTTGGAATAATGATAACTAAAAAAGGACCTTATCTTTTAGAATATAATGTGAGACTAGGAGACCCTGAGACTCAGGCTGTACTTCCTATAATGAAAAGTGATCTACTAGAACTTATAGAAGCAGCTTTAGATAAAAAGCTTTCACAGTTTAATGTTAGCTGGCATAATGGGGCTTCCTGCTGCATTGCAGCTGTTTCTAAAGGATATCCAGGTAAATATGAAGTTGGATTTGAAATTAAAGGTACAGATGAAGCTAAAAGAGTTTTTGTAGCTGGAGCACAATATGAAGATAAGAAGCTTAAAACAAGTGGTGGAAGAGTTTTATGTACACAATCATTAGGAAACACATTGGAAGAGGCTATAGACGCTGCATATGATGATTTAAATAGAATAGAGTTTGAAGGTATGTACTATAGACATGATATAGGCAGAGCCAAGTAGGTAGAATATTTTATATTATATAATTTAAAAATTTAAGGTTAAATTTCTATATGAAATTGTGCCTTAAATTTTTTTTATTTATAATTTATACACAAATATATTTTATAATAAAAATAAGTCTGGTTATAATTAAAAAGGAAAATAGTATATAGTATTAAGTTACATAATGTAAAAGATGGTAGAAAAAATTTTAATTTAATAGTAAAATGTGATATGTATTTGTTTATGGCACTAAATTTTGAAATGTTTAAATTGTTTGGAGGTAAATATGCAAAAAAATAGAAGAGTAAGCAAAAAAGGAAAGAGAAAAAAGTTATCTTTAAAAAGACTTATGTGCTTTATAACTTATGAATTGATAGTAATAATTATCGCTACACCACTTTTAATATTCTATGGACCTTTTAAGAATGTTAGGACTAAATTTGTAGGCACAGCTATGGCTACTTTTACTCATCAATATTTTGCTACAACATTTTTATCTAAGGATAAAATAAATGAGATATTAAATGATAGTAAAAGCAATGGAGTCTCTGGCAGCGAATCTGAGAATTTAGGTAATGTTAGTGTAAATTACTCTAATGACAGTGGAATAGATAGATATGAAATAGATGATACTAAATTTCATGCATATATCCTTGAGGTAAAAAATCCTACAAGAATGAAAATTGGATACACAAATAAGCTGAAAGAAGTGGGACAGAAAACAAGTGAAATAGCCGAGGAAAATGGAGCAGTAGCTGCTGTTAACGGAGGTGGCTTTACTGATAAATCTTCAAATGGAAAGCTTTGGACCGGAACTGGTGCATATCCACAAGGTATAGTTATATCTGATGGAAAAGTTATTTACAGTGATGTTAAACATAATGAAGCAGTAAATGTTACAGCTTTTACTAAGGAAGGAAAATTGATAGTAGGAGATCATACTGTAAGTGAACTACTGAGGGATAATGTTACGGAAGCTATATCTTTTAGAAATAGTCTTATTATAAATGGAAAACCTGTCGCTTTAGCTGAAGAAGGATTAAATCCTAGAACTGCTATAGGCCAAAAGCAGGATGGTACTATTATAATGTTGGTTGTTGATGGAAGAAAAGGACTAAAAGCAGGTGCATCATTAAAAGAAGTTCAAAACATATTGCTTCAGAGAGGCGCTTTAAATGCAAGCAGTCTTGATGGTGGTTCTTCTTCTACTATGTATTTTAATGGCGAGGTTATTAACAGCCCCTGTGATTGGAATGGTGAAAGAACTATAGCTACAGCAGTGTATGTAAAACAGTAGAGAGGAGTTTAATGGATGAGAGGATTAAAAAAAGTACTAGTTTGGACAATGATTCCTATAGTTTTAGAAGTTGTAGGGTTTTTACTTGTGGATAATTTTTATTTAAATGACCAAACTACTTTTAATACTAAAAAAATAGATTCTGCTAAAAAAGCAGCTAATAAGATTAATTTAAAAATACCGGATGATGCTAAAAATATAGCTGTTTCTTATAATGGAAATTATGTTTCTTATTGTTCAGATGGAGTAATTAATGTGGTAGATACTTCAAATAATAAGAAAAAGGAAATAAAGTTTGAAGATGGAGCCGAGTTATCTTCATATAAATGGTGGCCTAATGAGAATATTATACTTATAGCAGAAAAGTATAATGATGGAGATTCTAGCTATCTAAAATTTCAATCTTACAATGCTAAAAAAGATGAAAAGAATGTGCTAAGCAATGAAAAAAATAAAGAACTAAAAATATCCCTGTTAGATAGTAAATATAATGTTTCTGATATAGCTATGTCAACTGCTAGTAATGTAACTTATGTTAAGGTTTCTAAAGAAGGAGTAAGAAGTAGGTTATATTGTATAAATGTAATGACTAATACAGAAGAAACCAGATATCCTAATTGTAAACTTGGTAAAATATTTGTTGAAAATAAGGAAGATAGATTAATATATGAGGATAATACAAATAATAGGATAAGAGGAATTGGTTTCAAAAGTCCTATAGCAACAGGTGAAAATGGCATTCATTATTTATTAAATATAGATGGTGAAGATAGAATATATATTGGTAATGGTGAAAATGAGAAAATCAAGAAAATATTCGTTATAAATTTAAAAAAGACGTCAGAAAATCAAAAATTACCACTATCTCAGCCAACGGATAAAAAAAATATATATATTACCCGAGATGGAAAGATATATGTGAATGATAGTTCAAAGAATGTAGTTACTGAGCTTTCTACTGGTAAAGAAATAAGTTATAAAGGGACTTTAGTAGAAATATATAGATCAGGTATAATATCTAAAGATAATGGGAAAATTATAGGTACACTATTTTAAAGAAGTTTGAAGTTGCACGACTAAATATTTAGTTGTGCAATTTTTGAAACTATTTTATCACAATTAGTCGTAAAGAAGAATAATTAAAATAGTTAGAAAATAAATATAATTAAAAACATAGCATAAATAACACATAATTATATCAATAATAATGCAAAAAAATTAAAAAGCAAAACAATATAAATATGTTTTTTTTACTAATAACAGTGAATGAGTTTATTGAAATAAGCTAAAGTACTGGTATTTGGGATATTCAAATATCGAAAAGATTCATATTCAGAATATTAAAAATATTGCGAATAATAAAAGAATGTGATAAATATGTGCTATAATTACACTAGCTGAAAAATTCATTATATTATATTATTTTATTTTACTTATTTTTGAAAGGAGTGTTTTTGAAAATGGCGAGTAGCAACAAATCAATTTTTAGAACTAAGTCTATTGAGGCGATGTTAGCTGAGGCATCAGGAAAAGGTCTTAAAAAAGTACTCGGTGCATTCGAACTTACAATGCTTGGAATTGGCGCAATTATAGGTACAGGTATATTCGTATTAACAGGTGTTGCAGCAGCTGATTATGCTGGACCAGCACTTGTGCTATCATTCGTATTTTCTGGAATAGCATGTTCATTCGCAGCTTTATGTTACGCAGAACTTGCAGCTATGATACCCGTAGCTGGTAGTGCCTATACTTTTGGGTATGTTGGCTTAGGTGAAATTTGGGCATGGATTATAGGTTGGGATCTTATCTTGGAATACATGGTTGCGGTTGCAGCAGTTGCAGTTGGATGGTCCGGATATATAGTAACATTACTTAAAGCAGCTGGAATAACTGTGCCAGCAGCACTTTCTAATCCACCAGGACAAAATGGAGGTATAGTAAACCTTCCATCAATCATAATTTTAGGTATCATTATGTTATTCTTAATTAAAGGTGTTAGTGAAAGTACTAAGTTAAATAATATACTTGTTATTATTAAATTAGGAGTTGTTATACTATTTATAGCTGTTGGAATAGGGCATGTTAATCCTGCTAACTGGCATCCATTCTTCCCATATGGTGTAAATGGTATATTTACCGGAGCATCTATAATATTCTTTGCTTATGTAGGATTTGATGCAGTTGCAACAGCGGCAGAAGAAGTTAAAAATCCTCAAAGGGATCTACCAATAGGAATAGTAGCTTCACTATTAGTATGTACGGTATTATATATTATAGTTTCAGCTATATTAACAGGAATGGTTCCTTATTCACAGTATCACAATAATGCAGCTCCAGTTGCTTATGCACTTCAACAGGTAGGAATTAATTGGGGTTCTGCTTTAGTATCAGTAGGTGCGGTTTGTGGTATATCTTCAGTTTTACTTGTTATGACATTTGGTTCAACTCGTATACTATTCTCATTATCAAGAGATGGATTATTGCCAACAGTATTCTCTGAAGTACACCCAAAATTTGGAACACCTGTAAAGAGTACTGTATTAGTTGGTGTAATAACAATGGCACTTTCAGGATTCTTGCAGATAGGAAGACTTGCAGAGATGACAAACATAGGAACACTTGCAGCATTCTGCGTAGTTTCAGCTTCAGTTATAGTTCTTAGAAAGAAGAGACCAGAGGTTAATAGACCATTTAGTTGTCCAGGAGTTCCTATTACTCCAGCAATTGCAATTATATTCTGCTTGTACTTAATATACAAATTACCATTGTTTACACAGGGAGTATTTGTAGTTTGGGTATCAATTGGAGTTATAGTATACTTTGCATATAGTAAGAGTCATAGTATAATGAATTTCGAGGATCAAAAATAAAGTTTAGTTTTAGTTAAAATTTATTAAAAAGACCTTTACAGCAGTGGTGTAAAGGTCTTTTTCTAAGAGGACTTTTATCCGATAAAATATACGGTCTAATACTTATACTTCTTAAAGTGTATGTTGAGAGCTGAATTATAACCTAAGATTTTTTGAAATAATAAAGTTTACCGCATTCTAGGGAATACTCTATTAATGATTTAGAATATAGATAAGATATAAAAGCAGAAACTCCTCCGAAATTAAGATGATACTGATAAAAATTAAAAGATAAATCATTTAAAACGGCGATGTTTTCTAAAATATCCTCGCGAGTTAAAGGCTGTTCTAAAAGTTCGAGAATTTGATTTTTGTAGTTTTCTATATTAGCTAAATTTTTATCACAGAGTTCTATAATTTCATCTTTGCACAGTACCTTATCTGAATGACTTATAACAAAATAATCAGCATCTATTGTTTTTATATTGTTTAAAGTATTAATACTTTCTTCTATATCATACAAATAAGGGAAAGAATACTTTTTAAGTATTTCTGAACTGAATATGGAATCTCCTAAAAAACACACTTTTTCTGGAGTTATAATTCCTATTTGTTCTATAGAGTGTCCTTTAAGGGGTATTATTTCAAATTTTTCATCATTGATTTTATTTGTACCATATTCTAATGTAAAGTCAACTGATAGAGTTTTATTACTTGTATCTATTCCTTTGATAGGACTAGATGATGATAATATAGATGCCTGAATTTCCTGATTTTCCATAAATAGTTTCTCTTTTTGTGAAGTATATACCAGGCATCCAGGATAATTTTTTTGAAAATAAATATTTCCTCCGCAGTGATCCAAATGATTATGAGTATTTATTATATATTTAGGATGAAGATTATTCTTTACTAATACATCATCTATTTTTTTCGCATCAGAATTATTTGAACCTGTGTCAATTATAAGACAATTTTTATTTTTAAATACAAAAATTCCAGAATTAGTAACCGAATTTATGTAATAAGTGTTTCCTTTAATTTTATCTAAAGACATAAAATCACTTCCTTAATAATTTATAATTTTAAGTATGAAACAGCTCAGAAAACTATGAGAAGCTCATATTTATAATAATATCATATGACAAAATAAATTTAAATTATATAAGGAAAAATTACATTACAGGAAAGTACAAAAAGCTTTGGATTTTAAACATACGCATGTTATAATGTAAAATAGTATAATATATTACTTATATGGAGGTGTAAAAATGGATGCAACAGCAATGACTAGTTTGATGACACTTCTTGCTTTTATGGGCATTGCTCAAGGCTTAAGCATGAAATACAGCAAAGCTGTTAGAAAGAAACTTATGCTTGATGCAGAAGGTATAGATAAAAAGTACGTTAATATGAAAATAAATTATTTAATAATTGTAGGATCATTTTTATTAGTAACTCAAGTTATATCTTATTTTAGACCTGATCTAGGAGAAAAGATAAATATATTACTTTCAGCTTTCTTATTACTTTCTATAACCATAGATATGATTTATAGAAAAATAAGAAGAAAGAAAATGTTGAAAAAAAATTAGATTTAAATTAATGCTGTTGATAGGTTATGTATCAACAGCATTTTTTAATAGATAATGTGAAGCAAGGGTTCGGTGGAAGTTTGGATTTTAACTTTTACTCCATGATATATGGTAAGTGTTTCATCACTGCTAAATGTTTTAATTATTCTAGAGCTCGAAATTTTTGAAAGCCTAAGAACTTTGTCAAACTCGGTTCCCTCAAACAGGACTAAAGTTCTAAGGCTTTCAAAAATTTTGAGCTAAGAATAATACTAAAACAATTTAGCTAATGTGATGAAACACTTACCATATATCACTACATAAAAGTTAAAATCCAAACTAGTAACTTCAGTTCTACATATCAATATTGATAATTTAGATTTTAAAAATTTAGGCGAAAGCCTTCAAAATAAACACATAAAGCAAAAATATTTCTCTTTGTATAATAGAATTGCGAGGATTGAAAATAGTCAAAATAAGATGCTATACAACACATAGATTCAAAACTGAAAATGAGCCTATTACTTCAGGCTACGTCTTAAGTTGTGATTAGAATAACTAACTTAAAATATATAGATAAAAATAATTACTATAAAAGCTATGCTTTTAAGATAATAGTATGTATGTAGACTGAAGTAAGAAAAATTTCATTTTGCAAAAGGGAAAGGTCAATATTTTTGTATTTGAGTTCAATTCAAAATGTATTAAAGCGTTTTTAACACATAAGGTAAAATAAGACAATATTGACATATATGTGAATAAAAATTAAAATAAAGAGGTATTTGAATATTAGTGTAAAAATTACATTTATGCATAATAAAGCAATTAGCACATGGGGGTAAATAAATGGATTTCAGTTTAGACATAGGGGAGTTAACTAATGCAATAAGTCAATATGAAAATGTAATAAAGGATTTAGAAGAACAAAAAGAAAACATCAACAATGCAATTAAAGAACTTACTGACCAAGGTTGGTCAGGTGAAGCAAAAGATAAATTTATAGAAAATCATATTAAAAAGCAGGAATTTTACACAAATTTTATAGAAAAAATGAAATATACGAAAAATGCTTTAGAAAATGAAGAAAAGCCAAGGGCAATTCAATTAAAGAAAAGAAGTGAGAATTTTGAAGCATGCATAAAAAGAAGTACAAGCGGAGTAGCTCTTACAAATGATGATTCAGGAATTATTTCACTTCAATATGGAGGAAAGTTTCCAATAAATAATAATGTTAGTGAATGTATAGATTATTATAAACAAATGAATTCTAAATTCGTAGAAATACTAAGTTTGGTAAACAGCCTGACATTTACAACATTTCCAATTACAGATGATGTTGTCAATTTACAAAACTCACTTAGAAACCAGACAACAAGTTTGACAGAATTTAATGATTCATTTAATGCATATTGTAATAGTGTAAGGGATATGGAATATAATATATGTTCCATATTTTCAAAAATATCAGGAATAACTGAAGGAATATCTCAAATCAGAGGTATGCAAATTATCTCAGAAGATGGACAAGTAGATAGGAATAAAGTAATGCAGTTAATGTTAAAAAATCCCGATAGCTTGACTAATGAAGAAAAAGAGATATTAGCATATGTAGAAAAAGTATTAGGCGAAGAGAAATATGCTCAATTAAAAAATCAAGCAGTGAATCAATCTGGAAATGAAAAATTGATATTATCAATACTTCAACAAAACCAATCACTATATAATACAACTATTACGGATTACATAATAAATCCGAAAACAGGTGAAGTGTTTGATCTAAATTCTATAGCAGACAAGGATACGAGGGAACGTGTAAAATATTTAATAAGAGAGATAAATTCAATGAGCGATAATGAGAAAGTAGATGAAGGCCGCTGGGGATTTTCCCTACTCTACAGTAGACAAGATTATATAGATGAATTAAGTAGAGTGATGAGTGTTGTACAAAGTCCTTACTATCAAAAAACTACAGCCTTTCAAAAGAGGGTTAATTTGACAGCAGATGGAGCTTGTGAATTGGTAGGCGGTGTTACTGAAGTTCCATTTGGTTGGACAGTTGCAACAGGGGGAAGTTTCTTAACAGGAGGTACGTTTTCACCATTAGCTGTTCCTGTAGGTGGTTATCTAATAGCTGATGGTTCTAATAGTATATTTGAAGGCTTTACTAAAGTAAAGAATGCAGCAATTAATCCAAATGGAGACACGACAAATTTTTTAAAAGATAAATATAAAGAATATTTAGGACCAGAAAAAGGAGAAATGGTTTATAATGGAGCTTCTATGGTAACTGCTAGTTTATGTTTAACAAATGACTTTAAAACATTAGAACGTACTATGGTTAATGAAGAGACTATAGAGATACCAAGGAAAAGGAATATGGCAAAGGCATTTAAAGAAAATCTGCCAACGGAAATTATGGTTACAAGACAAGCTAGTCAGACAGTATACACTACTCAAATAATTGATGAAAACAATCCAACACCAATGATATTAAAACGTGTAATAGTTAAAGATCCAACATTTAATGTTAGAAAATTTAATCCTAATAAAGCAAAGAAAGTTGATTTTATCTCTACTATAATTGATATGCGTAATACTTTTAACGAAAATGGCACAGTGAGATCCTGGACTGACTCAGGTGATACTTATATTAAATCTAATCCAGACTTAGCAAAGGTATATGGTGGCAATAATGAAAAATAATAATGAAAAGGAAACAAGTTTAAAACAAGAAAATACTTTAAACAAGAATAAATATGAATACAAATTAATTTATTATGTAATTTGTTATGCAATCGGATATGTTATATCATTATGTGTTACTGGTGTACCTAACTTAATGTATTTAATACCTATTAAACTAGACGCATTGGCTATATCCGTAATTACAGGTACACTTTGGAATACGATTCATTATAAGATAACTGGATATGATGCACGTAGATATGGATTTCTTCCAGCAATGGTAGTATTATTATTACTATTCATAATACTTATCTTAATTAAGGTATTACTTTTATTTGAATTAATTGTAGACCCCAATCCTTTTTTGGGTTTTACTGCATAAATTGAACGTAGCTAAGGCTTTGCAATGCCCCACGGGGGCATTAACAATATTGTGACATCTACAAATAAATATATGAAAACAATACATTCAACACATATAGAATCGACTTTAACAAGAAAAGGCGTTGAAATATAAAACAAAATCCTTCCTACATATAAACTTGTTAGCAATACAAAAAAATATTATGAGAGGGTCAAAAATATATATAGCGAATCTATAGAATCAAGTTATAAACCAATATTAACAAAGTATGAAGGGATTACAATAAAAATATATGATAATAATAAGAAAGAAAAAAATAGAAAGCAAATGAAGACACAATTTAAATGTTTTTTTATAGTAGCAACCATTCCATTTATTTTTAGTATGTTTTTCAAATCAGTAAGAAGTGATCTTACTATTAAAATAGCAATCCAATTATATGGTTGTTTCTTTATATTTGCAATGGTAATTGTACTTTTAGCAACATATTTTATGGAAGATTTAAAAAAGTTTATTTATGCAAATACAAAAACAAAGATAGGTATGTTAATAACATTTATTTTAGGTGTATTAATTGTAATTTCAAAGGTAATGGAGCGACATGGAAAATAACAAGTTTATTACCAATAGGTTCAGTTGTATTAGTTAAAGATTGTGAAAAGAGACTAATGATTTATGGTATTAAGCAAAAAAATAAGGAAGATAATCAAGAATATGATTATGTAGCTTGCGGTTATCCAGAGGGAAACATAAGTGCTGAATATAATTATGTTTTTAATCATGAATCTATTGAGAAAATCGAATTTATAGGTTTTATAGACTCAGAATTTCAATCATTTAGAGCAGCTTTAAATGAAAATGTGTCATAAGAAGATGTTTAAGTTTAAGAAATAAATTATTATATGAATAGGGTTAAGGTGGTATAAATTTAACTTTAGTTTGGTCATATCTTTCTTATTTAACAATTTAATTCTGAAAATCAAATAATTTTTATGAACACTGTATTATTCAGTTGTGAATTTTGAAGTGGTTTTAGTTGCTTTTTCAAAAGTCACATTTTAATATTGATATATTAAAATAAACAGATAAATTTATAATATAAAAATAATGTGACGCAAAGGTGTAGTAGCAGTTTGGATTTTAACTTTTATTCCATGATATATGGTAAGTATTAAGAAAGCTACGCTTTTTTATTGAGATCTATATCATAATGTATTATAAGCAATTTTTAATATTAGAATTACAATAGTTACTACACAACTTTTTAGGTGGAGGGAGCTTTGAATATATGGTGTATAAAAGCTTTTGAGAGAATTTAGGAGCTCTTATGTCTAAAATTTAAAAAATCCCGTAATTTGAATCAGGACGATTCAAGCCGCGAAAGTCCCAGGAGGGGACATTTGAGCGGGTAGAGATTTTTTGAATTTTAGGCATTAGAGCTCCTTAATAAACGGTCAGCTTTTTTACACCATATATTCAATGCGGACTCCACCTAAAAAGTTGAGTTGCAATATGCTTAAAATCTTATTACATTCCAATGAAATTTTGATAATTTTCCGCATAATAATTCTTATCATAAGGTACTTCCCTTAGAGGACAGTCCGTTCCAGGACACATAAGACAATTCTTATAATTAGTTTCATTATGAAAGTAAATTCCCGAATAGGCTTTAGAAGGAGTCATAAAAAAGTTATCATTAAGAGATACTCCTATAAGTTCTTTAGGATCTCCTAAAATATTAAATATCTTTTTTAATTCTTTCATATCCCAATCTATTGTAGAACCAGGATTTACTCTAGCTAATGAACCAGTGTTAAATTTGTTTTCTATAAATTTTTGGAGTTCAAGGTGTACTCGTATTAAAATAGATTGATTGATATGTTCACTTATTTTATTAACAAACTTGTCTTCTTTTGATTCACACCATTTTTGAAGCTCTGTGCCTGCGGTAATTATATATGGAAAAGCTATTAGTTCATTACTTAGATTCACACGTATAACTTTACTAAAGAACTGTTCATTACCAAGTATTGTTGAATCATTAAGTTTTTTTTCTATATTACATTTTTTTAATAGTGCCTTAGGACTAGCAATTTTTTTTGCCTCTACTATAAGTTCTTTTACTATGTTAGATTCGATATCACTAGTGATCTTCAACTCATCACATAGTTTTGAGTGTTCTAGATTAAATTTTAAATCGTCTAATATAATACATCCATTAGTTAACGTTTTCATAATATTGATCAACTCCTTAATATATTTTAGTGTATATATTTAACACAAAATAAGCAAAATGTCACGCAAGGTTCGGTGAAAGTTTTGAAATCTATGCTTTTTAAATAAAGATATACACAATGTACTAAGAAGTAACTTTCAGAGGTATGAAGGCTGATATATGTTGTGCAGGAACATTCGAGCAAATTTTAGAAGTTATTTGCTTGATATATTGAAAAATACCGTAATTTTTGCCAGGACGGCAAAAGCTCCGAAGGTGACAGGACGTCACATTTGAGGAGGTAGGTATTTTTCAATATATCAAGCATTAGAACTTCTTAAATGAAGTGAGTATTCCTGCACAACATATATCAGGCGTAATACATCTGAAAGTTGCTTCGGTTACTTGCGTCACATTATTTTTTAAACTCCGAAAGTTGAGTTATTTGCTATTTCTTTCTCATGCTGCATTGATCTTTGTTTTTACATCTGATGCAATCATGATCTATATTACTTAAAGGCTTATTTTTATCTGCGCCATAAATGTAAGCCATAGACCTGAGTGATGTAAGCATAAAGTCTTCATTTACATAAATGTCAAAAAAGTTTTTAGAATCAAGCTTATCCAGGATGTTTTTTTGGTACCATAAAGGAATTTCTCCATCTCCAGGGGATATTCTATAACTAAGGCCTAAACTCAATTCTTCAGCTTTTGTATGTATATGATTAAATAATTGAGAACTTATTTCAAACATATAAGAGGTGGCCATAGCATCTAATACCATGCCTTCCTTCATTTTTGCGTAAGAGAAAAATTCATTTACTTTTTCAGAAATCTTATCACCAATAGTAATTAAACAGTAAACAATATATTTATAATCTTTTATTACCTCAAAGGTAAAGTCTGTATTTTTTTCTGATATAGTAAACATGGCAGCAGGTTGTACACATTCATATAAATTAGGTAAAAGTTTTTTATACAAAGAATTTATATCTTCAACAGTTATAGTTTCACAATATGATTTTAAAGTATGAATAACTTGCTGTTTATCCAATTTGAAATCAAAATCTAGTATTACCTCCATTTTCGTACACCTCCATAAATATATTATACACTATTTAAGCTGCTAATTTAGATAAGAATTAATAATTGACAAAATTATTAGAATAGTGTATATTGAAAGTGTAATAAAAATTTAATATATAAACTTTCGGGGCAGGGTGTAATTCCCGATCGGCGGTAAAGTCCGCGAGCTGATATGTCAGCATGAACTGGTTAAATTCCAGTACCGACAGTAAAGTCTGGATAAAAGAAAGGTAAAGCAATTATGCAATTGAGTGATTTAAGTAATTAAATTAAGTAGTTGAGTAATTAGCGTTTAAGTATGCTTTTAAGTATTTTGCATATAATAATCCCTGAAGGTTTCTTCAGGGATTTTGTTTTATAAAATTTTATAAAATTTAGGAATAGCTATACCTATACAATTCAATAAAATTGAAAATCAGTAATTAAATTCAAATAAATATATTAAGGAGGGGTAAGGATTTGGAGAGTCAGGAGAAAACTTTAAATAAACATTATATGAAAATAGCACTAAAATTAGCCTTGAAAGGACAGGGAAATGTAAATCCTAATCCTCTAGTAGGAGCAGTGATTGTTAATGATGGAAACATTGTTGGACAAGGGTATCACAAGTTCTATGGAGGACCTCATGCAGAAGTTTATGCTTTAAAAGAAGCAGGAGAAATGGCAAAAGGAGCAGATATTTATGTATCTTTAGAACCATGCTCACATTATGGAAAAACACCTCCTTGTGCAGAAGCTATTTTAAAAGCTGGTATTAAAAAGGTAATAATAGCTATGAAAGATCCCAATCCTTTAGTAGCAGGAAGAGGAATTGAACTCCTTCAAAAAAATGGAGTAGAAGTAGTTACAGGAATTTTAGAAGAAGAAGCAAAAAAAATCAATGAAGTATTTATAAAGTACATAACAAAAAAGATTCCTTTTGTGCTTTTAAAAACTGCTATGACATTGGATGGAAAAATAGCTACACAAACAGGGGAATCAAAATGGATAACTGGAGAAGAATCTAGAAAATATGTACATAAAATTAGAAATAGTTTAATGGGAATAATGGTTGGAATAGGAACTATTAAAAAAGATGATCCATTGCTTACAACCAGGCTACCAGGAGGTGGCAGAAGTCCTATAGCTATAATTTTAGATTCCAAGCTTTCAATATCTTTAGAATCTAAAATTATTACCACTTTAGATAAAAGAAAAATTATAATAGCATGTACGGAAGGCTTTGATACTGAAAAGTCAGAAATACTAAAAAACAAGGGAATAAAAATAATAATTACTCCTAAAGATAAAGATAATAGAGTAGATTTAAAGTATTTGATGAGGGAATTAGGAAAAGAAGGAATAGATGGTATTCTACTGGAAGGTGGAGGAGAGCTTAATTTTTCAGCAGTAAATTCTGGAATAGTAGATAAAATATTATGTTTTGTAGCTCCTAAAATTATAGGTGGTGCTTTATCAAAAACTCCAGTTGAAGGTAAAGGCGTTGAAATTTTAAAGGGCGCTGCATTAATTAAAAATATGAACTGCAAAAATATTGGAGAAGACTTACTTATTGAGGGATACTTCAATAGTTAAAAATAGCAAGTAAAATTAATATTTAAAAGGAGGGGGCTCGTTGTTTACCGGAATTATAGAGGAAGTTGGAAGAGTTTTAAATATATCTAAAGGCTTGAACTCTGCTCAGATTAATATAGAAGCTAAGAAGGTTATAGAAGATGTTAAGCTTGGCGACAGTATTGCTGTAAATGGGATTTGCCTTACGGTAACAAGTTTTAAACAAAATAATTTTACTGTAGATGTTATGCCTGAAACTATGAGGAGAAGCAGCTTAAACAGTTTAAAAAAAGGAAGTTTAGTAAATTTAGAAAGAGCACTGGCTTTAGGTGAAAGATTAGGTGGTCACATAGTTAGCGGGCATATAGATTGCACAGGAAAAATAGTTAGTATAAAAAATGAGGATATAGCTACCTGGGTTACTGTAGAAGTACCTGATGATACGCTAAAGTATATTGTACTAAAGGGTTCAGTAACAATAGACGGAATAAGCCTTACAGTAGCAGAATTAAAAGAAAAATCCTTTAGTGTTTCTCTCATACCTCATACCAAGGGTGAAACTACTCTTTATGAAAAAAGTGTAGGTGAAGAAGTGAATATTGAGTGTGATTTAATAGGAAAATATGTAGAGAGATTAATTTTCATGAAGGAAAAACAGGAAAGTAAAGAGTCTAAAATAACAGAGGATATGTTAAGAAAAGCTGGATTTATGTAATATTTCAAGTAACTACTGGTTTAACTTAAGATGGAAATGTTATTAACCATAAAAACTGCTTTGAATTAAAGTGTTAAAGTACAGATGTTTTCTTAATCTATACAAAATATTAAAAACAAATAAGTATATAGCAGTTATTTAACTGACTATAAATTCATTATACGGGGAGAGATAAAGATGGAATTTAAATTTAATACCATAGAAGAAGCGTTAGTAGATATAAAAGAAGGAAAAATGGTAGTAGTAATAGATGATGAAGATCGTGAAAATGAGGGAGATCTTCTTATGTCTGCAGAGAAGGTTACACCAGAAGCTATAAATTTTATGACTAAGTTTGGAAGAGGACTTATATGTACACCTATGACAAAAGAAAGACTTAAAGAACTTAATATAGAGCTTATGGTAAGCGATAATAGTGAAAAATTTTCAACAGCTTTTACAGTGTCTGTTGATGCAGTAGGAACTTCTACAGGTATATCAGCTTACGACAGAGCATTAACAATACAGAAGCTTGTAGATTCAAAGTCAACTGGAGAAGAGTTTGAAAGACCAGGACATATATTTCCTCTTGAAGCTAAAGATGGTGGAGTACTTGTAAGAAATGGACATACTGAGGCCGCTGTGGATTTATCAAGATTAGCAGGACTTTTTCCAGCAGGTGTAATTTGCGAAATAATGAATGAAGATGGTACTATGGCAAGAACTCCAGAGCTTATGGAATTTGTAAAAGAACATAATATTAAAATTATAACTATAAAGGATTTAATAGTTTATAGAAAAAAAACAGAGAAATTTATTGAGAATGTAGCACAAGCACATATACCAACAAGGTTTGGAGATTTTAAAGCTGTAGGATATAAAAATATTTTAAATGGAGAACATCATGTAGCTTTTGTAAAAGGTGAAAATTTTGGAGATGAACCAGTACTAGTAAGAGTTCATTCAGAATGTCTTACAGGAGATGCGTTCCATTCTTTGAGATGTGATTGTGGAGATCAATTAGCAGCAGCTTTAACTCAAATAGAAAGAGAAGGAAGAGGCGTGCTTGTATATATGAGACAGGAAGGAAGAGGAATAGGACTTTTAAATAAGTTAAAAGCTTATGCTCTTCAAGAGCAGGGTATGGATACAGTAGAAGCTAATCTTGCATTAGGATTTCCAGCTGATTTAAGAGATTATGGTATATCAGCTCAAATTCTTAAGGATTTAGGAATAAATAAGGTAAGACTTCTTACTAATAATCCTAAAAAAGTATCAGGTCTTTCTGAATATGGAATAGATATAGTAGAAAGAGTGCCAATAGAAATGGAATATTCAAAAGAGAGCATAGAGTACATGAAAACAAAGAAAGAAAAGTTAGGACACTTACTTAAATTATAATTTAGAAAGTGATTAAATTAACTTTTGCACATACAAAATTTTGACTTAATACAAGCAAAATGCCATATAACTTTTTAGAGGAAAATTGAGTAATTAATTTATTTAAAATTTGGAGGTATAAATTATGAAAATATATGAAGGAAAGTTAAGTGCAGAAACATTGAAATTTGGTATAGTAGTTGGAAGGTTTAATGAATTTATAGGATCAAAGCTTTTATCAGGAGCATTAGACTGTCTAAAAAGACATGGTGCTTCAGAAGATAATATAGAAATAAGCTGGGTTCCAGGAGCTTTTGAAATTCCATTAGTAGCAAAGAAAATGTCAGCAATGAAAAAGTATGATGCTGTTATATGTCTTGGAGCTGTAATTAAAGGTTCTACACCTCACTTTGATTATGTATCTAGTGAAGTATCAAAGGGAGTTGCTCATGTATCTTTAGAAGCAGAAATACCTGTAATATTCAGTGTACTTACTACAGATAATATAGAGCAAGCTATAGAAAGATCAGGAACTAAAGCTGGTAATAAGGGCTGGGATGGAGCTATGTCTGCTATAGAAATGGCTAACCTTATGAAAGAATTGAAGTAACATAATGCGACGCAAGTAACCGAAGAAACGTTAAGCTGTATTCCGGCTGATATATGTTGTGAAGGAACACTCGCTTCATTTAAGAAGTTCTAATGCCCGAGATATTAAAAAATGACTACCTCCTCAAATGTGACCTCCTGTCACTTTCGGAGCTTTTGCCGTCCTGGCAAAAATTACGCCATTTTTTAATATCTCAAGCATAAGAACTTCCGAAATTTGATCGAATGTTCCTTCACAACATATATCAGTCTTCATACAGCTTAACGTTTCTTCTTAGTGCATTGCGTATAGCATTATTTCAAAAGGCTTTTAGCTCTATATTTAAAAAGCGTAGCTTTCATAATGTTTATTGCTTACATAAAGACATACAAATCATTTAATAGAAAACTGTCTAACTTGTTAATCATTTTCGAGATATTTATATAAAATAAAAAATAACTTCTACATAAATTTAATATATTAGACAACAGGCTCCGCCTCAATTTTTTTAGCGATATTAACTTTTAATCAAATACAATTTTGATTAAGCCAAATTATATATAACAATGAACCTAAACTAGCACTGCACTTTAATATCTAGTTGCGTCGCAATATTTTTAAACTGGGAAAGTTGAGTGATTATAATTAAAAAGTATATAATTTATATATTCTTAAGTTCCAATGGAGGAAGAATCTTGGTCTTCTAGTTTTAATCCGCTTTTAGCTGGGGTTTTAAACTTTGGTACTCCAAGTATTATAGCTAATATTGATGCAATTCCTAAAAGATATGGGTAACAAAGATATTTCATTATTAAAAATGGTGAAATTGCTGCAAGGCTTGAAGCAACTAAAAGTTGAGCTCCATAGGGAATACATCCCTGAACAAAGCATGCAAAGGTATCCAAAAGACTGGCAGCTTTTCTTCTATCTACACCATAGCTTTCTGACATGTCTTTAGCTAAAGAGCCAACTATAATTATAGAAACAGTGTTATTAGCAGTGCATAAGTCTACTAAACTAACCAATATTCCTATACCAAATTCAGCACCTTTCTTAGAGTGAACTCTTTTCTGTATTGCATGTAATATATAATCTATACCTCCGTTGAACTTTATTAATTCGCCTATGCCTCCGATTAATATAGATATCATGGATATATCCTCCATACCTGCAATACCTTTTGCACAAAGTTGAAATACTGTGAATATATCAAAAGATCCATAAATAAGACCTATTATAGATGCCAGTACAATACCACCAACTAATACTAATATTACATTAAAACCTGTTAAGGCTACTGCAAGTACGGCTAAATAAGGCAGTATTTTAATAAATTCATAGTTGTATGCTCCTGTATGATTGATGTTTATGCCTACAGTTAAAAAGGCATATATAATCAGTGTTATTAAAGCAGCAGGAAATACTATTTTAATATTAGCTTTGAACTTGTCTACCATTTCGCAATCTTGGGTTTTAGTAGCGGCTACAGTGGAATTTGATATCATGGATAAACCATCACCAAACATAGCTCCACTAACTACAGCTGCAATTAAAAATGCCATAGGCAAACCTGTTTTGTGTGATATTCCAACTGCAATAGGGGTTAGGGTTACTATGGTTCCAACAGAAGTTCCAAGGGACATAGATAAAAAGGAACCAATGATAAATATACCAGCTACCATAAGACTAGACGGGAAAACAGATAGACCCAAATTTACAGTAGAATCTACAGCTCCCATAGCTTTACTGACTTCTGCAAAAGCACCTGCTAAAATAAAAATTAAGCACATAAGTATGATGCTAGAATTACCAGCACCTCTGCAAAATCTTTCAACTTTTAATTCTATAGGTATTTTTCTGTTTTGAAGTATAGCTATGGTGGATGCAATAATTAAAGCTACAACTACAGGCATCTTATAAAAGTCTTTCATTATAATTGAAACGCCGAGAAAAAGCAGCATAAATACTCCTAATGGTAATAAGGCTGCGGCACTTCCTTTTTTTTCATTCATTAATCAGAATACCTCCTTAACTTTAGTAGAAACTTTTAATAAAAAGCCATATGAAATAAATATTTCATATGGCTTGAAATATTTTATTAATTAAAGCGAAAAAAATATTTATAATTACAAACATAATATTTAAACAATGTGTAAACTGTAGGTGTGTACATTGTTTATACAATTTGTATATAGTATAATATATTAGTTCAAATTAGGAAAGGAATATTTTATAATAATGCATTTAATACAAAATTTAGATACGAATTTGCTAATTTTCATACAAGAAAATATGCATACAGCATTAATGGACAAGATAATGCCTGTAATAACTTTTATGGGAAGTAAAGGATTAGTGTGGGTATGTATAGGAGCATTGCTTTTAATAAACAAGAAACATAGAAAAGTAGGAATAATGCTAGCATTAAGTTTAATATTAGTTACTATTTTAGGAGAAGGAATAATAAAACATGTTGTTCAAAGAACAAGACCATGTGTAGATATACCTACAATGAAAATGATTATAAAAGGCCCTACGACTTATTCATTTCCATCAGGGCATACAGCTGCTAGTTTTGCAGCAGCAGGGGTACTTATGAGTAATTTTAAGAAATACGGTTTATATGCACTGATATTAGCAATTTTGATTGCTTTTTCAAGATTATATTTATTTGTTCATTATCCTTCAGATGTATTTGTTGGAATGATATTAGGATTAATTTGTGCTAAAATATCAAGTATGATTGTTAAAAAGTTTGTTTAAAGTAATAGGGGACTTCTCAAAATGTATATGTGTATTCTGAGAAGTCCCTTTTTTATTGTTATTTAATAGCCCCATAAAGTATCTTTAAAGCCACACATAAGGACATAGTTACGAAAAGTGGTTTTATGATTTTAGCACCATTTTTAAGTGCTACTTTAGTACCAAACTTGGCACCTATTATCATGAAGATAGCTACAGGTATTCCTACCTTATAATTAATTTGTCCTCTAAAAGCAAACATTATTAAAGATGCAACGTTACTTCCAAAGTTTAGAACCTTTCCATTTCCAGCAGAACGTACAAAATCAAAATTATATATACCTATAAGTCCAAATATTAAAAAAGAGCCTGTCCCAGGTCCGAAGAATCCATCATAAAAGCCTAAAGATAAAGCAAGTAGTATACCTAAAATTAAATTTTTCTTAGTTAACGCTTTAAACTTATCTTCTTTTCCAATTTCTTTTGAAAATAAACTATATATGCCTACAAATAATAATAAGGTAAGAACTATCATGTTAAGATATTTTGCATTTATTATAAGTACTGTATTAACACCTAAAACAGCACCAATAAGTGTAAAAGGTAATAAAAATCTTAAAATTTTTAAATCTACTTTTCCAGACTGCATAAATTTAAGAGAACTAGTAAATGATGCGCAGGTAGAGGAAAACTTATTTGTACCTAAAGTTATGTGAGGAGGAATTCCTGCCAAAAGAAAAGCTGGTACGCTTATAATACCTCCACCTCCTGCTATAGAATCAACAAAAGCTGCAAAGAATCCAGCAATGCATAAAAAAATTAAACTAATTGTCATAAAAAGTCACCACCAATATTTAGTTGTTTACTCTGATTTCTTTTAATTTTAACATAAAATTTGAAAATTCGCTTAAAAAGTTCTATTTTTTAGATTCAAATTTTTTTAATAAGTTATGTTTTAATATTTCATCTGAATATTGAAGTTGATTTACTACATGCGTTTTTTTATTTTTTAGAAAAGCGTTTTCACTAACTTTTTCTCCTGTAGATATATTATAGTAAGTATTTTTTTGACTCATGTAATAATAGTTACCATCTATAAAAGAACTATTTCTAAAGATTATATTACCTTCTGAAGAGTTAAAAAGATCTTTTCCCATGAATGTTGTATAAGGCAAATTAAACAGGTTACACATTGTAGGGTATATGTCCATTTGACCACTACAAATGCTATTTACTCCTTTAATAGATTCGCCAGGAAAATGTATCATCATAGGAACCTTTTGAAGCTTCATCCATTCTATATCAGATAAATAGTTCTTTCCTAAAAATTTGCTTAATTCCTGCTGATGATCCTTAGGAATAGCGTAATGATCACCGTACAGTACTACTACAGAATCTTTTAAAATTCCTTCTTCTTCTAATTTACTTAGAAACATTCCAAGCTGCGTGTCTGCATAATGTATGGATTTTAAATAATTTCCCAGGAAAGTATCTTCGTAGGCACCTACATTAAAATCTCCGTAATTTTCAACATCATCATAAGGAAAGTGGCTGCTTAAGGTTATTAAAAATGAATAGTATGGTTTATTTAGTTTTTTCATTTTATCTATTGATTGATTAAAAAATGATTTATCACTTAATCCTAAACCAATATTTTCATCAATGTTATAATCTTTTTCGCTATAAAAATTATCAAAACCAAATCTTTTATAGATTACATTTCTATTCCAAAAGCTTTCTCTGAATCCATGAAATGCAAAAGTAGAATAACCTAAATTTTTAAAACTTTTGGGCATAGAATTAAATTCATTACCGCAGTATAAAAAATAAGCAGCACCAGATGAAGCTGGATATAAGGAGTTATTTGACATAAATTCAGCATCAGAAGTTCCTCCAGCAGATATTTGATAATAAAAATTATTAAAATATTCACTGCGGTTTGCCCATTTATTTAAGTTTGGAGTAATTTCCTTATTATTAACCTTAACATTAATAACAAATTCTTGAAGAGCTTCTACTTGGATCATAATAAGGTTTTTTCCTTTAGTCATCCCTTTTAAATTATTAGTAGAAGATAAGTTGGTTTGGAAAAAAGTTTGTATTTCTTTTTCCTCTGATTTTGATACAGGGGTTTTTTTACTTAAATCAGCATATAGGAAGTTATAGAAATCTAAATAGTGATAATTAATGGTTCCTAAGTTCTTAACTATATATACTTTGTTGTACATAGTAGTCAAAAGTTTTGGCTGATCTTTTGATAAGCTATAAAAGTTTTGAAAGTTGATGACTATTCCCATAGTTAATAAACCTAAAAAAGCAAAAAATTTTACAGACTTTTTTTGAGGAATGGTTTTTCTATATTTATATTTGGTAAATAAAGGAGGTATAATTATAAGATCTAATGCATAAAAAAAATCGGTAAGTTTTATAAGACTGCTTACACTAGATTTTACAGCACCAAGTTGAAATCCATTTATAAGAACAGAAATAGATATTACATCTTTAAAATATCGAAAATAGGTTAGATCACTTATGATAAAAATAGTTATAATTAAGTTGCATATATATAAAAAAGGAGCACGTATTTTATCACTTAAAATAAAGGATAACGCTGCAATTATTATAACAGAGGCAAACACAGGTGAAAGTAATGAAATATATGAAAAATATCCTGATTCCATTTGTCTTCCATATACGATCACTTTTACGCATACCAGGAATACAAATAATATTATATCTATATATGTAATAATGAGTGGTTTTATTTTTTTCATTTTATACCTCCTGGATGTAAAAAATTTACCATTACGCTTATAAGATTAGTATATGCATAATTTTAATACATTAATAAATTGTTTCAAAAAAATTAACACTTGTCAAGGAAAACACTATTTATATAGGTTTTGCAATTTAGATAAATATTGTTTAAAATTATTAATAAGCGCAGTTGTAGGCCAAATTTATAGATGCTTTAAATTTTTTTATTATTAGAAATATGTATCGAAATGTTAAGTTATGTGGGGGGTATTTACTAAAGTGACTATTTACATAAAGAGAATAGTATAGCATAATATACTTGTTATAGTAACAGAAATTTTTAGGAGGAATAAAAAAGATGGATGAAAATAAGGAAGATATTAAAGAAGAAATAGTAATAGATGAAGAAGAAGCTAGAAAGCAGTTTTTAGAAGAACTTAAAAGTAAGAATAAAGAAGAACAAAAAAAATTAATAGAAATGAAAGAAGCTAAATTAGCAGAAGCTAAAGCAGCGGAGGAAGCTAAATTAGCAGCAGAAGCCAAGGCATTAGAAGAAGCTAAAGCTCTAGCATATAAATCTGAAGCAATAGAAGAAGTAGTTGCTGCAAAGGAAGAAGAAAGTACTCCAGTAAGTGATTCTGATAAACCTCATGCAAAATTCAGCTGTAATTCTTTAAAAGCAACTGTCATTGATACAGCAGTAGTAGGTGTAGTTTCAATTGCAGGCGTAGGGTTACTAGATCTTATATTAAGACTTGTATTTGGATATTATATTGTAGATTATAAAGGATTTTGTTTAATATTTTTAATAGTATTATTAATTTTATATCCATTAATAATGGAAAATACGAAATTAGGAAAAACTTTAGGACAGAAGTTAAATAAAAAGGAAGTTCAAGAAAGGAACGAATAGGAATTGAGAAAAGGCAAGGAATATGAATTTTATATAGAAAACACCCAATTCCCAGGTACTGGAGTAGCAGTACAGGATGATGTTAAAGTACTTATTAAAAATGGAGTTCCAGGACAAAAAGTACTAGCTAGAATTACCAAAAAGAGAAGAGATAAAGCAGAAGCTAAAATATTAGAAGTAATAGAAAATGTAGATTATGCAGTAGAACCTATATGTCCACATTTTAATTTATGTGGTGGTTGTACAACTCAATTTCTGCCTTATGAAAAACAATTAGAATTAAAAACTCAGCAGGTTATAGATCTT
The DNA here is from genome assembly GCF_012926525.1 of Clostridium muellerianum. Lineage (GTDB taxonomy): Bacteria > Bacillota > Clostridia > Clostridiales > Clostridiaceae > Clostridium_AM > Clostridium_AM muellerianum. The sequence goes on from NZ_JABBNI010000036.1 coordinate 72,635, forward strand.
TTCCATAATGCAGGCATTGAAGATTATGAATTTTTGGGTATAGAAAAAAGCCCTGAAGAATTTGAATATAGAAATAAAATGGAATTTACCTTTGGTGATGAGGAAAAGGGTGGAGAGCTAACTCTTGGAATGCATATAAAAGGAAAAAGCTTTGGAATAGTTAATGTAGATAACTGTAAAATAGTTGATGAAGACTTTAGAAAAGTTTTAGATACTGTAATAAGTTATTTTAGAAAAAATCCCCTTCCTTATTATAGGGTTATGAGAAGAGAAGGATATTTAAGAAACCTGGTAATTAGAAAAGGTAAAAACACAGGTGAAGTATTAATAAATTTAGTAACAACTTCACAAATAGATTTCAATTTAGAAGAGCTTAAAGAAATTCTTTTAAATTTAAATTATGTTGGAGAATTAAAAGGAATATTACATACTATAAATGATAGCTTTTCAGATACAGTTCAGGCAGATGAGGTAGAAATACTTTATGGTAGAGATTACATAATTGAAGAACTTATGGGTCTTAAGTTTAAAATAGCACCAGAATCCTTTTTCCAAACAAATTCAAAGGGTGCAGAAAAGTTATATGGTATAGTTAAGGAATTTTTAGGGGATGCTTCTTCAAAAGTAGTTTTTGACCTGTACTGCGGTACTGGTACTATTGGTCAAATAGTAGCACCTAATGCTAAAAAAGTCCTAGGAATTGAACTTATAGAAGAGGCTGTTAAAGCTGCAAATGAAAATTCCAAACTAAATGGTTTAAATAATTGTGAATTTATAGCTGGTGATGTAGCTAAGGTTATAAAAACCGTAACTGAAAAACCGGATTTAATAATACTAGATCCACCAAGACCAGGGGTTCATCCTGTGGCATTGGATTATGTTATAAAATTTAATGCCCCTGATATAGTTTATGTATCATGTAATCCTAAAACTTTGGTTACAGACTTACAGGTTCTTATAGAAGCTGGTTATAAAGTTGAGAAGATTAAGATTATGGATATGTTTCCCAATACGCCGCACGTTGAGACAGTTGTTAAGCTAAGTAAGTAAAATCAAGGTATATAGAAATTAATAGTATATTAAAATAGATATTTTCCACCATTTTTCCACCGAGATTTTATGCTTGGTGGAAAAATTTTAATATTATAATAAAAAGTGTGTTGCTACTATTTATTGATATTGATGTATCAATAAATATGTAGTTGCATAGAATAAAATTGCGTAAGAATATCAGATGGGGAAACAAGTAGCTACTACTATGCAGAAATGCGGTAGGATATGTAGATTACAACTTACCTGTATTCCAACAAATTTATTCCATGGTGCATTTGTGCCGTGGAATTTATGTTTTTAAAGTAAAAAAATTATTTAGCAGTATATGGTGTTCTTATAGCTAAAATAAGAGCTATAATGGATATTACAAAACAAGATATAATATCTTTAATATTTACACCTACAAGATGAACAATTGTAAAAAAAGTATAAAATATAGTCAAGTTGTAATCAAATAAATAGTAGTTTATAGGAGGAATGAATATGATTATTAGACCAGTAATAGATGATGATATACAGGCTATTGCTAAAATATATACTGATAATTGGAAAACCACATATCAAAATATCTTACCAGATTCTTTTTTGAAAAGCATGACGTATGAACATTCAAAAGAAAAATGGTCGTCATATATTCATACAGATAAACAAGGGGCTTTTGTTGCATTAGACGAAAATGATATGATTATTGGTTTTTCAGCCTACAAGCCATATTCTGACTTGAAGAAATGTCTATTACTTGATTCATTACATATTATACAATCAATTCAAGGTAGTGGAATCGGCAAGAAATTGATTTTTACAATTGGTAAATATGCTTATAATAATGAGTATGAAAAAATGTACATCTGCATTGTAAAAGGAAATGATAGGGCAGAAGGAATATATGCTCATTTGGGTGCAAAGCATTATAAAGATTTTATTGATGATTTTGAAGGGACACCATCTAATTCATCGGTTTTGCTATGGGACGATTTAAACATGTTTATTTCTAAATAAAAAATTAATAAAAACTGGAAGTGAAACAAGCAATATTTGTTGCTATTGAGCGAGAGAATTACAATAAACCGAAGTCTGAAAATGGCAAACAGCCGAAATGCCCACCTGAAAAGGAACGGGTAATCACGGAAGCATTGAAGCTTTAGACTTAACAATAGCCACGATTGCTGCTCCAAAAACAGAGTATTAGTCGTGGCTCTGCTTTCGCTTTTAGTCTTTCTTCCTGCTCGTAAAAATAACGCAGCCGAAGCTGCGTTAGAAATATGAATTAGTATCAGAATCTTAGTGACAAGCAAGTGAGGCTGCCGTCGATTTTCTTGAACTCGCTTGTATCAACTAGCCTTACCTGGTAGCCTAGGTTCTCGATGATTTTAAGAGTCTTAGGATATCCTTCAGGAACAAGAACTGTACCGTTAATGTACAGACTGTTGATTGCGTAAAGTTCGTCAGGGGCTACAACGAAGCGGTTAAAGTCTTTGAAAGCTTCTAGCTTGTCAACGGTTTCTGTAACAAGCATATTGTTGTTTTCAAGGTAGATTGCGAAATCCTTTAGATGAAGGCCTTCTGTTACAGGTACTGTGGATGAAGTGTAGCCGAATTTTGTAACTATTTCGTTGAACTGGCGGGCACCTTCTGCGTTTGTTCTGTCGCTCTGACCAACGTAGAAGTGATCTCCTACACGCATTACATCACCGCCTTCCATTGTTCCTGGAGCTTCGATGTGAAAAATCTGGTCATCTGAGTAGAACTTACGAATAGCTGGAAGGATTTCTTCCTTTTCGCCATTACGGGAGTCCCTTGCAGGGTTTGTGATCACTGCACAACGTTCCATAACAACGGCTGGGTCTTCTGTAAAACATGAGTCAGGGTAACGCTCATCGGCTTCTAAATCTAAAACTTCTAATCCAAGAGATTCAAGAATCTCAACATATTTATCATGCTGTCTGGAGGACAATCCGTATTCTGGCTTTTCGCCTGGTTTTACGAACTGAGCTGTGGATATTCCGTCGATTAATGCTTTGCAAGGTTTCTTAGTAATAGCTTTTGTAAACATATTCATACCTCCGTAAAATTAAGTCGATTTTTTCTATGATCTGAGTATATAATACAAATAAGGATTTGTAAATTGCAAGTATATCATGGTTTCCATGAATAATTATCATATAATGGGCAAGGAGGTTAATCATGAGTTTTTCACAATACGAGGCATTTATCAAAGCTGTCGAGACTGGAACAATGACTCAGGCGGCGGAGGAGCTTGGCTACACACAATCAGGGCTTACTAGAGCATTAAATACACTAGAAGAGCAATGGAATGTAAAACTATTAACTAGAGGACGAAACGGTGTACAACTTACGACAGAAGGGCAACTGCTATTGCCATATATAAGAACAGTCCTTCATGACCAGCGTAGACTTTCCGAGCGAATCGGAGAGATCAATGGTCTTCGTGAAGGTCTTATTAGAATTGGAACATTTAACAGTATCTCCGCACAGTGGCTCCCTGGGATGATAAAGAGATTCCAACATGATTACCCTGGAATCAGATTCGAGCTGCTGCACGGAACAGATACTCAGATTGGCAGTTGGATAGCTGATGGACGAGTGGATGTGGGTTTTGTTGCATACCCAACTTTACCAGAACTTGAGTCCGAATTCCTGTACCGTGACCCCATCGTAGGCATTTTTTCCGAAGATTCTCCCTATGCCAGAATGGAAAAACTCAACATTTCCGAGCTGCCAAATCTGCCATATATTGCGCTTAACGAGGGTGTGGAGGATGAGATTACAGCCATTCTGGACAAAAACAGGATTACCCTAGACGCGCGTTTCGTAGAAAGCGACGATCACGCCGTAATCGCTATGGTAGAGAAAGGGCTGGGCATTAGTCTTATGTCTGTAATGATGATACAGGGTTTTGACCGACGAATTGTGGCGATTCCATTGGACCCTCCGGGCTACCGCGACCTTGGAATCGCTTGCCGAAGCCATAACCTTCTGTCTGGCGCAGCATCAAGGTTCTACGAGTATGCCCGTCACTGGGTAGCTGAGGAGTACAAGCCTATCGAACTATGACATATTTACAAGGGACTATGCGTCCACAAAATAGCATCGCAAAAATTGCAAGAAAATAATTGCCGAACAGCACACAGTCCGGCAATTATTTTGGAATTCATAATGGAATGACTTTGTTTGGTATTGGACTATTGCGCTTTTGTAGAGTGTGTAAAATGAAGTTATACGCATACAAAAGGAGGTGTGATTGTGATTGAAATTTCCAAAATAGTCATCAAGGGTGCGTCAGGATATTGTTGTGTGGACGAGGCTTACTATGATAAGGTTATAGTAACAGGGGAGAGCATAGCATACGAATATCATCCTATGCTTGAAACAGAAATAAATCCTTCAAGGAAGTGGTCTTATAAAACTACCAGTCCAATATTTAAAAAGCTGTATGCCGATTTGGTTAAGGTCATGCCTATAATTGTAAATCATGACACAGATATGTTCTGCACAGATATAGGTGGAATAGAATTTATTATTACATATTCTGATAAAACTAAATTCAAGAAGACATTCTTTCTGCCAGGGGATGAGTTTAAGGATTGTTTTCAAATCATAAAACGCATGGTTCCTGAATGTGAGTATGTTCCGGCAGTGTTGATAACAGAAGATGATTTTGAGAACTAGATAATGGATATATTTACGACAACTGTTAGGAGCAAAAAGTCGGTGGATATATTTCCATAAATAGAAAGAAGTCAGTAGATATGTTCCCGTAAACGAGAGGTAGCATATGACGTACTTGCTATCCTATCGAGCCATGTGGAGTGCTGTGTGTTGCTAAAAAAAGCTGAAAAATAAATGGATGACTCCGAGAATCTATAAAAGATTTTCGGAGTTCCATCTGCTTTAACTTCAATACGTTCAACAAATCTATTTAAGACTTCTGGGGTAAGTTCTTTCAAATCAATAATCTTTTCTTTTAGCTTGTCTAATTCATCTATAAGAGTTGTGTTAAATCTTTCAGCGATAAGTGATTTATATTCGTCCTCTTTTTTAGTGAGTTCATTAATTTTAAAATCTATTGTAAATTTAAATGTGTCATAATCTTCTTTTGTTAGTTCATCATTTATAAATTTGCTTAATGCTTTACTCTTTTTATTTGTTAATTTTTCTATTTACTTAGAGTAATTTTTAAGCTCTTTTTCTAATTTCTTCTTCTGAGTAGTGACTTTCTTATTTATTTCAGATATAAATTTTTCGTTTTTAATATTAGATAGCATAAATTTAATATCGCTCAATATAGCATTAGCAAGTTCAGCTTCTCTAATAATATGGTCACTACAAGCTTTTTTACCATGTTTATTGAAACTTCCGCAGACATATCCTTTTCTATTTTTTTTAAAGTGCATACCATGCTCACAATCCGAACAAAATAGAATATTAGTAAAAAGGTGTGTGTTTTGCTGTGGTCTAATTTTTTTTCGAGAATTAATTAATTGTTGAACAGATTTAAAATCAGTTTGTGTAATGATTGGCTCATGTGTACCTTTAATTATAATACATTCTTCTTTACTCTTTTGATTACGTTTATTAGTAGTAACACTTATTGTTTCTGTCCTACATTGAACCAAATCACCAGTATAGTGAGGATTTTCTAAAATTAGTCTTACAGATGAACCATGCCATTTATCCGAAGCGTCAGATTTTCCTGCTACTTCCCCAGGAGTTGGAATACCTTCTTCATAAAGCTCTCTCGCTATCCTGTCAAAGCCTTTTCCAGATAAATAATCTTTAAATATCCTTTTTACTATAGTTGGGGTATTATCTTCACTGATATACAGCTTTTTGTCTTTCATATAATAGCCATAAGGGGCAAAAGAACCTTTGAAATAACCTCGCTGAGCTTTAGTTTTAAGTGCTGACTTCATTCTAATACTAATACGTTGTGATTCTTGTTCGTATAGCCATGCGTACATACCAAACATGTTGGCATTGCCTTCCATTGTGTTTATTGCGTTATCTAAGGTTATTATATGAATATTATTATTTTCAGCAATATCTCTTATCTGATATGAAAGTTGACCACTACGAGCCAAACGTGAAAGTTCTTTTGCAAGAATAACATCAAACTTTTTTGACTTAGCGTCTTCAATTAGTCTTTGAAGATTCTTTCTCTTAGATTTAGTTCCAGATTCTACATCTTCATAAAAGTCATATAAGTCCCAACCGTTATCTTGTATACATTTTTCAAATAACTGTTTTTGATTAGTTAAAGAAGTTTTTTGTTCTTCTCTATTAGTTGATACTCTTATGTATACTGCACATTTCATTACGCAACATCTCCTTTTAAACTTATTTCATATGTTGTAGTTAAATTCGCTTTGTTTGAATTGGAGTATTCAACAAAGTTATTTTCGATATATTCTGTAATTAGAGAATCCATTATATCGGTAAGGGTTAAACTATTACTGTTACTAAATATTCTTTCAATTTTTAGCATATACATCACCTCATTAGTTTGTTTTTATAGGAATAGGGGGAGACTTTTTAGGATATAAGGTAAATTTATTCGGGAGAACAATTTACGTATCGTCAAAATAATTTACAATTTGACTATAAGTAAATTATAACGATATATTACGCATTGTCAAGAAAAAAAATAAATTGTATATCGGAAAAGAGTGTGGTACTATATGTATATAGGAATTAAAAAGGAGTTTTTTAAATGAAATTCGGTAATTTGGTTAAATTGAAAAGAACTAACAAGAACATAACTTTGACAGACTTAGAAGGAAAAACGAAGATAAGTTCATCATATATCAGTCGTATAGAAAATGACTTAAATAAAACCCCCTCCGCAGAAACAGTATTCAAACTCTCGAAAGCTTTGGATATATCAATTCAAGATTTGCAAGATTGTTTTGAAGTAAAATTAAATGAATCTGATGAAAATAGTACATTGAAGTTAATAGAAGAAACTGATTATGTGCTAATAAAACAAGCGGAAGAGTTAATGGTTAGGATAGCTAATAATAAAGAGGAATACTATAATGCTATTAATAAGCTATTGAATATAACTAATAGACTAAGAAAAACACAGGTAAGGGTAATATGTTCTGTAAAACATGATGACAAAAATGTGGACTATGTGGTAAATATAAGGATTTATGAAAATCATATAGTAGAAGCAGTTAAAGATATGTTAAAAAGTAGGTTTAAAAATGGGAGAATTAAAGTAGTAGAAGGACGTTTTTTAGAAAATAGTGAAGCATATTATTATGATTTGAATGAATTTATAGAGTCTATGCAAGAATTGGACTGTGTCAACGAATTTGAGATAGAAGAGTTGCTTAACTATTTAAAAAAAATAAATTACTAATTGCGTATTGCCAAAAGCATTTATTTTTATTGACTATTAAATCAATAAAAATAAGTGCTTTTTTGTTTTGTCTATTGTCAGACATCATTCCAATTATAAAAAGCATATGTACTGTCTATTATGAATTAACAACGTCTATAAAAAGGTGTAGAGGGGATATAAATATATTCTGTTCGGGAAAATAAAATCACTAAAAGTACAAGCTTAAACATTGAAAATAAAGGGATTATAGAATTCCCTATAAGAAACAAAAGGAGAGATAATTATGATACATACAGCAAAATTTTATTTAAAATTAAGTAATGAGGATATAAATTTTCTTGAAAATAAATATTGGGAGTTTATATCTCTAACATCATGTAAAATAGATGATGTATATAAGGAAAAAGGTATAGCGACCACATTCACTAAGATTTATAGTAATTGGTATATGTACTGCACTATTGATTTTATTAAGTTAATAGGTAAAGCTGATATTAAAGAAGCTGATTATTCAAGGGTTCAAGATAAGATAAATCAATACCTTTATGATATATTTCAAGATAATAAAAGGGAGTTAATTTTAATACGATTAGATTATAGATTAGATGTAAAGATAGAAACTAAAAAAGATAGAGAATTAATTATGTATTTATATAATAAGACAGCAGAAAAATACAAATTTAAGAGGAAGTATAATCAGTATGATATAACAATCTATTTTAATTCAAAAAGTATTCAATCTAAGTGTTATGACAAAGAAGCTGAAAGAATATCTAAATCGCAACCGATTGAAAAATATGAAGAGGATGTTTTACGGTTTGAGGTTGTACTGGAAAATAAGCATTTGAATTATATGAAAAGGCAACACAATATTGAAAAGACTTTAAAAAAGTATTTTAGTGACACATTATATAAAAAATATATGGAAGAAAATTTGGGGGTGCTATTGTATGAGGGTGACTACTATAAAATCTATCTTGCTGAAAAAATAATTAAAGAGAGTGAAATAAAAGAAAGTGATAAAAAGGCACTAAGAGAATTACTTGTTGATATATCAAAGCATACAGTTACGGGTGCAATGGAAATCACCAATGATAAAGATGAAAAAAAGTATAGCAAATATAAATTTGCAAAATATCTAAGATTATTAGGAGCAATGAAAATAAATCCTATTTTAATACCTAAAAATATGAAATCTCCTTCATATGTAAAAAATCCATTCTGCTTATAATATTCGCCATATAAAATAACTAAGTCCAGTATTTTTACTGGATTTTTATTTACTTCTATCTATTAGTTATAAAAAATGTGGGAACATACTACAATAATATAAAATAAAGAATGTACTATTATATTAGTATTTATTTTATTGGGAATGATACTTACGGGACGGGAGACCTCATCGCAGAGAATACTTCCCACCAACTCTCTAAAGTCGTTTGTGGAGTATTCTTGCACTTAGAAATCGCCCTTTGGGACGGTTGCTTGGACAACACTCGAATTTCTTTCGTTCTGCTCTTCGTCCCTTTGTGGGAATATTGCTCCTAATGGAGCAAGGAGCTAAAGCTCCAAGAGGATAATCTTAATGTATATTACTTTATTTAATAAATGTAAATGATATAAGGAGAAAAATGAGTAGGTCATATATTGCAAAATTTTATAATAGAGATAGATTGGCACTGACTTCACTAAGTAAGTGTGGTCATTGCACCAATGAACAATTAAAAAATTATGTAGCTGATACAAGAATTAAACATTATGTATATGATGGATATGTAAAAAAAGAAGTATTTAATAAGAATAATGGAGAACGATTAATTGGGTACAAGCTAACAAATGAGGGACGAAAATTATTAGAAAATGAATGGGGCGTTAAGAGCCACTATATAGCTCAAAGTATAAGACATGACATTGGAATAGCTAACAAATATTTTAGTCTTTCACAAGAACAAAAAGAAACATGGAAAACTGAAACAGAGTTAAGACATGAGTTTATAGAAAGATTAGAAGAAATAAAGAATGAAGATTATAGTAGGTATGAGGAATTATATAATATGTTAGAAGAAAGACAAATCAGTATTCCAGACGCAAGTTATGAAATTGAGAATGAAATTGAAGTTTGCTATGAAGTTATTACAAACTCATATGGGCAAGATGAAATTCTTGCTAAAGAAAATTATATAGAAATTATGAATGTAAAGTATGAAACAGTGAGGGTATGAGAAAAATGATTACAAATGATAAAAAGCAAGAATTATGCGAAAAATATGATATATATTTAAGGGTAATTGATAAGATTGGGAATAAAATAATGTTACAGCAACATTTTGTTGAATTAGCATTAGAATTGAATATAGAAAAAGATAAATTTAAAATAGTAAGAGCATTATTAGAACTTGAAAATGGGGAGATAATTAAGAAAATAAAGTTCAGTAATACAAATAATAAATTTATAGTTTTTAAAAAATATGCAATTAGATATTTAGCAAACGCAAATAGCTCCCAAGCTGTTTCCGCAGTATCAAAAGTTAATAGTAATAAAAAATACTATGATAATATATTTAAAACAAAATTTATAATAACATCAATTATTCCCGCAATGAAAAAAAGAGATTTAATTATAAATTTTGATAGTTTGTTGAAATTCTTAGAAGATATAAATTGCAACATCCTATATTCAAAAAATCACATTGATGTATATTATAAGCATATAGGAGTTGGATTAAAAAATTATATTGATACTGAGGAATTTGTATATGATTTAAATATATTAGTAAGTGAAAGGGAGACACGATTAAAGAATTTAAAAGGAGTGGAGGTTCAAAAAGTAAAATTAAACAGAAGAGGAAAGGAAGAGTCATTATATAATAGCACAATAGCCACGTTGGTTAGAAAAAAAATATATATCGGTGAAATAAGATATTCGACCAAGGATAACTGTTTAAAAATATCAGCATATTATTTAAATTCATCTAACAATCAAAGTGCCTATGATATAGCGTTGAATTATAGCATTTGTTACAATGTGCTTAGTAAAATTTTTAATTGTGATATAAAATTGTTTTTTAAGGTAGTAGTATCTAATGAAGCAACAAAGAACAATTTACAGCATGAATTAAATAGAAGGGTAATAAATCCAGTTACTAAAGAACTTCGAGATGATAATTATTTGATTGAATTACTCAAAGCAAATAATTTAAGTGAGATAGACTTTAGTAAAATGACCATAAGCTTAGTTAGCTATTCATTATAATAAATGAAATAAATAAAAGGTAGCGACAGCTACCTTTCATTCTTTTAAAGATAGAATTTCTATCTCTACCTTTTGATAAAAATACTTATAAATAAGTACCAATCCTTTTATATTATTAACCCTAAATAGGATTAAACCTTTTTTAATTTGATGTTAAGAGGTATTAGCTAATTTTTATCTCATATTAAAAGAGAAACCTCTTAACATTATTATATGCTAAAATAAGAATAGTATAACTTTTTAAGTTAGTAAAGCTGATGGATATGCACAATTGATATTGGATGTTAAAAGTTAACGAATTCACGTATAATATCAGATAAGATAGAGGATTAGTTGTATTTTAAGCTCTTGTTTTATATCTTAGTAAAAAAATAAATTATTAATTAACGATTTTTTTTTACTGATTTATATATTTATTGCAAAGTATATGTAAATATATTTGATTTAGGAGGGATTAAAAAGCATGTATAAATATTCGTACAGTTATATTAAAGATATGGATAAAATGTGTTGAGTGCTTTAATAGACCTGCTACAAGGAGTTTTAAATCTTGATATATATATAAATTAAAAGTGGTAATTTGGAGTTATTTTTAAGATATGGTATAATTTATAAGTAAGTATATTGAATATATGGAGGTGTTAGTAATGCCTGATAAAATTAATTCTGAGATTATTAAAACAGAAAATGACATCCTTATTATGTTAGATAATCTTTTAGAGAAACGAGATAATGAATGGTGGGATAAATTCTATTCTGATAAAGAGAAGCCAGTTCCATTTTTTGAAAATATTCCTGATGAAAACCTTATTTCATATTTTGATAGAGGGTTATTAAAACAAGGAAAGGCACTTGATGTTGGTTGCGGAAAAGGCAGGAACTCTTTTTATCTTGCACAGAAAGGTTTTGAAGTTTATGGAGTGGACTTTTCAAAAACATCTATTGAAATGGGAAAACAAATAGCAAAAGAACAATCTTTAAAAGTAAATTTTTTATGCCAATCAATATTTGATTTTAAAGGTAAACCAGAGAGTTTTGATTTTATTTATGATAGTGGATGTCTTCATCATATGAAGCCACATAGAAGAAATCAATATATAAAAACAATCTTAAAATACTTAAAGTCAGATGGGTATTATGCAATGATATGTTTCAATTTAAAAGGTGGTGCAAACATATCTGACTATGATGTTTACAGAGATAATTCAATGCAAGGAGGAATGGGATTTTCTGAATATAAGCTAAAAACTATTTTAGAACCTTATTTTGAGATAATTGAATTTAGAGAAATGATAGAGTCTGATAATAAAAATGTATTTGGTAAATCCTTTTTATGGACGGTTCTAATGAAGAAAAGGTAAAATGTCAATGATTTATATACGAAAAAGCTTACCTTTAATGGTAAGCTTAAATTTATGAATAACATTATTTTGATTAGGTAAACTTAACGACATTTAACTTATCTACAGTCAGCACTCTACACACGTTGAGACGGTAGTAAGGCTTAAAAAGAAACACAGTTAAACCCTTGAAATTTCAAGGTTTTTTTCTTGTGCAAAAATCAATATGTTCACTGATACAGAGGAAGGAAACAGCAAGTATGGTACCTCTCGTCTCCATGTTAACATTCCCTGGCAGGCTGTGAGAAAACTAATTTATGATTCAGGATTTTAATAATGATGTTGCAAAAAATATTATTATTTTATACGAAACAAGCATTTTTAATGCATTATTAGTTAATTAAACAGACTAGAACACTATTTTTTATAAAAAAACGAGAGGTACTTTCCTAAAATTGCATGCATTTTTGATTTTTGCACAGTCTGTCGGAGGTCGTTGCGAAGTCTTGGCTGAGCTTTTTATCAATAAATACCCTAGTGAGTTGACCAATACGCCTTAGCTTGTTCTTCTAATATTTTCAATCTTGTATAATAATCAGGAAACTCACTAAGATGAGCTAATGCAATTTTTCCAGTAGTAATAGGCTCATCTGCAGTGACATTTGTTTGATTATATTTTTTTCCATGTTCTAGTTCAGTGTTTACCCCTAGCCAAAATTGGTTCAAATCAAATTTACTTTTTGAAAAATTAATACCAAGAAGTAAAGCAATAGCTGCAGCTTCTTCTTTAGAAAATTCATTTTTATAATCTGGTTGGTTAATTATTTCTCTATTATTAGATTGAATTATATTTGAATTCTTGTTTAGTATATAGTTATACTTGATTGCATGCTTCATCTCATCAGTTAGGATTCTGAACACTCTATCCCTATATAGACTATATAGCCTACTTGGTAAACCTTCTCTTATAAATCTATACTTTTCCATAGCTCCTAATTCGCCGAAGACAGCATTTCTTATACCTTCAATATATGATGATGGCTTTATAAAAGCCTCACTATTTTTACTTTGAATTTCTAAGCCAGTGTAATATCTGTATATTTCTTTAAACCACTGGCGATGATTTATTTCATCATCTCTTATGGGTGCAATAATATCTTTTTCTTCTTGAGTAGGAGCTGCACTAATCAAGTAATGGTAGGATAGTTCGTCGGCCCTCTCGTCTTGTACTGCTTCCTTTATAAGGCTTAGTGCTTTATCAAAAGCGTGTTTAGTAAAATCTATGTTATGAGATGAATAATTCCTACATGTTGTCATATAAGGGTTAGCATACTTGTACAAATACATCACTCCAATAAAAGTATTCAGTATTAATATATGCTGAGGTACTATCAATGAGCATGTCCATAACAAGGATAAAAAATTTTAAAAAGTTTAAGAATTTAGCAACAGAAACTGGAAGTTTATGTTTGCTAAAGAAGTCATTCACTAAAGGAAGATTAGAATCTTGGGAAATCAGGCTTCTTTTTTTGTGCAACGAATGGCACTGGTTTTACTAGTGGTTCAAAAAGCTTATTCAATTGCACACAATGTCTGTTGTAGAAAAATTGATAGATCAGGATTTATTAACTTATAGAATAACTTATGAATCTTAAAAATTGAATAGTATTTGATAATAAAAAGAACATAAATTTTTTGATTCTTGTATTTTACAAAAAATAAAGAAAATTCGGGAAAATACCATATTTGCGTTGACAAAGACAAATATCAACATTATAATTTTAAATAACAATATAAGTATGCACTTACCTTAGTTAAAATATATTGAGTATTCTTAAACATTTCTTTAGATTCATGCACTTCATGACTTTAATTATCTGAATTTATCAAATATAACAAATATAACAAAAAAGACGAAAATAAAAACTTAATGAAAGAAGGAAGGTGATATTATGAATAAAAAGGCTATTGGAATAAAGGGAAGGATTTTACTATCTTCAATGGTAGTTCTTTTGATAACTTTAGTAAGTATTAGTAGTATCCTAATCTATCAAGTTAATAAAAAGGCTTATGAAGATTATTTTACTAATTCTAAAGAACAAATGAAGATCGTTTCTCAAGCAATTAACATTTTTTATGATCAAATTGACAAAAATATTGATATGTTAGCAACGAATCCTGTGGTAATGGCAGTTGATAATAGTATTACAACTTATAAAAATACAACTCAAGATACTCCAATGAAACCTTCAGCTAAGGCAGGAATTGAACAGGAAATTTATAAAGTATTCGAGCAATATGCAAACAGCCATAAAGGTACAAGCTATGTATATTTAGGAACAGAAGATGGAGGATATATACAATGGCCAGAAGAGAGTATACCAGCAGGATTTGATCCTTCAAAAAGACCTTGGCTTAATGATGCAATGAATAAAAAGGGAAGTGTTATTAGAACAGCTCCATACAGTTATAAGTCCCAACTGCTTACAAGTAATGCTCGTACATTTACTGATAAAAATGGGAAAATTATAGGTGCCATAGGAATCGATGTACAGCAAACTAATATTAGCGATATGTTAAATAAAATGAAAATTGGTAAAACAGGATATTCAATGATTGTACATAGTAATGGCTTAATAATGGCAGATGGGAAAAATTCCAAAAACAATTTTAAAAAGGTTGGAGAAGTTGGTATTAATGGATTAGATAAGCTTCTAGCTAAAGATCTAAAATCATTTGATGTTGTTGTTGATGGTGAAAAGTATATTGTTAATCCTTATAAAGTAGAAGGAACTGATTGGATACTAGCATCATTTATGACAGAAAAAGAATTAGGATCTGGTGCAAAAGGAATAGTAAATATAGTGATATTTTCTGCAGTGGCCATGTTAATATTGGCAACTATTTTATTTAATTTTCTTTCCAGTAGTATAACAAAACCTATCTTAGCAGTGACAAAAAGAGTAAAAGATTTTGCTAATTTGGATTTTTCAGTAGATGAAAAGGCAGACACACTAAAATACTTAAATAGGAAAGATGAAGCAGGAGATATGATAAGAGCCTTTGTAAGTATGAGAGAGAATGTATCAGAATTCATAATGAAAACTGCACATTCAACAGAAAAGGTTGCAGCTTCATCAGAAGAATTAACTGCTACTTCGGAGCAAGTAGCTACTGCATCAAATGAAGTAAGTAAGGCTATTGAGGAAATTGCAAAAGGAGCTACTGATCAAGCTAAAGATACCCAAATGGCAGCCAATAATGTAGAAGATTTAGGTAATTTATTAGAACAAGATTTAAATTATATCGAAGAATTGAATGTTGCGGCAGTTGAAATTGAAAGGCAAAAATCAGAAGGATTTTTAATTTTGAAAGAACTTGTTGAAAAAACTAAGAAAAATAATGATTCTGCAAACAATGTTTATCATATTATTATGAGTAACAATGAAAATGCAGAAAAAATTGAAAATGCTAGTACTATGATTCAAAGTATTGCAGACCAGACAAATCTTTTAGCTTTAAATGCTGCAATAGAAGCTGCAAGAGCAGGAGAAGCAGGTAAAGGCTTTGCAGTTGTTGCTGATGAAATAAGAAAGCTTGCAGAACAATCAAATAACTTTACAAATGATATTAAAACAGTAATAACTGAGTTAAAGATAAAATCACAAAATGCAGTTGATTTAATGCAGCAAACTAAGCAGATAATTGAGGAACAAGCTTCTAGTGTTGGAGAAACTGAAGGAAAATTTGAAGGGATAGCAGAAGCAATAGATTCTATAAAATCTGTAGTTAATAAACTTAATAATTCTGCCAATTCAATGACAGAAAATAAAAACAAGATCATTGAATTAACTCAAAATTTATCTGCAATCTCTGAAGAGAATGCTGCTGGAACAGAACAAGCATCATCAGCTATGCAAGAACAAGTCACTACAATTGAAGAAATTGCTAAAGCAGGCGAAAGCTTAGCTACAATTTCAGAAGAATTAAGAGTGTTAGTAGAGAGATTTAAGATCTAGTTAAAAATCCTATAACAATTATATTTAAATCAGTTTTTTAAAATTTAATGAAAAAAAGGACCTATAAGCCATTAAGTAAGGAGTATACTCTTAGGCATATTATATGATATATTTTTGAATTATTTTTATAATGATAATGAATTTATTTAAGAAAACTAAAAATTAAAGAAAAAAGTCAGAGTTGAGAACAAAACCTCAGCTCTTTTTTTGTTAGAAACCAGGCTCAAGAGATAAATATGAGAGGATTAAAGAAATATTGCATTACTGGAGAATTAAATGGTGAGTATTCCTTATAAACATCTTAAAGTTAGCTTGAGGGATAGAATAGTAGATACAATTGAAAAATTTTATAATACTATATACGTATATAGCAATCTTTTAAAAATTACTATAGAATTTATATATACATATAAGTTAATTTCATTGATAGAGATTTTAATACTCCAATTAATTAAAATAGCAGCAAAACAAATTATTAATTTAGTACCCAAGGGTTCATTGCAAAAACTGGAAGTTTATATTTGCTAATGGTGTTTTTAGAAAGCAAACCGCTATGATAATGTAGTGTTAAATGTCTTTGGATTTATCCATAAAAGAGTATAATATAAAAATAGAATGCTGTTAGAGGAAATAAAATGGACTATATGACAACAAACAAGCTTCCGAAATTTGAGATATTTCTCAAAGACGTGAAGAAGCTTGCTCATGGGAGGAGAAAGGAGTTTCGAAATGAATAGTGTTTTGATTATAGACGATGATAAAGAGCTTTGTACTCTTATGAAAAAATGTGTAGAGAAAGAGAATTTATCTGCTATTATTGCACATGGAGGTATAGAGGGGATTCGTTTGGTTGATGAAAATAAAAGTAGTGACTCTCTTTCTCTCGTAATTTTGGATGTAATGATGCCAGATATAAATGGTTTTCAAGTTCTTAAAATAATCAGAGAGACAAGCAATATTCCTGTGCTTATGCTTACTGCTAAAAGCGACGAGGACGATAAAGTTTCTGGACTACGGTTAGGTGCTGACGATTATCTAACAAAGCCGTTCAGTATTAACGAACTGATGGCTCGTGTCAATTCTCTTATTCGTCGCTATACCACTTTAAATACTACAACGGAAATAGATACGGAGTGCATGGTGCTGAAAGGAATGGTTATTGATAAAGCAAATCGCATTGTTTCTGTCAATGATATTCCAGTTGAGCTTACAAGCAAAGAGTTTGATTTGCTTTCATTTCTAGCTTCTAATAAAGGACGGGTGTTTACCAAAAAACAGATTTATACGCAAGTGTGGGAAGATGAATATGCTTTTGATGATAGCAATATTATGTCTTTTATCAGTAAGTTGCGCAAAAAGATTGAACCAGACCCCGACCGTCCATTTTATATTTTAACAGTCCGGGGTGTAGGCTATCGTTTTAATAAGGAGGCTTGACGTAAATATGAATGTTTATCTGCTTTTGGCCTTGGTTCTTGCCCTGCTTATTATAGCGTATCTTGTTTCTGTCTTACGGCGTGTCCAAATACAGCTTGCACTTATGAAAGATGCTTTAGAAGATATAAAAGATGGAAACCTTAATCGACGTGTTTTAGCAACGGAGAGCGATATGACAAGGCAAATTTGTTATGGTATTAACGAAATTGCAATGAACAGCCAATTACAGATTATTAAGCAAAAACAATCAGAGCAGGCATACAAAGGTCTAATGGCAAGTCTTTCCCATGATGTGAAAACACCACTTGCCTCATTGGTTGGTTATTTGGAAGCCATCGAAAGTAAAATTGTTGTAGGAGAAGAAAAGGACGAATATATCCATGTTGCCTATGATAAAGCCCAGCACTTAAAACATTTTGTAGAAAATCTGTTTGAATGGGTTAAATTAGATTCTGGGGAACAAATTTTTCATTTTGAGATTTTTGATTTGAATGAGTTATCCCGTAATATTATAGCTGATTGGATTCCTGTTTTAGAAAACAGCCATTTTGAATATGAATTTGATATACCTGAAACAGAGTATTTCATGTGTATAGACGCAACTGCGTATAACCGTATTCTCAATAATCTATTACAAAATATTATCACTCACAGTGAGGGTGATAATATGGCACTGAGTATCTTTGAGAATGAACAGCAGGCTAAAATTGTAATAACAGACAACGGGAAAGGTATATCTTCTGATAATCTCTCACTTATTTTTGAAAGAATGTACCAATGTGATCATTCACGGGCTGCCAAAGGAAATGGGCTTGGGCTTTCTATTGCCAAAGAGCTTGTCAGCGCTCACAAAGGGACCATTACAGCATCAAGCATTCTCGGCTCTGGAACTACATTCACCATTTTGTTGCCAAAAGCCCTGTGACAGCACAGGGCTTTTTTACTGTTAAAACAAGATAAAAACAAGGTTACGGCAAGGTTTTGGCAAGGTTAATGTTGTATACTTTTAATTGTGATTGTTTCTGCCGTTATATCGGTTATCACATTGGGAGAACATAGTTATCGAAAGTGAGGAATTTTTATATGAATGATTTTGTGATTGAAACGAAACAACTGACAAAAATTTACGGAGAGCAGACAGTAGTTAACTCAGTCAATCTCCATATAAAAAAAGGTCGGATTTATGGTTTGTTAGGGCGCAACGGAGCCGGGAAAACCACTATTATGAAAATGATTTTAGGGTTAACTCAAATAACATCTGGTGAGATAGATGTGTTAGGACGAAATATCAAAGGTCAAGAAAAACGGGTATATCCTCGTATCGGTGCTATTATCGAAACACCAGGATTTTATCCAAATTTGACAGGAACGGAAAACTTAGAGATTTTTGCGAAGCTGCGTGGTACAGCCGCCCCACATGCAGTTGAAAACGCATTGAAAGTAGTAGGATTACCTTATAAAGATAAAAAGTTGTTTAGTAAGTATTCCCTTGGAATGAAGCAGCGTCTTGGTATTGCCAATGCTATTTTGCATGACCCAGAACTGCTTATTTTGGACGAGCCTACAAACGGTCTTGACCCTATCGGCATTGCAGAAGTAAGAGATTTTATTAAGAATTTGAGCGTTGAGCGTGGAAAGACAATTCTTATTTCCAGCCATATTCTCTCGGAAATTTCATTGCTTGCGGATGATATTGGAATTATCGACCACGGTGTTCTGCTTAAAGAAAGTAGCATGGAGGAACTTAAACGAAAAAACAGTAAGTATATTCTACTTCAAGTTTCTGATGTTTCTAAAGCAACCTTAATTTTGGAACGTCAATTCGGCTTGAAAGAATATTCTGTGCAAGATGATCATACGTTGAAACTCTATGACACCTCACTAGATATGGCGTCTGTCAATAAGACACTTATGCTTAGTGAGGTATCGGTTATTAGTTCGGGGATTTGTAATGATACTTTAGAGGACTATTTTAAAAAAATTACAGGAGGAGATGGCATTGCTTAGACTTATTCAAATAGAATTTCTTAAACTAAGACGTAGAAAATTTGTGTGGATTATGATGTTGTCAGCTTTCATAATGCCATTTCTAGCATTCTTATTATTCAAATATGCAAAAAAAATAGGTGTTGATCCTTTACAATTTTATAGATGGTCAGCGTTTGGTTATACGATGTTTATTATCCTGCCCTTCGTTTTGGGAGTACTTTGCACCATGCTTATGTATGAAGAAAATCAGTATGATATGCTCAAACAACTTTGGATTGTGCCTATCAGCAAAATGGGATACTTTTTCAGTAAATTTTTTGTTGTTTTGATTTACTCCATTTGTTTCATGCTGATTACAGCTGTTGCTTCTGTTATGTTCAGCATGCTTTCCGGATATGTGGTATTTCAATGGGGAGGCGTTTTATTCTTGCTGAAAAAATGTTTAGAAATCGGTGTTATTACTGCTTTTGCAATGCTGCCTATATTTGCAATAGCTGCGTCGCAAAAAGGATACATCCTCCCAGTTTCTATATCATTGGTTTATGCCTTTCTTGGATTTATTTTAATGCCGATAAATATGTATCTACACCCATTATCCAGTATGTCAGTTATTGTCCTTGGAAATATTCCGAGTATTGCAGTTCCACGACCAATTAACGTTCCTTTAGCGTTTCTTTGTATTTGCATTTGGGATGTTATTGCAATATTACTTGTAAATGTAACGTTGAAAAGAATGAAATGAGGTGTGAATAATGCGAATTTTACTTTGGGCTGAACTTCAAAAGATTCGCCGTTCAAATATTGTTTGGATTACAATTTTTGCAACAGTTATGATAGCTGTCATTGTTTTTATACAAGGATGGTTTACGTATAATGGTTCAAGGGATATAGACAGTGCAGGATGGTATATGACTACGACTCAGCCTTTGGCAACAATTTTTGTTCTTCCCGCAGTTATTTCTCTTTTGGGAAGTTATATGATTTGTCGTGAAGAAGATGAGGATACTATAAAATCTTTGCTGCTTATTCCCGTAAATGAAACAAAATTAATTGCGGCAAAAATGATTATTACTTTTTTATTCAGCATTTTCATTTATTTACTGCTCTTTGCAATAGCATTTTTCACTGAGGCAATATTACACCTTTCCCATTTATCGGTAGGAATGGTTTTAGATTTTCTGAAAATATATTTTCTTCTAGGTGTGGGTATATTCCTTGCTATCTCGCCCATTGTTGCCTTAGTATCGTATATGAAAAAAGGTTATTGGATTGCATTATTATTAACTGAAATGTACTCTTTTGCTGGAATGTTCATGAGTATGTCAAATAATCTAAAAACATTCTATCCGATTACGGCAGCATTTGGAGTTGCCGGTTACTATGAAACTACTGTTCAAAATCGTATAGGAAGTATTATAATCTTGTTACTATGTGGCTGCCTTTCTGTTTTTATACTCAAAAATTTCAAATATAGTGAGAAAAATTAGTTATATGCTTAGATGTATGGCAAAAAACAATTACAAAAAGGTATGGATAATGAAACAATAAAAGAATTAACGGATTTGGATATTGATGAAATAGAATTGATTGCAACTGATATATTTAAATTGAACTCAATAGAAGAGTTAGAACAATATTTTTAGAATAGATAAATATAAAATTAGCTTATTATGCATATAGTGAGCTAGTTTTTTTATTGCCTTAAGTTAGGGCAAAGAGGTGATAGCAAGCTCAGCCAAGGTTTTGTTATAACATCAGCATATGAAAAAATTATGGTAGAAACAGTTTGTTATGTGGCTGATTTAGCTGGTTCTTGAAAATGATTTTGAAAAATTTCTAGAATAACAAATATAAATTTCAATTATTGCTAAAATTTTGCTGACGATATATAAATTATGGTAAAATAGCATAATGTGAAATAAAATCAACAAGTAGTAAAAAATATCAAGAAAATAAGGGGGACCAAATGAAAGCAAAAAAGATAATGGCTGTACTTTCTGTAACAACAGCACTGTTATTTTTGACAGGCTGTAATATTATGAATAGTTGGAGATTAAATGTAGAAAAAGGTGACAAATATAATTTTCATGAAGTAGTTGATCAAGACGCTGCTCTGATAATTGACGAGCTGGAGGATCACGCAATTACAGTAAAGGATATGAATCTTACAATGGAAATACAAGATGTGGACAAAGACAAAAATGTAACGATAGCTTATAAGTATGATTCTATAAAAGTATCTACAGGAAATAGTGAGAAAATGAGGGAATATGATTCTAAAAAACCAGATCCAAGCGATTCTTTAGCTGATATATATGGAGGTGTTGTTGGAAAAGGCTTTACTGTAAAAGTTAGTAACAAAGGACAAGTATTAGAAATTAAGGGTGCAAATGAGTTAGTAAGTTCATTAATTGGCAAAGTTCCACCTGCTAATCAAACAAATCCTTTGAAAGGCGCCATAAAACAAAGTTTTGGTGAGGATGCTGTTAAATCAATGGTTAATCAAAGCATGAACTATAATCCATCAAATAAAGTTAAAACTAATGATACATGGGAAAGCAAATATAGCATAGCAGCATTATGCCCAATGGAAAGTAACAATAAATTTAAGTTTTTAGGTGAAAAAGATGGATTATTAAATGTTGATGTACAATCAACAGTTGCAGCAGACACTAAAGGTAAGCAAGTACAGTTTATGGAATTTAAATCAGATGTGAAGTTAAAAGGTAATGGCAAAGGAACAATAAATATTAATAAGAAAACTGGTCTTATAGAAAAAGGTGATTTTAAAGAAAATATGAGTGGAGATATGGAATTTACACTTGGTAGTAAAAGTAAAAGATGGCCGGTGGAAATATCACAAAAGATAACTTATGAAACTACAAAGAAATAAACGGATTTACAAGCATAAGAGGGAGTTTGTCTGTGACCACTGGGCAATTTTTTTGAAAATAATAATGAAAATGATTTAATTTACGATGAAGATGTATAGTTAGTCTACAAAGGGCTAATACTCAATATCTATGAGAAAAGCTTTTATAAAATTTGATTAAGTGTATTAGAAAAGATAGAAAAGGAATTAAATACTTAAAGTGCTTAATTAAATAATTTTATAGACATATATAAGGTATTACTTCAAAAAGCATAAATATATGAATCAGTATTTGCATAATTTTTATATAAAAGTTAAGAATAAAATAATATAAAGTTTTTCAACAATATGTTATAATGAAATCAGTAAATCAACATAATAAAAACAGGGTACTGGTAATACCCTGTAGTATACAATTCTAGTTGCTTAGGCAGCTGGTATCACTAATTTTTATTAGTTAAAAAATAGTAGCATCCACTTGCGTACGGGGCTACTATTTTTTTGAGATTTTTTCTATAAGCAACACTATTAGTGTTAACAGTGCTATTAAGAACAAACCTGCTTGAAATAATAACGCTAATACATCATTATTCATAAGTACCACCTCCCTTCAAAGAGGGATGAATGATACTAGTAGCCCGCCCAACTATATTGAATTGTATGTAAACAGTTTAGCATATTTGTATATGGGCAGCAATATTTTACTTAGATATGAATTGGTAGTATGCTACCAATTTGCTACTAATGAACAGACAAATAAGAAAATTTAAGAAATTTTAATATGGTAACAAGAGTATTACAAATTAGAATGGTTCTATTGGAACTTTGAGTTTTATGAGTTCCAAAAATCCATTCTTTTTCTTTTTTTATAATTATTTTTTCAATGGTAATAGTTTTGATATCTAAGTCTAAAAAATCTCAGATAAGACCACAAAATTCTGCTATTTTCATATCTGTATTAAATGCAATGTGTAATGGTATATAAAAATAGGTGTGTCAGCTGTATCTTACAAAAGTGCGTCATATTCAAATAAAATGTTATAATTATAAATGGCAGGATATTATAAAAATGAGGTTATTTACATAATTTATGGGGTGATAGGTATGAAGAACTTTTTAATGAATGAATTTGGAAAAGAGCAAGGAGAAAAAATATATCAACAACAACAGCAAAAGTTTTGTGCTCTTGTTAAACAGAGTATAGGAAAAAGTGAAAGTCAGTTGAAAACTTTAAAAAATAGTATTCTTCCTAGAATAGCACTTTACCAAGCTTTGAAGGAACTACCTTTGAGTAAGGAAATAGCTTTTCAAATTGTAGAGAAAGGTTTTCTACAGGATTTGCAAGAAGTAATAAAAAATCTTCATAAAATGGAAGAAAGTCAATGTTTCTATAAAAATTTTTGTATGTCATTTAGTAAAGATTTAAAAGGTGATAACTGGGAAAGTACAATTATACAATGTGACAATAAAGCTATGATATTCACTATGAAAAAATGTTTGTGGCATGATACTTGTGTAGAGAATGATTGCCTAGAATTGTGTAAGATGTTTTGTCAGGGCGATAATGTATGCTATAGCTCTATGAAAAAAATAACTTTTAAAAGGACTCAAACTTTAGGCATGGGTGGAAACTGCTGCGATTTCAAATTTATAAATAATGAAATTTAATGTAAAAAGTTTGCAAAATGATTATTAAGAATAAAAGTATAAACAAAGCTTTTTAATAAATTGAATGATGTAGCATTAAAAAATAATTTATTAATAATTGGGAGGTATTTACCATAATTTGAAAATATCAATCTGTAAATTACTTTTAAGATGTATTATAATAATAACATAATATGCTTAGGAGGGATGAGACTATGAAATCAACAGGAATTGTAAGAAAAGTCGATGAGCTAGGAAGAGTAGTTATACCAAAGGAGACAAGACAAATGCTCTTAATTAATGAAGGAGATTCATTAGAAATTTTTAAAGATGATACCTCTATATATTTAAAAAAGTATTCTCCTGGTTGTACATTTTGTGGAAACATGAATAACCTTACTATTTTTAAGGGAGTACATATTTGTGAAGAATGTAAAAGGGCTCTAAAATCTTTAGATTTATAAAGTAACTTCTTATTTTGGTTAACTTACATATAATAAGTTTAGAAACACTGTATTATTCAATTGAATTTTACAAGTGTTTCTATTTTGCAATACAAATTTAAAATGTGAATATAATATTAGCTTATGTTTAAATTATTGTAATGATTTAGACAATAGATATTTTTTGTAGTAAAATTCAAATTATTAAAGTAGATAGAAAGATCTTAGATAATAAGGTTATTTTAAGATTAATGAATAAATATATTTAATAAATCAAGGAGGTATCGGTATGGCAAATATAAAATATGAAATAAAAGAAACTATAGGAGATCTTTCAGAATCATCGAAGGGGTGGAAGAAAGAATTAAATTTAATAAGCTGGAATGATAATATACCTAAATTTGATATTAGAGATTGGTCTCCTGACCATGAAAAGATGGGTAAGGGCATAACTTTAACAAATGATGAATTGAAAAAGTTAAGGGATATTTTAAATGAGATGAAACTATAAAATAATTAGGGAAATTTATAATTGATAATAGTGTAAAATAAAAGAGTTAAGCCCTAAAATTTTATAATACTATATATATATAAATACATATAGCAATCTCTTAAAAATTACTATAGAATTTATATATGCATATAAATTAATTTGGTGGTGAGTTTATGATTGATAATATTGATTTGAATAAAATAAAACAAAAAATAATGTTCATGCAGGGTAATATAGATAAACTAAAAAAGCTTCAGAATATTTCTAGGGATATATTTATAGAAGACTTTAGAAATGTAGATAGTGCTAAATATTTATTACAAGTTACAATTGAGGCTATACTAGATATAAGCAATCATATAATAGCTAGAAATAGATGGGGAAAACCAGAAACTAATAAGGAAAGCTTTGAAATACTTGCAAGTAAAGATATTATTGAAAAAAAATATATAGACGTGTATTTTTTTATGGCTAAGTTTAGAAATAGAATTGTTCACATGTATTTTGATGTTAGTGACGAAATGATTTACGATATAACTCAAAATAATTTAGAAGACTTTGAAGCTTTTATCAAAGATATAGTTAGAAATCTTAGTATATAAGTAACATTTAAGAATAAGTGTACATATTAAGGCGGCTTTAGGAAAATAAAAAAAGGGATTTGGAGGTGACACAATGCTAAATATAGAGAATAAAATAGGCAGCTTGAAAAAATATTTTAGTGATCAGCCTAATGTTCTAGGAGCATGGATAATAGGTTCATATGGAACTGAGTATCAAAGAGAAGATAGCGATATTGATTTTGCTATACTTTATGATAAAGATATAAATGATCTAGAAGAAATGAAATTTGCTGGTGATATTACAGAATTACTTAAAGTAGAAAATATTGATACTATAAATTTAAAAAAGGTGCCAATCACCCTTCAATTCAAAACCATAAAAGAAGGTAGAACTTTGTATGAAGCAGATTATATAAAAGTGTGTGATTATATAGAATACGTAATAAGTAATTACCAAAATAAAAAATATTATTTAGATCAATTTGATAAAGATTATTTTGCTAGCTTTTAGTTAAGACATGAATAGAGAATAGCAATCGCACTAAAGAGAAGTAATAGTAGGAAGAGAACATAAGATTGTTGATCTTGAAGAGTATTGGAAATTTAGAAAAAGAATTAATCACTTAATGAGCTAGTGATTTAACAAGAAAAGTGAAGGTTTAGATGACTTAATGTTACCTTCACTTTTCTTGTTTTTTGCGCAAGTATAAACAATATTTACAATATAAACTAATAAAATTCAATATTTTATTTATAAATGTTTTAAATTTTTGTATCTAGGGATACTGAATATAAAGAAGGTTAATCCTATAATTAAAACATAGATTTATTGAAAACGGAGGGATAACATGAGCGCATTTTTAGGAAAAATTCATTATTGGTTATATAATAAAATTCAATTGCATGAAAAATTCATAGATGAAATAATTGGTTTATCTGAAACTAAAGGTTATAACAGTGATACGATGGTAAACGAAAGTTATTCTAGATATGGTATACCTGTAAGAGGTGTATTAGAAAATGAAATAGAACATTCTAATATTCATGGCTGGCTTCAGGAAAGAATAATAAGTGTAGAAAGCAGATTAGCATATGTTGTAACTGAAGTGTTAAATAATAATGTTGTTAAGAAAGAAGAAATTGCTGATATTTTTTATAAAAACGCAGAAGGTATTATGAGGGAACTTGGAGTTAATGAAGGCTTGCCAGAGGATTTCTTTAATTTAATTTTTGATTACATGCTTGAAGGAATGCCATGTGACAGAGTAAATGATGTAATTGAAAATAATGAAACTGTGATTCAGTGGAAAACTACAAGAGATATTCATAAACAATATTGGGATGCAGTTCAGGGAGATGTTAATAATTTTTATTTATTAAGAGATGCTTGGATTAATGGATTCTTAGAAGCTAGTGGTATGGGATATAAATACACTAGAACAGAAGATGGTGTAAATACAATAAGGTAGGTGTAATTATATGGATGGAATTGTATTAATGGTAGGGGAACACAAAAATATAAAGAGAATGCTTAAGGTAATTAGAAAAGCTTGTATAGGTGTTATGAATGGAAAAGAAATTGATTTTAAAGATTTTGAAAGCATAATTGATTTTGTAAGAAATTATGCAGATAAGCATCATCATGGAAAGGAAGAAAAAATTTTATTTACCAGAATGGTAGATGAAATCGGTGGTGCAGCTGAGAAGTTAGTCAAATTTGGAATGCTTGTTGAACACGACTTTGGAAGAATGTACATTAAGGATCTTGAAGAAGCTCTTGGCAAAGCTAAAACTGGTGATGATGAAGCAAAACTTGATGTAATAGCAAATGCTGTATCATATGCAAATTTATTATCTAGACACATAGATAGAGAAGACAATGTTGCATATCCTTTTGCTAAGAGAGCACTATGTGAAGAAACATTAAACAAGATTAATATGGAATGTGATAGTCTTGAAGAGGAAACTAGCAAGGCAGGAGTGCAAAATAAGTATATTAAAATGTTAGAAATGTTTGAGGAAAAATACAAGTAATTTAGAAGATGAAGTATTCATTTTTGAAATAATTAATGCTTATAAATATTAATGAAAGAATTCTTGTTTAATTATAATTGAGAAAAAATCAGGCTGTCATATTAAGAAATTTATATACAATGTATTGTTTGGAAAACCAATGACAAACACAATACGTTGTAATATTTATTCTTAATGTGGCAGCCTTTTTATATGTTTAATATTCACAAAAATCTTTTAACGTTTCAATATTTTTTATTTTAAATGTGGATAAATGAAAATCAATAATACCTTCATCACGCATTTCACACATTTCTCTAGACAGTGATGGTCGTGATATATTTAAAAAATCAGCAAGTTCATTTCGTTTTAGGGGGATGGTAAAGGTACTGTTTTTCACATGTTCATATTGATCAAATAAGTATAAACAAATTTTACTTCTTATGCTTTTAAGTGAGAGATATTCAACTTTTTTGTTTAGCATTAAGCCTTTATCGGATATTACGTTTATAAAGTTTGCAAGCATTGAAGTATGCCATGAACAATTTTTACCACATCTAGCTATAAGGTCTGAATTGGCAAGAAATAAGACTTTGCAAGATGATTGTGCCATTACTGTTACAGGCCATATTTTACGACTGGAAAATACAAACATTTCACCAAATAAGCCGCCTTTTTTTATTATAGACATTACAACTCTGTCTCCCCTTATGTTTTCTTTAGTTATAATTATTTCCCCTTCTAAAACTAAACCAAATTTATCAATTGTTTCACCAGAATTTATTATGAACTCATTCTTATTATAGTCATGTATTTGGTGGTTTAAGCAGTGGAATAGCGAAAATATTTCGTCTGTATCTATACCATGAAATAAAGGTGATTTCTTAATTAGATTAATATATTGATTTATCATATAAATACCATCCTTTTGTATCCTCGGATACCGAATTGCTTTAATAAATATAATATAATAATCACATAGAAATAACAAGACTTCAATCAAAATAAGATAATAAAGTAGGAGGTACATCATGTCAAATATGTTTTGTTTTCAATGTCAAGAAGCTGCAGGGGGAAAAGGCTGTACAGTAAAAGGTGTTTGTGGTAAAACTTCAGATGTTGCAAAAGCTCAGGACTTATTAATTTTTGTAACAAAAGGACTAGCAATAGTTAGTAATGAGGGAAGAAAAGTTGGCGTAATTGATGCTAAAGTGGACAAGTATCTAACAGAAAATTTATTTTCTACAATAACCAATGCTAATTTTGATAGAGAAGTTCTTTTAAATAGAGTAAGGGAAACTTTAAAATTAAGAGAAGAGTTGAAGACTCAAGTTATAAAAGCAGGTGGACAAATTGGAGAAACTAAAGGTAATAGTGGTTTCTTTAAAAAATTATTTGGATTGGCATCAAGTGAAGTAGTTATTCCTGATGCTGCAGCATGGTCAGATAAAAGTGTTAGCGGATTTGATGAAAAGGCTGAAAAAGTAGGAGTGCTAGCAACTGAAAATGAAGATGTAAGAAGCTTAAGAGAACTTGTTATATATGGACTTAAAGGTTTATCAGCATATATGAAACATGCTATGAACTTAGGATACAATGATGTAGAGGTTCACGGATTTATGGCTAAAGCTTTAGCTGCTACAGTAAATGATGCACTATCTGCAGATGAATTAGTAGCACTTGCTTTAGAAGCAGGAAAATATGGTGTAACAGCAATGGCTTTACTTGATAAAGCTAATACTGAGACTTATGGAAACCCTGAAATTACAAAGGTTGATATTGGAGTTAGAAAAAATCCTGCAATATTAATTTCTGGTCATGATTTAAAAGATCTTCAAATGTTATTAGAGCAAACAAAGGGAACAGGAGTAGATGTTTATACTCATAGTGAAATGCTTGCAGGACAATATTATCCAGCATTTAAGAAGTATGATCATTTTGCAGGAAACTATGGAAATGCATGGTGGAAACAAGGAGAAGAGTTTGAAAAATTTAATGGAGTAATTTTAATGACTACAAACTGTGTAGTTCCTCCAAAGGATTCATATAAGAACAGATTATTTACAACAGGAGCTACAGGTGTACCAGGTTGTAAGCATATTGAAGCAGATGAAAATGGAAATAAGGATTTTTCAGAATTAATTTCTTTAGCTAAAAAATGTAAAGCTCCAACTGAAATAGAAAAAGGAGAAATTATAGGTGGATTTGCACATAATCAAGTATTAGCTCTTGCTGATAAGGTTGTAGATGCTGTTAAGACTGGTGCTATAAAGAGATTCTTTGTAATGGCTGGTTGTGATGGTAGAGCAAAATCAAGAAGTTACTATACTGAATTTGCAGAAAAGCTACCAAAGGATACAGTTATATTAACTGCAGGATGTGCAAAATATAAATATAACAAATTAAATCTTGGTGATATTGGTGGAATACCAAGAGTTTTAGATGCAGGACAATGTAATGATTCATATTCATTGGTTGTTATAGCATTAAAACTTCAAGAAGTATTTGGACTTGATGATGTAAATAAACTTCCTATATCATACAATATAGCTTGGTATGAGCAAAAAGCTGTAATAGTATTGTTATCATTATTACACCTTGGAGTTAAGAACATTCATTTAGGACCAACACTTCCAGCATTCCTTTCAGCAAATGTAGCTAAAGTTTTAGTAGAGAACTTTGGAATAGCAGGAATTGGAACTGTTGATGAAGATTTAAAAATATTTTTAGGATAATATAGATTTTAAATTATTCTTAATTAGGAACTAGGCGAAAGTCTAGTTCCTTTAACTTTGTAATAAGGCATTTGAATCAAACTTGTATGGTGGAGCATACATAGATTTGTATAAATCTATGTAGTATACTTTAAAAGTACATTATATATAAATCTAATATGTATTTTTATATAGAGCTATTGCATAAGTGTATAGCTTTATTTTAGGAGGAAAACAAATGAAAACAATACAAGTAGTTGCTGCAGTAATAAAGCATAATAATAAAATATTAGTCACTCGCCGTAGTTATGGTGAGTTTGAGAATATGTGGGAGTTTCCAGGCGGAAAAATAGAAATTGGAGAAACTCGAGAAGAAGCTCTTATTCGTGAAATCAAAGAAGAATTAGAATTAAATATTGATATATCTAACTATTTAACAACAATTGATTATGATTATCCAAATTTTCATCTTACAATGCATTGTTTTGTATGTACTATATGTGGTGGTGAATTACATTTAAATGCCCACAATGATGCTAAATGGACAACTTTAGAAGAATTAGATAAGCTTAATTGGATACCAGCGGATGTATTAGTTATTGAAAAACTTAAAGCTTGTAATAAAAGATAGAAGGTTTTATTTGGGATGTGTTTAAGAATTATGTTGAAATTATAAAGGCAACTTTGATTGCCTTTACTTCATATAAACCTAAATAAAGTTGTTTTTTCAATTTTAAAGTATATATCTGTTAATTACCTTTTTTAATTACCTCAATTACTTCATAATCCAGTATATGCTCCATATCATAGCCTAATTGTTTAGGTAAATCAGAATAATTAACCATGGCTCTTACTAAAATTTTATCTTTATGCTTAATTTTTTGATAGGCTCTATATGCTTCAATCTCAATTTCTGTACTTTTTCTTATTACTTTATTACATTTCCCATCATGTTCTATAACCATAAATCTTTCCCCTTGTTGTGGGTCTAACATTTCTTCTGTTATTATTGTATCTGGTGGCATCTTAGTTATATCCATGTTTAAAACGTCCTTTCAATCCATAAAATTTAATTATTTATTGCGTATTAGGCTTACAATAATTATATCATTTTCAACAGCCTTCTTAAACATAGGCTTTATTTAATATTGATGCTGTTAAAGAACTTTCATCTATGGAAGACTTCCAATATTGAATATACAATTATAGGTTAAAGTATGTTTTATACTAAACTTTTACATATAAACAAATCCCAAATCCAACCATTGAGTGAATAAGTATATTAAAAATGAGAGAAATTAAATAAATCAATAATTAAGAAAGGTGAGTATGATATGAAGAAAACACTTATTTATATAATAACTTTTTTTCTACTGGTTAACTCAACCTGTGGAGTAAAAGCTTCTGCTATTAGTACTAATGTTACAGGCATAAGTGTTAATGAATATGATATCAAAATGAAGCAGGACCTGTTATGCTTAATGATGGCTTATCCAGAATATATAAAGGATATTAAATGTGATGATAATAATTATGTATATTTAATAATGAAATCTGGTAGAAAAATTTTATATGATGACAAAAAAGTAAAAACGCCTGAGGAGAAGCTTGGAAATGCAGATTTACAGGATACTATGGAGCAGATTTATCCTTTAACAAGTATCTCTAAATTAATGGATAAAAATTATGATCCTGGAAGATACAGATCCTATGATTTATTAAAAGAAGTATACGGTTCTTCAAGACAGCAGATAGAAGGAAATTTGAAAAGTGTAAATTTAAAATACACACATGTTCTTTTTAACAATAATAACAAAGCGGCTGAATCACTTCAAAGTACTATGCAAAATCTCATACCTCTTTTAAAAGAAAATGAATCTGTTAGAAGATGCCTATTTCCCTGCATGGGTACTTTTAACTATAGATTAGTTGCAGGTACTAATAGACTAAGTCCTCATTCTTTTGGTATTGCTATAGATCTTGCAAGTGATAAAAGAGATTATTGGAAATGGTCTTCACCTAAAGCTGGAGAAGAACGCTTAAATTCATATTCTAAAGAAATAGTTGAAGCCTTTGAAAAAAACAACTTTATATGGGGTGGGAAATGGGGACATTTTGATATTTTACATTTTGAATATAGACCAGAGATTATTTTAAAAGCTAAATATTTTACTAATGTTAATGATGATAAATCACCATGGTATAATGGAGTGAATTTAGAAGATGCCTCTATTAAGGAGTATATTGATAAAATTAATCAATCATTAAAATAATATGAGAATAAGTTCTAAAAATAAATATGAATTATTATCAATTAATTGAATAATAGTGATTTGTAAGAATTTCTGCTATGATCTAATCGTTTTTGAATATCTTTTATGTAGGCACCATGCTTTTAAAAGTATGGTGCCATAATTTTTTCATCAGTTATATCCAATCACTTTCTACATTAATGATAAATGTAGTTTTTAAAGGCTTAAGAGAAATGATTTAGATAGCTAATTTGAATATTTTTTTATATGTAAACGATATATGATGTTTATTTGCAATAAGGTTGTTTCAATGTTTGCTAAAAAATGATAGTATTATCTTGAGGGTTATGACAAATTGGTAATATTAAACAACCTAAATTACATTATTCTCTCATATTTTTGTTATTTTATAATTTATATTTAATATAATCATAATACTATATAAATATTAACTTATTACAATAATATACAAAATGTTAAAATACAAAATAAAATCCGAGGTGATTAAGATATATGTCATTAGTATTATGATACCTTAAAACTTAAATATAAAGAAAACAATAGATAAAAACTGTACTTATAATATTACTTGAAAGGAAGGAGAAATTTAATTGGATATATTAAAAGTTAAGGGAAATACATATTGCATTGATACTGGAATGACGTACATACCTTTTTATAAAATTAATGATGAAGAAATTATCATGTTGGATACAGGCTGGAAAAAAGGAGAGCGTGAGGGTATAGATGAAGTTTTGGAAAGCAATAATTTTAAAGTTAGAGCTATCTTAAACAGTCATGCTCATACAGATCATATTGGGAACAATACACATTTAAAAAATAAATATAATGCTATAATTGCTATGTCTGCTTATGAAGCTATTATTTGTAGTTCTGATGTTAACCTTAAGGTTTATTATGGAAGTCAAACATTAACAGAGATAAGGAAACACTATGGACATATGGTTTGTAAAACAGATGTTATCATAGATGAAGATCAGAATGAGGTATCATTATGTGGGGTTAATTTTGGGATTATTCATACACCAGGTCACAGTCCTGCCAATATATGCATTATAACACCTGATGATGTTGCATATATGGGAGATACTCTCATAAGTTATGAAGTAATGGAGGGGGCAAAAATGCCCTATGCATATATATTAAGCGAAGACATGAAGAGCAAGGCAAAAATTTATGATTTGAAGTGCAGCAAATATATAGTAGCACATAAAGGAATGTATGACGACATTAAAAAACTAATAGATGATAATATCGATTTTTATGAAAGTAGAGCAATGAGAATATATGAAGTAATAGATGGAACTATGACAATGGAAGATATTATGAAGGTTGTCATTAAAAAGTTTAACATCCGTATACAAGATACGTATAAGTATTACTTTATAGAGAGAATGTTAAAATCCTATGTGGATTATTTATATGAAATAAAAAAACTTAAGCTGATTATGGAAAATGGATTTCTTAAATATACAAAGATGACAGCTAATGCTGTTATAGATATGACTTTTTAAAGTACAGAGGACAATGAAGGTTGATTTTTGAGTATAGCTAAAAATCGACCTTTACTGTTCTTCCAAAAAAGTTGAGATTACATTGGGTAGTGTAAATAGTACTTCTTATATAGAGGTACTATTTTTTTATTGTTATTAATAATTAGTAGACTTTATATTAAAAAGTTTATTTATATATAGACATACTATTAAAATGAGCATATAATGAATATAAAATAAGTGTAGAGGTGTCAGATAATATGAATAAAAATAATAAAGAACTATTTTGGGATGCAACTATTGAAGAGGTAAAAAAAGGTTATGTTGAGTTAGAAGAAAGTTATAAATGTATAATTTGCGAGGAGGAATTTACAAAGGGAAGAATATATGAAATAGATTCTATGCTCTATGATTGCAAAAAGGCCATTGAGCTTCATATATCAGAAAAACATGGATCTACTTTAGAATATTTATTAGGTATGAATCCTTCATTCATAGGAATATCACAGGTTCAAAGAGAGTTGTTAGTATTAATAGCATCAGGACTAACTGATAAGGAAATTGCGGTAAAGCTAGGGGTAGCACAGTCTACTATAAGAAATCATCGTTATAAACTACGTGAAAAAGAAAAGCAAGCACGATTATTTTTATCAGTGATGGAATTAATATCATCAAACACAAAAAAGAAAGTAAACATATTAGACAAAGATATTTTATGTGATGCTCACAAAACAGCAACTACCATAGATGATAGATATAACATTACTGATAATGAAAGAGAAAGTACAATTAAAAATTATATAGATGAAAATGGAGCAGTAAAAACATTCCCATCTAGAGAAAAGAAGAAAATAATAGTTTTATCTGAAGTAGTTAAGAATTTTTCTAAAGGAAAGAAGTACTCCGAAAAAGAGATAAATAGAATTTTACAAAGAATAAATGAGGACTATGCTACTACTAGAAGAGCCTTAATTGAGTATGGGTTTATGGAACGTTCTAATGATTGTAGTAGTTACTGGGTAAAAGAATAATGTTTAGAATACAGTATAAAGGAAAAATTTAGATAAAGACCAATGTAAATTTATTTTATTAAAAATGTGACTGTGGCATTAGGAATAAATATTATTTTTAGAGGACATAGTGCAACAGAGAAGGAAGATTTTGTATAACTCGTTTCGCTAAAGCGAAATATTGTTGATTTATATAAATTTAAAGATTATTTTGAGTTAGCAAAAAATCAACCTTCAATGTTCTCTGTCCTTTGTCAATTGTCCTATGAAAAAATAGCCTATGCTAAATTTCTTTCGACATCTTCTTCAATTTTCTTTTTTGATTTAAGAATTTTATAAATAACCCCAAGCATTATAAACCATACAGGTGTTACAAATAAGGCTACACGAGTTTCATTATTAAGTACCAATGTAACTAAAACAAATACAAAGAATGCTAAAATTATATAGTTTATTACTGGATAAAGTGGCATTTTGAATTTGTTTTTAGAAGCAAGTTCAGGCCTAGTTTTGCGATATCTTAGATGGCAGATAACTATAACTGCCCAAATGAATATATAGCAAAATGTTGATATACTTGTAATAAGTACAAATACGCCTTCTGGCATAATATAGTTCAGAATAACTGAAATCAAGATAACAGTTGCAGAGAATACTGTAGCATTACAAGGTATGTGATTAGAAGTTAATTTTTTCATTGATTCAGGTGCATTATTTTCTTTAGCAAGAGAATAAACCATACGGCTTGTACTAAAGATACCACTGTTGCAAGCAGATGCAGCTGATGTTAATACAACAAAATTTACAATGCTTGCTGCTGCTGCGATTCCCACTGAAGCAAATACTTGTACAAATGGGCTTTTAGCAGGATTAATTGAATTCCAAGGGTATATACCCATAATAACAGTAAGTGCTCCCACATAGAAAATAATAATTCTAATTGGAATGTTGTTAATAGCTTTTGGAATAACTTGTTCTGGATTTTCAGTTTCACCAGCTGTAAGTCCAACTAATTCAATTCCGGTAAAAGCAAATACAACCATTTGAAAGGAAAGTATAAAACCATTTACCCCGTTTGGAAACCAACCACCGTGACTCCAAAGGTTTGTAAAGCTAGATGTACCAGCATTTGTAGAGAATCCTTTAATAATCATAAATGTACCAACTATAATTAATGCTAAAATTGCAACAACTTTAATTAGTGCAAACCAGAATTCCATTTCACCAAATAACTTTACTGCGGTAAGGTTCATGATTAGCAAAATCACAAGAACTATAAGGCTTGGAACCCATCTAGATACATTAGGAAACCAGTATTGTATGTAAAGTCCAGTGGCAGCTACGTCAGCCATAGCAAGTGAAACCCAGCAAAACCAGTAGGTCCATCCAGTAATAAAGGCTGCTCCTTCTCCTAGATAATCATACACAAACTCTACAAAAGAATGGTAGTTTAAATTAGAAAGTAACAATTCTCCAAGGGCACGCATAACAAAAAATAAAATTGTTCCTGTTATCATATACGCAAATAAAATAGATGGACCAGCCAGGTGAATAGACCTGCCTGAACCAAGGAATAACCCGGTGCCGATTGCACCACCAATTGCAAGTAATTGAACATGTCGATTTTTTAGTCCTCTTGATAAGTTTTGATTTTTTGACGTTAATTGATCCATTTTATCCCTCCATCTTAG
Organism: Clostridium muellerianum; assembly: GCF_012926525.1. GTDB lineage: Bacteria > Bacillota > Clostridia > Clostridiales > Clostridiaceae > Clostridium_AM > Clostridium_AM muellerianum. Next base: position 109,305 of record NZ_JABBNI010000036.1, read on the forward strand.
TCAAAAGACATGTAAAAATGTCTTTCCCTATATAAGTGTTTTGTGATTGGAGATACAAATGGGAATAGATAAGATCTAAACGAAGTAATTGATGTTGATAATGTATTACTTTTGTAAGATATGTTACCTGTCCCCTGTCCTTTTACCTGAGAGTTTGACCTTTCGGCTTTCTCCTTCGGTGCTCTATTAAGAGTCTCTCCAAGGGTTCATCCAATAGCGGTCATCTCTAATTAAATTAGGTACCTGAAAGATTTACTTCTTCGGTGAATGGCAATAGCCATAACTCTCCCACTATCTTCATCTGAACTATTAAATTTTAATTTATATATTAATACATATTTAATAGAATTGCAACAATTTTTCATTTTTAATTAAAATAAAGAGGATATTTGACTACAATTGATGAAAATATTTATAATGACTAAAGAGTATTTAAATAATAATATTAAAGCCTAATGTGAGGAGGATACAAATGAAAATAGGATTTATAGGATTTGGAAATATGGCACAAGCACTTGCCAATGGTTTGATTTATAAAAATGCAATGAAAGCTGAGCAGATATATGCATGTGCAAAAAATTGGGATAAGTTATGCAGAAATACTAATTCAAAAGGATTTATCCCTTGTAAAGATTCAAGTAAGTTAGTAGACAATGTAGATATGGTGGTTATTGCTGTGAAACCGTATCTTGTTGAAGAGGTGATTACACCAATTAAAGAAAAATTAGTTGGTAAAATTGTTATTTCAGTGGTAGTAAATTATACATTTGACAAATATGAAGATATATTAGCACCAAATACTCACCATTTAAGTACGTTACCAAATACTCCAGTGTCAGTAGGAGAAGGGGTTATTGTTTGTGAAAATAAAAGCTCATTAACATTTGAAGAAAATGAGTCCTTTGTAAATTTATTTTCACAAATCGCACTTATTGAAAATGTAGAAACAAAAAATTTAGGTATTGCAGGAACAATAAGTGGTTGTGGTCCAGCTTTTGCAAGTATGTTTATAGAAGCATTAGCAGATGCTGCAGTAATGCACGGTTTACCCAGAGATGTGTCATATAAGCTAGCAAGTCAAATGGTAGTTGGAACAGGAAAATTACAAGTGATTACAAATACACATCCAGGAGTAATGAAGGATGCAGTATGTTCTCCAGGAGGAAGCACAATAGTTGGGGTGGCAGCATTAGAAAGAAAGGGCTTACGTAGCTCCATTATTGATGCAATAGACGAAATACAAAAAAAGAAAAATTAAAAGTAATAGACTCAACTTTTGAGAGGACAGAGGACAGTGAAGGAGAATATTTTAGTGAGTAGAGAATTTTATCTAAAAAAAGTATATGCATATGCATTTGAAGATATTGATGTATATTTTAAATACAATAATACTGTTATATATAGCACAGATAAGATAAAAGTAATGAATGATGAAAATGGTACATTTAAGGCAAGAATTCTTGAATTAATTTCTACAACATGTATAGAGGATCATGAAACAGAGCAAGATGGAATACGTCATTGCATACCAGAAATTTTAAAAGTACAAAACGTAGTATCTTTTTTTACTGGAATGCCTATTACTGTATACAATGAAATAGATTCTTGTTTTAGTATGGAAGAAAAGTATGAGTATGTAAAAAGAGGTACAACACTAGTAATTGAAGGGAAAGATTATAAAAATCAATTATTAAAATTAATCGATAAACTACAAAGTTAATTACAAAAAAGAGCTAGGATGAAAAACTTTAGCTCTTTTTTCATGTTAAGAATTTAGGCATCTGAAAGAAAATAACAAGTCCAATATATGACGGATATTTTTTGAAGATGTCTTTTAAGTAATTAACAAAATAAGCATGCATATTGATAACTATCAGTGGGAAAAATACAGATGAGGTGATAACATATGAAAAAAATTGGTATAGAAAAAGGTTTGTCTAATATTGCAGATTATTTAAGTTCAGAAGGATATTCAGTGCAAACTTTGAGTGGAGATATTAGTAACAATGCTTCAAAGTATGAAGGTTTAGATGTAATTGTTACAGCAGACTATAATACAGATATGATGGGTTTTAGTAATACTTCCACAAAAGTTCCTGTTATTAATGCTAGTGGATTAACACAAGAAGAAGTAAAAAATATGATTCAACAGAAAACCACTAGATAATGGTTAATGAATGATTGTATAATTATTAATGAAGAAAAAGTATGTTTATTTATAGAGGGCTGATAAACACACTTTTATGAAAAAATATTAGTGATTATACCAATTTATTCAGACTACTAAATACTAAAAATATTATGCTTCAAGAATCAAATCTATCTATTGCGAATTTGCTTTAGATAGATTTTTTTATATACACATCAATTTAGAAGTGTAAAATTATAATTTTGCTATAAATATAACTTATAGACACATAGAAAGTAATAATTAATAATAATTAGACTAATAGTATTTTAAATGTTAAAATTATTCAGTATATATAAAGAAAATAGTATAGAATTGTCTATAAAATGATATGACATAAAAGGCATACAAATTCGTTTTTAAACAAAATTGTTAATTTCTTAACATATAAGTAAAAATATTCATGAAGGAGGCTCACATTGAGTATCAATGTAAATATTATTTCTGGATTTTTGGGAGCTGGAAAAACAACATTTTTAAAAAAAATCATTCCTAATATGAAAGGTAAAATTGCTTTAATTGAAAATGAATTTGGTGATATTGGCATTGATGGAGACTTAATTAATGACAACCTACCTATTAAAGAAATCTATGCTGGTTGTATTTGTTGTAGTTTAGTAAAAAATTTTAAAGATAGCATAGAGGAATTAGCGTTAGAATATAAACCTGAACATATATTTATAGAACCATCTGGTGTAGGGAATTTGTCAGACATCATAAGGGTTTGTGGTAAAATTTCTGAAAATTCAAATTCCGATATAAGAATAAATCATCTTATAACTATTGTAGATGTAAGTGCATTTGATGATTATTTAGAGAATTTTGGTGGATTTTATTTAGATCAAATTGGAAATGCTAATATTATCTTTTTAAGTCATATAGATAGTATAGATGACGAAAAAGTGGAAGAAGTAATTTCCAAAATAAAATTAAATAATGAAAAAGCATATATCCTTAAGGATGATTGGTATTCTTATGAGGGTGAAAAAATAATTGAAATATTAGATACAATTGAAGATTTTGAAATTGATTTAAAAGGAGAAGCTGTATCAACACCTGCAGATAAAGTGTTTAGTACTTTATCTATTTCTAATACCAAAACTTTTCTAGAGAAGGATATGGATAAAATTTTATCTTCTCTAAAGAGTAAGGAATATGGTTATATTTTGAGGGCTAAAGGAATTTTAGAGCTTGATACAAAAAGATTTATTTATTTTGATTTCACTCCACATCATTTTCAGTGGAACTATGTGGAAGAATTTAAAGAGGCTAAGGTGGCTTTTATTGGAAATCACCTAAAAAAACAAAAAATATTACAATGTTTTACAAGTAGGCATGTATCTAAAGTTTTAAGCAGATATCCAAAATTTTAAACAGGTATATTTAATCTATAATTTTTATCCGAATAAGCAAACTCTATGTGAATTTAAGAATCACTTGATATAAAATGCTAAGTTTGGTATAGTCATTTACTAACTTAATAAGGAGGGATTAACATGAGTAAAATTATTGACTTTAATTGTACCTATGATAATTCTGTAGGGATTAATGAAGAGGTTACAGAAAAAACGGGATTACATTTTCCAGAAGCCTATAAGCATTGGGACAGCATGGCTGCATTAGCAGAAGAATTAAAGAAATATGATAATGCAAATTTTTGTGGATTACCATTCTGTCATACCGTTGAGGGAGAAGCTATGGGCGGAATAATTAATCTTGGAAATGAAAAAACAGGTCCAAGGGCAAAAGATTATATTTGCACAAAAGCACAAGAGATATTAAATCTACCTGAAATCGATTACTCAAAAGGACGTATATCAGAGGTTCTAAAAGCTTGTAAATATTTGAGAGACAAAGGAGAGAATGTTCTTCTATATATTTCAGGACCATTTACAATAATGAATGTTTTAATTGATCCTCGTCATGTTTTTAAGTTATTTAGAAAAGATTCAGATACTATGAAGGCTATTTTCGATAAATTCCAAAAGGAAATATTACGCTTTGTTGAAGAAGCTAAAAAAGCAGGAGTTAACATGATTAGTTATGCTGATTCTTCTGGAGGATTAAATATTTTAGGACCTAAATATGCTGAGCAGACTGTAGAAATGTTTACTTATCCGTTATTAAAAAACATTGAAAAAATGATTGATGATGAAATGATAGTAATGCTTTGTCCTAAGACTACTTTTGCACTATTAGGAACAGATAAAGCAGTGTGGAAGGATATTAATTTAGGAGGATCTATAAAATATTCAGAAGCTTGTGTAAAAGTTATGGGACAAGCAAAATTTGTTGGACAAATGTGTATTAAAAATAAAGATTTTGAATTGAAGGATGGAACAATCAAAACAATTGCTTTACTTTAATTATTAATATAAAAAATTAAAAAAAGTGTGGAGGGTAAAACACATGCACAAGAATGATAAAATGACACCAAATGAAAGATTAGCTGCATTTATGACAGGAAAACCTATGGATAGAATTTTAGCTATGCCAGTTGCTTGTTCTATGTCTGGATTAGCACTTGGAATGACTCATAAGGAAAAAAGAAGTAGTGCTTTAAATGAAGCAAAAGCACAGATAGCTTGTTATGAAAGATTTGGTAATGACTTAACTATTGTTGAGTATGGACTACATGGTGTAGGTGCAGCTTTAGGTAGTGAAATGAGTGATCCAGAAGATTCAGTACCAGCAATTATGAAATATGCTTTAGAAGATTTGAATGACGTTGATAAGCTAGATATGTCAAAATTAGAACTAAAAAATGATAAAGCATTCCAATTACATTTAGAAGCTGCACGTATCATAATGGAGAAAATAGGAAATGAAGTTCCAACTGGAGTATTAATATCTGGACCTTTTACTGCTGCTGCAAGTATTTACAAAACAGAAAACTTGCTCAGAGCAACTAGAAAAAATCCTGAAAAACTTCATCAACTAATTAAATTCTGTAATGATGCATTGAAAATGATTTGCAGAGAGTTTATAAAAGCAGGTGTTCTTATTTTATTATGTGATCCTATTGCATCAGGAACTATTCTTAATAAAAAGCAATATTTAGAGTTTGTTTTACCATACACTCAAGAATTAATGAAAGAGATTCATGATGCAAAGGGAATGGTTTGTTATCATATTTGTGGAGATACAACATCAATTGTAGGAGAAATGGTGAAATCAGGCTGCGATATGATGAGTATAGATAATAGAGTAGATTTAGCATATACAAAACAAGTAGTAGGAGACAAAGTACCTATACTTGGTAATGTAGATCCAGTGGAAGTATTGATTTTAGGAAATACCAATGATGTAGACTCAGCAGTAAAAAATTGTATGCAAAAGGCCTATGACAGTCCTTGTGGATATATTTTGGCATCAGGCTGCGATCTTTCAGGTGCAGTTCCATTAGAAAATATTGATCAGTTTATGGCTTCTGCTAGAAAATATGGAAAATGGCCACTAGATCCAAAAAATTTCTCTTAGAAGATAAATTTATAAAAAATGGAGGGAAAATAATGACAGTATCAAAGGAAGAATTATTAAAAAGATTATCTGATGGTGTATTTGAAATGGAAGAGGAAGATACGATTGAAGCATCTAAGGAATATGTAGAAGCAGGATATGATATACTTGATGGTATTATGGAAGGTCTTGTAGATGGTATGAATCGTGCAAGCAAATTGTATGAGGAAGAAGAATATTTTGTTACGGATTTATTATTATGTTCAGATGCAATGTATGAAGGTTTAGCAATTTTAAGACCTCATCTTCCAGCAGATGAAGCAAATAGAGAAAAACCAAAGGGAGTAATTGGAGTTGTAGAAGGAGATACCCACGATATAGGAAAAAATTTAGTAAAAATCATGTTAGAAACAGCTGGATTTGATATGATTGATTTAGGTAGAGATGTTCCACTTCAGAGTTTTGTAGATAAAGCTAAGGAAGTTAATGCTTCATTTGTTTGTATGTCAACCTTGATGACAACAACAATGGGTGGAATGAAAACTGTTGTAGAGCTACTAAAAGAAGCTGGAATAAGAGAAAATCTTAAAGTTGTTATAGGAGGAGGTCCTATTTCAAAGAAGTTTTCTGATTTGATTGGTGCAGATGGATATTCTGCTAATGCAATTGAAGCAGTTAAACTAGTAAAAGGATTACTTAATATAGCATAGAAAGAAGTGAGGAATATGTTGTCACCAAAAGAACGTTTAAATAAGGCTTTTAATGGAGAAAAGGTTGATAGACCACCATGTATTTGTCCTGGAGGCATGATGAATATGGTCACAACAGAGTTAATAGAAGAAGCTCAAATAAAGTTTCCTGAAGCACACACTAATGCACAAATGATGGCTGGTTTAGCAGAAGCTGTGTATGAAAGAGGTTGTTTTGAGAATTATGGAGTTCCATTTTGTATGACCATTGAGGCGGAAAATTTTGGAGCAAAGGTTGATATGGGAACAAGGATTTATGAGCCTCATGTTGTAGAATATGCAATTGATTCTGTTAAGGAATGGAAGAAGATTTCTCAAATTAATTTTACAGAAGGAAGAGCAAAGGTAGTTATTGAGGCAATTAAATTATTGAAATCAAAAGGTACTGATGTTCCTATCATAGGTAATTTAACTGGACCTATTAGTACAGCAAGTTCTATAATGGAACCTTCTACCTTTTATAAAGAATTAAAAAAGAGCAATAAGGAAGCACATGAATTTCTTAATTTTGTTACAGATGAATTAATTACATTTGCAAAAAAACAAATAGAAGCAGGTGCTGATATAATAGCTATTTCTGATCCTAGTGGTACAGGTGAAATTTTAGGACCAAAATTATTTGAAGAATTTACTGTTAAATATATTAATAAAATTATTGAAGTTGTAAAAAAAGAGAATAAAGGTACAATTGTGCATATATGTGGGCAAATGAAGAGGGTGTATTCAGAAGTAAATAAGGTAAAAAGTAATGCCTTAAGTTTTGATTCTATAGTTAACATGAGTGATGCTAGAAAAAATTTAAAAGATAGAGTGTTAATGGGAAATGTAAGTACTTATACAATTGAGTTTGGGGAACCAAAGAAAATTGAAGAATTAACTGCAAAGTGTGTAAAAGATGGATCTAATATTATATCTCCAGCTTGTGGACTTGGAATGAAATCTCCTTTAAAAAATGTGAAAGCAATGCTAGAATATTTATCAAAAGGGGATGGAGATACTAATGTCTAAGATTTCTATTAAGTCACAGAATAAAAGCTTTGAATATACACCTGATAAAAATTTACTGCAAATTTTACTTGAAAATGATGTTTTTGTAAACAATCCTTGTAATGGAAAAGGGTCCTGTGGAAAATGCAAAATTAAACTTTTAGAAGGAAATTTACCTGATATCGGAGAAACAGAAGAGAAGCTTTTAAAAAAGGAAGAAATTGATTCAGGTATAAGACTTTCTTGCCTTGTAGTACCACAAGGGGATATTGTAATTGAAATTTTACAAAAAGAAGGAAAACATGACATACTTACAACAGGTTATACACCTGATTTTGAGTTTAATCCTTTAATTCATAAAGAGGTCTTTGAAATAGAAAAACCTACATTAGAAAATCAAGGTTCTTTTGAAGAACTTATATGTAAAACATTTGATGTTGAAAAGTTTGATTGGAGATTACTTCAGCAGCATGAATTTATAACTGGAAAAGTTACAGGAGTTTTTAATGGAAGAGAATTAATTGCAATTGAGTGCGGCGATACCACAGATATTCTCTATGGAGTTGCAGTTGATATTGGAACTACAACTGTTGTAACAGCATTAATTGACATGAAGACAGGTAAAGAATTAGCTACAGCTTCAATGATTAATGCTCAAAAGAACTTTGGATTGGATGTTTTAACTAGAATAACTTATGAAGTGGAGCATCCTGAAGATGGAAAAGAAAAACTGCAATATGCAATTGTAAATTCTATTAATGAGATGATTGGAGATATATGCAATAAATCAAAAGTAGATAGAAAAAATATTTATGAGATATCTATTGCAGCAAACTGTACAATGATGCATCTTTTGTTAGGGATTGATGCTACATCTATAGGAATGTCTCCATATTCACCAATATTTACAAAGTCAAAAAATATATTGGCTAAGGATATTGGATTAAAGGCAGCACCAGGTGCTAGATTATATTGTCTACCATCAGTTTCAGCTTATATAGGTGCAGATATTGTAGCTGGAGCATATGTTTGTCAGCTGCATAAAGCAAAGGAAAATGTTCTTTTTATAGATATTGGAACCAATGGAGAAATTGTTTTATCCAATCATGGAAAGTTGTTATCATGTTCTTGTGCAGCAGGTCCAGCTTTAGAAGGAATGAATATTAGTTCTGGAATGAGAGCAGCAGAAGGCGCAATTGAGGATGTAAAAATAACTGAAAGTGGAGTTGAAGTTCAGGTTATCGGAGATCAAAAGCCAATAGGAATATGTGGAAGTGGTATATTAGCTGTCGTAAAAGAACTGCTTCGTACAGAACTTGTAAAAAAGGATGGAGCATTTATAAAGAAAGAAAAGTTAGAGGAATCAGATTACAGATATGATATGATTCAATTAGATGGCAGAAAACGACAGTTTATTTTAGAAAGCAGTCCAGACCAAATACTAATTACACAAGGAGATATTCGCCAAGTGCAATTAGCAAAAGGAGCTATTCTTTCAGGTTTTTATGCTTTATTAAAAAAGGCTAATATTGATATGGACAATCTTGATAAAGTCGTTGTAGCAGGACAATTTGGAGCTCACCTATCAGCTGACAGTTTGGTAGGAATAGGAATTTTGCCAGAAAAAGTTGAAGATAAGCTATTATATGTAGGAAATTCATCCAAAACAGGTGCATATATGGCTCTTATGTCCGGTAAGGTAAAGGAAGAAATTGAACAACTAGCTCATCAAATAGACTATATGGAATTAGGTGCATCTGAAGGTTATGAAAAACTTTTTGCCGCATGCCTTATATTCCCTAGTTAGAATATAAATATAAGTTCTCTCAAACTAAAAATTTGGGAGAACTATTTTATTTTATGTTATAATGTGGCTAAAGATATAGTAGGATTTAGTGACAAAATATTTTTAGTTTAGATGTTATGGTAATTATAAGGAGGAGTAAGTTTGGTTATAGAAGTTGATAATAATATTTTGGATAAGCTTACTGAAACTGAAAGGATGGTAGTTGATTATATTAATTCAAATGAAAGTAATATACCTAATATGTCTATAGTTGATGTAGCAGAAAAATCATTTACTTCACCAGCAACTGTTTCTAGAACTATAAAAAAGTGTGGATTAGAGGGCTTTTCAGAATTGCGATATAAAATTTCAGCTAAGGAAGACTATAATCATGATTCTAAAAAGGTAAATGAGATATTAGGAAAATCTTTAATAGAGGTAACAAAGACAATAGAAAATATTTCGGTAAAGAATGTATTAAAAACTGTTAAGTTGATAAAAGAGTCAAAACGTATATATATTTTAGCTAGAGGTCTTACAGAACTTGTTGCTCAAGAATTTAATTTAAAACTGCAATTGCTTGGATATAATACATTTTTAATAGTTGATCCTAACATTATGAGGAAGATATGTAAAACCTTAAATGAGGATGAGCTTGTAATAGTTTTTTCTTTGAAAATTGGATCTCCAGAAATAGTAGAAGCAGCTGAAAGTGCAATTAAAACAGGAGCTAAATTGATCACTTGCTGCTGTGTTACAGGCAGCAAATTGGAAGAAATATCAGATATTACATTAATTGGGTACAAGCAATCTAGAACTGCTATAAAAGAATTTGAAGTTACTTCAAGATTACCACTGTTTATTATATCAAGAGCTATTATAGATTATTTAATAATTTAACTTATAATGGAAAGGTATGTATATAACCAAATTAAAAATAAATCAAAGAATGTAAAGATAATTAACAAAGTTAAACCAGATTCAGTAGTATATGATAATTATGAGTACATAGTTAACAGTGATATAGATGATAGTGAAGTACCACCAGGAAGATAATCCAAATATAAAAAAGAGATTTTCAAATTATTGAAAATCTCTTTTTGGTATTTTCAAAATCATTTATGTGTATGCAACACAGATAAAAACTCATCTTATTTATTTAATTGTACAAGAAATGTACGAAAGTTATGAAAACATTTTCTATATATACAAGTTAAAATAGAATTATAAATAAAGCACAAGGGAGAAAAAGAAAATGAGAAGAATTTTATCTACCAGAGAAATGCTAAAAAAAGCGAAATTAAATGGATATGCAGTACCAGCATTTAATATTCATAACATGGAAACATTGCAAGTTGTTGCAGAAACTGCAGCTGAATTAAAATCTCCAGTTATCATAGCAGGAACTCCATCCACCATTACTGACTATGCAGGAGCAGATTATATAGTTGCAATGGCAGAGGTAGCAGCAGCAAGATATGATATTCCAATATCTATTCATTTAGATCATTTTGAAAATATTGCTGAAATTAAAAATTATATAGATATTGGTTTTAAATCATGCATGATAGATGCATCAAAAAAAGCCTTTGAAGAGAATATAAGAATTGTTAAAGAAGTAGTAGAATATGCACATAAATATGATGTAACTGTTGAAGCAGAACTTGGTAAGTTAGGTGGAAGAGAAGATGATTTAGTAGTAAGTGAGAAGGATGCAATGTATACAAATCCAGATGATGCTGTAGAATTTGTAGCCAGAACAGGTGTAGATTCGCTGGCAATAGCTATAGGTACAGCTCATGGATTATATAAGGGGGAACCTAAACTAGACTTTGATAGATTGTTGGAAATTAGAAAAAAAGTTGAGGTTCCATTAGTACTACATGGTGCTTCAGATGTACCTGATGAATTAGTGAAAAAAGCTATATCTCTTGGAATTTGCAAAGTAAATGTAGCAACTGATTTGAAAATCCCATTTTCAAATGCTGTAAAGAAATACTTTAATGAAAATCCAGCTGCTAATGATCCGAGAAAATACATGACACCAGGAAAAGAAGCAATGAAGGACATAGTAAGACATAAAATAATAGTTTGTGGAAGTAATGATCAAGCTTAGAAAGACAGGTGGTGAAGAGATGATTTACACATTAACAACAAATCCAGCTATAGACATGAATTGTTATTCAAGCAGCAGTGAACCATTTAAAGTAAATAGAACTAATAATTTATCATATTCACCTAATGGCAAGGGGGTAAATGTATCACTAGTTTTAAATCATTATTCTATAGAAAGTAAGGCAATTGGCTTCTTTGGAGGATTTACAGGAAAGTATATTGTAGATGAGTTAAATAAGAGAAATATATCTACAATACCCTTTTGGATAGAAGAAAATACAAGAATAAATGTGTTTATAACTGTTGAAGGTAACAAGGAATTTAAATATGTAAATAAGGGGCCATTTGTTCCAGAAGAAACTCAAAAAGACTTATTAGAATATTTATCATCAAATTTAAAAAAGGAAGACTATTTGATAATAAGTGGAAGTTTGCCTCAAAGTATAAAACAGGATTATTATAATGAAATTTTAGATATATGTGCTGAAAAAAATGTAGAAGTTGTATTAGATATTAGTTCTAAAAAATTAAGGGAATTATTAAAATATAAACCATTATTAATTAAACCTAATGATGATGAAGTTAAAGAAATATTTGGGGTTGATTTAAAGGATGAAAATGACATAAAGAATGCATTGAAATATATTAATAAGCTTGGTGCAAGAAATATACTTTTAACTTTAGGGGAAAATGGCATGTATTTTTATGATGGTAAAAAAACTTACTATTGTACTGCACCTAAAATTAAACTTTTAAGCTCTGCATGTGCAGGTGATTCATCATTAGCAGCATTTTTAAGTGAATGGATATTTGAAGGTGATATTGAAAAAGCACTTAAAAAAGCATCTGCCACAGGAGCAAATGTTGCTGAGTCAAGTGCATTAGGAGACCTTAAGAAGGTATCCACATATATGCAAATAATAGATGTTAAGGAGGTAATGTAAATGAAAAAAATTGTTGCTGTTACAGGATGTCCTACAGGAATTGCTCATACATTTATGGCAGAAGAGGCGTTAAAAAAGGCAGCTGAAGAATTAGGTGTGGAAATAAAAGTAGAAACCAACGGTGCAGTTGGAGTTGAACATGAATTAACGGACAAAGATATAGAAGAGGCAGTTGGAGTAATAGTTGCATCAGATAAGGATGCCAGAGCTGACAGATTTATAGGAAAACCAACTATAGAGACTTCAGTTGTGGATGGAATACGTAAACCTAAAGAATTAATTCAGGCTGTACTAGATGGAAAAGTGCCTGTAAAAGGTGGAAAGGCATCAGAAAAATCCAGTACAAAGAAAAGTTCTGATGAAGTTGTAGGAAAACAATCTTTAACTAGGGATATATATAAGCATTTAATGAATGGTGTTTCTTACATGTTACCATTTGTTGTAGCTGGTGGTGTACTTATAGCAATATCATTTTTATGGGGTATATATTCCTTTGATCCAAAATCATCACAATATAATGCTACAGCAGCTATGATTAAGGGAATAGGCGGCCAAGCATTCTCAGTAATAGTTCCAATATTTACAGCATATATCGCTAATTCCATTTCTGGAAGGCCAGGTATGGTTGCAGGATTTGTTGGTGGACTTATAGCCAATACTACAGGATCAGGATTTTTAGGTGGTATTATTGCAGGATTCTTTGCTGGATACTTAATGCTTTACTTTAAAAAGTTATTATCAGGGTTACCAAAACAATTTGAAGGTTTAAAATCAATATTTATATTGCCGATAATAGGAATATTAATAACTGGTGTATTAATGACTTTACTAGGTGGACCAATAGCAGCTATAAATAAAGGTGCTATGGGATGGCTGGCATCTCTACAACAAGCAAACCCAATTTTATTAGGAATAGTTATAGGTTGTATGAGCGCGTTTGATTTTGGAGGTCCAGTAAATAAAGCAGCTTATTTAACAGGTACAATGCTTCTTGCACAGGGAAATTATTACTTCATGGCTGGTGTTTCAGCAGCATGTATAACGCCACCACTTGTAATTGCTTTAGCTACAACCTTTTTTAAGAAAAGGTTTGATGAAGAAGAAAGAGCTGCAGGTTTGGTAAACTACATTTTAGGTTGTACTCACATAACGGAAGGAGCAATTCCTTTTGCAGCTAAAGATCCATTGAGAGTTATTCCAATATTAATGATTGCATCTTCTATATCTGCTGTATTAAGTTACTTAATGAGAATTCAAGTACCAGCTCCACATGGTGGATTCTTAATATTACCACTAGTTAGCAGTCCATTATTATGGGTAGGTGCAATATTAGTAGGGTCAGCAGTTGGCGCAGTACTATATGGAACATATAGAGGATACGTTCAGAAAAAAGCAAAATAATTAGGTTTTATATTGTTATAAAGTATAGTTTAAGAGTAAAATTTAGAACTTATTTGTTATAAAGGGATGGATGATGAACTATGGAATTAAATAAATTAATAACAGAAAATACTATAGAATTAAATATAACTGCAAAGGATAAAGAGGATCTCATTGATAAAATGATTGATGTGTTAGTAAAGGATGGAGTAATACTTGATAGAGATAAATTCAAAGAAGATATTTATCATAGAGAATCCTTAAGCAATACAGGTATAGGCTTTGGAATAGCTATACCACATTCTAAATCAACAGCTGTAAAGGAACCAAGGATTGCCTTAGGAGTAATTAAAAATGGTGTTGATTATGATTCAATAGATGGAGAACCAGTAAATTTAATATTTATGATAGCAGTAAATGATTCACAAAGTGATCTTCATTTACAGGCGTTAGCTAACTTATCAAGAAAATTAATGCATGAAGAATTTAGAAATAATATACTAAATGCAAAATCAAAATCAGAAATACTAGAGATAATATAATAAGGTGAATTGAAAATAAGACTGTTGTATTGAAAGCAACAGCCTTATTTTTATATTAAGTTGAAATTTTAAGAACAATACTTCAAACACTGCATAATTCAAAATTCAATAATGCAGTGTTTATAAAAATTACTTATAAACAAGAAATCCATTTATTAAGAGTTATTTCGGGCGTCACCATTTTGTCCGTATTAAATTTGATATCAATGGCATTTGTAACAATTGCACTCTTACAAGCCTTTTCAATATCCTTTAATGTATGTCCAAGCCATCCTCCATTGGTTGCAAATGGAATTATAGTCTTGCCTGACAAATCATATTCAGATAAAAAAGTTGCAACTGCCGGTGCATAAGTATACCACCATACAGGAGTACCTATAATAATTGTATTATAGTCTTCCAAATTTACTCTAAGAGGTTTAATTTCCGGTTTAAATCCACGGTCTACTTCTTGTTTCCCTTGATCAACTACTGAATTGTAATCACCTGCATAAGGTTTTACTGTTTCAATTTCACAAATATCTGCATCAGTAGCCTTCTGAATCTGTTCTGCAATTTTCTTCGTATTCTTTGTGTATGAATAATACACAATCAACTTTTTTTCCATATAATCTATTCCTCCCAAACTTCTTTTGCTAGTGAAAATGCTGCCCATGCATTTGGCCAGCCCACATAAAATGCTAAATGTGTAATAATTTCAGCAATTTCTTCTGCAGTTACTCCATTATTTTTTGCATTTGTCATATGATATTTTAAAGAGTTGTCAAAAATTCCTTTTGTCATTAATGCTGTTACCGTAATTATACTGCGATCTCTAAGTGATAATTTATCCTCCCGTGACCATACCTCACCAAATAAAACATCATCATTTAATTCTGCAAATTTAGATGCAAATGTTCCAAGGGCATCTCTTCCTGCTGTTTGTTTTTTCATAAATATCTCCTTTTTTACTACATAATCTTATTTTAATTTTTCATATTCTTCATCTGTCACTGGTTCACACCACTCATTAGAAGCACTTTCTACTGGAACAGATAAGGACAGATGTGCAAAAGCCTCATCACATACAGCACCATGCCAATGTTTGATTTCTGGAGCAATATATACCACATCTCCACTCTTTAAAAGCTGTGGTTCTTTACCCATCTCCTGATACCAGCCATGACCACCCACACAGATTAATGTTTGTCCAGCACCATGATGAATATGCCAGTTATTACGACAACCTGGTTCAAATGTAACGTTACAGATAGTCACTTCATTACTATTCAAAAGACTTAAATAGCTTTTTCCAATGAAATAAGGTGCATAAGTAACATTTTCTTCTCCAAGTAAAAAGTTAGATACCTTTTCTAGTTTTTTTCTATCCATTTTTTTCTCCATTTCTTCTTTATATGATTTTTTATTTATTGATCCAAAATATATTTTAGTCTTGCATAAGTTCCTTTTATATCATATGATAAATACATTCTAATACCTAAACCTAACTTTAGGTCAATATTAAATTGAAACTTTTTGGAGGTAATTTATGAATTATTCTATTGGTGATATTTCAAAAATGTTAGATATATCTATATCAGCCCTACGTTACTATGACAAAGAAGGACTTCTTCCGCTTGTTAATAGAACATCTGGAAATGTTCGTGTATTTGATGATACTGATGTTGAATGCCTGAAAATGATAGAATGTTTAAAGAATACAGGTATGCCACTTAAGGATATCAAACAGTTTTTTCAGTGGTGTGAAGAAGGGGATACTACCATTGATCAGCGATATGAACTATTCCTTCGTCAGAGGGAAAAGACTGAAAAGCAAATTTCACTATTACAAAATGCTTTGGATAGAATTAATTATAAATGTGAATTTTATAGAATATCGAAAGAAAATGGGACAACAAATGTTCCTGGATTACGTGAAGAACTGGCTATGAAATTTTTAAATAACAATGCAGAAAAAGATGTAACTGACAAATAACAACGTTATTGCAATTAACGGTATACATAAATTTAATTGCAAATACCTTTACAAACATAGATTTTAAGAAAATCTATGTTTGTAAAGGTTATTTTTTTCGAAGGCTTTATAGCTGTTTTGATTTTAAGTTTTCATGGATTTTCTTTTCAAATATATGCTTATGAGAAATTTTTTGTTATTCTATTATATTAATTCTGTTAGATTTATGAACAATGTGATTAAGCCCCTCAGGAATATCCTTCATTGGTATTCTACATGAAATGTAAAACTAATGTACGAAGGAGAAAAATAGAATTAGTAACTTTAGTTTTTTTGAAATGAAGTATTGACATAAAGTTAACTTTATCCTTTATCATATGCTTGTAGATATCATTAATTATGATTAATAACCACTTAGTGAAGAAAAGATTGTTTTATGAATTATACCATTAAACAGGTTGCAGAAAAGATGG
The DNA here is from genome assembly GCF_012926525.1 of Clostridium muellerianum. GTDB lineage: Bacteria > Bacillota > Clostridia > Clostridiales > Clostridiaceae > Clostridium_AM > Clostridium_AM muellerianum. The sequence goes on from NZ_JABBNI010000036.1 coordinate 125,882, forward strand.
GGGTTACAGTTCCCATCCTTCGTTATTACGATAAAGAAGGACTTTTACCATTTGTGGATAAGAAGCCTAATGGAACTAGGGTTTTCAAGGACGAGGATTTTCAGGGATTGGCTATCATAACATTTATGTAAAATTCTGGAATGTCAATAAAGGACATAAAAAGGTATATGGATTTGTGCCAGGAGGGCGATAGTACGCTTAAGGAACGGCTGGAGATTTTCTTTGAAAGAAAGGAAATTGTTCAAAAGCAGATGAATGAATTAAATAAGGTGATGGAAACCATTAATCATAAGATATGGTACTATGAGACGGCAATTGAAGCTGGAACAGAAGCAATCCATAAGCAAAACAAAGAGCAAAAATAAGAAGACGAAACTAGAAAAAATTTCTGAAATAAAACAAATGAATTTTAGGAGGATAAAGTATGTATTTAGAAAAAATAAATTCACCAGAGGATGTAAAAAAATTATCAATAGATGAAATGAAGGATTTGAGTTCAGAAATCCGTAAGGTACTGCTTAAAAAGTTAAGTGAGCATGGCGGACATATTGGTCCTAATCTTGGAATTGTGGAGCTGACTATTGCACTGCATTATGTATTTAACTCACCAAAAGATAAGATTGTTTATGATGTTTCTCATCAAAGCTATATACACAAAATGCTTACTGGAAGAAAGGAAGCGTTTATCAATTCTGAAAAATATGATGAGGTTTCTGGTTATTCTAATCCAGAAGAAAGCAAACATGACTTTTTTAACATAGGACATACTTCAACATCTATAAGTCTTGCCTGTGGTCTTGCTAAAGCAAGAGACTTAAAAGCTGAGAAGGATAACGTAATTGCTATAATTGGAGATGGTTCACTAAGTGGTGGAGAAGCATATGAAGGATTGAATAATGCTGCTGAAGCAGGAACAAACATGATTATTATTGTAAATGATAATGATATGTCTATTGCAGAAAACCATGGTGGTTTATACAAAAATCTTAAGGAACTTAGAGATTCAGAAGGCAAATGTGAGTGTAATTTCTTTAAGGCAATGGGATTGGATTATCATTATGTAAAAGATGGACATGATTTTGAACAGTTAATCAGCGTATTTAACAAGGTTAAAGATACAGAACATCCTGTAGTTATTCATATTCATACAATTAAAGGAAAAGGGTTTGAATTTGCTGAAAAGAATAAGGAACAGTGGCACTGGGGAATACCTTTTGTATTAGAGACAGGAGAATCAAAGTTCTCTATGGGTGATGCAGAGGATTATGGAGACTTTACAGGAAAATACCTGTTAGATGTGATGAAACAGGATCCGAAAGTAGTTGCTATTACATCAGGAACTCCAGCAGTGATTGGTTTTAGCAAAGAAAGAAGAAAGGAAGCTGGCAAACAGTTTGTAGATGTTGGTATTGCAGAAGAACATGCCGTTGCTTTAGCTTCTGGAATTGCAGCAAATGGTGGAAAGCCAGTTTATGGAGTATACAGTACATTTCTTCAGAGAACATATGATCAGATTTCACAGGATTTATGCATAAATAATAATCCAGCAGTAATACTGGTAAATTTAGCATCTGTTTATGGAATGAATGATGTAACACATCTTGGATTATATGATATTGGCATGATGAGTAACATTCCTAATATGATATATCTTGCTCCAACATGTAAGGAAGAATATTTTGAGATGCTTAAGTGGGGAATGAGCCAGCAGGAGCATCCGGTAGCTATCCGTGTTCCAGCAATGGGAGTAATTAAAAGTGGAGTTGAAGATAAGACAGATTACTCTAAATTGAATAAATATCAGGTGACAAAAGCAGGAAAAGATGTTGCAGTGATTGCACTTGGAGATTTCTATCAGCTTGGTAAGGCAGTTGTTACAAAGCTTTCAAATGAAAACGGCATTGAGGCTACGCTAATTAATCCAAAGTATATTACAGGTGTAGATGAAGAAGTACTGGAAAGTTTGAAGAAAGAACATAAGCTTGTAATTACTCTTGAAGATGGCATTTTAGATGGTGGTTTTGGTGAAAAGATTGCAAGATATTATGGTCCTTCTGACATGAAGGTATTAAATTATGGTATCAAAAAGGAATTACTAGATCGTTATGTTCCAGAGGAACTTATGAAAAAAAATAGACTTACAGATGTTCAGATAGTAGAAAATATCATGAGTATCATCAAGTAAAATAAGATATTTCCTTGCTTAATTGGTTCTGCACTTAAGGATACTAGCATAGAAAATTTCTTAGAAATATTAGATATGCTGACCTTCACTGAATACAAAAGTGAAGGAGATTTCAGCGAATTAGTATGTAAAATACGATATGATGAAGATAGAACCAGGCTTACTTATATAAAAGCATTAAGCGGTACGGTATTTTAAAGGTTAGAGAAGAAATAATGGTGGGAGCATTAAAGGGAAAAGTTAAAAGGATCTTTTGATGCTCCCGAAACGTTTGTTGATAAAACCATTATAAAAGGCAGAGGCCCAGTAGCTGCCTTTATGAATTATATTATAGAATTCACAGCCTTTACCAAGGGCAAAGGCAAGATCAATTTTGTTTTTGATGGGTATGATATATGTCATAATAAAGAAGAAGTAATTGAGAAAATTGGTTATGATAAAAATGCAGATATTGATTATACATCTACTTCAATCTTCTGCTCAAAAGGACAATCATTTTTAGTAGGTGGAGAAGAAGCAGAAAGCTATATGCATTGTTTGAAGTAGATTTTAGATTTTTTAGGAAACCATTTCAGCATATACTAGTTGAAAGTTCAACTAGTATATGCTATTATAAATACAATATAGTTGAAAGTTCAACTATATTTATAGGAGGTGAAGTCTTATTAAAGATTTAGACAGCCATATATTAAGAGAGATAGGAACTCTGTCCCGCTGTATTCATTCTATAAGTGACCTGAAATTTAAAGAAATAAATCTACAAAAAGGTCAATTTACATTTTTAACAAGGATATGTGAAAACCAAGGAATTAATCAAATTGATTTATCAAACCTTTTAAAAGTAGATAAAACTACTACAACAAAAGCTATACAGAAACTTATTGAAGCAGGGTATATAGATAAAGAAAGAGATGACATTGATAAAAGAATGTGGAGACTTTATCCAAAAGAAAAAGCACTGGAAGTATACACATTTATTATTGAAGAAGAAAATAGAAATATTGAGGTTTGTTTTAAGAATTTTAACAGCGAAGAAAAGGAACTAGTCAGTAAATTAGTTAAGAAAATGAGAGAAAATATTGAAAGTGATTGGAAAGAAATAAAAAATTTTTAGGAGGATTTTAGAATGAGAAAAGCAGTTATTGAAGATACAAAAGAAATTATGCAAATTATAAAGGAAACTATTGCAGAAATGCAAACTTACAATAATACGCAATGGGATAAAAATTATCCTCAGGAAAAAGATTTTATGAAGGATATCCAAAGAGAAGATTTATATGTAGCAGAAAGAGAAGGAAAGTTGGTTGGTTTCATATGCATTAATAAGGTAGAGCCAGTTGAGTATAATGGGTTAAACTGGTCATTGAAAGAAAATTGTATGGTTGTTCATAGAATGGCAGTTAATCCTAACTACAGGAGAAGTGGAATTGGTACTGAATTAATGAAATTTGCTGATGAATTAGCTTTAGCTAACAATATAAGATATTTAAAAACAGATACCTATTCAATAAATACTAAAATGAACGCATTATTTAAAAAATGTGGGTATCACTTAGTTGGAGAGATGAGTTTTTTAGGAAAAGAAAAGCCGTTCTATTGCTATGAAAAAAATATTAAATAATGATTGTTTATTTAACTAATAGGTAAACAGTAAATTTAAGATTGAGTATTACAAATAGTAATTTGTGGGGATGATATAGATGACTGAGAGAGAAAAAATGTTAGCAGGTTTACTTTATGATTGTGGTGATAAAGAATTATTAGAACAGTGGCATAAGGCTAAAAATTTAATACGTGATTATAATTTGGATAATTCAGAAGATAGATTAAAGAAGAGTAACATATTAGAACAACTTCTTGGAGGATATGGAGATAATTTATGGATTACTGCGCCGTTTTATGTTGATTATGGTAATAATATTTATTTTGGAAACAATTGTGAAGTAAATATGAATTGCACATTTTTAGATGATAACAAAATTAAAATAGGTGATAATGCACTTATTGCACCTAATGTTCAGATATATACAGCTTTTCATCCAACAAATGCAAAAGAACGTTTTGGTAAGAGTAAGGATAATGGTTCTTTTGAATTTTGTAAAACACAAACTGCGCCAGTAAAGATAGGAAATAATGTATGGATTGGAGGCGGTGTTGTTATTTTACCTGATGTTACAATAGGAGATAATGTTGTCATTGGAGCAGGAAGTATTGTAACAAATGATATTCCAGCAGATACAATTGCTTACGGAAATCCATGCAGAGTTATTAGAAAGAATGTATAAACAAATTCTAATTTAAGGGTGGGTATCATAAATATTAACAAGTGAACTTAAGAAAAATAATATTAATAAAAGATTATATTTATTAAGTAAGAGTGAAAGAACCTTACTTGAAGAAACAATTAAAAGTTATACAAAGAGTTAAAAATTAGCTTTAAATATGATTGTTGCAAACAAATGGGGAGTGGAATAAAATGAGGAATAACAAATTTATTATTGTTTTTTGCAGTTTTGTTTTAATGATTTGTTTATGTTCCTGTTCAGTTAAAACTAGCAGTAATAATAAAAACTATAAGGTTGCGGTGGAGTCTATAGGCACTGACATAAGAGATGAAGACAAAAAGCTAATTCAAGATGAGGCAGAAACTGCATTAAAAAATGTACCAAAATATCTAGGTATCAATGCATTTAATGAAGAGTTAAATGGCAAGGATATTCACGTTTATGTAAAAGCTGATATTGATGTTAGCTATGCAGACTCAAGAGATATTTATTTGTGTAAAAAAATGGTAAATATAAAGAAAGAACCAGTAATACATGAAATGACTCATTTATTAACTTTAAATGATCCTTCAGGTAATCTAGGATATAAATTTGTATCTGAAGGTATAGCCCAATTAATGCAGGAATTATACGGTATAAAAGGTACTTTATTAGGTATAACAAATAAAGAAGGATATTCCAAAGTATTAAATGAAGTAAAAAATAAAAATTACTATATACCTATTTCAAATTTGATACAAAACAGCAATTGTTATACTCCAGAAAGCTACAAGGATATGGATATAGATAGTAAATTTAAAAGAAAGGTTGCATATCTTGAAACTGCATCATTTTTTCTTTTTTTAAATGATAAGTATGGAGATAAAAAAATTAGAGAATTATACCATTCAGAAAAAGGAATAGATTTTGACAACATGTGTAAAAAAGTGGTTAAAAAGGGCGTAATTGAATTGGAAAAGGAATGGAGAGATTATTATAAAGTTTAATTTTGAACCTAAGATAATCATTTGAAGGAGGATTAATTCGTAATTGAAAACTATTAAGGACCACTTGTATTGCAAAGATTAGACACACTTTTATATGAACAACACCGTGGTTTCACTCATATAATAATCACATAGGATTTTTAAAGGAGTGAAAATATATGAGACAATTCGGACCACCAGATTCTCCACCACCAACAAATATTCCTAAAAAACCAAGAGATTCATATATAATTGACTGCTTATACTCATATACGTATATATGGCCCCAATATGGAAGACATTTTTGGTTTTATCCTACAAGAGTAGAATATGGAGAAGTTTCGGGTTATATATGGACTGGACAAAATTGGACGTTTTATGGGTTTGACCTAGAAATTATTGATCAAGTTGCATGCTATCCAGTTTCTACCCTTTACTAAAGCTCTATTAAAATAAATAGTTCTTTTAAAAGCCCCTTATGCAATTAATTGCATTAAGGGGCTTTCTGTCATAATATAACTTATACTTACACTGTTATTTGTTCCCTTAAAAAAGATATTTCGCAATATTTTTTATAAAAAGTGTTGACTTTATATATCACAGTGATATAATAAAAACATAATATATCACTGTGATATATATAAGCGATATGTTGTAATAATATACATAAATGGAGTGAAGTCAAATTGTCAAAGATAAATAAAACTAAATATGCTATTTTAGGAGTACTTAGTCAAATGTCGGGGTCAGGTTATGATATTAAGAAGTGTTGCGATAATTCTATATCATATTTTTGGAATGAAAACTATGGTCATATATATCCAGTACTTAAAAAGATGGAAGAAGAGGAGTTAATAGTAAAAAGGGTAGAACAAAATGAAGGAAGGCCCTCTAAAAATGTATATTCAATTACAGAAAAAGGTAGTGAAGAATTAAGAAAATGGCTTATGCTTCCTATAGAAAGTAGCCCTCTTAGATCAGAACTTTTACTTAAAATATTTTGGTCAAAGGATATACCCGTTGAAAATATTATTGAAAAGATTAAAACAGAAAAAGAGAAGGCTGAAAAGAATCTTCAGGAATATTCAAAGGTTGAGGAAATTTTAAAAGCACAGGAAGGTCGTGAAGATAAAAAGAATTTATTATTATGGCTTACTACCCTTAATTATGGAAAATATGATGATGAGGCAAAAATAAAGTGGTGTGAAGAAACCTTAAAATCTTTAGAAAAATTAAAATAAAAATGGAAAGTAGAAAGGAAGATTAATTATGGGAAATGCAATAAAAGGTAGCCTTAATAAAAATCAATCGCTATCAAAAAATATATTTAACAAAGATTTTGTTGTAAGTGCTATTATACCTATTGTAATATTTTATGTTTTTAACAAATTTAAAATGCCACTTAACGGCATAATATTGTCTGGAATATGGAGTATTGGTGTGGTTATAGTTAATTTTATTAAAGAACATGAAATTAATGTACTGGCAACAATGGCAGCAATTTTTTCTGGAGTTGGATTAATAGGTACTATTATATCAAAAAATCCTACTTTTTATTTCATATCTCCTATAGTAAGAGATGTTTTATATGCTTTAATCTTCTTTGGCTCTTTATTTTTAGAAAAGCCTTTAATTCAATTAATAGTTGAACAAAGCTATTTTAAAAATCCTCCAGAAGAACTTAGAAAAAATGCAAAGTATAAATCAACATGGATAATTTTAACTATTGCTTGGGGTGCATTAAATGTGAGTCAAGCAGTAATAGGTATTATATTATTAAATCTAGTATCTATGCAGTCATATTATGCTATAATTACTCTTTATTCAAATATTTCTACTCCTCTGCTTATAGCTTTTTCTATATCATTTCCTAGCTGGTATTGGAAAAAATAGTTTTATCCGAAAATCTAATGACATTGAGATGAAAAGATATGTTAGTATATTTTGTATCATACTGTGTCATGAGAAATGAAAAGAACAATTCAAATGATGTGCTATGTCATTGTCGTAATAAGTGCAGTTGAAGGAGTTTAAGGAAAAACAGAAACAGTAAAGTAGTTACTTGAAAGATATAACATTTGAGTGGGAAATACCAATCAGTGCAAAAACAAATCACTATAATTTTGGCCAAAAATTATAGTGATTTGGTAATATGATTTATACAAGTCCGTCCTACCTTTATTAGATAGTCAGAATAATTTAGCATTAGTATAAAAAATGATGCTATAATTGATAGCACAAATATCAAAGGCCACACTGCATTAATACCCATAAGGTGAATATATTTACTCATAACTGAAGTTCCAAGTGTTGCACCTATAGCCCAACTTATACCGGTTAAAGCACTAAATCTAGCTCTAAAATTTGCAGGACTATTATTTGCTAAATATGTGTCAATATTTGTGCATGTTAATATCTCTCCAATAGTCCATAATACTGTAGACACAACAAGTAGTGGAAGGTAGTGGGTTATTCCTATCATGCCAAAACCCAAAGCATAAAATACACCTGACATTGATATGTTCATAAGCGGGCTATTTTTTTTCGTAAGATTAGTAATAACCAAAGTTAATAGTATTACTGTAAAAGCATTAATACTTGTTAGTAAACCAAATATCTCTGAGCTTTTTGAAGCATATATTTTATTTAATTGTAATGGCAGAGAAAAATTGCTTTGAGTATATGCAACATCATATATTATATATATGAATAAAAAAATTACAATTTTAGGTCTTTTTAAAATAGCCTGAATGGTGCTGCCTGATTCTTTCTTTTCTTTAAAAGCTAAATTTGTGCTGATGACTTTTGATTTAGTTTCTTCAATATATATTAATGAAATACATACCACTATAAGTGATGTTAGGGAATCTCCTAAAAAAAACAATTTAAGATGGTTATTAAATAGAAATCCGGCTATCATAGGGCCAAAAGCTGCTCCAATATTAATTCCTAGATATTCTAATGAAAATCCAGCATTTCTTTTATCAGGAGGCAGGAGATCTACTACCAGTGCATTCAGTGCAGGTCTTACTGCACCATTAAAAAATGTTGAAATTAAAATTAAGAATATAATAATAGATGGATTTTCCATAAAAGCGCAGGGAATAAGAGTTAAGGCTGATACAGTTTGTGCTAAAATGTAAGTTTTCTTTCGTCCAACTTTATCTGCTAGCATTCCACCTAGTATTGATCCTGGTACAATTAGTAAAGAGCTGATTGTAGCGATAATGCCGATAATTTCGATATTCATTTTTAGTTTTTCTGTCAGATACAATGTTAGAAATGGAACTACAAAGCCCCCTAATCTGTTTATAACATGTACAAAAAATAAAATGTATATACTTCTAGGGAGACCTCTGTATATAGAGAACTTTTTAAGCATGTATGCACCTCCTAGTACAGTAATTATAGAGGACAATTGCCAGAGGACAGAGGACAATGAAGGTGAGTTTTCTTCCTTATGTCAGAAAAATTCTCATTTCTTGTATGTGAGAAAGTTAAGTTAGCATAATTATTTAGTGTTTATATTGTACCACAATTGAATAATTATGGAAATGAAAATGTTTTTTTAAAGTTGTATTTATTTAAGAAAGGGTGACATACATAATAAATAAACCAGTACTTAATATTGAAAGTACTGGTTTATATAAAATGTTATTTAATTCTAAATTTATTTAGCTCCATTTGTACTTCATGTATTAAATCATTCAATGTGTTGGCATGATTACTAACTTCTTCCGATGAAGCAGATTGCTGTTCAATAGAAGCTAACATTTCTTCAGTTGATGCAGAGGTTTCCTGGGATAAAGCTGAAATATTTTCTATCATTTCTGTAACCTTAAGTTTTTGATCAACTAATATTTTAATAGAATTTGTCTGATTTTTAATATCATCCAATGATAACATTATAGAATCTTTTAATGAACTAAAAGAGGCATTTACGTTTTCAACAGCAGCTTTTTGCTCAGAATTTGTCTGGTTAGTTTTTTTCATTTCCAAAACTGCATCTTTTGTATCATTAATTACTGTAGTAATAATATCTCTAATATTTTCAGAGGATATTTGGGATTGTTCTGCAAGTTGTCTAACTTCATCAGCTACAACAGCAAATCCCTTTCCAGATTCACCAGCTCTTGCTGCTTCTATGGAAGCATTTAAGGATAAAAGATTAGTTTGTTCAGAAATACCAGATATTACATCAACTACTTCTATTATATTAGCTGTTTTTTCATTTAAGGTATTTATGATATTTTCTACCTTTAACAAGGAATTTTCTAGATTTGCATAAGTTTTAGACAAATCACAAATATCCTTTTCTCCTAATTTAAGACTTTGATTTGAAGTATTAAGGGCCCCATTTGCCTTTTCTGAATTCTGCATTACAGAATCTATTTCTTCACCTAGTTTTTGAGTAGCTCTTGAACCTTTATCCATGTTAGTAGCTTGTTCCATAGTTCCTTTAGATATATGATCTATAGCATCACTTACTTCATTAATAGCTTTTGAATTTTCAGTAGCTATTCTCATTAATCCTTCCGAACTATTCTCAACCTGTTTAAACTTTTCATCTATATTAAGCAATAGAGATTTTACATTTTCTAGCATGTTGTTATAATCATTTGAAATCTGAATCCCCTCTGTAATATTATTGATTTGTAGGGGAGTTATAAAATCACCTTCGGATGTCCTTTTAATTGCTGTAGAAATTTTAGTGAATATATTCATTATGTATTTTGAAATAAAAATAGCAATTATCATAGCAATTACTATTCCAATTATAATTGAGGTAATGCTAAAGTATACTAAATTTTTTGTTGAATTTGTTATATAGCTGTAAGGCATAAGTGATATAATTCTAATTCCTAACTTGTCATAAGTTGAATACTCTACATAATACTTTTTATTAAGCAGATTGACATTTTGGTTGCCCTCTTTATTTTGATAAATTCCATCTACCCAACTATACTGTTTTGCAAATTCAGTTTTATCTTCTATGATATTTTTAATATCTTTTTTATTATTATTTTTTACAGAAAGATTAACGCCAACTTCTTTTCCTAACCCGGAAGTTAATAACGTTCCAGTTTGGTCACTTATAATAAGTTTATTATTTGTGCTGTTTTCAAATTGTTTTCTTAAATCGCCTAGAGAGTTTAGATTTATGTCATATCCAACTACACCTATTATGTTATTGTCTTTTATAACTGGATAAGAAACTGAAATCATCATATTTCCAGTTATTTTATCCTTATAGGCGTCGAACCAGTTTAGTCCATTTTTAGAGATGGTATCCTTATATGTTTTTGTGTTTTTAGGATTATCAAAATTTGTATAAGGTGCAATAAACATTTTGTTTTCAGTACCATCAATATAATAGACTCCTGCTAAGGATTTATCCGAACTCAAAAATTTCTCACTTAATTTTTGTATGCTGTCAAAGCTGTTAGCTTGGCCATATAAATTAGATATAGAGTTTGCATAATTTTTAATTGATAGTTCATATCCATTAAAATATGTTGCCATAGTAACCTTAGAAGTTTTAACAATTGAATTATTCTGACTCTTTAAATTAGAAGTAATGGAACTTTGTGAATGGAAATACATTATTGTAGTAGTTATTATAAGACATACTAGTACAGTTAATATATTTAATGATTTTAAAATAAAACTTAGACTTTTTTTACTAGACTTGATCATAATATTTGTGAACCTCCTTATATGATAATTAATATTGTGTAGTTCATATATATAACAGGATTTATATATGCCGTAAATAGGCAAATTAAAATGCTTTTATGGTACGTACAAATCACTAGTTAAGCTTGGAACTTCATATTTAGTATAGCTGATTTTTTTACAAAATTCAACAAAGGTATTTTATTTATGAATAAATGTATTTAGTAACCAGTTGGATCTGAAACAAGGTTTTATTTATGCGGTTTAATTTTAATTATAGCGCTATGATCTTAAAGGCAGATAACATGAAAGATACTTAATTATGAAGGTATTTTCAAGAACCCAGGTACAGAAAAATTTTATACTGGGTTCTTCATATTTAATATAATAAATTGAATTATTGTAAAATATCATATAACTATTTAGTCTTTACTGGATTTTCAATCCTTTTTATGCAATCTTCAAGCCAATCTATATAGCTTTGTTCTCTCATAATAGCTCCATTTAAAACAATATAATCACCAAAACTAGAACAAGATATTTTAGATATATCCTTTTTATTTAAAAGTTCCCCCATAGAATTTTTTAGGTAATTTAGTCTTTCTACATGTTTGTTCAGTTGACTTTTAAACTGTTTTAATAAGGTGTCAATATCCATTTCATCACAAAAATAGGCTTTAAGTCTGAAAATATCCTTAGGTGTTGGTTCTAAAGGTTCATCTTCAGTAAGCCACTTTTGCAAATCCTTTTTTCCACTTTCAGTTATTGTGTATAATTTTTTTTCTAGCTTTTCTCCCTGTATTACTGTCTCATAAGAAATAAGTCCTTCATCTGTTAATTTCTTCAGCTCAGGATATATTTGACTGTGTTTAGCATACCAAAATTCTACTAAACCCTCATTAAATTCTTTTGTTATATCATAGCCAGTTAATGGTTTTCTATTAATAAGTCCTAGAATTGCATATTTTAAAGTCCTCATATTATATAACACCTCGTTCTTTCTATACAGTTATTTTATCATTACTTTATAGAAAGTAAAATATAACATGGAAAAATAAACATGTAAACATTGACATGATAGATTGTTAAATATATAATTATCTATATACTAATTAAACGTTTAATTACCCATATTATGTGAAATTAGGAGTGGTTTTATGAATAAGTATAAAAAACTATTTGAACCAATCAAAATTGGAAATTGCGAAATAAAAAATCGTTTTGCATTAGCACCAATGGGACCATTAGGATTAGCTGACAGCGAGGGTGGATTTAATCAAAGAGGAATCGATTACTATACTGAAAGAGCAAAAGGTGGTACAGGTTTAATTATTACAGGAGTTACTTTTGTAGATAATGAAGTTGAAGAACACGGTATGCCAAATTGCCCATGTCCTACACATAATCCTGTTCAATTTGTTAGAACTGCAAGAGAAATGACTGAGAGAATACATGCATATAATGCTAAAGTATTTTTACAAATGTCAGGTGGTTTTGGTAGAGTAACTATACCTACTAATCTTGGAGAATTTCCACCTGTTGCACCATCAGCAATTCAACATAGATGGCTTGATAAAATCTGCCGTGAGCTTACAGTAGATGAAATTAAGTCCATAGTAAAAAAATTTGGAGATGGAGCTTATAATGCAAAGAGAGCTGGTTTTGACGGAGTTCAAATTCATGCTGTTCACGAGGGATATCTTATAGATCAATTTGCTATTTCATTATTTAATCACAGAACAGATGAATATGGTGGAAGTTTAGAAAACAGACTTCGTTTTGCACGTGAAATAGTTGAAGAAATTAAAAATAGATGTGGAGAAGATTTCCCAGTAACTCTTAGATATTCACCAAAGAGCTTTATTAAAGATTTAAGGGATGGAGCACTTCCAGGTGAAGAATTTGTTGAAAAGGGAAGAGATTTAGAAGAAGGAATTGAAGCTGCTAAATTACTTGTATCTTATGGATATGATTCATTGGATACAGACGTTGGATCATATGATTCATGGTGGTGGAGTCATCCACCAATGTACCAGGAAAAAGGACTTTACAGACCTTATGCTAAATTAATGAAAGAAACTGTAGAGGTTCCTATTATATGTGCAGGAAGAATGGATGATCCAGATATGGCACTTGAAGCTGTTGAAAATGGAACATGTGATATTATAAGTCTTGGAAGACCATTACTTGCAGATCCTGATTATGTAAATAAGTTAAGAAGTAATAATTGTAAATCAATTAGACCTTGTATATCATGTCAGGAAGGATGTATGGGAAGAATTCAGCACTATTCAATGCTTAACTGTGCTGTAAATCCTCAGGCTTGTAAGGAAAAAGACAATACACTTCTTCCTATATTAAAGAAGAAAAAGGTTTTAATAGTTGGTGGAGGAGTAGCAGGTTGTGAAGCAGCAAGAGTTTTAGCGCTTAGAGGACATGAACCAGTGGTTTATGAAAAGAGTGATAGACTAGGAGGAAACCTTATTCCAGGTGGAGCTCCAGAATTTAAGAAAGATGATATTGCTTTAGCTAACTGGTATGCACATACATTAAAAGAATTAAATGTAGAAGTAAATTTAAATAGTGAAGTTACTAAAGAACAGGTTTTAAAGGCTGACTTTGACAGCATAATAATTGCTACAGGTTCTACACCAAAGGTATTTTCACTTGGAGATGATAATAAAGTATTTACAGCAGCAGATGTATTAACAGAAAAGAAAGACTGTGGAAATACTACTGTTGTAATAGGTGGTGGTTTAGTTGGATGTGAAACTGCACTTGACCTTGCAAAGAAGGGCAAGAAGGTAGTTATAGTAGAAGCATTAAATAAAATTCTTGCACTAAATGGACCTTTGTGTTCTGCAAACAGTGAAATGCTTGAAAGACTTATTCCATTTAATGGTATAGAGGTAAGAGCAAATTCAAAGGTTAAATCATATAAAGATGGAATTTTGGAAGTTGAAACAGAAAAGGGAATAGATAAAATAAAATGTGATTCTGTAATACTTTCTGTTGGATATAAAGAAGAAAATTCTTTATACAAGGAATTAGAATTTGAAGTTCCAGAAATTCATCTTTTAGGAGATGCTCGTAAGGTTGCAAATATCATGTATGCTATTTGGGATGCTTATGAAGTTGCAAATCATATATAATTGAATAAATCTAAGTTTGAATAAAAAATAGTATTTATAAAAAAGACTGTCTCAAAATAATGAGGGGCAGTCTTTTTTATTATGATAGAAATGGATATTTTTGAAATTAATATAATAAAATCAACTATTTACCGTAAAACTATATAAAAAATAATATATAAAAATGTAAAAAATATTAATATAATTAAGTTAAGAAAAATCAGTAAAGTATAAAGATAAGGAGGTAAAAATTCAAATAAAATATTATAAAAAATTTAGTATTATGTGTAAGTTGCTGCTGCAGATCAAGCAGCTGTATTTAATTATCTAAAAACATTTTAAGTAGGAGGCAACTCAATATGATGTGGTTTAATAATTTAAAAATGAAACAGAAGATTATATCTAGCTTTATTTTAGTATCATTATTTGTAGGTATTGTTGGAGGGATTGGGGTACTAAATATGGGGAAGATAAATTCAAATTCTTCTCTTATGTACAATGATGATTTAGAAATATTAAAAGATCTTCAACAGGTAAACTCAAATTCTTTACATGGACGTTTGTTAATAATAAATCTTGTTGAATCTAGGGATTTTAATAAAGTTAAGGAAACTCAAGATGAACTAAGTAAGTATAGAGAACAAAATAATAAGATGCTAAAAGAATATGAGGAACATGGACTAAATTCTACAGAAAAAGGTATATATGCACAATTTCAAAAAGATTTAAAAGATTATAGAGAAGCTTCTGGCAATGTAATAAATCTTGTTTCAAATCAAAAATATGATGATGCTATGGTAGCAAGTAAAAAAAGTGCAGCCATTAGAGATAAATTGACTACTTCACTTGATAAATTAATACAAATAACTGATGATGAAGCAAGTAATAGGAACAAAAGCAATAATAAATTGTATAAAAATTCTTTTTATGTTGTGGGTGCAGCAAGTATTTTTGGACTTATCATAGCAATTATTCTTGGATTTATAATAGCTTCAGTAATCTCTAATAGAATAAGACAGGTATTAGTTTTTGCAGAAGCAGTAGGAAATGGAGATTTAACTAAATCTATAAACATTAATTCTAAAGATGAAATAGGAAGTTTAGCTGAATCACTAAATAAAGCAGTTAACGGTGTAAGAAATTTAATATCACAAATAACTTATAGTGCTGGGGAAATTAGTGCGTCTAGTGAAGAATTATCTGCTACAACCCAGGAGATTTCATCAAAGATGGATTTAGTTAATAGATCAACAGAACAAATTGCTAAAGGTGCTCAAGATTTAAGTACAGTTACTGAAAAAGTAAGTGTTTCAACACAAGAAATTGATGAAACTACAAATAAATTGGCAAAATAATCCAGTGATGCAGCTATTTCTGTAAAGGAGATTAGAAATCGTGCTATTGATATAAAATCAAAAGCATCAAAAAATATTGAAGCTGGAAACTTAATTTATGAAGAAAAACGTTCTAATATTATAAAAGCAATTGAAGAGGGTGAAGTAGTTCAGGAAGTGAAAATAATGGCTGATTCTATAGGAAGTATTGCATCTCAAACCAATCTTCTTGCTTTAAATGCTGCAATTGAAGCAGCAAGAGCAGGAGAACATGGAAAAGGGTTTGCAGTAGTAGCTGACGAAGTTAGAGAACTTGCAGAACAATCTGCTGAAGCAGTTACGAATATACAGACTATGGTAGTACAGATACAAAATGCATTTAGTAATCTTTCACAAAGCAGTCATGAGGCACTAGATTACATAGCAAATGATGTTAAGCCAAGTTACCAGCTGCTTATGGATACAGGTATTCAGTATGAAACAGATGCTGAGTTTGTTAGTAATATGTCTGAAAAAATTGCTATATTATCTAAACAAATGAGTGAGGTAGTAGAACAGGTAAGTGGGGCTATTCAAAATGTATCTGCTACGGCTCAAGAATCTGCAGCAGGTTCTGAAGAAATATTAGGTAATATACACGAAATGACTTTAGTAATTAGTGATGTTTCAAAGTCTGCTCAAAGTCAAGCTGAACTTGCACAGGAGCTTAATAATATAGTTCAGCAATTTAAGATATAAATATACAGCAGTTTAAAAATATTCCTAAGCAACTGCCAGTAAACGAAGAAACGTTAAGCTGTATTCCGGCTGATATATGTTGTGCAGGAACACTCGCTTCATTTAAGAAGTTCTAATGCCTGAGATATTAAAAAATGTCTACCTCCTCAAATGCGACGTCCTGTCGCTTTCGGAGCTTTTGCCGTCCTGGCAAAAATTACGGTATTTTTAGAGTAATGAAACTCCACTTCCTTTTGTCAGAGGAGTAAGCGATTCGCACAAAATCATAGATGGAATTACCTACCCATAATTCGTAATATAAGAATATTACGATATATTCTATCATTTCTCTACTATTTCTTTAAAACAATTATCTTCTTCCGATTTGCTACTTTCATGAATAACATTTGCCAAGTAAACTCCACCAATCACTAATACTGTACCAATGATTTGAAGTATAGTAAATTTTTATTTCAATATAATTATTCCTGCTATTACCGTAACAATGGTAGAAATGCCTACAAAAGAAGCAGACTTATTTGTACCTATATATGATATTGCCAAATTATAGAGAAGAAAATCAACTACAGAACAGCCTATACTTAAATAGAAAACCGCTATAAGAAAATCGATATTTGTAAATGGAAGAATAAAAAATTCTTTTAATGTGCCAGACCTTAAATTTTCAATAAGTGCAATTGTAACTCAATTATGTATGAGCAAAACTACACATAGAACATACAATACCCCCAGTAAAGTTAATTATCTGACCTTTTTACAGGTCGATAATAGAATATTCATAATCTAATGTTGTTATAAATTTGTACATATCGTCTGTAGAAATAAAAATGGTTTTAGTGTTGTCATTAGCATGAAAACTCATATATTTTTCTGAAAGCATTTCTTTATCAAGGCATACCTTTATGTCATGTTCTGAGTTGTTAAGCAATCCAAATAATGATACAATACCAGGAGGCAATGACATTTTTTTCATTAATTTTTCAGGCGAGCAAAAGCTCATACTCTTTTCATTGATAATTTCGCCAAGTTTTTTCATATTCAAACGCTTTGTATCATCCATGATGACTAAATAATATGCAGTTTTTTTTCTATTGCATAAAAAAAGGCTCTTTGTACGGACACCTTCTTTACCTACAATATAACTGTCTGCTTCTTCTGTTGTTAATGCTGGTGGGTGCTCAACAAGGTCATAAGTAATACCCATTCTTTCCAAAGCCTCATATACAATTTGATATTGTCCCATAATTTTCATTCCTTTCATAATTCATTTGATATTTTATTTTTCTTAAAATAATAGTAAACTATATAGTAACCATATAGTCAATAGTCTTTTCAGGCAAATTTAATATATAAAGGGATGATACTATGAAGAATGAGAATGATGGAAGATATTGTTATTTTACAACAGGAGAATTTGCTAAGCTATGCAGCGTAAATAAACAGACACTGTTTCACTATGATAGAATCGGACTCTTTTCCCCTGAGATTGTAGCAGATAACGGCTATCGATATTATTCCTACAAGCAACTCGAAGTTTTTGGCGGAATTTCCATTCTAAAGGAAATGGATATGCCTCTAAATGATATTAAAACATATCTTGAAAATAGAAATCCTCAGAATTTACTTGAGTTACTTGAAAAAAAACAAAAGGAGGCTCAAATAAAGATAGAAAGACTCTCTTACCTTAAGAAGTATCTCGCTGCTAAATCTGAGATTGTACTTGAAAGCATGAATGCTTATGAAGGCTCTGTTTCTTATGTTACTTTACCGGAAGAGTATTATATTTTTTCAGAGTATCATGGTGAGCCTGAAATCGGCGAAATAACCACCGCATTTATCGAGCACATGAATTATTGTCACAGCCTTGGAATATATAGCCCTTACCCGGTAAGCGGCATCATAAGAACTAATAATATGCCCGGTCCAGAGGTTTACGGCTATGCCCAGATTTATACCAGAATTCTAAATAAAAAGGGTATTTCTAATATTTCTATAAAACCTGCTGGTACTTATGCGGTAATTTACCATACCAGCGGATTCCGCAATGCGTATCATAGCTATCAAAAACTTGCCGTAGATGTAAGAAGCAAAGGTTATCAGCTCGGGGATTTTTTTTACGAAGACACCATGCTTGATGAATTGGCAATGCACGGCTATGATAACTATGCCTTAAGGATATCCGTACAATGTATTAATATTTGATATACTTAGTAAACTCAAATATAACTCTTGAATGTTTATTTCACAATCATAAAAAGTGATACATATAAGTGAAGTGGTATATTATTGAAAAATAGTACCATCTTATTTTTTTACCTAAAGCTTGATTTATACGGGCTTTTGCCACCGCTTTCATAGCGGTTTAGCCCATTTAAAATTGATAGACTTGATAAGAAAAGAAAGACATAATAATTTACTAGTGTTCATCTGATTATAGTTTTGGATAGTACTTATTATAACATGATTTACAAAATATAACATATGGTATATATTAATTACCTATTTTTCAAATCTTTTAGAATCAAGAATTTATGTGTTTTGAAATTAGATTTATACTACTAAATTGAAATTAACTTTATTATATTAGAACATCAGGCTTTGCCTTAATTTTTAAAACCTAAATTATAAAATTATCAACATTAATACGTATAATTAAAGTTAAAATCAAAACTTTCACTGCACTTTGTTAATATCCATACCATACATATATAATATTTCGAAGTTAAGATTTTTTAAGCTTTTTCAAAATTTACTCTTGATAATTTTAATATAGTGTTAAAATGTGGTCTAAAAAAATTATAGGTGGAAATTATCCACCTATAATTTTAAATAAAAGAAGTTAGTGATGTACTTACCGTTCTAATTTCCACCAAAAACATTCATCATCTTCCATATAAAATACCATTCCAATTTTCTGTAATACCTTCTGTGATGGTATATTGTTTTTTAATGTATCTGCAATTATACATTTTACATCAGAATTCAAAAATGCCCATTGAGTAAGCCTTCTTAATGCTTCAGTCATATGTCCTTTACATCTATATTCATCTTGCGAATAATATCCTATTATAACTTCTCCATTTTCGTTAGGATACCCCTTTAGCATTATGTGACCAACAATTCGATTTTCTGACTTTAAAATTATAATCCAAGTTGTATACCACATGTAATTCATAGGATTATTTTTTACACTATTTAATCTTATTTTAAAAACATTTTTTTCTCTATAACCAATGTTTTTATCGGTAATAGTTAAACCTAAATTTTTTTCCATTTTATTAAAATCATCTATTGAAAGTCTAAGATTATATTCATCTAAAGGTAAGATAAGTAACCTTTCTGTATTAAGCTTTAGCATATTTATATTAACCTCCACTTTTGATATAGTCTCATATCCACAAAGAGAAAATATTTTTTTAGAAAATCTAAACTCTTTTCAAGGTATTTTTGTTAAATAAATTGTTAAGATTAAACTTATTATATTAAGTTAAAGTTTTGTATTTGTGAAAATTGAGTATATAACTATTAGTTTGGAAGAATGTAAAAATGATTTAAAAGCTTTTGTAAGCATAATAACAATTTAATATTTTAAAAAATAAAGTGTACCCATTGAGAATTGTCATAGGTACACTTTAGTTAGTTTATAAAATTTAATCTTAAGGTTATAAAGAAGCGAGAAATGTTTCATATGTGTCTTCAAATGAGTCATATGGGTAGGGATTTCCACCATTTGTGCTTTTGCATTGGTTGTCACTAAATTCTTGTCCAATTGCGAAAAGATCCCCAACAGTTATAGAATGTCCTACTTCGCAGGCTATTTTACAGAAGGCATCCATAGGATCATCTGCTGAACGAGTTGCAAGAAGCCTCTCTTTTAGCAAAGGATCTTTTTTAGCATCAGAATAAAGTAGTTCTAATTCTTTATTTACATCGTTCATCATTACATCTCCCCCATAATTTAAATTAATATTATTATAGCACTATAGTAGGATTTGACAACTGAATATAAATAGCTATTTGCAGGCAGTTAAAATTTATGTATGCTGTTCTTTTTAAATTTACCTGGTGGGGTTCCTACATACTTTTTAAAAATCCTTATAAAGTGAAAATAATCATTAAATCCACTTAACTCACAGGCTTCAGTAACGTTTTTTCCGGTTTGAAGTAATCTTTTAGCCATAGATAACCTTTTAAATAAAATATATTCATGAAGTGTGCTACCAAAAGTTTTTTTAAACAGACGGCTTAAATAAAAACGATTAATGTTAAATTTATTTTCTAAAGTTTCCAGTGAAAGATTACTATTTAGATTAAAATCTATGTATTCTAAAATGGGAGTAAGCATATCAGGGGTAGTTGAAATTTCTTTATTTTGAATATTTTCATCAAAATTATTGTTTATAATCATAAGCAATTCCATTAAATATGCAGTAAGCAAAATTTCAAATCCTAAAACTTCACTGGTATAAGTGTCTTCAATTTTTTTAAATATATCTATTACTTTTTTTAGTTGTTTTTCTTCAAAAAAGATTTTATTATTTTCACCATGAGGTCTGTTTATAAAACAGTTAAGTAAATTGTACTTAGGAGAACTAAGAATTTTAATAAGAGATGGATTTACTTGCATTGAAATTACATCGTAAATCTCACCAGGCACAACTACTGATTTATGAATTTCATTATTATTTGTTATAAGTAAATCACCGTGGTTCAAGGAATAAACTTTTTTTTCAATAAAATATTTTGCATTTCCGTTAATAAAAAAATATATTTCAAAGTAATTGTGAAGATGAAATTCTGTATAACGAAATTTTACAGGAATGTGCATGAAATGAATATGTTTTTTTATGTCTTTATAATACAAGTCTAACATTTTTGTCTTTCCTCCTAGGTATATAAGTCAATAAAAGCAATAAATTATGCAATAAATGCAAAGAATATGATTTTATTTTATCTTATAATAAACAAGTCAACTATGCAAATAAAAAAGAATTATATGAATTCATATAATATAAAGGAGGGAATTTTAGTAAAGGTGACAGCTAATACTTACATCTTTTACTAAGGATAAAAAATGACAAATAAAAAGACAGCTTATGTATATCTAATAATAACTTTTTGTGCTTGGGGTAGCTTATATGTAGTCAGTAAGTTTGTACTGGGAAAAGTTCCTGTAGTTACAGTACTTTTTTTGAGATATTTTATTGCGGGAATTACTTTGTTTTTTATGAATAAAAAAAGCAAAGCAAAAAAAATAGAACGTGAGGACTTAAAATATATTTTTTTGGTAGGTTTTGCAGGATATTTCTTATCGGTAGGTGCTCAACTTATAGGAATAAAATTGTCTAATGCATCTATAGCTTCTTTAATTAATGCTATGAATCCAATTACTATGATGTTTTTTGCAGCAGTTATTCTTAAGGAGAGATTAACCATTAAGAAAGTATTTTGTGTTGTTTTAGCAATGCTTGGTGTATACATTACCATTGGGGATGTAAGAGGAAATGGACAGGCATTAGGAATTTTATTTTCCATTTTTTCTGTGATTTTATGGTCACTTGTGTCTGTTATGGTTAGACGAATTACTCAAAAGTATGGTGCACTGCAGATTACTACATACAGTATGTTTATTGCAACTTTATGTACTTTACCAATTTCAATAGGTGAGCTTATAGTTACTCCTAATGTGCAATTTAACTGGTCAGTTATACTTTCATTGATTTATATGGGTATTGTTTGCACTGCTTTAGCCTATGTATTGTGGAATAAAAGTTTATCTATAATAGAGGCAGGAACATGTTCATTGTTTTATCCAGTACAACCAATGGTATCAGTTATATTTGGTGTGATGTTTTTAGGAGAGCATATTAATATGAATTTTATTTTTGGTGCAGTTCTCATTGTTGGGGGAGTATTATTTAGTATTCTGGGGAAAAAAAGCACCAGCAAGCTTACAAAGCAGGCATGTTCTCATTAAGATATTCATTGCTTTTGGGAATTTGTAAATATGTAGTATGTATCAGGACAAAAAAAGTAGGGCTGCTATTGTTTGATATGTTAATCGGGGAATAGAGTCTTTTTATATGTTAGATTATTACGAATGAAAGTCAAGGAATAAAGTTAACCTGTATAAGAAAAGAATCTTGTACAGGTTTTTTGTAAAAAAGTTGTTCAAAAAATTGGTCTATATCAACTAAATTTTGAATAAATTATAAGTTATTAGAGGAATTGAAACTTTTTTGTAGAAATTTATACATACATATAAAGATTTTAATGCCATACAATAATTATCAAAATATTGGGGGTAGACTAAAAAATATGATTAAAAAAAATGATTATGATATTGATATAGATTCAATTGAAATAAAAGATGTAATTGATATTGAGGTTTTACAAAAGTTTCAAGATAACTATGCTAAAAGTATGGGAATTGCAAGTATAATTGTGGATAGAGTAGGAAATCCAGTAACTAAGACAAGTCTTTATACAAGTTTTTGCAATGATTTTATACATGCTACTGATATAGGAGATAGAAGGTGTGCAAAGTTCCACAGGAGAGGTGGAGAGGAGGCTTATAGGACAGGTAGGCCTTATATTTATACATGTCATGGTGGTCTAATTGATTTTGCAGCACCTATTTTAATAGAAGGTAAACAAATAGGAACTATCTTAGGTGGTCAGGTTTTAACAAAGAAACCTGATGAATTAACATATATAAAAATAGCAGAAGAAATGGGAATAGATCCACAAAAGTTAGTTGGATCATTGAAGAAAATTAAAATTATTTCAGAAGAAAGATTAAAGGCTGCTGCAGAACTATTATTTATAGTTGCAAATGAACTTTCTCAAATAGGTTATGAAGAATTGAAGCTTAAGAGAAATTCCAAAAGCTTAGAGAAAGAAGTAATAAAGAAAAATTTACAGCTGGAAGAATCTAATGAATATAATAACTTAAAGACTCAACTTTTTTCAACTGTATCACACGAATTAAAAACACCAATTAATATTATATATAGTTCATTACAGTTATTAGAAAGTTTTCATAAGGACAGTTCATCTGCAAATACTGATGAGATGTTTTCAAAATATTCAAAAGTAATGAAGCAAAATTGTTTTAGATTGATTAGACTTGTTAATAATCTAATAGATATGAATAAAATAGAATTAGGTTTCTTTAATTTGAAATTAAAAAACAATAATGTTGTTAAAATTGTTGAAGATATTACATTATCAATAGTTGAATATGCAAGGTTAAAGAATATTAATATAGTTTTTGATACTCAAATAGAAGAAAAAATAATTGCAATTGATGAGGAAAAAGTTGAAAGAATTATGTTAAATTTATTATCCAATGCTATCAAGTTTACTGATAGAGGAGGAAAAATATATGTAAATATATATGATGAAGATTCTAATATATTGATTTCAGTGAAAGATACTGGAACAGGTATTCCACATGATATGCTTGAGAAAATTTTTGATACTTTTACACAGGTAGATGCTTCACTAAGAAGAAATGTTGAAGGTAGTGGTATTGGACTATCAATTGTAAAGTCACTTGTAAAGATGCATGGTGGAGAAGTTAGTGTAAAAAGTAAATTAGGTTTTGGCAGTGAGTTCATAGTTAAATTGCCTTTAAAGCTTATTAAAAATAAATCTAATGCAGATAAACAGGAAACCAATAATTTAAATAATAGAAAGGAAAAGGCTCAAATTGAGTTGTCTGATATATACTTTTCTTAATATTTAAGTTTTATTTTACTATTAGGTATAGTTTTTTTGCATAACCATGGATTTTACATCATGTTTATGCAAAAGAATATCTCTATTGTTAGTGGCTTTATAGTTACCATTAGAATAAATTATTTTATTATTAATTTCTATTTTTATTATCCCCTTCCCAAAGAATTTAGAGTAGTAGAAGGCGTTTCGTCAAAATCAGTAGTAAAAATTCAATATTGCTAATGATGATTAATGGTTACTTTTTCATTAAAATATAATCATAATAAGCCGATATATAGTCTTCATTATCTATCTTTCTTTGAACTATTCGCTTTTCCTTATAGATAATTTCAAATTTATCAAAATGTTGTTCAATTTCATTATCGCTATAATGACAATAAAACACTTCCGTATTATCATTAATATCTACGAACTCTCCTTCACCTACCTGTTTCCCTTTACCATATGAATCACATTCTTCACTTAAAAAATTCACATAGCATAGTCCTCCATATTTTAATACTCGGTAAAACTCCAATAACGCAAGTGAAAAGTCACTTTTTTTCATATGTACAGATGTATTATATGAAAATAAGAAACTAAAAAATTCATTATCAAATGGAATTTTTTTTATATCACCTTGGATAATATTTAAATCTGTATTATGGTTATCACAGAATAAATTTGCACTTTCCAATTGTTCTTCACATATTTCAATTCCATAAGTTTTATATCCAAATTCATAAAATAAAGAGAGTGGTGGATTACTGCCACCAGCACCACAGTCGAGAATAATTTTTTCGTTGGGATTGGTATTGCAATATTTCAAAAAGTTATATAACGGAAACGCAGATATGAGATTATGCATATTTCATCCTCACTCCCTACACTATATTCCTAACTTTATATTAATAGAATTTAGTATATTATTTTTGGTACCATATATCACTACATAAAAGTTAAAATCAAAACTGTATTTAATCTTAGATTATATTTTAATATAATGTTGAAATGTATCCTAAAAAAAGTTATAGATGGATTGTCCACCTATAATGTTAAATATAAGAATGTAGAGTAAACCTTTTACTCTTGTATATTTGGATTTTTATTAGGAAAACAACAAATCACTGTATCAAGGTACTCAATACCACAAAAAAATTCACATATTGAAGTATCTTTAACTGCACATTTATGTATATTTAAACCTTCTTTTTCATTCCAAGGACAAATACTTTGTTTCCAATCTACTTTGCCATTACTCGTTAAGTCTATGTTCATATTTGCACCTGAAAGTTTTTGGATTTTTTCCTCCATAATTTCTCCCTCTTTTTTTAATTGTCATTAAATACTATTGTTCATTAGATTAAAACTTTGTATAATACTTATTATAACATATTTTACAAAATATAATATATGCTATACATATATCAGTAGAAATACAGTTGAAAGTTTCTTAGGTCACTGGCAGTTGAGTCACGTCATTTTTAAACTGCGAAAGTTGAGTAAATATAAAAATTTAGTTATAGTATAGAAAAGGGATTTTTCAGAGTGCATGCATGTGTATTTTAAAAGACTATTTTTATCTTTTGAAATAATCTTTTTGAATACAAAATTACCATAATGATGGTAAATAAGTAAAAGATGATGTTTATCATGAAGGAACTTGTTAAAAGAGCTAAGCAGGGAGACAAAGCTGCAGCTGATTGTGATGTAACTTATAAGGCCATTAGGGTGAGAAGAGAAGCACTTAGTAGACTTAGACGATACTTAAATAATTAGCTTATTTTGTGTTTCAGGATATATTTAAATAGAAGGTGATGCAGATTTATATTAAGTAAAGGCTGCATCACTTTTAATATTAATTCAACTTTGTGAGTTTAAAAAAGTTGTGTAGCAATGTACTTATTATATTAAATTAAACTTTTATATGTGAGAAATCTTAATTTAATATTTAAAAATAAGGCTTTTTTATATACATAACAATTGTGTGGATTGTGTTGAAATATGTGGATTTGTGTGAGATAAACAGTTATAATTATGATATGAAATGAATATGAGAGGGGATGTATAATTGAATACTAAAAATTCTTTATCAAGAAATCCAGGTAGAAAAATAGCTTCATTAATAGTGTCAGCAATATTGATTTTTTATGGAGTATTAGGAATTAATACAAAGGTACAAGCTAGCACTATTACAAATAACATTTTAGGTTTAAAAAACAATAGCGCAACTACATCAAGAGATGTAATAACATTGCAAAAGAATTATTTATCTGGAACAATATCTTCAGGTAATGTTGTTAAAAAAACTGTAATAGAAAAGTCTTATAATACTATGCAGGCATCTTCTGAAGATGCAGTAGAAGTATACAGTGTAAGTGATATTCAGAATGTACTTACAAATGCAATAATTAATGGCGATACATCTGTAAAAATAGTCTATAATGGAGATACTGCACTACCAGGATATCCCAATGTATTAGTAGATATTACAACAGATATACAAAACACTGAAGGAAATGACTATGAAAAACAACTATTAAGTCAATGTTCCTGCGGAGTATCCTACATAGAAGGAGCTAATCAATTTACAGCAGATTATACTCTAGATTATATAGAAACAACTTCTCAATCTGCACAGGTAAAGTCAAAAGTAGATGAAATATTATCACAAATAATAACCCCTGATATGACAGATGTTCAAAAAGAGAAAGCAATAAATGATTACATTTGTAAGAATGTAGCTTATGACACCACACTCACAATACATTCAGCTTATTCTGCATTGTTTGGAAATGGAAAAACAGTATGTTCTGGGTATGCACTATTAGCATATAGAATGTTAACTGAAGCTGGACTTGAGGCTAGAATTATAACTGGTGAAGGTGATGGACAAGCACATGCTTGGAATTTAGTTAAAATAAATGGTAATTGGTATCATTTAGATGTTACCTGGAATGACCCAATACCAGATAAACCTGGAAGAGTAATGTACACATACTTTAACTTAAGTGATGAGGAGATGAAAGCTGAAAATCATGAATGGGATGCTTCAAACTATCCAGCTTGTAGTAAAGTATATTCACCTCAAGATACTACAGTAGTTCATCCAACATCAGTTACAATAAGCAAGACTCTAGATAATTTATTAGTGGGAGGAACAGATACATTAACAGCAACTGTAGCTCCAAGTAATGCTAGCAATAAAAAAGTTACATGGAAATCTATTAATACTTCAATTGTTAATGTGGATGATAGTGGAAATATTACAGCTGTGTGGCCTGGAGAAGCTGATATTACAGTTACGTCAGAGGATGGAAATAAAACAGCTTCCTGTCATGTAGTAGTAAAAGCGGATAATACTAAAAATGCAGGTAAATTTACGGACTACCAAACAGTAGACAAGAATAAAACATGGACACTTGTATTTACTGCTGATGTGGGATTTGATGATCAAACTAAACAGGGTATAACTGTTACAGATAGTAATGGCAATCCAGTAAGTGTAGGTATTCAAACAGGAAAAGATAGTAAAACAATTATAGTAACAGCTCCGTCAGAAGGTTATACACCAGGAAAAACTTATATATTGAATATTGGAACTAAAGCACATTCTGCAAAAGGTACAGCATTAAAAAATTCATATAAATTACATTTTAATATTGTTTAGTGATGTAGCAACAAAAACTGTTCCAATCTCTGTTGCTAGGTCTAAAAGAGAAAGCACCAGATTTGCTGGTGCTTCATTTATTTTGCGTTTTGTTTTTGTAAGTATTTGTCTGCATCATTAGGAACAACAAGTTCATAAGGTATAAATACATTTTTATTAACCTTTTCACCTTTAGCTATTTTATATGCTGTGTCTATTGCAGTAGATCCTTGACCTTCAGCATTTTGAAATACTGTAACTTTAAGACTACCTTCCTTCATAAATTTTAATGCATCTGGTGTAGCATCAGTGCCTGCAACAAGCACATTATCTAGTTTTTTAAATTCTTTTAGAGCCATTATAGCACCTATAGCCATTTCATCATTATTACATACAACAGCATCAAATTTAATGTCGTTTTTGATCCAGTTTTCAGTAATTTGCATACCTAGCGTTCTTTGCCATTTACCAGTATCTTCAGCTACTATTTTTATATCAGGGTAATTTTTAAAAACTTGTTTTACCCCTTCAGTTCTTTTAATGGCGGCTTCCTGAGTATCTTCACCTCTTAATAGTACAACATTACCCTTACCATTTAACTGTTTTACCACATATTCTCCTTGCATAATACCTGCTGTTATGGAATCTGAACCAACATATGATGCAGCATCATTTTGATTCTTGAGAAAACGATTGACACTAATTATTGGAACATTTGAGTCATTAGCTAATTGTGTGTATTCAGCAGATTTATCAGTATCAACTGAAATTACTATTATAACATTACATTTTTGAGCTATTAAATTCATTATTTGAGATTTTTGTTTTGTAGCATCGTTTTTAGCATTTACAAATATTACATCAGCATCAGATAAGTTTTTTGCTTCTTTTTTTGCAGCATTCATTAAATTACCTAACCAGTTATCATCAAAAGTAGACATTGCAAAACCTATTCTATATTTTTTGCTGCTATATTTAACTAAATCTTCAGTTGATTTTTTTGTAACACATGATGTAAATATTAGTGAGGTAGTAATTAATATAGATAAAATACTTAAAAGTTTATTGAATTTTTTCATAAGTCTTCCTCCCTATATTTTAAACTGATCTATTAACTGCTTTAGTTCATTTGACATTTCGGATAGCATAGTTGTAGTAGAAAAAATTTCTTCTACACTGGCTGTTTGTTCTTCTACAGCAGCTGCTACATCATGGCTTGAGTTGGAAGATTTTTTTGCAATACTTGCTATATTTGTACTCATAGCTTCCACATTAGAAATTTGCTTTAAGATGCTTTCAATTTCTAATGTGATTTCTTTCACTTGTTCATCTACATGACTGCTAGTACTTAAAATTTCTTTAAATGAAGTTCTTGCTTCTTCTGCCATTACTGTACTTTCTTTAACCTCTTGTACTCCAGATGACATATTGGCAGATAGTTCTTCTGATTTTACTTGTATATCCGCTAACATCTTAGCTATTTCTTTTGTTGCATTTTCAGAGTCTTCCGCTAATTTTCCAACCTCCTCTGCCACTACAGCAAACCCTTTTCCGTTCTCACCAGCTCTTGCTGCTTCAATAGCAGAATTTAAAGCAAGTAAATTAGTTTGAGAAGCAATGTCAGTAATGGTATCAACTATTTTTTTAATTTCTAAAGATCTTTGCTTTAATAAATCTGCGGTGGATTGTATAGGAATAATTTTGTTCTCTATTACTTTTATTTGTTCTACTAACTTTTTTAATTTTTCTTTTCCTAAAACTGCTGCATTTGTTGCATCACTTGAAGTATTTAAAACTTTATGAGCATTTTCGTTAATTTTTTTGTTCGATTCAAATAATTTGTTTACAACTAAAGCGGTTTTTTCAGATTGTTCTGCTTGTTCAAGTGCGCCAGATGATACTTCTTGAATTGATAGTGCAACTTGTTCTAGAGCCTTTGAACTTTGTCCAGTATTTACTTGAAGATTATATGCTGCAGTTGTAATACTACCACTTTCCTTATTAATTTTGCTTATTAAAGATTTCAAGTTGCTGTTCATTTTATTAAAGGATTTTGCCAGAATGCTAAGTTCATCGGAGGAGGTAACATCTATAGATTCTAATGCTAAATTATTATCTGCTATAGCTTGTGCATATTTTACTAATTTTTTTATAGTACCTATTATTTTGTTTACAAGAAGAGTAGCTACAGCAAAGCTTAAAATACTAATGGATATTATAAGAACTATAGTAACTATTCCCATTATATTTGCAGCTTTAGATAAAGAAAGCCTTTGGGTTTTTTGGTCATTAAGCTGATTTGTAAGCAATTCTCTTATGCTGTCATCTGAAGAACTTGAAATTAATGTAATCTTTTCAAAATACTTTTTAGCTTTTTCTGGATCACCTGCTTTATTGGCATCTATTAATTTTTGTAGTGTCTCTTCATAAGTAGACATGATCCTTTCCATTACATCAACAGATTTCATGCTATCTAAGCTTGTAGTATTACTTTTTATAAATGAAATATTACTTTTTATTTTATTTAAGCTGTTGAAAGCCGCATTTTTAGAATTTTCATTTTTTTGTAGTACAACTTGATTAACATTACTCACAGATTCATCAGCTAAAGAAAAAATTTCATTTGCTTTAACAGTTACTTCAATCATAGTATCTAATCTAGACATTAAACTTTTCATAATTGTAAAAGTTACAGCACTTAATATAGTCATAATAATAATGATGGAGCTTATGGTAGCAATAAGTTTTGTTTTTAAGCTTGAACCTTTCATAGATATTTTACTTTTTTTTGTATTTTGATTATCTTTTTCCATAATAAAATCCCTCCTTTTGAAATGATTTTTAATTACAATTATGCTGTAAAGTAAACTGTTGTAGTAATAATAAGGTTTTTAGATTTTAGCTGTATGATGTAATTTTTTTAGTGTTTTCGTCGATAGTGTTAGAATTTTAAAAAAAGTCTGATAATTTAAAACGTTATGTTTTGTAATTTAAGATATACATTAGTGAATTACATACAATATTTACTGCTTGTTTAGTTTTATAAATTTAGTATGAAATAAAGAAATTGATAAGATGGCCCATTAACTTTATTATATATATTTTAACACATTTTATCAAAAAAGCTTATTTATTTTATATAAAATTTTTGAAATTGTTAAAATAATAGCACATAATTAAATAATATAGAAAAAGTTACTGATTATGTGGTAATAAAAGCTGATAATACTAAAAATGCAGGATTTTCAGTTTTTTGTTCATATATTTTGTGGCACTTAAGCATTACAAACATATACTGAAAATAGGAAAGGAGGTTTTTTTAAATTGTTTAAAGTTAACATAAATATGCCACCAGACTATGTTGAGAAAAAAGGGAACTTGGAATTAAGAATATATTATAGAGCTAAATTTAAAGGTGGCGTTTCGCTTCCACCATATATATTAAAGACCGCCTAAAAGTTACTTAAATAGGTACTTATAGGCGGTTGTTTTACAATTTACATTTATTTTTCAGTTTTTAATAACACAATATCCTTTAAAGCCTTAAGTGGTGCTGACATCCACTTGTTTACATGATATATCATTTTAGCATGTATTAAAATATTATTAGTTTCTACTGGAAGTGCTATGAGTTCGCCATTTTTAATTTCCTTATCAACAGCTATTCTTGGCAATAAGCTTATACCTAATCCCTCTTTAACGCACTGTTTTATTGCTTCTATACTACCAAGTTCCATAATAGAATCAACTTTTACATTTTGTTTTTGAAATGTTTTTTTCAATTCCATGCTGTAACCACTTTCAGACTCAATAAGAATAAAGGATTGGTGTTCTAATTGGCTTATGGTTATTTCCTCCAAATCAGAAAAAGGATGGTCTGGTGTTGCAACAAAAATAGTTGAATCATCAAAAATATCAATTTGAAAAAGATCCTTTCTTTTAGATTCATCATGAAGATTAAATGCAACATCAATGATATTTTTCTCCAATAGTTCATGGAAGTCAAGACAATCTGCCATCTTCAGTGTTATCCGAACCTTAGGGTAAATTTTGCTATATTCTTTAAGTAGTGGTGGAAGCCAAAAGGCACATAACGTTTCTGAAGCTCCTATTCTTAAGCTGCCCTGAACCTTTTCACCTTTATTGAATAATTCATGTATTTCTTCAGCATCTTGAATCATTTTTTGTGCTGGAGCAATTAATTTTTTACCTTCTGCATTTAAAAATACTTTTTTGCCAAGTCGTTCAAAAAGCTTTACGCCAAGTTCTTGTTCTAAATTTCTTATATGATCTGAAACAGTTGACTGAGAATAATTAAGTTCTTCAGCTGCTGCTCTAAAATTAAGTAATCTTGTTAATACAATAAATGTTTGAAGTTGTTTAACATCCCAAAAAACACCACCAATCGTAAAGATCGATTAAATTGATTTAAATAATCTGATTATCAATATATGTTTTTTATGATACTCTAGTATAAAATGCAGTTCAAGTTAATTTTTATAGGATAGTAAAATTAATTGATGCAAAAGAAAGGGAGTGAGTTTTAGTGGGAGTTTAGTACCTATAATGTATTCTCACTAAATATAATTTATGGACACCAATTATATTAAAGATATGACTTATTCATTAGGGGCTGATGTATGTGGCATGGGAAGTATAAATAGATTTAATGATGCTCCAAAAGGCTTTCATCCACTAGATATTTATTCTGAAGCAAAGTCAGTTATATCAATTGGAAAGCATTTTTCAGCAAGCTTGTTTGATGCAAATACTAAAGCACCTTATACACTTGTAAAAAATAAAATAATTCAATTGTTAGATGATATTTCTATTAAGCTTACTTTTTATATTGAATCACAAGGTTACAAAGCAATTCCTATTCCAGCAGATGAACCTTATGAATATTGGGATTCTGAAAATAAACATGGTAGAGGAATATTATCACTAAAACATGCAGCTCAAGCATGTGGCATAGGCTGCATTGGTAAAAATACCTTGTTAATAAATGAAAAATACGGTAATAGACTTTATCTTGGAGCAGTAATTACAAATATGGAATTAACTTCAGATGCTTTAGTACCTAACTTATGCATTGAAGGCTGTAATATTTGTCTAAAATCATGTCCTCAATGTGCATTAGATGGTATTACAATAGATCAAAAAAGATGCAGACAAGCATGTGTTACAGCAACAACTGGTGGAGGGAATATATATTCATGTTACACCTGTAGAAAAGTATGCCCATTTTCAAAAATATGATTAATTATTCTTAATTTTTTGCTACTGAGGAAATATCATCAATGATGCAATCTTTTAGTGAAGCTACAGAAACAATTTCTAAAGGAGTCCAAGACTTAAATGCTATTACAGAAGCAGTTCAAGCCTCAATGGATGAAATAGCAATGAATACAAGTAACTTAGAGGATAAGGCTGAAGAATCTAAAATATCTGGTAATGATATTTAAAGGATTCATTACCTTATGTTATAATATTATTGCAGTTATTATGTTTAGCAAAGGAAATGAGTAATGTGAAGGGAGATGATAAGTTGTCTCTATATTTAAATACTAATAAACCCTTTGAAAATTATAAAAGATTATTAAATACAGATTATTTTGTTGATAAATCAAATATAATAGAAAAAACAAATAAAGTCATTAATACAGCTAATAGTTATATATGTATCACAAGACCAAGACGATTTGGTAAATCTAGTGTTGCTGATATGTTAGGAGCATACTATTCTAAAGCTGTAGATTCTAAAGATATTTTTGATAATCTTAATATAAGTAAATCTGATAGTTATGAGGAGCATTTAAATAAGTATAATGTAATCAATATATCTTTTAATGCAATATCTGAAAACGGAAATACTTATGATGATTATATTAAGATGATAAGAGATACCATAAAAAAAGATGTAGCCCAAAAGTATCACTATATTAATCCAGATGATTATTTTAATTTAAGCTCCATGTTATATGATACCAAAGATAAATTTATTTTTATTTTTGATGAATGGGATTATATATTTACTAATAATCTTTTTGTAGAAAATCAAAATGATTTTTTAGAATTTTTAAGAAATCTTTTAAAGGATCAGCCTTATGTGGCTTTAGCATATATGACAGGAGTTCTACCTATAAAAAAATATTCTAGTGGTTCGGCTCTTAATATGTTTGACGAACATACATTTTTAAAGGATAGAAGATTTGGTGATTATTTTGGTTTTACAGAAGAAGAGGTTATGGGACTCTGCAACAAGAATGGAAAAATGAATTTTAAAGAGCTTGAAAGTTGGTATAATGGATATTTTACTGCAACAGGAATTAAGATATATAATCCAAGGTCTGTAGTAAAAGCACTTCAAAATAATTATTGTGAAAGTTACTGGACCAATACTGGAGCTATGGATGAAGTAGCGGAGTATCTTAAATATGACATACTAGAAATTAGAGATGATGTTATAGAAATGGTTTCAGGAGAAGAGATTGATATAACTATTGATGAAGATTTTAGAGCAGGTCAAGGAGCACCAAGAAATAAGGAAGAAATATATTCTGCTATGATAGTGCTTGGATTTTTATCTTATCATGATGGATATTTAAAAATACCTAATAAAGAGTTAATGAAGGAGTTTGAGAAAGCTCTTCAAGATGAATCATTTGGATATGTTTCAGAGATAATAGAAGATTCCAGAAATATGTTAAAAGCAACAGTTAAAGGTGATACGAAAACTGTTGAATCAATACTGCATGATATTCATAATTCTGAAATACCAATACTTCAATATAACGACGAAAACAGTTTAGCTTGTGTTTTAACTTTAGCATATCTTTCTGCTAGAGATACTTACAGAGTAGAACGTGAGGAGAAAACAGGAAAAGGTTATGCTGATTTTACTTTTCATCCTAGAAGAAAAAATGATATTGCCCTTATAATTGAACTTAAAAAGGATGAATCTACAGAGGTTGCAATAGATCAAATAAGGAAAAAAGAATATGTGGAGAAATTTAAAAGAGAAAATGAGGATAAGAAAATTTTAGCAGTAGCAATATGCTATAATTCAAAGGAAAAAGAACATGAATGCAAAATTGAAGAAATTTAAAATATAAGTACTGAGGAATTAATAGATGATAGTGACTTAAGGCATATTCAAAAAATAACAAGTCAGTATGTTAGTATATTTGACTTGCTATTTTCTTTCATATGCCTAATAGCATAAAAGTATTAGAATTAGAAGAATACTGAACCATAGCATAGGAATGAATGTAACACATAAGGGGGGAATATGCATGAGAGATGTATCAGAATGTATTGTGAGACAAGGCTCCGCGCAAAGACCACATGAAAATACAAGTAGTGTCTTGTTCGGAGCTGAGTTTTGACTGAGATAGACTAAAATATTTTTGTGTAGACTTTGCTTTATATTTACAGATTAAATGTAGATAGGAGCATGAAGTATGAAGTATGAAAAAGCACAAAATATATTGCCACAGAATATTATTGAATTAATTCAACAATATGTGGATGGGAGTTATCTGTACATCCCCAGGAAAAGTAATAGTAAAAAAGCTTGGGGAGAATATAGTGGTATAAAAAATAGTTTAAAGAAAAGGAATAGAAAGATTTTTAATAGATATAAACAAGGAGTATCTGTTAAGGAACTTGCAGAGCAATTTTATCTTACTGAGTATAGTATTAGAAGGATAATCAGAAAAGAAAAACACGGAATATAGAAAAAAAGCGGTATTTTTATCAATTTAGATGATATAAAAATATCGCCTTTTATTTTTCATAGTATGAACAACTTTATTACAGAATTATTTGTGAACTAGATAAATTGTAAGAGGTGAGCTTATAATTTAATTATAAATTAATTGAAATCAAATAGAGGGATAGGCATATGAATACAAGTTTTCATGCTATTGACATGGATACATGGCCAAGAGCACACACATACAATTACTTTACAAAAACAGTATCAACACTTATTTATTCTATTAACGTAACAATGGATGTTACAATTCTTAAGAACACATTAAAAAGTAAAGGCTTGAAATTTTTCCCTACATATCTTTATTTGGTAACTAGAGCTATTGGAAGACAGCAGGAATTTCTTATGACAATGCAGGATGATGTGCTTGGATATTGGGACTCACGAACTCCTTTTTATCCATTATTTCATGTAGATGATAAAACAATAACATTTCTTTGGACAGAATATGATGGGGATTTTGAGATATTTTATAAAAATTACATTTCAGATGTGAAACAATATGGGAAGAGTCATGGTATTATGTTATCAAAGGAAGCACCACCTCCTAATAACTATATCATATCTTGTGTTCCCTGGTTTAGTTTTAATAGTTTATCAATGCAATTGCAAAATGCAAAAAATTATTATGCACCAATTTTTGAATCTGGTGGATTTACTGAAACCAATGGTACAATTATGATGCCTCTATCTATTACGGTTAATCATGCTGCAGTTGATGGTTATCATATAAAGATGCTTTTAGAGGAATTACAATGGACAATGAATCATCCTGAAGAGTGGATTAAAGATATAGAAATGTAACTAACGCAAGGGTGAGAAATAGATGAGTTAAGAATTAATGACCGTATTGGAGAAATCCAGTACGGTTTTTTACATGGCAAATAAAGATATCTAGTTAAATAATAAGCATATTCCGAAAGATTAAAAATATGAGATGATTATTAAAATGATTTAGTTCAGGTATTGTATTAGCAAATAGCTTGTATTAAAATAAACAAGAGAAAATCAAGGAGCTATTTTATATACAAGGTATATCCATTTGATAAACAAATTTAGCTCAAAACCATAAGTGTAAAGGAAGCGAATGTCATAATGAGTTCTCAAAATCGTAACATAGATATGTGTAATGGTCCGTTGTTTAAGAAGATATTTATTTTTGCTTTGCCCATTATGGCAATGTATATCTTGCAACTATTATTCAATACTGCTGATATGGTGGTAGTAGGGCATTTTTCAGGCAGCAAGGCATTGGCTGCGGTGGGGGCTACAGGTTCACTCATTAATCTTATTATAACCTTATTTATGGGATTGTCCGTAGGTACCACCGTTGTTGTAGCTAGGGATTGTGGTGCAGATCGGCCAGATGCTGTAAGTCGATCTGTTCATACATCTATTGCCATTAGCATTATTGGTGGATTGATTGTCATGGTGATAGGTATCATACTTTGTAAGCCTTTGCTGAAGATGATGGGCACGCCAGAGGATATTATCGGGTTGTCCGTAATATATATGCAAATCTACTTTGTAAGTACGCCTGCTAACATGGTATACAATTTTGCAGCAGCTATCTTGCGTGCTGTTGGTGATAGCCGTCGTCCAATGTACTATCTTATTATTGCTGGTATATTACACGTGGCATTTAATCTTTTTTTTGTAATTGTACTGCATATGGGAGTAGCTGGCGTGGCATTTGCTACAGTTATTTCCGAGTATATCTCGGTGCTGCTTATTATGATGTGTTTATACAGATGTGAGGGAGCTATACGTTTCATACCACGCAAAATGCATATTGATAAACATAAGCTAAAAGACATTGTGAAGATTGGTTTGCCAGCGGGAATGCAGGGATTATTGTTCTCTATTTCAAATGTGCTGATCCAGTCAGCAGTTAATTCTTTTGGATCCACTATGGTAGCTGCTAGTGCAGCAGCAAACAATGTTGAAAATTATATAGGCACTACAATGAATGCTTATTATAATGCAGCAATTTCTTTTACCGGACAGAACATAGGGGCAAAAAAATATAATCGAATTGACACCATTGCAAAAGTGTGTACAATATTAATTTTTGCCACATGGATTCTTCTAGGTGGTGCCACAGTAATTTTTGGAAAACAACTGCTTGGTATTTTTACCTCTGATCCAGAGGTCATTAAGCTTGGTATGCTGCGTATTAATATCATGATGGTTGCATTCTTTACCTGCGGCATGATGAATGTGTATCCAGGGTTAACCCGTGCCATGGGTTATTCTATATCGCCTATGATTTCCACACTAGTAGGTGCCTGTCTTATGCGAATTCTTTGGCTGGCTACAATTTTTAAATGGTATCCTACAGAGGTCATGCTTTTTGCCTGCTACCCTGTCACTTGGGCGTTGGCGGGAATCGGACAGGTAGGCATTTTCTTTTATGCTAGACGCCAAATTCGAAAGATTAATGTGCCGTGTGCTGGGACCAGAGATATATAGAATTGTAACTACAAATGAAATGATTATTGAAGGTTAAGGTTTAAATCACATGCTTTAGGCATCTTCAAAAAAATAATAAGGACAGATGTTAATCTATTTTTGTAATACTGTGTCGATAGACCCCTTAGATAGCTTAAGCTTCTGCAGAACATGTCGTCTTGTATTACAAAAAATATCCATCACATATTGGACTTGTTATTTTCTTTTAGATGCCTTAATAATAATTTATGTTATTAGTAGCATAGATTTTATATATTTTGAAATATTACTTAATTAATTTAAGTTCAATATCTCTTCCACTAGCATATCTTTCTAAAAGTTGTTTACCGTATTCTAAGTATTCTTCAATATCAGTCTTACCACTAAAAGAAAAAATGCACATTAAAATTTCACTTACATTATTTACTATCATAGCTCTTTTTGAATCACTTGTAGGACTTCCAAAGTTACCAATAAAATCAGATAATACAGGAAGATTCTCTATGTTTATATTTTCCTTACCAATGCCTTTATATTGTTCTCCTTCTTTACCTATAATTAAGGAAATTGGTGAATGAAGATTTTTAATATTATATGAACCCACAGGAAACTTAGATTTCAATGATATTAAATTATTAATGTCCACTATATTGTTAACTTTATAAATTCCTTTTCCCTGCAGAATTCTTCTTATTAATGCTTCTGAAGACATCCTATACTTACTAGGCACTTTACCTAGCTTTTTATAAACATCTCTTCCTTCTTTAATCCTAGGTGATGATGCTAAATCTTCTATTTGTATTTCATTCTTTAATACTTCACAATAATCGTTAATTTCTTTCAATAAAATTTCACCGCTGTTTTCTACATCTACACATGCTTGAATACAGCCTAGTGTTATTTCAGGACAAATTTTCTTTAATTCTTCGCAAATTGTAATATCTACCATAATGTAATCAAACTCCTTAAACTTATTAATTTTAATATATTGGGATAGAACCAAAAAAAAATTCCTACTACTGCACTTATTAATATTTCCGCATCCCCAAAAATTGAAACATAAATTAAAGATATGAAGGGAGTTAAATGTAGCAAATTGTCTATCTACTGCCTAAGGCTTAAACCCAAATATATAAGATATACTAATAACCTCTTTCATCCCCTTAACCAATAAAAAATAAAGAACTATCAAACATAGTTCCTATACATATTATTATAGCTATTTAGTGATATAAGTCTTTTCTAAAATCTAGTTAATTTTTAGCTTATTTTTTGATTTTTTCTGAACTTGGCAGGGGTCATTTTTTCTAAATACTTAAATACTCTAGTAAAGGATGAATTGTGTTCATAACCTACAATTTGTGAAATTTGTAAAATTGTTAAGTTTGAATTTAAAAGGAGTTCTTTTGCTTTTTTTATTCTTAAATTTTGTATATATTCAATAGGTGAAATCTTCATTTTATTTTTAAACCATTCGGTATAGTAACTGATATTATAATGTTCAATGCTGGCTAATTTTTTCAAATCTATATTTTCGGTGAAATGTTCATTTATATATTTTATAGAATCAGGTACACTTTCATTTGCAATAAAATCATAACAGTAGAGGAATAGGTTGGTAATGGAATTAGAACTTTTTTTATTATTAGCTTCATTTAAAAGCAAATATCTTATGGCTTTCCATTTATCATCAAATAAGATTTCCTTTCCACCAATTAGTTTTTCCATATCAGATTTGTTAATTATACTGCTATAAATGTCTAAAACCAAAAATTCATTACTTTTGTTGGCTCTAAAGCTGTGTTTACAATCTGGAGGAAGAAAGAATAAGTGGTTATCTTCTAGTGTTAAATTTTTATAATTAGTTTCTATATAAAGCATACCATGAATGGGTAAAATTAATTGTGCATAAGAATGAGCATGTGTATTAAGTTTATAATCATATATTCT
Source organism: Clostridium muellerianum (assembly GCF_012926525.1). Taxonomy (GTDB): domain Bacteria; phylum Bacillota; class Clostridia; order Clostridiales; family Clostridiaceae; genus Clostridium_AM; species Clostridium_AM muellerianum. The sequence goes on from NZ_JABBNI010000036.1 coordinate 165,745, forward strand.
ACGTTCACAAGTTACACTGTTCAATAGTATTCACCTTTTCTTTTTATATGAAATAGTCCTAAATTTATATGTTAGGCTTATTATAGCATAAATGCATGATTTTTTAGTAACAAATTTATAGTATACCTTTAGCATTTAAATGTATTATTTGTATCAGATGATATACTAGTTAAAATTGCCAATAAGTCCCATGTTGCTTTATTATTTTGGTACAAAATAATTTATAAAATTATCAAAATGTAAAGCAATTGTAACAATTTATGTTAATAATCATTGGTGGTATTATAAATATAAGAGAAATATAATTAAGAGGAGATATAAAGGATGCTGGATAAAAATTTAAAAGCATAAAATAAGTTTACAAGAGTAATATATATTGTGAAGTATTCATGCCACTCTTTTTATGTGTGGTCATGAATAATAAAGAATTAGTATTTTTGTATTAGAGGAGAAGATTGTGAGACAGAATGCTAAATCTGCAATAATTGATTCATTTAAACAATTATTAAACAAGAAATCTATAGACAAGATTACAGTGAAGAGAGTTTGTGAACATTGTGATGTAAACAGACAGACTTTTTATAATCACTTTACTGATATTATGGATGTTTTTAAATTCATATTTTTTGAGGAATTATCAATAGAGATTGCACAAAACAGAACCTTTGAAACCTGGAGCGGCGGGTTCCTGGCTACAATGAATTATATGAAGAAAAATTCCAAAATGATTTTACATGTATATAAATCTTCTTATTGGCCTGAAGCCAATAGCTACATTACTAATCTTTCTAACAGGCTGTTGAATGATGTGGTTGAAGAGTGTGTTGAAAAAATGGGAGTAAAATTAAAGAAAAAGGATAAAAATTTCATTGTTAACTTTTATAGACATGTGTTTAATGGACTTATGATAGACTGGGTAAGTGAAGGAATGAAAGAGGAACCAGAAATTATCCTAAAAAAGCTTTTGATCATGATAACAGGAAGTATTCCTCGCTCTGTGGCTGTCTTTGTAAAGGAAGAAATAAAAAAATAATTTTTAAAGAAAAGAGAAAGTGTTCAAAATAGACACTTTCTTTTTTTTGTCTATTGAAGATGTTATGTAAAAAATTGTAAAATAGATATTATAGAATACTAAAAGTTTATGTTAAGGAGGTTAAGACATGTTTGTTTTTAATTACACCAATGGCGCATCAGCATTAAGTGTATGGGGTGTTTGGATAATTGTTTTTGCAGCGCTCTTTGGTCTTAATGAAGTAGCCCGTAGATGGAAATATGTTGGCTTTTTCTGTTTTGTTATTTTACCTATAACATTATCAATATTATGGTTTACAGTATTAAAAGATACAACGTATACAGACTGGTTTCATTTGGCAAAGGTGTATTCTTCTACAGCTGGATGTATAGGTTTTTGGTGCATAAGACATGTTAAATTTAAAAATAAGTTCACAGGTAAACAATGGAGGTTATCTGATAAAAAATGGGCTTTATGTTTCCCACCACTTATCCTTACTATTAATATTGTAGAGGCAGTAATACGTGATTTTCAAGTTGGTATTCAATATCCAGCTGGAGGAAATTTAATAGATGAAGCAATGTATGTACTTGGTGGTCCATGGAATTTCATGAATGGTATAGCAGGTATTTTGAACATAATAACTATAACGGGATGGTTTGGAATTTGCATAAAAAAATGTACTGCTAAAGATGGCAGTAAAGATATGCTGTGGCCTGATATGCTATGGTTTTGGATAATAGCTTATGATTTATGGAATTTTGCTTACACATATAACTGCCTTCCAGGTCATGCTTGGTATTGCGGTTTTGCTTTACTATTAGCTCCAACCCTTTGTGCATTTACTGTGGGAAAAGGAGCATGGCTACAACATCGTGCACAAACACTGGCAATATGGTGTATGTTTGCACAGACATTTCCATTATTCATTGATAAAGGTGCCTTTGCAGTTTCCTCATCCTATAATACAGTAGCACTATTTGCATTTAGCTTTGCAGCATTAGTTTCAAATATAGCAGTATTTATTTATATGATTTACAAAGGAGTTAAAACTAAGAGAAATCCTTATCTTGGAGAGCTTTATACAGATTTGAAAAAATATAAGGAAGTCAAAGTGCTTTCAGAACAAATGACATTACAACAGAATAAGGCATATTCAAAAAAATAACAAGTCAGTATGTTAGTCTATTTTGCGTCATACTGCGTCAACAGAACCCTTTGATAGAACAACTATCAGCGGAACCTGTTTCCTTGTCTGACACAAAATATACTAACATCTTTGACTTGTTATTTTCTTTCATATGCCTAATGTTTTTTATCATTAAATATAGCCATGATTATGTAAATAGTTTTTTGTTTATTATCTTTAGAATAATTCTATACAATTTGGTCATATGGTAATGTGTAGGAGGTATTTTCAATGTATTATAGTAATGGAAATTATGAAGCATTTGCACGCCCTTTAAAACCAGTTGATGTGGACAAAAAATCTGCATATTTAGTTGGAGCAGGTTTAGCTTCCCTGGCAGCTGCATGTTTTTTAATACGTGATGGTCAAATGAAAGGTGAAAATATTTATATTCTAGAAGAACTTAGTATCTCAGGAGGAGCCTGTGATGGTATTAAGAACAGTGAAAAAGGTTTTATTATCCGTGGTGGTCGAGAAATGGAAAATCACTTTGAGTGTTTGTGGGATTTATTCCGATCTATTCCTTCCATTGAAACAGAGAATGTTTCTGTTTTAGATGAGTATTATTGGTTGAATAAAAAAGACCCTAATTACTCTTTGATAAGAGCAACGGTAAACAGAGGTAAGGATGCCCATACTAATGGGAAGTTTGGACTAAGTAAAAAAGCTTCCAAAGAGCTTGTAAAGCTTTTTATGACTCGAAATGAAGATTTGTATGATAAGAAAATTTCGGATGTGTTCTCAAAGGAAGTTATTAATTCTAATTTTTGGCTATATTGGAGAACCATGTTTGCCTTCAGAGATTGGCACAGCGCATTGGAAATGAAGTTATATCTTCAGAGATTTATTCATCACATTGGCGGATTACCAGACTTATCTGCTTTGAAGTTTACAAAGTACAATCAATATGAGTCATTAATTCTACCAATGGTAAAATACCTTAAATCTCATGGTGTTAAGTTCCAATATAATACCGTGGTAACAAATGTTGTTTTTTATATTAAAAATGATAAAAAAATTGCTGAGAAGATTGTTTATAAAAATGGTGGCAAGGAAGAATGCATTAAACTTACTAAAGATGATTTGGTATTCATTACTAATGGAAGTTGTACAGAAAATTCTACTCTTGGAGACCATTATCACGCACCAAAGTTTAATAGCTCTATATCAGGATGCTGGGAGCTTTGGAGAAACATTGCAAAGCAGCACCCAGCCTTCGGTAACCCTGATAAATTCTGTACTAATACAGAACAAACATTTTGGGAATCGGCTACAATTACAACACTTGATAACAAGATACCTCCCTATATTGAGAAAATTTGCAAACGTGATCCTTTTAGTGGAAAGGTTGTTACTGGAGGTATCATTACAATAAAAGACTCAAATTGGCTTATGAGCTATACTTTGAATAGACAGCCTCATTTCAAAGAACAACCTAAAGATCAGCTTGTGGTTTGGGTATATGGTTTATTCTCCGAAACTTTAGGAAATTATATCAAGAAGCCACTACGGCAATGTACAGGCTTGGAAATTACAGAAGAATGGCTTTATCATATTGGTGTGCCTGAATCTGAGATTCATAATCTAGCTTCAAACTCTGCACGATGCATACCTTGCATGATGCCATATGTTACCGCATTCTTTATGCCAAGAAGAGAAGGTGACAGACCTAAGGTTGTGCCAGATGGCAGTGAGAACTTCGCTTTCATTGGTCAGTTTGCCGATACAGCACGTGACACGGTGTTTACAACGGAATATTCGGTGAGAACAGCTATGGAAGCAGTTTACACATTGCTAGATATAGATCGTGGTATTCCAGAGGTCTTTGCTTCATGTTATGATGTCCGTGTATTGTTGGATTCTACAGTAAAGATGATGGATGGCAAGAAGCCTATGGATATGAAGTTGCCGTTTCCTTTGAACTTTGTTAAAAAGAAAGCATTAAAGAAGATTTCAGGAACTGTCATTGAAGAGTTATTAAAAAGGTATAATATAATCTAGCTTAATTTAACTTCAATTTGGCAAGTAAATCTATAAAACATTGATAATACTTAATTCCTTTATAAAAGTTTTTTGAAATATAGCAATATCAATGCGTAAGGATTACTTGCCAAATGAAAGTTTAATTTGTTACATTTTTAAAATTAATAAATGAGTAAAAATAAAAATTAAGATCAAATGGAGGTGGAACTAATATGGATACATTTAAAGTTCTTGAGATTAAGCAAAGTGTTTTTGAGAATAATCATCAACAAGCAAATTTACTTAGGGAAGAATTGAAAAAAAACAAGACCTTTTTATTGAACTTAATGTCATCACCAGGTTCGGGTAAAACAACCACTGTTTTAAGAACCATTGAAGCTTTGAAAGATGAAATGAGAATTGGCGTTTTAGAAGCAGATATTGACTCGGATGTGGATGCCCATACTGTCCTTAAGACCGGTGCTAAAGTAATCCAACTGCACACAGGTGGAATGTGTCATCTTGATGCGGATATGACAAAACAAGGTTTAGAGGGACTGGGAACAGAAGATGTTGATTTCGTCATCTTAGAAAATGTAGGAAACTTGGTTTGTCCAGCAGAATTTGACACTGGTGCATCAAAAAATGCCATGATTTTAAGTGTACCAGAAGGAGATGACAAACCTTTAAAATATCCTTTAATGTTTTCTATTGTTGATGTTTTATTAATTAACAAGATTGATGCCATAGGTGTTTTTGACTTTGATATTGAGGCAGTTAAACAGCGTGTAAAAAAGTTGAACCCCAATATTAAGGTTATTCCAATCGCTGCAAAAACTGGACAAGGAATAGATGAGTGGGTTGAGTGGATACGTAGTGAGGTTAAAAATTGGAATGAAAAATAGTACCATAATTAAATTTTATTTGGGGAGGAATGAATATGGTAAAACCTAAAGTATTGGAACTTGCCAATAAGATTGCTAGTGGTATTACTGGAGGGTTAATGAAGGTAACCCCAAAAGATCCAGAGTATAGAATTATAGAGCCAGTTGTTACGGATGAAATGGCAGAAGTAGCACTTTGCCTGGAGTTTCACAAACCTAAAAGCGTAGAGAAAGTTGCTGCGCTCTGTGGTAAACCTGTGGAGGAAGTAGAGAAAGTATTATTCCAATTGGCAGTTGATGGTGTTATTAAATTGGAACCAGAAAATGGTGTTAACAAATATTTTCTTGAGCTTTTTGTTCCTGGTGTTATGGAATACATGGTTGTTAACAAGGAAAATGTGGCTAAGTATCCGGTAATTGCTGAGTGCTTTGAAGAATATACAAGAAAAGTAGGTGGAATGCTTGCAGGAAATGTTCCTCCAGGATTAGGGATAATGCGGGTTATTCCCATTGAAAGCTCCATTGAGGGAGATACCAGAAAGGCTTCTTATGAAGAAATTGCAGACCTTCTAAATAAACATGATACTTTTTCAGTTACAGATTGTGCATGTCGTGTAGTAAGAAGAACTATGGGTGAGGGATGTGGTCATACAATTGAAGAAATGTGTATTCAGCTTGGTCCAGCTGCTGACTTCTATATTCGTACAGGAAGAGGAAAACGAATTACTAGGGAAGAGGCTTTTGCTATTATTAAACAAGCGGAAAAGGAAGGGATGATACATCAGATACCTAATTCAAACGGTCCGGGAAAAACACTAGCCATTTGTAATTGCTGTGGATGTTCTTGCTTATCCTTAAGAAATGCAAACCTTTTTAGAAATCCTGACTTTGTTCGATCAAACTATGTGGCACAAGTGGATCGGGATAAATGCGTTGCTTGCGGTGAATGTGTGGAAAATTGTCAAGTTAATGCATTAACATTAGGACAAAATTTATGTACCAGCAAAAAAAACGTTATTCATCAAGAAAAAGAAACGCCATATGATACAGAGTGGGGACCAGACAAATGGAATAATGATTATAGACATAGAAAAGTTGTTGCTGAAAGCGGAACAAGTCCCTGTAAATCCCAGTGCCCAGCTCATATAGCTGTTCAAGGGTATGTAAAGATGGCAGCTCAAGGAAGGTATAGAGAAGCACTAGAGCTTATTAAAAAAGAAAATCCATTTCCAGCAATCTGCGGACGTATTTGCCCAAGAAATTGTGAAGCTGCATGTACAAGATCAGGCGTAGATGAACCCATCGCTGTTGATGATATTAAAAAATTCATTGCAGATCAGGATTTAAATTCTCATCAACGGTTTGTACCTGAAAAGAAAGCACAAAGACCAGAAAAAATTGCTGTAATAGGTGCAGGTCCTGCGGGACTTTCTTGTGCTTATTTTCTAGCTGTTGATGGATATCAGGTAACGGTATTTGAAAAGCAAAAAGTGCTTGGTGGAATGTTAGCACTTGGAATTCCATCCTTTAGATTAGGAAAGGAAATAGTAAATTCCGAAATTGAAGTTTTAAAAGAATTAGGAGTTGAATTTAAAACAGGCATTGAGATTGGTAAGGATGTTACCTTTCATGGACTTAGAAGACTTGGCTATAAAGCATTTTATGTAGCAATTGGTGCTCAAGCCGGTAAAAAGCTGGGGTTAGAGCATGAAGAAGCTGAAGGTGTAATCACTGGTGTAAACTTTTTACGTAAAGTAAATCTAGGTGAAGATTTAAAAATGGAAGGGAAAGTTATTGTCATTGGTGGAGGGAATGTGGCTATTGATGTGGCTAGAACTGCTGAGAGAATTGGTGCTTCGCAAATAGATATGTACTGTTTGGAAAATCGAGAAGAAATGCCTGCCCTTGAAGAAGAAATTGATGAAGCTTTGCTAGAGGGCATTACAATAAACAATTCATGGGGTCCAAAGAGAGTGCTTCAAGAAAATGGACGTGTTGTGGGCGTAGAATTCAAAAAATGTCTTTCTGTCTTCGATGAAAGTGGAAAGTTTAGTCCTAAGTTCCATGAAAATGAAACTAAGATTGTTAAGGCAAACAATGTTCTGATTTCAGTAGGACAGGGAATTGATATGGGGGGATTATTAAAAGACTCAAAAATGGAATTAAATCCAAATAAAACAGTAAAAGCTGACCCACTTACTTTTCAGACAGGAGAGATAGATGTATTCGCTGGTGGAGATGTGGTAACAGGTCCTAAATTTGCTATTGATGCCATTGCTTTAGGCAAACAAGGTGCTATTTCAATTCATCGTTACGTTCATGGGGACAATTTGACAATAAGCCGTGAGAGGGAATACCATCCTCTTGATAAAGAAAATTTAAACCTTGATGGTTATGATCGTCTACCTAGACAAAGGGCACTTCATGTGGATGGAAACAAATCAAAACAAAGCTTTAAGGATTTGCGTTCTACATTTACAGAAGAACAAGTAAAGAAAGAAACAGAGCGCTGCCTTGGTTGTGGAGCTGTAGTTGTTGATGACTACCAATGTGTAGGCTGCGGAGTTTGTACTACAAAGTGTAAATTTGACGCAATTTCATTGGTAAGAAAATATGATAGTTCTGGTGTAGAATTGAAGGAAATGAAATCCAATATTATTAAATATGCCATCAAACGTAAGGGGAGAATTGCAGTGAAAAAGGTAAAAAAGTCCTTCAAATCGGTTTTCTCCAAAGAAAAAGGTAGAACAGAATAATTAACATATTATATGAAGAAAAAGATGAGGGAGAGCAGGTTCTCCCCTTCTTTATCCGATGACTATCCTTACTTTTTCAAGTTGGAGTAAAGAGCGGCTACGTTACTGGATAATCATAAGAAATCTGTTTACATTAATAAGGGAGGTGAGTTCTTTTGCATGAATTGGGAGTTTTAATTGAAGTCATTGAAACTGTTGAAAATTTCGCAAGAAAAAATGCATTATCAAAAATAGATACATTGGTTCTCCAAATTGGTGAGCTCTCATCCATGATTCCCAGATATATTGAAGTTTGCTATCCAGCTGCAGTACATGATACCTTATTGAAAGATGCAAAATTAAAAATTGAGATATTACCAGGCAATGCTATTTGCAAAAAGTGTAACAAAGTTTTTAATCTCATTGCCAATAATAATACATGTCCAAATTGCAAAAGCAGACACTGGGAGTTATTATGCGGGAAAGAGTTTGTGATTAAGGAAATCATTGCTTACTGAAATTATTTGTTTTACAATATAAGGTATATGAAAGAAAATAACAAGTCAAAGATGTTAGTATATTTTGCGATGGACAAGGAAACAGGTTCCGCTGATAGTTGTTCTATCAAAGGGTTCTGTTGACGCAGTATGACGCAAAATATACTAACATACTGACTTGTTATTTTTTTGAATATGCCTAAAGTCCAAGAACATGAGTTTTATTACTAGGAAATTCCGTTGAGAAATTTAAGTTTTTTAAAATATCATTATTAAAGCCAAGCCCAGTATATTTAATTTTAATTGAACAATTGTCATCCTTTTGTTCTGGTTGAATATAGATATCACAGCTAGTTATGTAATTTGAATTTTTGTGGTATACTTTACTAAGCCTAGAATATAGTGTAAATCAAAATATGAAAAATTTTGCACCACGATTAGAATAGAGGAGATAAAGAAATGGGAAACATATTGAAGTATTCAAAAAAACAGTTAGAGAAAACACTAAAAGATTTTATAAAGAAAGAAAATGTAGAGTCTAATGATATATCCGAATGGATAAGAATCATAAATGATTTTATATATGAATTTGAATTAAAATCTGAAGTGAATGAAGAGGATAAACTTTCTATAACAACTAACAAGGAAGAGCAGGCTGTAATTGAAAAAATGATGTTTGCGCTTGAAGGTTCAAAAGTTTCTTTGAATTATATTTTTGATGGTAATATTACTTATATAGAAGAAGTATAAAAATATATAAATAAGAAAAAATTCAAAGATATTATAAGTTCATATAAAAATAAGAGTAAGTATTTAGAGCAATGTGATAGCTGCTCTTTTTTCATGTTCCAAATTAAAAAAATAGGAATAAGATGTTATGAGCAAAAATTATCTATGTTGTTAGAAATTTAAATACAACGTTGCAAGTATTTTGCAATAGGGGGGGTATAGATGGTAGCGATGGGATAAAATTTTAAAGCTGTAAATATAGCATTGACAAACTTAAAATTAACTATACTAAAATAAAAGTATTAGTTTAAATTCAGTTTAAAATAAAATGCTATAATAAATTTACGAGGTGTTTGTTATGAGTAAAATATTAATAGCAGATGATGATAAAAATATAAATATGTTAATACAATCCCTACTTAAAAATGAGAATTATGAAGTAGTAACTGCCTTTGATGGTGAAGAAGCTTTAAATAAATTAAATAGCGAAAAAGTGGACATGGTTATTACAGATGTTATGATGCCTAATATAGATGGATGGGAACTTTGCAGGGAAATTAGATCATTTAGCAATATGCCTATTTTAATGTTAACTGTTTTAGGGGAAACAAGTCAGAAGGTAAAAGGGTTTGGAATTGGTGCTGATGACTATTTGACTAAACCTTTTGAGCCAATGGAACTTGTAGTTAGGGTAAGGGCACTTTTAAAGAGGTATCATATAAATGAATCTCAATTAATAAGTATTGGTAATTTGATTATTGATAAAAATCGTTTTATTGTTCAAATAGGTACAGAAAATATTACGCTTCCATTAAAGGAGTTTGAACTGCTATTTACCTTTGCAAGTACTCCTGGTAAGACATTTTCTAGAGATTCGTTAATAGAAAATATTTGGGGATATGATTTTGATGGGAATGAAAGAACCTTAGATGTGCATGTTGGAAGACTTCGGGATAAATTTACTGAAAATACTTCTGGAATAAAAATAACAACTATAAGAGGATTGGGTTATAGATTGGAGGAAGTAAATGGTGAAGATTGATAATGGTAGATTATCACATCATGTTAAAAATGTAATTGGGATGGTCATATCAATTGTTGTTGCATTTTTTGTAGTATATAAGGTTTTTAATATTAATGTTAATTTTTACATTATGGTATTAAATACAATAAGCTGTTTTTTAGGAATTTTAATATATTTAGCAGGTGCTTTTATTATTTATAAACATGATGGACATTCAAAGGATAATTTTAAAATTGTGTTTAATGCAATAGATAAAATATCTAATGGAGATTTTGGTGCTTTTATAGAAAGTGATAAGTATAAACATGATCCTCACAATGATTTAATGAAGGAATTAGCTGTAAAAGTAAATAATATGGCAGATAAGTTAGGCAATATGGAAATGATGCGTCAGGATTTTGTTTCCAATGTATCTCATGAGATACAATCTCCACTTACTTCTATACAGGGTTTTGCTGTATTATTACAAAATGAAAATTTATCACCTGAAGAAAAAAAATCTTATTTAGGAATTATTGAAATGGAGACTAAAAGATTATCCAAGCTAAGTGATAATTTACTAAAGTTATCTGCACTAGACTGTGGAACTAAGGAACTGCAAATTAAGACCTATGACTTAAGTAAACAGCTAAGAAATATTATTTTATCCTTAGAGCCCCAATGGTCAGAGAAGAATATTGAGTTTGAAATAGAATGTCCTCATATTAATATAAATGCTGATGAAGAACTTATGAGTGAGGTTTGGATTAATTTATTAAGTAATGGAATTAAGTTTACACCTTATGAAAGCAAAATGTATGTATCAATTAAAAGTGATGTTGCAAGTATTGAGGTAATAATTAAGGATAGTGGCATTGGTATAAGAGAAGAAGAGCAAAAATCTATATTTGAGCGTTTTTATATGGTGGATAAATCGAGAAAAAGGGAACTAGGTGGAAATGGATTGGGACTTGCTATTACTAAAAAAATAGTTGATCTTCATAAAGGAAATATTAGGGTTGAAAGTGAGATAAATAAAGGAGCATCATTTATTGTATCACTTCCTAAAGAAAATTAAGTTGGAACTATAGATATCCAACTTAATTTTGTTATAAAATCAAATTTTAGCATTTGTATAAAAAAATGTAAGATTTCATTATGATTTTGTATATCTAAAAACTGCGTTATAGCTTGCATATAATGCAGTTTTTATTTTGCAGTTTTTATGAAAATTTACCAGTGTAATTTAAATTCAGTTTAAATTAGGGTTGTAGAATAATTTTGTAGAAAGGAATTCAATAATTACTACAAAACAGGAGGAATATTCATGAAAACAAATAGTAAGAGTATAAAACTTATGAGTGAGGAAAAGGTATCTAAAGCATTATTGATGCTTAGTATACCAATTATTATAGGAATGCTTGTAAATGCTTCATATAATGTAATAGATGCATATTTTATTGGGGCATTAGGAATAAGTCAAATAGGTGCTATATCTATTACGTTTCCTCTTACCCAGGGGATTAATGGATTAGGTATAGGAATTGGGGCCGGTGCTGGATCATATATTTCACGTCTTTTAGGAAAGAAGGATATTGAAAAGGCTAATAGAACCGCATCTACAGCAGTGTTTAGCAGTATAATAACAGGAATAATTGTTACTGTTTTTACAATTATATTTTTGGATAAAGTGTTATTGGCATTAGGTGCTACAAAAACTATTATGCCCTTTGCAAAAGAATATGGAATGACTTGTATATCTTTTTGCATACTACCTCTTTTTAATGTAACCATGAATAATATAATGGTAGCTCAAGGAGAGGGCAAGATATCCATGGCAGCAATGATAATTGGAGCAATTGTAAATACAATATTGGCCCCAGTGTTAATTTTTAAATTAAATTTAGGAATAAAAGGAGCTGCAATGGCTACAGTAATTGCACAGGCAATAACTTCAAGTTTTTATATTTGGTATATAACTTCAAAATCCTATTTAAAAATATCTATCCACAATATAAGTTTTAAAAAGGATATATGTGTAGAAATATTAAAGGTTGGAATTCCAACAGTATTATTTAATTCATTATCAAGTGTTTCAATAGGATTAATAAATTTAAAAGCTAGTACTTACGGAACTTGTGAGGTGGCGGCCATGGGAATTGTAACTCGTGTATTTGCAATTGCAACCTATATAGTGTTTGGCTATTCAAAAGGACTTCAGCCAATTGCAGGATATAATTATGGTGCAAAAAACTTTAACCGATTAAAAGAAATAATGAAGGTATCTATAATTCAAACAACAGTATTTTGCATTATTGCGGCAATTTTAATGTCTGTAGGTTCTAATGAAATAATGTCAATATTCAGCAGTGATAATTCAGTAAAAGCTACAGGAAGTATGGTACTTAGGGTTAATAGTATTGCATTTATAACCTTTGGCATTCAAATGGTATATGCAACATTTTTCTTAGCTTTTGGTAAGGGCAGAGAAGGTGGAATCCTTAGTATTTGCAGACAGGGAATTATGTTTATACCTGTAATATTGATTTTACCAAATATAATTGGATTTAATGGAGTTATATATTCACAAGCTATTGCAGATTTATTAACTACTATATTAACAGTAATTTTAGCAGTAGGGTTGGTTAAAAAAATAGAAGTTAATCAGCATGAAGAAAATGTAAAACATGATGTTAGATTAAGTATTGAATAAAGAAAAAAATTATATATGTTTATTTTTTATAAAAATTTGATATAATATAAATAAGAAGAGCTTAGTGCGCTAACACTAAGCAGTCCTTAGAACGTTTTAAGTTTTAGGGCTATTGGATTGATTTATTTAAATAAAAATATAATCAGATGAAAAAGCACAACTATTCTTGGTCGGATGGAGTGCTTTTTTCATTTGTCTTAAAACTTAATTTAAAACATTTAATACCTATGTTAAGTTCAAATTCTAAAAGTTTAGATTTTGAATTTAAAGCTTTTGTTATAATTATTAATAAAACTAATAATATAATTAATAAAGCAAGTATCATATCCAATACTACCCCCTTAAGTAATGATGAAAATCACCAATAACCCAAGGTGGGAAAACGTACAACCACCGCAGCCATCCTCTACGGAATACAATAATTATACTTTAGAATTATACCATAATTATGTAGAATATATACACAAGGATAAAATGGTAAAACCTCATTTAGAAGTTAGCTGAGCTCATAAATATCTACGAAGGACGTAAACAAATTGTTAATAGCCTTACAAACAAGCGTAGCGAATTTGCCATTGGCTCTTATAGTTTTTATATAGAATTCTAACATATTCTCTGTAAAATATATTATTATTTTCATGACATATGGTAATAGAACAAATTAACATGTATAATTATTGTATAAATATATTTAATATGGAATAAGGTGGAATTTAGAAATGAAAGTTGATAGTTTTAAAATATTGAAGCTTGTACCATTATGGAAGAAAAAATCAAATTATAGTATTCCTAAAAATTACGAAAAAAAGCTTGCAGAAAATGTTTTAATTTCTAATAATACAAGAGAAACAATTATATGTGTTGTTTTTACATTCTTAACTTTATTTCGGATTATATTACATGGAACAAAACATCATCATTCCCATAACCTTTCTTTAGCCTATAGAAATATTGCTTTAATAAATATACTTATAGTACTTACATGTCTTCTATATTTAATTATAATTAATTCAGTAAGTCTGAAAGAACAAATTAAAAAGATAAAGCTTTATAAATTTTTTCTTATAATTTTTATATTTACTATTCAACTTTTAAATACACTTACTTCAGTAAATGCTCAACTATATAACGGAGATATTACAGCCTTTATTGCAACAATGCTTATATTCTCCATCATTTCAATATTAGAACCCTATAAAAATATATTGATTTCTTTTACTAATTTTGTTTTGTTAATTATTGGATTACACCTTTTAAATATCCCTCATCCCAAATTGCATCATCAAACTTTTAATGCATTTTTAGTAATGATATTTGCCATCTTATTATCTATAATGAATTATTATAACTTTGCAAAAAGTTTTATTCAAAAAAGTGAAATCTTAAATAAAGCAGAAGAACTTGAAATTTATAAAAATCACTTAGAAGAGCTTATTGAAGAAAGAACAGCAGATTTAGTACAAGCTAATGCAAATCTTTTAGCAGAAACACATATTCGTCATAAGGCAGAACTTGAAGCTATACAATTAAATATAAAATATGAGGAAAAGGAACGTCTATTAAATAAAGCTGTGGAATATGAAAAACTACGTACAGAGTTTTTTGCAAATATTTCTCATGAACTAAGGACACCCTTAAATGTAATTTTTTGTGCTGAGCAAATGCTAGATATTATTTTTAAAGGCACTGGACTTGATAATGATGGCCAATTTAAAACTGATAAATATTTACATACTATAAAACAAAACTCCTATAGATTACTTAGATTGATTAATAACTTAATTGATATAACAAAAATGGATGCTGGATATTTTGAAGTTACTTTATCTAATAATGACATTGTAAAAATCACTGAAGATATTACACTTTCGATTGTTGAATATGCTGAAAATAAAAATATAAGGCTAATTTTTGATACTGAAATAGAAGAAAAAATTATTGCCTGTGATCCTGATAAAATTGAAAGAATAATGCTTAATTTACTTTCCAATGCAGTTAAGTTTACCCCTAAAAATGGATCTATACATGTAAACATTTACGATATGACTGATAAAGTAATAATTTCTGTTAAAGATACAGGTATTGGAATAGATAAGAGTATGCAAAAGCTTATTTTTGATAAATTTGTTCAAGTGGATAAATCTATTTCAAGAAGAACTGAAGGCAGCGGTATAGGATTATCCCTTGTAAAGTCACTTGTTGAAATGCACAATGGACAAATATCTGTTGTAAGCGGACTAGGTGAAGGTAGTGAATTTATAATAGAACTCCCAAATGTACAAACTAAAATTGATAATACAAAAATAGAAGAATCTAGTGTCTACAAGAAAAGCAAAAATATTGAAAAGATAAATTTAGAGTTTTCAGATATATATTTTTAACCTGCATTAAAGGGCCTGAGCAGCATAACCCAAATTAGAAATCCCAAACTGCATATAGATATTAATACCCGATACTAGAAGAATACTTTATTAGTATCGGGCATCTTATAAAGAAGATACTTATCTGTTCATTATATTAGGAATTAAGTGAGAGAAAACTTCTTAAGAATTTAAATTTGTAAGCTCTTAAGAGTTTTTTTATTTTGGCAATATCATTATTAAAATTTTGCATGACAAATTAGTTTTGATATTAGTTACCATGTTTCTTCCTTAATTTTAGTTATATTAAGAACTCTTTTAGTATGGGGCAGATAATAAATTGTCACCTTTTGATTTTTCTTTAGTAAAGTTTCACTATCATTCCTATAATGAAAAGTAAAAGTATTTTTATCTGTAACAACTGTAGTCATAGGAATTCTCCTTGTACCAGACTTGCTGTGAGTGACTTTTATCCAGTTGGATTTGTCTTTAACAATTTCGTTATCTACAATTGGATTTCTATTAATAGCCCTAGGCAAATCTAATATCTTATTTGGAAAAGATGAAACAACAGATACTAAGACCCATAAAAAAAATCCTCCAATAACTAGGGACGTTACACAAGACAATAATTTCTTACAATTAAAGTTAGCTCTACACTTTTTTACTTCTGATACAAACCCCTTGCATATTAGTGATAAAGTAAAAATAAAAATAATTACACAAATAAAATCAATAAATAAATCAATAAAAAAACCAGTGTATAAAGAATAATCAGGACTTATGCTTTTTATAAATAAGAAATTAGCATATAAAATTATACTAAATAATATTATATAAGCAGCAATCTTTTTCATTTTTAAAGCCATTTCAATCACCTACAGTTAAATTTTCTTTCTTTTTTTATAGTTATTAAAATTCTTGTTTTCATCAATAAATTTTTGAGCCTTGTCCATTTTTGCTTTTAAAAATTGTGAATTAGCCTTTTTATATGTATATAAAGCCTTTTCATATTCTTCGGTGCATATATAATTGTCACCTAATGCCTCTAATACTTTCTCTCTATCAGATTTATTATTTTCGGGTAAATAATCTAAAGCCTTATTAAAATCTTCAATGGCTTTACTATAATTGCACAATTTATAATAACATAGTCCTCTGTAATAAAATGGTTCACAGCCTTCAGGAACAAAGCCTGCTACTGCTGTAGATAAACTTTTTATTCCAGCTTCATAAAGTTTTTCATTATACCAGCCTTTTCCTATAGTTAAATAATATTTATAATCTTTAGGTATATAGGTATATACCATGTTTTTTAGCTTTTCATATTTCTCTTTCTCTTTTTCTGTATTCTTTATTCCATACTGTGAATTTTTTTTAGAAGTTGACATACTTTTATACTGATTTATGGCTGAATCATAGTCTCCCAAAGCTTTATAGTTTTCTGCAATTTCAATTCTAAATGCATCTGCATATCCTTTATCAAGGCCCTTTGATAAAGCTAATTCTCTAACCTTCATCAAATCATCTATTGCCTTTTTATATTGCCCAAGTTCTCTATAACAAGCTGCTCTACTAGCATATATTGCCCAAGGATAAGGTGTGTTTTTATTCATTAATTCAATTGCTTTAGAATAATAACTCATTGCTGTATCATACTCATTATTTTTACAATATATAGAAGCTATTGTAGAATACTCATCATACATATTTTCTTTATTTGCTTCCATACTTAATTTACTTTCCTTAATTTTAGTTGCATTTTGCACTCCCACTGAGTAGTTAGTAGATACACATCCCAGCATAGTATTCGTATTAGGAAGATACTGTACCTTAACTACATAACCTAAATTTTTATTACAACCAGTGGAATAGTACTTATTATAGGGTATATTTAAGGACAAAGTTTCTGTTTCAAAAATAGGTTTACTAATATTTTTATTCAAAGATTGAAAATGACTTTTTTGTTTTTCTGTAATTACAGTGGTAAAAATACATATCTCTGTTTTTGATAAAGGTTTATTCTGAATAACATATTTTAAATCATTAAACCCTTGAACATAATTCTTCAATGTATCCTTAAACAAATTACTTAGAAAACATATAGGCATAATCATTAAGATTAAAAATACAAGCCCCTTAATAAATTTTTTAATTCTACTGCCTTTACCACATATAATTGTTTCTTTTAAAATAACCTCAACTGCCCATAATACACTGATTATTATTATCAAATTGTAGGTCTTTTTTATCATGGTATTATAAAAATCATCATATAAACCTTGATTATTAGCATGTTTCAGTATAATAAAAGTCACAGCTAATATAATTAGTATAATTAAAATTGAAATAGTTATTTTTTGTATTACATTTTTAGTAGTCTTATCTCTTACCAATACTATGCCTCCTATTAATGTTAATCTTATTTTTGAACTTTATTATATTATAGCAAATTTACTGCATCCACAAATATCCACGGGGGACGTAAACAGAATGTCAACGATTTGTTTTGCTAATACCTTCAAGTTTCTATATTTGGTATGTAACTTAAAAATCCTATTTAAAAATATCTATTCGTAATATAAGTTTTCAAAAAGATATATGCGTAGAAATATTAAAGGTTGGAATTCCAACAGTGCTATTTAATTCATTATCAAGTGTTTCAATAGGACTAATAAAATTGATATTAAATTGTCTAAGGCTATTTTTATGAGTAAAAGTACAGTATTATAAGTGAGAATGATAAATTAATATATTTTTAGTTGACTTTCGTCTAAGGCGAAGGTTTAGAATGATAGTATAATAAGAATATGAGGAGATTAGATATGAGAGAAGAGTATACTATTAGTCAAATAGCTGAAATGTTTAATATTACTACTAATAAGATTAGATTTTATGAGAAAAAAGGATTATTAGTGCCTATAAGACAAAATGATAATAAATATAGAAAATTCAATGAAGAAGATATTGTTAGGTTACAATCTATATTACTTTATAGATCAATTGGGCTGAGTATTGATGTTATAAAAAATATATTAAAAAATAATGAAAAAGAAAATTATTTAACTCATTTTAATAATCAATGGAAATTAGTTAATGATGAAATTCATAGACTTAATGTAATAAGAAAATCTTTAGAGGTAGTAATAGATAAAATTTATGAAGAAACAGAGGATTATAAAATAAAAGATGATTTATTAGAAATAATAAAAGAGAGTAATAAATTGAATAATATTAAGAATGAATGGAAAGATAAGTGGAATTTTAATGGTTGGGCAAAATCATATGATGATGATGTTAAGAAAGATAATGGAGAATTAAAAATATATAAAAATTATGAATTAATATTGCAAAGTGTATATGAATTAGTAGAAAAGTTAGATAGAAAGAATTCTAAGATACTTGAAATAGGTGTAGGAACAGGAAATTTAGCAAGTAAATTTTTAAATAACAATTATGAAATAATAGGAATAGACCAATCTAGAGAAATGCTGTCAGTTGCAAAAGAAAAATATCCTAAGTTAAAGGTTAGATTAGGCGAATTTTTAAAGATACCTTACGATAATAAGTCTTTTGATATTATTATTTCAACATATGCATTTCATCATTTAAATGAAAATGAAAAATGTATTGCAATACAAGAAATGATAAGAGTATTAAAAGATAATGGAGCAGTAATTATTGGAGATTTAATGTTTGAAAGTAAAGATTCAGAAGAAAAAATATTAAAGGATTTATCACAGGAACAGATAGATGAAATAAAAGATGAATACTATTCGTATATTAACTTATTAAGAGATGAATTTAGTAAATATAATAAAAAATTAGAGTATACTAGAATAGATAAGTTTAACTATATTATAAAAATACAGTAAATATATTTAATAAAGAAAAAATTATATATGTTTATTTTTATAAAAAATTTGATATAATATAAATAAGAAAAGCTTAGTGCTGGTAACACTAAGCAGTCCCTAGAATATTTGTTTTAGGGCTATTGGATTTAATTTATTTCGTATAAATTATTAGAAAAAGCACAACTATTCTTGTTGGGATGGAGTGCTTTTTTCTTTGCTTTTAATTTCTATATCAAGACCAAGAAACTTAATCTTAATCTTTAAATTATATACAAAAAGATTATGTTGTAAAACCAATCTAATAATATAAATTATTGAAACACATTTTATGAGTGTATCTAGCATATCCAATACCACCCCCTAACTATGATGAAATATTCACCAATAGTCCAAGGGGATAAAATATTCAAAACCCCCGCAGCCATCCACTACGGAATTCTAATTTCTACTTTAGAATTATACCATAATTATCTAGAACATATACACAAGAATAAAATGGAAAAACTTCATTTAGAAATTCGCTATGCGCATAAATATCTCTGAAAAATGTAAACAAATTGTTAATGATTTGTTTTGCTAAAGAAAAGAGGAAGGTCTAAACTCATTTAGCCACAGATTTACTGCTTCCGAATTAATTCGCTGTTTGTTTAGTAATACGTAGCTTTCCATTCTTGGCGGCTTGCTTTCAAGAAGCTTTACTTCTACTAGTGAACCTTCTTTCAGAAACCTTCTAGCGGCGGACTCCATAATGAAGCTAAAGCCAATCCCTGCCTTTAAAAATGTAATGATGTTATTACTAATATTGATATCCAGCGGATATACATAGTTTTTCGGAAAAACTGAGTAGAACCACTCTTGAAATGGTTCAGTAAGAATTGCGGAGGATAATAAAGGTAAATTTCTAAGCTCATGGTCTGTGATACCGCATGAAGTGTAACTATTCTGTGATCCTGTAACCAATATGATTTTGTCACTATAGAAAGGTTCACATATAAATTGGGAAGATTTAATATCCAAATATGTAAATGCAATATCTAATTGATTTTCATGAAGCATTTGTATCAGTTCTTCACTATGTTCTATAGTAACTCTTATTGCAATTCTTTTATTTTGTTGCATATATTTAAGAATCATGTCTTGAACATGACAATCGTAAATAGAGTGAACAGCACCTATATTAAGTGTATCTTTGAATAATTCCAGGGCTTTAAGTCGAGAAATAGCAGACTCATGTATGCTTAATAATTGTTTAGCGTATGGAAGAAAAATTTCTCCCGCATTTGTAAGTACTACATTTTTATTTGTACGAATAAATAAGGTTTCACCTATATTATCTTCCAAATGTTTTATTCTGCTGGTGATGGTAGATTGAACCACATGGAGATGTTCTGCTGTTTTAGTAAAGTTTTTCAACTTAGCTAAGCAAATGAAAGTTTTTAAAAGTTCATAGTCCATGCTGCAAATCACCCCTTTCTATAATCAATATTTTCGATAGATATAATTAGATATATTCGTTATACAAATAGAAAAACCTCTTTTATAATTTAATTGTAACAACTTGATGTAAAAATATTCTATAGGAAGGAGTATATATGCATGTATATGATGAATGAAGAAATTGAATCCTTCTTATAGCAACATCAGGTGGATTTAAGAACAAATCTTATATATTTCAGAAATAGAAAGTAATAAAATTAGGAGGAAATAGAAAATGAATAAATTATTTATGAAGCCCACATTGACTCTTGAAATTGCTAAAGTGATTTCTTCAGCTGCAGAAGCAGAAGCTGATAGAAACGGTTGGGCTGTAGCTATTGCAGTGACAGATGATAGAGGTGAATTAATACATTTTATAAGAAAGGATAATACTACAAATGCAGCGATAGGTATAGCCCAAAAGAAAGCTTTCCATGCAGCAAATTATAGACGAAATACAATGTTTCATCAGAAATTATTGTCAGAAGGAAATGAGAATATTGCTGTATTGAGTCTGCCAAACTGCATGCCTGTTGAAGGTGGCATACAATTGATTTACGAAGGCAACGTTGTAGGAGCAATAGGAGTAAGTGGTTTAGCATCATATAATGATGGACGAGTTGCACAAAAAGGTTGTGAAGCCTTTGAAAAATTAATGTCAGAGTAATTTTGTAAGTGATGCAGTAATTTTAGTCAATATTATCTTGTGGTAGTCAATTAAGACAAGCAATATAATATTGACTAATTTGAAATAATTAAGAAAAGATTATTTAAGAGCGAAAGGAAGAAAGTATATGAATAATGTTGTTTTGTTGGTTGTAGATGTGCAAAATACACTTATTAAGAAACATCCTTATAATGAACAGAAAGTAATTGAAAATATTAAGAAACTTATTTTAACTGCAAGAGGTACTAATAAGGAAGTTATATATGTACGTCATGATGATGGAAAGGGTACCGAATTTGAGAAAGGTACAGATGGCTGGCAGATTTATGATGAGGTAGCACCTAACAATAGTGAATATATCGTTGAAAAGGAGTATAATAGTGCTTTTCATAAAACTGGACTTAGAGAGTATTTAGAAAGTAAAGAGATAGATACTATTATACTTGTAGGACTTCAAATAGAATATTGTATGGACGCTACTTTAAAAAGTGCATTTGATTATGAATATAAAATAATTATTCCAGAAGAAACAAATACAACTTTCGATAACGAGCTTCTATCTGGTGAGAAACTTTATGAATTTTACAATTATAAGATTTGGAATAAACGTTTTGCAAGTGTCTTATCAATGGAAGATGTAATAAAAATTTTGCTAGACAATTAATGAATATAATATGGATTATCTCAAAGAAGATAAACCTGTATTTGTTTAAGTTTTGGAAAAAGTCTGTGCTATTAGCAAATTCGCTGCGCTTATAAATATCCCTGTGGGATGTAAACGCATTTAACAATTTGTTTTGCTATTAGAACTGTAGATATGTACCATTTAAACCCTTGACGAAAGTGTCAAGGGTTTTGTGACCTAGTGTACTACTTAAGAACCCGCCCTTTCAAAGCATTCATAAAGACTGTACCTGCTGCACTGTTAACAGATATATTACTATATACAGGTAAATCAGCCAGCTGCTTGATTATATAATTGTATACATTCTTCTTATTTGGTATCCATTCTACAGTACCTTTACCACAGCATCCATTTATAATACTAGTTGACTTCGGATAAAGTATAGGTTCGTTTAAAGCTGCGCCTGGACCATCTACCTTAGGAATGTAACGCCAGCCAAAGACATTATTAGGTATAGGACCTGCAGCTTTTGCTTTTTCTAACTTTCCTTTTTCCCAGAACTTGATATCAGACATTTCTAGACGTAGAAAGGTTTCTCCAAATATGCTAGCATTGGTAAAATACTTGTTATTATAAGAATGAAGATCTTGTATATCAGCAAAAATTTTAGGCTGACCGCTTTGTTCTCTCCCTCCAATTATTGGAATAGTATTATTCTCCCAGATAACTAATGGAAAAACGCCCTCTAATTGATTCCCATAACTATATTTTATTATTATAAATTACAAATCTTATTTTTTTTCACCAAATATATCACATAATAAATTCATACTAAAGTTTATAAAATCATCCTCATTAAGCGAAAAATGCTCTGTGAATGTTTTACCTGATATAGAAAACATATGAAAGAATCCTGTTATCATAAATTCAGCAGAATGAGTTAATAGCATTGTATCAAAATCTGTTCGTATACTTCCGTCTGCCTTTCCTTCATCAATTACTTTTGCAATTTCTTGAGCCAATTCCTCGCTAACTTTATTAAACTCAATACGTTTAGCTGAATTTTCTTTAGTAGGCTTAATATATCCAATATAATTCATTAAGTTCAATGTACTAGGGGTTTCTTTATAAAATTGGCAATAAGTATTTATTAAGTATTTAAGCTTTTCATATCCGTTATTTCCATTTGGAGCTACGTTTTTAAGCCTACATAAAAGTCTCTCAAATCCTCTAATTATGACTGTAAACAATAAATCTTCTTTATCAGTAAAATATTGATATATAGTCTTCCTAGTAAATTGAGCTTCCTTAGCTATTGCTTCCATTGAGGCTCCGTTATATCCCATTACAGTAAAGACTTTTTCAGCAGCATTTATGATATCTTCTTCTCTTGCAAGTTTTTCTTTTTCTTTTCTAGAAATTATGCACATAAAAAATTTCCTCCTATTGACAAGTAAGTACACAAAATGTATATTAAGGTTACATGATGTAACTTTGAATTACAACTTGTGTACTTAGAGTATATTATATTGTCTATAATTTGTAAAGAAATTGAAATATTAATGGAGGATGAGGAAGGTATGAAAAAAGATATTAAAATTGTTGCAGTGATAAGCAGTCCTAATTTTAACGGGAATACTGCATCATTAGTGAGAGCGGCACTTAATGGCGCAAAGAAGGAAGGAGCATCTGTAACAGAAATATTTCTTGCAAATTACAAGCTTGAATTTTGCAAAGGATGCTTAATGTGTAATGCAAAAGGGAAATGTCCCATTTCTGATGATTTTGAAGAAATTAGAAAACTTATTTATGAAGCAGATGGAATTATATTAGGCTCTCCAACCTACGCTTTAGAGTATAATGCAGCAATGAAATGTTTCTTTGAACGTTTAGGGACTTACACTTTATATGCTTCTTTACTTGGAGAAAAGTATGTTGTTGGAATATCTACATCATATAATAAAAATGGAGCAAAAAAAGTAGCGAAGAAACTTACTGACATATTTAAGTTTGGGATATTTGAGAGAAGTTATATTTCGGGAACTTTAGGTGTTCATACTATGGTTAATGGAGTGGAAAAGAAGGTTTGTGAAAGCACTGATGATTTAAAGAAAGCTGATGAGCTTGGAAGAAAAATTACAAAAGACATAAAATTTAATAATAGATATCCTTTCCAAAATGTAATTATGAGAGTGGTGATTTTATTATATTTAAAACCTATTTTTAAAAAATTTATTTTAAAAAATAAAGAAGAAAAAGAACGTGCATCATATTATAGTCTTCACCAAAGAGGGTTAATTTAATGGTTTGGAAGAGTAGAATGAAATTATTTACTAAAGGGCTTTGGGGTGTAGCAGCACTAATGGTTGTTTTTGTATTTTATAAGAGAATGAATGCTTGTGATTATGTTAAGGCTCAAGTTAATTTGGGTGTAACTAGTAGTGCTTTTGAAGATGGGGGGACGATTCCCAAGAAATATACTGGCAGGGGAGAAGATAATTCTCCACCTATTAAACTTGAAACAATTGATAAAAAGGCAGAAACAATTGCTATTATTATGGATGATTTAGATAATCCATTAGGAATGTTTAACCATTGGGTAATCTGGAATATACCTGCTAGCTTTAGTGATATTCCAGAAGGTATATCTAAAGAAAAGATTGTAAAATCATTAGGAAATGCAGTTCAAGGTCAGAGTTACTATGGCAACAAACATTATTATAGAGGACCCAAACCTCCATTTGGTACACACAAATATGTATTTAAAGTATATGTTTTAGACAGTACTCTTAACTTGAGCGAAAATTCTGATAAAGTGGCATTACAGAAGACAATGGAAGGCCATATTTTGCAGTATGGAACATTAACTGGTTATTTTTGAGGAAAGATTTTAGTAAGTAAAGATAGTAGTATTTAATGTTTATAAAAATTAAAAGTAAACATCAAAAGTATTTCTCATGTACATAACATATTCTATAATGCAAAAATTTAAAAATAAAATTGCCTACTTTAATTGATACAAACATAGCAAAAATATATGTTTATTTTTCATAAAAATTTGATATAATATAAATAAGAAAAGCTTAGTGCTGGTAACACTAAGCAATCCCTAGAATATTTATTTTGTTTTAGGGCTATTGGATTAAATTAATCAAAGGTTAATTAAGAAAAAGTGCTAATCTTAGTTGGATGGGGCACTTTTTTCTTTGCTTTTAATTTCTATATCAAGACCAAGAAACTTAATCTTAATCTTTAAATTATATACAAAAAGATTATGTTGTAAAACCAATCTAATAATATAAACTATTGAAACACATTTTATAGAAAATTCGCTGTAATCATAAATATCCCCGGGGGATGTAAACAGATTATTAACAATTTGTTTTGATAAAAGTATTGCATGATGAACAGTACCACAAGTAGTAGCAAAATATATAAATAGATATATAGACCTAATTCTATCATATGGATACATTTAAGGAAGGTAATCTCTATTTGTATATTTAAACACATAAACTTAAAGTAATATGTTTATTATGAAAATAAAAATTAGCATATAATAATACTGACTATGTATAAATTGTGTAATTCCAGGATACTTAATTTACACATAAGTAGCTAAGTAATGTAATAATATAAAAATAGAGGTTGGAAGTTTGAATCTTCATCCAACCCTGTTAAGTAAACATATTATTTTTAAGTTTATACCAAAGTCTTGATAACTCTATTTTTCTATGGAATAAAAACATTTTTTGTGATATTATTTTTGAGAAATACATTTTTTAGGACAAGTTAATTGGCAAGCTCCACAGTCAACACAAGCTGATTCGCTGATTATTCTTTTTCTATCTTTGTCTTCTGTGATACATCCAACAATGCATACCCGCTCGCAAGTTCCACAACCTACACAATCTGATTTATTTATTTTTCTAGGCATATTTCTCTCCTTACATCTAGAAAATTATAATGTTTGTTTGCAAGAGGTAACTGTAACTTCTAATGTTCTTGTAAGAAATGGACACTTTTCTTTCATCATCTTAAAGTTATCCCCCTCTTTTAGAAATTTAGCAGTTCCTTCAAGTAAAAATCCAGTTCCCATAAATTTGTAGCCCATTACTTCATTACTACCAAGAGTCAATTTAACTTTAGGGTTAGCATTAATATTTTCTTCCGTTTTAATCATAGCAGCTGCGGGAATTAATATTTTATTTCCTTCTACAACAATTAAATAGCTGTTCCATGTATTAACGACATGTACTTCATTATTTGAACAAGTTCCTATAGATACTACTCCTTCATGATTTAGTACTTCAAAAAATTTTTCTGTAAACATTTTATATTCCTTCTTTCTTCTTAATGCGGACATATATTATCATCGACCAAAGTTATCGTCGACAATTATTGTCTTTAATAATAATATGATTTTTTTGTTTGTTTGTCAATAGATATTATTTGCAAAAGAATGTATATTTAATACTGTATGATTATCTTGAATGAGAATAAATAATAAGATATTATTAATAAAAGACTATATATCAAAGGAGTATGAAAAATGAAATTTTCAGTAGGAGTAGAATATGCAATACATTGCTTATTATATATGGTAAACACAGAAGAAGGTAAATCTATAGGAATTAGGGATTTAGCCACATTTCAAGGTATCTCGGAAACTTATTTATCAAAAGTATATGCAAAATTAAGTAAGTCAGGAATTATAAAATCTATACCGGGTGTAAAAGGTGGTTATACACTAGCTAGTAGTGCAGAAGAGATAACTTTTTGGGATATTGTTGAAGCAGTAGAAGGAAGTGCGCCATTTTTTCAATGTGCAGAAATTAGACAAAATAATATATTATTAGACAAAGATAATTTACCAGACACATATACCAAATGTCCTTGTTTAATAAAAGTTGTAATGCTAGAAGCAGAAGATGAAATGAGAAAATATTTAAATAATAAGACATTAGCATGGTTATATGATGAGGTATATAATAAAAAAGTTCCGAAGGAAATGAAAAATGCAACAATTGAATGGTTCAATAATAGCAAAAAGTAATTTAAGTAGTAAAATTAAGAATGTTAATGGAGTTAGTATGACTAACGCTTAGAAATTCTATGGTGAACCCCGTGCCATAAGGGGTTTTTAGTATTTATTAAATTGTAGCGATGGCATGTGTAGGTTTAAATGAAGTGACAGAGTATATGAATGAGAATGAGGTATTAAAACAATTTAAAAGTGCAAATAAGTATGTAATTATTTATCCATTGCATAACTTTAATATTACGTCAAAGCTGAAAGATTATATTGATGTTCAATTTTCTTGGTATTGAGGATTATGAAATAATTCGAGTTCAAGGAACTGCCTTAGTGGACAGAGATAAAATATATGTTAAATGTTAAATAAATGTATTATAATTTATATATCTACATCCAACTTTTATTGAATTACAAGTGTCAAAAATAGAGAAAAATATAGGAGGATGCTTAATGGAGAACAATAGAAACATTTTAAATGACCAAAATCCACATTGGGAGAGAACTTTTTCAGATAACGAAGATATGTTTGGACAATCACCAAGTGAAGCTGCTATAAAAGCAGTTAAAATATTTAAGGATCAAGGAAAAATAAAAATTCTTGAATTAGGTGGTGGTCAAGGAAGAGACACTATCTATTTTGCTCAAAATGGTTTCCAAGTATATGTTTTAGATTACACAAATAACGGAATTGAGGCTATCAATAAGAGAGCACATCAACTGGGTTTATCTAATTCCATTACTGCAATTCAGCATGATATAAGAAATCCGTTGCCTTTCGATGATGAATTTTTTGAAGGGTGTTATTCTCATATGTTGTACTGTATGGCTTTAAGTACTCAAGAACTTGAGTTTCTTTCCCAGGAGGTAAGAAGAGTTTTGAAAACAGATGGAATTAATATTTACACTGCTCGAAATACAAACGATTCTCATTTTGGTACTGGTATTCATAGAGGAGAAAATATGTATGAAGTCGGTGGATTTATCGTTCATTTTTTTACTAAAGAGATGATAGCTAAATTGGCAAAGGGATATACTATATTAGAAATAAGTGAATTTGAAGAAGGGCAATTACCACGAAAGCTTTATCAAGTAACGCTACAAAAACAGAATTGTTGCTAAATATATTCCATAAAATATTAAATGAATCTAACCAACACAATTTTCTTAAGTTATGAATTAATGGAACTCTTGTTAGGAGTTCCATTGTTATGTACTATATTATAAGTGCTATTCATTAACATAGATTAAATTAATAATAAGGTAAATGGTAACTTATATTTTTAACTAAAAATATAAGCGAATATTACAATTACAATTATAATAAGAAATAAGCAGCCACAACCACTATTATAATTTATATTATTAGTACTATTATTTGAGGTGTTAAAATTACTAAAATTGCTGTCTAAGTTTGGATTAATATCTGAAGATTTATTGCCTGTAAATTTAGATATATCTAGTAATGAAGCAGCTTCTAAATTTTTACTTACAAGCAAAGCAAATTCCTCATCTTTAGGTTCTATACTATCATTAACTTTAATCCAGTTCTTGTTTATATTTGGATTTATCATGTCAGGAATTTTGTTTAATGCTATTTTACAGCGAGGGTTAGAAAAATCAGGGCAGCAATTTAAATTATAGGAGTTTTCATTAACAGTTTTTCTAATATCCTCTTTGTCTATATGCCATATGCATTTAGCATCATAGTATCCATATTTCCACCAAGGAGTGCCACCTATGTTTATGTTTAGTCTATGACATTCAAAAGGATTAGCTGTTTTTAGATTATAACCTGAACAAAAGCTATCTTTTGGAGAGCTTTTGCATTTATTACAATAACATTCAGTTAAAGTATCTAAAGATTTTTGGAATAAAAACTTATTATTTATTTCTATGCGACATGAATTCCAATCTTTAATTATGTTATACAAATTCATAAAAATTAAAAAACTTCTAGAATCCTTTGTATAAGAAGAATGATGTATTAATGTATCTTCCATTTTCTCTTCATAGTTTAATCCTAATCTGGATAGAGCTACAGCTTGACTATAATTTTTAGAAGTAGATTTTTTAAATGACACACCTATGTACCAGTTTGGTAGTTCTATATTTTCGCAATCATGTATTTTTGAAGAAGTTACTGCTTCAACTTGTTTTTCAAGTTTCTTCAAGTATTTGTTGGGACTTTTAGCTACAACACAAAGCTTGACTGTTCGTCCTGCTTTCATTTTTACCACTTTATTAGTTTCAATAAGTTCATTAAGTGCAGTATTTACTAAACTTTTGCTTTCACCTTGAAAATTATTGTAAAAATCTTTCATAATAATTCCTGAATTTTCAATTATAAAATTATAAATATTAGTCTTTAGTTTTTCAATTGATTGATTATTAGCCATTTCATCACCTTTATGTGTATTATTATTTCTTCCATGGATACCTATCGTAATACTCCTGATAAGTAAGATTCATTGATCATTAAGAAAAGTAACCCAAAGTTCTTTAATTATAACATTTCTATCAATTTTATATTAGAGTTTATTTACTTAAAACAATAGGATATAATTAGGAAATACTCTTATTTGACAGATAGATGTACAATGAAAGTTATTAGAAATTCGCTGTACTTATAAATTATTTCAGGGGGTATAAACCAATTCTAAAGAAAAGAGGAAGGTTTAAACTCATTTAACCACCGATTTACTGCTTCCGAATTAATTCGCTGTTTGTTTAGTAATATGTAGCTTTCCATTGTTGGTGGCTTGCTTTCAAGAAGCTTTATTTCTACTAGTGAACCTTCTTCTAGAAATCTTCTAGCGGCGGATCCCATCATGAAGCTAAAGCCAATCCCTTTTTAACAATTTGTTTTGTTATTAGAACTGTAGATATACACCATTTAAACCCTTGACAAAAATGTCAAGGGTTTTGTGATCTAGTATGCTATCTAAGAACCCGTCCTTTCAAAGCATTCATAAAGACTGTACCTGCTACACTGTTAACAGATATATTACCATGTACAGGTAAATCAGCCAGCTGCTTGATTATATAATTGTATACATTCTTCTTATTTGGTATCCATTCTACAGAACCTTTAGCACAGCATCCATTTATAATACTAGTTGACTGGGGATAAAGTATAGGTTCGTTTAAAGCTGCGCCTGGACCATCTACCTTAGGAATATAACGCCAGCCAAAGACATTATTAGGTATAGGACCTGCAGCTTTTGCTTTTTCTAACTTTCCTTTTTCCCAGAATTTGATATCAGACATTTCTAGACGTAGAAAGGTTTCTCCAAATATGCTGGCATTGGTAAAATACTTGTTATTATAAGAATGAAGATCTTGTATATCAGCAAAAATTTTAGGCTGGCCACTTTGTTCTCTTCCTCCAATTATTGGAATAGTATTATTCTCCCAGATAACTAATGGAAAAACGCCTTCTAATTGATCATGTTTTCCATTGAAGCGAGCGGGCACCTGAACTTGTATTAAATTATAGCCTCCGCCAACAAACCAGTTGCAGGCTCTAAGCTGACATAAGCTAATAGTGAGTTCAGGCTTTAAAAGTTCAAAGCCTTTAGGTAAAAATTTGTTTAATGTTTTATCATCGGTGTTCATAGTGAAGTTCAGCGATAAAATATCGGCAGTAGCGGTTAATTTAGCATCAAATACAGTTCCTCCAAAGAATGGTGGCATACTATAGGTTTTATCTTCTTCAAATTTAAACATCTTTACCTCCAACTACAATTTTTGAGCTTATCACCAAATTTGATGAAAGTGAGCAGTAAAAATCTTTTCTGGATCGTCAGTTCCTTCTACATTAGGTATTTTAATGCCTTTCAATTTTTCAAAGCCCTTAGGTACATATAAAGTAAACTTCAAAGGAACTGCTCCCTTAGATAAAGCTTCAAAATATTTTTTTATAGAGTCAGCAGCACTTACGTTTTGGTCCACTGGTTCTGGAATTTTATCACCATATTGTATAGTATCAGAATTTAGTGCGGTAGAATTAGTATTTTTAGTGTATATGCCTGAATTTAAAGTTTTGTCAGCGTATTGAAAAGCACTGCCATATAGGGAACTAAGACTTATATTGTTAATAAACTGAGAGCCATATATAGTGTCGTTAGTGTTCATATAGGTAACTGTCTGCCAACTAGGCCACATTCCACGACCATACATCATTCCTTTAATAAAAATATCTGGGTAAACAGTGTCTAATTGTGATAGTTTATAAGCTGTTGCTGCGTAACCTATAAGAAAAGCTTCTTTTGAAAAATCATGTCCCTGAGAATTCCAGTTTTTATTAGAGTTCCTAATTACCATGGAGGTAGAAAGAAAGCTTTTCTTAATTGGTCCATATTCATCAATTGATATAATATCATTAGTATAAGAAAGTATGCCGAATATTGCTGTTTCAAAGCCTCTACCTTTCTCATCATAATCTATTATACCGTCCTTATTTTCATCAAAGTAATCCATAAACTCTTTATAAAGGGATGTTCCTGTGAGAGTATCACAGTTTTTGGCATAACTTAAAATTGTAAGCTGCAAATCATGCAGTATAGTTTTAGGATTGTAATACAAGGTTTTTGTTATAAGTTCCAGGAAGTTTCCATTATCTATTCTGCCAAGATGACCATTTAGTGATGCTAAAGGGCAATCTGTAGTACTGTCATAACCCAATATATAATATTCTCTCTGACCTATACCTCTTTCTTCGGCATAACGGTATAAGTTATATCTAAATAGAGGTGAATCAAACCATGTTGCCGTGGATATATTTCTTCCATGATTTATTGCAACAGGAACATGATGAACAAACTCTGTAGGCCACCTGTATTTTACTTTAAGCTTCGATGCTTGAAGCATTGGAAGTGTCTTAAAGCAGTATCTAGCGCAGAAGAGATCTAGAGCCACACAGTCTAGTGAAGCAAAAACATAGCCTTCTTTAACAGTTACCGAGCGCTCATCTGGATCGTGACTTATATTAATCATGTTTATAGTATCAGTTACATGAAGCAAGAATACATTTTCATTCTGAACTGCTTTTATAACATCAGATTGAGTTCCTGAAAAGCCTGCAGTTTTTGTAGCAGTATAGTTTCCATTTTCATCTATGATAGGTAGATGGGTATTAGGATCCATTTCAAAAACCCAAGGAGAATGTGGCAGTTTTCCTTTTAGATTTGGGTAAACTGTATGAGGAAAATCATATTTCTGTGAGGGATAAAGTCCTATACCTAAATTTTTTATAGCATTAGTAATCAAGTCTTGAGCATGCATTTTAAGCTTTGGAATATTTATTAGGATGCAGCCAGGGTAATCTTCTAAGTCGTCTTTATCATTTGGATCGCCGCCTATTATTACTTTGCTTAGTGTAATTTCCTTGAAGGTTGCTCCATCAGGAACTGGTATGGTTCTTCCTTTATTTATAACGTCCTGAATTTTATTGAGGTCATATACCATTAGTCTGTCAGATGCCTTGCCTGGAGGTATGAATTGTCCTCTAATGCTATCCTCATAGCCCTTCATAGGATCGTCTTTGTGGGAAGCTTTATGTCGCTCTGATAAGTATTTTCTAACAAAGTAGAAGCCCCAGCCGCCGTAGAAATCACCACTTCGCCCTTCAAAAACGGCTTCTGTTGTAATATTTTTACCTGAGGATTTACTGTATATAGCTGATAGTAAAAAGGTTCCGGTGGAGGCTTCAGCTAATGCCATTTCATAATAGCTTATTTTTAGTTTATCGTGGAACCATCTCATTAAAGCAGCTATTAAAGCCCATTCAGTAAGAATAGGAGTTCCTATCGCTCTACTGTGTGTTTTTTCATCTATATTGGCTGGAAATACAAGGTTTGGTTTAAATAACAATTTCTTTCCAAGGCTTAGCTCTGATTTCACCGTATCTTCAAAGGAAGTTTCCTTATTAAGTCCTGATAAGGCATAATCCAAATTATAATAGATATAGTCTATTTTACTTGTTATGTTGTTCCAGGCTGTATTATCTTTTTCATTGATGAATTTCTGTAGCAAATTGGGTATTTCACCATAAGCCTTTGATGGATCTATTCTAACTCCAGAGATTGCTGAGCCATTACAATCTACATTCTTTGTTCCAATTGGTGAATTTACAATGGATAATTTAGAATATTCTTTAGGCATTTTTATTAACCTTTCCAATTGATTCCATAACTATATTTTATTATTATAAATTAATAGATATTCATGCTATTTACATAAGATAGGACAACAAATTGTTAGCAATTTGTTTTGCTACATCAATGAAATGATAAGCAGAATAGGAACTTTGATGAAAAGAAAGTTTCTGCATAAAGATAATATTAAGACAGCAGAGAGATCTTTGCTGTCTTAATGCTTTTTTTAGAAAAGAGTATCCACAAATACCACCTAAAGTTGAATACAGTTTATCGGAGCGTGGAAAATCTTTGATTCCTGTTCTTGATATGATGTGTGAATGGGGTACTGCAAATCGGCTATAAAAAGTTAAATTTACTGTAACTTCAAAAAAACTTGAACATATTACTATTGGAAAGAAAAATGGGCTAATTATTTCTCATAAAAGACTTATGTCCTCATTTTTGTCTAATTTTGTTATATTTTATATAAAAATATACGAAAAGTGTTGAAAAAGTTTTTAAAAGATGTTAAAATAAGGTTGGTTTTAAGTATGATTAATATATTTATTAAATATAATTTTTAACTGGCATATTTAAAATATAAAAAAGTGGAAACCGTGAAAAATTCTCTTTATTTGGGCACTTTGAGAATTTGGAGTTAATAGTGCAACCGACCAATAATTAGTTTGTAAACTAACTATTGGTCTTTATTTTTTTGAAAATATAGATATCCAACTTGAAAATCTTAATTTTGTTATAAAATCAAAATTAAATTTTAGCACTTATCCAAAAAACGTAAAATTTAATTATGATATTGTATATTTATAATATGATTTTTTTAAAACTAAGGAGGAGTATAATGAAAATTTTTAACAACTTAAAAATGTTATATAAGCTAATGATAGCTTTTATAATAATGGTGATATTTATTGGAATTGTTGGTTTTGTAGGAATATCAAATATGAGAGAGATCAATTCAAATGTTTCAAATTTGTATAATATTGATTTAAAAGGTGTAAAGGATGTGAATATGCTTAAAACAAATCTTGCAAATATTAGGGCAGATATTTTGAAAATTTTAGATCCTAAAAATAGCAGTAAAGTCTCTAGTTTAGTGGATGATATTAACAAATTAGAAGATGTAGATAAAAATTTAGTTGAAGATTATAAAACTACAATTGTTACTACCACTGATAAGGAGCAGTTTGCTGAATTTGAAAAACTATTAGGTGATTATAGAAATTATCGTGGACAACTTGTAGATAAGGTCAAAGCTTCAGATTATGATGGGGCTAATACTATTTTTACTAAACTTTCAGAAGTTAGAGAAGATATGTTTAATGTGTTAGATAAAGAAATAAGTTTAGATACAAAACTTGCTGCGGATGATTATAATAGCAGTAATGCAATTTTTAAAAGTTGTACAATATTTTCTATTAGCACAATAATAATAGCTATTATAGTTGCAATTATTTTAGGCCTTTTTATATCTATTGTAATATCCAAGCGTTTAAGTAATATTTTGGCGTTTTCTCAGGCTATAGGCAAAGGAGATCTTACAGCAACAATTAATATTGATTCAAAGGATGAAATAGGAAATGTTGCTAAAGCTTTAAATCAGTCTAGAGAAAATGTAAAAAATGTAATAAAAGAAATAATGAATAATGCTAGTGATATGAGTGCAACAAGTGAGGAATTATCAGCAACTGCTGAAGAAGTTTCAGCCAAAATGGA
This sequence comes from Clostridium muellerianum, assembly GCF_012926525.1. Classification (GTDB taxonomy): domain Bacteria; phylum Bacillota; class Clostridia; order Clostridiales; family Clostridiaceae; genus Clostridium_AM; species Clostridium_AM muellerianum. The sequence goes on from NZ_JABBNI010000036.1 coordinate 200,363, forward strand.
AGTAGTAAATCAATCGGTGGAGCAAATATCTAAGGGTGTTCAAGATTTAAGTGCAACTACTGAGGAAGTGAATGCATCAACTGAAGAAATAAATGCTAGCACAAATGAACTTGCAAATAAATCAAATGATTCCAAGGTATCTGTAAATGAAATAAAAAAACGTGCATTTGACATAAAAGTTAAAGCATCAAAAAATATAGAAGAAAATACAAAAATATATAGTGAGAATCGTTCAAATATTTTAAATGCAATTGAAGAAGCTAAAGTTGTAGAAGAGGTTAAGATCATGGCTGACTCTATTGGTAATATAGCACAGAAGACAAATTTATTAGCGTTAAATGCTGCAATAGAGGCAGCAAGAGCTGGGGAACAAGGAAAAGGATTTGCAGTAGTTGCAGATGAAGTAAGAAAGCTTGCAGAGCAATCTGAGCAGGCAGTTGTAAATATCCAAAGTATGGTTGAACAGGTACAAGCAGCAGTAACTAAACTTTCGCAAAGTGGACATGATGTACTTAAATTTATGGACAATAATGTAAAACCAAATTATGAATTCCTTCAAAGTACAGGTATTCAATACGAAAAGGATTCGGAATTTATGAATACTACTGCAGAAGAAATTTCAACTTCTTCTAAACAAATGAATGAAGTTATTGAGCAAATAAGTGCTGCTATACAAAATGTATCTGCAACTGCAGAAGAATCAGCGACAAGCTCAGAAGAAATATCAAATAGTGTTAATGAAGTAACTTGTGCTATTAATGACGTTGCAAAATCTGCACAAAGTCAAGCTGAACTTGCACAAAAATTAACTGACATGGTACAGAAGTTCAAACTATAAACCTCAATAGTTTTGATAATATTAAGACAGCAAAGCTCACTTTGCTGTCTTAATGCTTTTTATATCTGATTGAATACTGGGTTAGTTTTTAGGTGCAATCAATTTTGAAATTAGGATTGTGGATTTTTTAGCAGAAATAGATTTGAAATAATAAGTGACAATAAAGTATAATGTTTGTTATGAGTATAATATATGAAATATATAAAGGAGTTTTTTAACATATGAATTTTTATTTCGCACCTATGGAAGGTTTGACTGGGTACATTTATAGAAATGCCCATAAGGCCTTTTTCAATAACGTAGATAAATACTTTTCACCTTTTATTGTTGCAAATCAAAGTGATAGGTTTAAAACGAAGGAATTGAGGGATGTTCTACCTGAAAACAATGAAGGTATAGTTTTGATCCCACAATTACTAACAAATAAAGCAGAAGATTTTATACACACTGCAAAGAAAATAAAGCAAATGGGGTATAATGAGATTAATTTAAATTTAGGATGTCCTTCAGGAACTGTAGTTTCAAAAAATAGGGGATCTGGATTTCTTTCAAAGCCAGAAGAACTTGACCAGTTTTTAGAAGAAATTTTTTCTGAGGCAGTAACAAAAATTTCAGTAAAAACAAGAATAGGGAAAGACAAGCCAGAAGAATTTTATAATTTGATAGAGATATTTAACAAATATCCTATGGAAGAACTTATTATTCATCCTAGAACTCAAAAAGATTATTATAAAAATACGCCAAACCTGAAGGTTTTTAAGGACGCCTTAAGCTTAAGTGAAAATCCAGTTTGTTATAATGGTGATATTTTTACAGTGGAGGATTACAAAGAGTTTACCGATGAAATTCCTAGTGTACAAACTGTAATGCTTGGCAGGGGACTATTAGCTAATCCAGGATTGATTAGTTATATTACAAATAATACTAAACTGGAAAAAAAGTTACTGAAAGATTTTCATGATAAAGTTTATGAGGATTATAAAAAAATACTTTCTGGAGATAAGAATGTGCTGTTTAGAATGAAAGAATTGTGGTTTTATATGAGTCAGGTATTTTCTGATAATGCAAAATATGCAAAAAGAATTAGAAAGTCAGAAAGATTATATGATTACGATGCGGCAGTTTTAAGCTTATTTGTAGAACAGGATATTATAATCAAATCAAGTGATTCTTAGATTCAGGTGGAGTTTGCATGTAGGGAATACCTCTTTTTCATCTGAGTCTTAGAAGAACTTATCCAGGTGCATAAAGTAGCTGTCCCCAACTTGAAGAATGATGGGGTATTAGCAATGGCAGCAATGGGATAAAAGTCTGTAAATTAAATGTCCCTTAGGAAATTTTAGATTTTCCCAAGGGACATAAATTTTTTCTATACTATATTTAAGCTCTTTTTATCTGTAGCCATATTCTTCAGTTTGAAAATGAAGTGTGATTTTTACAGTTTGAGTTTTCTCATCATAATATTTCATAAATGTAATGGTACTCTTGTCATCAACCTTTAGGTCATCTATAAAATCATTTTTTTTCTCTTTTGCTAAAGCCATACATTGATTCATTTTCTTTTCAACTTCTTCATATGGTATATTATTAGAGAATTTTTTTAATATGTTTTTTGTAGTATCATCTAATTTAACATTTTCTTGAGATATACTTTCATTTAGTTCATTACGTGAATCTATTTTTTTATATTTCTTTTCATCATTAAAATATAGTGAGAAACTATATTCATTTAAATTATCTTTATAATTTTTTGGATAAAAGTTATATTCTAGTTGAGCTTTTTTTCCTTGTTTATTAAAGTTTTTCTCGTCATCTCCTGTTTGCTTATATTTATCTCCTAGCATTTTCTTTATATCTTCACCTTTAGTAATAAAATCTTTAGTTGCTTTTTCTTTATAAGCATAGTCAGGATCATTAGGAAATGTATCTTTTAACATTTTATCTACATCAATGCCATTTATTTTACCTGGCAGTTTACTATTTTCTGATGTACTATCTTTACTTTTATCCTCTTGTGTTTGTTTAGTTTGGTCCTGATTAGCTACTTTTGCTTGTTTTTTACAGCCAGAAAGTGTTGCTAGTATAAAAACAGTCATAATTATTGAAAGAAATTTTTTCATTATAATCATTCTCCTTTTTATTTTATTCAGCCCAAGTTCCAAACTTTGAACCAAAAGATTTTAAATTGGACATAGGCTTTTTATTAAATATATCTGATATTTTTTTAGATGATATATTATTAAAATCAGTTTTATTTAATTTATCTGTTATATCATAAATGTGTTCAATTGAAACTGCAAAATTCAATTCTCCTTCTGCCTCTATTCCTGAAGTAGTCAATCCTACAACCTCACCTTTGGAATTAAATAAAGGTCCACCAGAATTACCATGAGTTATTGGAATTGATATTTGTATTTGTTTTGCTTTTCCATCATTCCAAAAGTTTGATATTATTCCTGTAGATACAGTATTAAACAATCCCTTAGGACTACCTATTGCAGTAGCTTTTTCGCCTTTTTTAAGTTTTGATACATCTCCAAGTTGAACAGGTTGTCCTACTTTTTGCTTTAACTTAATAATAGCTATATCTACTGTTTTATTAGCGGCAATAATGCCTTCTACTTCATAAATTTTCGCATCATTTGTTCTAATTAATGCATTGCAGCCACCATTTATTACATGATAATTTGTTGCAATTATACCAGGAGCTATAAAAAAGCCACTGCCTATAGCATATTTGTTATCACCATTTGGTACTAATAAAGCAACTGTTTTTGGATCATTTTCTTGTATTATTTCCTCAAGTGTTTTTTCAGTGCTAGACCCAGCATTACCATAGATTTTACTTGAATCCTTAGGGGTAAAATCAGTTACTGTATCCTTTGCCTTAGTATTGTCATTATATCCATTTTGCTTTTCTTCAATTTGTTGCTGCTGCTTTTTTATATTGTCTTTTGTATCAAGGTAAAAACTCTTTACCTGATAAGTATCTTTATATGGTATAAGTTCCATTGCATATAAGAATTTAAGGTCTTTGTTTTGAGTAGTATTTGGTAAGGTTAGATTAATATTCATATTAACTTTAGCAAGTAATGAAGTTATTTTTCCGTCTTGAGTATTAACTTTTGCTATATCAAAATCATAATCTTTTACGTTACCTTTATACTTACCAACCATATATTCAAATGATATTATGTCTGCCGGCATAGCATCTTTTACATATAATTCTTGTAATGTACTTGTAGGTGCATTATTAAAGCCCCACTCATAATATTTTTTAAAATAATTATCCAGAAACTCTTTTACCTTTTTCTTTTCTGTATCATAATTAGAGCTTTTACTTTCATCGTCTATTTTAGATGACATTAAGGCAATTTTATTATCTGTTGAAGAACTAGATGCATTTGGACTATTATTACTTATTTTACCTGAACATCCTGATAAAATTGATATTATCAATAAACATATCAAAATATTTATTGCTTTTTTTTTAACATAGTAATCTCCTTTTTCTATTATTTTAAAATACGTACAGAAATAGTTTTTAAAGGTAACTATATCCATTGTAAATTGTACTAATAATGATTATACAGAAAGATATTATGTTTTTCAAGTAAAAAAATTAATATTATTATAGTTAAGATTTAAGTTTTGATTTGATAACATTGCCTGTGTGATGGCTAATGAAAAGATAACAATGGATGATTTGTTAGATTTGAAAAATGGGGCATTGTGCCCTGGTTACAAGGTCTATAATTTTTCAAATTTCAGTTTTGAAATATAGAGTAATGAAGAGTGCACTCATGGTTTTAATATGATAAACAATGTTTGCACTCTTTAATTTGAGAATAGAATGAATCATATTTATAAAATATGATTTTGCAGCATAGTCTAAAGCATAACACCAATTTTAATGGCATCATGATTTAGTAATTCAATCAAAAAATTTATTATAAATATCTTATAGCTTGTTAATAAGTAGAGTTGTTATTTGAATTACAGTTTTTTATAGCACTAACTCTTTTAGTTAAGTTTGGATGACTTGAATGTCTTTCAGATAACCAAACCCAAAAACCAGTTTGTTCAAAAGCTTGTCTTTCAAATTGTTCTACATTTACTCTTTTATATAGTTTTTTGCCAGCTGCTAAGAATAATAGTCCATTTACGGCTCCATCAGGTTGCAGGTGGGCCGCAAAGCTATCTGCGGTATACTCACAAGCACGTGAGTAAGCCTTTCTTAATAAAGGAAAAATTAATGAAGGCCAAATTATCCAACGCCATTTTAAGTGACCTCTTTTTATATGAGCTAATTCATGAGCAACAACAAAATTAACAGCATTTTGTCCATCTTCATAGGCTAATTCAAGCACATCTGAATAAATAACAGCAAAGTTTCTTCCTAAAAATTTTGTTACAAAAGAATTAATAATTCCGCCTGACTGCATTATATAAATTTCAGGAAGAGGCATGGACATTTTTTTGCAAAAATCAATAGCTGTATTATATAACTCAGGAAATTGTGTTTGAGAAACTTTTATGGAATTACCCTTAAGTGATCCAATAAAAATACCTCTTGTAAATAAAACTATTAGTAGTCCTATTATTAAATAAACTACAAAAACAGAAGTTGGTGAATATTCTAGTGTACTATCTTCTTCACCTGCAATAAGAGCCATTATGATAAATAAGTATATAAGTGCACTAAATATGCAACATAGTGTGAAGTATAGTCTTTCCTTTTTATTAATTAAAGAATTCATTAAAAACCTCCTAAGAATATTAGAATATATTTTGCTTAAAAACTTAATCAATTTATAAATTTTAAAGATTTAACAGCTGTTTAAAATTGTATATGGATGATATTTTTAATAAATTTACAAAGTTCTTATATAAGCAATATAATACGGTACATTATAACAAATATGTAATTGGATTTCAATATTTATATTATGAAAAGTTTAATCACATTAATAAAAATATTAAACTTAAATGCAACATTGCAAGTGTTTTACAATATGGGGTATAATTAAGGCTATTAGATTGGAACGCAAGAGGAGAATTAAATGAAAGATATAAATTACACAAATTTAATAGAAGATCTAAAAACTTCTGATGATAGTAAGAGAGCTAAAGTAATAGATAAACTTTCCAGGAACTATAATAATGCAATGCCAATGTTGTGGTCAGAGGCTTTAAATCAGGATAATCCAAGAGCAGTACTTTCTGTTATAAGAGATATTATAAAAAAAGAAAAACCTAGAGGCATATTTAAAAGAGCTGTAGGACATTCTAAACAAAAACTTGCTAATTTTCTTAAACATTCAGATCCTAAAGTTAGAAAGAATGTATGTGGTATTATCGGTGAAATAGGTGATCCTAAATATTTAGAGGATTTATATAGTGCATACAGTTCAGAAGAACAGCTATTTGTAAAATCCTCATATATATTAGCAATAGGAAATTGTGGTGGAGCTTCGGATGCAGAAAAGCTTAAGTCAATATTTGAAGAATTAATAATTAAAGAAAAAGCTTCAAAAGACAAAAGCTTGGCTGCAAAGGATGAGAAGCATATAAATGAGGAAAAGCGTGCAATTACAAGGGCTATAGCTAAGCTGTCTCCTCCAAAGCCTCATAAATTTACAGGCTTTAAAAATCCTGTACCTATGATATTAACAACTATGAATGATCATTTTCAAATTACTTTAATGGATCTTAAAGAAAAATCAATTAAAGGCACAACTGTGACCGAAGGCATATATATCGAAGAAAAGGATTTAAAAAAAGTCTATGAGTGTAGAACTTTTTATGAACTTCTTTTTCCTTTAGAATCTTGTAGTAATTTGGAACTTAATTATAAGGTAGTAGCGGATAAAATTATAAAAACAAATATTATAAGCTTTTTAAATCAGTGTCATGCAGGAGATGGCAGTACTCCATTTTGGTACAGAGTTGAATTTAAAACTACAGATCATAGCAGGGAAAGGTCGGAGTTTGTAAAGAACTTATCTAGAGAACTAGATGAAATTTCAGGTGGAAATTTAAAAAATAGTCCTTCCTCTTATGAAATTGAGATTAGAATAATTGAGAAAAACAATTTATGTAGTGCGTTCATTAAGCTATATACATTAAAAGATAATAGATTTGATTATAGAGAAAAAGCTCTAGCTGCGTCTATAAATCCTGTAACTGCAGCTATTGTAATGAAAAATATAGAAAAATGGTTAAAACCTAATGCTAAGGTTATAGACCCGTTTTGTGGTGCGGGCACTATGTTAATTGAAAGAGCTAAATTAAAAGATTTTAAAAGTTTAACAGGGGTTGATATATTTAACACAGGTATTGCATATGCAGAAGTAAATTCTTATTTAGCTAATGTGAATATAGAATTAAAATGTGAAGATATATTAGAATTCTACTCAAGAGATCGTTTTGATGAGATGATATCAAATATGCCTTTTGAAAGTAAGTCAGGAGTTAGTAGCTTTAATACCAGATTATATGGTGAATTTATAAATAGGATTCCGAGTATTGTAAGACCAGGAGGAATGGTATTTCTTTATACAGTAGAAAAAAATTTACTTAAGGAAAGTTTAATAGATAATAAGTATCTTAAGATTATTGATATCATAAAGATTGAAAGTGGTGGATTGATTCCTCATGTGTTTGTAATAAGAGTGCTATAATTAAATTATAACTGTCTGATCCTTAATCATTGGATGCTTAGCAATATAATCATCTATAAAGTTGGCGTTAAGATGTTCCAATAGTAGTAGGATAAATTATGCATTAACTATTAAATCCTCGTCTAATTAATTAGACAAGGATTTTTTTGTGTAACGAATACCTCTGGTTATACTAAACATCATAAATTAAAAATTCTTAAGTCTATGATGTTGCGTTTTACAGGTGGTACTGATTTATAGCAAATTCCTATTTTTCAGTTTCGGGAAAAGTAACCCAAAGTTCTTTAATTGTGATATTTTTATTAACTTTATATTAGAGCTTATTTGCTTAAAGCAATAGGATATAGTTAAAGCTGTTAAGAATAAATATTTGCAATATAAAGAATGTAAGGTTAACTTGACGTTAAAGGAAACTATTGTTATAGTTGTAATGTAAGGTTAACATTACAGGGGTGGTTATTAATGAAAAATAGAATAAAAGAATTTCGTGAATTTTTTAAGTTAACTCAGGAACAATTAGGGGAACTTGTAGGAGTATCAAGACAGGCAATTAATAACATTGAATCAGAAAAGTATGAACCATCTATATGGCTGGCTTATGATATTTGTAAAGTATTTAAGCGTCCTATAGAGGAAGTTTTTTTATTTGAAGAAAGTGAAAGAAAATCAAGAGCAGATAAAAGTAGAGGTGTAATTTAAATGGCATTAAGACAAATTAGAACCAATGATGATGAAATATTAAGAAAAAAGAGTAGGGTAGTTGAAGTAGTAGATGATAAAATAAGACAGATATTAAATGATATGGCAGATACTATGTATAATTCAAAAAATGGTGCAGGTCTAGCAGGGCCACAGGTTGGTATATTAAAGAGATTAGTTGTAATAGATATGGGCCAAGGACTTATAAAATTAGTTAATCCACAGATAATTGAACAGGAAGGAAGTCAGGATGTTGTAGAAGGTTGCTTAAGTATTCCAAATACTTGGGGAAAGTTAAAAAGACCAGCAAAGGTAACAGTAAAAGCGCTAAATGAAAATGGTGAGGAAATTATATTAACAGGCACAGGAGATTTAGCAAAATGTTTCTGTCACGAGATAGATCATTTAGAAGGAATTCTTTTTACTGATTTAGTGACTGAATACATAGGTTAATACTGTCCGTGACAGAATTTAAGGAAAAATACAAGTGCTTAGTGAAAGTGTAAATAATAGTAAAGATAAAGTGTATCTATTGAGAATTTAAAATAGGTACATTTTATTTTTATTGCAGTAAAGTTTGATATTTATAAATATGTTATAATTTACTAAGAGATGTGTAATTATATTTGTTAGTTAATTAGCGTGCTGATTTTAATATAATATGGGGGAATAATGATTCAATCAGCTGTGTATATTTCTTTAGTAGTGAAAAATTATAATGGAGAAAATCAATATGAGTGTTTATGAGATTACCGATACAAAATGTTTAGAAAAATTATTTGAAGGCTGGCAGGAGACATTAATTTGGTCATGTATGCAGGGCTGTATGGGAAGAGCATATGCAGATAATATTACTAATCCTAAATCAGCTCAAATAGTGATAGGTGACTTTTGTTTCTTTGCAGGTGAGGCTAATAAAGAGCTTGTGTGTAATAAGCCGGATGATTGTAAATCAAATTTTATAATTATGATTTCACAAAATAATGAGTGGAATAAGCTTATTGAGCAAATATATAAAGAAAGTGCAACAAAGGTATATCGTTATGCCATTAAGAAAGAACGGAATGTATTTGATATTGTGAAATTAAAAAAAGTGGTAGAAGATATAAAGAAACCATTTAATATTCAGATGATAGATAAAGATATTTTTAATCAGGTTATTAGCAATCCGTGGTCACAGGATTTATGCTCACAATTTAATGATTATGAGGATTACAGAAAACGAGGTATTGGAGCTGTGGTACTAGAAGATGGAATTGTTGTTTCAGGGGCATCTTCCTATACTGTGTACAACGGAGGGATAGAGATAGAAATTGATACCAGAAAGGATTATCGAAGAAAAGGTCTGGCATTAGCTTGTGGAGCTAAATTGATTCTGGAGTGTTTGGACAAAGGTTTATATCCAAGTTGGGATGCACAAAACAAGGGATCGAGGGATTTAGCTGAAAAACTTGGATATCATTTTGATAAAGAGTATGTGGCATATGAAATTGTGGACTATTAAGTTATACAAGAATTTTACGTAGTTTGTTTGTGGTGTTAAATTACAAATTTGAATTTAGAATTAAATGATATAAATAGTAATTTGGAGGTAAATTCTATGGATAACTTGCTTTTTATTAGATATGAATTTTTCACAGCGTTTGTTACTTTTATTGTGACTTTCTTGATATTCAATGATATGAATAAACATAAGGGTATATTAACATCAAGAATTCATTATGGAATGGCTATTGCTTTTGCAATTTATATAATTTCTGTATTTCATTTTACAGGAACAGGAACTTTATATGATATACTTTATTATCGCTTTGAAATAACGCAAAAGCTAAACTTTATACCATTTTCTAATGAAATTGATATAGTGGTATATTTACAAAACATATTACTTTTTATTCCTTTTGGTATTCTACTTCCTTCTTTATGGAAAAAGTACGATAAAGTGCTCTATATTCTTGTATCAGGATTTTCATTTTCAATGTTTATAGAAGTCACCCAATTATTAAACAATAGAAGTACTGATATTGATGATTTAATATTGAATACTATAGGTGGACTCATTGGATATGGTATATATAAAATGTTTGTTTATGTAATAAAAAGTGAACCTGAATTATGCCATTGTTGTAAATGGGAACCCATCATATATATATTTGTAATGTTTATGGGACGTTTTCTTTTATTTAATGAATTTGGATTTGCAAAATTACTTTAGGCACATTCAATAAAATAACTAGTCAGTATGTTAGCCTATTTTGCATCATACTGCGTCAGCAGAACCCTTTGATAGAACAACTATCAGCGGAACCTGCTTCCTTGTCTGATACAAAATAGACTAACATCTTTGACTAGTTATTTTATTGAATGTGCCTTATGGATTTTAAATGATTAAAGAAATTCCGATTGTATTAGAAACTTGTCTTTTGTCGTAATTATAATATATCCCTTATCCAACAGTATGATATAATACAAATACATGTAATGTAAGGACACATTAAATTATTGTGGCGAAAGGTACTTGGAGAAATCTGAGTGCTTTTTTATTTACAAAATATTTAAAATTGTACACTTTTATTCCCTCCATTTTAATATTGCAGTATTTTAAATTTTTAATTATATTCCATTTATAGGAGGGGGTTAAAATTTGCAATATAGAACAAATGGAAAAGATTATTGAAGAACTTAGAGAAAAATTAAATGAATTAATTAATGAGAAAAAGAATTTATTAGATTCAGAAGTAGTGACTGCTAGTAAAATGCTAGATTCAGCACTAAATACATATTGTGAAGTGCTGAAACAAAATAAAGAATAAGAAGGAAGAGGAGAGGTGTGAAAGTAGAAAAAATAGTACAAACTAACTAACCAGATACACATAAAAATCTAAAAGAAAATAATAGAAAGAAACATGGGAGGGGTAAGAACACTTCTCATTTTTCATGTAATGGAACTTATGAAAAATCATAGTTATTACGAAAATAAGGGAGCTATAAGACAATAAGAGTAAAGTATGTGTATGGGAAAACAGGAGTTTAAAGGAAATAAAAGTTAAACACTATAAAATTTACAAAAAAATGATTATTAGTTCATTCATGAAGTATTTTGTAACACGATTATCATTGATAAATAAATTGATGGAACTAATTTAAGTGATTCATGTACTGTGAATGTAACGCCCAAAGGCACAACACCAGCAAATCCTACACAACCAACAGATAATACAGGTAATGCAATATTAACTGTAACTATGACTAATGGAAATGTAAAATCATATATAGTACCTATGACTAAGGTAAATGATTTTATAAGTTGGTATGATAATAGAGTAAGTGGAAGTACAGGGAAAGCTTATTGTACATTATTGGAGAGTTAATCTCAGTAACAACTTCTTTTATTTGAAGGTCTAAAGCATCAATCTCAGCTTGAACTGATTGAACTAACCTAATGGTTTGTTGTAATTCAAAAGATAAAGATCTTGTACTAGTTCCAATGGAATAGCTAGCGACTTCTTTTAAAGCGACAGCTTTATCTTTCCCGTATTTGCCTCTTGAAGCTTTACTTAAAATATGAGTAAGCTTAGTTAGATGGCAATTAGCCACGTCCTTCGGACTAGGTAACTCCGATAGGAGGCAATAAGAGGAACTTTGATGAATTGACCAAACGTGTTTAGGTAATTCAGGGAAAATAATATCTATTAGTCTTGTTATTGATATTTTTAATTTTCCTCTATAACTGATTAAACGATATCTATGTCTAGTTAGTGACTTTAGCTCTTGAATCTGATATGATACTGGTGAATAGGATTTTGTATCATCAGAAAAAAGCATTTTAGCAATAACTAATGCATCCGTTTTATCGGTCTTGGTTTTCCTAAGGGTTTGAGCCTTACGGAAAAGATTTGTAGCTAAAGGGTTGAGAATTGAGAGGCTGAAACCTTTAGCATACAAAAAGTTTTGGAGATTAGTGCTATAATGACCTGTTGATTCAAGTCCTATTTTTACGTTAGAAATATCCTTGCTAGGCAGAATAGAAAGAATTGAAGAATAAAGTAATTCAAAGCCTTCACGAGAATTGGATATACGTAAAGAATCATTAATAATAACACCATCTGAATCAACGATACAGCAATCATGTTTCTCCTTAGCTACATCGATTCCAATATAAATCATAAGAACACTCCTTATAGTTTAGTCCGCTATGTTCCACCCACTTTATACTAAATGTATCCTTGCTCTATATAAAACGTCATGCGTTATCTAACTAATTAACAAATAAGCATAAAGCTGTGGTTATATCCTCAATTAAAATAGTCTAGCTATAGGTGAAAAAACTAATCCACAGCGTCTTATGTTATTATAGTAAATTATTTTTAAGAAAGGAAATGTATAATGAATTTACTATGAGTTCATTATACAAGGTGATTTTATGAAATACTATTCTATTGGAGATTTTGCAAAACTTATAGGTAAAAATTCTCAAACATTAAGAGAATGGGATAAAAAAGATATATTAAAACCCCATCATGTTGCTCCAACAGGATATAGATATTATTCTCAAGAACAACTTAATCATTTTTTAGGGATTAAAGGTATTGAAACCAAAACTAAAAAAGTAATCGGATATTGTAGAGTTAGTTCCCATAAACAAAAAGATGACCTTGAAAGACAAATAGAAAATGTTAAAACATATATGATTGTCAAAGGTTATCAATTTGATATTATTACTGACATAGGAAGTGGAATTAACTACAATAAAAAAGGATTAAATCAATTAATAGATATGATAACTAATTCAGAAGTTGAAAAGATAGTTGTTCTATATAAAGATAGATTATTGGGATTTGGATTTGAATTAATTGAAAATCTATGCAATAAGTATGGAACTACTATTGAAATTATAGACAATACTGAAAAGACAGAAGAACAAGAATTAGTTGAGGATTTAATTCAGATTGTTACAGTTTTTAGTTGCAGACTTCAAGGTAAGAGAGCTAATAAAGCTAAAAAGATGATTAAGGAGTTGTTGGAGAATGATACTGGGGAAGAAGGTTAGAATATTCCCAACTAAAGAGCAGGAACAAAAATTATGGCAATCAGTTGGAACTGCAAGGTTTATATATAATTGGACTTTAGCAAGACAAGAAGAAAACTATAAAAATGGTGGAAAGTTTATATCCGATGGTAATTTGAGAAAAGAATTGACTATATTAAAGAAAACAGAAGAGTTTAAATGGCTTAACAAAGTATCTAATAATGTGGCAAAACAAGCTGTTAAAGATGCCTGTGACGCTTACAAGAAGTTCTTTAAAGGATTAGCAGATAAACCACGTTTTAAGAGTAGAAGAAAAAGCAAACCATCATTTTACAATGATAACTTAAAGTTGAAAGTTAAAGATAATGCAGTATTGATTGAAAAAGTAGGCTGGGTAACTGTAAAGAAAAATTCAATACCTCTGAACTGGAAATATACAAATCCGAGAGTAAGTTTTGACGGAAAGTATTGGTTTTTAGCAGTAGGTATAGAGAAAGAACAAGCTATAGAAGGATTGACAAATGAGAGCATAGGGATTGACGTTGGAGTGAAGGATTTAGCTATATGCTCAAATGGAATGATTTTTAAAAATATCAACAAAACAAGAGTTATAAAACAGCTTGAAAAAAAGCTACGCAGATTACAGCGTAGGGTATCTAGCAAATACCTAAAAAATAAGAAAGGAGATAAGTTCGTCAAAACAAGTAATATTATAAAACTTGAAAAAGAAATAGGGTTACTTCATAGAAAACTAAAGAATATAAGGAATAATTATATTCATCAAACAACAGCTACAATCGTGAAAACCAAGCCTTGTAGAATTGTTATGGAAACTCTTAATATTAAAGGCATGATGAAAAACAAACACTTATCAAAAGCTATAGCAAAACAGTGTTTATATGAATTTAAAAGGCAAATTCAATATAAATGCACCTTCTATGGAATTGAGTTTGTTGAAGCAGATAAATGGTTTCCTTCATCAAAATTATGTTCATGTTGTGGCAATATCAAGAAAGATTTAAAGCTTTCAGATAGGGTTTACAAATGTGAATGTGGCAATGTTATAGATAGAGATTTTCAAGCAAGTATCAATCTTTCACGATATAAATTAGTAGGATAATCACTTAAAAGATACTACTAATGTGTAGGTTGCGTTGTAACCGAATTTACGCCCTCGGAGTGTTATATCAAACCAAAGTAGCTTTTAGCAAAATGGGACACGTTGAACAGGGAATTAAACAAAACTATAGAGTTTTATAAGGTTTTGGCAACGGTTAAAGGTAAATTAAATTTTATTAGTGAAAATATATCATAGAGTATATAATTTCTAAATATAGGCAAAATCTTAATATGGGTTATATATATTTGATTGAAATATATAACTGTGAATGATAAAAAGTAAATGAGTCTTATCAGAGAAAGTTTTATTTTAACATTTTACAGACACTGTCTGTAAAATTGGGGGAAAATAGGAGTAAGATTTATTAACAATTCTAGAATCTCAAAAGTTTTATTTTTATTATTAATATAGTCTTATGCGGTATAATGTAGTTAAAGATATTTATATACACTAGAATTTTGTAGAGAATGGTAAATTGGGTTTATTTAAGTATCTTTAAGAAAAAATATTTATTGAAATTTATATATAAAATTCTAATTTATAAAAGGTGATTATATGATTAAAGAAATAGATAGAAAGAAAAAAATACTTGATAATAATAGGCCATTTAATGAAGCTGCTGTTAAAAATTTAAAGCAATACTTTGATGTAGAACTTACATATAATTCAAATGCTATTGAAGGAAATACACTTACAATTACAGAAACAAAAGTTATTCTTGAAGATGGTATTACTATTGGAAAAGGAAAAACCCTCAAGGAACATCTTGAAGTTATCAATCATAAAGAGGCTATTGATTATATTGAAGATATAGTAAATAGAAATATAGATATTAATCAGAATGTTATAAAAGATTTTAATTATATTATTCTAAAAAGCATAAATAACGAAAATGCAGGAAGATATAGAAGCGTTAATGTTCTTACAAGCGGCAGCAATCACAAACCACCAGAACATTTCTTAGTTCCACAAGAAATGGAGGATTTAATTAAGTGGTATGATGAAAATAAAAATAAGCTACATCCAGTAATACTTGCAGCTGAATTTCATCATAAGTTTACGTTTATACATCCTTTTACAGATGGCAATGGAAGATGTGGAAGGCTGCTTATGAATTTAATTCTTATGAGAAATGGATATCCAATCACTGTTATAAGAATGGAAGATAGAAATGAATATATGAGCGCTCTCGAAAAGGCTAGTGTTGAAAATGATCTTGAAGATTTTATTAATATTATAGCTGAAGCTGTAAATAGAAGCTTAGATAAATATTTATATATACTGGGATAGAAGAATTTATTCTAAAGTAAGTGAAATTGTAGATAAAAATTATACTAATTAACAACACTTAAATGAAAGTTGTATTTTCGTGTTGATGGATTACTATAATAAGTTGTAAACGGCCTGTACTCTTGAAAAAAGAATACAGGCTATTTTAATAAAATGAATATTTAAACACAAGTGAATAGAAAGGATAGATAAGCAAATGTCAAGAAACAATTATAATGCTGTGTACGAGGACTATGATTTGGAAAGTGATGAATATTTTTATTATATAGCTGGATATACTTCTAATGGAGTACCATTTGGAATTACATGGGGAGAAGCTATAAGGGATGGCTTGGTTGAAAAAACTGAATTAATCGAAGAGTCATTTGACGATTTACCATTTTAAAACATATAGTTTTTAATAAAAATAGAGGATCAAGGAGTAAAAAATGGAGTATTATGAACTTTATAATGAATATATAAAGTTGCTAGAGGAAAATAAAGTTTTAAAAATAGAAATAGAGGATTTAAGAAAACGTTTTGGAATAGAGACTTCTGAAGAATGTATGGATAATGAGGAGATAACATTAAATGAGAGTGACGATGTTGCAGAGATTCTTCAAAGTGAGTGTATACAAATAAATAATAACAGTTCGCCAGAAGATAAAATAAAGTTGTTTATGTCATTATTCAAAGGAAGAGAAGATGTATATGCTAAGCGTTGGCAAAATAAAAAAGGTAAATCTGGTTATTCTCCTGTATGTATGCATGAATGGATGAAAGGAATTTGTTATAAACCTAAAATAAAGTGCTCGGATTGCAAAAATAGAAGATATGGAGTATTAGATATTAGTGCAATTAATAAGCATTTAAGAGGTATAGAAGTTTTAGGAATTTATCCAATACTTAAAGATGATACATGTCATTTTCTTGCTATTGATTTTGATGATGATGGATGGGAAAAAGATATAAATATTTTAAGAGAAGTATGTGAAGAAAAGAAAATACCTTTTGCAATTGAAAGGTCAAGGTCTGGTGCTGGAGCACACATATGGTTCTTTTTCAAAGAAAGCATAAGTGCTGTATCTGCTAGGAAATTTGGAACGGGGCTTCTTACCTATGCAATGACAAAAAGACATGAAATCAAATTTGAATCTTATGATAGATTATTTCCGAATCAGGACACTATGCCAAAAGGAGGGTTTGGAAATCTTATAGTTTTGCCAATGCAGCGAAATGCTAGAAGAAACAAAAATAGTGTTTTTATAGATAAAAAACTAGAACCTTATAAAGATCAATGGGATTTTTTAAGTTCTGTTGGTAAGCTCACAAGAGATGAGATTAAGTTTTATATTTCTGAATTTTGCTCTGGTGATGAATTAGGAGATTTAAAGGAAGATGTAGAGGAAGAAAATAAACCATGGAAAAGAATTAGAAAAAGCTATAAATTAGGTAATGCAGATTTTCCAACTGATGTTCATATCATAAAAGCTAATATGATTTTTATAAACAAAAAGGGATTTTCAAGTAAAACTCTAAACTCTATTAAAAGAATGGCAGCATTTAAAAATCCAGAATTTTACAAAGCTCAGGCTATGAGACTACCAACCTTTGATAAACCAAGAGTTATTTCTTTATCAGAGGAAACATCAGAATATTTATGTATTCCAAGAGGTACAGAACTTGAACTTTATAATCTATTTAATAAAAATAAAGTTAACTTTAAGTGTGATGATGAAAGATATAGTGGTAAAACAATTTCAGTTACGTTTAATGGAGAACTTAGAGAAGAACAGGCAGCAGCTGCAGCTGTTATGTTAGAACATGATAATGGAGTATTATCTGCAACCACTGGTTTTGGTAAAACTGTTATTGGAGCTAAGTTAATAGCTGAAAAAAGGGTAAATACCCTAATAATTGTACATACACAGCAATTATTAGATCAATGGAAAGAAAGATTAGGTCAATTTTTAGTAATAAATGAAGTTTTAGAGACTGAAAATATTATTAAAAGAGGACGAAAAAAGAAATCTAGTATCATAGGACAGATAGGAGCAGGTAAAAATAGTTTGAATGGTATTATTGATATTGCTATTATGCAATCATTAGTAAGAAAAGGTGAAGTTAAAGAATTGGTTAAAGATTATGGAATGGTCTTAGTGGATGAGTGCCATCATGTTTCAGCATTTAATTTTGAACAAATCTTAAAAAATGTAGCAGCTAAATATGTTTATGGATTAACGGCGACTCCAATAAGAAAGGATGGTCATCATCCTATAATATTTATGCAATGTGGTCCAATTAGATATAAAGTAGATGCACGTAAGCAAGCTGAAAAACGACCTTTTGAACATTATGTTATCCCAAGATTCACTTCTTTTAGAAAGCCTATTTGTCAGGATGAAAAAGAATGGTCAATAGCAGAGATATATTCCGAAATAAGTACAAGTCAAATTAGAAACGAATTAATTGTCAATGATGTCATAAGCTGTGTAAAAGAAGGACGAAATCCAATAGTTTTAACAGAAAGGACTTCGCATGTTGAAACTCTTGCTGATGCTTTAAGAGAAAAAGTTCCTAACGTTATTATACTTACTGGGAGAATGTCATCAAAAGATAAAAAAGCTGAAATAGAGAAACTTTTAAGTATACCCAAAGAAAGTAATGTGGTGATAGTAGCTACAGGTAAATTTGTTGGAGAAGGTTTTGATGAACCAAGACTAGATACACTTTTTCTTACAATGCCTATATCATGGAAAGGAACACTACAACAATATGCTGGAAGGCTTCATAGAATATATGAAAATAAAAATGAAGTTCAAATTTATGATTATGTTGATATTCATGTTAATGTATTAGAAAGAATGTATGAGAAAAGATTAAAGGGGTATGCTTCAATAGGATATTCTGCTAAAAGTGAAAGTAAACCCTTTGAAACAATAAATTCAATCTATAACAATAATAATTTTTTAACTGTATTTAGTAATGATATTTTCTCTGCAAAACATGAGATTATTATAGTTAGTCCTTTCATAAGCAAAAGAAGGCTTTTGCAAATGTTAAAACTTTTGATGATGGCAATAAAAAACGGTAGTAAGGTTAAGGTTGTCACTCGTCCAGAGACAGACTTTAAAGAAAGTGACAAAGAAGCATTAAAAGAAATGCATGAAATTATAAGAGGATTAGAAGTAAATATAATTTTTAAAACGAATATACATCAGAAATTTGCAATAATTGATAAAAAGATTGTGTGGTATGGAAGTATTAATTTATTAAGTTTTGGGCGAGCTGAGGAAAGTATCATGAGGTTAGAAAGCATAAATATTGCAAATGAGTTATTAGGGACTTTTGAATAAAATAAAAGATAAATAAGTATTATAGTCATTTAGTTAAGGGCACAGACTTAGGAAATAATATTGAAGAAAAGGCAAATCTTTTTTTGCAGCACTGCTACTAGTTCCAACTAATTCTCTAAAAAGCAGATAGAACTTTTAAAAATTCATAGAAGCAAATTAGATATTTTAGATATTATAAAGCTTATGGATGTCTTTGTTGTACCATATAAAACAGTTGTTTTACGTTTAGTTGAAATAGAATTTATAGATGCTAAAAAGGCTGATGAACTGCTTAAAATTCCAGATAGAGATGAAAATGAAGGAATTTTATATGAAATAAATAAGCATGAAATAGCTATAAGGTGGCAAAAGAGAACAAATAATATTAGGTATGATAGCTTAAAGGCGCTTAGTTTTTAAGGTTTAACCTAATCATTAACTAAGTTAGAAAACTTAGTTAAATTTGTAATTCTATTATTTATAAGGTAGTAGATAATATAAGAGGAGGTTTTATTATGGAATTAAATATGTATAGAAGAGATGTGTATAATAAGTTACTGAATAAAACATGTATATGTATTCTGTTTACGATATTGGGAATGTTGACTGGTATATTCTTTATTCCTCCAGCATTAGCATTTGCTTCAATGTTATTTATAGTAGTTGCATTTATAGCTATATTGTTTATGAGAAAAGCAAAGTTACTATGACATTTTGACCATAGCAGGGATAGTGATCTTTTCTATTTATATCGTTGTGGACATGAACATGGCTTTAGAAAAGATATATAGCGATGAAGATATTCCAATGGAAGTAATGGGTTTATATTTAGATTTTATAAATTTATTATTAAATATATTAGAATTGGTAAGAGAAGTAATTAAGGATGGTGATTAGTCTGGAAGGTAAATAAAATAATTTACTTAGCAAGATATAATGGATTTTTGATAATAAAGAGTTTATGCTAGATAAGAGTGGTATGAAACATATTCCTAAAAGGCATCATTTTGAATATTAGAAGGGTTATGTAAAATCTACTCAAATATTTTTAGATAAGAACATGTCTATTGATGATATAACTAATACAGTTAGTGAAGTGTTGAAACAAAATAGAGAAAAATTAATTAAAAAAGGCTCTTTGGATTATTTATCCAAAGAGCCTTTAACCCTTGATATCAAATGGTGCCGAAGGCGGGACTTGAACCCGCACGAGTGTGACCTCGACGGATTTTGAGTCCGTTGCGTCTGCCAATTCCACCACAACCATTGGTATAACTAGTTTTAAGCTAGATTTTAAAATCTCGGTACAACGGATTGCTTCATTATTTCAATTTTATAATTAAAGTTGTTTAATGTCAATAAAAATACTATTCTTCAATAAATTCAACTATATCACTAACAATAATTCTGTCATCAAGCTTATGAAAAAAATTATATAGATTTTGCAAGTCTTCTTTATTAATCCTCTGAATAGAATTATCTACATACATTTTCAATGTTGATGGTCTTATGTTACATTCAATTGCAACCTTTCGCTGACTTAGCATATATTTATCAATTAATTCTTTAATTTTGAATTTAATTATATGCATTTCTAAAACCTCCAATATTCTATAGAATAATAATATCACTATAGGAGTAATAATTCAATACTCCTATTGACACATAACTTTAAGAGTGATATTTTATAACTATACAAGATATTTATACTTATAAAAATAAAGCCACCTATTGGCGTAGGTGACTATAAGTTAATTATTAAACCTTATAAAATCATGCAAAAAATTAAATAAAGTCTAATTAAACTCTAAGCTTATTATACTCAAAAAAAATAGTAGGTTCAAGGGCTTAGTTTCCTATTGTCAAAAATGGGTTTGATATTTAAGCACTCTAGTATCTTTAAATAAATAGAGTAGGTGAGATTGAGCCGATGCATAAAATCAATTCTGACAAGTGATATTACTGTTATTATGTTGCTTGCCAGTCAGTCGGGTGTGTATGGCCGTCTATGCTAAATTATACAGGTAGGTAAACTGGTACTAAAGTACAGGATTCTATGTAATTGTTAACAGTTAATTGTGGACAATGTGTTGATAAAATGTTGATAAGTATGTTAGGGCAGTTTTTAACATATTAAAGTGTGGAATACAATAACAGTGCTATAAGAAACTTCAGCCGAAAACAGAGCATAAATTACTATGATTCTTTCTTTTTCCCCTTTTCATAGGGGAAACTGCGTCAATTGCTTAACCTCCCCAAAGCATATTTACCTAAAACCAAAAGTCAAGTTTTTAATCAAAAATATTGTTTTAATAGTAAGTTCTTAGATAGTTAATTAAAAAGAAGCTAGTATTAAGCTAATATAACTATTAAATAAGATGATAACAAACCAGATAATGTAAGTGTTGTATAAAAGTAGATAGAAGAAGCAAACGTAAATCTAATAGGGAATTTAATGTGTGTATGTACATAAATTGTAAGAAGAGGTAAAATATTTTTTAGGGGGGATTTATATGACAAAGAATAAAAACACTACAGATAATGATACAAAAATAATGTTATATATTATAGCTGGATCATTACCTGTTATCGGAATGATAATTGGAGCTATATTTACATCTACAAGTAATGAAGAAAAGAATAATATAGGTAAAAAATTATTAAAAATATCATTCTTTTTTATATTTGTTTGGATTATTTTGGCTATGACTTTTATTAATACTAATAGAGATGAAAATAGTGAGATACTAATATGTTTAAGTATTATAGCTATTTTCTATTTAATCTATTTTGTTAATAAAAAAGTTTTTGAAGGTACTATTTTTAAAATGTATTGTAAAGAAAATAATTTACCAGCCCAAAAGAAAATAGTAAGATTTTTAGGGCTATATCCTAATACTAATGAATTGAATTTCTTTTATATTTGGTACAAAGATGAAACTATATATTTATTAGATAAAAATCCCAAGGGATATGATAAGATAAATATTCCTAAAGAAAGTATTTTAAATATAGTAGAAGATGATAAAGGTACTATAATTGATATAGATTGTGAAGATGAAGTTAAAAAAATGGTATTTGAAAAAAGTGTATGTGATTTATTAAAAAATAAATATAAGATAGATTAAAAATATTATATTGTGAGGGATATATTATGATTTGTCAAAACTGTGGTAAAGAGAATCCAGAAGAAAGTTTATTTTGTAACTCCTGTGGTGCTAAAATTTTAAATGAGCAAAAAGAGGTTAAAATTAATAAAAATATTATACAGAACGATAAAAAATTAAATGAAAATGTAGGAGAAAAGAAAACAAATTTTATTAATAGAGTAAAAAAAGCTATGTTTTTTAAAAGTAAAAAGAATAAAGTTATTTTGTTTGTTGCAATTATAATATTAATAGTAATATCAGTAGCAACAATAAAGTATTATACTAATATCGATAGACGAGATGCAAATGGAAATACTAAGTTAATTAATTCTGTAAAAAAATCCGATTTGCAGACTATACATAAATTAATTGATAGAGGTGCAGATGTAAATGTGAGAAATAATAGTAATGAAACACCTTTAATTCTTGCAGTAGATAAAGCTGTTTCATCTTGGAGTACTCAAGCCGACATAAGCATTATTAAATTATTACTAAGTAAGGGAGCTGATGTAAATATTAAAAGACAAGGTGTAACATGGGTTCAAGATATGAATGTATCAACATATGCACATGAGGGTAACACTGCCTTGTTTGTAGCCTGTGAAAAACCTGAAGTGTTAAAATTACTTTTGACTGAAGGTAAAAATATAAATGTAAATGTTAAAGGAGCTTATGGTAGAACTGCATTAATGTGGATGGCATTAAACAAAGATTCTTCAAATTTAGATTCATTAAAATTATTACTCGATAAAGGTGCGAATACAAATATAAAAGATGATAATGGAGATACAGCAATAATTATTTCAAGCAGTCAGCTAGGTGATAATCGTACTACAATTAATTTATTAGTTTCTTATGGTGCAGATGAAAAAATCGCAAGAGAGTATAATATAGAATTTGCTGCACGTAGTAAGTATTCTAATACAACAGTAAATACAAGTAATAAAAAAGAACCTAGAATTGGTATGACAGCAGATGAAGTAAGAAAATCCACTTGGGGAAATCCATCACATGTTAATAAAACAACAACTGCAAGTGGTACAAGTGAGCAATGGGTTTATTCTAATAATAAGTATATCTATTTGGAGAACGGAGTAGTTACATCTATACAAGAATAAACAGATCTGAAGTTGTTGGACTATAATACTAATTTTATAGCAGTAAGACTAGGAAATTAATTCTAGTCTTTCATTATGAGAAATATTAAAGAAATATTTTTCTTCTAACAATAAAGTTATGTCAATCCTATGAAAATGGCAAAATGTATTAAAGAATTAGAAAGAATTTATGGTATTAGACAAGGTAATAATCAAAACAGTGGTTCGGAAATTATTTCCGAAGCTAAAAAAACACAATCTGATTTAGCTAAACAAATAGGACTGGATGAAAGACAACTTAGAAATTATAAACAATTAAATGAACTTATATCAGAATTATAATCTTTAGTTGAAACTGGAGCGTTGAAAGCTACTGTAGGATATAAACAATAATAATATAAATTAACTAAAAAACATTATATCCGAAAATGAAAATAGAAAAGAATTTACTTATACTGAAAGAATGCAATGGGCTAGTCAATTAGAAGAAATTCAAAAAGTTAAGGCTAAAGAAAATCAAGGTACAAGATTAGATTTAACTTCTGACAAGATTTTGTCAAAAGTTGATTCTAATAAAAAAGTAGCTGAAGAATCTGGATTTGGTAATAAAGAAACATATCGTCAAGCTAAATACATATATGAAAATGGTTCTGAAGAATTAATAAAACAATTAGATGAGAAACAATAAAATATAGATGTTTGTATTAATAATTATTTGGATTATAATTAAAATATAAGCATTTCTTGTAAATAGGTATGTTATAGGAGAGGTGGATCTATTATGAAAATCAACAAAAATTTAAATCTAATAACTGACATATTTTATATCATAACAATGGTTTTATGGTCAACTACTGTAGATTTTAGACATTTAAAGGCAATACAAATAGCAATATTAGTTATAACAGTAGCATGGGTTATAATTAAAATAAAGACTTATCTAATAGTAAGAAAATTATAGCAAACGCAGAGGTAAATCAATTATAAAAATTACTTTGAATGAATAGGTAAAGTGTGCCTATTCTTTTTTATTTATATAAAGAAATATAGTTTAAAATAATAATAATATAAATTAACTAAAAAACAGCAACTCAAAAAGTTCAAGAAGGTTTATTACGGGAAGAAATTGAAAAAGAAAAATCTAAACAGATGATGTTATTTGGAGGATACCCTATAAACACAGTTCCACAGGGTTCGGAAAAAGGAACAACTAGAGATAGTATAGCTGATAAAATAAAACTAGGAGCTGGACGCACGTATACAAGAGCAAAAATTGCAGCATTAAAAAATGATATAAAATGAATAAAGATATTTGATTATAAGAAATAATAATATAAAAAGTGATGTGAATAATATTTATGAATCCTTTTAAAAGGGAAGATAGTAGAAATTATATTTCCGAAATCCCACTCTTTGGAGATTTTAAAAGGGTACGCAAATTTTCCTTATTATTTGGTTAAAAAACCTAGTTGATCAAACTAACCGCAATTCCTTTTAAAGTAAACTCAATATATAGTTGTATCAAATGAAGTTAAGAGTAATATTATATTATTTAAAAATAAAATAATATAAAAATGTTAATTAAAAGATGAAAATAATATAAAATCATTATAAAAAACGTTTATTTTTTGATATATTGACAAAATGAGAGAAGTGATGATAAAATAATTGTGGATTTTTAGCAGTTTTTATCACAATAAAGCAACTGTTAAAAATATTACTAAAGATGGAGGTATAAAGATGGGATGGGAAGTGGTTGATATTAGAAACAGAAGAAGAAGAGGTGAAGCTTTTGCAACAATAACAAATAATAGAATTTCTTTAAATACTGATGCTTGTAAGTTAATAAATATTAAAGAGTATAAATACATTCAAGTTGTAAAGAATGATGATTCAAAAACTTTAAAATCTATAGGATTAAAATTTATTGAAGAAAGTAATGAAACAAGTTTTTCTTTTTTAATAAGAAAATCTAAGAATGGTAATATTAATGGAGCTGACATAAATTCACGACCATTAATAGAAAAATTATTTGGACAAAGAGGTATAACTAGAACTAGCAAATATGGTGTGAATTTGGACAAGGGTGATAAAAGTATAATTGTTATAGATTTAAATAGGGAAATGTAGAATAGCGTTGGAGGATAAGAAATAATGATTGGAAACTTGGCTAAAAGAAAATGTAAAATATTCGATGCTACTCAAACTGTTGAAATTAACAAATATCAAATAAGATTAATTTATGAATTAATACGTATACATGGCATGTCTTGTGGGGCAGATTTAGCTTCGGAATATATTTATGATAAAGACATAGATATCGAAGAAATAACTAATGAATTACGAGAATATTTAAATAAAGGTTTTAAAGAAGATATTAAAAAGATAGTTAAAGAAATGCAGAAAGTTCTTGGGATTAGTAATAAGTTTTTTGTGTGTGATATTAATAAAAGTATCATCAATATATTTGACTTAACTTATGATGAATTCTTAAATAAACAAGGATTTATAACAGAGGATTTTGCAAAAGTAATACTTACTATATAATACTTTTAATCTCTAATAGAGGAATTACCTTTGATTTGTAGAATGTTTTACAAAAGAAGGGAGATTAGCATTATGGAACATAAACTTAGTAGCATAGATGATATAAATAAGTACTATAAGAATTTATATATAGAACCTTATTGGTTGGAAGAATCGTTGGGATTTAATATAATAAAAGAAATAACTTTGATATTTCATGATTTGCATAATTTATATCCTGACGTTGTGATTAAGGAAATTGGAGATTGTTATTCCTATGATAAAATTACTAATCAAGTTTGTATAAATAATCTAAATAAAGCTATCGAAGATGTTGATTTATTAGATGTTTATGGTAGTGATGAAAGTTCAAAAATAAAGACTAGAGAGTTTCTCATAGGAGAGTTATCTGAATATAGGAATAAAATAATAACGAAAGAATTTGATCAAAATGGAAATAAATATTATGATTTGGGGTATTGCGCTATATACTATGCTAAAGAACAGAAAATAATATTTAATCAGGCATCATTAGAGGATTATAGAGAAAATATTGTACATGAATTTGGTCATGCTGTAGCATATCAATATGATTTAAATAAAAATGAAAAAATTCAAGAAATATATGAAAATTTAAAGAATTATGAAGTAATTCTAAATGTATCTATTTATGCTAATAAGAATATATATGAATTTATAGCAGAAGTATTTACTCAACACTATTATTATAATAGAAGAAATGATATTATTCAGAAAGTTATGGACGTAATTCAAGAAAAAGCAAAAGCTTCTAAAGCTATGGGATATCATTTAATAGAGTTTTATAGAAAGTTAAAAAGGTAGCAGGATTAAATTTCCTCTGCCTTTTTCTCATAAATTAAGTTTTTCACGACTTGAAATTATTTAAGAATTAATAAAAGGGTTTTCGTTTGGATTGTAGAATATTTACAAAGGGGGTAGGTGATTTTTATGAAAAAAATTTTATTAGTATTTATGAGTTTTTGCGTAGTATTTTCTTTAGTAGCTTGCAATAATAAAACTTCAAATTCATCTAATTCAATTCAAAACAAGCAAGAATCCAAACAACAAGAAAAAAATGAAAATAAAGAATTAAAGGAATTTGCTTTAAAGGAAGATGAAATAATAAAAAAAGAAGAGGAAATGTTTAATAATTTAAATCAAATTATGAATAATAAAAGTAAAATAGATACTTATGAAAAAACAAATTATAATTATAGTGTTATGGGTGAAGAATTACATAAACTACATGAGGAATCTAAAACAAAAGATTTTTATAATTTAGCTAAGTTGCATATTGATAGTACAACAAGTTATTCTTATGCTATGAGTAAAGCTGTTATGTATATAGCACTCAAAGGAAGTAAGAATTGGAATGAGCTATCTGGTTCAGGTGAAAATGATCTAAAGGATGCTTTAGAAAAAGTTAAAAGTAGTAAAGATGTTTATAATACAAGTAAAAATAGAATGCTAAAAGAAGTTATATATGAAAAAAGCAAATAAAGCCTTATTTTTGCACTATTAAGAAAGGTATATAAAACAAAGTAGAGGATAGTCTATCACTCTACTTTTTCTTTTTTGTTCCATTCAATTTTATATCCAATTATTTCAGCTATTTGTTTACACTCTATATATTTAATAGTTCCCCGTGATAATTTATTAGATAAATTTTGAGTGGTGGTGTCAGTACCATATTTTTCATTCATAGCTTTTACTATATCAGTTAAAGTCCAACCTGATAGAGCTAAGTAACTTTTTATTTCATTTTTTATATCAATCAAATAATCACCTCCTGAATTAATTATACTATAGAGTTTAATTATATGCAAATATAAATAAAAATATTTAATACAGTTTATAATAAGTATTGACATTTTAAACTATAGAGTGTATTATTAAACTATAGTAAATAATTCAAGGGAGGTTAAAAACGTGGATAAGAATTATATTAAAGCGTTAAGCATAGCAGAAGAAGCATCAAGTAAAATAAATAATTTATATGAAAAAGTAGATGTTGAAGGCTTTGAAAATTATAGGGGTTATAAAGCTACAGAAAAAGTAATAGAAGATTTAGAAGACTTTACAAGAACTATAGAGCATTATTCAAAACTAACTAAAGAAGGTTATTTAGAATTAAATAGAAATGGTAGATATCAATTAAAAGGAATAGAGTTAACCTGTGGTTATCCAGTAGAGATTTACAACAGAGAATATAATGAGTGGAACGATGGAAGAATAGAGCATTCTAGTGACTATAATGGATACTATTTCTATAACTATGATGAAGAACATATTTCATTAAATGATGGTATGAAAGCAAGAGTAAGAATATAAAAATTTAGATAATTAAAAAAACAGGAGGATGGAAAAATGGGTTTACAAAAATTATACAATTTCGGATTAAATGGTGGTGCATATGGCTTGGCTACAGAAAAAGAAATAGGAGAAATGTGTGCAGATGCAGCAACTACAATTTATAGTTTAAGTTTAGCTAGTAAAGAGGACATAGAGGAGTACATGTGCTTAATGGGAGATGTAGAGCTAGGAGTATATCAAACTACAGATGGGGTTATAGAAGTTTGTGGTGAAGATGAAGGATGGGAGATTGTATTAATAAGCAATTTAAAATTAGTTTCGTAAACAATAATACAAGAACTGTTAGAACTTATCTATAAAGATTTTATATGAAGGGAGAATAAAAAAATGAGAAATTTTGAAATATTTGTTGACAATGGAAATTTTGTGTGTAATAATGATACTCATAGATATAAATTAGAAAATAATAATTTGAATATGGGGTTCTTACCAGGTTTGGTAGGATTAAAAAAGATTAATACATAAAAATAATAAGAATCAAAAAATACAATAATTCTATAATAAATAAAATGCTTTGACAGGGATAGTGTTTCTATCACAACGTTAAAGGTTTATTTGTACATGGATTTATTGTAAGGTGCTTATTATTTGAAGATTAATCTTTTTATTTTACAAAAAAACAAATAGGATCAGGAAAACAAAAACGAAAGGGAGAATGAGAAAATGAGTAAGGAAGAATTAATAAAACAAATAGCAGAATTAAGAGCAACAATGTGTTATGAAGCTGGATGCAAAACAAATGGAGAGAATATGGCTTTTTTAGAAGATGATATGAGAGGACTTAATCGTAGAAAAAGATTAAAACAATTTTTTAAAAAATTTGAAGATGATAAACAAGGGTTTAACAAGGTGAAAAGATTAAATAAGATTAGTAAAGAAAGCTTGAAAAAACTACAAGAATTAAAAAAAGAAACTGAGAAGTTAGATATGATGAAATTTTCATATTTAATGAATATTAATTATAACACTTTTTTTCTAGGTAAGATAAATGAATTGTATGGTAGTAGACTACCAACTTGTAATGAGGTATATGAAGCAATTCAAGACTGTAAAGAAAAATGCAGAAAAATTGGTGTTGATATAAGAGGCACGGAGTATATTGTATAAACAAAATAGCAATTTGGCAAAAAACACAAATAAGGCTATAACTTAAAGCTACAACCACTTAATTTAACTATATAAACTTAAATTACAAAATATGGACAAGCACAACATAATATCCAGTTTGTAAAAATATATACAGTGTGATAAAATTCCAAGTGAAACTTCGACTCTAAAACTAAACATAGGGTGACAATTGCAGTTGTTCCCTACTACTCAACTTATGTATTATTAAAATATTATAACTAAATTTAAAAATCTTATACACCACAAAAGGGATGATGAAGATATTATTTACCTAGCTTATGGTCAAATTATACCTAATTTAATTGGATTGCGTCAAATTTAAAAACAAAGCATTTGAATTAATTGCAATGAAATAATATTGTAAAAGCTTTAAGTTACTATTGTTCTTGCAATATTACATTAAATTTTATTTTACGAATATTTGTTTGTATTTGCGAGAGCTAAATTAACAGAACGAAAGGGGAATTTATAATATGAAAAAGAGATTTACAGATGTACAAGTTTATACTTACTGCAAGGAAAGATGGGCTTTTTATGAAAAGCTTGATGGTGGATATTATCCATCAAAGCACGATTCTGTTGTTTTGGAAGAGGCAGCTAAAAAGTTTAATATAACGTCATATAAGGCAGAACAAATATACAGTAGAGTATCAGCAGCAAAAACTAACAAGGAATGTAAAAACCTTAATAAAGAACAAATGGATCAATTACTTGAATGTATTGTAAGAAATAATAAAGAAACACCTTGGGGACAAGGATTGGCTTAAAATAAAGAGCTGTTTAAGAATATATTTATGGGAGAATACATTCTCCCTTCAGCTAAAAATTATTAAGAAAGATTTAGAGGAGGATTTTATTATTATGAAAAAGAAATCGCATGTAATTACATTTGAAGAGTATGAGGAAATGCAAAAAAGAAGGTTGTTAACGTTTGAGGAATACTGTGACATCATGAAATCTAAGTATAAGGACAAGTTAGAAGCAATTGATGGTGAATTAATGATGGCAGGTTCGTTTAGTAGGGGACAACTATTATATGACATTCTAGAAAGCTCTAGGTTAGAAAATGAATTAAAGTATTATGTGTTCCTAAATTGGTGGGACAGCATAGATTCATGCCATGAGAAATTTGGAGACAACGTTAAAAAATGGTTAGATGCAGCAAAAGTTAAGCTTAGCTTTAATGACTTAACTGTAGATGAAGATGGATATGTGAAAGTTTATAGAGGTACTAATGAATTTTCTCGTTCTTGGATGGGAATGAGTTGGACTACAGATAAGTATATAGCCTTAAAGTTTGCTGAAGGAGCTAGAGTAAGAATGCCAGTGCAATCTCCTGCAATATTAGTTGGAAGAGTTCATGTAGATGCGATTTTAGGTGTAATTAATAGCAGAAATGAAAGCGAAATTATATGTTATTATACCGAATCAGACAAGGTGTTATATCCTGATTCTGAAGAGTATCAAGAAATTGAAGTTGGACTTGAAGAACATATGGAACAAATACAAAAAGAAACAGATAGGCAAATTGCAGAAATGGTTGAAAAGATGAAGATTAAGAAAGAAGTACCACAATGTAAAAAGCCAACACCAGAGCAAAAAGCTAAAATAGACGAAGCAAAAGTAGCTTTTAATAAAGAGCTTGAATTAATAAAACAAGGTAAAACCGACTTAACAAGAATGGAAGAATTGAGAAAAAAACATAGAAATCTGATTGCTGAATACTGTATGACAGATGAACAAAAAGCCAATGGAGAGATACCATTTTAGTGAACATATAGGACAAGGGATTATTCCTTTGTCCAAACCATAGGCAAGGATCAATTGAACAAATAGTTAAATGAAAGGGGAATTTAATAATGAAACCACAAGAGATTAAATTAAACAGACAATTTTTGGCATTGCAAAAAGAAATTGAGGACTTTTGGTTCACAGATGGAAATGACAACATAAGTGAATTTTCAGATAAGGTAGCTAGGGAAAAATATTTTGAAATACAAGATATAGCAGCTTCAATTGAAAAGTTGTGCAAAAGTGAAGAATTTACTGTGAAGAAATGTAATGAACTTTCAAATCGTTTTAAAGATACAGTAATTAATTTTCAGGAGTATTTATATAATCCTGAAACTAAAGAAGGGTTTAAAAAGGATTTATTTGAAGGTGTTGCAGAGAAAAGTAAGAAAATAATAGATGAAATTAAGAAGGTACAGGCTTTAGCTTACTATAATAATATGCAAAAATTAGCAAATCAGATTGATTGTAGAACTTGGCAAACGGTAGGACGTATAACTTATATATTAAATACTGTTGTAGATGAAGTTATGAATCCATATAAAGTTGCTATAAATGAAGAAATAAATAAAGTAGAAAAGATTTTAAAAAATAAACATGATGAAATTGAATCTGCAAAAAATATAGAAGAAATCAGTAAAACCCAAACTAAAAAAATATTTGATTACAAAGAAATGGATAAGTTAATCAAATTGAATGGTTTTGAACCAATAAGACAAACAGGAGACCATAAGATTTACAGTAATGTAAATGGTAAGAGTATACCAGTTCCACAGCATGTACTAGGAAAGGGCTTAAGTGTAAAAATCCAAAAGCAAATATTATTGACTAATTAATGAAAGGTGATAGGTGATATATATGATTAGTAAAGAAAAACAAAGTTTAGCAAGAAGCTTAGGTATGAGTGAAAAAACATTTAGAGAATGGCGAAAGTTTTCACATAATATATTAGAGTTCCAAAAAAATATAGGAGATGAATTAGCTAATAAATTTAATAGGTCAGTAGATTCAATAGAAAAAAATAAAAAAATAATGTTGAGTTATAAAGAATTAGGAAAGGTGGTAACATTACCACTTGATAAACAAATAGAAATAGCAAAAAAATTTATTGAAAATCCACAAAATATGAGAGAGTTGTGGAAAGAGTATTTTCCGATAAAAACAAAAATAACAATAGAAGTAAATGAAATAACAAATAAACTTATAGAAAAACAAGCGAAAGAAAAAGGATTATCTAAAAGTGATTATTCAAGTCAATTAGTAATGCTCATGACAAGAGTTATAGATCAAGAAGAATAGTGGTAATGTTACCACTAAAAAATAATTCAGTTAATTCCGCAACGTTGTGTAATCTAAAATAGCTAACGTTTGCGAATTTGAAAATAGTTGTTGACGGCTTATTTGAAAAAGACAACGTTGTCTAATTTGAATTCTTCATAATGATGAGTGACTTAATAAAATTGATTTTTTATTCAGTTTAAGTACATAGGGGCTACCGCCCCAACTTTTGTGAGAAATAAAAAAGAATAAGTCAAATAACCTATTCTAAATATATTTAAAGTTTTAATTATTATTAGTTTAATGAACACTTCGTGAAACTCCGTTTCACTACGTAGCGAATGTGAGTGTTCAAGAAAATTTTAACAAGATAATAGTAACACAATATTAAAATTACATCAAATAAAATTTATATCAATGGAGGTTGATAGTGTATGTTAAAAAGTTATAAAATTTTAAAAGTTAAAAATGATAAAATTAAGAGCGAAAATATAGAAAATGAAGAAGGCAAAAAGCTTAAACAGTATAAAATCAATACAAAAGATTGGAAAAATGGTGAATATGAAAGTAATTTAATAAGAATTAATGAAAGTTTTAACGCTGAAACAGTAAGAATATTAAGTAAAAAAGACTATGAAAAAGATATGATACTTGATGAATTATTATTAGTAGAATTTGAAAGTAAAATAGAAGCCAAAAGAAAATGTAAAAACGGAATCTACTTGAATAATGAATATTACGTATTTTTCAATAGTAGTCCAAGCTGGATTAAACAACAATGTATTATGTTTATCAAAGAAGAAGGCAATATAAAAACTGGTACTGAAATGCTAATATCTTTAAAAAAATATAAAGATTCATTGGAAAATGATGTTAAGTTGTCTAAGGAAGATGCTAGATATAGTTTAGGATGGACAGGAGCAAAGAGAATTGACTCTAAACCTAGATTTATTGTAGTTGATAATCCTAAAAACATTATTACAGAGGAATGTTACTATACAGAAGAAAAAGAAACAAGCAGAGTGTATACAAATAAAGTATTAACAAAAATAAATTATGAAAAAGAAGTACATAAAGGTAAACAAACCATTGAAAATGATTTATTTGATGGTTGTGGGGTATGTAGCTTTAAATATGCTACAGAAATAACAAATAAACTTGAGTTAGAATCAACACCTTGTTGGTATGGTATAAGAATGTATGGAATGTCAATCAAGGGCGTTGTAAGTAAATTCAATATATATAAATGGTTTAAAGATAATAATATAACTCACATAAAAGATATTTGGGGTAATATGCAGCCAGTAGAAGGTGTAGATTTAATTATAAACGGTTCTATGGCTAAATGGCATGACAAATTTAATTCTATGGAAGAGTATTTGAAAAAAGTTAAAGAATTTGAAGAACATAAAAAAATATCTAAGGTTTGGAAACAAATTGATGGACTTTGGATAGTAAAACATGAAGAAAAGTTAAATACATATACCAGAGCCAATTATCAACTACTTGGAAATTTAGCTTTAAATAAAAAAGATATATTAACTTTGTCAGAACAAACAAAGCAGCACTACATGGATATTTATAAAAATGATTGGGAAAAAACAATGATATGGCTAGGAAATGTAAATAATGAAGATGTATTAGATGAAGAAAATGAAGATACATTAGAAGAATCTTTAACTTCTAAATTAAGTACAATATTAGCAACTCAACCTAAAATGATAGATGATGAATATGTTAAAGAAAGTCTTAGAAGAATGTTACAAAAGAAAATTGAACAAATAGGATATGGAAAAGTATATATAAAAGGAAATTTCAGAACAGCAATTCAAGATCCTATTATGTTTATGCAGTACATAAGCAATATATATACTGAAGAAATAGAAAATGAAGATAAGAAGGTAACTGTAATGACAGATGAAGCAGGTTGCCTTGAAAAGTATGAAATATCTTTAGATGATGCAGAGGACGGAGAAGTAAGAACAATATGTAGACATCCTTTAAATTGTTTCTTAGAAATTAAGAATGTGACCTGTAGAAAAAATAAATTATATAATAAATGGTTAGATCATATGAAAAATTGCATTATATTTAATGGAAAAGATTGTTTAGTTAATATTTGTTCAGGAGAAGATTTTGATTTAGATATGAATTTTGTAATTGATGAACAAATCATTAGAGATAGTGTAGTAGAAGGACTACCAATAATTAATGTTGATGATGGCAAAAGAAAACCTACAGAGGGACTATTTACGACTAAAAATAGAGCAATTACTATCACAAACAGTTTTGGAAACTTAATTGGAAAATTATCCAACTATGGTGCTACAAATTCAGCTTTTGGTAATGCAAGTAATGTTGAAGCTACTAGAGAAAAAATTAAAGAGAATATGATGGAACAATTAAATAATTTGGTTAAATTAACACATTATCAGATGGAAGCAATTGATGCTCCAAAGCTAAGTTATGTACCCACTATTCCTAAAGATTTAAAAGTGAGAGTTAAGCCATATTATATGAAATATATAGCCAAACATAAAGGCTATGAATTGCATGAAAAGAAACAGGTTAAAATGCCTTGTGCTTTAAATCAATTATGTTGGGATATGGAACATTTCTATAACTCAATCAAATGGGATTTTGGAGATACTGAAGTAAATAGAAATATAGCTAATGAATATATAATTGATTACAAAGAAATGTTAGCTACTGAAAATGAAAAAGATTTACTTGAAAAAGTTGAAAATATTTTAAAAGAATACTACAAACAGGAACAAAAAATTAATTTATGGGCAAAGAAATCTAAAGAAGAAATTATGAAAGATGGAACTATAGAGGCTAAATCTTCTCAACTTAAAGCTATTACAGAAAATAAAAAATTAGGACTAAAAATTAAACAAGAAGAAACAAGAAAAAGTTTAAATGAATTAAATATTAAAGACACAGTATTAGCAAGTATAATAGCTTATTTAGTTTATGTTAAAAAACCAAATAGAAGTAAAAATCCACTTTGGTTGTATTCTTTTGAGGGATTAGTTAAAAATCTTCAAAAAACCAACAATGGATATACATATAGCTTTATAAGAGATAAAAAAGGACATATTGAATATTTAGCAGATGCATATTCAAAAATAGCATCTGAAAATACATATATAACATCAGAACATCTATCAAAAATATCGGAAAAAGAAACAAGCAAAAAAGGTAGAATTATTGATTTTGCTACTCGTATAGGTAAATTTACTAATATGACAGGAGAAGAAGTTGCTAAGGAAATAGTGACTAAAGAATATCTACTAAAAGTTATAGAAGAAAATAAAACAAAAGTAGTTGGATTAATAGATGATGATGGAGTTATTATAGGTTCTATCTTTTGGGATAAAGGGCAAATTGATGAATTTACTCATATATCAAGTTGGGAAGGATATAAAGTTAGGGTTGATGTAACAAAAGTAAATGATAAGAGTTTAGGAATAGTTATTAATAGTATATAACACTACGGGGACTTCCTGTCCCCTACGCAGTGATTAATTAAGAATGAAAGGTGTGAAAGATTAATATGGAAAATAAAGAATATTATAATATAAGAAAAAAATATTTAGCTGAAGGAATGGCATTTCTAGGTTATAAATATTTTAAAGAAGGTTATGGAAAAGATACAATTTATAAATTCAAGAATACAAAAGAATTTAATACAGCCCTAACTGGCTTAATGGAATTGAAAAAACGAGTAGGACAATTTTTAGAGTAAGAAATAAACCGAGTGAAAGTGAGGAATACCGAGTATGGAAGTTACCAATTTACATAAAGGACAAATATTTAAAAGTTTAAAAGAATTATGCGAACTATTAAATATAGAATATAAAGATAGTACAAACAGTAGAAATAAAATAATTAAAGAACTAGAATGTTATTTTAAATTTCACAAAGATGGTAGAAAAATAGTTATAGATGAAATCTATGATACACCAAAAGAAAAAGTTGACAATAGAGGTAAATCAGAAGGATCAAGAGGAAACAATACAGAAGGAATTTATGGAAAATATATAGATAAATTATTAATAAACTATTTTAAATATTGTTTAGAGAATGAAAATTATGTATTATGGGAAACTGTGAATATGTTGGCAGAAAGGGTTGGAATGATCAATAGTAATTTTAGAATAGTCAACTCAAATAAATATGAATTTAAACAACTTATTAATAAAGAAAATAATATTAAAATGACTAATACACCTTTTTATAATGTATTTACAAAAATAAATGAATTAAAAAGAAAACCTATAATTTCCTCTTTAGATAGATTGCAAAAAAATGATTTAATTACATATGAAATGAGTTACATTATATATTATAAACATGAAAATAGATTACCTAAAATTGGAGAAGATGAAATTATAAAAGAATGTATAGATAAAGCTAAAGAAAAGTTTAAAATTAAATCTACTAAAGAAATAATGAATAATGAAAAATTAAAAAACGAATATTATGAATATGTAAATAAATTAGTTACAGAACAAATTGAAGAATGTGATGGAATTTATTCAGGATTTAAAATAATATTAGATGAACGAATATTAGATTTAAAAGTAAATAATATTAGAAAACAGAAAGAAGAATTTAACAAAATTATAATTAAAAAAATTAAAGAAAAAATGGCTAAAAATAAAAAAAAGATTGATGAAGAATATGGAGATTATTTTGGTACACCTAATCCATTTTGGAAAAAATATATTAAAGAAATTTTAGATGTAAATTATCTAGCATATACTGAAGTTGTAATAGATTATATATGTAATTTGAATAAAAAAAATATAACATATGAAATTGAAAATATAAAAAGACAAATGCAACAAAATATTAAAGATGCTCAAGAATTATTAAATAGTGGATTATATGAAGATGCTTGGGAAGAATAAATATAAACCGACCAATTTTAAAACACCTATATATAAATATATATATAATTAATAATATATAGGCGTTTTAAAAACGGTCGGTTTATAAAGAAAAAAATAATATAACCGCCCTTTGGGTTTGCCCTAGTGGCTTACCTTTTGGGCGAGGTCTTAATATATTTAGGGATAGTAGGAACGCTAGTGACGTACTAACCCTAAATATATTAAGAGTTGGTTAGCAAAAGGTAAAAGAACGCAATTAGATAAAGAAATATATAATAATTAATATATCTTTTCGTAATTTAATAATATGTAAGGGCAAGTTTCCTAGAGCTACTACGCAACAAGTTGCTAGTATCTCTACGTCAATGTTCCACACCCTTACGTTGTGAATAAATGAGATACTTTAACAAAACATTAAAATAGTATTAATATGATAGGATTTATGATTTTTAATCTTATTTATTCAATTTTTAGTTTTTAAAATTTTATAACACATTTAGAGTAGGATTTGATTGTTCTACTCTTTTTTATTACTCAAAATAAATTATAAATTGAAAGGTGATGGATAATTAATGGAAAACTTAGAAAACAACAAATTATATCAGGCAATCGTGGAATTAAATACTAAAGGAAGTATTCAGGATCAGTGTAAAAAAGCATATGAAGATTATAAGAAGTATAGAGATTTGGTAGCAGATTATAAAGATATACTTAAGACATATAAAAACAAAAATATGGAATTATTATTGTATAAGTATCAAGTTAGATTAGATGCTGTATTAGAAGAATTTGTATATCTTAATACTAGAATTATAAAGACTTTAAATATAATAGAATCATATGTGGATTTTAACTTGTTTATGGAGAAATTTGAGTTAAATGAAGATGAAGTTGATGAGCAGTATACGTATTATGACAATCTGCTAATGAGCAGTAATTATATAGGCTTTGTGTGCCGAAAAGGTCTAATACAAAATGAAAAAATTGTAAATGAGATGATTGAGGATTAGCCGATTGGTTAGTCCTTTTTTAATATAAAAAAATATATAAATGAAAGGTGATTGATGATATGAAAAAACAACAGAAACAAGAATTGAAAGAAAGTTTAAAGGCGATTGAAGAGGTACTTAACAGACATGAACAGTATGAGATTGATAACGGAGACTATTATGATTATGCTTTATTGCTACATAAGGATACGATACTATTTGACATAAGTGTAGAAGATGAAGATTTGCAAAGTTATGAAATAGAAATAACTGATGTAAATAAATCAGATGTTAAATCAATTTGTAAGCTACTAATAAATTACATTTATGAAAATGAAATTAATCCTAGACAGTCTTATGTGAAAAATGCTAATAATTTTAGAAAGAGAAAAATCAAGAGCCTTTGCTTATGGAGTGAAAGATTCGATGAAACTAAAGTAGAAAAAATCAATAAAGAATTAATTGAACATTATCAAAAAGTTAAAGAATATGAAAATAAGATAAGTAAATATAAGAATTACATATCTGATATTTACTCTGTATTATGGATACTTTGTAAGAATTGGAAAGCAGAAGATATTAAGGATTATTGTATAGAAAGATTTAAACATTTTAATGTACAAGATGTTGAAGTTTTTATAGAAGATAATAGGGTTACAGCAATTTATATCGGTAATTCTAGAAGGTATAAACTTAGTGATGATATAGATAGTTTTAGTAAAAATGATGATGTGTTCAGAGAATTATTTAGTAAAGTAAAAACAATACAAGAACTTGAAGAAGCTGCATGTTAAATTTAACATTCAGCTTTTTTTATTATACAAAAAAATATAAATAAAAAAATTATGAAGGGTGGAATTTTTATGTTAACAAAGCAAGGTAAAATAAATGTTATGGGAGTATATGGAATTAAGACGATGCAAGGGGTTGTGAAATATATAGGCTCAGCTTTAGAAGTCAATGATGCTTACAGTAGGCACAGAACCAATTTAATTAATGGAGATTACTATGAAACTAATAAGCATGAGTTACAGGCGCTTTTTAATCAAGAGGATTTAATATTTTATGTTATTAAAGAATGTAAAAGAGATGATCTTGATAAAGAAGAAACTAAATATATAAAACTATATTATAAGACTATAGTTAATAGAGATAAAAAGGGTAAGAGAAGAAAAAATAAGAGTACACCAGAAGAAACACTGAAAAGAAGACAATCTAATTTAGGAGAAAATAATCCTCATAATACTTGTCTAACTGAAAAAGATGCTTCAGAAATTTTGTGGCTAAAGAAAAATACAAAAATTAAGCAAAAGGATATTGCTCAAGAATATGAATGTAGTCCTAATTTAGTTTCTAGGATTGGAAATGATAGATGGAAAAGTATAGAATCAATAAAACCTACTTGGTTACTAGAAAAGCTTGGAATAGAAAAAGAAGTTGATTGTACTGCAATACTTTCAACCTCTGGTACACCTGCAAGTGTACATATGTAAATTTAGATATTATTAATTATAACATATTAAGAGGAAAAATATACATATAAAAAAGTTAAGGGTAGTAATGAAATGTTGCTACCCTATTTTAAGGCATCATATAGGAAAGGTGGTAATGGCAATGTTATTATTTTTATTAGGTATAAGTTTTTTATTGAATTTATGCTTAACTGTTTTGATATTTAAAGATTGCAAAAAAATTGATAATAATGTAGAAAAAATTGAAGAAAGGTGTGGTGAATAATATGATAACTAAGTCGTTAAATAAAATTGCATATATTACATATAAAACAGGATCAATGGGAGATATAATAGAAGATAATAAAGGAATGTATTTGTTTCAAATATTAGATACAGAAGAAATAAATATAGCAGTAGATGAATATAATAAAGCAGTTAGTTTACAATGCAAATTAGATGTAGATATGATTGAATACAACAGAATAATACACATGTATAAGAATAAAGTAAAGGAATTCAAAGTTAAAAAAGCTCAAGATATAATTTTCAATGATAAAGAGTTCAAATTGGAATGGAAGAAAAAAGAAGAACGTCTAAATAGAATAGATAAAATTTGCGACAAAATTATAAATAATTTGGAAAATTAGAAGGATTTTGGGTATTGGTAGAGAATGTTTATCTTATGAAGGGAGCTGGGAATATGGATATAAAAGAAAGGCAGAATTTAAGAAATCTTTGTTTGAAAGAAGAATATGAATATTACTTTAATTCTTATGGATATAATGGACATCATATAGAACTAAATTTGGCTGATGAAAGAGAAAAAGAAACATATTTGGCATTGTTATATCTTGAAGATAAAAAACTAATTAATATTAAAAAAGGTAATGTTCAAGGGGAATCTACTATTACAATTACATCTTTAGGAATAGATGAAGTGGAAAAATTAATTTTGGAAAATGAAGTTAATAAAAAATAATATTTAAAAGCATTGTAGAGATACAGTGCTTTTGTTTTGCTTAAATATTGGAGGATAATTTTATTATTTATTACAGAATATAATAAAGAAAATAGTTATAAATATTAGTATATTTTATGAAACAACTGAAAGGATGTGAGATAGGAAATGTTGAACGAAAAACAGATACAATGTATAGAACAAATAGCGTTAGGAGAGTTGACAAAAGAGGAAATAGCAAAGGAAATAGGGATTACTTCAAGAACTATCTATAACTGGCAAAATAACGAAGAATTTAGAGTTGAACTTCGCCAACGTTCACATGTTATACAAACTGCAATGGAAGCCGAGGGTAAAGCCAGAATGGTTGCAAAAGGTCAAATTGCTATAGAAAATATTTTTAAACTTGCAAATAACGCCAAACAAGAGAAAGTCAAGTTAGATGCTAATATATTCATATATGAGGCAATTTTCGGTAAGGCAACGACTAGATTGCAAGACATTACAGCAGATGAAAATAAGAAGGACAAGAAGGTTACAACAGAGCAACTACTTGATGAATTTAAGAAGTTCAGTGTGATTAAAAACGATGAACTTGAAAAAGCTGAATAAAAAATTTAGTAGGCATGTATATTAAGTAACATTTTTAAATAGTAATTATTAAGTAATATTATATATTGATACATATATGTATTGTTTTTAGATCATAAGCTTTGTATTAATATAAGTTATTTGATTACTAGATTAGAATTATTATTATGTCTTGAGTTTTTAAGAGATAACTTATATATAATTCCTTAAAATAGCATGAATTATGGTGTTTTTATAATTAGACTCATCACATAATAGTAGTTATGTCTTGACTTTGAAATAGCATAGTAGTACAATTACAGTATAGAAAATATTGTAAGGAAGTGCTATTATGAATTATTTAAAAATGTTTGAAGAATATTTACATAATGAAGATAAGAGCAAAAATACAATTGATGGTTACATGAGAGATTTAACCGACTTCTATAACTGGTATATTGATAAAAATAATTGTAAACTAACTGATATCATCGGCTTGGATACACAGGAATATAAAAAGGTTCTTGAAAAGCAATATAAGGCTACTACAATTAATAGAAAGGTAGCAACATTAAATAAGTTCTTAGGATGGATGAAGAATAATAACTATATAACTAAGGATATTAAGTTAAAACAAATAAAGAATAATGATGGTGTTAAGTTCAAAGGACTTGAAGAAAAGACACTATGGCAGCTTAGAAAAGAAATTCATAGAATGGGAAATTTACTTCATATATGTATAATCGAAATATTAATGAATACAGGTATAAGAGTAAGTGAGTTGTGCAGTATCCAATTGCAAGATATAGAAATAACAGAGCGTAAAGGTGTTCTTAAGGTTACTGGTAAAGGTAATAAGCAAAGGGAAATACCTCTTAACAAAGATGTAAGAGAAGCAATTAGTAATTATTTAGAAGTTAGAAAAGCTAAAAATGATGATTATTATTTATTGCAGGGGCAACGTGGAGCTATGACAAGAAAAGCAATAGATATTATATTAAAAAATTATGGCAGTAGATTAAATATAGATGTATCAGCTCATATGCTAAGGCATACATTAGCATACAAATTAGTTACTAATTCAAATGTTAGTATTACAACGGTTCAATCAATATTAGGTCATGAAAAGCTTGAAACTACAATGATATATACTCAAACATTGAATAAGGATAAAGAAAATGCACTAGAAAATATAGAATGGTAAAGATAACTTTTAATAGGTTATCTTTTTTTTATTTGGCAGGATAGTAATGAATAATAACCTTGTTAAGGTTATAGTTACCCTATCGTTTGCCTAATGACTACTTATATGGAATGGAATTAATAGTCAATGGCTGTGACGAAAGGAACAGGTCTTTAGACTTTATCATTTACTATTAATGTAATGGAATATACAATCTACAAGGCAAATGATAAGTAAATATATATATAGAAGCGGGACAAAGAAAAAATAAACAATTCAATTATTATTAATAGTAGCAGGAGCAGGGTAAATTAAAAAGGTTATATATTAAATAGAATAGGAGCGGTTGTTATGGATAGTAAGCAAATAAAAGATATATTACAAGCATTAAAAGATAAACATGATAAACAGGAACAAGTATATAATGATACAGTAGCAGAGATACAAGAACTATGTGAACATAAGGAATTAATAGGAATTATGATAGGTAAGAAGTGTACTGTATGTGGAAAGATATTTACCAATGATGATGAAAGACTAACACATTATAAAGCAATTGATTAAGTAGCAGAGGTCATGGGAGCAGGACACACGACCTTATATATATTTATAATAACAGAAGCAGGGTAAATATAAGATATATCAATAGATTACATGACAGGCTTGAGTTTAAGCTTGTTAACTATGTTATATCTATTTATAATATAGCAGCAATATATATTAATCATAGTAGCAGGGTTATATTATTTAAGGAACGGAGCGGGACTATTATATTTGAACATAATAGCAGCGATTTATGTATTAGATAAAAGAAAGAATTAAATAAAAAAAGTTTAATTGATATATTTACCTTTAAGTAGCAGGGTAAGTATATTTTTTATCAGAGAGTAGCGGGACTTAATAGAATAGTAGATCAAAATAAATTGTATTAGCATATAAAATATGGGGGTACTTTCTTTTTTGTTTTTTTTACACGCCCCCTACAGTTACTTCAATGATTATTTAAAATATTTTTGTAACTTCGGACTTATAAAAGGATATGCAATTATTGTGTACCCTTA
This sequence comes from Clostridium muellerianum, assembly GCF_012926525.1. Taxonomy (GTDB): domain Bacteria; phylum Bacillota; class Clostridia; order Clostridiales; family Clostridiaceae; genus Clostridium_AM; species Clostridium_AM muellerianum. The sequence goes on from NZ_JABBNI010000036.1 coordinate 243,815, forward strand.
ATTTGGCTATCCTTTTCATGGATAGCTGATTTTAATTCACACTTGAAATGTGAGCAAGAATATAATAATACAAAAATATTTTATAAAAAAATTTTACAGTTTCGGAACAGATAATTCCGATTGAACTACCTCATATTATAGGTGGTTCATTTTTTAAATTAAGGAGAGGATGGAATGTTTTATGATAATATAGAATTTACTGAAAATGATAAATTCAATAGATATTTATTACATAAGTATATAAATAAAATGTATAAAGATAATGGAGCAACAGAGGAACAAGCAGAACAAGCAACACAAGAATTAATACTAAAATATAAAGATAATTTATTTGGCAAAGATTCCCTATCAGTAATGATCGGAAATGTCAGCATACCTTTTTTTTGTTCCTATTTTCTTCAAGATACCTTTGTTGCTAAAGATGATAATACTGCAAGAGAATTAGCAGAGGTTCATTATGAGATATGGGACACCTTAGAAGATATGATTATTAAAGATAAATTTGATAAATTAGAACTAATTATGCCAAGGGGAACAGCAAAGACAACAGTTTGCGACTTCGCCCTAAGTGTGTATCTACACGCATATAAGAAGTCTATATATACTCTTGTATGTGGTAAAACTGAACAAGATGCAGTTGAGTTCATAGCACAGACTAGACAAGCATTTGAGGAAAACCCTTATATAATAGAAGCATTTGGAGAATTAATTAATACTAAGGAAAACACAGTAAACAAATTGGAATTAGAATTAGACAACCCGAATGGGAAAACAAAAATCCAAGCAATATCTTCTTCAACTTCTATGAGAGGTAAAAAATATAATGGAGCAAGACCTAGTTGTATTATAGCAGACGATTATCAATCTAAAAGTGATTGTATTACTCAAGAAGCTAGAGAGAAAAAATATTTAACTTGGGTAGAAGATTCAGAATTTGCAGGTGATAAGGCAGTATATAGACAAGGTAAAAAGATTAAATCAGGGACAAAATTCATAATTTTAGGCACAATACTCCATTCTGATTGCTTCATGTCAAGGCTTTTAAAGAATAAAGAATATAAACATAAAGTACGTAGAATTTGTAATTTTGACGTTGATAAATATTTTCACGAAGGATTATGGGAAGAATTTAGGAAAGTTTATTTTAATAATAAATTACAAGATTCAGTAAGTGAAGCAAAAGAATTTTATTTCCAACACGAACAAGAAATGCAATATGAAACAATTTGGCAAGATAAATATGATTGCCTAGAAGAAGCCATATCATATTATAATAATCCTAGTTCTTGGAAACAAGAGATGATGAACGATGCTAGTAAACTCGGTGAAAAATGGTTTACTTCAATTAAAACATTACCTTATAAGAGTGAAGAAGGTAAAGATTCTATTATTGGTCATAAAGTTGAGAAAATGATGCTTACAGTAGACCCTGCAAGTACAAGTACAGTACGTTCTGATAGTTTTGCATTTGTAGTTGGTTCAGTAAGCAACAATGGATTTAAGTATGTACATAAAGGAGAGTTAATTAAATATGATGCTAGAACACAGTTTGATGATTATTTAGCACATATTATTGAATTGTTAAAGACTTATAAAGAAATAATTGCAGTTTTCATAGAAAAAAACACGTTTAATGGTTCGGATGCTAACCAATTAGAAAAGCTTATTGAAGAAGACTCCGAACTATCGGGCAGAGATATTCAAATTATAAATGAAAGTCAACGTAAGAATAAAGACGATAAAATAGCTTCATGTGTTTCAGCAGTTAATAATGGAGCAGTAATTTTTAATGAAGAAGATGAAGATTTCATTGAAGAAGTAAAGTCATTTTGTGGACAGGACTTTAGTTTACATGATGATGCACCCGATTGTTTAAGTGAATTTTACAATAGAATAGATTTAATAAAAAAGATAGAACCTTTAAGGTTCTTTAATAATTTGAAAATAAAATATTAGAATAGGAGGTAGAACATGGACACAAATACACCAATAAAAACAATAGATAGTTTAGATACAACATTAAGAAAAGTTGTTACTCAATGTTGTAGTCAATATCAGAGTGAAAAACTTTTAAATGAAACTAAATATAAATATTATAAAGATCATCATGATATTGTAGATAATTATATAAGCGTAGACAAGCGAAGTAATCAAATATGCCAGTGTAACTTTATTGGTAGATTTATTGATGAAGAAATTAGTTATATACTAGGTAAGCCAGTTTCATTCACTCCAAAAAATGGCAAAACAGATGTTATTATGGATATTGATTATTATTTAGCACATTGGAGTAAAAAACATAATCAAAATTTATGTAGGGATTTAAGTATATATGGTAAAGCATATGAACTATTTTATATAAATCAAGACAAGGAATTTTGTGCGAAAATATTAAATCCATTAAATAGTTTTGGTTTGATAGATGAAAATAATATGGTAGTTTTATTCTTATATTTTTACCGAAAGCCATTTATTGATAATATATTTATTGATATTTATACTGATAATGAGATTATAACGGTAAAAGGTGGTACTTTAGAGGTAATATCAAGAAAGCCTAACGTATTTCTTGGTAGAGTTCCAGTTGCGTTTGCAAATATAGACCGTACTATATTTGATATGATAAAGGGGTTAAATGATAGTTATAATGTAACACTAAGTAATGCAGTAAATGAAAATAGTGATTTCCGTAATGCTTATCTCAAGGTTTGTGGAGCATCTGTTAAAGAAGATGATATTAAATATTTTGACACAAAAGGAATTATTAATGTTCCAAAAGATGCTAATATTGATTTCTTGATAAAAGAATTGAATGATGGTTACTTAAAAACAACTCTAAAAGAATTAAAAGATGATATTTATGAGTGTACAGGTCATATAGATACTTCTGAGAAACCAAGTTCAAATACGTCAAGCTTGGCATTACGTGGACGATTATTAACCCTTGAGCAACGTTGCCAGTTGATAGCAGATAGTTTGACAGATGTAATAATGATAAGATTGAAATTCTTATTTTTGTTCCTTAAAAATTATCAAGCAGGATTTAAGAAAAAAAATAATAAATCTTATGATTATAAAAATATTGAAGTTAAATTTAGTCCTAATGTACCAACAGACCTAAGTATGATTTCATCTATAATTAGTCAATTAGGTGGAGTTGATATATCTCAAGAAACTAAATTATCATTGTTACCTTTTATTGAAAATCCAAAACTTGAAATGAAACGTATTAGAGATGAACAGGATAAAAATATGTTAAACCTAGATGATGATTATAACCCATATGATGATGAAAAAGTTGATGAGAATAAAACAAATATACCCGATAATGGCGATCCTTCAAATGTTCCCAATAGCATAAATTATATAGGTGTATAAAATGAAAATTGAAGATAAAAACAAGGATAAAAAGCTACATGAAAAAATGATAGCTTTATTTTTGTTTATTTTAAAATATACAAAACAAATTGATTTATTAATGGGTACATTTAAGGAAAATAGGGAACTTATTAAAACTAAAATTAATCAAATTTATTTAACTTATCCCAATGATGATAAGTTGCAATTGACTTCATCTACTGTAAATAAAATTACAACTGAATTACAACCATTATTTAAGCAAGTAATAAATAATTTAACATTACAAGAAGATGAAGCTTTAGGCAGCTTATTGTCGAAGGTATACAAGGAAACTTATTATAAAACTTCTTATATTATTGGAGCAACTAAATTAATAAAACTTACAGATGAACAAGTTGCTAAGATAATTAAGGAGAAAATAGACCGTAAAAATGCTTATGATAGGAATAAAATTAATAAAATTAAATTTATAAATCAGTTAATTAAGGAGATAAAGTATAACTTAATAAAGGGCGTATCACTACAAAAAATGTTTAAGGTAATTGATAAGAACTTTAATACAGGGGTATTTTATAGCCACCGATTAGTTGAAAATCAGTTAGTTATTGATTTTACAAAGGCACAATTACAGGCTTATGTAGATGGAGGAATAGAGGAAGTGTGGTATTCTGCAATATTGGACAATGTTACTACAGACTTATGTAAAAATTTAAATGATAATATTTATCCAATTGGTCAAGCACCTATACCCATACTTAATACTCATGTTAATTGTAGATCAATGCTTATTCCTATTATTGAAGGTCATAAAGCAAATTCCCTAAGTTGGGAAATGTATCAATCAAATAATAATATAACAATATAAAAAATCTTTTTCGGAATTTGTAGATTGAACAAATTACTATTATTTGAACTTGATAGGACATAAAAAGGTATGGACTATTAAGGGCAGGAGGTTAATTATTATGGCAATAGAAAATTTTAATGAAATAACAGAATATTTTACAACTAATAAAGATTCAGAAGATGTTAAGAATTTTATGAATGGATTAATCAACGTTGATAAGGTAAAAAACTTTCTTGAAACTAACGAGGAAGGTAAACAATATCTTCAAACTTATGGAGATAAACGTGTAACTAAAGGTGTAGAAACTTTTAAAACTAATACACTACCTAAATTAATAGAAGAAGAAATTGCTAAAAGAAATCCTAGCAATAAAGACCCTCGAGAGATAAAGTTGGAACAAGCTTTAGCAGAAATAGATAAAATAAAAGCTGAAAGTTTAAAGAAAGACCTTGCAAATAAAGCATTAAAGGTTGCAACCGAGAAAAAACTTCCTAGTGATATTTTAAATTATTTCATAGGTTCAGATGAAGAAACTACTATGAACAACTTAACAGCACTGGAAAAATCTTTAGAAACTTATACTCAAAGTGTGAAAGATGATTTTCTAAAAAGTGGAACTCATATCCCACCTAAAGGAGATAATTTACCAACTACAGAAGAACAGGCACAGGCAGAAATTAACAAATGCTTTGGATTATAGAATAAATAATATAAAAAATGGTCTTTTTGTAATTGCAGACGTTAAAGAACAAGAATTTTAAATAAAAAATAATAATATAAAAGGATGGTAATAAATATGGCAAATTCAATAGCTTATGCTACTTTATTTCAAAACGCTTTAGACAAGCAATTAATTGCAGGAGCAACTTCAGGTTGGATGGAAGGAAATGCATCACAAGTTATTTACAATGGAGGAAATACTATCAAGATTCCCAAAATTACAATGGATGGTTTAGGCAACTATGATAGAAATAATGGATTTACACAAGGTGCAGTAAATTTAGCATACGAAACTATGACTATGACACAAGATAGAGCAAGAACATTTACTTTAGATGCTATGGACGTTAACGAAAGTAATTTTGTTGCAAGTGCAAGTAATGTTATGAGCCAGTTCCAAGCAGTACAAGTTATCCCCGAAATAGATGCTTATAGATATTCACGTATAGCAAGTTTGGCTATAACAGGGGGACAGGCAGTTGGTGGTTATACACCAGTAGCAACAGATATATTAAGCAAATTAAAAGCTGATATAGCAAAAATTAAAGATGTAGTTGGAGAAGTACCTTTAATAGTTACTATGTCTACTTTAACTAAGAACATATTAGAAAATTCAACTGAAATAAATAAACAATTAGTTGTAACAGATTTTGCAAAAGGAGCATATTCAACTAAAGTATTTATGATAGATGATTGTCCTGTAATTGGTGTACCTTCAGCACGTTTAAAGACTGCATACATATTTAATGATGGTAAAACAGCAGGGCAAACTCAAGGTGGATTTACAGCAGATGCTTCAGCTAAAAATATAAACTGGATAATCTCAACTCAAACAGCACCTATAGCAGTAAGCAAAACAGATACTATGAGAATATTCGACCCAATGGTAAACCAAGCTGCTAATGCTTACAAATTAGACTACAGAAAATATCATGATTTATGGATTCCAAATAACGCTTTAGCAGGTGTATTTGTAAACGTAAAAGAAGCTTTATCATAGGAGAACAGGGGAATTAAATTCCCTTGTTTTTAATTTTTTAAAAATAATTTAAGAGGTGATATATTAATGAAATTACAATTTTTAAATGCTATTAGAATAGTAGCCAATGAAAACAAAAATGAAATTGCACATTTAAAATCTTTAGGATATAAGGAAATTGAAGAAGTTATAGAAGATGAAGAAAAAAATAATGATGATGAAGAAGTGGAAAAGGTAGAAGAAACTCCAAAAACTAAAGGAAAGAATAAAAATAAAGAAGAAGAATAATAGAAGGGGTATGGGTAGAAATATCTATATCCCTATTCTTTTGTAACAGGGTGGTGAGAATATGACAGGGAGTGGAACAGGTCAGATAATAGAAACTACAGTGCTATTATCTGATATTAAAACTTTATTGAGAATTAAAGAAACAGATAATAGTAAAGATGGAATATTAAATATTTATTTAAGGAGAGGTAACAATGCTATTATTAAATATTTAAATAATCCTTCTATCACAGATGCTACAGCATATCCCGATGCCCTAATCGAGTATGTTTTAGTTTGCTATAGAAGAAACGGAAATGAGGGTATTAAACAAAGTTCAGTTGGTAGTCAATCAGCAACTTGGGAAGGTGGACTTCCAAAGAGTGTAAAAGAATTATTACCATTGCCTTATATACAACTATTGTAATATAAGGCTTTTTATACCCTCTAAATAATAATATAAAATTGGAGGTAATGAAATGTTTTATAATGCGACAGTTGATATATATAATTTACCAACCGATTTAAAATCAATCGGTTTAGTAGATGGAGATTTGCAAGAATATGATAAACAAATAAAAATAGAAGAATTTGTTTTTTGTATAAGTAAAAGATTTTATTGTGAATATACTAATTTAATTACGAAAAAAAGCTTTTTAAAAATAGATAATGAATTTTATAAATGTATAAAACCTAAAAATTATGGTGGCTGTATGGAAATAATGCTTTATAAATGCCAAAGCTAAAGGGGGAATAATTAATGCTTGGAAATGTTAAAGGCTATTTGAATGATAATATAGATAATAATATTGATTTTCTCCTTTATGAAGTTGGTATTAATATTAAAGTCAATGAAATTGATAAAAGAGCAATTATAATAGATGCTACAGAGAAAATTAATGAATTAGATGAAAAAATTATTATTACTAATTTTCAAATTAATCAAGGAGATTTAATATTCTATAACAACATGAACTGGCTTATTTTATCAGAAATAGATGTAAGCAAAAACACTTATAGAGGAAGAATAACAAAATGTAATTTTGATGTTAAATTCCCTATTCCAATTAGTTATAAAAATGCTAATAGTGAAGTAGAAGATTATAAATATAATTATACCGTTCCAATAATTGCAACTAGATCAGCATTTAATGTTACAACTAATCAGTATTTTTCTTTAGCAGATGGAGAAGCTTATTTTACAGTTAAAAGTGATAGCTTTACAAAATGGAAAGGTTATAGTGATTTTATAAGTTTAGGTACAGAAATTGTGAAATTTGGATATGCGTTTAAGTTTGAAGGAATAGATCAAACAAAAAAAGGTTTAATTACTTATCATGGAAAAGTTAGTGAAACTAGCACACAGTTAATGGATATGGCAAACGAAAGTACATTCTTTTCAAAGAAATATGAACTTAATATAAATTTTATAGATAATTTAGAAATGGGTTCAACAATAAAACCTAGTGTTCAAATATTGGCTGATAATGTTGATATTACTGGTAAAGTTCCAGTATATTATACGTCTTTAACCCCCGATACTATTAGTATTGGAACAGATGGAACTATTACTCCTATATCAACAGGAACAGCAAAAATAAAAGTCTTTTCTCAAGGTGTTGTTAAATATCTTGAATTTAATGTGAAAGCAATTAATTACAGTATAAATATATTAAATAAAACCGACAACGTTGGCGTAAATTACACCTATATTTTAGATGTTGGGTGCTATAAAGATGGTGTAAAAGAAACTAATCCAATAATTACATATAGTTCTAGTGACCCGAATGTTGCCACTATTGGTAATGATGGTACTATAAAAGGTATTAAGCAAGGAATAGTAACTATTACAGCCAATTACAACGGTATGAGTGATAGTATGAATATTAGTATTATTGCTATAAATACAATAAATATTACTAATAAAATAAATGCACTTAAAGTTGGAGAAAGTTACAATTTGGCGATTGCTTGTACAAGTAATAATATTGTAGATACTAACCCAGTATTGACTTATACAATATCAGATCCGAATGTTTTAACAGTTATTAATGGAACAATTAAGGCTATTGGTGCAGGTACAGCAACCGTAGTTGTGGCTTATAAAGATAAAATAGATAGTATTACTATTACAGCAACAGCAATAGTTTATGCTATATCAATAGGTAATAAGCCAACTACTACAATGTATATAGGAGATACTTTACAATTAAGTATCAATTGTACTATAGATGGTGTAGCAGATACTAACCCAGTAATAACTTATGTTTCAAGTGATATCAATGTTTTAACTGTATCAAATACAGGTTTAATTACTTACAATTCAGCAGGTTCAGCCACAGTTACAACTATTTACAATGGTGTTTCTGATAGTACAACCATTTCAGTAAAATCAATACCACTAATAACAACTTATAGCTTTAAAACTATTATATTAGATAATGTTGTAATGACTAATGATGCAGTAATACTTGATAAAGGAACAACTAAAACAATAAAAGTTACTGAAATTAGAAAATTAGTAACTCAAGGAGCAACAACCATTACAGATGAAATTATATCTAATCCAACGGTTGCATATTCACTTGATAATGCTAATGTAACTATAGATAGCAATGGATTAATTAAGGGAGTTGCAGCAGGAACTTCTATTATAAGTATTGCTTATCAAGATATAGTTAAGCAAATATCAATAGTTGTAAATGATGCTTTAACTATAACTGGAAAGACAAGTGTTGTATTAAATAGGTCTACTACCTACACAAGTAATATGAATGTAAATTGGACTATTGCAAATGAACCTGTAAATGGTGTAACTGAAAGTATAGTATATGCTACCATTACAGCTTATACAGACACAACAGTAACAATCAAAACGACATCAAAGTGGATTTTCGATGATGGGCATAATAGATACTTTAATATTGTGGCTACAAGCAAAGATGGTAGTAAAACTACAACCAACAAAGTTAGAATAACACCATATTAATAGAAAAGGCTAGAAATAGTCTTTTTTTTATTACCTATTTTTATAGAAAGGATGGTGAAAGTATGGATGGTAATAGTGATGTAATTCAAGAGATTTTGGAAAGGTTGGTTCGTATGGAAACCAAATTAGACGATTTTACAAATTTAAGAGAAAAAACCGATATAGCATTTACTACAAGTAAGCAGAATGAAAAAGATATAACAGAAATAAAGGATAATGTTAAATGGTGTTGGAGGACAACACTTGGGGCAATAATTATTGCAGCCATAGGATTATTTTTTAAATTCCATTAAGGAGGTAATTTATGTTAAAGGGAATTGATGTATATGAAGGTGACGATATAGAGGACTTTAATTTATTAAAACAAAATGTAGATTTATTAATCCAAAAAGCTACCGAGGGGGTAACACATATAGATAGTTTAATTCATTATAGATATGGTAATTGTAAGTCTATTGGTATTCCAATAGGTTTTTATCATTTTGCTAGTTTTAATAGTGTAAATCCTATAGGAGAAGCACAACATTTTCTATCAGTTATTAGTGAATTTGAAAGTGATACAATTTTATGGCTTGATATAGAGGAAGATACAAGATGGTCAAAACAAAATGCTATAAATTATGCTAATCAATTTATAAATTATGTACAATCTCAAGGTTATAAGATAGGCATATATACAGGAGAAAGCTTTTATTTAGAATATTTACAAGGGAATATTACCGATATTCCTTTATGGTTAGCAAAATATTCTAGTAAAGAGCCTTGTCTATATCCTAATTGTTCATGGCAATATAGTGATAAGGGACAAATTGAAGGAATTGTTACTCAAACTGATTTAGATTATTTTCAAGAAAGTATATTAATAACTACAGGAGGTAAAAAGAAAGTGAAAAATATAGTTGTCTATAATGGTATAGCAGATCAGAGAATAGCTGAGTATTTAGCAGATAAATTAAATTGTCCTACTATTTTAGGAAGTAGACCTTTTGATTATTCGATAGTTGAAGATGTATATGCAGTAGGTGGTGGAGAATTTACTTCTTATGTAAAACAAAAATTCACTGGCGTAGATAGATTTGAAACTTTAGATTTAGTTAGGGAATTTATTAAAACATTGTAGACAAAACAATTTAAATGTCTACAGATATAAAACTTGTATACATATGTAGACACTCTTTAACCTTGTAGATATATGTATACAAAAAAATATATATTAGAAAGGATTTTTGATTTTATGGAAAATTATTTAATACAGATAATGCAATTAATATTAGGTTTAGTAATTATTATAATTACACCTTTTGCTTATAAAACCTTGACAGCTTTTGAAAAGAAAGCAATTGCAGTTGCAGGGGAAAGTAATTATAATTTTATACGGACTTTTGTTGTAGATATAGTTAAAAGTAAACCTAATGAATTTTACGAAAATGAATTAGTTGAAATACTTGATATTATAGATAATAGATTTGGAAATAAATTTACTAAAAATGAAATAGAAATGCTAGTAGATGCTACAATAAAAGATTTTGGTAAGACCGTTAAAAGTCTACCTATAGAACCAACAGGAGAATTAAATACAGATCAAAATAAATTAATACAAACTAGTGAAAATGAAGTTATAGAAAAGCTTCAAGAAACTTTAGATATATTAAAAAATCAAAATAAACAAGGGTAAATTTAATTCACCCTTGTTTAATAATTATAGTTATATATTACCTAATATATTTATCTAGTAGCTTGGTTTCACTATGTTTTTTTATAATATCCGAATTATCTAATTGAATATATTTTCGGCACATTGCTAATGTTGAATGTCCTAATATTTTTTGTAGTACAAAAATGTCACCACCAGCCTTAATGAAATTTGTTGCAAATACATGTCTGAAAACATGAGGTGTACATCTTTGTTCAACACCAGATGATTTGCCGTAATCTTCAAAGTTGTGTACTATTTGGTTTCTTGTTATTTTTCCACCAAAACTTGATTGAAAAACATAGCTACAATTATTTTCTTTGGATATATTAATCAGTTCTTTTAAAAATTTACATGTCTTATTACTTATTGGAACTTGCCTAAACATTCTTGTTTTAGCATTTTCAGCCTTAATATTAACTAATCCAACTTTTAAATCAATATCTTCAACTTCAAGATTTATGGCTTCAGTTATTCTTATTCCGCAATCAAGCATCAAAAGCATTAAACAAAAGTCACGATATCCAGAATATGCTTTTTTATTTGGAGCTTTCAGCATTTTTTTAACATCAGTATCTGATAATGGTCTAATTGTATCTTTAGGTTCTTTTACTAATTTCAGTTTTGTTGAAAAATCTATATCGATATAATTTTCATTATGCAGCCATTTTAAGAATGTTTTTAGGTTACGAAGTCTGATATTTATAGTACAAGGTTTATATTGCTTTTCGTACACCATATAGTGAATATAACCTCTTAAAAGGTCTATATCTAAGCAACGGACTGGTGTAATCCGATGCTCCGTTTCAAGATAATTTTTGAGATAATTGAAATGAGTTTTATGGTCTTGTAAACTTCTAGGAGCTAGACCTTCTAAGGCTTTGAACTCCATAAATTTTTTATGTAATTCAAAAAAATCGTTGATAGTAATGTCATTAAAAATTTCTCGGTCACTTGTAATAATCGGACTAGACTCAGTTTCATTTGTTAATTTAAGTTTTCTTCTACTCATTGATATTCCTCCATTTGTTATATTTTGAGTAGAAGCAATCCACCACGACGGACTTTTTATTTTTAGACATGAAAAAAGGCTTTAACGAGATTAATTAAAATCTGTTAAAACCTTTTAATGGTGCCGAAGGCGGGACTTGAACCCGCACGAGTGTGACCTCGACGGATTTTGAGTCCGTTGCGTCTGCCAATTCCACCACTCCGGCATGTAACGAAATAATAATAACATATAAATACCATGGTGTCAATAAAAAATGCTATTTATATTAAGAAATTTTTATTGTAGATCAAAAAATTTCTGAAAACCAAGTTTTAAGCTTTCTTGCAGCACTTTGCAAACTATCTGAAGAATGAGCTAAGTTTCGTTCTTTATTATTAGCAAATTTATCATAGATATTTCCAGAAGCAGCTTCAAGGAAACTGGTAGCCTTATTTACTCTTTTTACCAAGAAGGTAGTGTTAGCTTTTTTAGTGTTTACAGAATGTTAATAAAGTTGACACTTATATTATATATAGATTTTATAAAATTTAATCTAGATAAGTGTGTTTTACCAATGATTATTAGTATACTTTATTTTTGCCTGAAATTTTGGCTTGGAGGAAAACAAATGTGGAAATTACTTATAGTTGATGATGAATTTAGAATTAGAAAAGAGTTAAGAAATCTGATAAGTTGTATGCAAAGGGATATTGAAATTATAGGAGAAGCAGAAAATGGTGAACAGGCAATGAACATCATAAGTGAAATAAAGCCGGATATTATGTTAGTGGATATAGGAATGCCAGTTATTAGTGGGTTAGAATTTATCGAAAATATAAAAGAAAGAGACATGGATTGCATTACAATAATTATCAGCAGTTCTAGTGAATTTTTGCATGTACAAAAGGCATTAAGACTTAATGTTTTTGATTATTTACTAAAACCAGTGAAGAGTAGTACATTTCATAGTGCAATACAGAATGCTATAAAAGAATTAAATAGAAGGAAAAGTAATAGGGAATATGAGAAGTGGAAAGCAAAGAACGTTGAAGAAAATATCTCCTTGGTGAAGAAAAGTTTTTTAAATAAATTGATTTTTGGAGAAATGAATAAAAAAGGAATTGAGCAAAATTTAAAGTTTTTAAAAATTAGAAAAGAAAGCCTGTCAGGAATTTGTGTAATTAAACTTTTAGAAAGATTTAATATTGAAAATGATCTAAGAAAAGTAAATTATATGATTGAATTAAAAAGCATTGTAGAAAAAATTATGTGTGAAGAGGAATATAATGTTTTAATTCATAATGCTGAAAATATAATAATAGTATTTTCAACCATTAGAAATAAAGAGCAGTGGTATAAAGTTGGGAAAAATCTGAAGAAGGCTGTTATAAAAAAGTTAAATCAAATTGTAGTTGTTGCACAGTCAGAAAGTAAAGGGGAAATTGCTGAAATAAAAAATAAATATAAAGCTTTACTGAACGCTATAAGTAGGGAAGCGAAACAGAAGCCTTTTGCTTTGATGATGTGTAATTTTATTCAAGCACATTATTTTGAAAATGATTTCAAGATTTCTAAAGTTGCAGAGGAATTTAAAATAACTCCTGCGTATGTAACTAAAATATTAAAAGCAGGAATAGGGTGTTCTTTTGTATATTATTTAACAAATGTGAGAATTGAAAGTGCTATAGAAATGATGAAGGATTCTACAGTAAAAATTGGTGAAGTTTCTGAATTAGTAGGGTATAGCAGTCAGCATTATTTCAGCAGAGCATTTAAGAAGGTAACTGGAGAATCACCTATAAAGTTCAGAGAGAAAAGACTGCTTGGTTGCAGAATGAGTTTGGAAGAAATGTAATTTTTCATGATAAGTTAATATACATAAAATAGTAAAAAGTAATATAAGGAGAATGGAAAATTACAAACCTATACGGTGTTTTTGTAAACAGCATATTGTTTAATAGGATATTTAAGAAGAATATAACATAAAACGTTTACAAAAGTGCAAAAAAAGTTTTTATTATTACAGATATATATGTGGAAAACGATTGTATAATTAAAAATATACAGTTCTAGTATAATCACGAATCCATAATGCACATAAGATATAGGTTATGTAGCTCAACTTTCACAGTTTAAAAATATTGCAAAGGAATATTTTTTGAGAGGACAGGGGACAATTATCCTCTGTCCTTTTAAAAAGAAGTTGAGTAATTAACAAAAATCAAACTTATTATCTGTTAAGAATAATATATTGAGCTACAACTACCTGTGATGCATTTCCAGATGAATCTATTGCTATCATAGCAAGAGTGGTATTATTTTTTATTGTTATTGGTCCTGTGTACAAATTACTTTTTGATGTTGGCATAGTTCTATCTGTAGTATAGTAAATTGATACTCCAGGTGTGATATCACTTAAAGTTATATTTTGTGCTTTTAGATACAGACCACTTCTAACACTTGCTGTTGGATTAGCTGGAGGTGTAACTATGGTATATGAGTTACTTAGAACTCCAGAGGTATTTCCTGATGAATCAACAGCTATAGCTTTTAAAGTACTGGTTGTTGTTATTTTTATATAGCCAGTATATAGTGTGCTGTTAGTAGTTGGAGTGCTTCCGTCTAAAGTATAATAAGCTTTTAATGGTTTTGAATATCTATCATATAGTGTAACTGTTAAAGGAGTTCTATATGAACCTGATGGTACAGAAGCTGTTGGTGTAGGTATTGTTCCAAGCGTAGGTGTTACTTTAGGTGTAGTTCCTGATTGTGATATTGTATACAATACGCTTAAAACTGAAGAAGAATTTCCTGAATTATCTATTGCAACAGCTTTTAATGTTGTAGTTGAACTTATTATAATAGGTGATGAATATAACTTACTTGAAGATGTTGGTGTAGTTCCGTCTAATGTATAGTATATGGAAACTCCACTGGTTGCATCACTTAATGAAACTGTTTGGCTTGTAGTATAAGTTCCAGCTGCTACACTTGCTATAGGTGTTGATACTGTAGTAGTTGTAGTTGCTGCACTACCTGGTGCTACTATTAAGCCGTAACCATATAATGAATCCTTACCAGATGTTCCAAGATCTTTTACATTGCTATCAAGCATCTGTCTTAACTGTAAATTGGTATAGCTTGGATACTTCTGCTTTAATAATGCTAGATCTCCAGTTACAAAAGGAGTTGCCATTGATGTACCACTCATTTTTGCATATCCATTATTCAAGTAAGTGCTTAGTATATCAACTCCTGGTGCGCTTACTTCAAGTTTGCTTCCAGTAGAGGAAAAATAAGCTCTTGTATTGCTAGAGTCTACTGCTCCAACTGCAATAACTGAAGGATAATTAGCAGGATATTCAATGCTCGTTCCAGTACCACTAGTATTACCGTCATTACCAGCAGCTGCTACAACTAATATTCCATTATTGTAAGCTGTGTCTATAGCATTTTTTAATGCTGTAGAAGTTTCATTTGTTCCCATACTCATTGATATTATATCCATCTTATTTTGCATTGCCCAGTCTATTCCAGCTATTATATCTGAAGTATAGCCTTGTCCACTAGAATCAAGGGCTTTTACAGCATATATTGAGGCATCTGGTGCCACTCCTTTAACGCCACCATTTAATCCCTGTGCAGCAATGACTCCTGCCACATGTGTACCATGACCGTTTTGGTCAGTATAGGATGATCCCGATGAACCAGTTATAACATTAGTACCACCTGCAATTGCTAAATCAGAATGTGAAGCTATTCCACTATCTATAATGGCAATTTTTACACCTTTACCTGTTAATCCTGATTGCCATGAAGCGGGAGCATTTATATCATTAACTCCCCAATTAGTCATGGAAGCTGATGATTTTACTATTGAAGTTGAAGATATTTTTACTACGTTATCTTCTTCTACATAATCTACAGTTGAATCTTTTTTTAGCTTGTCTATATTTTGAGTTGTCATTTCAGCAGTAGCTGCATTGAAATATTTAAATTGTTGTTTGGATTTTCCGTTATATTTTGATATTACCTGGCCTTTATCAGTACTGTTTGTCTTAAATTTAATTATATATTTTTTGGTACTGCTTTGTGATGGAGTACTAGCAAAAACTGTTACTCCACATAGGAAATTAAGTAATAATACTATTAACAGTGTACCTATATACTTTTTTTGCTTCATTTTACAAGCCTCCTTGTATGTGTGGAATGAATTTCACATTTAATAGAGTGTTCATAATCTGATTTGTAATAATTGTATTTTATTTAATCATTCACATCAACTCCTTTAAAATATTTTCACTAGTTTATATGTATTTTTATATAGAATGTATTTAATTTGCGATATTTTGTCATATAAGGTCATTTTACCATACTAATATAACAATTTTGTTACAACAGCAAAATTTTCCGTGAGGGAAACTTTGGAATATTGGTAGATACTTAGGAAGTTAATACCTTATTATTCATAATTTGCAATATAAGCATATTGCAAAGCAATTTTTTATATTATTCTATAAATTTTTATACAGAAATGTATTGTTATATTAAGGCATCTTTGCTACAATATAATTGTTCAGTGTGAATTGTGCTGTACTTAGTGGGAACATAAAAATCCCACTGGGATATAAAAAGTACTACCAGGGGTGAAAAATTATGAATTAAGTTTTTTACTCTTATAAAAATAATTTTATCAGTAGAGGAAGGAGAATAAAATATGATTTATTCAACAGAAGTTGACAGAATGTGTTGCGTAACTAAAGGAGCAAACCACCAATCAGCTCCAATTCCAGAAGAAGGAAAATGGGTGCGCTCTAAAGAAATAAAAGATATATCAGGATTAACACATGGTATAGGTTGGTGTGCTCCACAACAAGGTGCTTGCAAACTTACTTTAAATGTTAAAGATGGAATAATTGAAGAAGCTTTAGTTGAAACAATAGGATGTTCAGGAATGACTCATTCAGCAGCTATGGCATCAGAAATACTTCCAGGAAAAACTATACTTGAAGCATTAAACACAGATTT
Source organism: Clostridium muellerianum (assembly GCF_012926525.1). Lineage (GTDB taxonomy): Bacteria > Bacillota > Clostridia > Clostridiales > Clostridiaceae > Clostridium_AM > Clostridium_AM muellerianum. The sequence continues at coordinate 260,689 of NZ_JABBNI010000036.1, forward strand.
AGTTTGTGATGCTATAAATACAGCAATGAGAGAATTATTCTTACAAATAGTATATGGAAGAACTCAAACTGCTTTCTCAGAAGGTGGACTACCTATAGGAGCAGGTCTTGAAGATTTAGGAAAAGGATTAAGAAGCCAGGTTGGTACTATGTATGGTACAAAAGCTAAGGGAACTAGATACTTAGAAATGGCTGAAGGTTATGTTACAAATGTAGCTTTAGACGAAAACAACGAAGTTATAGGATATAAATTCGTTCACCTTGGAAAAATGATGGAAATGATAGGAAAAGGAATGGATGCTAACGAAGCTAAAGAAAAAGCTACTGGACAATATGGTAGATTTGATGAAGCTGTAAAAGTTATCGATCCAAGACATGAATAATATATAAGGAGGACGTTTGAAATGGCATTATTTGAAAGTTATGAAAGAAGAATTGATCAGATTAAACCAGTGCTTGAAAAGTATGGCATGAAGACTATAGAAGAAGCTAAGGCTGTTTGTGATGAAAAGGGAATAGATGTTTATAACATAGTTAAATCAACTCAGCCAATATGTTTTGAAAATGCTTGCTGGGCTTACATATTAGGTGCTGCAATAGCTATAAAAAAAGGATGTAAAAAGGCTGCTGAAGCTGGAGAAGCTTTAGGAGAAGGCTTACAAGCTTTCTGTATTCCAGGATCAGTTGCAGACGATAGAAAAGTTGGAATAGGACACGGAAATTTAGCAGCTATGCTTTTAAGAGAAGAAACTAAATGTTTTGCTTTCTTAGCAGGACATGAATCATTTGCAGCTGCTGAAGGTGCTATAAAAATAGCTGAAAAAGCTAACAGAGTTAGAAAAGAACCATTAAGAGTTATATTAAATGGTCTTGGAAAAGATGCTGCTTATGTAATTTCAAGAATTAATGGATTTACATATGTTGAAACTAAATTTGACTACTACACAGGAAAATTAGCAGTAGTTAGAGAAGTTGCTTTCTCAAAGGGCGAAAGAGCTAAAGTTAAATGCTATGGTTCAGACGATGTTAGAGAAGGTGTTGCTATAATGCACAAAGAGGGAGTTGACGTATCAATAACTGGTAACTCAACTAACCCAACAAGATTCCAGCATCCAGTTGCAGGAACATACAAAAAAGAATGTTATGAACAAGGTAAGAAATACTTCTCAGTTGCATCAGGTGGTGGTACTGGAAGAACTCTTCACCCAGATAACATGGGATCAGGTCCAGCTTCTTATGGTATGACAGATACTATGGGAAGAATGCATTCAGATGCTCAATTTGCAGGTTCTTCATCAGTTCCAGCTCACGTTGAAATGATGGGCCTTATAGGAATGGGTAACAACCCAATGGTTGGAGCTTCAGTTGCAGTAGCAGTTGCTGTTGAAGAAGCTATGAGCAAATAAGGGTTTAGACCGTATTAACTGAATAAAAACTGATTAAAGTTTATAATAAAAAAAGAGACACGTTTAATTAATTAAAATTAGTTAGATGTGTCTCTTTTTTGTATGCATTTATTTAGGTGGGTGATATAATAATATGCAAAAAAATTAAGAATACAAACAGATAATGAAATTCTTACTTAGCACAGCAGTTAGATCAAATAAAATAATCAAGAGATGGGAAAAATAATATAAATTCTTTTAAAAGTCATGATATTACTCACTTAAAAGAAGAAATATATAAGTACCCACAAACTCAAATAGTATTTGAAATGATAGACAATGGAGAAATACTGAACGATTAGTACGCTAAGTGAATTATGAATAAGTTTATCTAGCTTCATAATAAGATTAATATTCACTGCATAAATATATGGTGGAAGAGCATATGTAGGTTATAAAAAAATGAGAAATAGCTGAATTCATCATTATCATAATGCAGTGAGTAACTTAATAAAGTTTAAATCAATGTTAAAGTGGTAGTAATGGTTAAAAAAACTGTTGCTACCATTTAGTTTTATAAATTAAAATATAATAGTCCACACAAGTTGAAGAATTTGCAAAGACAGTGGGATGGAATATAAGAAAATAAATTTGAGTACATAGTTTATAAAAAATTGTTAGCCTTACAGAGATTGGAAGTTAGCTGACAATTTTTGTTGCCAAGGAGAAGAATTTAATACAAAAGAAGAAGCAATATCCGCAGGAAGAGATGAATTAATTAAACGTAATAAATTAAGAATTTAGCAAGGCAAAGAAACTAGTAAATCATTTGAAATTGGATAAATTGAAGAAGTAACTCCATGCGGAGTTGATGTAGATTTTATTTTAGATAATGTTGCAGAAAATACAATAGAAGGCATGGAAGTAGGAGAAGATTGTCTTTGCAATGTTGCAAAAGAATTGTAATGAAAAATATATATTTTCTAGTAGTTACAAACAGAGCTTAACAGTTTATAAGTGTGAAACATTTAGAATAAACTTAAATTTACAGTTTTAGTAAGTAAAAATTATAAAATAAAAAATCAGTTACTTTTTAACTTAAGGTAACTGATTTTTTTTATATTTTATAATAATAAGTATTTTAACAACCATGAAGTTTCTCTATTAATGTTATTTCTAAAGAGACATATTAATGTCTACTAAGTTGAGTTTTTGAAATTGGTTGAGAGTTTAGGGTCATATTTGTTGTTTTTAAAGGATTATCAATATTAATATTAAGTGACTTCTCATTATCATTTATAAGTGATGTTTTATTTATAGTTGAAGTGGTAGATGGACCAGCAACAGTATTGAATTGAATGATTAGTGCACTAAAAAGTTCGCAATTATCTACAAACTTAATGCCTGGAAGCATATCTAATTCATATGAAGAATTTGTATCATAATTTCCAACTGGTGAATTTACTATAATAGTTTTTCTGTCTGAAGATAGTGAAATATTAGCTGCAACCTTAGTTCCATTACCATCAACTTTGTATACATTTACATAACTTTGAATAGGAAAATTATCTATAACTTGGTTAGGTAATCCCAATGTAAATGTTTTATTAGTAAACTGATATCCTTGCAGTGTATACATTCCTAATGTTGATACTCTTGCTGTTATTATATCATCAAGACGTTCTTTAGCATTAGGAATATCTTTTACATTATGATTAATAATTAATCTGTCTATTTTACATTTTATGCGTTTAGTTTTTTCACCATATTAGCCATATTGACACCTAGTGTTTGTAAAATCTTATGTCCCTTGGCATCCATCCCTACGCTAGAGCCATGCTGAAACATCATATTCCAATACTCACTGGTTACTACAGGCATTTCGCTGAATGCAAAATATTTATTTAATCGGTCAAGTGTTGCTGTTGACCCAGCACGATAACAACTTGCCACAGCAGCCGCAGGCTTTCCCCTAAATAATTGCCCATGTGTACTTGCCGCATAAAAAACACGATCAAGTAATGCACAAAGAGCACCATTTGGACCCGCAAAGTAAACAGGAGTACCAACGATAATTCCATCTGCCTGCAAGAAGGCTTCTATCAAAGCATTGCAGGGATCATCTGTAAAGACACATCGATTTGTTTTTTCACACCTACAGCAATCAATGCATCCATGAATAGGCTTGTTTCCTATATGAAACCATTCTGTTTCAATCCCATTGTTAAGTAGGGATTGCTCTACCATAGTAAGAGCGGTGTATGTACTCCCATTTTTATGAGAACTACCATTAACTAATAGAACTTTCATAATATTTATTCCTCCTCGTCAATACGTTCGATTTTGAAGATAACTGGTCGAGTACCATCGTTGCAGCAGGCAATCATCATCTTTTCGTCATTTGTCCAGCCTTTCATGATAGAACCGCCCTGAAGTGCTGCATAAACGTACCGACTGACACAGTCCCAGGCTTCTGAGCAAAATTTGCCGTTCAGCATATGCCAGAAGTCGTCTCGTTCGCCGTTACGCTCTAAAATAAATTCCTGTCCTTCTTCAAAGAATGGGCAAGGACCTGATTTTGGATCTTTAAGATATTGGCCTTGTAAATCTGTATAACATTCTTTTCTCAAAACTGTTATTTTACATTTATGTTGCATAATATTCCTCCTATATTTAGTTTATTCAATGTAGTAGACGTAATTTTCTTTTCTTGGTGATGCTTTCGGCAATTCTCCTTCGGCATAACCAAGAATACAGTGTCCAATACCTTCGTACTCACCTTCAATATCAAGGGATTTAAGAATTGCTTTTCCTTCTGGACGTTCAAATTCTTCTTTTGCTCTGTGAATCCAGCAGCTTCCGATACCAAGATCATGTGCTGCCAGCATCAGATTCCCCATAACAAGACTACCATCATAAACGTGATTTACCCAATTCTTATCAGCTAACACAATTAGAACAACTGGAGCCCCATAGAACGGGTCACTATTAGTTCCCATGATTTCTGCATTCAGTTTGGAAAGCTTATCTCGTAGTTTCTTATTTGTCACAGCGATAATAATAGGTGACTGTCTATTCATTCCCGTAGCAGCATAGGTACCGGCTGTCACGATTTTATCAATGATTTCCTTTGGTACCATATCTGGCTTATACTTTCGTATACTTCTTCTTGTTTCAATTTTTTTGATTACTTCACTCATATTTTTTTACCTCTCTTTTTCGTGCAGGACATTTCCTTCCATCTATATACCATAGACAGCTCCTGCAATTTTTGCATGGAATAGGTTCTATTCCATTTAGGACCTTATTAGCCCAGCTTGGATCACACAGATGCCCTCGACCAACTGCCACTAGATCTGCATATCCCTTTTCTAGAATGTCTTCTGCCTGTTTTGCAGATGTAATGCCACCAACACATATGACTGGAATGGTGGACACTTCTTTTACCAAAGATGCCATATAAACTGTTCTTTCATATGGAAAAGAATCTAGGCATTCCTGAAAATAGTAACATCCCAAAGATACATTTAGAAAATCTGCACCAGCAGCTTCTGAAGCTTTTGCTATCTTTATTAATTCTTCTTTATTGTTATGACCGAAACGGACATCTACAAGGAAATCTGAACCACAGTTTTCTTTAATGGCAGAAATCAGCTCAGTCAACAATACTGTTCCATCTGCATATTCATCAGTGCGGTTGTTTCGCTCCATAATCTGATTCAGATAAAAGCCATGTGCTGCATGAAGTTCTACACCATCAAATCCTGCAGTTTTGCAGCGAACTGCTGCAGATACAAAATCATCCCGATAGGCAAGGAACTGTGACCTTGAGATTTCATTTAGTGAAATTTCTTTCATAGCAGACAAACCTGTATTCATCATTTGCACAACAGCTACAGCATCATTCTTTTTTGTTGCCTGCGCAAGAAGGGTTAATCCTTCCAGACAATTGACATCAAAGATACCAATGGTGTTCCTTGTCTCCTTAAGTTTTGAAGTCGCACAGGCTTCTATAATAATCAAGCCAGCCCCACCCTCAGCAAAACTTTGATAATGTTGTAAATGTCGCTTGTTTACCAATCCATCTGGATTGGTTAATCCAAAATCAGCCATTGGTGGTACCACGATTCTGTTTTTTATAGTCTTTACATTAATCTTAATTGGAGCCTTGAGGTTAGAGAACGCTGTTACCATATTTATATCTCCTTTCCTACTTCCTTTATTTTTATCAGCTCTTTTTGAAAGTCATATATTTTTTGGTATAATAAAAGTATTTAATTTTAATTCTAAAGGAGCTGATTTCATGCTTACACCACGTTATTTTTTTACAAATGATTTTTTGCAATGTTATAACTACTTTTTGTTACAGTCACATAAAAAGAAAATATTCCATAAAGGCGATTACTTATGGAAGCCTGGGGAACCTTTTAATACAATCCACTACATTATTTCTGGAGTTGCACAAAATTACATTGAGCATGAAAATGGTCATCGCAAGATTGTTTCATTTCATGGAAAGGGCACCGTATTTCCTGGCTACCACCAAAAAAACTACAAAATTGAAAAATCCATTATTACAATTGCTATGACTGACATGGAAGTATTGGAATTCACAAAAGAAGAATTCCACACCATGTTTGAAGACAATTACAATGTGCGATCCGCTGTCATCGACTGGTTTTCAACCTATGCCAATTTGCTTTTATATGATAATGCACATCAGGAGTACAACAGTTCTTTCATAAAGCTTTGTAATTTGATCTATCTACTTCTGGTTAGTGAAGATATTAGGTCAGAAAGCTTTATTGGAATTACACAAAATGATCTTGCTGATGTTCTTGGAATCAGTCGTGTAAATTTAACACGTGGGTTATCCTTTCTGCGCAATGAAAATATCATTGCAACACGTAGAAAACATATTGAAGTAATTGATTCTTCTGCATTAGCTAAATATTGTTCTATTGAAACACTTTAACATTAAATGTTCTGAATCATTATTCAATTAATATTGATTATATATAAATAAATTAAATTTTTCTGCTAAGAATGATACAAAAAACACTTTATGTAATTTATAATTATATTTAAAGCTGAGTTTTAAATTTAGCTATACTTTCTTCAAGGTTTTCTGCTAACTTATTCAATTGCTCAGTATGAGAATTAAATTCCTCTATCATAGCTAGAGTCTCTTCGGTACTTGCTGACATTTGCTCTGTAGAGGCACTAGTATGTTTTGATGAAGTGTAAATATCTTCTATAATCTTTACCATAAAATTCTTATTATCAACCATTTCCTTATTTAAGTTATTTACTTGTTTTGCTTCATTATAAAGCCTTTGTATATTTGAAGATATATCTTCAAATATACTTTTAGTATCATTAACTGCATTATTTTGTTCTTTAAATATTTGTTCATTTGAACTAATAGAAGCTACTGCATTTTTTGATTTTACTTGTATTTTCTTAACAAGATTCTGTATCTTACTAGAAGCTGCAGCACTTTCCTCTGCCAATTTTCGCACTTCTTCTGCAACAACTGCAAATCCCTTTCCTGCCTCTCCAGCTCGTGCAGCTTCTATAGAAGCATTAAGTGATAATAAATTAGTTTGTTCAGAAATTTCATTAATCGCTTCACTTATAATTGCAATTTCCATAGAACTATTATCAACCTCCAAAACCATTTTAGTAAGTCTTTCTTCTGCAGCAATTGTGTTTTGAGTTTTATCTGTTAATGTTTTTACTGTATATATTCCTTTTTCATTTATTTCTTGTGTTTCTTTTAGCATTTCTCCTATTACACTGATAGAGGTAGATACATTTTCAATATTTTCAGCTAAATGAGAAATGTGTTCTTCACTCTTTTCAGTACTACTTACTTGAGATATGCTTGCTTTTGATATTTCGCTTATATTTATAACTGCATCATTTGTAGCTACCTGAGTTTGAGCTGCTGTTTCTTTCAATGATGATGATTGCTCTGTTATAACCTTTGAATATTCTTTAACCTTATCTACTAATGTGCTTATACTTAAAGTCATATTATTATATCCTTCACCAATTTCTGAAAACTCATCTTCTGTTTTTATATAAACCTGTGCGGTTAAATCACCCTTTGAAGATTTCCTTAATACTTCTTTTAGTTTATCTAAATGCTTAATAACCATATTAGTACTTACATAGGATGCTATTATTAAAGCTATTATTATTGTTATAATGCCTATAATTATCATAAACTTTTTTATTGAAACCGCACCCTGATTCAATTCAGATACCGGTAAATTACATATTACCTTCCAATTTGTATTAGGCTCTGTCTCAAAAGAAGTTATATATTCTTTTCCATCTGTTTTGGTTCTCAAATTCCCTTCAGCTTTTTTTAAACTATCAAGTAATTCTGTACTTTCAACTAATTTCCTAATTTTTTTCTTATCAGAATGTATAAGTATTTCTCCATTGCTGTTAGTTACATAAACAAATCCTGATTGTCCTATTTTTATTCCATTTATCTTTTTTATCAACTCATTAAGATTTATATCCATAGCCACAGCACCATACATTGTTCCATTTCTCTCTATAGCCTTTGATAAAGTTACTACTGTAATGGGTTCTTTATTATTTTTATTATTATCTAAATAGGGTTTTGTCCATAAGATTTTGTCTTGAGAAGCAGCATTTTTATACCATTCTGATGTAGTAGGATCATATGTTTTTTTCTCTGCATATAAAGCTTTTACTTTTCCTGAATACATATTTTTATTTCTTGTAGCTATATATGCTGCTTTTACATTGCCATTTGAATCAACCAAATTACTAAGCATAGCTCTCATTGTTGAAACCTCTGGTTTGATCAGCATAGTATCTGAAGCTTCTCCACTTTCTTCACTATTTACCATGTCTACAAAAACAGGACTTTTAGCCAGCAGAGTTTCTGTTTTATTAAGACTAGATGTAAATTCATTTAATGAATATTCTATTTGCTTATTTATTTGAACAGTTTCTGACGTTTTTTGCATTTTAAGAGTATTAAAAACTTTTAGGTAGGATGAAATTCCCAAAATAGTAGCAGGCACTATCATGATTGTAGTAAAAATTAAAAAAAGTTTAGTCTTTACCGATTTAAATTTTATTTTTTTCATTGGGTTACCTCCAAATCTTACTTTTATCAGTTATCAGTATATAATATACATTTTAATAACATATTTTTTTATGTTAATTTCTTGTAAAAAATATTTTAATCATTAGTGAACAATTATATGATTTAAATAAATTATAGAGAAAATATTGTATTTCCTTATGCTTTTTTTCTTTATATATTGATATAAGATTTCTGCTCAAAAATTTATTATGTAAATTTCGTTTAAGTTTAATATGCTTTAGGATATAATAAAAATAAGTGTGAATAGCTGAAGGAAGGTGTTTAAGCTGATTAAAAAATTACCATATGGTCAAAGTAACTACAAAAATTTAGTATATGATAATTATATATATATAGATAAGACAGAATATATTGAAAGACTAGAAAATTTTCATTCAAGTTATATAACTTTTTTAAGGCCAAGACGTTTTGGAAAAAGTCTTTTTACTTCAGTTTTGGCTAATTATTATGATATAAATGAAAAGGATAATTTTGAAAAATTTTTTGGAGAAACCTACATAGGAAAGAATAGTACTAAAGAAAAAAATAGTTATTATATTTTAAAGTTTAATTTTACAGGATTAAATACAGATACAGAAGAAGGGCTTAAAGAAACCTTTATAAGAACTATAAAAGATTCTTTTGATAAATTTATTCAAGTATATAATTTGGATATAAGTTATATACAAGAAGGCAGTGCCGCAAGCATATTCGAAAATTTTCTTACCCAGGTAAGTTTTAAAATCCAAAGCCCAATGTACGTAATAATAGATGAATATGATCATTTTGCAAATGAACTTTTAAGCTTTAAAACAGATTTATTTTCAAATGTAGTGAGTAAAACAGGCTTCGTAAGAAAATGGTATGAAGTATTAAAAAAAGGTACAGAATCCATAGTGAAAAGAATATTTATGACAGGTGTAAGCCCTATAACTTTAGATAGTTTAACCAGTGGTTTTAATATTGCAATGGATATAACAAGATATCCTGCTTTTAATGAAATGATGGGATTTACTAAAGAAGAAGTTATAGGACTAATAAATAATGTAGTTAGAAAGCCTCTAAATAAAATTGAATTAGAAGAACTTTTACAGGTACTTCAAAAGAATTATAATGGATATTTGTTTTCAGAAGAATGTGAAAAGAGATTGTTTAATAGTGATATGATTCTTTATTATATGCAAAGTTATGTGGATTCAGGTAAAGGACCCAAAAGTTTAATAGATAGAAATATAGCAAGTGACTATGGAAAACTAGGTAAAATGTTTGATTTGAAGAATAAAAGTGCCAATATGCAGGTATTGGATGATATATTAAAAGGAGAAAGAATTACCTCAAGAATAACAGAGGGGTTTTCTTTAGAAAAGGATTTTAGTAAAGATGATTTTAAATTATTGCTCTTTTATTTGGGAATGTTAACAATAGATAAAATAGTTTTAGATAGATCTATATTAAAAATTCCTAATTATGCTATAAAAGGTCTTTATTTTGAATATTCTGGTAAAAAGCTTAATGAAGCTATAGATTATGAAATAGATGTATCGGATATAGAAGATTCAATAGCAGAAATAGCTTTAGAGGGTAAAAATGAAAGCCTCATAAAAATAGTTGAAAAAACCTTAAATAAACTTTCCAATAGGGACTACATTAAATTTGACGAAAAGTATGTAAAACTAATATTTTTAACTTATTGTTTTTTAAGTAAAATATACTTAGTTAAGTCTGAATATGAAGTTGATAATGGATATATTGATGTAGCACTTTTAAAACAGGCAAATATGGAGCCAACCTATTTTGCAATATTTGAACTGAAATATATAACAAAAGCAGAGTATGAAAGAGAAGGAGAAAAAATAGTAGAAGAAAAAACAAAGGAAGCATCAGCACAACTTAAACAATATTCTAAGTCAGAAGAACTAAGTTCACTGCCTAATTTAAAAAAGTGGGCATTAGTATTTGTAAATGATAAATGTGTAGTTAATATGGAAATATAGACTTCTATATCAGGTGATTTTTAAGTTCAGATTGAATTTGGTTTAAGGCAAATATAAATTAATTTGAGATAGGGGTGAGATTAATAGATAGGCGTTTTAATACCACTGGTATTTGTATTCCACATTTACACTATATGGTTGATATAACCAATAAGCTTAAGAAGATTGAAGCTATGGTTAAAAAAGGTGACTATTTTGTTATAAATAGACCGAGGCAGTATGGTAAAACTACTACAATGTATATGCTGGAACAAGCGTTAAAAGATGAATATTTAGTTTTAAATATTAGTTTTGAAGGCTTAGGAGACAAAGTTTTTGAAAGTGAGTCGGATTTCTCAGCAGTTTTTTTAAAAGTTTTAGCTAAAGCTGCAAAGTACCAAGATAAAGAAATGAGTGATTTTATACTTCAGCTTATAAGTGGTATAAATAACTTTGAACTTTTATCAGAAAGTATAACAGAACTTATAGAAAAAAGTGAAAAAGAAGTAATTCTTTTAATTGATGAGGTTGATAAAAGTTCTAATAATCAGCTGTTTCTAAGTTTTCTAGGCATACTTAGAAATAAATTTTTATTAAAACAGCAGGGTAAGGATAAAACATTTCATTCAGTTATTCTTGCAGGTGTTTATGATATTAAAAATCTTAAGCTTAAAATTAGACAGGATGATGAGAAAAAATATAATAGCCCATGGAATATAGCAGTAAAATTTGATGTAGATATGAGTTTTAATTCTGCAGAAATAGCTACTATGCTAAAGGATTATTGTGAAGATAAAAATATACAAATGAATATTTCTAAGATTTCAGAGAACATTTATTTTTATACTAATGGATATCCTTTTTTAGTAAGTAGGATTTGTGAAATTATTGATGAAAGTCAGTTGGAGTGGAATAAAGACAGTATTAGTAAAGCAGTAAAGGAATTGCTTCAAGAAAATAATACACTTTTTGATGATTTAGTTAAAAATGTTGAAAATAACAATGAACTTAGAGAATATATTTTTGATCTAATAATTAATGGTAGTGAAAAAACTTTTAATATTGATAATCCAATTATAAGTTTAGGTATTGTGTTTGGTTATTTTAAAAATGTTAATGGAAGAGTGAATATATCTAATAGAATTTTTCAGGAGAGACTTTATAATTATTTTTCTTCTAAGCTGGAAAATAAGACAGATATGTCTAATTATAATTTTAGAGATAACTTTATAATAGATAATAAATTAGATTTTGAGAAGATACTTTTAAGATTTCAACAATTTATTAAGGAACAATATAGTTCTATTGATTCAAAATTTATAGAACGAGAAGGTAGACTTCTTTTTTTATCCTTCATAAAGCCAATAATAAATGGAGTAGGTTTTGACTTTAAGGAAGTTCAGATTTCAGAAGAAAAAAGATTAGATATAGTAGTTACATATCTTTCTAATAAATATTTAGTAGAATTGAAAATATGGAGAGGTATTGAATATCATAAAAAAGGATTAAAGCAGCTTAAGGATTACCTGGATATTCAAGGTTTGGATAAGGGATATCTTGTTGTTTATAATTTTAATAAAGATAAAGAGTATAAGGAAGAAAAGATTGAGTATGAAGGAAAAGAAATATTTGCAGTATATGTGTAGGAAGTTTTATCCGATCGCTACCATTGCTAATACCCCTATCTTCTTTAAGTGGGGTATAAGCACTGCTACGCGCCTGGATAAGTTCTTCTAAGACTCAGATGGGTAAAATGCCTAAATGGCATTTTACGAGCTCTGCTCCGGTAAGAGGTATTTCTCACAAGCAAACTCCACCTGAGTCTAAGAATCACTTGATGAAAATAATTAAATTTTCCATTTACCAATTGACATAATATGCATTATCATTTAATATTAAACGAGAGACAAGTATGTGTGTTAAAATAAACTAAAGAGTCACATAACTGGCGGAAGTGGAGTTTACCACAGGGAGTGTGATTTATAAAGTATGAATGTCGACCGCCTGGGCAAATGTCCAGGGGGTTTTATGTTTTTTGATAACGCCTGGACATCTCTAATTAAAACTAAATAGAAATTTCAATGTAAAGTTATCTAATTTTCTCAGGTTTTAATTATAGAAATTATTGAGAAGACAAAAATAAACAAAAATTAGAGATGGAGGTATTTTAAAATGGGTTTTAAATCAGATATCGAAATAGCACAGGAATGTAAGGTGCAGGACATAAGGAAAATAGCTTCTAAAGTAGGTATTTCAGAAGATGACATTGAGCTTTATGGAAAATATAAGGCTAAAGTAGATTACAACTTATTAAAGAAAACTCCAGGAAAAAACGGTAAGCTAATTCTTTGTACAGCAATTAATCCAACACCAGCAGGTGAAGGAAAAACTACTACATCAATAGGTGTGGCTGATGCTTTGTCGAAATTAGGCAAAAACGCAATAGTAGCATTAAGAGAGCCATCACTAGGACCTGTATTTGGTATAAAAGGTGGAGCAGCTGGCGGTGGATATGCACAGGTTGTTCCTATGGAAGATATCAACCTACATTTTACAGGTGATTTTCATGCAATTGGAGCAGCTAACAATTTATTAGCTGCAATGATAGATAATCATATATATCAAGGAAATGCTTTAGACATTGATCCAAGAAGAATAGTTTGGAGAAGATGTGTTGATATGAACGACAGACAATTAAGATTTGTTGTTGATGGCATGGGCGGAAAAGCTAACGGAATGCCAAGAGAAGATGGATTTGATATTACTGTTGCTTCAGAAATAATGGCCATATTCTGCTTAGCTAGTGATATAACTGATTTAAAAGCAAGACTTGCTAGAATAGTTGTAGCATATACAAGAGCAGGAGTACCTGTAACAGCTGGACAAATAAATGCTCAGGGCGCTATGGCAGCATTACTTAAAGACGCATTAAAACCAAATCTAGTTCAAACTTTAGAGGGAACACCAGCTTTTGTTCATGGTGGACCTTTTGCAAACATAGCTCACGGATGTAATTCAGTAATAGCTACAAGAATGGCTACTCATTTTGCAGATTATGTAGTTACAGAAGCGGGTTTCGGTGCTGATCTTGGAGCAGAAAAATTCCTGGATATAAAATGTAGAATGGCAGGACTTAAACCAGATGCAGTTGTAATAGTTGCTACAGTAAGAGCACTAAAATATAATGGTGGAGTGCCAAAGTCTGATTTAAATAATGAAAATTTAGAGGCTCTTGAAAAAGGACTTCCAAATCTATTAAAACATGTTGAAAATATAACTAAAGTATTTAAATTACCAGCAGTGGTTGCAATAAATGCATTTCCAACTGATACACAAGCTGAATTAAAATTAGTTGAAGATAGATGTAAAGCTCTTAATGTAAATGTTAAATTATCAGAAGTTTGGGCAAAAGGTGGAGAAGGTGGAGTTGAAGTTGCTAAGGAAGTAATAAGATTAATAGAAACAGAAGAAAACAACTTCCAATTTGCTTATGATACAGAACTTCCAATAAGAGAAAAAATAAGAGCCATAGCTCAAAAAGTTTATGGTGCTGATGATGCAGTATTTACAGCACAAGCTGAAAAAGAAATTGATGAATTAGAAAAAAATGGATTTTCCAAAACCCCAATATGTATGGCAAAAACTCAGTATTCTTTAACTGATGACCAGACTAAACTTGGAAGACCAACAGGATTTAAAATAACTGTAAGACAGGTAACAATTTCAGCAGGGGCAGGTTTTGTTGTTGCTTTAACTGGAGCAATAATGAAAATGCCAGGACTTCCTAAAGTTCCAGCAGCTGAAAAAATTGATGTTAATAAAGATGGAGTGATAAGTGGACTATTCTAATTTTATTTAGTGTAAAACCACTAATCTAATTCTATTTAATATAAAACATTAGCTTGTTGATAGATGTATTTTACCAACAAGCTTTTTTATTTTGTTTAAAAAAGGATTTTTTATAGATGGTGTTTCTTTATATATTTTTTTAAATGGAAGAACTAAAACATCTGAGTAAATTTTTAAAATATTTCAATTATTCTGTTAAATAGTAGTGACATTTATTTATAAAAATATTATAATGATATTATAAAACAATAAAAAACATACATAATTTAGATCTTTTAAGAAAAGTATGATTTTATGGCTGTTCCATAGTGTAACCATATTATTAGAAATGCATATTAATAAGTGAAAGGAAGTGGTTTTCATGAAAAACTACAATAATGAAGATAAAAAAAATGTGGAGGCTGCTAAAAAAGGTAAAAAAGCAGTGAAAAAGATCAGAAGAAGGGAATCTCATAGATTTTTATTTGATATGATTGGTGCTTTGTTTACTAGAGGTTAAGGTTTTAAATGTAATACAGAATAATGATTATAATTATTGGTATTTAGCAAGATTTAAAACTTTACTGTTTTTCACTTAAAATAAGGATTATTAACTTAGCTTTCACAAATACAAAACTTTAACTTAATGTAATTAAGCATAATGCGAAGTATTATTTTTGAGGGAACATAGGGATGATTCACAGAAGACAGTGAAGGGGGATTTCTTTTCAGATACACTACGAAAAATCTTTAATTTAAAAGCAACTCCTGCTCTTTTATTTTTTTAGATACTTTTTGAGTAAGCGATGTTTTGCATTATCAAAGCAAGCTATAAATATCAATTAATTTATAATAGAATATTAAAAATTATAGTAACAGGTAAGTTTAAATGCTTGTTACTTTTTTCTATTTAATCAGGCATCTAAAATCTATGATTTTCAGATGATCACTTACTCATCCGACAAAGGAGGAGGAGTTTCATTTAAGCAGGTATCCAAAATCTATGATTTTGTGATATTCGCTTACTCATCCGACGAAAGGAGGAGGAGTTTCATTTAAGCAGGTATCCAAAATCTATGATTTTGTGATATTCGCTTACTCATTCGACAAAGGAGGAGGAGTTTCATTTAATAATCTGGGTATAATTAAAATAAGAGAAAAGTTATTTAATAAAATATTAAAAAAAATGGAGACTAAACTTATTAAGATGATATAATAAAGAGATTGGAAAAATAGAAAGTAAATATAGTATATATAAAATAACTCAACTTTCGTAGTTTAAGCAAATTGAGATAAAACCTTTTTTGTGTGTGAAAGTTCAGTTAAACAATTAATAAATTTGGAGGATTTTATGTCTAAGGAAAAGTTATTAATACTTGATGGAAACAGTTTAATGAATAGAGCGTTTTATGCATTACCACCATTAACTAATTCTCAGGGTATACATACTAATGGAGTATATGGTTTTGTAACAATGCTTTTAAAGATGAGAGAGGAAATAAGTCCTGATTATATAGTGTGTACTTTTGATAGAAAAGCTCCTACATTTAGGCATAATGAATATAAAGATTATAAAGCAGGCAGAAAAAGAATGCCTGAGGAACTGGCAGAGCAGTTTCCTATAGTGAAAAAATTATTGAATATGCTTTCTATAAGTATATTTGAAATTGATGGATTTGAAGCAGATGATCTCATAGGAACTTTATCTGTATATGCAGAAAAGAAGGATGTAGAAGTTTATATAGTTACAGGAGACAAAGATGCTCTTCAATTAGCTACAGATAATGTAAAAGTTGTTATAACTAAAAAAGGAATTACAGAAAAAGAAATATATGATAGAAACAGAATGATTTCAGAATTTGAAGTTACACCAACTCAGTTTATAGATGTAAAAGGTCTTATGGGAGATAAATCAGATAATATACCTGGTGTTCCAGGAGTAGGTGAAAAAACAGCTTTTAAGCTTATAAAAGAATATGGAAGCATAGAAAACGTATTGTCTAATATAGATAATATTAGTGGAAAAAAACTAAAAGAAAATTTAGAGCATTTTAGCCAGCAGGCTATATTTAGTAAAAAACTTGCTACAATTATGCTTAATGTTCCTATAGAAATAGATTTAGAGGAAATAAAGTCTAAGGAAAATTATGATGTAGAAGGTGTAAAGGAATTATTTATAGATCTTCAATTTAAATCTCTTATAGATAAAGTAATAGATGAAAAAAGATTACAGGAAGAGATTGATAGAGAAGATATTAAAGTTGATTTTAAAAATATAAGTACTATACAGGATTTTAAGAAGCTTGAAGAAAATATAAATTTACTTGCTAAAGATAAAATTTTGTATGTAACTTTTAATATTGTAGATGGCAATGTTTATTCAAAAAGTTATATTGAAAAGATGTTCTTAAGCATGGAAAATGAAAATTATGTGGTAGAACTTCAAAAAATATATGAAGAAAATAACCAAGAAACATTAAATATTCTTAAAAATATATTTGAGAATGATAAAATAGAAAAGGTAAGTCATGATGTGAAAGTGCCATATACTGTATTTCACAAAATGGGAATAAACTTTAAAAGTGTAAAATTTGATACAAAAATAGCAGCTTATTTAATTGATTCTTCTAGAGGAGAATATGAATTAAACTCTATTATACAGGATTATCTTAAAATAATGCTTCAAGGTGAAGAAGATGAGCTTAGAATAAAAGAAAATTATCTTTTAAAAGATGTTTTTGAAAAATTAAGTAATGAGATAAAAGAATTAGGCATGGAAGAACTTTTATATAAAGTTGAACAGCCACTTACTTTAGTATTAGCGTCTATGGAATATGAAGGCTTTAAAGTTGATAGGTCAAAGTTAGAAGAATTGGGAGAAAAGTTTAAAATAGAAATAGATAAACTTCAAAAGGACATATATGACCTAGCAGGAGAGGAGTTTAATATTAATTCTCCAAAGCAGCTTGGGAAAATATTATTTGAAAAGCTTGATTTACCTGTAATTAAAAAGACAAAAACAGGATATTCAACTAATGCAGAGGTTTTAGAACAACTTTTAGATAAGCATCCTATTATAGAAAAAATAACTTATTACAGACAGGTTAGTAAGCTTTATTCTACATATATTGAAGGATTAAAAGCTGTAATTGATGAAGATTCCAAGATACACTCCAGCTTTAATCAAGCAGTTACTACTACAGGAAGATTATCAAGCACAGAACCTAATCTTCAAAATATACCAATAAAATATGAAATGGGTAGAGAAATAAGGAAAGTATTTGTACCTGAAGATGAAAATTCAATAATACTTTCAGCAGATTATTCACAAATAGAGTTAAGAGTGCTTGCACATATAGCGGATGATGAAAATTTAATAAGTGCTTTTTTAAATCACAGTGATATTCATACTAAAACAGCATCAGAAGTGTTTAAAGTACCTATAGATCAAGTTACTAAGCTTCAAAGAAGTAATGCTAAGGCTGTAAATTTTGGTATAGTTTATGGTATAGGAGATTTTAGTTTAGCTAAAGATTTAAAAATATCTAGAAAAGAAGCTAAAAATTATATAGATACTTATTTTGAGAGATATCCAGGTGTAAAAAGCTATATGGATAATGTTATAAAGCAGGCAGAAGACAAATTATATGTAAATACTATAATGAATAGAAGAAGATTTATACCTGAGATAAAAAACTCTAAAAAGATGATAAAAGCTTTTGGAGAAAGATTGGCTATGAATACGCCTATTCAAGGAAGTGCTGCTGATATAATAAAGATGTCTATGGTAGATGTATACAATACTTTAAAAAGCAAAAGTTTAAAAAGTAAAGTAATACTTCAAGTACATGATGAACTTATTTTGAATGTATATAAAGATGAGCTTGAAGAAGTAAAAGAGTTAGTGAAAAATCAAATGGAAGATGTTATGAAATTAAGAGTACCTTTAGAAGTAGATATTAATATTGGAGACAATTGGTATGAAGCAAAATAATTTTATCTAAACATAAAGGGGTTGGCATTTATGCTTAAAATAGGCCTTACTGGTGGAATAGGAAGTGGAAAAAGTACTATTTCTAAAATGCTTAAGGAAAAAGGGTTTAATATTATAGATGCAGATGTTGTAGCTAGAGAAGTTTTTAATATATATCCTGAAATTACTCTAAAAATAAAGCAGGAGTTTGGAGAAAGCTTTTTTGATGAAAATAACGCATTAAAAAGAAAAGAATTTGGGAATTTTATATTTGCGTCTCAAGTAAGAAGAAAAAAGTATGAAGAAATAATTTTGCCTTTTATTCAAAAAGAGATATTTAACAGGATGAGTCGATTGCATGAAGAAGGAAAAGAATTATGCATACTTGATGCAGCTACTCTTATAGAAAATGATTTACATAAATGCATGGATGTAAATATATTAGTTTGGGTAGACACTTTCACCCAATTTGAAAGAATTAGAAATAGAGATAAGTTGTCACATAGTGAAATTTTAAATAGAATAAATTCACAAATGTCTTTAGAAGAAAAATCTAAGGTTGTAAATTATTCTATAGATAACTCAAAAAGCTTAGATAATACAAAGAAGGAATTAGACAAAGTTTTAGAAGAGATTGGCAGAAATTTTAGGGGGGTGAAGTGCCTTAATAATTTAGGCACAAATTAATTGAAGGGTATTAAAAGAGCATTAGCTTTTATAGCGTTAATAATATTACTAATGAATGCAAAAAATATAGTTAAATATTTTTATCCATTAAAATATGCAGAGAGTATAGTTAAGTATTCTTATAAATATGATTTAGATCCTTATTTAGTAGCAGCAGTTATAAAAACGGAAAGCAATTTTAATAAAAATGCAAAATCAAATAGAAATGCATATGGGCTTATGCAAATAACTCCAGATACAGCAGAATGGGCAGCTGAAAAAATGAATGTAAAAAACTTTAAAACAGATATGCTTAATGATTCTGATTTTAATATAAAAATGGGATGCTGGTATTTGGATAATTTAAAAGATGAGTTTGATAATAATGTGGATTTAGTATTAGCAGCATATAATGGTGGAAGAGGAAATGTTCAAAAGTGGCTGAAGAGTGCAGAACATTCTTCTGATGGAAAGAAACTTCAATACATACCGTTTAAGGAAACGGACAAGTATGTAAAAAAAGTTAAAGTAAATTATAATGTATATAAGTGCTTATATAGTAAGGATAAAAGAATGCAAAAGGATAAGAGTAAGTAACTCTTATTTTTAAGAGGACAGTTGACAGATGACAAAGGACAGTGAATGTGAGTTTTCTTCCTTATGTCAGAAAACTAATTTATTTTTTTAGGCTTGTTTTGCTAATGCAAAATATCGCTAGCTTATATAAATTAAAGATTTTTCGTAGTGTAGCGGAGAAAAATCCTCCTTCACTGTCCTCTGTCAATTGTCCTCTAAAAGGTTCGGCCGCATTATGCTTATATTAAGTAATAAATCCTATTTTTTCATCAATAATTGTTGAAAACAATTTATTGACGAAGATAAAAACACATAGTATAATAGTCATAGTTGCAAAAGACAGTAAACGATAATATGCAGGAGTGGCGGATGCGCACATTTGTGAGTACGCAGACTCTGTGATAGAAATATTGAACAGCGTTAATAAGATACTTAAAGCAAGTTAATGCGAAGGTGGCGGAATAGGCAGACGCACTACTTTGAGGGGGTAGCGAGTAACATCGTGTGGGTTCAAATCCCATCCTTCGCACCAAACATGAATTGTCAGGGAAGCATATTGCTTCTCTTTTTTTATGCCACAAATTACTTTTTTTACTTACATTATATTTGCAGAGGAAAATGACCTCTTAATGGCTTATTCTATTATTCATAATCATTCATCCTATTGTTAGCACTAAGCAAAGAATTTGATGAATAAAGTAATATTACTGTAATGTTTAATTTAGGTATGCTTAAGAACTTTACACCAGCTTAATTAAAAGTATTACTGTCTATAGTAAGCAATATGGACGATAATGGTGAGACTTTCTCTTCCATTAGGTATATCAGTGAGGTTACAGGAGTAGCGCTAAATGCTGCAGGCACTGCTATAAAAGAACTATTGGAATTAATTATGGTGTCTATAATAACAAGAAAGATCGAATGCACATGATCTAGGAAAAGAGTAAATGTAATTTTTAGGTTGATACAAATAACCCAGTAATTGATGAAGAAACTAAGACTATTATTTATATTGTAATCACAGAATCTAGGAAAAGATGTGCAAAACCACAGTATCCTGCACCAACAATAAGGCTAATATCTGGCTGGCTAAGCATTTAGTCAATTCAAATATTAAGTAATAAAATTGAAACAGTAGCTTCAAAGAGGTACAAACTTGATAATTTAGAAGAGGATTTAATGTTGTAACGTGGGGAAAACGTTTTTTTAATATTATTTATCTTTTATGTCACAAGCTTGAAATTACTCCTACATGATTTTTGAAAAGAGAGAAATTAAGAGGAGATTCTTGTGAATTGCAAATTAAGTAAAAAATACAATTCAGAGCATTGCAATAATTACTGTTACCTTTACTGGAGTAAACAGGTACTATTAAATAATAGATTTTCCACTAAATGGCTGTAAAAATTTGTTGCTTTATAATATTCCATATTGGCACAATGCATTTCAAAGCATATTATTTAAACATAGTGTATTTTAAAATGATTAATGTTTATATAAAATATAGAAAGTGAGGAAAAAACCATGGATTTAAGTTTTGACAAAAGTGTTATAGAAGTTGAGATTTCGACTTATGCGTTAGAAGCTGCAAAAACTAAATGGGGCTGGCGAAGTAAAAGTTTAATAAGTCAAGTTCTAGAGGCTTCGTTAAAAAAAGAGTTAGGAATAGAAAAAGACGATAAAAATTATATGGAAAGTCTTAGAGATAAATTAGAAAATGATATTATTAAAAATGGGGTATCTGATAGTACAGAAATTTATAGTTTTGAGGTTGATAAGTTATCAATGATGTTTGGGATGGATTTACCATATAGTCCAGAGATTAATATTGAAATTATTAACACTGAAAGAATTTCTTATATACGCTTCAAGGGGAAGGAAACAAGTAGAGCTTTTAGGGATTATCTAAGTATGGCTTTAGATAAAATAAATGGCTCTAATGGTATAAAAAAACTTTATGTATCGGTTGCTGAAATAAAAGTACCACTTGAAGGTACTTTAGAGAGTATTGATGATGATGTTTTTAAAATAGTTTCTCGAATTAAAGAAACTTTGCAACATATTTATAATGCTTTATGTGAGGTGTACAGAAAAAAGTCAAAAGTTCTTTTCTAAAAAGTAAAGTAATAGGGCAAAGTAGTAACAATGAATAGACTACTTGCCCTATATTATATCCCTATTGGCATGAATTAGTTGTTTAAAGCTGTTCCTTTATCATAGCCTAATCTTAAATCGTAAAGTACCCCTGCTCTACTATTACCTGAATTATCGGTTGTAAATTCTAATTTATCAATCCCGGTTACATCTATTTCAAAATAAATAAGCTCATCTCCTCTTTGAGGATTTACATTTAATAATTCCTTTCCATCTCCACATATTTTTATTAATGAGCCAGATCCACTTATATCATCTGGAGAAGCGTAATATCCAGTTAACTTTCTCATCTTTTTCCCCAACAAATAAGTAAAATCATCTGGAACGGCAGTACAAGAAAAATTTATTCCATTATTTAGTGAATAACTTTTTTGTCTTACTTGTGCCTTATAGCTACTATTAAATGCAATTAAGCCCAAACCAAGTGTTTTATCGTACATACCTTTACCGTTTTGAAAATCGCTAAAATTAATGTATTCTAGGTCATTAGTATCTTGTGTTGTGAAATTCAGCTTGATTCTTTTTCCATTATTCAAAAAAAGTCTTAAGGAATATTTTGTATTACTATCGTAATTATTAACGGGAGTAATCTGTATTTGTTTACTATTTGAAGTGGGATGTAGGTTAACACTAACTGGAATATATGTATTTGTCTGCTCATTTTCGATTGTTATTCCATCAATCTTATCTGGAGTAACATCTTGATTAAAAGTTAACGTCCAAGTTTTATCTAGTGCTATATTAGTTCTATCAGGAAGAGTACGCCATGTACCTGTGTCAGAAGCATGTACTGGTATACTTACTGAAAATATGATAAAGGATATTGCTAGTGAACTGATTTTTTTTAAAAGTTTCATAGAAAAACCTCCCAAATTTATATAATTCAACATATATATTCAACATTTTCTTATAAAATCCTTTAATAATTACAAAAAAACACATATTACGATTTTTTAACTCTAAGTATTCTATTAAGAATTTTATGAAATAAATAATAATAATGAAAAAAACAATGGTTGTAAAGTGTACCCAGTAACGGATAAGATAGCGAAACAGTGAATAGTAGGTTTTAACTGTGTTATGACGATTACACATAGCTTACTGCAAATTTTCTTCTCATATGAGAAAAGCAGTTCTGTAAAAGAAACTGCTTTTACTCATTATTTTGGGAAAAATATTCCGAAAGGTGAAGGAGATGGAATGTAAAAAGTTGTAAAAGAAGTTTTGAATAAGTTCACTACAAAAATGGCAGAATATATTGCTCCTCCAGAAGATGTTTCACTAGTGGAAACTCTAGAGTATAAACAAGACCCTGCTAATTATGACAATAAAGATAAGTCAGAGGAGAAACAGAAGAATCTCCAAATGAAAATATGAAATATGGAAAAGATTCGTGTTTAATGAAGGATTTAGAAATAGTATGTTGAATAGTATATTTACGGAATGTAGTACAAGAAGTTGATAAAGACGTAATTTAGAAGAAAGGTGCTATATGAACAAGGAAAAAATCATTATAGTAATTAAAACGACAATTATAATTGTTGCTTTGGAAATAATTAACATTAAGGAATGCCGAAAAAATGCATACTTAAAGTAAAGAAGCAATAGCATCAGCCTAAGAAATGAAAGAACAAATAAGTTTATATAAGGGGGATAAGTTATGTTTAAAAGTAAAAATACTATGATTACTCTAGTTACAGCTTTTATTGTAATAGTATCAATATCTTTTTTTGGTTATCAAAGGTTCAGTATAAATAATAAATATGAAAATATTATAAGTGAAGCCAATAAGGCAATGGGTAGTGAACAATATGATAATGCAGTAAAGCTTTATGAAGAAGCTATGAACTATAAAAAAGATGATAATACTAAAAAACAAATTGATTTAGCGATAGTATTAAAACAATCTAAAAGTATTTATGAATCTGCAATGAAACAGATGGCTAATAAAAAATATTTAGAGGCTATTGATTATTTTAATAAAGTAAGCAAGCAAGATAGTAAAAGATATAATGAATCACAAAGTAAAATTGCAGAGTGTAAAAAATCATATATTGATTATAACCTCAAGAATGCTAACGATAGTTTGAAAAATAGTAAATTCAGTGAAGCAAATAACTATATAGATCTTGTCTTAAAACAGGATGCTAATAATGCTGATGCTAGAAAACTAAAAGATGATGCTGCACAAGCAGCTAACATTAAGGCGAAAGAAAACACTAGTGCTTTGGGAGATAAAATAATGCTTACAGAGGATCAAGCTTTTGAATTGGTTAAATCTAAGGTGAAAATAAATGAAAAACAAGAAAGATTATTTAGGTATTCTGATTTTAAAAATGCGCCTAAGATAGCAGATGATTGTCCTTATTATTTAATAGTAAAAGATGCGATTACACCTAGTGGCGATGAAGATTTTACAGAAGCAGAATATCAGGTAGATAAGCATTCTGGTAAAATTAAGGAATGTATTCAAGGTCAATGTAAAGAAATAAATTAAATTTAAAGTTGCTTTCAAATTTATGTGTTAAAATCTATATTTATTTAAAATATATTTATTATTTTCGTCTGGAATTTTAGAAGAGATTAATACTTTTGCTGTGTAAATATGATAATTATTATTCAGATGAATTTTTCGTCGGATATAGTCCTTGTAGAGGATAATAGTATGCATGATATAACTAAAAAATACACAAATGAGCATCTAATTTAGTTAAGGTTAGATGCTTTCTTTGTATTCTAACTGAAATGTTTCTAGGTATTAATTCAGAGTATATATACAGCTTTTTCATTAAGGAAGTTCTAAAAAATATGTGAAACTTAATAAAGTTTTATTAAGTGCTGCAGAGTATAAATGTAATTTAGCAGTATGTAGAGCAGGAGAATCAGAAGATATCTTAACTGAAATTTTAAAATTTATGATACTGGATTATGCAAGAAAGTTATTGACTAAGTAATTTTCAACCAAGTATAATAATGCTACACAGAGTGTACATCAATACATTGCTACTGTGTGTAATACATATAATGAAACAAGGGAGGGGTAACAGTGTCAAACATAGATGTATACGGTTATGTGAGATTGAGCAGAGATGATGATAAAGAACAGAATTCACTTAATAATCAAAAGAAGATAATAATAGATTATGCTTCAAGAAAATCTTATAATTTAATTAAGATATTTGAGGATGATAATGTCTCGGGAATGACATTTGATAGAGAAGGAATTAACGATTTAAAGGATGCAATTGAGGATAGAACAGTACAAGCTGTACTGGTAAAAGATTTATCGAGGTTGGGAAGACATAAAGCTTATTCCTCCTTGTTTATGGAACAACTTAAACAAATAGGGATTAAGGTTATATCAATTACTGAAAATATTGACAGCTTTGACGAGAATGATGATTTAGTAATTGGTGTAAAGCAGATACTTAATGAGCAATATGCTAAAGACATAAGCAGAAAAATTAGAAGT
Source organism: Clostridium muellerianum (assembly GCF_012926525.1). Taxonomy (GTDB): domain Bacteria; phylum Bacillota; class Clostridia; order Clostridiales; family Clostridiaceae; genus Clostridium_AM; species Clostridium_AM muellerianum. Next base: position 285,850 of record NZ_JABBNI010000036.1, read on the forward strand.
GCCTTTAAGCAGAAACAAAAGGAGGGATTAGTTATAATTCCACCTTTTGGATATGAGAAAAATAAATTTACAAAAGAGATTACAATTAAAAAAGAAAGTGCTGAAATAGTAAGATTGATTTATAAGTTATATGCTGATGGTTACGGTACAAAGAAGATAGCAGAGCATTTGACAGTAAGCCACTATCACACACCTTCATGGTATCAAAAGCAATCTATGGGTAAGACTTATCATGCAGGAAAGAAATGGATTGGACAAGATATTTGGAGTGACCGAACTGTTTCAAGAATATTAGAGAATGATGCTTATATTGGTACTTTACGCTGTGGCGTATCATCAAGATCTGTAATATATAAATATAAGAAGGAATTGCCAAAAGAGGAACATGTGGTACATGAAAATTATTATGAGCCTATAATTGACAAGAGTTTATGGAGTATTGTACAATCCATTCGAGCGAACAGGTCAAAGAATAATGTTAGGGCTTCTAACAATACTAAAATTCACAGATATGCAGGGTTATTATCTTGCAGTGACTGTGGAGCAAGTTTTGTAGCGAAAAAGAGAAAAGACTACGTGGAATATGTCTGCAATGGGTATCACAGGTTTGGAACTTCTGTCTGTACGTCACATAGGATAAGAGAAGAGAAACTGGATAAATTTGTACATGCTTATTTGGACAGAGTGAAAGATGTAGCTGAAATCAACTTACAGAGAATAGACCAATTCATCAAAGAATGGAATTACAGAAAAAGAGATTACAATAAATCTATTGAGAATATCCAGCTACAGGTAATTGAGCTCAAAGATGAAATTAAGGCTTATGCTAAACAGTTGGCAAAGGAACTTATTAGCGAAGAACTGTTCCAAGAGTTGACACAGGAAACTAAAGAAAAGATTAAACTTCTTGAACAACAGTGTAACTCTCTAGAAGAAGTGAAGGAAATTAACAGAGAAGCTAATCAGGGAATTATTTATAGTATAGCCATGTTGAAAGAGATAATAGCTGGTGGAGAAATAACCAATGCTCAAATCCAAATGCTATTTAATAAAATGTCAATACGAGAGAATGAAGATGGAACTTTAAGTATAGATGGTACCTTAAATGCTCCGTTTAAGCAACATATCATGCTGGCATAAAATATTAAATTTTAATTGAAATGTTGAATTTATTATGATAAAATACACTCATGGGAATGATGAACGGACGTATTGTAAAATGATGTTTTAGATGAATTGAAATGTTAATTTGCAATAGTTTAAGATGCAATTTTTGTGCGTACGTTTGAGTAATCGTACGGGTTCAAGTCCCGTTTTCTACACCATGAATTTGTATAATTTCTGAAATATTCGACAGACTCTATATTTTGAACCTACATTACTAAAACGGGAGTTCAAAATTTAGATGCAGATATGTACTTCCTTGTGAGACCTTTTGACGGCTTTGGGATTGATAGAAACATCTGTGAGGGCACCCACCTATCAGAGAGATAGGTGTCAAAATTAGGGTAACGGTATTTTGGATTTTAATTTAAAAGCAGAGAGAGAGTTAATCTCTCTTTTTTTATTTCTAAAAACATCTCATGATTCAATAAATTTAGGATGAAAGTTTCTGAATTCCGTTGGGGTACAATTTGTTTGTTTTCTGAATTTTTCAATATAGTAACTGACACTTCCAAAGCCAACTTCCTCTGCAATTTCTGTTATTGGCATATCGCTGTTTCTAAGCAGCAGAGCACTTTTGTTAATACGATATGAAATTAAATATTCAAAGGGAGTTTGCCCGGTCATACGTTTAAAGAATCTACTGCATTCAGCACGACTTAAATTTGCATTTTTAGCCATATCTTCAAGTGTGATTTTCTGGTTATAGTTTTCTTCTATATAGGATAGCATTTTTTTAATACGCTGATCTTCAATAAAAGAATATGAACTAATTTCTTTGTCTAAGTATTTGATATTGATAATCATCAAATGCAAAATATTTAGTATAACATATTGCATCTTAAGTTCAAATCCAAAATTCTTTTCTTCATAAATCATATATAAATCTTTTAAGGATTTTAGAATCTTCTTCTCCCAATCAATAGAGAGATTTAGTGTAACAAACGAAATAGCCTTTGATTTCAAAAATGGCTCTATATATTTCTGACGTATAATGCTTTCGGAGGAACCTAAAAACAGCTCAGGAGATATATCAATACATATATACTCACTATCATTATTATTATATGATTTTGCAGAATGCAGACAGTTTGAATTAATAAATATGCCATTGTTCTTTTCAACTATATGCTCAGATTTGTCTATGGTAAAATTTACACATCCTTTTGTTACAAGTGCAAATTGAATCTCATCATGCCAGTGCAGCTGTACATATCCCAACTTGTTCTTACGCAGCATGGTTTTATAGATTGCTAATGGAAATGATTTATCTCCATGCTTTGTTATTTCTTTGAGGTTGCCAGTGGTTAAAATTTCATAAACTTGCAATGAAGAATCCTCCTATAAATCAATATTATGATATAAACTATCAATAAATTAATAGAATATTATTTTAAATCGCAATATAATTATAACATAAGCTAACAAATAATTGTACATATATAAAGATGTATATTTTTTTGTTATGATCTTAGGCATATTCAAAAAAATAACAAGTCAGTATGTTAGTATATTTTGAGTCATACTGCGTCAACAGAACCTTTTGATAGAACAACTATCAGCGGAACCTATTTCCTTGTCAATCGCAAAATATACTAACATCTTTGACTTGCTATTTTCTTTCATATGCCTTAAGAGAGATAGTGTTGCTTCAATGGTATAATAATTCTATAAAAAATTTTAATTTTAAGACAACAAATATTATAGTTGACGGATATCCTATTATGGATCAATATTTTTCTAACTTCGGTTTTGCCAGAGTTGTAAATTGGCATGGAGGATTAAAAGTTCCTGATGAAGTTTTATGTTTGCATACTATAGGAGATGTATAGACTATTCTTTTATTATTTTGTCTCATTAGATATTAATAAAGTTACAAATTTTTATAGAGAAAATTTATTATGAATTACAATTTAGTTGAGGGAACTAAAAGGATATTAGCTAATTTAAAAGAATTGGCAGAGTTAACTTCTAATGAGGAAAATTTTTCTAAATAAAAATGCAGTAATGTTTTATTTAAGGAGTTGTGAAAGTATTGATTAAATCAACCTTTTTATCTACCAGATTCACCAAAATGACAACTTTTTTTGCGGGAGTTCAATGGCTACTTTTTATGTTTGCTAATACTGTAGTTATTCCGTTATCTATTGGAACAGCCTTCCATGAACCTTCGACGGTAATTATGGCATCAATGAAGCTTTCATTTATGTATACGGGGATTGCCTGTATCTTTCAGGCTTTGATTGGGCATCGTTATGCATTGATGGAAGGACAGTCTGGACTTTGGTGGGGAGTACTTCTTAGTTTAGGCGCTTCTGCTGATGTGGCTCATATGAGTCTGGAGACTTTAGGTGGTGGTTTAGCTATTGGAATAATTATATCTGGTATCATGGTGGCAATCCTTGGAGCTCTCGGAATCGGATCCTTGTTAAAAAGGCTTTTTACCCCTATAGTTATGAGTGTTTTTCTTTTTTTGCTTGCTGGTTCATTAATCATTACCTTTTTTAAGGGGATGCTTGGCTTATCTACTTCGACTCAAATTAACCTTCCAGTAGCGGGATTATCTTTTTTTCTTGTTATATTGGTTACCTGTCTGAATATCAAGGGAAGGGGAAATTTAAGCAATTTTGCTATCCTAGCCGGAATATTGGTCGGTTGGTTACTTTACAGTTTGCTTTTCCCTCAGCAAAGCGCTATTAGAACTGGGAGTTCTACAACAATAATGCTATTTCCTCTTGGAAAGCCAAATTTGGAACTGAGTTCTATCATTACAGCTTTGCTAGCTGGTATGCTAAATACTGCAAATACAGTGGCTACTCTGCGCGGGGCGGAACAAATCTTCGGAGAGGAAGTAGATGAACGAAAGTATCGAAGGTCTTTTGTCCTGACAGGCATTAATACCGTCATAGCTGGTATGTTTGGTATGGTTCCCTATGCTCCCTATGCATCATCTTTAGGTTTTCTTCAAACAACACATATTCTCGAACGTTCTGCCTTTATTGTTGGTGGAGTACTATTTTTTCTATTGGGTCTAGTTCCATTTTTGAGTAAATTCTTTGCTACCCTCCCAATTAGCGTTGGTGATGCCGTGCTTTTCGTAGCTTATTTACAACTCATTGGAGCTGCTTTAAAGAATCTTAGCGGATTTCAGTTTAATGGCAAAACAATTTATAGGTTTGCCTTACCAATACTTTTGGGATTTGCAATTATGAGCATGCCTAACCAAATTTTTATATCACTGCCGATGGTAATCAGGCCTTTATTCAGTAATGGATTGTTAATGGGGAGTCTGATCGCAATATTATTGGAAAATCTAATCAACTGGGAAAAATATAAATAATCGCGCTTAATAATCTTAACGGGAAAGCATGTCAAGGTTTAAAGGTAACTAATTCGTTGGGTTTGACAAACAAGTTTTAATGGTCGCTCAAACAAATTAGTAATGCTTACTGAAAATTATATAATATGAAAGTACACAACTATTGCAAAAAAATGCACAAAATTATGTATTTTTCTTTTGAATTACGTTGCTATAACTTTTATAATTTTTTTCTTTTTTAAATCAATATTACGATATAAATCATCAATAAATTGATAGAATATTGTTTTAAATCGCAATATAATTATAACATAAGTTAACAAATAATTGTACATGTATAAATTAGAAGATCAAGTCATAGAGAGGGAGGTAGAATGAAAGAACTTGGGAACAGAAATGTAATCGATTGAATACATAAATGGAACTATTTATGTAGGTATGTTTAATAAGTAATGTGAGGCTGTATAAAGAGAGTAATTATATAATTAAATACCATTTATTATAAATCATATGAAGAAAAATAGAGGAGGAACTTATAATGATTAAAGAAGTAATCTCAACAAAAAATGCACCTGGAGCTATAGGGCCATATTCTCAGGCAATTAAAAAGGGTAAGAATATTTTTGTTTCAGGTCAGCTACCAGTAAACCCTCAAACTGGAGAAATCCCAGAGGATATAAAAGAACAAACAAAACAATCTTTAAATAATATAAAAGCAATATTAGAGGAAGCTGGAGCGTCTTTAGAAGATGTAGTAAAGACTACAGTGTTTTTAAAAGATTTATCAAATTTTTCTGTAGTTAATGAAATATATGGAGAATTTTTTACAGAAAATTACCCTGCTAGATGTTGTGTTGAGATATCTAAGCTACCTAAAGATGCTGGTGTAGAAATAGAGGTTATGGCAATTTTGGAGTAATAAAGTTCTAAATGGACTTAATGGGTAATTTGTGAGTGACAACAAAAAGATTAACTGATGTTTTGAGTGAAAGGAGAAATAAAAATGAGAGATTTAACAGAAATTAAATATATTCCAAATGAAAACGCAAGAAAAGCGCATAAAGAGAAAACACCTATAGACTTTATTGACAGAGAAGAAATTAAAAAGATTAGAAACTTTCATAAAAGCTTTCCAGAGTACAAAGTAACTCCACTTCATAGTTTAAATGAATTGTCTAAAAAATTAGGAGTTAGTAATATATGGGTGAAGGATGAATCTTATAGATTTGGACTTAATGCTTTTAAAGGATTGGGAGGTTCCTATGCTGTTGGTAAGTATATAGCAGAAAAATTAAATGTAGATATTTCAGAACTTTCTTTTGAAAAGTTGAGAAGTAAAGAAATAAAAGAAAAACTTGGAGATATTACATTTGTGACAGCAACTGATGGAAATCACGGAAGAGGAATTGCTTGGGCTGCAAACCAACTGGGGCAAAAATCAGTAATATTTATGCCAAAAGGGTCTTCAGAAATAAGATTAAACAATATAAGAAAAGAAGGAGCAGAAGCTTCTATAACGGATTTAAATTATGATGATGCCGTGAGATTAGCTAATAAATATGCAGATGAGCATAATGGGGTTATGATACAGGATAGTGCCTGGGATGGTTATGAAAAAATTCCAACTTGGATTATGCAGGGATATCTTACGCTTGTTGATGAAGCATTAGAACAGATAAAGGCTGACGGAAAAGGTAGGCCTACGCATGTATTTCTTCAGGCAGGTGTTGGTTCTTTTGCTGGAGCAGTGCAAGGGTATTTGGCATATTTGTTTGGTGAGGATAGACCAATAACTGCTATAGTTGAGCCAAATGAAGCAGCTTGCATATATAAATCTGCTAAAGCAAATGATGGAAAACCTCATGCAGTAACAGGCTTTATGCCAACCATAATGGCAGGACTTGCTTGCGGAGAGCCTAGTACTGTTGGCTGGAAAGTTTTAAAAGATTATTCAGATATGTATATATCCTGTCCGGATTATGTAACAGCAAGAGCAATGAGAATGCTTGGCAATCCATTAGAAGGGGATCCTAAAGTTATATCTGGAGAATCTGGTGCAGTAGGTATGGGGATTTTGAGTTTGATTTTAGAAGAAAATGACTTAAAAGAAATAGCTGAAAAATTAAATATAAATGAAGACTCAAGAATACTTATTATAAGCACAGAAGGCGACACTGATCCTGATAATTATAGAAAAGTAGTATGGGATGGAAAATATGCATCCATATAATGAATATAAAATCTAATTTGAATTTCGAAAGGAGAAACAAACATGATTAATAAATTAAATCTATCAATTAATTCTGAAAGTCTACTTAACCGACTTCAAGAACTTGGTCAAACTGGCAGGGAAAATGACAACAAACTATCGAGAGTAGCTGCTTCATATGCAGATAAAGCTGGACGTGACAAGGTAGTTACTTGGATGAAGGAAGCTGGATTAGAAGTTGCAATCGACAGAATCGGTAATATCTTTGGTACTTGGTATGGTACTGAAAATAGAAATGAAGAACCAATTTTGTTAGGCTCCCATATTGATACAGTAATTAACGCGGGTATTTATGATGGATGCTATGGAGTTATTGCTGGGATTGAGGTAATAAAAGTTTTGAAGAAGGCAGGATTTGTTCCAACTCGTCCAATTGCAGTTGCAGCGTTTACTAATGAAGAGGGTGTGAGATATGCCCCTGATATGATGGGATCTCTTGTATTTGCTGGTGGTCTTTCAGTTGATGATGCCCTTGCAACAGTGGGTACCGATGGCACAATATTGGGTGAAGAACTTAAACGTATTGGATATGCTGGAACAAAGGAGCCTGGATTTTTAAGGCCACATGCTTTCATTGAACTTCATGTTGAACAAGGTCCAATTCTTGATAAAATGGGTATTCCAATTGGTGCTGTTGAGAATCTTCAAGGTATTTCTTGGCAGCGAGTTACCATTAAAGGTGTTGCAAATCATGCTGGTACTACACCAACTGATATGAGACATGATGCAGGACTTGCGGCAGCAAGAGTTATAACATATTTACGCGATCGTGCAAATGCTTCTAATGGAAAAACTGTTGAAACAGTTGGAACTATTGAATTTAAGCCCAATGCGGTTAATGTAATTCCATCTTTAGCAACATTCACAGTTGATTTGCGTAATCCAAATGAAGAAAAATTGCAAGAGGAAGAAAAGGCACTTGCAAGCTATCTGAAAGAATTAGCTATCTCTGAAGGGGTATCAATTACTTCTGAACAACTAGTACGTTTTCAACCAGTTGATTTTGATGAGAAAATCGTTAAATTAATAGAGGAAGTTTCTAGTGAACATGGACTTCAATCAAGAAGAATGACATCTGGTGCAGGGCAGGATGCTCAAATGATTGCACGCGTTTGTCCTTCAGCTATGATTTTTGTTCCTAGTGTTAATGGGATAAGCCATAATCCTAAAGAGTTCACAGCGGGAACTGATTTAGTGGCTGGAGCTAACGTGTTACTTGATGTAGTTACTAAACTTACAGAGGCTAAATAAGTTTCTGTTAGTAAGCTCTATATGAAAGAAAATGTAAAAGTCTAACGGATAAAAGGTTAGGTGAATTAACGCTTGCGGAATTCCGCAAGCGGTTAAAAAATTATTTTATAAGGGAGATAGATTAGTATGAACAACGAAGATTTTGAAAAACAACTAATTGAGTGGAGACATTATTTTCATATGCATCCTGAAACTGCTTTTGAAGAAAAAAATACTTCTGAATATATTGCTAAAGCACTAACAGATATGGGATTAGAGGTTCATAGAAATATTGGTGGTACTGGAATCGTTGCTAATCTTACAGTGGGTGATGGTAAAGAGGTTATAGGTATTAGAACGGACATAGATGCTATTAACCTAACGGAAGAAGGTAAACATCCTTACACTTCTCAAAATCATGGTAAAATGCATGGGTGTGGTCATGATGGGCATATGACTACAGTATTGGGTGCAGCCAAGTTATTAACTGAGCGTAAAAACTTTAGCGGAACAGTTAGATTTATTTTTCAACCTGCGGAAGAACCTGGCAAAGGCTCTGCTGCTATGATTAAAGACGGACTTTTTGAACATTTTTCAATGGATGAGATTTATGGAATGCACAATATGCCAGGTATGCCTGCTGGTTCAATTTCAACTCGCAGCGGTGGAATTATGGGAAGTGAAGATAACTTTGTTATTCGTATTAAGGGACAAGGATCACACGCTTCAAGTCCTCATATGGGTAAAGATCCCATAGTTATTGCATCTGAAATTGTCCTTGCTTTGCAAACGATTATATCTCGTAATATGAACCCAAGTATTCCTGCTGTAATTTCATGTACTGAATTTATTACAGATGGTATTCATAATGCCATTCCTACCAATGTAGTAATTAAAGGGGATACTAGAAGTTATTCACCAGAGGTACAAAAGTTGTTAGAAGAAAGAATGAAAATTATTAGTGAGGGAATCTGCCAAATAAATGGAGCAGAATGCCAATTTGAATATACCCATGAATTTGCACCAACGGTTAACTCAGCAAAGTGTGTTGATATTGCGGTGAGAGCAGCTCAAAATGTTGTTGGTGAAAATAATGTAAATGGAAATTGTGAACAGTGGATGGCTTCTGAAGACTTTGGTACGTTTTTACAGAAAATTCCTGGCTGTTTGGTGTTTATAGGAACTTCTGATGAGTCTGCTGGAGTAGGCAATGTTCCGCTTCATAACTCATGCTATGACTATAATGATAATATATTAAAAATCGGAGCAGAATATTTTGCAGAATTAGTTAAAGTTCGTTTACCAAAATAAGTATTTTAGCATTTTTCATGTTAGGTATATTTGGCACTGTATTTATGTTGGGTCTTGGAATTATCTTTCTTGGACCTGGCTAAAAAAGTTTTATGAAAACGATTTTTGAAATAGTTTATACTATAGGAGGAATTATATATGTATGAAAATGCATCTGAAAAAAAGGAAAAATTACTAGACCCTAAAAAGTGGCATAAACAAGATACTACCTGGGCCTTGAGCCTTTTTGGAACAGCAATTGGAGCAGGAGTACTATTTTTACCTATTAATGCAGGAGTAGGAGGTATAATATCATTACTGTTTATTACCATATTTGCATTTCCTGTAATGTACTATGGACATAGGGCCTTTGCCAAAATTATATACTCTTCAAAAGCTGCTGATGAAGGTATTACAGGTACTATAAGAGAGTATTTTGGGCATACAGCAAGTAAAATTTTTAATTTAGTATATTTCTTCGCAATTTATACCATAGTACTAATGTATTCGGTTGCAATAACAAATACTGCAGAAAGTTTTATTGTGAATCAAATGCACTTTAACAAGCCACCAAGAGCAATTTTATCACTTGTATTAGTAATCGTTCTCATAGCTATAGTGAATTTTGGTCAAGATTTGACTATAAAAGTAATGAGTACGCTTGTATATCCTTTTATAGCTTCTCTGATTTTTATATCAATATATTTGATTCCACAGTGGAATATGTCAAGTTTAAATGTTTCAAGTATTTCTACAGTTTCAAGAGGACAAGGTATTTTAGGAATGCTATGGATGATTTTCCCTGTCATGGTGTTATCCTTTAATCATTATCCTATTATATCGCCTTTTGTTATAAAACAGAGAGAAACCTATGGAGAAGAAGCTACAGATGCAAAATGTGCTCAAATACAAAAGTACGGTTATATTTTGATATTTTCTGTTGTTATATTCTTCGTTTATAGTTGCGTATTAAGTTTATCACCAAAGGATCTTGCAATGGCAAAGGAACAAAATCTGTCAATACTTTCGTATCTTGCTAATCATTTAAATGTACCTATAATCACTTATATATCTCCTGTTATTGCGTTTGTTGCTATAATAAAATCTTTTCTTGGGCATTATGTGGGAGGATATGAGGTAATGCGTGACATAATAATGGAGTCCAGCAGAGCTCGTGGAAAAGAGCTAAGTGAAAAAACAGTTAAGACAATGATACTTATTTTTGTAATACTAACATGCTGGTATACTGCGTATGCAAATCCAAGTATTCTTGGAATCATAGAAAGTGTCAGCGGACCTACAGGTGCTGTTATTTTATGTATTTTACCAATGTATACTATTCATAAAATTCCTGCACTAGCTAAATATAGAGGAAAAGCAAGCAATGTATTTGTTACTGCTGTGGGAGTGATTACTGTTTTAGCAATTTTTAAATCATTATTCTAATTAAACAACTAAAAAATGTTTCAGATTGAAAATATTCTATATTAACATTAAAAGCTATTACATTGAAAAAGTTACCTAAATAATTAATTAAAGAAAATAAGATAATATCCACTAATTTTGTAGTGGACATAATCTTTATAAAAAATGTGTATACAAAACAACATCATGAAATTATTATTCATGATGTTGTTTTAACAATTTAGTTATATTTATTTAATTCTTCTTCAAGCTTACTTAAAGCATCAATTACTCCTTTATGTGTTTCCTGATGTCCGCTAGATAAACCGGATTTATCCATAGATATTATGTCACTTATGAATGAACTAATGGAATCTTTAAATCCGTTAACATTATCAATAATAGGTTTATTAGGACATTTAGGATTCATATATTGCAGTTCTATCATACCAACTATAAGGTCCATTCGCCCTTCTGGTTGTAAGCTGTTCCATGTTGCATTCCAGGCTTTTTTCACATTAGCAGGTGCATTTGATAAAAATTTGAAATCACTATCTTCAGCTTTTTTTTCATATACTTCAAAGAAAGTGGTTTTGGCTTTTTTAATAGTAGTTTCGAAATTAGTAGAAACTTCATTACAAGTTTTCTTATAGGTATTATTAACCACTTTATTAATTGAATTATTACAATCTAATTTTATACTCATTATATTTTCTCCTATTTAAATTTGTTTATTATCTATTCAAACTTCTGTAATGTTTTCATTAAGTAGTAAATATAAAGGAAATTTTTCTTGTTTTATAGCTTAAATATTACTAATTGGGTCATTTCTATGATAAATAATGTACCTTCATTGTATATATATTTTTTTTTATTTAGTGGAAGGCTGACTTAGTACTAAACATAACAAACCAACAAAGCATACTAAGTAAGGCTGACAATATAAACATAAATTTTTTTTCTTTTTTATAAATCCTTAGAGCATTAAAAAATAGGTAAAAACCTAAACATCCAATTGCATAAGACAATATTTTTTGCTTAATAAAGCCACCTAATATACCCATATATAATATAAAAGATATTGTTCCAAATATAAATGTGGATATTGTTATTAATGAATGTTTAATATTCTTCATTTTACTCTCCGTTTATGAAATTCTCACTATCATTATTAATTAAAGCAATTTCATCAGTATTATATAATAAAAATTATTTACCTAATCTTATAATACCTATTATATACATATTGAAATGGTAAATACAACCTTAATGGCATGAAACGTATAAAAATGGGCGTGAAAAGAATTTGTACACATAAATATTCTTTTCATGCTCATTTTTTGTCCTTTCATGACATAACTATTTACATTTACATTTTTATGTTATATTTCTGCATATAATTTATTGCATTTAACGAGTTTGCTTTGGATAAAGTCATTCTTATAAGCAAACTTCATCTGAACCTAAGAATTACTTTATATCTCTATTCAATTGTATGAAAAGTGAGTATAAATATGTATGAAATATTGATTTAGAATTAAATACTTCAGACTAAGGCACATAAAAATAAAACTACTCAGTATGCTAGTTTATTTTTATGTGCCTTAGCTTGGTTTAAAATGATTGATAACTTTTATATGTTAGTTTGAAAATTGTAGTTCATTTATTTAGCAATATTATTTGTAATAAAATTTATATTAAAAAAATATATAAAAAGTATATAGATGCATTTAAGATATTTCTAAATATATATACAAACAGTTTAATTATCAATATTGTGAAAGGGTGAAGTGGGAAACATGAATATTGTGGTATTAATAAAACAAGTGCCGGATATGGAAAGGGTTAAATTTGATAGAGAAAAAGGGGTAGTGGATAGAAAATCTGCTGGTACAGAAATAAATCCTTTTGATCTAAACGCATTAGAAACAGCGGTGAGTATAAGCGAGAAAATGGATGCGAAAGTTACAGTTATAAGTATGGGACTACCTAGTGCTGATGAAGCTTTAAAAGAAGCAATAGCAAGAGGGGCTCATGAAGGAATATTATTAAGTGACAGAAGTTTTGGTGGGGCTGACACTAAGGCAACTTCAAAAACTTTAGCTGGTGCTATAAGTAAAATCGGAAAATTTGATTTAATCATTGCTGGAGAAAAAACTGTTGATGGAGATACTGGACAAGTTGGACCAGAAATTGCAGAAATTTTGGACATACCTCATATAAGTTATGTGGAAAAAATAGAAGATATAAATCAGGATAATATAGTGGCACAATGTGAGCTTTGGGGAGGAACATACTTAAAGAAAGCTAAGTTTCCAGTGCTAATTACAGTAACAAAGTATATAAATGAACCTAGATTACCAACCTTTAAAAGTAAGATGAAAGCAAGAAAAGCGAAAATAACTGTTTGGGATATGGAAGAGCTTAAGGAAGTTTTAACTTTAGAGGAAGTGGGCTTTAAAGGTTCTCCTACAAAGGTTAAGAAAATAGAAGTTCCTCAAAGTGCTAAAAGAGAAGGAAAGTTATTTAGAGAAAATATAAACGAAGGTATTGAGGAAATAATTACTGTATTAGAAGATAAAAAGGTATTGGGGGTATAAGCATGAACTTGAAAGAATTCAGTGGGGTTTTGGTTTTTGCAGAGCAAAAGAATGGGGAAATTCATAAGGTAAGCTATGAGCTACTAGGTAAAGGAAAGAAAATTGCAGATAAGTTAGGAGCACCTTTATACTCAGTGGTCTTAGGACCTACCAATATAAAAACAGAGGAACTCATATATAGAGGTGCAGATAAGGTATTTTATTTAGAAGATGATATATTTAACGAACCAGAAGAATTGGTTTATAAAATAAATTTAGTTAAATTAATTGACAATATTAAGCCGGAAATATGTTTAATAGGTGCAACTAGCTTTGGCCGTTCTCTAGCACCAAGGGTAGCTGCTGCGCTTGGAACTGGTCTAACAGCAGATTGCACTGGACTAGAAGTTGATGAAGATGGAAAGTTAATACAGATAAGACCTGCTTTTAGCGAAAATATTTTGGCTCATATAAAGACAGAAACATACCCTCAAATGGCAACAGTAAGATATAAAGAATTTTGCGAGGGGAAAAGGGATACCTCACATAAAGGTGAGGTAGTAAAATTAGAAGCTGCTTATAGTAAAGATAAATTAGTAGAAGTAGTAAAGGAACTTAAGGGACAGGAGTTTGATATTACAGAAGCAAGTGTAGTTGTTTCAGGTGGAAAAGGATTAAAGTGTGCAGAAGATTTTAAAATGCTGGAGGAATTAGCAAAGGCTTTAGGAGGAGTTGTAGGAGCCAGTAGAAGCGTAGTTGATGATGGCTTTATTTCAAAAGAACATCAAGTGGGCTACAGCGGCAACAGGGTAAAACCAAAAGTTTATATTGCCTGTGGAATTTCAGGAGCACCTCAACATTTGGCAGGAATGAAGGATTCAGATATTATAATTGCCATAAATACAGATCCATCTGCACCTATTTTTAATATTGCGGATTACGGAATAGTAGGGGATTTATATGAAGTAGTTCCTAAGATTATAAGCAAAATAAAGGCTAAAAACAATTAATTATTAAATTGGGGGGATATAAAATGAAAGAGGAAATAATCAGTAATTTAAAAAATATAGTTGGAAAAGATTTTGTCATTAGTGATCTATCACAGATGCAGAGCTATTTATATGATGAAACAGAAACATTATTAAGACCAAAGGCTTGTGAAGATTGCGTAGTTGTAAAACCAGGCAGCAGTGAGGAAGTGTCTAAGATAGTTAAGTATGCAAATAAAGTATTAATTCCTGTTGTTCCAAGAGGCGGTGGTACAGGCTTATGTGGAGCAACAATACCACTTAAGCCAAGTATAATGTTATCCCTTGAGAGATTAGATAAAATAGTTGAATTGGATGAAGAAAATTTAATGATAACAGTAGAAGCAGGAGTTACTCTTGCAGGGTTGCTTGAAAGATTGAATAAGCATGAAAAGTTATTCTTCCCTATTCATCCAGGGGATGAAGGTGCACAAATCGGTGGAATGGTTGCTGAAAATGCAGGAGGAGTAAACGCTGTAAGACATGGTATTATGAGAAATCACATTAAAGCCTTAGAAGTAGTGCTTCCTACTGGAGAATTAGTTAGTTTAGGAAATAAGCTTTTGAAAAATAATATGGGATATGATTTGCTAAATATGATCATAGGCAGTGAAGGAACCTTAGGAATAGTGACAAAGGCTACTTTAAGATTATATACAAAAACAAGTAATGCAGGTACACTTGTTGTTTCCTTTGATGGTAGAAAAGATGCATCACTAGCTGTATCTAAGATACTTCAGGAAGGCATAACACCACTGGCTGTAGAGTATATGGAGAGATTTGTAGCATTAGAATCAGCAAAACATATTGGAAAGGTATGGCCAGCTACAAAGGGAAGTGTTGACTTAATATTTATATTGAATGAAGCTACAGAAGATGATTTATATGCAAGAAGCGAAAAAATCGTGGAATTGTGTGAACAATATAATGCTATTGATAGTCTAATAGCTGAAACTACTAAGGATCAAAGAAATATTTTGGAGATAAGAAGTAATGCGTACACTGCTTTTAAGGAAAACGTGGCAGATGCTTTAGATATAGCAGTTCCTCCAGCTTCAGTACCAAGTCTTATTGATGATTTAATCAAAATAGCTGACAAATATCATACTGTTACTCCATCTGTTGGACATATTGCAGATGGTAATGTTCACAATTTTATAATGCTAGAAAACGGGAAACTACCAGTTTGTTTTGAGGATATAAAAGAGGAAATGTATAAAGCAGCTATGAAATATGGTGGAACTGTTACAGCAGAACATGGTACTGGTAAGACAAGAAAGAAGCACATGTCACTTCAGTATAGTGAAAGAGAAATAGAAATAATGAAGGGCATTAAGAAGATATTCGATCCTAATATGATATTAAATCCAGGAACAATAGTAAATTAAAAAGTGCAAAGCTATAAGTAAGTAATGATAAAATTGCTTCCTTTATGTTTAATGTAATTATAAATACAGAAGGTAGCATAGTTTCAGCAGTTAGTGGAAACTATATTGAAGCTTTTTATGAGGGTTGCAAAGTAGTTGAAAAGTTAGATAGCGTCAGTATAAATGAAAAAGCAGATCTGGTAATTGCCACTGCTGGTGGATATCCAAAGGATATAAACTTCTATCAGACAAGTAAAACTATAATGAATGCTAAAGAAGCTGTAAAGATTGGTGGAACAATAATTATATTAAGTCAGTGCAGCGAAGGTTTAGGCGGTAATGAAGATGTTAAAAATATGATATCAAATTATGACAACATGTTAGAAAGAGAGAAGGAACTGAGACGTGAATACAGTATTTCTAAAGATGTAGCGTATATATTCTGTGATATAGCAAGTTGGTCAAATGTTATATTTGTAGCAGATTTAGATCCAAATCTTGTAAAAAAAGCAAGTATAACTGTAGTAAAAACTATAGAAGAAGCGTTGGAATTAACTTATAAAAAGAAAGGCAGAAATTTAAAAACTTATGTTATGTCTCATGGTGCAAATACTTTTCCAAAGATAAATGAAGGGTAATATGATTTGTTTGCGTTACTAGAAATATATGCAAAAATAAATTAAAATCTTCATGGTTTAGAAGAGGTGTAGAGGTAATGGAAATGCTAAAGTATGTTGAAAGTTTTCTATTGGTTAATTTTGTAATAATGTGTATTTAGGATAGTTTAAAATTAAGTTTTTATAAAAATATGATACTTGGTGAGTGGTGTATTTTTACTTTTTTTATTTTTCATAGTTATAGATAATTTTTTTGCAATCTTACAAACAAGTTTTTTTGAATTAGAAGAACTGTTTGAAAAATCCAGCGTTTATTATGATATAAGTTAGTTAATATTTTGTTAAAGAATTGTTTACCGTATATGTATAATTTGTTATAATTCATATATGTACTTTTAAAATATATATATGTAGAGGTGAAAAATGAAAAAAATAGCAATTGTTTTAGGAGCACTGTTGCTTATGGTTGTAAGTGTTAATATTGGGATATTATTTGCAAAAGCAAAGATTGAGAATGAAAGCAAAATAGGTACTAATGAGATTAACAGTCAAGTAAAACAGGAAAATTTAGTTACCACTCAAAATCAAAATGATACTCAGTCTAAGCAAAATAGTAAATTAACACAAAATCAATCTAAATCAGAGTTTTCAGAAGGTAAAAAACTAAATTCTTATGATATGGATAAAAATAGTTTAGATAATAGCACAAATGGAAGTTCTAATAATTCAAGTATTGAAAATAAAACCGCTGGAAATGCAAGTGGTAGTGACTGGATGAAAATGACGAGTTCACAAAAAAGTAGATTAGTGTCATCAGTTATTAGATCATGGAAAAGTAATGGAATAAAAGTTGATGTTGGAGATTCATGGTTTATTGATGCTTTAGATAGTTTTTATGGAGATGATTATACCAATGGTACAAATGTTGCTGAAGCTATGTCTTTATCAGGAGCAGTAGGTAATGTGTTACATCAATAAAAGCTATTTAATAGTATATTAGTTATTGAATTTTTTTAAACAGATATATAACATAGAACTTAAGTTTTATAAGGACATTTAAGATAATTGTATATTAAAAGGAAGATGTTTAGATTGTGGAACATCTTCTTTTTTACATTAATTTTAAATATGTTTATCTATAAAATAACAGTAAAATAACGCTAAAAAGGTCTTAGTAAAAGTGAGAAATATGTTTTATAAATTGATACTATATAAAGTTGTTTACAAATTATATTAAATTTATGAATTAATCAATATTATACTTTGTTAGAACTTTAAACATGTTTTAAGATGATCTAAAATTTATATAGTTAGATATATACCGATAATAGCGCTGGAATTATATTGCATTAGCATTGAAAGTTACAATTTAAGGGATTAATATAATAAGTGCTGATAAAATTATAACAGCACTTTTAATTTTTATATTATTATATTGAATTTCTATAAAAAAAAGTTCAGGAAAAAGTTCAATATAATTTAACGATACTTAAAATTAATTGTTTTACTTATAATAAGGTATACATTTAGAATGCGAACATTGCTAAAACGTTAACAATTCTAGCTTGACATTAATTTCAGAATATTTTAATATGTTTATATCAAGGTATTTACAGTACTTTACATCGGTAATCATTTTTTCATTTAATGGATTTATGAAGATTAATTGCTTATGTTAAGTTAATAAGTAAAAGGTTAAATTAGGGGGGTAATTTATGGAAAATAAGGTACTGACCGTCTGTCCTTACTGTGGTGCTGGATGTAATTTAAATCTAGTTGTAGAAGATGGAAAGATAGTAAGAGCTGAACCTGCTAATGGTAGAACCAACGAAGGCAGTTTATGTCTTAAGGGACATTATGGATGGGATTTTTTAAATGATCCTAAAATTTTAACAGCTCGTTTAAAGAAACCTATGATAAGAAAAAATGGACAGCTTGAAGAGGCATCCTGGGAAGAAGCTATAAGTTTTACAGCTTCAAGGTTAAAAGAAATTAAAGAGAAATATGGACCGGATTCAATTATGGGAACAGGTTGTGCTAGAGGATCTGGAAATGAAGCTAACTATATTATGCAGAAGTTTATGAGGGCAGTTATTGGAACAAACAATGTTGACCACTGTGCTAGAGTTTGACATGCACCTTCTGTAGCCGGTCTGGCTTACGTATTAGGTAATGGAGCAATGTCAAATGGCATTCATGAAATTGATGATTGTGATTTAGTATTCATATTTGGCTATAATGGTGCAGAATCACACCCTATAGTTGCAAGAAGAATAGTTAAAGCAAAATCAAAGGGAGCTAAAATAGTGGTAACAGATCCACGTATAACAGAATCGGCTAGGATAGCTGATTTATGGCTTCCAATAAAAAATGGTACTAATATGGTATTAGTAAACGCTTTTGCAAATGTTTTAATAAATGAAGGTTTATACAATAAGGAGTATGTTGAACAACATACAGAAGGTTTTGAAGAATATAAAGCCTTAGTAGAAAAGTATACTCCAGAGTATGCAGAAAAAATAACTGGAGTAAGTGCACAAGATATAAGAAAATCAATGAGAATGTATGCTAAAGCTAAAAATGCTATGATACTTTATGGAATGGGAGTATGTCAATTTGGACAGGCGGTTGATGTAGTTAAGGGATTAGCTTCATTAGCACTTCTAACAGGCAATTTTGGAAGACCAAATGTAGGAATTGGTCCTGTAAGAGGACAAAATAATGTACAAGGTGCTTGTGATATGGGTGCACTTCCTAATGTATATCCAGGATATCAATCTGTAACCAATGATGCTATAAGGGAAAAGTTTGAGAATGCCTGGGGAGTAAAACTTTCAAACAAGATAGGCTATCATCTAACTGAAGTTCCTCATTTAGTACTCAAAGAGGATAAAATAAAAGCTTATTACATAATGGGTGAAGATCCAGTACAAAGTGATCCTGATGCAGCAGAGGTTAGAGAAGCTTTAGATAAGTTAGAGTTTGTAATTGTTCAAGATATATTTATGAATAAAACAGCACTTCATGCAGATGTAATATTACCAGCTACTTCATGGGGTGAACATGAAGGGGTATATAGTTCTGCTGATAGAGGATTCCAAAGATTCCGTAAGGCAATAGAACCTACAGGAGATGTAAAACCTGACTGGCAGATAATTTCAGAAATTGCTAAAGCTATGGGGTATGACATGAATTATAAGAATACAAAAGAAATCTGGGATGAGTTAAGATACTTGTGCCCAAATTTCAAAGGAGCAAGTTATGAAAGACTTGAAGAGCTAGGAGGGATCCAGTGGCCATGTCCTTCAGAAGACCATCCAGGAACTTCATATTTGTATAAAGGAAATAAATTTAACACTCCAAGTGGAAAGGGAAATTTATTTGCAGCAGAATGGAGAGCACCTATGGAGCTTACGGATGAGCAATATCCTCTAGTACTTTCTACAGTAAGAGAGGTTGGACATTATTCAGTAAGAACAATGACTGGTAACTGTAGAGCACTTCAGCAGTTAGCTGACGAGCCAGGTTATGTTCAGATAAATCCAAATGATGCTAAAAACTTAAATATCTCAAATGAGGAGTTTATAAGAATAAGCTCACGAAGAGGTTCTGTAGTAGCTAAAGCATTAGTTACAGATAGAGTTAATAAAGGTGCAGTATATATGACATATCAATGGTGGGTAGGTGCATGTAATGAGCTTACTTTAAATAACTTAGATCCTATATCTAAGACACCAGAATATAAGTATTGTGCTGTGAAAGTAGAACAGATTAAAGATCAAAAAGCTGCAGAGCAGTATGTAAAAGATGAATATATAAAAATAAGAAGAAAGATGAATATAGATTTGGAATGTTGTAAATAGATAAACGAAGGCATCTTCAAGAAAATCTATCTTTAAATTAAACTCTTTTCTAAATTAAAAGAGGCAGAAAACTATAACAGAATAAAGATTTTGTTATAGCTAAAAACAATTTAAAGATAGATTTTTTTTAGGAATAATATATTGGTATAATTTTAATGTGTTGACATATTTTCTTTATATAAATAATATGTTAATGTATAAAAATAGGAGTAAATATTTAGAAAATTTACACAATGATTATGTAGTAAAATTTTAAGAATATAGTGTAAAGAGTAATATAATAAAAATTAAATTTAATAAATAATTAGAGGTAAGTAGAATGATTTATTATTCTATTTATATAAATCTTTAGGTAAGAGGGTGAATTTTAATGGATATGGCACAAAAACAAAATTTAGAAACAGACATGTGTGGCAAAGACGTAATAGAAAAATATCCTAAAGAACAGAGATATACTTTGGCCATTTTACAGGATATACAAAGAAAATATAAGTATATCCCTAGAGAAGCATTAGAAGCTTTAGCTGAATACTTAGAAACTCCAGTTAGCAGACTTTATGGTATGGCAACTTTTTATAAGGCTCTAAGTTTAACACCAAAAGGAGAATACATTATAACTGTATGTGATGGAACTGCCTGTCACGTAGCTGGATCAATGGTGGTGTTAGATGAACTTGAAAAAATATTAGGTATAAAACCTGGGGAAACCACAGAAGATCTTAAGTTTTCAATTAATACAGTTAACTGTATAGGATGTTGTGCTATAGCTCCTGTTATGATGATTAACGAAAAATATTATGGAAATTTGACACCTAAGATGATAAAAGAAATTCTTGATGAGTATAGGGGTGAAAAATAATGAGTAATAAGAAAACAGTTAATGTATGCTGCGGAGCTGGGTGTTTAGCAAAGCACAGTATGGAAGTATTTGAGGAGCTTAAGAAAAAAATAGCAGAACTAGGGGCAAATGCTGAAGTAAAAACTGAAGTTAAGTTAAAAGCAACTGGTTGTGATGGACTTTGTGAAAAAGGACCAGTAATAAAAATTTATCCTGATGACATAGCATATTTTAAAGTAAAAGTAGAAGATGTAGAAGATGTAGTTAAAAAGACACTTATGAATGGGGAAATTATTGAAAAATTATTATATTTTGAAACATCAACTAAACAAAGATTAAGAAATCATAAACAAAGTGAATTTTGTAAAAGACAGAATAAAATTGCTCTTAGAAATGTAGGAGAAATTGATCCAACAGTTATAGAAGATTATATAGAAAGAGGCGGATACAAAGCCTTAAAGAAAGTGCTTTCAGAAATGAAGCCAGAAGATGTACTTAAAGAAGTAGGTGATTCAGGACTTAGAGGAAGAGGTGGAGCTGGATTCCCTACAGCTCGTAAATGGCAGACAGCTGCACAAATTGATACAACACCTAAATATGTAGTGTGCAATGGTGATGAAGGTGATCCAGGCGCATTTATGGATAGAAGTATAATGGAAGGCGATCCTCACAGCGTTATTGAAGGTATGACAATTTGTGCTTATGCAGTTGGAGGAAGCTTAGGATTTGCATATATAAGAGATGAATATGGACTAGCTGTCGAAAATATGCAGAAGGCAATAGATGTAGCTAGAGAAAGAGGACTTTTAGGTAAAAATATATTAGGTACTAATTTTTCATTTGATATCCAAATAGTAAGAGGTGGAGGAGCTTTTGTTTGTGGTGAATCTACAGCACTTATGTCTTCTATTGAGGGTATGGTAGGAGAGCCTAGAGCTAAATATATACACACTACAGAAAAAGGCTTATGGGGACAACCTACAGTATTGAATAATGTTGAAACCTGGGCTAATATTCCTATAATACTTGAAAAAGGTGGACAGTGGTATCATTCAATAGGAACCATGGAAAAGAGTAAAGGTACAAAGGTATTCTCACTAGTTGGTAAGGTTAAGAATACTGGTCTTGTAGAAGTTCCTATGGGTACTACTTTAAGAGAAATTATATATGACATAGGTGGAGGAGTATTAAACGATAGAAAGTTTAAAGCTGTTCAAATAGGTGGACCTTCAGGAGGATGTTTACCTGAAGAATATTTAGATTTGCCAGTTGATTATGATACTTTAACTAAGGCAGATTCAATGATGGGTTCAGGTGGTATGATTGTTATGGACGATAGAACCTGTATCGTTGATGTTACAAGATATTATCTAAGTTTCCTAGCTGAAGAATCTTGTGGAAAATGTGTGCCTTGTAGAGAAGGCGTAAAGAGGATGCTGGAGATATTAACAGATATATGTAATGGCGAAGGTAGAGAAGGAGATTTGGAAGAACTTCTTGAAATTTGTTCAATGGCAAAGGATGCGGCTTTATGTAGTCTTGGAAAGAGCGCACCAAATCCAGTAGTTGCCTCAATAAGATATTTCAGAGATGAATTTGAAGAACACATAAGAAATAAGAGATGTAGAGCAGGTATATGTAAGAAGCTTACAACATTTGTTATAGATACTGACAAATGTAAAGGCTGCGGTATGTGCAGTAAGAATTGTGCAGTGGATGCTATCACAGGAGACGTTAAAAAACCTCATGTAATTGATGACGATAAGTGTGTAAGATGCGGAAACTGTATGAATATATGTAAATTTGATGCAGTCAAGGTTAAATAGGGGGGTGACACAATGAAAATTATAATTGATGGAAAAGCATGTGAGGCTGAAAAAGGGGAATTTATTCTTCAAATAGCACAAAGAAATAATATATATATACCTACACTATGCCATAGTGATGCTTTAGCAGGTCTTGGAAGCTGTAGATTATGTGTAGTGGAAGTTGTAGATAGAGGTTGGTCAAAAGTTGTAACTTCATGCCTTTTCCCAGTCACTAAGGAAGTTGAAGTTGTAACTAATTCAGATAAAATAAAGAGAATAAGAAAAAATATAATGACATTACTTCAGATTAGATGTCCGGAAAATGAAGAAGTAGCAAAAATGGCTGAAGCTTTTGGAGTAGAGAGAAAAAGAGTAGAGAGATTTAAATTAGATAATACAGAAAATTGTGTGCTTTGTGGACTTTGTGCAAGAGCATGTAAGGAATTAGGAACGGGGGCTATATCAACGGTTAATAGGGGGATTTATAAAGAGGTAGATACACCTTATCATGAACCTTCACCAGAATGTATAGGATGTGGTTCTTGTGCAAATGTATGTCCAACTAGTGCTATAAAGATGGTAGATAAAGATGGACAAAGAGAAATATGGGGAAAGAAATTTAAACTGGTAAAATGTCATGAGTGCGGAGAAACTTTCGTTACAGAGGAACATTTAAAATTTGCTTATGGAAAAATAGGAAAAGAATTAGATATGGACAAAGTTCTCTGCGAGAAATGTAAGAGAAAAGCTGGAGCTAGTGAAATAAAAGAATTATATGAAAAAGTTTAATGAACTAATATTATAAAATTACAGAAGCGCCTTTTAGAAATAAGATATTTTTTTAGATAATATGGTTTCGATATAGTAAATATTTGAATTAAGAAAAGAATTAGATATGGATAAGGTTTTTGCAATAAATTCAGAATAAAAGCTAAAATTGACGGAACAAGAGAAATATACGAAAAGGCTTAGTGCGCTAATGTGGAAATTGCAAAAGTGCCTTTTAGAAGTAAGACACTTTTCCAAACAATATCTTTATTTATGCAGTAATTTATTAAAAATAATTACTTGCAGTATATTTTGTTTATGAGAAAGGTGGTAAATTAAATGAAACCAGATCTTAATTCTTTCGTAATATGTGATCCAGGTAAATGTATTGGATGCAGATCTTGTGAGGTAGCCTGCGCGGCAAGTCATAGAGATAAGGATGCAGGTCTAACAGTAGGAACTATGGAAACACCGATTGTTCCAAGACTTTTTCTTGTAAAAGAAGAGAAAGTTGTTATGCCAATTCAGTGTAGACATTGTGAAGATGCACCTTGTGCTAATGCATGTCCCGTAAATGCTATAGAACAGGAAGATGGAAGTATAAGAATAAATGAAAGTGCCTGTATAGGTTGTAAAACTTGTATGCTTGTTTGCCCAGTAGGAGCTGTTGATTTATTACCAAGATTTAATAAAAAGCAATCAGGTACTGCTTTTGAAGAAAAGGTAAAATTAGTAGCTCATAAATGTGATTTATGCAAAGAAAATGGTGGTACACCAGCATGTGTTAAAGCTTGCCCTAAAGAAGCTTTAAAGGTTGCTGTTCCTAGGGATGAAAAGAAAGACCGTAATGTAAAAGCAGCATTAGGATTATTAGATTTTAATAGTGATATATAATTAATAAAAAATCTATTAAAGAAAGGGATGTTAAAATGTCAAATAATACTGCCATGATATGTATAGATCAAGAATTATGTACTGGTTGCAGACGTTGTGCAGAGGTTTGTCCAGTAGATGCTATAGAGGGTAATGATAGAGAACCTCAGCATGTAAATACAGATAAGTGTGTTATGTGTGGACAATGTGTACAGGTTTGTAAGGGATATTATCCCATATATGAAGACGTTCCAACACCAATTAGTAAGAAATACTTTGATAGAGGTATGTTAGGTGATAATAAAGAACCTATATTTGCAGCTTATAATAAAGGTCAAATAAAAAAAGTTAAAGAGCTGCTTCAAAACAAAGAGTTGTTTAAAGTAGTACAATGTGCTCCAGCTGTAAGAGTTGGTTTAAGTGAGGATTTTGGAATGCCTCTTGGAACTTTAAGTCCAAGAAAGATGGCAGCAGCACTAAGAAAACTTGGATTTGATAAAGTTTATGATACTAACTTTTCAGCAGATCTTACAATAATGGAGGAAGGCAGCGAACTTATAGAAAGAGTAACTAAAGGTGGAACTCTTCCAATGTTTACATCCTGTTGTCCAGCATGGGTAAAATATTTAGAGCAAACGTATCCAGAACTTTTAGGTAATCTTTCAAGCTGTAAATCACCTCAACAAATGGCAGGTTCAGTTTTTAAAACTTATGGTGCTAAAGTTAATAAGGTAGATCCAGCTAAAATGTTAAGCGTATCTGTTATGCCATGTACCTGCAAAGAATTTGAATCAGAAAGAGAAGAAATGAAAGACAGTGGTTACAGAGATGTTGATGTAGTTATTACTACAAGAGAATTAGCTCATTTAATAAAAGATAGCGGTATAGATTTTAAGGAGCTTGAAGAAGAAGATTTTGATGATCCTTTAGGATTATATACAGGTGCAGGAACTATATTTGGTGTTACTGGAGGAGTTATGGAGGCTGCTCTTAGAACTGGATATGAACTTATAACTAAAAAACAAATTCCAAGTGTAGATTTAAGCGCTGTTAGAGGTGGAGAAGGTTTTAGAACTGCTGAAGTTCAAGTTGGAGATTTAAAATTAAAGGTTGGTATAGTATCAGGACTAAAAAATGCAGCACCTGTGCTTGAGTCAATAAAGAAAGGTGAATGTGATCTTCACTTTATAGAATTTATGACATGTCCAGAAGGCTGTGTAAGTGGTGGTGGACAGCCAAAATTACTTTTAGATGAATATAAAGAAGAGGCTTATAATAATAGAAAACAAGGCTTGTATGATCATGATTCTAATTTAGCTTTAAGAAAATCTCATGAGAATCCAAGCATTAAGAAAATATACAGCGAATTTTTGGGAGCACCATTAGGTCATAAATCCCATGAGTTGCTGCATACGAAATACAAATCCAGAAAGGAGTAAAAAAATATGCCTAATTGTTTTGTAGTAGCAGATCCAGTTAAGTGCATAGGATGCAGAACCTGTGAAATAGCTTGTGTCGTAGCTCATTCTAAAAAAGATATATTTACTTCAAATGTATCAGAAATTGAATTTTTTCCACGTCTAAGTGTAATAAAAACTGCAGAGGTAAGTGCTCCTATTCAGTGCAGACAGTGTGAAGATGCTCCCTGTGCTAAAGCATGTCCTGTTCAAGCTATAAGTAATAAAAATGGACATGTAAAGGTAGACGAAGGATTATGCATAGGATGTAAAACCTGTGCAATTGCCTGTCCTATTGGAGCTATAGATTTGGTTACAGAATTTAAGGATGGCAAAAGAGTTTTCCAGGCGAAACTTAGAACTAATAGTGAAGAGAGCCTAGATGGAAAAGAAAGAATTGTTGCACGTAAGTGTGATATTTGTGCAGATAGAGAAGGTGGACCAGCTTGTGCAGAAGTATGTCCAACTAAAGCTTTAAAAATAGTAAATCATGAAGAGATGGAAAGAATGATTAAAGAAAAACGCAAAATTAATGCAAATTCAATATTAAAATCAACTAATGAAAACAGTTGATTTTATATATACAAAATTTTGACTTTATAAAAGCAAAATGCGACACAACTTTTTAGGTGGAGTCCGCATTGAATATATGGTGTAAAAAAGCTGACCGTTTATTAAGGAGCTCTAATGCCTAAAATTCAAAAAATCTCTACCCGCTCAAATGTCCCGTCCTGATTCAAATTACGAGATTTTTTGAATTTTAGACATAAGAGCTCCTAAATTCACCTAAAAGCTTTTATACACCATATATTCAAAGCTCCCTCCACCTAAAAAGTTGTGTAGTAACTATTGTAATTCTAATATTAAAAACTGCTTATAATACATTATGATTTAGATCTTAATAAAAAAGCGTAGCTTTCATAATACTTACTATTTGATTTATATTATTTTTTATCTGTTTTTAAATAATACTTTTGGGCGTAGCCTTTAGAAAAATACATTTGTTGATTATTGACTGCATTTGAAATATTAATGTAGTTTCATATTAGAGTTTTCAACAATTCAATTGAGAAATCTCTTTCGAGATACTTTTATAAAATAAAAAATAACTTATGACAATTTAATTATATGTGTACGCTTGAAGTTACTAGTTTGGATTTTAACTTTTATGTAATGATATATGGTAAGTGTTTCATCACATTAGCTAAATTGTTTTAGTATCATTCTTAGCTCAAAATTTTTGAAAGCCTTAGAACTTTAGTCTTGTTTGAGGGAACCGAGTTTGACAAAGTTCTTAGGCTTTCAAAAATTTCGAGCTTTAGAATAATTAAAACATTTAGCAGTGATGAAACACTTACCATATATCATGGAGTAAAAGTTAAAATCCAAACTGCTACTGAACCTTTGCGTCACATTATTTTTAAACTGTGAAAGTTCAGCTATTATTCAAAGAATGAATATAGAATTCTATAGTTTTTTACAACATTTTTGTATCTATATTATATTTGCTTATTTTTCTATAAATAGTAGCTTTGCCTATTTTTAAAAGTTCTGCTGCTTTTATAGCATTTCCATTGCAAAATTTAAGAGCATCTATTATACATCTTTCTTCTACTTGTCCTAAAGGAAAAATTTGTTTTGGATCAGTATGTGCAGTTGCAGTATGTACGGTTTCATCTTCCTCAGATATTATATGAGTGTGAGTTACTACACTTTTTATTTTATTAAGAAGTTTGGAAGTCATAAGAGAATCTTCACAGAGGTAATAAGATCTTTCGAGTATATTTCTAAGCTCACGTACATTTCCTGCAAAGCTATGGCTTTTTAATTTTTCCACATAAGAAGGATCTAAATATTTGGGTTCGCATGGATTTTTCATGTTAAGTTTATTTAAGTAGTATTGAGTCAAAAGTTCTATATCATCTTTTCTATCTCTTAGTGGAAGTAGATGAAGACTCATTACATTTAACCTATAATAAAGATCACCTCTAAAATTTTTATTTTGAATTTCTTCAGTTAAAACTCTATTAGTAGCAGCGATAACTCGTACATCTATACTTTTTTCGTAAGAACCTCCAACTCGTACTATTTTAAGGTTATCTAGAACCCTTAAAAGCTTGGATTGTATATCAAAAGGTAATTCTCCAATTTCGTCTAGAAAAATAGTACCACCATCAGCTAATTCAAATTTACCAGGAGAACCACTTTTATTTGCTCCAGTAAAGGCACCTTTTTCATATCCAAAAAGTTCACTTTCTACAAGTTCTCTTGGTATAGCAGCACAATTTACTGCTATGAAAGGAGCGTTACGTCTAGAGCTATAATTATGAATTGATTGAGCATAAACCTCTTTACCAGTACCACTTTCTCCTTCAAGTAAAATGTTACAGTCGGTTTTTGCAGCTTTTTTTGCTAAGTCTATTAAAAGCTTTACATCCGGATTTCTCGTGATAATATCCTCAAATTTGAAAGAAGCTTTGTAGCCTGCAAAATTGTTAACTATCTTGTGTAGATTTTTATTATCCCTTAAAGATAATACTAATCCTATATTTTTGCTTCTTAATCTTACAGGAATTATATTTATAAAAGATCTTATTTTATTGCCATTAATATCAAAGCAGCAATCTTCATTAAAATAACTTTCTCCTGTGAGGATAGAACTGTTTATAACATCTTCCTTGAGTATATCATTTAAAAAAGTTTCATATAGCAGTTCTTCTTTTATACCTAATATTTTAACTGCTGTAATGTTTACCTTTTTTATTAATAGATTTTCATCAGTAATGATTAATCCTTCATTTGCAGAATTAAAAACTGCCTGTAATACAAAAGAAGATATGTCGTATTCTAATATACTGTCCATATCAATTCTACACATATCATTAGAATCTTCCCAAGGATCTAAATTTTCCATAGCATCACCCCCATGAAATCGAAGTTAGTGTAAAATTTTTTTACACTATTTTTATAAATTTTCTTTATATATCAAGGGTTACAGAGTTTTTTAAATAAAAAAACAATGACCCCCTATTTCATGTTATAATTGAATCTCTCACCAAACAAAAATATACATGAAAGGATGTCATTGTTATGGATTCAATTATAACTTATTTAGTTTTGTATAATCAATATCTTTTGAAAATAATTTATCAATTACTTTTATTTATTTGTAAACACATTCCTCTTAAGCAGTGGGCTTTTGAGGATTCACATAGTCCTGAATATCAAAAATTCAAAGTAGATAAACTTCCTACAATCATGCGTTTTGAAAAAGTAGATTATAGGCTTCTTCTGGCTTACTACAAACACAAATACAATAAGATGACCAAACCTGTTCAAAGGCGTAATGGAAAGACTATGCCTGAAAATATTGTGTGTCCAAAATGTGGTGCTCCCCACCACTATATCTACGATAATAATGGTAATAGAGGTCAATATCAGTGTAAAGTCTGTGGTCAAAATTTCAACGAAAACAACCATACCACTAAACCTATAATATTTATCTGCCCATATTGTGGACAAACTCTTTCAGCCAAGAAAGATCGTAAGCATTTTCGTATACACAAATGTGTTAACCCAAAATGCTCTTACTATTTGAGAAACCTTGCTAAACTT
>NZ_JABBNI010000037.1 GCF_012926525.1 Clostridium muellerianum
TGATGTCTTAAAAATCTAATATTTAATTGATGGAACGCCGTATGAGGTGAAAGTCTCACGTACGGTGTGAAGGAGGGGAAAAGAGAGGCTTAACGTAAAGTCGAAGTCTGCTCTTACCTATTCTATTAAGCATAGCTATAGGTTTAAATCTTCTATCAAAGGGCATTCCTGTAATTTATATGTCCTATAGAGAGCAAATATTAAAATTAAAACAGAATATTTTAGATGAAGAATACTATGAAACCTGCACTAGAAAATTCAAAACAGCACAGGTTTTAATAATAGATGATCTCTATAAAGGCAAGCTTACTGAATCAGACATAAATGTAATCTTTGAAATACTAAATTACAGATACATGAAAAATTTACCCATAATAATATCTTCAGAATTTACTGTAGAAAAGCTTTTATATTTTGATGAAAGCATAGGAAGTAGAATTCTGGAAATGTGCAAAAATTTTATTGTGGAAATTCGTGGTAAGGAAAATAATTATAGATTGAGGTAGGGGCAAATAAATTAAGCTGCTAATAAAAATGAAATATTCATAGATTGGTGTAGCAAAGCAATTTGTTAGAGCTCCCGTGTTTCTTTAGAAGGTTTGCCTATGCTTGCTACACTCTTTAAATTAACCCTTTATTGTTACAAATAACCAATTAATTAGCACAATAATAAAAACGTACGCTATTGGCGATATACTACATAAAAATGCTTTAGTATTGGATTTTTTAGATACTAACACAATGGAACTTACACAGGCTAAAAATGTTAATACTGGTATTGATAAAGTAAGAAAAAAGAAAACCCATGCCATTGGTTCTTCAACCGACTTCGGTGAATCAAATATCATTGCAGATGCTACAAGGATGGCAAATCCAACTGGTACTATTGCAATAACGTATATAGTATTTAATATAATTGCTATTATTCTAAATAATTTATCTTTAATATTATCCATAATCTAAAACTTTCTCCTTTGATGCTTACATAACACTTTTTTAATGCTTTACCTGATCTTACTTAACTAACAAATTTCTTCTGCTTCAGGCATATCCATATTTTTTATCATGTTATCTATTACTTTAATAGGTACATATCTTTCTCTTTTATTATCCCTTAAAATTAACTCTCTATAAGGCACCTCTAAATAAACAAACTTTACTTTTGCTCCGTAAGATGTGCATAGTCTAATTAATTTTTGTCTATTCTCTCTCCTTAAATTCGTAGCATTCCAGACAAAGCTTTCTTTTCTTCTTAAATATTCCTTTGCTTTAGAAAACGCCACTGCTCCAACTTTTCCAAAATCCTTAGAAGGTGAAACATTAAGTTCATCATAATACACCGTATGCTTTGCATAAAGCCATTCTCCATACATAACATATCTGTAGCCTAAAATTTCCCTAAGCTTATAAATAAAAGTATTTGCCCAGGTTTTAAACATATTGAATTGAGTTTCTCCATATCCGCCATTTAAAAAATGCCCTCTGCTTTGTAAATACATTCTTCCTTGCTTATCAAAGCTAATACCGCAGTTATCCCCATCTACCTTTTCTTCAAGTACACAAAATCTATTTTTAATTTTTTCAAACTTTATGCTTTCTAAATCCTCGTCTCCCTGTTGAAATCTTGATCCTTCAATATGAGGAGTTCTTGGATATTTATAAATTCTTTCCATACAATCATCTCCTTTAAATTTACGCAGCAAAAAAGTGCTGCGAACTTAACTTTTCACAACACTAATAAACCTAAAAGAGATATTCTTTTTAAGGCAATTATTACGGTTATAAAAAGTAAATTATCTTTAAAACTAAATTAGAATACATAAATAAACTCATTAAATTATTTTTTTAATGAATACAAATATCCTTTTTAATTTTCCTTAGATAAATCTACTTAATTACATAATAATTTTCCTCTTATTCTACATTTTTAACAATTCTTATTATAACATTACAATTTGTCCCTAGTCAATATTTAGCAGCAACTAATTTATGTATTGGGTCAAATATCCTCCAAGTCACATTCTCCATTGAATCTCTACATCGTACTTTAAGTTTCTTTTGCCATATTCTACGGAAATTAAATTAAAATATATAGTTTATTTAGTAAAAAAGTCAAAAAAGAGGAATTATACTTTTAATGGTGAATAATACATTATATAGAAACAAAGTTAAAACATATAATAATGTGTACATATTTATTAGCATTATTTTTAACCTTTTAATTGTTAAACTTGTACACTAAATATTACAGAAGGGACATAAAAAATATGTTGAAACTTACATGGATAGAATTTTTTTTAAGGACTATTCCAGAAATGTTTATTTTAATATGGGGAATATATGTAATCTCTAGAAATTCTTTTAATAATTCCCACTATGTATTTTCTAGTACAATAATGGCTATACTAACCTTTTTCGTAAGATGGCTTCCTATATATTGGGGAGTTCATATGATACTTAATATGATTTTAACTATAAGTATTATGATTATTGTTGATATACCATTAATAAAATCCATATATAGCACTTTAATAATGTTTTTTGTACTTTGTTTAAGTGAGTATTTAAATTTGATAATACTAAATCTACTAAATATTGATACAAATTTCCAACTTTTAGAACCTGTTAAAAAATGTGTGTTAACACTTCCATCATTAATTATTACATCAGTTTTTATTATAATAATCCATCATTTATTTTCAAAAAAAGATCAGTTAGTGATAGTCAATAGTTGAAAGAAAAAAATTAAAAAAGAAGGAATTATATTTTTAATGCCGAATATTACATTATATGTAATTTAAGTTTAAATGTATACAAATATATAAATATATGTTATTTTTCCAAAATTTATACACTGAATATTATAGAAAGGACATAAAAAACATGTTGAAACTTACATGGATAGAATTTTTTTTAAGGATTATACCAGAAATATTTATTTTAATATGGGGAGTATATGTAATTTCTAGAAAGTCTTTTGATATACCACAATATGTACTTTCCAGTATAATAATATCTATACTAATCTTTTTTATAAGATGGCTTCCTATATATTTGGGAGTGCATATGATGATTAATATAATAATAACTATAAGCATTATGTTTATTATTGGTATACCATTAATAAAATCTATATATAGTACTTTACTAATGTTTTTCATACTTTCTTTAAGTGAATTTTTAAATATGTTAATATTGAATTTACTAAATGTCGATACAAATCTTCAACTTTTAGAACCTGTTAAAAAATGTGTATTAGAAATTCCATCCCTGGCTATTACATCAATTTTTATTATAATAATACATTATTTATTAAAAACAAAAGAAGGAATGAAATATGTCTCTAATTGAAAGAATATCAGTTAAAATAGGAAAAAATGCTAAAGTATTTTTAAATGTTGATGAGGATAAAGAACAAATTATTGTATATGGTGCAATAAATTTACTTCAAACTATGCTTGCTATTTTATGGGTAATCATTGCTGGTTTGTTTCTTGGTGTACTTTATGAAGCATTATTATTTTCCATTACTGTTAGCATTCTAAGAAAATATTCAGGAGGGGCACATGCTTCTTCACCATGTCACTGTATTATAATAGGTACAATTTTAGCAGTGGCATCAGGAATATTTATTGATAAGATATTTTTCAAAATTAATATGCTTACTGCAATATTAATAAGCATAGCCTGTATATCATTTGCTTTTATAATAGTTGCAAAAAATGCACCAGTAGACAGTGTTAAGAAACCTATTACCAATATTCAACTTAAAAAGCAATTAAAAAAAAAATCTATTATTGTACTATTTATTTTTTCATTGATAATTACAATTTTATGTGTGCTTAGTACAAAATATTTGAAATTGTATTACATAAAATTTATAGAAAGTATTATTCTTGGAGTTCTATGGCAAACTATTACACTTACTGAAAGTGGAACAAGTTTTCTAAACAAAGTTGACTTTGTTTTAAAATATATATAATTGAAAGGAGAAAACATTATGAAAAAGGAAATTAAGAAGTTCTTTGTTACAATCACATCATATTTTTGCACAAAAATGGCCTTTTCAGTTTCAGCATCAGCATGTTGCTTTGGTGCATTTCAACCTGAAGAACCTAAATGCTTGAGGAAATAGAAACTAAAAATAAAAATTATTAATTTGTAATTAATAATTTTTATTTTTATTTTAAGCAACTTTATTTATAAAAGAAGGAGGTTTCTTTATGAATGCTGTTACACATAAAATTGAAAATAACTTATCTGTCATGCTATCTACTGTGAAAATTTCAATAATAGTATTTATTAGTATAATTATATATATTAACTTGCCTAAATATTGGTTTGATTTAAATATAAAAACTAATGGTCAATTTAATTTATATATTACAGCATTTTTTTTAATTATTACTGGAGTATGTTATTTAACCTGCTTAATAACTAATCGTAAAGTATCTCAATCATCAAACGTATTTAGGATTTCCTGGCTTTTAGAAAATATTTTTTTTATGTTTATTATTGCATTACCAATATATTTATCTACAGCTTATGAGAGTGAATATAAATACTTATTTCTACTATTAATAATAGCCTCAGTTATTGAATATGGTTCTCGTTATGGAATTATAACTTCACTTTTTTCTTCATTTTTTGTGCTTGGAGCAGATTTGCTATATGCCCCACTAAAAGATGGAATTAATTTATATTTTCAAAAAGATTTAATAATGATAGGAATATTTATTTTTGTTGCATGGATTCTTGGATACTATGTTGATATGGAATGTGAGAATAATAAAAAAAAGGATGAAACACTTAACATACTAAGTACTGAATTGGAAAATCAGAATAAACAGAGACAGAATATGGAATCATTATTATTAAAAAATAAAATTTGTTATGATATGTTATTTGAAAATTCAGTAAATGCTATTATTGTACATAAAAAAGGAATAATTATATATGCCAATGAGAGTGCAGCTAAATTGCTGGGATATGACAATCCAATGAAACTAACTGGTAAGAACTTTTATAATCACTATTCAGGAGATATTAAATTAAATATTAAAAAAAAGTATTTGAATATTATTACTAATAAACTTTCAAAGATTATAGAAGAAGAAAATATATTAAACTGCAATGACGACTTTATTCCAGTGCGCAACACATCATCTTTTTTCACTTACAAAGATAACCCTACCATATTAACATTTTTACTTGATATAACTTCAGAAAAAAAGGTAGAAACCTTAAAGCAAGATGCAGAAAAAAATTTAAAATTACTTAATGAAACTAGAGAATTTAATGTTCTTATAACTGAATTTTTTACTAATATGTCCCATGAACTTAAAACACCTGTTAATGTTATTTACGCTGCTATTCAAACTATAAATATGTATTTAGATAATTACAAAATAGATAATATAAACAAGTTCAAATCCTACTTAAAAACAATGAAACAAAATTGCCTGAGAATGATTAGGTTAATAAATAATCTTCTAGATATAACTAAGTTGGATTCTGGATTTATGAAACTTAATAAAAAAAATGGTAATATCATAAATGTTATAGAGGATATTGTTCAATCAGTAGCATCTTATGTAAAAAGTAGGGATATAGAGCTTATATTTGATACAAATGTTGAAGAAAAAACTATGGCTTTTGATTATGATAAGATAGAGCGTATAATGTTAAATTTAATATCCAATGCTTTTAAATATAGCCATTCTAAGGGACGAATATATGTTAATTTAATAGATGAAGGATCAAATCTTGTTATTAAAGTAAAAGATGAGGGAGACGGTATTCCAAAAGATAAAATTGATGTTATATTTGAGCGTTTTGGACAAGCGAATCGTTCACTTTCCAGACAATGCGAAGGAACTGGAATAGGTCTATATCTTGTAAAATCATTTACTGAAATACATGGTGGTAAAATAAGTGTTACAAGTATTGAAGGAAAAGGGAGTGAATTTTCAATATTACTACCTGCTGGATTGGTTAAAGATCAACCTTTTATGTATGATAAATCTATTCTTCAGACTAATGTGGAGAGGATAAGCATAGAATTTTCAGATATATATTCACAGTAATTCTAAAATTAATCATAGCAAAACAACTTATTAGCACCTAAGGAGATCTTGCAAAGCCTTAGCTGAGTTGCTATTGGTTCAAAATTTGGAACTTGGGCTGAATAAATATCAAATTAAAAAAAATAGAAAACTTATAATCAGGTTTTCTATCTCTTTAAATTTTAGCAATTTACATTGTAGGTATTAACCTTCTTCATTCTTAAGAATGCAGCCATAATCTCCAATTTTATAATCACCATATACACCATAAGCTATACACTTAGCTCCACCTTTACATAAATTAAAAAAATTACACTTTGTACAGCCTTTAGGCTCTTCCTTAAAATCTCTTAAATCTTTAAATACTTTTGAATTAAAATAAATTTCTTTTAAATCTGAATTTTGTATATTCCCTGCTACAATTGGTAATCTTCTACAAGGCATTACATCTCCATTTTCAAGAAGTACTACTAGTCCATCTGCTGCACTGCATTTATAACACTCACTAATTCCATTTAAAAATTGGAGACTTCTTTCACCAACAATTTTAGTTTTAGTAAACTTATTTAATACATTTAATTGCTCTTTACGTATTATATTTATATATTCAACTACTTCTTTTCTATTTAAAGTTTTAATTTCTCCACAGTTTCCTGATCCAATTGGGACCATTCTATCTGTCCAAACCTTATATGCTTTACACTTTTTAGCTGCCTTTACTACATTCTTAAATTCTTTATAGTTCTTATTATTTGCAGTAAATGAAACTAATGATTTTATCTTGTATTTTCTTAATAGTTTTAATGCATTTATAACTTCATTATAAGAATTTGCGCCTCTTATTTCATCATGAACTTTTTTACTTCCATCTAAACTTACTTGCACCATTTTAGGATTATAACTTTTTAATCTAATAACATTTTCCTCATTTAAAAGTGAACCATTAGTAAGTATTCCAAAATCAAAATACTCAGCATTCTTTTTAAAAAAGTCTAAAAGCTCCCAAATATCTTCTCTAATAAATGGTTCTCCTCCAGTTATATTTATTTGTCCCTTTATTTTTTCATTACAATTTTTATTATACTCATATAAAAGTTCTAAATATTGATACCCTAATTCCTTTAATTTTTCTATTGTAAATTCTTCTCCACTGTAGTCTTCTTGATAGCAATGCTTACATCTTTTATTACACCTTGCAGTAATATGCCATTGCAAAATTAATCTTTTCAAAATTAATCTCCTCCACTACCACAGCCTCCACAAGATGAGCATGCAGAACAAGAACTTCCCGAATCACTACTATCAGAAGAATCACCACTATCAGAAGAATCAAAACTACTATCATTGTTAAAAAAAGTAGATGTATCACTACCACTATTTTTATATATATTATTTACACCTAAAAAATTCATCCATGCTGCTCCAATTAAAAACTCCTGCATAGTATTTGCATAACCTCCATTAGTGTTAGAGCTACTGTCAGAATCATTAATTATTGAATTATATTGCTTTTCAAATGCTCTTTTAGAAGCATATCCCTTATTGGTCAAATTATCATTAACTCGACTAGATAATACGACCCTTATTATAATAAAAGTTATAATAATTTCCATTACTAGGGCTGTTACTGGCATATTACTTGCTATTCCTCCAATAAGTCTCCAAACCCCTGGAATAAATATAATAAGTATTCCCATTTTTAAAGTAGATTTATTCTTTTTTATCATATCACTATCTTTAATTAATCCCTTTGTTATTAATTCATTATAAATGCTATAATAATACCCTTTAAATTGATTTTCATTTAGCATACTTGATTTAAAATCCTTTGGTGCAAACTTTTCTAAATATAAACGGTATACTTTTTTTTCAATACTTGATAAATATGTGGAAACAGACTTATTTACATAAAAAGTTTTTTCTTCTTCATTTTTTAATAGAATTCCTTTAGCATATAGCCTGTACGTTATATAGTAAAACATATTCTCCAAACTATATTTATTATCTAAAACATAATATTGTACTTCATCTAAACCTGTTGCCACATAATATTCATCATTACCTTTTAATTTCTTCGACAATAATATTATTAATGCCACTGCATAAACCCCATATATCACCAAAAAAAGTTTCCCATTGATAAATGGTAAAAATCTCATTATTAATCCCTCACTTACATTATTAAATATAAGTTTATAATACACCATTTCTTATAGCAAAACAATTTGTTAACAAATTGTCAATACACCACGTGGGTACTAGGCAAACCAAAAGGTTTGCCTTGCTATTATAAAAAGACATATACTTATTAAATTTGATATTTTAAAACATTTCATTAATCTTTATATGTTATAATAGGCTTTAATTTTGCTATTACTTTAATCAAATCAAATTCAATAAGATCCTGAATTACCCTATCAATGTTTTTATAGGCTTCTGGAGCTTCTTCGTAAATTAAACTTTTATCTTTACATACAAGGTTATAACTAAAGTTTCCATTTTTAACATCTTTCTTAGAAAACTTACCTAAAAGTCTTTCCTTACAGCCATTTCTCTGCCACTTACGTCCAGCTCCATGAGCAATTGAAAAACCTGTATCCAAGCTTTCATTTATAGGCTTAACAATATATGAGTTAGTCCCCCTAGAGCCTGCTATAACAACATATCCATTATCAGATGGTGCTGCACCTTTTCTATGAACATAATAATTATTTTTAAATTCAATACCATTATGAACAGCTTCAATTACAAGAGTTTCTAAGGATCCATTAATAGCATCACATAACCTCTCAGCAATTAATTTTCTACTTTTTCTGGCAAAAAGTATTGCCTTTGCATAATCTTTTAAGTAGCTTTCAAAACCTTCACTACCCTCTATCAAACCATTCTGACAGCTGTACTTCTCAATATGCTTTCTTAAAATATGTTCGCCTAAACCTCTACTGCCGCTATGAATTAGTAAATGTACTTTATTTTTATCTAGATTCAGATTATTAAATTCTTCTTTATCCAATATTTCATCAATAGCAGTGAATTCTGCAAAGTGGTTCCCCTTACCTATAGTACCAATATTAAATTCATCTTTTTCAAACTCTAGATTGTTCAAACTTTTCATTGCCTTATCTACTTTAAATTTCTTTTCAAAGATAGAAGTTTGAAATAAACTTACAGAACACCCTATGTCATTTCCAATTAAATGAGGATAAATTATTCCTTCTGTTAAAAAAGCTGCTCCAACTGGTGTTTTTCCAGGGTGTAAATCTGGGTAACCAACAGCTGAAATTACTCCTTTTAAATTTGACAGTTTTTTTACCTGCTCTACACCTTCACTTTCCATCCATGATTTTTCTGTGTATATAATTTTATACATATTCAAATATTCTCTCCTTAATAAATAAAATAGTGTTATATTGAGAGAATAACTAATTTTAAGCCATTACTATAATTATGATTTAGTAAGCTCTTATTTAATCTTCTCTCACCATCATATTTTTTATCATATTCATCACAACCTTTACTAAAAATTTTTAGGATATTAAAATCCTGTGCTAATTTTAAAATTTACACCTCATGGGTTTGCCTGAGCTTGCTACCTTATAATATATAATCTACTAATATCTGTTGAATTTACAACTTCAGAAATTATATCTATTATTCCTGGTATTAAATGAAAAAAATCTTCCCAAGTTGTATATTTAACTATTCTATTCTTTTCAAACTTATATACTTTCCCTTTGTATTCTATTTCTTTGTTATCGTATATCCACAATTGATTATTATGGGATATTGCATTTCTAATGTATGTAGTGATTGTAATTGCATCATATTCCTTGATATTTAATCTATAAAATAAGTTTTTATAAACTTTTGAAATTCTATTATCTTCAATGTCGTATTGTTTTGCAAACATTCTAAAACTAAATTCTATGGTAGAACAAAGCACACTAATAAATCCTATTTTTATCATACTATCATTTATTGCTTCATGTTCTTCTGTATAATTTGTACCGTTTTTGTTTGAAATATCTTCTAAAAATTCTTTATCTGGAATACAGTTTAAGTTTGCAGCCTTCAGTATATTGCAAACATTTTTTAATATCAAAACTCTTTCATCTTTATTTTTTTCCCACTCTGGGTGATTTTCCACTATTTCATCATAAAATTTTTCAAAAGGATTGATACATTTTTGAAAAAAATCATGAAATTGTTCATTATTCATATTAAAAACCTCCATTTTGTATAATACTATAATATTAACACATATTTTATATTATATGAAATTTTTTAATACCAATGAAATCCAATAATTGAGGACTACGTAGCTACTTCAAATTTATTAAAAAACTCTTCCACTTTATATAAAGTAAACCCTATAACAGACTAAGCGAGTTTATCTTAGAATATAATCACTCCACGATTTACCTTAAGCTTACTTAACTAACAAATTTCTTCTGCTTCAGGCATATCCATATTTTTTATCATGTTATCTATTACTTTAATAGGTACATATCTTTCTCTTTTATTATCCCTTAAAATTAACTCTCTATAAGACACCTCTAAATAAACAAACTTTACTTTTGCTCCATAAGATGTGCATAGTCTAATTAATTTTTGCCTATTCTCTCTTCTTAAATTCGTAGCATTCCAGACAAAGCTTTCTTTTCTTCTTAAATATTCCTTTGCTTTAGAAAAGGCCACCGCTCCAACTTTTCCAAAATCCTTAGAAGGTGAAACATTAAGTTCTTCTCTAATATGATCTAAAGATATTACTTTTATCCCCTTAAAATTACACTTTATATAAGTATCCTTTCCAGCTAAAGGAAGTCCCATCATAATTACTACTTCAAAGCTTCTATTATCAAAAATCTCTGCTTCAGGATAAACCTTATTTCCTGTAAGATACAAAAACCTTGTATAGTCATTCTTAAATTTCTTAGGTCCATAAAAACAACCTAATTCTTCTACATAGGTTTTAAAATAAAAAACCCTTTCAAGTAAGGCTGCCTTATCTTCACAGTACCTTCCAAGCAAATCACATTTTCCTAATAAATAAAGTAGTTTCATATTAGTGATCTCAGCTGCTTTTATAAGATGATAATCTATATCTTCTTTTTCAATAAAGTACAGAGGCAACCCATGATATCTAATGAGTGCCGCTATTTCTTCTCTTATAGACTTATCAAATTCATATTCTCTATAGGCTAAGTATCTAAAAATCTTTGCACCCTTTACAGCATGCTTAGGTGATGTTATCTGCCCATCCTCTTCCCTTGTAGTAATAAGCTTACCTATGTCATGAAATACTGCTGCTGTATACAAAATTACTTTTTCTCTATCCTCTAAATATTGCCATTCTTCAAGCTTTAAAACTTCGCTGCATACCAACTTAGTATGCTCATAAACATTTCCTTCGCCATGAAATTTAGGATTTTGCTTAACTTCCTTAAATTTATCTATAACTTTAAATTCCTCCACTATGTCTTTGAAGTTGTAGTTCTTTTCCCTCAAAAATTTTTCTATATTCATAACTACACCTCCTCAGAAAAAATATCTATTTCTGATTTTAATTTGTTAGGAATAATAGGTCTATTAACCCAATGAGTTTCAGAATCCATAATTGTATTTAAAAATGAAGCTCTTACATATTTCATTCTGCTAAGTACATAGTTTTCATCTTCTACTTTTATATATATACCTTCCATTAAATCAGTTGTATCTGTTTGTTTTTTAGCAATTTCATAGGATAAATCTAACTCCCTGCAGCTTTTTTCTAAACTTCTCTGCCAATCATATGATTTAAAATTTGATTTACCCAAAAGTGTTGTAACTTCATCTTTAGACTTTAGCACTCCTTCTTTTAAAACCAATACAGACTTTATAAAAGGATAACTTTTAAGCATTTCTTTTCTTCTTCTGGTACTTAAGAATTTTTCTTCCTGCTTATCAAATATATCAAACTCCATAAAATAGTGATTAAGTTCATCATAATATACAGTATGCTTTGCATAAAGCCATTCTCCATACATAATGTATCTATGGCCTAAAATTTCTCTAAGCTTATAAATAAAAGTATTTCCCCAGGTTTTAAACATATCAAATTGAGCTTCTCCATA
Source organism: Clostridium muellerianum (assembly GCF_012926525.1). GTDB lineage: Bacteria > Bacillota > Clostridia > Clostridiales > Clostridiaceae > Clostridium_AM > Clostridium_AM muellerianum. Next base: position 12,179 of record NZ_JABBNI010000037.1, read on the forward strand.
TCCGCCATTTAAAAAATGCCCTCTGCTTTGTAAATACATTCTTCCTTGCTTATCAAAGCTAATACCGCAGTTAGCCCCATCTACCTTTTCTTCAAGTACACAAAATCTATTTTTAATTCTTTCAAACTTTATGCTGTCTAAATCCTCGTCTCCCTGTTGAAATCTTGATCCTTCAATATGAGGAGTTCTTGGATATTTATAAATTCTTTCCATACAATCATCTCCTTTAAATTTACGCAGCAAAAAAGTGCTGCGAAGCTTAACTTTTCACAACACTAATAAACCTAAAAGAGATATTCTTTTTAAGGCAATTATTATGGTTATAAAAAGTAAATTATCTTTAAAACTAAATTAGAGTACATAAATAAACTCATTAAATTATTTTTTTAATGAATACAAATACCCTTTCTAATTTTCCTTAGATAAATCTACTTAATTACATAATAATTTTCCTCTTATTCTATATTTTTAACGATTCTTATTATAACATTACAATTTGTCCCTAGTCAATATTTAGTGAATTCATTAACAAATAAAAAATAGAATTCAAGTTAATTAGAATATAAAAATTAGCCAATGAAATTTCACTGACTAACTAAATTTTAGTTTTCCTTTGAAGACTTTCCTGAACTTGCTAGTTTTAAAATAAAAATGTGGTAAACCTCACCACATTTTATTGAACTTTTTCATTTTCAATTTTCTTTATCAATTCTAAAATTTTATTTTCATCTAATTTTGTGTATTTCTTTATCTTTTCTAAAGGCTCTCCTTCTTTTATCATTTCCACTGCTGTTTCTATTTTTCCTTTCTCTATTCCTTTCTCTATTCCCTTTTTAACACCCCTTTCTTCAACCTTAGGATCATAAAAGCTCTTCACCATATATTTAACCTCCTCATCAAAATCCGTATATTTTCCGTACATGCTTAAAAAATATGAATTTATATTTTCTATTGCAGATGTCATTTCATCATAATCTTCCAGCGTTATCTTATTATTATTATACGATAAATCTATAGCTTTTAAAGTATCTTTTATAACTATTTTCAACTCATTATATACATGCAGCATTTTATATTTCTTTTCTTCAAAGGATAAATTGCTAATATTTATTTTATACATTCTCTTCCTTAATTTAAATATCTGCAGTGGTAATAATAAATACATATTTTCAATAAGCAGCTTATCAATATCATAGTTAAAATACTTCAATACTTTACATCTATATACAATTGTATCCTGTTTTGGAACTTCTATTTCCAAAAATATATTCTCTGGAACATTTTTATCTTCTTCTAAAACTATGAGATAGGGTTCTGGTAGTTTTATTTTTATTCTACCTTCCTTTATTCTACTGTAATCCGCAATTTTTACTGCTCTCTCAAAACCATATCTAAACATTCTTATTGCCATACTATCTTCATAGATTGTTTGAAATTCTATTTCATATTCATAAATATTTTCTCCATCCTCAACCTCTATGTACATATCAGCATAAAAGCTTATATATCTACTTTTATGCTTTTCAAAGTTATTGATTTCTTTATCAGCATAATACAGCTTCGCTTCATAAGATATGTTGTCTTTATAGGCTGAATTAAGAAAATCTATTATTGGTTTAGTATTTTTTAGAGTAAATAATCTTTTTAAAATTTTATCTATCTGAATATGATTTTTTTCACTTTTGTTTCCATATCTTTCAGTTTCTTCTCTTATTAAAATCATAAGATCTTCTTGTCTAACACATGAATAGACCATATTATATCCCTCCAATGCTTATAGATATAGTATGGTCTATTTTGCCAATTAATATACAAACATTAGTTCTTACTCTTGTTCTATCTATATTGTAATATCTAATTTACAAACATCATAAATATGTATGTATAGAATTAATATTTCAGGAAGGATTTTATGAAAAAATCAAAAATAATATCTATAATTAACTATAAAGGTGGTGTAGCAAAAACTACCAGTGCTTTCAATATAGCTGTAGGTTTAAATTATCTAAACAACAACAAAGTATTATTAATTGATTTAGACCCTCAATGCTCGCTATCTGTTCTTTGCTTAAAATCTTATTCACGAAAAATTGGAAATGATATAAAATTAGAAAAATTCAACTGCAAAAACACCATAAATTCAGTAATTCATGATTATCTATTAGAAACAAGATTACGAATTTCACCAAATATAGATTTAAATACTCTCATACTTAAAGACTTTTATTGTACCAATAGCAATACTATACTTAAAAATTTAGACGTAATACCATCCACAATGTTTGATACAAGCGACAGTAGCTATCCAAAAGGATTAGATGATTTAGAGATTGAAATTGCCATGCAGCAAATGGGAGAAGATACTTTATTAAATCGTCTAACTATATTAGCTAAATTTTTTAAAGATACAGCCTTAGATGAAAAATATGATTTTATAATTTTTGACTGTCCTCCAGCTAACAACATAATCACCCAAAATGCATTAATAGTTTCAGATTATTACCTAATTCCTACTATCATGGATGAAATGAGTTCCTCTGGAACAAGTCATCTTTATAATTTAATTAACCAAACTATATTTAAAAACATTTTTAACAAATATAGTACGCTTATTAGTTCATCTGATGAATGTTCATATTTAAACTATTTAAAAAAAGGATATCCAAAATTACTGGGAATATTTGAAACATTAAAAATACCAGGCTCAAACTCATCTGAAACTAAAAACATGCTTCTATCTAAAGTTTATTTTAAAAATAAAATATTTGAAAATGAAATATACTCTTATATAGATGCTGCTAGAATTACTGGAAAAGGTCTTAGTTTCTTTTCAAAACATATAAGTAGAGATAATCCACCACATATTTCTTATGGAGGATTGATAAAGAATATATTAAGAGTTACCTCAAGCAAAATTAACCTTAAACAATTTAATGCTAACATAAATATTCCTTTCTAATTTCAAGGAGGATCTCATGAAAAAGGTAGATGAACTTTATAAACTAATGCTTGATTATAAACAAATATTAGAAATTAGTGAATCGAAAAAAGACTTGCATTTACTAAATGAATTCATTAACTTATTAAAATCCCATAAAGGTAGTTCCTATAATGAATTTGTTCAAAAACTGAATAGTAATACTCCCCCTGTAAAAGTTAAACCCCAAAATACTAAATATGATATTTCTAAAGTTGTACTTGCTTATAAGAACTCTATGGCCAAAAACAATACTCAACTGTCAAAATATGATGCTGAACTTTTAAAAAGTTTTAATAATAAATATCCTAATATAAAAAGTATAGTTTCCTTAAAAATCTCAGAACTTTACAAAAAAATTCATTCAACGCCCTTAAAAAGTTTTACCTTAGTAGAATTGCAATTTCTATTAAAATTTTATTTTGATACAAAATTACCTTCTAGAAATACAAAGCAGGATCTTTATGATAGACTGTTAAATAATATTTATCAAAATAATTATTTAGACAGTTTAACTGACGGATATTCTAATGTTTCTAGTGATTTAAAATGACTATCCAATGTTTATAAATCTGCTATATTTACAAAGTAAGTATTATTATGCTACTCTTTTCACCTAAAGATAAAATATCAATGAACTTACCTTATTTTTATACAACAAAAGACGTAAAATTCATTTTCCAATTTTACGTCTTTCATATTAGATAAGATTAACTTTGATGTTTAAGATTAATTACTATTTAGTTTGATTCTTATAATATTTTTCTCTCAAACCTCCTTGTTCTTCTTTTCGAAGTTCAACATCCTGCCTTAAGTATATACCCTTTTTTACCGCAACAAGCTTTCCACTAGAATTTAAGCCAGATAATCGCTGCTTACTAATACCAAGATATTTTATAACCTCAGAAGACTCCATAGTATTATCCTTTATTATTTTTATAATTTCTTCTCTATCCATTAATAAAATTCCTTTCTTTATAAGCAAAGCTTATTCATTTCATTATACCAATCTTTCTATAACTTCAAAACTATGTATAAAATCATATTCCCGTATCTTACACATTTTTACATTAGCTCTTACTATCTGTTTGTTGGGATGCTGCACTTCTTTATGTCTCTTATAAGCTTGCACCTCATTATCTCCATTGTAGTATATTTTTTCACTTTCTAAATCTATATTTGTAACAACTAAAATTTGATTCTCAACCAACCACATTTTATTTTCTCCTTACCTATAACTCCATATCATCCATACTATAAAGCAATTCTCCAACCTTTTCCCTATCAAACTCAATCTCAACCCTTTTACCACAATCTAAAAAGTACAACTGTAGTATAATCTCATCTACATTCCTACCCTTCACATAAAGTAACTTTTCAACAGCAGATCCATATAATAAAAGCTGAGGTGCATAAAACTCTGCAATTTCATGCATACTCTCATCACTCCTAATCTTATTTGTTTTATAATCTGTAATTACTGCCGTATATCTTCCGTTTTTCTCAAATAATTCTACCCTATCAATGAAGCCCCAAAGCATCATTTTTTTATCTTCAAGTGGCGAGAAAAGATACTGGACTTCATTTTGAATATCTATTTTATTCCCTAAGCTATCAAGATCTGCCTCTATAGAAAAGTAGTTATCTATATATCTCTCAAGTTCTATTTTAATATCCTTCTTATTTCCTTCCTTAATATTATCACAAATACTATCTAGATATTCTTCATAATTCTCTTCCTGATTTTCATTAATAAATTCAATTATACTATGGACTGCAGTTCCTCTTACATCTGCTGCTAGAGTATTCTTCTGTTCTCTTTCTTCCTTCTTTACATCAGGCAATTGCTCATAGTCTTCAAATTTTATTCTTAATATATTTTCCATATAGTATAGCTTTGGATTCTTGGAGTATTTCATATATTTTGAAGCACTATTATAGCGCCTTGCTTTAATATTTTGAGTATGATTTATTCTCTCTCTTATCTCTTTTCTATCAAAGCTTTCTAATTCCTTAGAATCTTCAGTATGCTCTATTTGAGGTAAATTCTCCTCTTGAATATACTCTACAAATCCATTATTTTCAGCTTCCATACTTAAAGCATAGCCTATCATTTTTCCATAGCTATTCAGATCCTCAAGCTTATTACCAGTAAATTCACTCTCTTCTTCTTTACCTGTAAGTACTATGTATTTTTCTGCTCTTGTCATGGCAACATAAAGTATTCTTATTTCTTCATCTATAACTTCTTCCATCTTTCTAGCTATAGCTTGCTTAAATTCTTCACTTTCACTATTATCCTCATTAAATTTTAATAAGAACTTATTCTCATATATAAGCATATGTGTTTCCTTTAAGTCACTCATACTTCTTGAAACTGCATTTTTATCTATTGCCGGGATTATAACCCCTTTAAACTCAAGACCCTTTGAACCATGTATTGTCATAATCTTTACTGCCTCTGAATTTTCAGTATCCAAAGCAGCTTCGCTATCATCTGCTCCAAGATTATTAAGTTTTTCTATGTAACCTAAAAACTCCTGTGGCGTAAATAAATATTCCTTGTCAAATTCCTCTGAAACCTTTAGCAGCTTTTCTATATTTCTAAACTTCTGCATTCCACTTTTCTGAAGAATAACATTTTCTTTTATGTTGCACTCCTTTATAATACTTTTTAAAATTTCCGTTACTGAAAGCTTTTTTCCTATGTCTAAAAGTTTTTCAAGAATACTTAAAGCTACTTCCAGCTTTCTTATATCTTCCTTTGCAGTATAGTTATCCTCTATACCTATGAGCTCTTCTTTTAACTCTATTACAGTTTCACTTATAGCTTGAATAAAATCTTTTTCTTCCTTCAACTCATTTATTCTTAATCTAAAAAGCACATCATCAGGCACTTGAAAAATAGGGCTTTTTAGAATAGAGTAAGCCTCAATTATATTACCCTGTTCATTAATACTTTCTCTGCTATTAATAGCAAACTTATATAAAGCTAAAACATCCTTAACCTCTTCCTTTTCATAAAATCCAGTTCCCCCAATAATACAATAAGGTATATTATATTCCTCAAGCTTTTCTTCCAAATCACCTAATAGGTTTCGATTCCTGATAAGTATAGTTATATTTTTAAACCCTAACCCCTTATCCAGCAAAAGCTTTATAGATTTTAATATAGTATCCGATGCTTTAGAGCTGGTGTATTTATAATCATTTTCTTTTAACTTCTCTAAAGCAGCTTCAAATTCACTCAAGTCTATAGTATTTTCTACCTTACGCTTTAATTTTTCTTTTAGCAGCTTTAGTCCTGTATTTGATGCTTTATTTTCACCTTCATTATATCTGACTATCATTATTCTTTTTTCTTCACCAGGTTTTTCTTCCCTAGGCTTTAATTCTTCATATCCATTAATCAGATTTTTAAATATGCTATTTATACCATATATTATTTCCTTTTCACTTCTATAGCATATATTCATAGACTTCTGAGCATCAAGGCCCATTTCCTCAGAAACTTCTTTAAATACTCTGTTATCTGTGCCCCTAAAACCATAGATAGCCTGTTTTTTATCACCAACTATAAAAAGTCTTTTATCTATTATTTTTTCTTCGCTGTCCTTTGTAAGACTATAGATTATGCTCTTTTGAAGATCATTGGATAGCAATAGGTAAACTTTTGATTTGTTAAATGTGATTTTATAATTTATTAACTATAAAATAAAAGATATGAGATATACTGAAGGAGATTCTAACATAATCTCCCCCAATATATACTGCAAA
>NZ_JABBNI010000038.1 GCF_012926525.1 Clostridium muellerianum
TTTGTCATGCAGTCAAGGGTGGCGATTATAGCAACCTAATCTTATCTTTGAAAAAATAAGCAACCTCATGAGCTCTTACGAGCATATTTTTTGAGCGTTATTTTTTCATAGCAAACTTTACACTATCTATATTTGTTACTATCAATCCTATAGTTATTAAAAAAAGTACATTTAAATTTTTGATTTATATATACTATAAATTAACCATGTGAAGATTTTATGAAGTTAAGACTAAGAATAAGGTGGTGGGCAATCCTATCTGATTCTTAGTCGTATGAATTCAGGGACATCTGCTTTACTCCCTCTTGGAGAAAAGCAGATGTCCCAAATTCCTTGATTTGGTGACAGTCGCTTTTGCAGAGTGCGAGGGAGTATTAGATCGGATAGTCATCGGATAAAGATTTTTAGTAACAAACTTTAAAGTACATATAAAATAGAAGATTACTATAAACTTTATATAACTGTGTAATCTACATATAATCTTTATAAAGTTCAGTTATTATAAAGATTAATATTATAATTAGCTTTTTACAATATAAAATTGAGGTGAGTAGTATGAATAAGATTTTAATAGTAGAAGATGAGGAAAAGGTATCTAACATTCAAAAGGCATATTTAGAGAAGGAAGGTTATGAAGTATATACATCAACAACTGGACTAAAAGCTTTGAAATTATTTGATTCCATTGAATTTAGTTTAGTAATACTTGATTTAATGCTGCCAGATATTCAAGGAGAAGAAATATGTAAAATCATAAGAGATAAATCTGATGTGCACATATTTATGGTTACTGCCAAATCTGCATTAGAAGACAGAATAGAGGGGCTTAATACAGGTGCAGATGAGTATTTAGTTAAACCTTTTAGTCCAAGAGAACTGGCTGCTAGGGTTAATTCTTTATTCAGAAGGTTATGTGTAAATAGTAGCTCAATTTTATCTTTTGGCAATGGAAATATTCAAATATATAAAGACAGCAGAATAGTAAAAGTTAAGGGAGAAGAAATTTCTCTTACTCCTAATGAATTTGATATTTTATATGTTCTTGCAGCAAACAAAGGAAAGGTTCTTAGTAGAGAACAATTAATTGATAGGGTATTTGGTATGGATTTTGATGGATTTGACAGAACAGTAGATGTTCATATAAAAAATATAAGAAAAAAAATAGAAGAAGACAGCAAAAATCCTAAATATGTTTTGACAGTTACCAGGCTAGGATATAAGTTTGGTGGTGATAATTGATGTATAGTATTAGGCGAAAGCTAAGTATTATAATTTTAACTTGCTCTATACTAGCTGCACTTCTAACTGCTATTTTTGTAAATATTACAATAAATAATAAGTTTAGTGAATATATGGTAAGTAATCAGAATAAAAGAAATGATAGAATAGTACAGTATTTTCAAGAGGTTTATAAAAGAGATAAAAAATGGACTGCAGATTCGGGAAGTGAAATGAAGCATGAGGCATATATGAGCAATTATTGTATAACTCTTTTAGATTTAAATAAAAAGTTGGTTTGGATGATGGATCCAAAGGACATTAGAGAAAAAGAACATTTTAAAGCTTTGGATAGTAAAAATGGAATTTTTACTACAAATACTTTTTCAGTTAAATATAATGGTGATGTTGTTGGATATGTACAGATTGGTCAATATTCTTCAGTATTATTGTCTACTGATGATGTGAATTTTAAGCTATCTATTAACAAAGGAATTGTTGCAAGTATTTTTTTTAGCCTTCTTATTGTAATAATTATCAGCCTGTATATTTCAAAGCAGTTTTCAGTACCTATTAGAGAAGTGTCAAATGTATCAGTAAAACTATCTAATGGAGATTATAGTTATAGAACTGATGTAAAAACAGATATATTAGAGATCAAGAAACTTAAAAGTAGTATAAATACCTTAGGAGAGAAACTTAATTATCAGGACTTATTAAGAAAAAGGCTAGTTTCCGATATATCTCATGAAATAAGAACTCCACTTAATATTCTTCAAAATAACTTAGAAGCCATGATTGATGGAATTTATCCTGTAAATACGGAACAGTTAATAGGTTTAAATGACGAGGTTATTAGGTTTGGAAAACTTTTAAATAACCTAAATATCCTAAAAAAATTTGAAGAAGATACAGTTTCTATTAATAAAGAGATGATCTTATTAGATGAATTATTATCTGCAGTATGTGATGATTTTTCAATTGCATTAAAAGAGAAGAACATAGATTTAGTTTATAATATAAGACCAGGTAAAGCTTATAGTGTAATTGGACATAAAGACAAATTAAAGCAGGTATTTATTAATCTTTTATCTAATGCAGTAAAATTTTCAAATTACGGAGGAAAGGTTTGGGTTAATTTAAGTAGAGATAAAGAAAATATTATTGTGAGTATAAGAGACACTGGGATTGGAATTAGCAAGGAAGATTTACCTTTTATATTTGAAAGGTTATATAGAGGAGATAAGAGCAGAAACAAAATTGAAGGAAGTGGAATAGGATTAACCATAGTAAAGGATATTTTAACTCTACATTCAGCTTCTATTGAAGCTCAAAGTGAAGTAGGAAAAGGATCTACATTTACTATACGATTTAGAAATAATGTTTAGTATTAATTGATTGGGATATACTTGTAGTTGTAATGTTAACTAAATTTATAAAGGAGTGGTATTATGGCCATAACAACATTTAGGGCAACAACAAGACGAAAGAAAGGTATTGCAGTTACATCAGAAGCAAGAGGGTTTAAGGTAGACATTGATGAACCAGAAAGATTAGGTGGAACTAATACTGGAATGAATCCGGTTGAATTAGTTCTTTGTGCTTTAGGTGGATGCCAAACAATTCTTGTGTCATCTTTTGCTAAAAAAATGGGAATAAGTCTGGAGGATTTTTGGGTAGAGTTAGAAGGAGAATTGGATCCAGATGGATTTATGGGACTATCAGATGTGAGACCGGGATACCAGAGAATAAGATATAATATGCATATAAAGAGTGATGCTTCAGAAGAAAAAATTAGAGAGTTCATCGAATTCATTGAAAAAAGATGCCCGGTAGGAGACACAATAGGAAATGTTGTTGAACTAGAAAAGGCAAAGATTACAATAGAGAAATAATTATTAAACTAAAAGTGATTAATAAAGTAAAAATATAGAGTTTACTTTTATTTAATCACTTTTTTATACCGTTTTTTATTATGATAATTAGAACAGCTTCAAAGTTACTCTTGAATATTATTAGGGTAATATAGATTTTGTAAAAAATCATAACACGAAGAGGTTTTAATAATGCTTTATTTAATATAGGTTTTTCTGATATTTTCAAGGTCAGCTTTTTTGATATCATCCACCAATTCAATAATACCTAGAACTTTACCATCCTTTACTATTCCATAACCAGAGGCTTCATTAAAGGTAATATCTAAATCTATGACTCCTTTTTTTCCATCAAAGGATTTAAAGGTTTCAGCGGTTTTGGCTGATACAAGTTCAAATTTTCCTTCTGTGTTATCAAAAGCAGTCAAGTCAAAGGTTAGTTTAGTTTGGATGTTTTTATCTACTACAATTATGAGAGGTTTAAATTCATAACCAATACCTTTTATTGTAGCACTTTGATTTTTACCAATTACCATTGCAGTACTGACTAGGCTTTCAGTTGGAACTTTGTTTAGATCATCTCCATATATGCTTGGACTTTGCTGCATATTTGATGAATTACCGCTAGAAGATACGGAACCTCCACTACAGCAATTAGGAGTACTAGCTGGTGGAGTTGAAGGATCTACCTTAGATGTATCAACAGAATCCAGGTTATCTACGACTCGAATTACTCCAGTTATCATTCCCATCCAACAGCTAAAGTTTATATCTTTGTCATCTGGCGTAAACTCTATTACATTTTCACCATTATTTAGTTGCTTTTTTATATTTAGAGATGGTACTACAATTGCATTGTTACAGGAAGTTATTTGTTTACCATCTATTATCCATTTAACAGGAATGTTTTTCTTTACATACAGTACATTAGGTGTATATCCATTTCCATCTGCAGTCATATTTACTATCTGAACTCCATCTTTTAAAACAGCTTTAGTGATATTTCCTCCAGAAGCAGCAAGAGATTGATTGTTATGAGGTAAAAGAGAAGCTACAGATGAAACAACATTTAATCCAGCTAAAGACAAACCTCTGTTACTCATAATTAACCCTAGAACAAGTACAAGGACTCCACTAAATTTTAAAATCTTTTTAGTGTATCCTTTGCTTAGCAGGCCAGAAACTGCACCAAAAGTTAACATTAAAGGTACTGTACCTAATGCAAATATGAACATGGAAAGAGCTCCTTTAGAAGCACTGCCTGTACCAAGAGCATATAGCTGCATAGTCTGAAGAGGTCCGCAGGGCATTAAACCATTTAAAATACCTACCATAAATGGAGTTTTAGGCTTATTCTTTATAGAACAAAAGGACCAGGGGAGTTTTATTTGAAGCTTTTTAAAGAAAGTAAAACCCGCCATATTAAGTCCCATGATAATCATAAATAAACCAGCAAACAGTTGAAGAGCAGCTTGAGTTTTTATGGATAATGAAAGTACAGAACCTAAGGTACCAATAATTCCACCTAGAACTGTATAGGATATTAATCTTCCTAAATTATAAAGCAGTGCAGGTTTAATTGCCTGAAGTTTATTGGTACTTTCATTAGATAAGCTTTGAGAAAGCATTATTCCACCACACATTCCAACACAGTGTATGGAGGTAAGAACTCCAACTACAAAGAGTACAAAACAAGTTGCTCCTTTAAGCATATTATTCATATCAAAGCCACCAGTAGAATTACCTATAAGAATAATGGCAACTGCTATCATTAGTATACTGGCAAATCTAAATTTATAAGAATTCTCAGTACTATAACCAGCACTGTTTATACAATTTGTTATATCCTTTAAGCTGCAAAGTTCAGAATCATATTCTATGTCTACAAATTCATCACCATAATTGGCTTTTGCATTAAAAACTCCTACTAATTTTTTTAAATCTTTTTCTATAATTTTTTCACAAGATGTACAAGTCATATTGTATACTTTTAATCTTATATTTTTAATACTCATAAATTCACCTCGTCAGTATATTAATAATACTATTATTTATCAAAAAATTATTTATAGGTCGTGTATATATGCACACTTTTTACTGTGCAATTACATTTAATAGGTATAATATACAAAATAGTTATGTAGAAGTTATGAAGATTTATATAAAAAATATCTGCATATTAAAATTTGTTTTAAAACAAATTTTTTTATTACTTAATCTTTATTTTTTCTTCACATGAGACTTATATAATAGAGCACAAATAATGAAAAATGATTGCAAATAATAATTTTAAATAAAAATTAAAGGAGTTGTTGTTTAGTTGCATACTTTAGTTTGTGTGAAACAAGTACCGGATACTACAGAGATTAAAATGAATCCAAAAACAAATACCTTAGATAGATCAAGCGCATCTACAATTATTAATCCCTATGATGCACATGCAGTAGAGGAAGCTGTGAAAATTAGAAATAAGTTTGGAGGTAAGGTTTCTATTATTTCAATGGGACCATTACAGGCAGAGGAAGTTATTAAAAAGTGTATTGAAATGGGGGCTGATGAAGGGTATCTTCTTTCAGATAGAGCTTTTGCTGGATCTGATACCTTAGCTACAAGTTATATACTTTCAATGGGAATAAAAAAAATAAGTAAAAAGGATCCAATTGATTTAGTGTTTTGTGGAAAGCAAGCTATTGATGGAGATACTGCTCAGGTTGGACCAGGTATTGCCTCTAGACTTGGAATACCTCAGTTAACCTATGTAGAAAAAATAGAATCTTTAAATCTAAAAAATAATACTGTGGTGATACACAGAAAAATTGATAATGGCTATGAGATTGTTGAATCAAAGCTCCCTTGTCTAATCACAGTTGAAAAAGATATAAATGATTTAAGTTTTTCTTCATTATCAAATATGATTAAAGCAGCTCGCTACAAATCAACAGTTTGGGGAATTAATGATTTTGAAGCAGATATAGGTCAGTTAGGGCTTAAAGGTTCTCCAACTTCAGTTAGACGTATATTTCCTCCAACTCAAAGATCTGGTGGAGAATTACTAAAGGGAAATATTGATGAGGTGGTAAAACAGCTTACAGATAGCTTAAAAGGAGGAATAGTTAGATGGCAGTTATAATTGCAGATTCTAATAAAGTTTTAAAGTCAGAAAGAAATAGTGAAGATGTATGGGTTTTTGCAGAACAAATGGAAGGCAAGTTAGCCTCTGTTACTCTTGAACTTATTGGTGCTGCAAGAAAGCTTGCTTCAAAATTGGAAGTAAAGGTATGTGCAGTTTTATTAGGTGATAAAGTTGAAACTATAATACATGAGCTTTTTGTACATGGTGTGGATACCGTATATGTTATAGATGATGAAGTATTTCATTTTTATAGGGCTGAGACTTATAATAGAGCTTTCTGCTATTTAATAGATAAGTATAAACCAGAAATATTGTTAATGGGAGCAACAACTACTGGAAGAGATTTAGCTGGTGCTGTTGCAACTGCAATAAAAACTGGACTTACAGCAGACTGTACTCAGCTAGATATCGACTTAGAAAAAAGAATATTACTTGCTAGTCGGCCGGCCTTTGGTGGAAACATAATGGCCACTATTGTATGTGAAAAACATCGTCCTCAAATGGCGACTGTTCGTCCAAGAGTTATGCCAATGCCAGAGCCTAAAGTAAATAAAACAGGCGCTATAATTAGAGAGACTTTCAAAATTGAAGAAAAATCTCTTAGAACCTGGGTGCTTGAAATTATTAAGGAACAGTCAGAAAATACAAAACTTGAGGATGCTAAAATTATAGTTTGTGGTGGAAGAGGTGTGCAGAATCAGGAAGGATTTAAGTTGCTTCAGGAGTTAGCAAAGGTTGTTGGTGGAATAGTTGCAGGAAGCCGTGGTGCTGTGGAGAAAGGTTTAGTGGAGCATAAACGACAGGTTGGGCAGACTGGTCAAACTGTGTCTCCAAAGATATACTTTGCTATAGGAATTTCAGGTGCAATACAGCATACTGTTGGAATACAGGGAGCTGAAACTATAGTTTGTATAAATACAGATTCAGAGTGTGAAATGATGAAGTTAGCTACCTACGGAATACAGGGAGATGTTTTTAAAGTATTACCTAAATTAATTAATAGTTTTAAGGAAGTACTAAAGGATATTTCAAATATAGAAACTAAAGATTTATGCACAATTGTAAAGGAGGGGTAAAGAGTGGCTGAAAAATTTGATGTTATTGTTGTAGGCGCAGGAGTTTCCGGTCTTGCAGCAGCATATGTAATGGCAAAGGAAGGTCTTAATGTTATTGTTATTGAAAAAGGTAAATATCCTGGTTCAAAAAATGTTATGGGTGGAGTATTATACCGCCATATGATGGACGAGATTATTCCGGAGTTTTGGAAGGAAGCACCTCTTGAACGTCCTATTGTTGAGCAAAACTTTTGGTTATTGGATAAAGAGTCTGTTACAAAAACAGGTTATAAAGGAATGGAATGGTCAAAGCCTCCTTATAATAATTTTACAGTCTTCAGAGGAAAGTTTGATCAGTGGTTTTCAAAAAAATGTGTAGAAGCTGGAGTTTTAATTGTAAATGAGACTGTTGTAAAAGAATGTATTGTAGAAAACAATAAGGTTGTTGGAGTCAGAACAGATAGACCGGATGGAGATATTTATGCTGATGTAGTTGTTCTTGCAGACGGTGTAAATTCATTACTAGCTAAAAATCTTAGATTTCATAAAGAATGGCGTAAAGATCAGGTAGCCCTTGCAGTTATGGAGGAATTAAAGCTGCCTTCAGATAAGATTGAAGAGCGATTCAACCTGGATAAAGGTATGGGAGCAACCATAGAAATGTTTGGGGATGGAACCTTAGGGATGGTAGGTACAGCCTTTATCTATACCAATAAGGAACATATATCTATTGGTTGTGGAGCTTTGCTTTCACAGATGAGTGAGAGAAATGTTAAGCCTTATGAGTTGTTAGAATATATCAAACAGCATCCTATTATTAAGCCTTTAATTGCAGGTAGTGAAGTATGCGAGTATTATGCACACTTAATTCCAGAAGGAGGGTATAACAGTATATCTAAATTAGTAGGAGACGGGGTAGTAGTAATTGGTGACGCAGCACAGTTTGTAAATGGTATTCATAGAGAAGGATCAAATTTAGGAATGACCTCTGGACGTTTTGCCGCCGAGACTATTATACAGGCTAAGAAACTAGGTAAATTCAATGAACAAACACTTTCACATTACCAGGAGCTACTTAAAGAAAGTTATGTTATGAAGGATCTAAAAAAATATAAGAATGCATCCATAACTATGGAAGAAAATCCACAGTTCTTCAATCATTATGTACCAGCAGCTAACAAGGTAATGAGTGAAATGTTTACTGTAGATGGAGTATCAAAGAGGGACAAGCAAAAATTAGCTATTAAACATATGGCTGGTGGAAAATCTATATTAAGTATGGGTATGGATGGATTTAAAATATGGAGGGCGATGAAATAATGGAGGATATAAAAGTAAAAGTTAATATTGATGATAAGCTGTATTTAAATACTTATAATGTTGATAGCGTTTCACATTTAGATATAAAAGATCAGTCTATATGTGAAAATTGTAATGAAAAGACCTGTACTTTCATTTGCCCAGCTTATGTTTATGAATTTAAGGATGGACATATTACTGTTGGGTATGAAGGTTGTCTTGAATGTGGAGCCTGCCGTATAGCTTGTTCTTATGATAATATTGATTGGAACTTCCCTAGGGGAGGCTTTGGTATACAGTTTAGATTGGCATAACAGAATTATGAGTTATATAAAAATTGAGATGTGATCAAGTGATTCTTATACTCAGGTGGAGTTTGCCTGTGAGGAATACCTCTTACCAGAACAGAACTCGTAAAATGCCATTTAGGCATTTTACCCATCTGAGGCTTAGAAGAACTTATCCAGGGGTGTAAAGTAGCTATCCTCCAGTTAGGCAGAGGGCCTAAATCTATGATTTAGTGGGAATCACTTACTCCTTCGACAATAGGACAAGGAGTTTCATACAAAGCTGGGGGTATTAAATGGTAGCGATGGGATAAATGCATAAGAATGAGACTGGGACTATATTTTGCGATATTTAAAACTCCGGAGATATCCGGAGTTAAATTATTATATGGAAAATTTTCATGTAAAATCATATAAATGATTAAGGTATGTTATTTTTATATTTCTCTAATCCATACTCATTAATTCATGATCAATAGAAAGTGTTTTGTCAATCATTACTTGTGCAGGATAGGTAATATAGGATATATCACCGAGGATAAAGCCATGCATAAATGGAGGACGAGGCATATCTTTTGGAGGTATAGGTTTTATCGATTTAATATATTTTTCAACCACAGATGGTATCATGTTATTTCCAGTTAAAAGAAGAGGGGTGTGCTTGCCCATATGAGCCAATGACACTCCAGCTATAATATCCACTGGATGATCTAGTTCTCCGAAGGTAAATGCATGTCCTTCTTTATAATTTCTTCCCCAACCAAATTTGGTTTTAGAGTCTTTAAACTTAGCAAAATTAACTGCTATATCATAAGGTGTATCTCCGTCAATTCTATATATGTGTTTAACATTTTCTAGTTGAGATAGTTTTTTTTCAACATCTTCTGATATAGTTTTAGTTGATCCTATAATATAAATATTTATTTCATTCATCTTCTTAATAGATTCAAGAGTGCAGTAAGGAATACTGTTCCTTTGTACATACAGGATAGGATCTCCATGATGTGCAGACCAGTAAGAAGCCATAATGCCCTCAGAGTAATTTTCACCAGAAACTATAAGAATATTTTGAAACTTTTTTCTTATAGTAGGTATTCTACAAGCGGTTTCAAAATGATTACGTCCTGTTATATGGTATGTTCTAAAACCATAATGATTTAGAGTTAAAGATATATTCCTTGAAATATTGCCAACTAAAATTACATGTATTCCGTTGTAACCTTTAGGGGATAATCTGCAAATTTCACTTAATGTTTCTTGACGTAACATATTGCCATCAGTAAATAGGAGAGATGCATTGATTGGAAGATGAACTAAGGGTGTTGCTGCTATCCCATCAAAGACTCTATTTTTATTTACTAATATAACAGTGTTAGGTTTCATGTGAGTAAAAACAATTTTAGATACTTCTACAGCAGTATCTACAGAATTATTACTGCATATTCTTGTAGTATTTGATGTAAGTGGACATCTGCTTAAGTTTCGATTCATTATTTTCCTCCTAAGAAGTTATATGTAGATATTATATGTTTGAAAGATATATTTAGTGATAAACATATGGCATAACGCTAAGAAGGAATAATAACTTGTCAATACAAAGGCACCATTTATATATTTATAAATTGCATAGGAGTAATTTAATGTTTCCTTTAAAGTAGAAAATTATAAAAAATCATCTATTGATAATAAAGTCTTCATAAAATCTACATAAAAATCTTGTATAATGCAAAGGAACTTATAGTTCGATGAATTGGAATAAGTTATGATGTTTTATAGCTTTAGGGATTTGTGTAAAGTATCCAATACAGATACTATATCAATTTACCAAAGTATGTTATTTAGTATAGATGCATTAATTTACATATTTATACTGAATAAATATTAAAGTTAGGAGAGGAAATATTGAATAGAAGATTAAAGCAACTTTTAATGACATTAGCATTTACAGTAGCAGTTAATAGTGTGGTTTTTGCTCAGCCAGCAAATAGTACTAAGTCATATTCAAAGGTTCAACAGCTTGAAGGAAGTATAGAAAATTTGGACAACCAAATAGAAGGGGTAATGAATAAAATTAATGATAATAAAAAGCAGATACTAGTAAAAGAACAAGATATAAAGAATTCCGAAAATGAATTAAAAATAGTTGAAATTGATATGAAAAAACAAAAGGAACTATTTAATAGTAGAATGAGAGCACTTTACATAAATGGTTCTGGTGGATATTTGGATATGCTTTTAGGTTCTAGCGGATTTGGAGATTTTATTTCAAGAGTTGATATGGTTAGTAAAATCATAAGCTTGGACAATAAGATTATTTCAAATTATAAGACAAAAGAAAAGGATATTGCCGATAGGATGGACAAGTTAAAAACAGAAAATAAGAAATTATTGGCATTAAAATCTGAGAATGAGAATAAACTAAATGAACTTAATAAAAATAAAGATGACCAAAAAAAGTTAATAGAAGAAGCTAAACAGCAGCAGAAACAATATGCAGCAGCTGAACAAACTGCTGTAAGTGCAGCTGTAAATCAGGTTACTAGTATAAGAAGTGAAGCACCTAAGATAACCCTATCTAGAGGAAGTTCGCCTATAAGTAATGATAATGTTGTAGCCTATGCTTCAAATTTTTTAGGCACACCTTATGTATGGGGAGGAACTTCACCTAGCCCAGGTTTTGATTGCTCAGGATTTACTCAATATGTGTATGCACATTTTGGAGTGTCAGTAGGGAGAACTACATATGATCAGATTAATGATGGAGTAGGAGTATCAAGAGATCAGTTACAACCAGGTGATTTGGTGTTTTTTGGAACAAAATCTAATCCGCACCATATGGGCATATATGTAGGTAACGGAGCTTATATACATGCACCACATACAGGAGATGTAATTAAAATTTCGCCTCTTTCAAGAAATGATTATTTAACAGCAAGAAGAGTTAGATAATATGAAAACTTGTAAGTGCATAGCCAAATTTAAAAAAACAAAGTTTCTATATTTTATTCACATTTCCTAGCTATAATTAATTCAAATAGTAAATTATGAGTAGTAAAAAGTTAGGGCTTGGGGAATATAATACAAAATTAGTATGTTCATAAAATGATATAAGACATAAAAGATATCATGATTTATATATGATTTTTTTAATAAAAAATTTATACAAATATTAAAAGCTTTCTTTAAGTTATAAATTTAAATTAACTAAAGAAGGCTTTTTTAATTTTGATTTAGACAGAATTTTATATGTTTCAATTAGCTTCTTATTTTTGTTATGTTCATAACTAATAATTTGTTTTTGTATAATTAAATTTAAATTTATGATAATACTAGTATAATAGATATAATTAAATAAATTCTATGATAGTGTAAAGTTTGCTATGAAAAAATAACGCTCAAAAAATATGCTTGTAAGAGCTCATGAGGTTGCTTATTTTTTCAAAGATAAGATTAGGTTGCTATAATCGCCACCCTTGACTGCATGACAAA
>NZ_JABBNI010000039.1 GCF_012926525.1 Clostridium muellerianum
AATGGAAACCTATTTTTGGATGAAGTAGGTGAACTGCCATTAGATATGCAGGTTAAACTTCTTAGAGTACTTCAAGAGAGCGAAATTACAAGGGTAGGCGGAACTAAAACCATTAAAATAGATGTAAAAATTATAGCAGCAACTAATAGAGATTTGAAAGATATGGTAGATAAAAAGCTTTTTAGGGAAGATTTGTATTATCGTTTAAATGTGATACCAATTACGGTATTACCATTAAGAGAAAGAAGAAAAGATATTAAACCTTTAGTAATGTATTTTTTGGATAAATTTAATAACAAATATAACTTTAATAAGTCAATAACTTGTGCAGCTTTAGATTATTTATATAAGTATGATTGGCCAGGTAATGTAAGGGAACTTAGAAATATAATGGAGAGAACTATAATTATGTGTACAGGTGATAAAATACTTAGAAGTGATTTAAATATAAAAACCATTCATGATTGTAATGAAATAGAATCTAATAGCGTAGTAGAGCATATTGAAAAGAATGAACATTTTAGTTTAAAGGAAGCTGTGGAAAGTTTAGAAAAAGAGCTTATAGAAACTACCTTTGAAAAGTATGGAAATGTTAGATCGGCGGCAAAGGAACTAGGGATAGATGCATCAACGTTAGTAAGAAAAAGAAAGAAATATAAGGACAAAGATAAGTGTAATTGTGAAAATATTAACGTTTTAACGAATAAAAACTAAAATCAATAGATATTTTATATAAAAAAGCACTAAAATGTCGCTTCTATTTTAGAATAATATGAGATAAAATAAGTTAGGTATGATGCAAAAAATGTTGTATACCTCCGAATTTTTGAATTTGATCAATGATTTAAGAAGTAGGGGGAGTTCTATGCCTAAAATTATGATGTAAAAAAACTAATTATTGTATTATAATATTTAGAGTTAGATATAAGTTGGTAATAGTTAATAGTTGATAGTTAATAGTTTATATGTTGTAGGTTTAACTCTTCACTCTTAACTAAAAAAAACAAGGGTGGTGTGAAAAATTAAAATTAAATCTTTTTTTAGTATTATAGTTTCAAAAATGGTGATAAGCTTATCAAGGGCTTTATTTAAAGGAGGAAGTAATTTCCCGGGAAGGGTTGCATTAAAGTTAGATAGAAATATTTTAAAAACTGTATGTGAAGATTATAAAATTGTACTTATAACAGGAACTAATGGTAAGACTACTACAACGAGTATGATTTATAATATGCTAAAGGATAGTGGTAAACGTGTAATTACAAATAATACAGGTGCTAATATGCTTCCAGGAATAGTTTCTTGTTTTGTGGAGCATTTTTCTTTTTCAAGCAGTTCAACTGCTAAGTATGCGGTTATTGAATGTGATGAAGCAAATGTAAAATTTGTTACAGAATATGTTACTCCAGAAGTTATAACAGTAACTAATTTGTTTAGAGACCAATTGGATAGGTATGGTGAGGTTTATACTACACTTAAGAAAATTCTTGAAGGAATTGAAAAGGTTCCATTATCTAATTTAGTTTTAAATGGTGATGAATCTTTACTTGGAGATTTGGGGCTTCCTAACAGAACTATATATTATGGATTTAAAGATTCTTTAAATAAAGAGACAGAAATAGATATAAATGCAGATGCGAAGTTTTGTAAGAAGTGTAAGAGCCCTTATAAATACAATTATCTTACTTATAATCATTTAGGGGATTTTTACTGCGAAAATTGTGGATATAAGAGGCCTAAATTAGATTATTCTGTAGATGAAATAAAGGATCAAAATACAGCAGGTTCAGCAGTTATGATAAATGGAAATGAGTGTTACATAAATCAACCAGGAACGTATAACATATATAATGCATTATGTGCATATTCAGTTGCAAAAGTATGTGAGATTTCGGATTCTGTAATTATAAATTCTTTAAAGAGCCAAAAGAGCAGCTTTGGAAGACAGGAAAGTATAAATGTACATGGAAAAGACATAAAAATAATTTTAGTTAAAAATCCAGCAGGATATAATGAAGCAATAAACACTATAAGCTTAGATGAAAGAAGATTTTCTTTATCGGTGCTTTTAAATGATAATTATGCGGATGGTAGAGACGTATCATGGATATGGGATGTTAACTTCGAAAGATTATCTTCTTTAAATATTGATAAAGTGATGGTTTCGGGTATAAGGCTTTATGATATGGCTGTAAGACTTAAGGTTGCAGGACTTTCAAAAGATAAATTTGCAATATGTGAAGATTATGAAAAGATATTAAAAGAAATAAAAGAGTGTAGTAATGACACAGTTTATATACTTGCTACTTATACTGCTATGATTAATTTTAGAAAGTTCCTAAATAATAAAGGATTTATTAAAAAGCTTTGGTAGAGGTTTCATAGTAATAATAAATATAAGGAGTTGTAAATATAATGGAACTTAATATATGTCATTTATATCCGGATTTGTTAAATGTGTATGGAGATTTAGGAAATATTCTTATTTTAAAATATAGAGCTGAACAAAGAGGAATAAAGGTGAATGTAATTAATGAATCTTTAGGAGATACTTTTGAAGCTTCAAAATATGATATAGCTTTTTTTGGAGGCGGACAAGATTATGAACAGTCTATAGTTTCACAAGATTTAAATGAAACTAAAAAGTTAGGTATAACAGAATACATAGAAAGCGGAAAAGTATTTTTAGCTATTTGTGGTGGATATCAATTACTTGGAAAATATTATACTACTCCTGATGGAGAAAAGCTTGAAGGACTTAACATTATAGATGTGTATTCAGAGGGTGGCAGTATAAGATTTATAGGAAATACAGTTATACACAATGAAGAATTTAATGAAACCTATGTAGGATTTGAAAATCATTCAGGTAGAACTTATATAGGAAAAGAATTAAAGCCTCTTGGAAAAACACTTGCTGGATATGGAAACAATGGAGAAGATGGATATGAAGGTTGTATATATAAAAATTGTTATTGTACATATTTTCACGGATCACTTCTTTCAAAAAATCCTGAGTTAGCAGACAGGTTTATTGAAACTGCGTTATTTAATAAGTATGGAGAAAAAGTGGAGCTAGATCTATTAGATGACAGTTTTGAATTAAAGGCTAAAGAATTTATTATAAATAGGGAAACTAAAAAGAATTAAAATTTTCAACTGCCGCGTAATGCGACAGTTGAATTTATTTATTAATTATCTTTAATTTTATCATTTCGGATTCTTCTGCAGGGGTTACATCATCAAAGGTTCTAAATACATATCCTTCATTTTTTAAATAGTTTATAATATCAGGAAGTGCCTCTACAGTAAAGTATTTATAATAAGTATCATGCATTAAAATTACTGCAAAGTTTTTATCCTTGCATTGAGTCATGACATTATTTTTAATTTTATCAACAGCAACTACATGGCTTTCAGCATCACCAGAACACACATTCCAATCTACATATCGTATACCCTTTTCATTTAAGGCATTTTTTATAGAATTTAAATTGGATTTGCTTGTAACTAAATTAGTAGAACCACCAGGAAGTCTTATGTAAGGTGAAGGAGTTTTGCCAGTTAAATTTTGTATAACATTACAGCAAGCATCATAATCATTTAGATAAGCATCTAAATTTTTATATATTTTTTTATAATCATGTGAGTATGTGTGTACAGCAATACACATTCCACTGTTATGTATTTCTTTTAATACCTCAGGATTTTCAGTAGCTTTTATACCCACTACAAAAAAGGAGGCTTTTACGTTGTTGTCTTTTAATATTTTCAATATTTTGTGTGTATTATTTATACAAGGACCATCATCAAACGTTAAAAAAACTTCTTTAGGGTATAAGGATTGAACATCTGAATTTACGTAATTATAACCTAAGGTTTTATTATTAGGGGAATTATAATATGTAGTGTGTAAAATATCTTCACTAGTTTTTGAGTGTATAGATAAACACATGAAAATTGTTGTAAAAATACAAATACTAGAATAAGTACTTCTTTTCATATAATCACCCGCTTTATTTTTTCTTCTCTATATATGTTAACCTGTATTAAAAAAATAATTTCAGTAATAAAATACATTTATAGAGTTTTATAGAATATATAAATTGTACAATACGGTATGTTCAATGTTAAAATATAGAAGAACCATTTTTCTTTATAGAAAGATGACAGTATTTCAGCTTATTATTATACTAGAATATTTAAAGCTGAATTTAGTTAGGAAGTGATCGTTTTGAAAAAAGGTTATATTTATTCAATAA
This sequence comes from Clostridium muellerianum, assembly GCF_012926525.1. Taxonomy (GTDB): domain Bacteria; phylum Bacillota; class Clostridia; order Clostridiales; family Clostridiaceae; genus Clostridium_AM; species Clostridium_AM muellerianum. Next base: position 4,260 of record NZ_JABBNI010000039.1, read on the forward strand.
TTTCAGCTATATTATTTGGTGCTGCAGGATTGTTTGTTAAGCTAATATTAAAAACAGGATTGGATTCCATAAGCTTACTTACTGTACAGTACATTATAGCTGTATTACTTATGTTTGTTGTAGCATTTATAAAAGAAAAAGAAAAATTACATGTTACTAAAAAACAATTATTTAATTTAGCCATACTAGGTATAGTAGGAAATACTTTTATGACTATATTTTATTATAAGGCTTTTGAATATTTACCTGTGGCTGTAGTTACTATGCTTTTATTTACTTATCCAATAATGGTATTGATATATTCTGCCATTTTTGAAAAGCGGAAGTTAGGTAGAAAAAAAGTATTAATAATGTTTTTAGCTTTTCTAGGATGTTTATTGACCTTAAATATTTTGTCTGGAGGTTTTAAATATTCAGCAGTAGGAATAGTTTTCGGGCTTTTAAGCGCAGTATTTTATGCTTTCATGAATTTATATACTGAAAAAAAGTTAGAAGGAATAGATTCTTTATCAATTAATGCCTACTCAACTTTATTTTCGTTAATATCACTGCTATTATACAAATGGCCATATTTTTTATTTGAAGGAAATATTAAAATAGAGAGCTTTATATATATAGTTATTCTTGCAGTAGTATGCGAGATAATTCCGTTGACTTTATTATATTCTGCTATAAAGTATATAGGCTCATTAAAGGTTTCTATAATCAGCAATCTAGAAATACCTACAGCTATGATAGTATCTTTTTTTGTTCTAAAAGAACATGTGTATTTAACTCAAATTATAGGGGCAGGACTTATAGTGTACGCAATATACTTGATAAGAAAAGATGAGAAGTAATATAAGCATAGTGTATACACTTGCAATTCATAATATAAAATTTATGCATAACATTAATAAGTGTTTATTTGAGTATTTTATTAAAACTTGTATAGATAATTAGCAATTCATTTAACAATTTCACACTATTTTAGATTTTAAGTTGTAAACTTATATTATTATGTCTTAATGTAATGCATTGAATTAAAGTTTATTAGGATGAATTTTAAAATATAGATTACTTTATTTATTAAATACGCCTTAGGCGATTGTCTAGGGTGTATTTTTTATATAATAATTCATTAGTCTTTTACAATAAATATAATTAATTTTTTAAAAAATTGCGTCAATATGTAATTGTTTATTAATAAGTTAAATATTACAATTAATTCATGCAAGTCAAAAATAAAAAACTTGCATGAATAGTATAGCACATTTGAAAAAGTGTAACATTTTACTGTAAAAACGGGTTAAGTGTGTTAGACTTTTGCAAGGTTATTCGCAAAAAATTGGCATAAACAAAAAAATATAATTTTTTTCTTGCATTTTTCTCTTCTAGGTGTAATAATTATTATATAATGTTGAGGGGGGATAACATGGGCTTAAATTTAGAATATATAAATATAAAAAGCAATGAAACAATTTATAGAAATTTAACAGTAGCTGAGTTAACAGAGTTTGCAATTAAACGTGGCGAAGGGGTTTTATCGAATAAAGGAGCGTTAGTTGTAAATACAGGAAAATATACTGGAAGATCACCTAAAGATAGGTTTATTGTAAGACAAAAGAGTATAGAAGATAAAATAAATTGGGGAGATGTAAATTTACCAATAAGTGAAAATGTATTCAATAGATTTTATGACGAAGTTACAGAATATTTAAAAAATAAAGATATATTTGTATTTGACGGCTTTGTTGGAGCTATGAAAGAATATAATTTGCCTATTAGAGTTGTATGTGAGAATGCTTCACAGGCTTTATTTTCAAATCAATTATTTAGAAGACCTGATTTAGAAGATTTAGCAAGTTTCAATCCACAATTTCATGTTATTTCTGCTCCAGGTTTTAAGGCTAGAGGAAAAGAGGATGGTATAAATTCTGAAGCTTTCATACTAGTAAATTTTGATAAAAAAGTAATACTAATAGGTGGAACACAATATTCAGGAGAAATAAAAAAATCTATTTTTTCAGTAATGAATTTTTTATTGCCTGAAAAAGGTGTACTACCAATGCATTGTTCAGCAAATATTGGCGCAGACAAAAAAACAGCTGTGTTCTTTGGATTATCAGGTACAGGAAAAACCACTTTATCAGCTGATCCCGAAAGAAATCTTATAGGTGACGATGAGCATGGATGGTGTGATAGAGGAATATTCAATTTTGAAGGTGGATGTTATGCAAAGACAATAAAGCTGGATAAGGAAAAGGAACATGAAATATATAATGCTATAAAATTTGGAACTGTACTTGAAAATGTAGTGCTTAATGAAAATAGGGAACCGGATTATGATAGTAATAAATATACTGAAAATACTAGAGCAGGATATCCATTAGATTATATAGATAATATTGAAAAGAGTGGAATAGGAAAAAGTCCAAATACAATCATTTTCTTAACAGCAGATGCGTTTGGAGTAATGCCTCCTATATCAAAACTTTCAAAAGAGGCTGCAATGTATCACTTTATGTCTGGATACACAAGCAAAGTAGCAGGAACAGAAAGAGGAATAACTGAACCAAAAGCTACATTTTCTGCTTGCTTTGGAGAACCTTTTATGTTAATGAATCCTTCTGTTTATGCTAAACTTCTTGGAGAAAAAATAGATAAATATAATACAGAGGTGTATCTTGTAAACACAGGATGGTTAAATGGAGGATATGGTGTAGGTAGTAGAATAAAACTTTCATATACAAGAGCAATGGTAAGAGCTGCATTAGAGGGAAAATTAAAAGATGTCGAATATGTACAACATCCTATATTTAAAATTTTAATGCCATTACAATGTCCAGGGGTACCTTCTGAAATATTAAATCCTAAAAGTACTTGGGAAAATAAAACGGAATATGATCATAAGGCATCAGAATTGGCAGAGAAGTTCAAAGAAAACTTTAAAAAGTTTAAAAGCGTACCAGAAGAAATAATCCAAGCTGGTCCCGAAACAAAAATAATTCAATACGCATAGAAAATATAATAAAAACTTTGTTTTTACTGCTATTTAAGTGAAAACAAAGTTTTTATTATTTGACAATATAATAGTAAGAAATCATAATTAATCAGTAACCTAGTTTTAACTTTCATAATTTAGACAGTAGTTTTTTATATATTAAGTTATTTTTAGATTTATGTATAAAAAATTAATTGGGAAGTTGGCAAGACTAGTTGCTTTTTTATATGTTATAATCTGTGATATTATGAACATTTATCATCAGATTATATAATTAAATTATACTAAAGAGGTTGGTGGTTTTGTGAAATTAAAAAAAATAGGTATGAGAAATGTAAAAACAGCAATATCCGTTTCTATATGTGTAGCATTAGCTCATATATTTAATCGAGAGTATATATTTTATGCTGCAATAGCAGCTGTGATAGCTATGCAAAATTCTGTTTCGGATTCTTTTAAAGCTGGAAAGAATAGAATGCTTGGAACTATTGCTGGAGCAGTTATAGGATTTGTATGTGCGTTTACAGCACCAGATAACGTGATTCTTTGTGGAGTTGGTATTGTAATTTTGATATTTATATGCAATTCATTAGGGTGGAATAAATCTGTAACTATATCCTGTATAGTTTTTCTTGCTATAATGCTAAATTTAAATGGAAGAACCCCATTTATGTACAGTGTTAATAGAATAATTGATACTTTTATAGGAATAACTGTATCTGTGCTTGTAAATTATTTTGTACTTCCACCAAAACATTGGGATAAATTATACGATGGCTATATAGCTGCTATAGATAGATTGTTTATTATTATAGAAAACAAGCTATGTAAATGTGAAAGTATAAATTTGGATAAGCTAAGAAGTGAAATATTACAATTACAAGGAACTTTAAATACATATACTTCAGAATTTAGAATAAAACAAAATGAAAATAAAGGTATAGATAAAATAAAGAATATTATTAGTGTGTGCAATGAAATATATATGCATCTTAAAATAATTGAGTCAATAGAAAAGGTATGTGGGCTTAATGAAAGTAATTATGCTAAGGTTGTAGATATGTTTAGTAAAGAACCACTAAAAGAAAAGGAAAGAGATGAGATTAGTATAGTATTTAATTATCATGTGGAAAACATACTTAATAGGTTGGATAAACTTGAAGGAATTAAATATCTAAATGAAGGTTAAATTTAAAGTAAAGTTAAGGCATATTCAAAAAAATAACAAGTCAGTATGTTAGTATATTTTGCGTCATACTGCGTCAACAGAACCCTTTGATAGAACAACTATCAGCGGAACCTGTTTCCTTGTCTGACACAAAATATACTAACATCTTTGACTTGCTATTTTCTTTCATATGCCTAATACATAATATTTGTAACAATTTATTAGTTGTGCACTATCTATTAAAAATAGTATAATAAAGATTGTTATTGCAATTAGTGGTGTGAAATTTTTTGTAAGAGAATACTACTAAAAAGAAAGTGAGTGTGAATATATGGATATAATACTTATATTAAAAGCTGTTGTGATAGGTATAATAGAAGGCCTCACAGAGTTTTTACCTGTGTCATCTACTGGACATATGATTATAGTTGGAAATTTAATAAACTTTAAAGCGCCAGCTTATCCTAAAGCATATGTTGATATGTTTGAAGTAGTTATACAACTAGGAGCTATATTATCTGTTGTTGTATTATATTGGGATAAAATAAAAGAAACTCTATTAAACTTTTTTCCAGGTGGAAAAGTTTCGCCTAAAGAATCAGGATTAAGATTTTGGCTTATTATACTTATAGCATGTATACCTGCTATAGTGTTAGGTTTTCCGTTAAAAGATAAGATAGAAGAAAAACTGTTTTATCCAATTCCTGTAGCAATAGCATTAGTTGTAGGGGCAGTATGGATGATTTATGCGGAAAATAAGTATAGAAATAATAATAGGCATACTACAATTTCAAGTGTAAATGCTAGACAAGCACTTATTATAGGTGCATTTCAATGTTTAGCACTTTGGCCAGGAATGTCACGTTCGGCATCTACTATTATTGGTGCATGGATAGCAGGACTTTCTACAGTAGCAGGAGCAGAGTTCTCATTTTTTCTTGCTATACCTATGATGGTTGGAGCATCTGGATTATCATTGATTAAACATAATGTTCTTTCTACATGTAATTCATCAGAAATAATAGCTTTAGTAGTAGGTTTTGTTGTTTCATTTGTAGTAGCTTTAGTTGTAATAGATAAATTTATTAAGTTTTTAAAGAAAAAGCCTATGAGAGTTTTTGCAGTGTATAGAATATTTGTTGGAATAGTAATACTTGCGTTAGCTTTTACCCATGTATTATAATTTTATAATTAAATAAGAGGTCTTTACCTAGGCTGATATAGATTCAGCTGAGGTAAAGGCTTTTTTTAAATTAGAAAATAGGCATATTGCAGCATAACTTTTTAGGTGGAGTCTGCATTGAATATATGGTGTAAAAAAGCTGACCGTTTATTAAGGAGCTCTAATGCCTAAAATTCACTCAAAAGCTTTTATACACCATATATTCAAAGCTACCTCCACCTAAAAAGTTATGTAGTAACTATTGCAATTCTAATATTAAAAATTCATTATAGTACATTGTGATATAGATGTTAATAAAAAGGTGTAGCTTTAATAACACTTACTATATATCACAGAGTAAAAGTTAAAATACTCCCACTGCACCATTGAGTCATATTATTTTTATAATAAGGTATAAGCTGAATTTATAATAAAATTGTTATTGGTAATAATAAGTGTGGTAGATTTGTTAATATATGAAGAATATAGGGGTAAAGAATATTTGAAGTTAAGAAGGTGAGGATATAATGTTAGGTAGTGATATGTATATGTTGGTGGGAGAGGATTGTCCTGCTTATAATTCTTTGTACGAAGCTAAAAATAATAAAGCTGAGTTTGTAAGTTGTATAACCTGCGAAAATTTTAAGAGCGGTGTTTGTTCTTTAAACTATTATGATATTGTAGCAATGAATGTAAAAAAATAAAAAAGCGAGGTTTAAACCTCGCTTTTGGTGCTGAAGACCGGAATCGAACCGGTACGGGTTTTAAAGCCCGCAGGATTTTAAGTCCTGTGCGTCTGCCAGTTCCGCCACTCCAGCAAATTACTTTCGACAAAAATTATTATAATAAATGTTATACTAGTTGTCAATATAAAATTTAAAAAAGTACATAATTTTATGATTGATTTGTAAATAAATACCTAAATGCTTATTTGAAGAAGGACATTCTTTATAAAACATCGTGCACTTAAAAAGTGAAATCAATATTTGTAATATAGTATATATAAAGTTAAGAATAAATTTTTGTATAGATATCATGTAATTAGGCATCATATAATTGAGATGATTTTACTAAAGAGTTTCTTATATTAAGGGGTATGTATTAAAGAAGTTTTATTGGAGTGCACAGGAAAACTAATTATGTTGCTTTATCAAAATAAAAATTTTGATTCACAATTATGTTATTCTAACAAATATGATATATGTATACTTATTATATTATATAAAAGTTAAGAAAACATTTATTAAATTGAAACACAAAATTAAAAATAAGAGCTATTTAATAAAACTGAAATTGAATTATCTCTAAATAATATATAGATTCTTAAGAAAATGAAAATTAAACAAAATAAACCTTTCCAGGTGTATCAACACATGTATAATGTCAAAAAAGAAAGATATATTAAGAAAAAACAATTTAAATACAAATATTAGTATATTAGCGTAATAACAAGTACAAAATTTATGATAGAATAACTACTGTCGTCGGGAGATGATGATGATTTGAACAAAGTTGATAAAAATGTTGACAAAGTTTTTGAATCATGCTAATATTAAAAAGCTATCAAGTTTAGATGGCGATTAGGTCCTTGAAAATTAAACAGAGTGAAAGTAAGAATTAATTCTTATTTTAAATAAGCCAGTATTAGTTAAACTAATAAGTTTAACGTCAATAATTTGAGTACAGATTAAACTTTTAAATTGAGAGTTTGATCCTGGCTCAGGACGAACGCTGGCGGCGTGCTTAACA
>NZ_JABBNI010000040.1 GCF_012926525.1 Clostridium muellerianum
TTTGTTTGGTGAGAGATTCAATTATAACATGAAATAGGGGGTCATTGTTTTTTTATTTAAAAAACTCTGTAACCCTTGATATATAAAGAAAATTTATAAAAATAGTGTAAAAAAATTTTACACTAACCTAAAAAGAGAGGGGGGCCTGTGATGAAAAAATTTTCAAGTGCAACGGCCTGGGTTATAGTGTTTGTATTTGTTATTCTTGCAGCATTAATGCTTGCTAGAACAAATGAAAGTTCAACAACTATTAATTTTAATGAATTTCAAAAGTATTGGATAGATAACAATATAAAGAGTTTCCAAGTAAAGGAAGATAAGATGACCGTAGATGGTACTTTGAAAAATGGTAACTCATATGAAACAATTGTTCCTTCTGAAAGATTATTTCAGTTTATTGCTGAGCATCCTAAGAATGGAGATGTAAAAGAAGTTTATGTTAAGCCTGCAACAATCCCTATGTGGGTACAATATTTACCAACGGTACTTTTAATATTAATGCTCGTAGCTTTTTGGTTTATGTTTATGCAACAATCCCAAGGTGGGGGTGGCAACCGAAATGTAATGAACTTTGGTAAGAGCAGGGCCAAGATGGCCACGCCGGATAAAAAGAAAGTAACTTTTGCGGATGTGGCAGGAGCTGATGAAGAAAAAGCGGAACTTGCAGAAATTGTAGATTTTTTAAAGTTACCTAAAAAGTATATAGAAATGGGAGCTAGAATTCCTAAAGGAGTGTTACTTGTAGGACCTCCGGGAACTGGAAAAACGCTTCTTGCGAAGGCTATAGCTGGAGAAGCTGGCGTACCATTTTTCAGTATATCAGGGTCAGATTTTGTGGAAATGTTTGTTGGTGTTGGTGCATCGAGAGTTAGAGATTTATTTGATCAAGCCAAGAAAAATTCACCTTGCATTGTGTTTATAGATGAAATAGATGCAGTAGGGAGACAAAGAGGAGCAGGTCTTGGTGGAGGACATGATGAAAGAGAACAAACTTTAAATCAATTGCTAGTTGAAATGGATGGTTTTGGTGCGAATGAAGGCATAATAATGATAGCGGCAACAAATAGACCAGACATTTTAGATCCTGCGCTTTTAAGACCTGGAAGATTTGATAGACAAATATTAGTTGGAGCTCCAGATGTTAAGGGTAGAGAAGAAATTTTAAAAGTTCATTCAAAAAATAAGCATTTGTCTCCAGAAGTTAAACTTGATGTGCTTGCAAAAAGAACTCCAGGATTTACTGGAGCTGATTTAGAAAATTTAATGAATGAATCAGCACTTCTAGCAGTTAGAAAAGATAAAAAAGAAATAAATATGGATGAGTTAGAAGAAGCGGTAACTAGAGTTATAGCTGGACCAGAGAAGAAAAGTAGAGTAATTGATGAGGAAGACAGAAAGCTTACTGCTTATCATGAAGCAGGGCATGCTGTAGTTATGAAATTACTTCCTACAGCAGATCCAGTTCATCAAATAAGTATAATACCAAGAGGAATGGCTGGAGGATATACTATGCATCTTCCAGAGAAAGACAGCTCTTATATGTCCAAAACTAAACTTGAAGATGAAATAGTAGGATTGCTTGGTGGAAGAGTAGCAGAGAAGCTTATAATAGGAGATATAAGCACAGGTGCTAAAAACGATATTGATAGAGCGACTACTATAGCAAAGAAAATGGTTATGGATTATGGAATGAGTGATTTAGGACCAATAGCCTTTGGCTCAGGACATGATGAAGTATTTTTAGGTAGAGATTTAGGAAAAGGAAGAAACTTTAGTGAACAAGTAGCTTTTGAAATAGATACAGAGATAAGAAAGCTTATAGATGAGGGATATAACAAGGCAGAAAAACTTCTTAATGAAAACACAAGCAAACTTCATGCTGTTGCTAAGGCTCTTTTAGAGAAAGAAAAACTTGAAGCTAATGAATTTGAAGAAATATTTGAGCAAGCGTAAAATATAAACTTAATATTACTAATAAAATAGAGGTTAATAGCCTCTATTTTATTGCAAATATATATTAAAAGGTTAGCAACAATGATATAATAAGTATGTATTTTTGAAGTTTTAAAATAAAATTAGGATGAAATGGGATGATCTTATGGAGTTTAATGTAATAAAAGGAATGTCATCTACAAGAGAAATATATGTAACGGACAATGATATAGCAAGTAAGTTGGGTTCTGGGAATATAGATGTATTTGCCACACCTGCCATGGCAGCACTTATGGAAAATACAGCTAAGAGCTGTGTAGATTTGCATCTTCCGTGCGGATATACTACAGTAGGAATCGAAATTAATATAAAGCATATTAAAGCATCAACAGTTGGAATGAAAATAAGATGTGAAGCATGTTTAATAGAGGTAGATAGGAAAAGGTTAGTATTTAGTGTAGAGGCATGGGATGAAAAAGGAAAGATAGGAGAAGGAACTCATACAAGGTATATAGTAAACAGTGAAGAATTTATGGAAAAAATACAAAGATAAGTTTAAAAGGTAAACCTGTCTTGACAAATAAAGTTTAACTGATAAAATTAAGTTATTAAATTGACATATAGAGATTATACTGGGGGGCAGCTTTAGAGCTGCTCTTTAATTATGTATATGTGTTTAAACTGAAAGGCGGTGTATTAAGTGATTATAGTTTTAGATGTGGGAAATACAAATATAGTTTTAGGAGTTTATGAGGATAAGGAACTTATTGTAGATTGGAGATTGTCAACACATTCGAAGCGAACAGCAGATGAATATGGTATTCAAGTCCTTGATCTATTTTTGCATAATAAATTAGATCCGTCAGATGTTGAAGGCGTAATAATATCTTCAGTTGTTCCTAATATTATGTATTCATTAGAACATATGATAGTAAAATATTTTAAAGTTATACCAATAGTAGTTGGACCAGGAATAAAAACGGGTATAAATATAAAATATGATAACCCTAAAGAAGTAGGAGCAGATAGAATTGTTAATGCTGTTGCTGCAAGGGAAATATACAAGAAACCAGTTATAATTATAGATTTTGGAACAGCCACTACTTTCTGTGCTGTAACTATGAAAGGAGATTATTTGGGAGGCACTATATGCCCAGGTATAAAAATAGCTTCTGAGGCACTATTTGAACGTGCAGCGAAGCTTCCAAGAATAGAATTAATAAAGCCTGATAGCGTAATATGTAAAAACACAGTAGCTAGTATGCAAGCAGGTATAATATATGGATACATAGGTCAAGTTGATTATATAGTTAGTAAAATGAAAAAGGAAATGATGGATCTCGGAGAGGATGAACCACTTGTAGTTGCAACCGGAGGGTTAGCTAAGCTTATTAGTGAAGAGTCTAAATTTATGAATTTAATAGATCCAATTTTAACATTAAAAGGTCTTAGAATAATTTATGAGAAAAATAAAGAGCAGGTGTAATAATGAAAATAAGAAACTTGGAGTTTAAAGAAAGTGTTTTTTTAGCTCCTATGGCAGGCGTTACAGACATAGCATTTAGAGAATTGTGTAAAAGGAATGGTTGTGAACTTGTTTATACAGAAATGATAAGTGCTAAAGCTTTGTTTTACGGAAGCAAAAATACAAAAGATATGTTGTTAATATCAAAGGAAGAAGCTCCTGTAGCAGTTCAGATTTTTGGAAATGATCCTTTTGTAATGGCTAAAGCCTGTGACTTTTTTAACGACAATGAAGATATTTGCCTAGTTGATATAAATATGGGATGTCCTGCTCCTAAAATAGTTAAAAATGGAGAAGGCTCTTCATTAATGAAAGATCCTAAGCTAGCTGCTCAAATAGTTAGAGAAGTAAAAAAAGCTTCAGTAAAACCAGTAACTGCTAAGTTTAGAAAAGGTTTTGATTCTAATAATATTAATGCTGTAGAATTTGCAAAAGAGTTGGAACAAGCAGGTGTAGATGCAGTAACTGTTCACGGAAGAACTAAGGAACAGATGTATGAAGGAAAAGCAGATTGGGATATAATAGCTGATGTAAAAAAATCAATTTCAATTCCTGTTATAGGAAATGGAGATGTTGTTACTGCAGATGATGCAGTGAAAATTTTTGAATATACTAATTGTGATGGGATAATGATAGGAAGAGGGGCTATGGGAAACCCTTGGATATTCAATCAAATTCATCAAAAAAATAAAAATAAGAATGTAATTTATCCTTCAGGAGAAGAGAAAATAGATATGTGCATAGAACATTATAAGATGGCTCTTTATTATGAAGGAGAGGAAAAGGCTGTACGAGAAATGCGAAAGCATGTTGGATGGTATTTAAAAAGCTTAAGCAATAATAAAGAAATAAAAGATATTATAAATTACGAAAAGAGTAGCGAAAAGGTTATCTCAATTTTAAAACAATATAAAGAATATATTAAAATTAACAGTAATTTTTAATAGTGAAATGGAATAAGTTATAACATAAACAAATTTTCGGTAAAGATTGTGGCGTAAATAGAACATATTAACTCTAATATAAAAAGTGTTTGTGAGTATAATAAACTTTAATATGATTTAGTGCAAGGTAATTAGTTGTTAATATGGATAGATTAAACATAATTGAAAATGTTGACATTGCAATAATGCTGTTTTTTAATTACTTAAATGATTATTAAGGTAATTTTATATAAATAAGTAATTTCTCAAAGTACTATTTATATAAGGTTTCTTAGTAAATTATTAAAAGGGGAGAGTAAAATGAGTGAATCAAAAAAGAAGTATGTAATGACTTATGAAGGTGTGAAAAAACTAGAAGATGAGCTTGAATACTTAAAGACCGTTAAAAGAAAAGAAATAACAGAAAAAATAAAAGTTGCTCTTTCATTTGGGGACTTAAGTGAAAATTCAGAGTATGATGAAGCTAAAAATGAACAAGCATTTGTTGAAGGAAGAATAATTCAACTTGAAAATATGTTGAAAAATGCTACTATAGTAGATGAGAGCGAAATCTCACTAGATATAGTAAGTGTAGGTTCTATTGTAAAAGTTAAGGATTATGATTTTGATGAAGAAGTTGAATATACAATAGTTGGTTCGGCAGAAGCAGATCCTATGAACAATAAAATATCTAATGAATCACCAGTAGGAATAGGTCTTGTAGGTAAAAAGGTAGGAGACATAATTGAAGTGCAAGTGCCAGATGGAGTAAGTAAGTACGAAATACTTGGCATAAGAAGATAAATTGGAGGGCATATAAATGGCGAATGATGAAAAAAATTTAAACCAGTTAGAAGAGGATTTTAACCAACTTATAAAAGAGAGAAGGGAGAAGTTTTTTAACCTTCAAGAACAAGGGAAAGATCCTTTTGATGTATATAAAGTGGAAAGAACACACGTATCAGAGGAAATAAAATCTAATTATGAAGAACTTGAAGGTAAAAGTGTTACTGTTGCAGGAAGACTTATGTCAAAAAGGGTTCATGGAAAAGCTGGATTCTCAGATCTTCATGATAGATATGGAAAAATACAATTATACATAAAGATAAATGATGTTGGAGAAGAAAGACTTAAAGAATATAAGTCTTTTGACATAGGAGACATTTTATCTATAACAGGAACTGTATTTAAAACTAAAACAGGAGAGGTTACTCTTCATATTACAGATTTTGAACTTTTGGCTAAGTCCTTAAGACCATTACCAGAAAAGTGGCATGGATTAAAGGATCCTGATTTAAGATATAGACAAAGGTATGTAGACTTAATAGTGAATCAAGATGTTAAAGATACGTTTATAAAAAGAACTAAAATAATAAAAGCTATAAGAGCTTTTTTAGATAATAAAGATTATCTAGAAGTAGAAACACCTATTCTTTCAACTATTGCAGGTGGTGCTGCTGCAAAACCATTTATTACACATCATAATGCATTAAGTTTAGATATGTATTTAAGAATAGCTACAGAACTATACTTAAAGAGGCTTATAGTTGGTGGATTTGAAAGGGTATATGAAATAGGTAGAAACTTCAGAAATGAAGGTATGGATGTAAGACATAATCCAGAATTTACATGTATGGAATTATATCAGGCTTATGCAGATTATAACGATATGATGGAAATAACTGAAAATATGGTAGCTTATGTATGTGAGAAGGTCCTAGGAACTACAAAAATAACTTATGAAGATACAGAAATAGATTTTACACCACCATGGAGAAGATTAACTATGGTAGATGCAGTTAAGGAGTATACAGGAGTAGATTTTAATTCAATAAAAGATGATGAAGAAGCAAGAGGCATTGCAAAGGAAAAACATATAGAATTAAAGAAACAATTAAAGGATTGTACAAAGGGAGATATACTTATCGCATTATTTGAAGAGTTTTGCGAAGATAAGTTAATGCAGCCTACATTTGTTTGTGATTATCCAGTAGAAAATTCACCTCTTACAAAGAAGAAGAGAGGAAATGAAGCATTTACGGAAAGATTCGAAGGATTTGTATACGGTAGAGAAGTATGTAATGCATATTCGGAGCTTAATGATCCTATAGTTCAAAAAGATAGATTCCTTCAACAATTAAAGGAAAGGGAACTTGGAGATGACGAAGCTTATATGATGGATAATGACTTTATAAATGCATTAGAAATAGGAATGCCTCCAACAGGTGGGCTTGGTATAGGTATAGATAGATTGATAATGTTCTTAACAAATTCTTCTTCTATAAGGGATGTTATATTATTCCCAACAATGAAACCAGAACAACAATAAAAAGTGTTATATTCATCTTAAGTATAAATGCTTAGGATGAATATTATTTTATGCATCAATTTAAGCACTAGTGATAAGAATTAGCAATAAATTATGCATAAAATTAATAAATGGATATATAATATAAATAAAAATTTAAAAAAGTGCAAACAAACTTAAAAAGACTATTGCATTTTAAAAAAAACTTGGTATAATAATAAATATAGTTAAGATATTCCGCGATAGCTCAATGGTGGAGCACTCGGCTGTTAACCGATAGGTTGAAGGTTCGAATCCTTTTCGCGGAGCCATTTTTTTATTTAATAACATTTAAGTTAATAAAAATTGAATATTTTGTAATGATGAAGAAAAGTAATAATGAAGGTCTTATAAGAGAGATTGTGGCAGGTGAAAACAATTAAGATTTAATTATGAAGGAGTTTCTGAACAAAATGTAAGAAAGCAGGGCTTGTGCCAAAAAGGGTGGAACCGCGGAAATAAGTTTTCGTCCCTTTAAGGTGTAGGGTCTTTTTTTTATTATATAATCTAATATTTTTGCAATGATGAAGAAAAGTAATAAATAAAAACTTATAAGAGAGATTGTGGCAAGTGCGAACAATTAAGGTTTTATTTATGAAAGGAGCTTTTGAGCAGGTTTTTTAAAGAGTAGGGATTATGCCAAAAAGAGTGGAATCGCGGAAGTAATTTTCGTCTCTTTAAAGGTAGGTCTTTTTTTATACTTTAATAGTCAATTACTAGTACTACTAAAATTAAAAATAAACTTTAGGAGGTAATTATAATGGCAGTAGAAAAGACAATGGATAAAGTAGTGGCTTTAGCTAAAAATAAAGGTTTTGTGTATCCAGGATCAGAAATATATGGAGGGCTTTCAAATACATGGGATTATGGTCCTTTAGGTGTAGAATTAAAAAATAATGTAAAAAAAGCATGGTGGCAGAAGTTTGTTCATGAAAATAAGCATAATGTAGGAATAGATTCTGCTATTCTTATGAACAGTGAAGTCTGGGTTGCATCAGGTCACATTGGAAACTTTACAGATCCTCTTATGGATTGTAAAGAATGTAAAGGAAGATTTAGAGCAGATAAGATAGTTGAAGAACACATGACTAAAAACGGAGTGGAAAAGGCTAGTGCTGATGGCTGGAGTAATGAAAAGTTAAAACAATATATAGTAGATAACGGGATAGAATGTCCTAACTGTGGAAAAAAGAATTTTACAGATATAAGACAGTTTAATTTGATGTTTAAAACATATCAGGGTGTAACAGAGGATTCTAAATCAGAAATACATTTAAGACCAGAAACAGCTCAAGGCATATTTATAAATTTTAAAAATGTTCAAAGAACTTCAAGAAAAAAAGTGCCATTTGGAATAGCACAAGTGGGAAAATCTTTTAGAAACGAAATAACTCCAGGTAACTTTACATTTAGAACTAGAGAGTTTGAACAAATGGAACTTGAATTCTTCTGCAAACCAGGTACGGATTTGGAATGGCACGGTTATTGGAAAGAATACTGCTGGAACTTCTTATTAAGTCTTGGTATTTCAGAAAATAATATAAGATTTAGAGACCATGATAAAGAAGAACTTTCTCATTATAGTAATGCAACTTCTGACATAGAGTATTTATTCCCATTTGGATGGGGAGAGCTATGGGGAGTAGCTGATAGAACAGATTATGATCTAACACAACATCAGAATCATTCAGGAAAGGATATGTCTTATCTTGATCCAGTTACAAATGAAAGATATATACCTTATTGTATAGAACCTTCTGTAGGGGCAGATAGGGCTGCATTAGCATTTTTAGTTGATGCATATGATGAGGAAGAGCTTGAAGGTGGAGATTTAAGAACAGTACTTCATTTTCATCCAGCTATTGCTCCAGTAAAAGCAGCTATACTTCCACTAACTAAAAAGTTATCAGAAAAAGCTGAAGAAGTTTATGATAAATTAAGAAAAGAATTTAATGTAGAATATGATGAAGCAGGAAGTATAGGAAAGAGATATAGAAGACAAGACGAAGCAGGAACTCCTTATTGTATAACAATAGATTTTGATACATTAGAGGATAATACAGTAACAGTAAGACATAGAGATACTATGGAACAATTTAGAATGAAGATAGACGAACTTGAAGAGTTTATAAAAGAAAAAATGGAATTCTAAATAGATGTATTTAAATTTATTATAAAACAAATAATTTATACAAAAAAGCTGTGAAATTTACGACTAGATCTAAATTTCACAGCTTTTTAAGTTTCTTGTATTAAGTTTTTAAAACACTATTAAAATAAAAACATTGTATGTGTTAGAATTTAAACTATAATTAAAAGGCATAAAAAAATACCGGATAAATAATCCGGTAAAGTAGGGTTTAATCATGGGGATATGTTATATGTTTAATTAAAACTTGGGGAATTATATTAATATTCCTTACGGCACCTAATTAGTATAGCATATGAAGTTACAAAGTTTCAATACATTACAATAAAGTTTTTAAATTAAGTATTTTCTTACAATTTCGACTATGTTCAGCAAATATATTGAATATAGAAAACAAAGCTTGGTATATTTATATGAAGAAATTTGTCATATAGTTAACTTAATATTGTAGATGTATATCATAATAAATTTAGTATTATAGCAAAATTAAGATTTTTAATATTCATATATACTAATAAAGGTGAAACAATTTTAATTTTATGTTAAAGTGGTATAATTAAGTAGTACATTATAAGAAAATAGTTACTTATAGTTTGATTGTGGAGGGCTTAATAATGAAAAAAGATTTTTCAGATTTTAAAAAATTTATAAAGGATAAGAATACAGCTGTAGTCGGTATAGGAATAAGTAATAAACCTTTGATAAATTTTTTATTAAAACTAGGTGCGAAAGTAAGTGCCTTTGATAAAAAAAGTGAAGAGCAATTAGGAAGTGCTACTAAGGAATTTAGGGCAAAAGGAGTAAAACTTGTATTAGGAGATAACTATATGGATAGTTTAAAGGGTTTTGACGTAATATTTAAGACTCCTTCTATGAGAATTGATAGTCCAGCACTTGTAAATGCAAAAAATAATGGTGCATATATAACTTCCGAAATGGAAGAGTTTATAAGATATTGTCCTGCAAAAATATATGGGGTTACTGGTAGTGATGGAAAAACAACAACTACTACATTAATTTATAATATACTTAAACAGCAAGGTTACAAAACCTGGGTAGGTGGAAACATAGGAACGCCTTTATTTTCTCAAATAGAAGAAATAAATAGCGACGACAGAGTAGTACTGGAGTTATCAAGTTTTCAGCTTATGACTATGAACGTTTCACCTCAAGTTGCAGTTGTTACAAATTTAAGTCCAAATCACTTAGATATTCACAAGGACATGGAGGAGTATATAAATTCAAAAAAGAATATTTTTAAATATCAGCAGTCGGAAGATTTATTAGTATTGAATAAAGATGATGATTTAACAAATTCTATGTTCGATGACGCTAAAGGAAAAGTAGCAGGGTTTAGTATAAGAGGAAAAGTTAGAAATGGAGCTCATTTTGAACAAAATAAGTTATATATAAGAGAAAAAGAAGTTTGTATGTTAAACGAAATTCAAATAAAGGGCATGCATAATGTGGAAAATTTACTTGCTGCTTTTTGTGCAGTTAGCGATGATGTAAGTATAGAAAGCATGAGAAAAATAGCTGTAAGTTTTACAGGAGTAGAACATAGATGTGAATTTATAAGAGAAATAGAAGGGGTAAAGTATTACAATGATTCAATAGCTACAAGTCCAAGTAGAACTTTAGCAGGACTTAAGGCTTTTGAGAAACCTGTTATTTTAATAGCAGGAGGATATGATAAAAAAATTCCTTTTGATGTATTAGCAGAAGAAGGATATGAAAACATAAAAGCATTAATATTAGTTGGAGCGACTAGAAATAAAATAATGGATGCATTTTCAAAAGTTATGGAGAAGAAAAGTGTAAAGATACCTATAATGATGGAAGAAGATTTAGAAGAAGCATTAAACAAAGCCAAAAATATTGCTAAGGTTGGAGATATAGTAACTCTTTCACCAGCTTGCGCTAGTTTTGATGCATATCCAAATTTTGAAGCTAGAGGTAACAAGTTTAAAGAATTAGTTAAAAAATTGTAATACAAAGTATAAAATAAATTTCAGCTGCGTTATATTATAATTTATAATTTTTAATTTAAGTTGATATAAAAATTCTTAATTACCTAAGTTTCGTACAAACGAAACTTTAGTAGTTTCCATATTGTAGTTTCCAAAAAATAAATAATGGATAATACCAAGCCTTGAAGTATAATTTTCTTTGCAGAGAAAAATTAAGAAAGGCAGGTATTATCCTATGAATAATTTTACCTTTACTCAAAATAACTGTAAAG
>NZ_JABBNI010000041.1 GCF_012926525.1 Clostridium muellerianum
TGTCATGCAGTCAAGGGTGGCGATTATAGCAACCTAATCTTATCTTTGAAAAAATAAGCAACCTCATGAGCTCTTACGAGCATATTTTTTGAGCGTTATTTTTTCATAGCAAACTTTACACTATCAATTAACTCCCAGAAATTGTTAAATTATTAACTTTTACTGATGCCGATGATACTGATCCTTTAAAATTTATATCATCTCCAATTTCCTCAATATTGTTTATTAGGTCAAACATGTTTCCTGAAACAGTTATCTGATTAATACATCTTCCAATTCTTCCTCTCTCAATAAGAAAACCTATAGCATAGAGAGAAAAGTCTCCTGAAACATAATTAATGCCAACATTAGTTCCTTGAAGCTCTACAATATAAATACCATTTTGCATACTGGAAATTATATTTTCAACTGATTGTTTTCCAGGTTTTAAATATACGTTATGCGGTCCTACAGAAATTGTAGATCTATATCCATTTTTCACAGCATTTCCTGTAGATTCAGTTCCAGAATTCTTTGCAGTTTTTCTATTATGTAAAAAGCTAAGAAGTTTACCATCTCTAATTAATTCTATTTTTCTTGTTGGATATCCCTCTGCATCAAAAGCTGCGGCACCAGGAACATTTTTCATTAATGGATCTTCTATTATTGTTATATTATCTCCTGCTATTTTTTCACCCAGCCTTCCCTTAAGTTTAGAAAAGCCCTTTTCCACTGCTTCACCAGAGAGATTTGAAATTATAATATCTAATAATTCACTTGCGGTATCATGTCTAAAAATTACAGGGTAATTTCCAGATTCAATTGAATCTGCTCCAAGCTTCAAAGTGGCTTCCCTGGCAGCTTTTTCTGCTATTCTTTTTAAATCTAATTCAGAAAAATCTCTTAGACTAAAATCATCATAATAACCTGTGGTAGTTTGATTTCTATCATTGGCCATAAGATAAACCCATGCTGATACACTTGTATATTTTGAATGACAATTCAATCCTTTGGTATTTATAATGGCAACCTCACTTTCAAATTTTGAAATACCAGCTTCAATTACATTTTTTATACGAGAATCACTATTTAAAGCAATGGATTCCATTTGAAAAGCAGCTTCAATTAGCTTTTGAGGTTCAATACTTGAGATATTTTTAGAATAGTTATTAATGCTATTATAGTCTTCAGCACCATCATAAAGCTCATATTGTTCATCAAGTTCAATAATCACTGCATTTTCTTTTGCTTCTTTAATTAAAAAATCTATTGATTCATCATCCAACTTTTCTGTGTAGGAATATCCCATTGTATTATTGAATATACCCCTAAAGGAAACACCTCCATTTTCGTTAACCACATAACTACTAATTTTGTTTTGTGAAACATTAACAAAATTAGATTTATTGGTGGAATAGAAAATTTCCATATCAATAAAACCTTGCTGTTTACCCTTTTCAAAAAGACTTTTTTGAAACTCTAATATATTCATTTTTTATTCCTCCTCTCTTCCACCAACAGTTAATTCTGATATCCTAACAGTAGGTTGTCCTACTGTTACAGGAATTGATCCACTTTGAGAACTGCATGTTCCCATTTCAAGCTTCAAGTCATTTCCAACCATATCTATCTTCTTCAATGTATCAAGTCCATTACCAATTAATGCAGCACCTTTTACCAGCTCTGTTATTTTGCCATTCTTTATTATATAACCTTCGCTTACACTAAAATTATAATCACCTGTTGCAGGATTTACTGAGCCTCCTCCAAGATATTTTGCATATATTCCATATTCTGTATTCTTAATAATATCTTCTGGTTTTGATTGGCCTTGTGCAATAAAGGTATTATTCATTCTAGAGGTAGGTGCAAACTTATAGGATTCCCGCCTGCCAGAGCCAGTTGACGGCATTCCCATTTTTATACTTCCAAGCCTATCAATAATATAGCCTTTCAACATTCCATCTTTAATTAGCAGATTTCTTTTTGTATTCACCCCTTCATCATCGATATTTGAAGATCCCCATGTATTAGTAAGTGTTCCATCATCATATGCAGTTACAAGAGGTGAAGCAATAAATTGTTCTAACTTATCTGCATATATAGATGCTTTATTGGCAACACATGTAGTCTCTAATCCGTGTCCACATGCTTCATGGAACCAAACTCCTCCAAAACCATTACCAATAATAACTGGGAACTTCCCTGAAGGAGCATATCCTGCCTTCAACATATTTTTTGCTTTACTTGCAGCTTCAACTGCACAAGCTTCTATATCAAGCTGCCTCATATATTCAAGTCCACCAAAATATCCAGATGATTTATTCCCCATTTCTTTTATTGAATTTTCTTCAGCCATAACACTAATCCCTAAATTGCTTCTGCACCTGGTGTCTTCAGTAAGCAATCCTTCTGTATTAGCAATTATAATATTTTGAACAGAATCAGAAAAAGAAGTGTATGTCTCGGTAATAACTGAATCATAAAATTTTGCAGTTTGATGAGCTCTACGGAGCCAGTCTATTTTCTCTCTTTTACTTACAGTATCAGGCATAATGCGTATCTCATGCATATTTCTAACAATACTCTTACGCAAATCAATAGTAATATTCTTTTTCTGTGTACTTATTCCCTGTGCTGCAGTTCTGGCAACTTTTATAAGATTTTCTTCACTAAACTCATTGGTATATGCATAAACAAAATAGTCATTCTTTAAAATACGGATACCAATACCAAAGTCGCGGCCTGAAATAGCTTTTTCAAGAACCCCTCCAATCATATTAAAATTACTACTTGTTTTATCCTCTATAAAAATTTCTGCAAAATCTCCGCCAGTTTCCAAAGCAGCACAGAGAATTTTTTCTATTGTTGCTTTTCCTAACATTGTATCTCTCCTTTATACCAAGTGCTTTATGAATTTTAATACTTTTAAATATAATCTCCACCTAATAAAGATACTGCCCTATTTTCTCTTTCACTTGCTCTAAATTCATAAAACCAATATGTCTATCCATTACCTCCCCATCCTTCATAAACAAAATAGTTGGTACAGCTGTAACATCATTTTTAGCAGCAATACTCTCATTTTGTGTTGTATTAACCTTTACGACATTGATAAAATCAAGCTCGTAATTTAATTCCTCAATAACCTTTGAAAACATCATGCAGGGAGTACAGTTTTCTCCATACAAATCAACAATTACAAAACCTTCCTTAACAACTTCATCATAATTATTCTCATTAGCGTGTATTATTGCCATACTAATTCCTCCATATCTATTTAAAATAATTTTTTATATACATTTGACTATTCCTGAAACTCACAGTTAAATTTTGTTTCAAAATATTTTTCAATTTTTCTATATAAGTACATGCTATATTGTAATGAAATATATCTTAAAAAAGGATTCATTGCTTTTGCTGCTTCAATATCACCTTTATAATGTGACTTAGCCTCCTCTTTTATATATTCATCATACTTATTTTCATCAAATATAACTTTTTCTTCCTCAGCAAGCTTCATTGCAGTAAGAGTGCTTTTTAATTCATCTGCATAATATTTTTTAAGGTACTCCCTAAATTCTTCTACTGTGCTAGCTGGTACTCTTGCTTCCATTTGCTCTTTTGTCATTTCTTCAAAAACCAAATTTTCCTTTTTCGCTATAGCTCTGCATCTATCTAATTCAGAATCACATAGTTTTTCAATATCATCTTCTAACACCAAAAACTTGGATTTTTTAATTGCCTCATCCAAAACCATCCAGCATATTTTCTGTAATTTATCTACTTTAATCTCTGTAACCTTCTCATTGTAAATATTTCTTTTAAATTCATCTATAGTACCAATACCTTTAATATCAAGTTTCTTAATCATTTCATTTGTTACTTTTGGTATTACTTTTCTTTTAATACTCATAATTTTAACTGTTACAGAACTTTCATCAACATTTGTAGACTTAACTTCATTCTTTTTCATTCCTAAAAGTTCATCTTCAAAACTTTTATTGAACAACCCCATTCCTACAACTATTGGAAGGTTTTTTCTGTTAAATTTATCTAAACTACTTTCCATTTCTACAATAACTTGATCGCCCTTTTTTACTTCATCATCTGCATCAATACTTACAGCATTTTTTTTTGCTACAAGCATCAAAGAATTATCTATCTCACTTTTATCAATTTCTATCTTTAATAACTCCTCAGTAATTTTTACATTTCTGAAATCATAAATCTCTAATACTTTAGATTTGAACAATATCATCACTCCTCATAGCAGTATTTTGAATTTTCTCAACTTTATCTATAAACTTGTCCCTCTAGAGGTAATTTATCTATTTCTATAAATAATACTATTCTGTTTACTATCTCACAATACACTTTGTCTATTCTGGCAGTTTCAGTGTCTATTTTGTACTTTTTTAGTCATATAAAAAAATACACACTTTAAAAGCGAGTATTTTCTCTAATTATATTATTAAAAATAATTAGTACTTAATAGGAATTTGAGCTATAAAATGAATAATATTCTCTTCAAATTCAAGATATATAGTTCCATCATACTTTGAAACAATTTTCTGCACTGTATTAAGACCAATTCCTTCATGTGAGGTTTTCGTTGAATAACCAAAATTGAAGATATTTTTATAAGCACTTGGAGCTTTATTCAATCTATTAGATACCTTTATAACATTGTTACTGCTGCGTTTTAAAATCATAACCTGTATCCAAGGTGTATTGCCTGGATTCTGCTCAACTTCATCTATTGCATTTTGAACCAAGTTTCCAATGACCTTATTTATTTCATAAACAGTACATGGTATATGTTCTAAATTATAGTATATTAAAATTTCCAGCTGAATACCCTTATGTGCAGCTATTTCTCTAAAAGTATTAAGTAATGCACTAACTGCTGGATGGTACAAAGGCAGTACATCATTTGTAATGCTTGCATCTTTTACCATTGCCTTTACATAATTATTACATTCCAAATAGCTTTTGTTTTCCAACATACCAGAAATGGCCTGCAAATGGAAATTAAAATCATGGCGCTGAGAACGTATTATTTGCATAAGATTAAGCAATTCTGTTTGATACTGCTTATCTATAAGTACTTCTATCCTTTCCATTGCATAAAAAGATAATACTCTTATAAAGTAAACAACTAATATAAATACCACAGTAGTAAAAGAAACTAAATAAACCTGATCCTTAACAGGATATATACTTAAGCTTTTTATAATATATGTAATCCATATTAATATTACAGATAGAACAAATATCATTAATAGTAAATTATATTCAAACTTTACTTTTTGATTTTCCTTTGCAATTAAATACATTTGTACATTATCAGGAAATATAGAAATTTTTTTCCACTGTATGATAAATGCCAAGGAAACACATATTGTTATTACTATTAAATTCAAATATACACTATCTACTTTTAAATAATAATTAAATAAAATCTGACTTAAAACAAGCTGAATCATGAATAAAATTAATGCCAACATGGCTGCTATAATTGTAAAAAGGTAAGAGATATTAAAAACTCTTTTTAATATGGGAATTACTATTATAAACATACACATAAAAAAATAGTGTTGTATAAAAAACATTCTACAAAAAAACCAAAGTATACTAATAATTAAAGCTGCAATACTTAATGGTTTCATTATTTTTCTTGCTTTTTGTCCAATTAAAGAAAACCCAAATAAAAGTGAAGCAAATATTAAAAAGACCCATTTCCAAATACCAACAACATCCCAAAAATCAATATTCAAATCAATTCACCACCAAAGAAAAGAATATTACTTTTTTATCATAAAGATTAATAAAATTTCATTCCTTTTCGTATTAGTAACTCTTTTAATTCACTATACTTACCCCTGCTTAAGGGCAGTATTTCTTTCACATCTTTTAATTGAAGGGTATAAGCTCTTTTAAATTCATCTATATGTATGCTTTTTATCTTATCTATTGGAACTAAAAATGATTGATGCGAACGAAAAAAATTGTATTCTGCGAAAATTCCTTCTAATTTTTGCAATGAATCACTTGAAGTAAATTTTTCATCATTTTTGCAGACAATATATATTTTTCGCCCCACCTTTTCTATGTATAATATATCACTTACATTAATAATTTCCAGCCCGCCCTCAACATGAACTCCTATCTGAGCTTCTTTTTTCTCCTTATAATTATATTTTAAATCCTTTACTCTTGATAAAACCTGTTCTAACCTTAATAAATTTACCGGTTTTATAAGAAAATCTACTGGCTGATATTCATAGCCATCTAAAGCAAAATTAACATGACCAGTCAAAAATATAATCATTATATCAGGATAAGTTAATTGTATGTGCTTTGCAATTTCGAAGCCGCTAATGCCTTCCATCTCAATATCCAAAAATATCAAATCCACTCGATTTTTTTGCAAAAAACCAACAACATCTTCACCATTATTAATCTCTCCTACAACATTAACATAGCTAAATACATTTAAATTTGATTTTAAAATATCCAAACATATTTTCTCATCATCAACTAATAAAACATCCAATTGCGGATTCATTTTGATCCTCCTATAAAGCTGTAAGTACTACTACAGTGTTGAGATACTTTTTGATAACTAATATTTTATATTATTTTAACTTTACTTACAAGCACTTATTGTGATGGTGAGGGATCAATTTAAATCAAAACAAGCCTCTGATTATATAAAACTTCAGCGACTTGTTTATATTATAAATTATTTTATTTTTCAGTTTTAAAATTTCTAAATGGCACTTGGAAACTTCACCTTATCTGCTGTTATTTTTTTAATTTCCTTTACATCTTCTAAAATATCTTCCATATACCTGCTGCAATTTTTACTGTATTCAATGACCAAGGCTGCATTTGGAGTATATTTTGCATAACTTTGAAAAAAATCATCTATATTTAATTTTCCATCTCTTATTCTATTATGATTATCTTCTACACCATTATTATTATGAAGATGATAGGACACAATTTTATCCTTTAGTTCACTTATGACTTTAACTAGATTCCAGTTGTTTGCAAAGGCATGCCCAACATCAATTAATATATTATTATCAATACTCCTTGCCATTTCAATAAATTCTTCTTCATTGAACAAAACATTATTACGGGAAATTACACCTGCATTTTCAACAACAATGCCTATATTATATTCTTTAGCTAGTAAATTTAATTCCATCAAGTTCTCTGTTGAATTGTTTACCATTTCCATTCTGTCTTCAGGTTTCACTTCACAATTATTATGATGGTATACAATATATTTACTATTTATTTTTTTTGCCAGCTCAAAGGTTCTTTTAAAATACTCTTGTGATCTCTCATATTCTATAGTGCCATTTTTTTTAGAATGTTCTGTATAATAGTATGGTCCATGTAATGTAGATGGACTCTTTTTTAACTTATCCAAATTGTGTCTAAGTGTATAAATAAACTGCTTATCATGCCACTCAGGAAAAAGCTCTATGCCTACACTTGGATCATTAACTTTTCTTATTAGTTGAAAAACTTTTTCTAACTCACTAGGTTTATACATATTTGTGCTTATATAAATATTCATAATCATAACTCCTTTTCATATCTCGTGTAGCCTAGGCTACACGAATTGAATTCATTTAATTTGTACATTGTTTATATGTAATCAATGTAACTTTATAACTTTTCATATAATTTACCTCTAAGAACTTCTAATTGATCTTTAAGT
>NZ_JABBNI010000042.1 GCF_012926525.1 Clostridium muellerianum
ATAGGAAGAAATGATGATGATATAAAAAGTGGTAAAAGTCCTTTGATGAATTCAGTTTCAGCTGGAATTGAGAAAACAAAAGCTTTAGTGGAAGCAGGAGCTGATATAAATTATAAAACAAAAAAAGCAGAGACTGCAGCAATTTGTGCATTGGATAGCGGAGGAGGAAATGTTACAGAGGAAAGGAGGACATATGCATATTATTTAATTGCAGAAAAAAAAGCAAAAGTAAATGAATCCTATTATATTAGTAATCCTAATAGAAAATTTTATCCAGTAGATAGATTAAGAGACTGGACTATTGAATTAGGATCAGAAGAATATAAAATGAAAATGGCAATTGTTAAAGAATTTGCTAATCAAGGAGTAAGTTATTGGGACACTAAGATTTCTGATGATACACTTGAACATATAAAAGAAATCCATCCTAACAATTGGGAAGAATATATGAAGAAATATTAAGACTGTGTTTGATTAAGACACATTAAAAGGATAACAAGTGAAAAGTTTATATATTTGATTTGTTATCTTCTTTATATGAAATTAGTAAAAAGTTATTAAAGGATCAAAGAAAGAGGGCATACATGCGAAGAAGAATAATAATTATTGTGTCAATTTTAGTAGTTATAATATGTGCTGGTGTTGCAATAAATAAAGGATATAATTCTATGCTTGATAAAGCGGCTGAGAATGGAAAATTTCAAATTAATAATATAAATATTTATAAAGATACTCCAGCATGGGAACTAGCTATAGCTGTAAAAAGTGAAAAAACTAGTACTATAAAAAAATAACAAAAGATAAACCAGAGTTATTAAATTACCAGGACCCTAAATATGGAGCTACTTTATTATTATGGTCAGTAGGAATGGAAAAGTATAAATCAGCAGAAGCATTGCTAAAGTGTGGTGCAAATCCTGATATATCAACAAAGGAAGGCGAAACACCACTTTTTTTAGCAGCATCATACTCTTGGATAGATAATAATGATAAAAAAGATCCTAAATATGTGAAACTTTTATTACATTATGCTGCAAATCCTAATAAGAATTATGTTAATAATAATCCCAATGATATAGATTCAGGAACTAGTCCATTAATGAATTCAATAGGATGTGGTATTGAAAAAACAAAGGCATTAGTTGAGGCTGGTGCTGATATTAACTATAAAACAAAACATGGAGATACTGCGGCAGAAGATGCTTTGTTAGCACATGAGACACCAGAATATGCATATTATTTAATTGCTCAAAAAAAAGCAAAAGTAGCAGATCCATATTATAGACGACAAAATTTTGGTAATGAAGACCCGAATGAAAAACTTTTTTTAGTTAATATATTAAAGGATTGGGTATTTGATTTAAATTCAAAAGAATACAAAATAAAAATGGAGATTGTTGATGAATTTGTTAGACAGGGTGTAAATTATAAAGATGCTAAAATTGATGATCGTACACTTGGAAAGATAAAAAAACTTCATCCTAACGATTGGGAAGAATATATAAAGAAATATTAGGACTATGTTTGATTAAGACACATTAAAAGGATAACAAGTCAAAAGTTTGTATATTTGATTTGTTATCTTCTTTATATGAAATTAGTAAAGAGTTATTAAAGTAGCAAAGAAAGATGGTATACATGAGAAGAAGAATAATAATTATTGTGTCAATTTTAGTAATTATAATATGTGATGGTCTTGCAATAAATAAAGGATATAATTCTATGCTTGATAAAGCAGAGTATAAAATAAACATATGATATATTCATTACTTAAATTAGTTAAAAAGTGTGAAGTTAAAATTGAACAATTAGAATCTCAAAAAAATGCAATGATAATAGAGGATATTGAGTATCACAGCAAAGATGATTAATACTACAAGGAATAGGAGGGATAAAAATGGACTTTAGTTTAGACATAGGTGAATTAACTGCGACAATAAGGGAATATGGAAATACAATAAAGGATTTAGAAGAACAAAAAGAAAATATCAATAAGGCGATTAAAGAACTTACTGACCAAGGTTGGTCAGGTGAAGCAAAAGATAAGTTTATGGAAAATCATATTAAAAAGCAGGAATTTTACACAAATTTAATAGAAAAAATGAAGTATACGAAAAATGCTTTAGAAAGTCAAGAAAAGCCAAGAGCAATTCAATTGAAGAAAAGAAGTGAGAATTTTGAAGCCTGCATAAAAAGAAGTGGAGGCGGAGTAGCTCTTACAAATGACGATTCAGGAATTATTTCACTTCAATATGGAGGGCAATTTCCAATAAACAACAATATTGATGAATGTACAAACGATTATTATAGAAATATGAATTCTAAATTTGTAGAAATACTAAGTTTGGTAAACAGCCTAAGTTTTACAACGTTTCCGATTGCAGGTGATGTTCTCAATTTACAAAATTCACTAAGAAATCAAACAGAAAGTTTGACAGATTTTAAAGCTTCCTTTAATGAATATTGTAATAGCGTAAGAGATATGGAAGATAATATATGCTCAGTATTTTCAAAAATATCAGGAATAACTGAAGGAATATCCCAAATTAGAGGTATGTCCATTATTTCAGAAAATGGACAAGTAGATAAGGATAAAGTAATAGAATTAATGTTAAAGAATCCTAGTGGCTTAACTAATGAGGAAAAAGAGATGTTATCATATTTAGAAAAAGTATTAGGTGAAAAGAAATATGCTGAATTGAAAGAACAAGCAATAAAGGAAGAGAAGGATTTAGCTCAATTAATGAATCTGACCGGTAGTTATGGTCCATCATCTATAGCTTATATTATAGATCCAGAAACAGGAAGTGTGATTAGTTTACAAAATGTTGATAAAAAAACCTTACATCGTATAAATTATTTAGCTGATAAACTAAATTGGCTTAAGGAAAATGAATTGAGTGATGATGAAGGTAGTTGGATGTTTTGGAAAGTCTATAGTAGACAATATTTTGAAGGTGAATTAGCTAAGACATTATCGGAGATAAAAAGTGGTGAGTATGCTAAAAAACAAGAAATAAAAGATAGAGTATATATGGGTTTGGATGGAACTTTGGAGTTTATAGGAGGTTATACAGAAACAGACTTAGGATTTACTGTAGCAACAGGGGGGGCAGCTCTTACAGAAGGATTAGCTGCACCAATTGCTATACCAGCAGGAGGATATTTAATGGCAGATGGTAGTAGTGCAATGACTGAAGGTGGAACTAAAGTAGTTAATGCTTTAACAGGTAAAAAATTTAACACAATAAATCCATTAAGAGACTGGGTTTATAAAAAATCTTTCGGCGATGAAAATGGAGAAATGTATTATAATAGAGCTTCTTTAATATGTGGAGGAATTTGTATAGCTGGTGATGTTCAAAGTATATCAAAGATAATAGGAGAAGATAGTATTAAAGTAGTACCAAGACCTCAAAATATAGCAAAAGCAGAACGATTAAAGTTACCTATAGAAACTATAACGACAAAAACAATTAATGGAACAACTAAGAAAACAGTAGATACAATACAAGTAATTGATCAATCTACTAAAACACCTATGATTTTACAACGTACTATAACAGAACACCCTTTACTCAATACATGGGATTTTACTAAAAATTCATTTTACACAGGAGTAGATTTAAGAAATACTAAAGGTACAGCACAATCAGTCCAATCAAGTTTATTACCAAATGAAGATTAAAAGAGGATAGATATTATGAGTAAAAAAAAGAAAATCACTAATTGGAGTCAAAATTATATTAAAAAACCAAACAAGAGAAAGATAAACTGGAAAATTATCTTAGTGGGGTATATTATAGGTTACATTATATCTTTATGTATTACAGGGATACCTAAACTTACTTATTTAATTCCTATAAAAGTAGATGCTATGTGCATATCTATACTTATAACATCTTTATCAAAAGTACCCAAAAAGCCAAACAAAACTGATATAGAAATACGTTGGAACGGTGTTGTTTATGGAATTATATCTCTAGTATTATTAGTAGTAGTAGTAATATTACTTCAAATACTACTAAAATATAATATAATTATAGATATAAGACCATTTTTGGGTATGTTTGGATGTGAAAAATAAATAATAAATAAAAAAGGCATACTAAATTTGCAAAAATTATGGCTCAACCACGACTTTTATGAATACTAAGTTTTAATAAATAGTGTAGTGGCGTAGGAGATATAGAAAACAATATATGTTCAGTATTTGGAAAGATATCTAGTATAACTGAAGGAGTATCTAATTTTAGAGGTATTTCTGTTATTTCGGAAGATGGACAAGTAGATAAGAATAAATTAGGACAATTAATGTTAAAAAACCAATGTTAATTCTTTTTATTTCAATTTTTATTTTTCTATATAGAACTGCTGTTAAATCAGGAGATACAGAAGCAATTGAAAAGCTGAAGAAAAATTTAAAATATTTGGTTTAGAAATAGATCTTAAAGAAGATGGACATTTAGATTTAAAAAACTAAAGTTTTTTTATTTAATGAAAATTGAGATTGCTGATCAATTTGTTATAGATAGGGTGTAAATAGTAAAGAGACTAAAATTTATACAGATATACTTGAATACATAACCAAATAGAGCAATATGTGAAACAGAAGATTTATATATCATAGTGAAGATGATTAATACCATAATTAATAGGAGGACCTGAAATGGACTTTAGTTTAGACATAGGTGAATTAACTGCGACAATAAGGGAATATGAAAATACAATAAAGGATTTAGAAGAACAAAAAGAAAATATCAATAAGGCAATTAAAGAACTTACTGACCAAGGTTGGTCAGGTGAAGCAAAAGATAAATTTATGGAAAATCATATTAAAAAGCAGGAATTTTACACAAATTTAATAGAAAAAATGAAATATGAGAAAAATGCTTTAGAAAGTCAAGAAAAGCCAAGAGCAATTCAATTGAAGAAGAGAAGTGAGAATTTTGAAGCCTGCATAAAAAGAAGTGGAGGCGGAGTAGCTCTTACAAATGACGATTCAGGAATTATTTCACTTCAATATGGAGGGCAATTTCCAATAAACAACAATATTGATGAATGTACAAACGATTATTATAGAAATATGAATTCTAAATTTGTAGAAATACTAAATTTGGTAAATAGCCTGACCTTTACAACGTTTCCGATTGCAGGTGATGTTTTCAATTTACAAACTTCACTAAGAAATCAAACAGAAAGTTTGACAGATTTTAAAGCTTCCTTTAATGAATATTGTAATAGCGTAAGAGATATGGAAGATAATATATGCTCAGTATTTTCAAAAATATCAGGAATAACTGAAGGAATATCTAAAATTAGAGGTATGTCCATTATTTCAGAAAATGGACAAGTAGATAAGGATAAAGTAATAGAATTAATGCTGAAGGATCCTGATAGCTTGACTAATGAAGAAAAAGAGATATTAGCATATGTAGAAAAAGTATTAGGTGAAGAGAAATATGCTCAATTGAAAAAACAAGCAGCAGATGAAGCAGAAAATATAAAATTGACATTATCAATGCTTCAACAGAAATCAGTATTATATAAAACTGAGGATTATATAGAAGATCCCAGAACAGGTGACGTATTGGATCTGGACTCTATATATGACAAAGATACAAGGGAACGTATAAAGTATTTAATGAAACAAATAAATACAATGAACGATACTGATAAGGTAGATGAAGGACGGTGGTGGACATTACCCATAATTCGTACTAGACAAGATTATATAGACGAATTAAATATGACGTTGAATATCGTACTAAGTCCTGATTATGCAAACACGATAGCTTTTCGAAAGAGAGCTGATTTGGTAATTGATGGTACTTGTGAAGCTGCAGGTGGTGCTACTGAGGTTCCATTTGGTTGGACAGTTATGACAGGTGGAAGTGTTCTTACAGAGGGTTTAGGTACTGGTATTGCGGTTCCAACAGGTATTTATTTAATGGGGGATGGATCAAATAGTTTTGTTGAAGGTTTAAGTAAATTAAAGAATGCAGCAGTCAATCCAAATGGAGATTCAATAAATCTTTTAAAATCAGGATATAAAAAATGGCTAGGACCAGTAAAAGGAGAGTTGGCTTATAATGGAGCTTCTATGGTAACTGCTACTTTATGTTTAGCAAATGATGCTAAAACATTGCAAACAACTATGGTTAAAGAAGAAACTAGAGAGATACCAAGAAAAGCTAATATAGCAAAAGCATTTAAAGAAAATCTACAAACAGAAGATATAGTTGTAAGACAAGGTAGTAAAACAGTAACTACTACTCAAGTAATTGGCAAAAATAGTAAAACACCAATGATATTAAAGCGTGTAATAACTGAAGATCCAGTCTTTGATATCAAAAGCTTTAATCCTAGTAAAGTTGGTAAAAAAGATTTTATTTTTACTGGAGTTGATATCCGAAATACATTTAATGAAAATGGTACAGTGAAATCTTTCACTGACTCAGCTGATGCTTATAATAAATAAGACCTACATCTAAATAGTGCGTATGGAGGTAATAATGAAAAATAAGAAAAAAGAAACAAGTTTAAATAAAGAGAATAAAAAGAAATACGAATACAAATTAACTTATTATGTGATTTGTTATGTGATTGGATATATTATATCTTTGTGGATCACTGGTATTCCGAGCTTAATATATTTGATACCAATAAAAGTAGATGCACTAGCAATATCTACAATTGTAGGTACTCTTTGCAATTTATATCATTATAATATATCTGGGAATAGTGCACGTCATTATATGTTTAAACCAGCATTGATATCAATTGTAACAACATTAATAATATCTATCATAACTAAGGTAGTAATTGAACTAGGAGTAATTACAGATCCTAATCCTTTTTTTGGTTTTATCAAATAAAAACTCAGGATAACCTTAGCTATAAGGATTGTGACCACTTGACATATGAACAAATAAAAAGACAAGGAAGGGTGTCATTCCTTTTAAAATTTTGAAACCTAAATGTCTATTTAGTGAAATTACAAAAGAGATAGACCTTTGGAAAAAATCCTAACTAATTGTTCCTCAAATATAAAAAATTTATAAAGATACTAGCAGAACAAAAAGAAAATATCAATGAATCTTACTTAGTGAGAAAAGCAGAGAACTTAAATCTCTGATTTAAAGTGAATCGCTTTCTCTTTAGAGTTTTGTTTCTCTCACTAAGTTTAGATGAATTATCCAGGTACATACCTACCGTTCACTCTCATTTTTATGGAAATTTGTTAAGGAATTTGCCAATCAAGGAGTAAATTATTGGAACACTAAGATTCCTAAAAATAAGTTATCACAGATTAAAAAACTTTATCCAGATACCTGGGAAGAATATATAAAGAAATATTAGGGCTG
>NZ_JABBNI010000043.1 GCF_012926525.1 Clostridium muellerianum
ATGTTATCTTTAGTGATTATAGTATAGATAGTAAATAATAATATAACTATACAGAATAGTAGTATTATACAAGGATAAGATAGTATAGATAGAGAGTGTATAAGAGTAAGTGAGTACCATGCTTGATATAAATATTAATAAGGTAATATTATCATTGATATAGGTTAGGTATAAGTGTTAAAATGATAGTATGAACTTGTTAGACATATAAAATAAGTATGGAGGAACAAAAGAAGTGGAATTACACACGATAAGATATAAAGAAAAAGATATTGTTATTTTGTTAGATAACAGTATGAGGTTGGTTAAGCCAGTATATGACTACTTGAAATACCTTAGGCAAAAAGATAGAGCATTTAACACTATAAAGGCTAATGGAACAGATTTAAAGATATATTGGGAGTTCTTGAATAGAGAGCATTATCAATATGATGAAGTAACACCTAAGATTATAGGAGGGTTTATAGAATACCTTAGAGAGCCTAATGCTATCGATAACGTAGTTAGTGTATATACAGAAAGTAAGCGTACAGGTAAAACAATAAATAGAATACTTAGCACAGTTTATAACTTTTATAAGTATTGCGGAATGATTAGAGAGATAAATAATCCTATCATAATGGAGGAAGTAAATAGACCATTTGATATGTTTAAAAGTCTTTTGCATCA
Source organism: Clostridium muellerianum (assembly GCF_012926525.1). Taxonomy (GTDB): domain Bacteria; phylum Bacillota; class Clostridia; order Clostridiales; family Clostridiaceae; genus Clostridium_AM; species Clostridium_AM muellerianum. The sequence continues at coordinate 670 of NZ_JABBNI010000043.1, forward strand.
TGCAAGAAGTAATAATAAAACTAAGCAATCAATATTTAAAGTTAAAGAAAGTAAAACTACTTTTAAGTTAATATCAGACAGTGATGCTGAAATATTTTTAAATACACTTCCGACTTGGAGGGATAAGTTAATATTTAAAATAATGTACCTTACGGGTGCAAGAATTGGTGAGGTTTTAGAACTTCAAATTGAGGATATACCTTATCCTGATACTTCAAAAGAAATTGGAATGTTAGAAAATATAAAATCTAAAGGTAAAAGAAGAAACTTATATATTCCAATGGCTCTACTTGAAGAAATAGATAATTTCATAATGGAAGAAAGAAATTGCATAGATACAGAACATAGTTATATTTTTGTATCACAGCAAAAGCAAAATTTAGGCAAACCGTTAACTTATAGAGGAATATATGAAGTGTTTAATACAGTAAAAAAGAAAACTAGAATAGAACTGAATTTCCACGATTTAAGGCATACTTGTGCAACTGATTTAGTCCAAAGTGGTATGGATATTAGTGTTGTTAAAATAATATTAGGACACGAACATATCACAACTACCCAACAATATACTCATATTTCAAATCAATATCTTGAAGATAATTTAAGTAGATATTGGAATAAGAGTTCTTTAATTGGAGGTGGAGCAAATGGCAAGTAAAATGCCTAATGGTGATAAGTGGGAATTGATAGATAATGATAGCAATTCACAATATTATGGTAGAAAGTTTAAGTTTGATTTTTTATATATTGAGAGTGATAGCATTAAAAATGTAGTCAAGGCTTATGTTTGGAGAAACTATAAAGAAGGTAATAAATCATTAAAAAAGTTATATGACGATAATGATAGATTAAAGTTATTTAATAATTTCTTAGTAATTAATAATATAAATTCATTAAAAGAATTAACAAATAATGATATTGGTTTATTTATATCATACCTTAAAACTTTTATTTCAGATAATACTAATAAACCACTTGCTTATGGAAGTCAAAAATTGCATTTGGATAAAGTGAAAGCAATAATTCGTTGGGGACAATTATATATGCCTAATGAAGTGCCTAAAATCGAGATATTTACAGGTAATGAATATACAGGAATTAATAGAAAACTTAAAATAGATTTTATTCCTGATGAAGTTTTAGAACAAATAAATAAAGCCTTAGTTGATGAAGAAAATCCTTATATTAAATATGGAATAATCATTCTTCAATCAACGGGAATGAGAATTGGAGATATGCTTAAATTAAACATCGATAGTGTTAAGCCACATTTAATTAGTGGATACACATTGACTTGGTATGACCATAAAAATCGTAAGGAACGTCAACCAATGCCTATTCCTAATGAATGTGCTATCGCAGTCGAAAAGTTGATAGAACATACAAAAGAATTAAGAGAACAGGCTAATGATAAGATAAAAGATTATTTATTCATATATAAACTTCAAAAGGGTAAAAACAAAGGGAAAATTCAAAATTTATATCTTCAACAAATAGTACCTTGGTTTAATGCATTTATTCAAAACAATGATATTAAAGATACAAATGGTGAATATTATAATCTTACAGCACATCAATTTAGAAGAACACTTGCTACTGATATGTTATCTAAAGGAACTGATTTAAAAGCTATTCAAGAAGTTTTAGGACATTCTTCTCCTATGACAACTAAACAGAGTTATGCAGATGTTAAAGATAAAGAAAGAGCTGAAGTATTTAAGAATATAGGTATTATTGGCAATATAAATAAAGTTGATGAAAGAGTTATAGAAGATAAAAAAGATTTAATTTGGTTCAAGGAAAACAAGGATAAAGGAGCAAGAATGGAAGATGGTTATTGCACTAAGCCTTGTAGTGACGGAAAGATTTGCGATAGATTGTTGAAAAGGCAGAAATGCTACACTTGTAGTAGATACATCACTACTCCAGAGTATTTACAGGCTCATAAAAACCATTTAGCAGAGTTAGAAAAGCAATTAGAGGGAAATATCTATGGCGACCATTATGCCGAACATTTCCTCCCTACCATTAAAATCCTAAAAGAGATTGTAAAGAGATTGGAGGAAATACAGGATGGCAATAACTAAGTTAAATTTACAACTAATAACTACTGAAAGTGATTATAGTAATATAACTATTGGAAACTCTAAGTTTATTGATGATATATGGGATTTATCACCTTTTATAACTGCTAAAACAACTAAAGATAGTGCAAAGAAAATCAACTTTAATTTTATAAAAAATGGAGGTATGAAACTTACAACAAAACTTTATTCTTACTATAAATTAGGACAAATTAAACCTCAAAGTATAATAGTTTATATGAATTGTTTACCTTTGTTTATTGAGTATTGTAATTTAAATACTATTGATAGTTTCAATGAAATAACTAAAGAAGTATTTTTAAATTATTCATTATGGCTTAAAGAAGATAAAAAAATTGCTAATCAAAGTGGTTATATATCATCAAAAGTTGTTGAGGAAATTATTAAAATAGGTCAAATAAAAGGTTGGAACGTACCTAAAAATAATATCTTTGTAGATTTTACTTCTAATGATTTATGGGATAGAAAAAAGGCTTTAAAAGAAAATAAAACTAAACCAATTCCAGAAGATATATTTGATAAAATAATTCAATGTGCATTAAAAGAAAAGAATATCTTAACTAAGGCAGGAATATTAATTCAAAGCCAAACTGGACTTAGAATTAATGAAGTGTTATCTATCCGACAAGGTTGCGTTCACACAACGAATGATGGATATGATTATATGGAAGTTACTCTTAGTAAAACTGAAAAAGGTGAGTCTATAATCCATAAAGTCTTTATTAATGATTTAGTTAAAGATATCGTTGCAGAACTTGAAGAATATACTAAAGACTTAAGAGAAGAAAGTGAATTAAAAGAATTATTTTTGGTTAGGAATTGGGGTGTTCAAGTTTTAAAAGTTCAAGGTTGGGGAGAAAAAAGACTACCTAATTTTATTAGAAGATGGGATATAAGAGATAATAAAGGAAATTTATATCCATTAAAATCTCACCAATTTAGAGCAACATTTGTTAGAGAACTTATAAAACAAAAAGTTTCAATAACACATATCATGAAACAGTTTTCTCATGTGTCTATTGAAATGACTTCACATTACCTTACTTTAGAAGAGGAAGAAGTTAAAGCAATATATTCAGATATGATACTTGGAAAAGATTCTAAAATTGCTGGACTTAGAGCAAAGGAAATTAAATCTAAACTTGATGAACAGTTCAGAGGTAAAACAGAGCAAGAAATTGATGATATAATATCTAACTTATCTAAATCTATGAGTTTTAATCCTTTGCCAACAGGTGTATGCCTATATGACTTTAGAAGGGGTAACTGTTCTGATGGTGATGGATGTTTCTTCTATAACTGTCCCAACTACGTTACTGAGGTTAAGTTCTATCCTATCTTAAAGCAAGAATTAGACCTTATGGAAAAAGAAATGGCAAGGTATAAAGAGTTAGAACAACAAAGGTCTTGGGAGAGACAATATGTTAAATATAAGTATTTAAAACCATTAGTAGATAGTTTGGAGGTGCAAATGAATGATAAAGAAGCCTAATAGAAATACAGAAGGTTTAAAAGAATTTGCAGAAAAGAAGAACCAAGAAACTATCGACAAGGTTAATAAAGTAATAGATAAATTAAAGCGTTCTAAAACTAAGAAGATTAACTTTAAAACAGTAGCCGAAGAAGCAGGAGTATCTAAGGCTACTCTATATAATAATGACATTCTAAAAGAGCGTATATTAAGCTTAAGAGCCATTGAGAAAGGTGTTCCTAATGATAGTATAGTTGTTACACCTAAAGATAAAATTAAGGCTAAAGACGATAAAATAAAGCAACTTTATGAGGAAATTAGGAACTTAAAAGAAGATAAGCAAAAACTAATCATTCAATTAGTTGAAATGGAAGAACTTAAAGATGAAAATAAAAGGCTTAGAGAACAAATATTAAAATTAAAATAATAGGGAGAAAGCCATGATTGTTACTAAAAAATATATAAAGGATTTAAGAGAAAAGTCATTTTTGAATATATCAGCAGATATGGAAAAGAAAATTCTTGAGAAGTTTGGTAAAGAAACTGAACCAGATGAAGACGGAAGTATGAATGTATACTCGGAACAGGATATTTGGGAACAGATAAGAAAGATGATGCAAGGTAAAGAATTCAGCTAATAATTAATTACTGAACAATAATTGTTGCTATATTTATGTCAGATTAGTAAATTATTGTGACAAACGTGGATGGAGGAATATATTTAATGAAAAAGTTTATTTCAATTATTGTTACTATAATGATAATTCTACAGTCTATAGTTTTATATTTATTTTTTAATGATAAACTTTCAAATTATCCAATAAATTTAGTAGATATATTATGGGTAGGTTCGGCTTTACTGGGCATTTCATTTGGAGTTCTATTCTTTAGAATAAATAAAGAAATAAAAAAACCAGAAAGTACAATTATTATGGTTGTATTACTTGGCATAATAGGATTTCCATTTATGATTTTTAATTATTGGGCTGTTGAGTTTCTTTTAATAATTCTTACATTTGGCGTACACTTTTACATGTATAGAGATAGTAAATTTACGATATTACCTGTAATATCATCCATAATGGGTATTTATTCAATAGTACTATACTTGTTAATGAACGGCATTACTTCAATGTAGATTTAATACGGAATATTCTTATATTATTCAGCAATCACACATGTTTAATAATTAATTATTGAACTACATTTATAAAGGATGTATACTTGAAATTGTATAGTTTATAAATTAATTACTAAACGGGGGTTAATACTTATGCCAAGAGTTACAATTAAACAACTTCAAGAACAAATAAATAGTTTAAAATCTATTAATGATTTTCAAAGTTCAGAAATAAATAAGCTCAATAAAGAAATAAATGAGTTAAGAGATAAAGAAAAAGTAGTATCTATTGATGAATATAATTTTTTAGCAAAAGAATTTGAAAATCAAAATATGTTAACTACAGAATATAGAAAGATGTATGAAAATCTAAAAGATAAATATAGCAAAGAACGTGACAAATTAATAGATAAGATTAAAGCTCTGCAAGAACAAGTAGATAGTTCACAAATAAAACTGAACGAAAGAAACGCTGGTAGAAAAGCTTATTCTAATAAAGAAGTTATTAAAAAGATATATGAATTATATCTTGAAGGAAAAAGCTTACAAGGAATTGTTGATGAACTAAATCGGTTAGAAATTAAAACTAATCGCAATAAAGACTGGTCTAAAAGTTCTATAAGATTTATTTTATTAAATGAAAAAAATGTGTTAAATGGTTTTATTACAGAAGATATATTTAATCGTACAATTAAGTTACTGAACGATAACAAAAAATAGTTATCAACAAAGTTATTAACATGTTATACACGTGAAATAGTATAAAAAGAAAAGAGGTGAGTTTTAGTGAGAGTTTAGTACTTGTTATACACTCTCTCACTAAAGATAA
>NZ_JABBNI010000044.1 GCF_012926525.1 Clostridium muellerianum
TGGTTTAATTCCAGTATAAGGAGTTTTTATTCATTTATCAAATCTTTGGTATTATATATTTATCTTTAATTGATATTAATTTCTATGCGGCGTAGCTTTTCACTACGCAACGTGTCGCACTATCCTGGTACTCATCTACCATAATATATTCAAACTTTCTTTGATAAAACTCCAAAACTTCTTCATTTTTCTTAAACAATTCTACGGTTTTATAAATCAAATCATCAAAGTCCAAGGCATTGTTACTCTTTAACTTTTTTTGATATAAAATATATGCATCTGCAATTTTATTTAGTCTAAAATTATTTTCATTTTCTTTTTTATATCTATCTGCTGATATTAAATTATCTTTTTGCTCACCTATCTTATTTATTATTTCTCTATCTGTTATATCTTTATCATTTATATTTAACTCTTCCATACACTGCTTAATCAATATTTTTTGATCATAGGAATCATATATAGCAAAGTTTTTATTATATCCTAACTTATCTATTTCCCTTCTTAATATTCTTACGCAGCTTGAATGGAAAGTAGAAACCCACATATTGTCCACTTGATTTCCTACTAAATCTCTAACTCTATCTTTCATTTCACCAGCAGCTTTATTTGTAAAAGTTATAGCTAAAACTTTTGAAGGATATATATTTAAATCCTTTATCATATGAGATATTCTATAAGTCAATACTCTTGTCTTTCCAGAACCTGCTCCCGCCAAAATTAATAGCGGTCCTTTTACCTGTAAAACCGCTTCATATTGTTCCTTATTTAAAAGCATTTTTAAATCCATACCATCCACTCCCTGGTTTTTTACTATGTTTCATGTTTAATATTATATCATTTTTATCAATCATTTAATCATTACTAACATAAAAAATGTGTTGATTTATATCAACACATACATAAAAAATACATATTACAAACCACTTACTTATTTAGTTGCTTCATCCAATCTATCTAATACAACCCCATAACCTTCACTTCCATAATTCAAACATCTATTAACTCTACTTATAGTAGCAGTACTTGCCCCTGTAGTTGCTGCAATATCCAAATAAGTTTTTTTATTTCTAAGCATTTTAGCAACTTGAAGTCTTTGCTCTAACGCCTTTATTTCATTTATAGTACATATATCATCAAAAAATCTGTAACATTCCTCTTTTGTTTTTAAGCTTAACACAGCTTCGCATAAAAAATCCATTTCTTCACTTGCTAATTTGGATTTGTATTCCTCCATGAGCTCAACTCCTTATTTATCTTCATTATAATTGTTTTATGCTTCATATAATTTTATCACGATTTAACGCATTAATCTATAAAATTACAGTAATTTTACAAAAATAAATTTTTTTATTTTTATATTGTCTTTATATGAATAATATATAACATAATACAAAAAATAAAAATAAAAACAGCCCATTGGGGCATGGGCTGCCTGCTCATAAATAAAAAGGGGGCTATTTATCCTAATTATTTATCCTTGCATCCTAATTATATTAAAATTAATTACAAATTTCAAGTTATTTTTGCAAATTTGATTGTAAAATTCATATTATTATGACAGAAAATAATTCATATTATGCTAATTTGTGAAATTCTAACTGCACTTAGGGTTTTTGAGACTTTCCACCTCTGCTTCAGATAATTCCCTATATTCGCCTTCTTCTAAGTTAAAATCATAATCTATTGGACCAAACTTTATTCTTTTCAAGTAAACTACATTTTTACCTATACTATTGAACATTCTCTTTACCTGATGAAATTTTCCTTCCTGTATTGTAACTTCAACTCTTGACCCATTTTCATTAGATTCTAAAATTTTAAGCTCTGCAGGCAGACATTTATAACCATCATCTAAAGTAATTCCTGCTTTAAACTTTTGTACATCATTTTGATCTAAAGTTTTATCTATTTCAGCATAATAAACTTTATCCACATGCCATTTTGGAGATATTAACCTATGATTTAACTCTCCATCATTGGTTAACAATAAAAGCCCTACTGTATCCTTATCTAATCTCCCCACTGGGAACGGCTTAAATGCTTGATGTTCCGGTTCTAATAAGTCTATTACTGTTTCATCATAATTATCAAAAGTAGCTGAAACTATACCATCTGGTTTGTTCATTATTAAATATATGTATTTCCTATAATTAATTACTTCACCTGAAATCTTTATTTCCATATCATCAGGATTTACCTTCATTCCACTATCTTTTACAATTTTATTATCTACCTCTATTAGTCCTTCTTTTGCTAAAGCCTTAATTTCTTTTCTTGTTCCATATCCTAAATTTGATAGAACCTTATCCAATCTTTCCATAAAACTCCTCCTAAATTTAAGCATTCCATATCAGTATTATAACCTGTTAAAAGCAAAATAAAAACAGTCTAAATTTTAGGCTGTTTTTAATCTATTTAATGACTACCAAATCTAAAACTCCACTTGATAGCAAAAACTCTGTTTATTTTCCTGCATAATATTTCATAACTTTATTTACATAATCTCTTGTTTCATAAGGCAGTCTAGATACTCCTGAAACATCAGATACCCCTCTGTTTTGAAGAGTTCCCGGTCCTGCATTGTAAGCAGCTAAGGCTAATTGCTTATTACCAGCATACATATTAAGCAGTGACTTTAAATACTTTGTACCACCATCTACATTTTCACCTATATTGTAGGGATCTGAAACCCCAAGTTCACTAGCTGTACCAGGCATAAGCTGCATAAGGCCCATAGCTCCTGCACCTGAAGTAGATTTGGGATTAAAGTCTGATTCCTGTTTTATTACTGCCATTATTAAATTAGTATCCACACCATATTTTCTTGAAGCTTTAGCTACAGCTTCATCTATGCTTAAATTATTGCTCTTTATATCACTTTTTAAATCTTTATATATAGAATTAAGTCTTTCACCAGCGCCATATCCTAATTTACTTAAATCATCTTCGCCTAATGCTAACTTACTTAAATTCATGTTTCCATTATCGTCACCAAATGCCTTAGTTAAGCTTTCCATGATAAGGCTAAAAGAATCTGAATCCCCAAAAGCATTTTTAAAAATTTGAGTCATAAGCTGAACTTGTAAAAGTTGCTCCACTTTTTTGTTATTATCAACGTTCATTTTTTCACCAACCTTTAAATTATACCTTATTTAATTTTATCGTAATATTTTATTAAAACTTTAAATACATAAAAAGAAATAACTAATCAACTTTTTACAAACTCATCCAATAAGACATCTGAAAGAAAATAACAAGTCCAATATTCAACAGATATTTTTTGTAAGACAAGGAGGCAGGTTGCGCAGATAGTTGTTCTATCTAATGGTTCTGTGGATGCAATATTAGAAAAAGTAAACTAGCATATAGACTTATTATTTTTTTGAAGATGCCTAACATCTAATCTGCAAAAAAATTCATAATATCATAATCTTCATATGCTCCCTTATGATATTGACTTTTAGCTAAAACTAACAATTTATACTGGCCTTTACTAAATGGTATAAATGTATAATAATTTTTCTTGCTATAATTCTGAACTAAAGTCCAATCACCTTTTTCCATTATAAAAAATTCATATAATACATCTTTTCCGCCTTCACTTACAACTGTAAAATTTGCTGAATTGTTGCATAAAAATTTTGTTCTATCACAACTTATCTTTGTATCAGTTATGGGAAGAGCTTCATGAATTTTTACTGTAATACACTTTTTACAATCAAACATCCTATCGCTTTCCTTATTTTTAGCATATATCTCCAAAGTGTATAAGCCACTACATCTAGGTGTAAATGAATATTTTTTGTCTTTTGTATACCCAGTTTCTTCAACTTTGTGATCATTTATTCTTAAAACATAGTTTACTATTATATTACCAGTATTCTGGGTTATTACATTTAATATAACCTTATCTCCAACCACATAGTATTCTTTTAATGGAAACAAAACATGTTCTATTTCTCCTGGCATAAACTTAAATGCTTCTAAATTAAATATATAGTGACAGTCAAACTCTCTATCTGAATATTTATCTCTTACTCTAGCCTCAAATTGATAACTTGCTTCTTCTTTAGGTATAAAGCTTATACTATTACTTTTTCCATAACTAATGCTTTCTAAAGCTCTATTTTCTTTTCTTATTATGAAAGCATATTCTAAATCAGTTCCTCCAGATGCATTAACTTTTACACTTATAGGCTCATTTATTAATACCTTATGTCTTTTATCCATAATAACTTCATTAATTTTTACAGGTTCTTTACTTTTTTCATCTATTGTAAATTCAATGCATTCACAAGCTTCATATTTTTCTTCACAGCTTTTATCTTTAACCCATAAATATATTTTATAGTTTCCTGGTGCCTTAGTTTTCCATTCATAATTATCATTTCTTGTATACCCTGAATCCTCATTACAATTGCCATCTATTATATATTTATAAAGTACTTCTTTTCCTCCAATAACATCTGCCTTTAAATTTACAACTGTTTCACATAACTGTGGTGAATTTAAATCCGTAGTGAAACTTTTTATGCAAATATCCTTATACTTTTTTACCAAAAAGTTTATTATGGCCCTATCATCGAAACTTTTATTGGAATACATATCTTTTACTAAACATAAAAGCTTATAATTTCCGCTCTTATTTTCCACATAGCTTACAACTCGCTTTGTTGAATAATCTTGAACACATTCCATTTCACCATCATCATTTATCTTAATAAACTTATAGAGTATATTTCTTCCTTCTTCATAAAATGCTTCTACTTTAAATATAAGTTCCTCGCCTTCAAGTAATTCTGAATTAACTGCATTAAAGTCCTGTATTTCCACTTTTTTTAAATCCATTACTTCAAATTCCACTGTTTGAAAATCATCATAATTATTTTGTGAATCAATATTTCTACATTCTACTAACATTTCACCTTTTCCTGGAAACTTCACTGTCCATGAAAGAGTATTATCTGGTGAGTACTCTTTTATAATCTCCCACTTATCATCTATTTTAAGCCAGTACCTAAACATAAGTGGAACCTTATTTGTATTTACAAACAATCTAACTTTTTCACCTAAATTAAGCTTATATTTATCTAAACTTATACTATCTATTAATTTTTCTTTCACTTTTCCTATTATATAGTTTTCTCTTGATACATAATCAAAGCTCTTTTGCCCATCCTTCTTTCGGGCTTGTACCATTATTATGTATTTACCATCTTCTTTTGGTAACCATTCAACACTAGTTGATTCACTAAAATCCTTTAATGTACTCCAAATTCCATTTAAACCTACCATGTACTTAAACATAAGATTCTCTTCTAATATATTGTTTACGTTAATGAGAATTTTAGAGTTTTTTTCTTGCGGACTTTGTAAATTATATTTTATTTCTAACTCATTCATCTTCTCACCTGTCCATCCTTCATATAATGTATTTAATTTATATTATACTATAATTCCATATTTTGTAATAGTACTTATTTACATTTACACCCTAATTTATTATTAAAACTAAAAAATCTTTTAATAATTCAGTTATATTTAATATTTGCTTTGGAAAACATATTTTTAGGGAGAGTGATCTTATGTGTAAAACAGATAGATATGACCCAAATTATCCATATGAAAAAAATACTATAGATACAGGTATATCTGAAAAAGGATATCCTATTATTGAAAGAACTTCCAATGGACTTATTTTTCCTGAAGGTCCCCAAAATAATGTGGATATGAATGATATTAAACCTTTTGATTAAATTAAAAAGGAACCTATTAAATATAATTATTTAGTAAGTTCCTTTTTCTTTATTTTGAATTTTTTTGAATAAATTTGAGTATTTTTGAAACTACAGTTTTATAATAAGTGTAAAATTAAAAATCATAAAAATGTTAAAACTGTAATATCATTTATTAAATCGAGTTTCGCTTAAAGTTAAACGATTACTTTTTGCAAAGGAATATTATTTCAAAAATACCAACCTAAATTAAGCAAACCAACTAAAATATTAAGATAGTGTAAAGTTTGCTATGAAAAAATAACGCTCAAAAAATATGCTTGTAAGAGCTCATGAGGTTGCTTATTTTTTCAAAGATAAGATTAGGTTGCTATAATCGCCACCCTTGACTGCATG
>NZ_JABBNI010000045.1 GCF_012926525.1 Clostridium muellerianum
ACATTTGTATATTATCCCAGTAGGCTTCGCCTAAAAAATTGGAAACTAAAGGAATACCATGGTTAATACTAACAGGAAATTATGTGCAAATATAAGTTTTATATTTGTACGAAATTTAGGTAATTAATTTCTCTTATCTTTGTTACACAAATTATTTAATAGAATCTGCAATTTTTATTAATTCATCTTTTCCAAATGCTCCTCTTCCTGATAATCCGTAAAGCACTCCATTATTCTCCCAATCCATACTTCTATTATCAGATAATACTGCATCTTTACCATTAACTTTTACTTTTTCAATTTTTCCATCTGTTCCACTTGCATATTTAGTTTCTTGGTCAGCAAATCTTTGCTGCATAGAAATACACTTTCCTGTCTTTTCATTAGTAAAATATAAATTAATATATTTTTTATTTATGATTCCATCTTCATCTTTAAAAAACTCTGCTCTATCAAACTTATAACCTTTTGGCAAATATGAAGGCAGCTTAACATTAAAACAAGTATATTTATTTAAGCTACTAGAATCTTTAACTGTTACAATATTTTCCTCATCTTTTGCTTCTTCAGCCTTTTTTTCACTTATTGTTACTATCTTTCCATTTTTAATATCAACAATCTGTTCTCCTGATTTTGTATATATTTTTCCAGTATTTTTTGTAATCACTGTTACAGGATTTTTATTTTTATCAAAGACTTTACCTTCCAAATTGGTTGGAACCACCATTTCTGAAGGACCTTCTGATTGTTCCACTGTTATATGACCTAAAGATATTTTGTTTATTACTTTTTCTGCGAAACCTTTGGCAAAAGAAGTTTGACTAAAAACACCACATACTATTACAAAGGATGCTGCAGCAGCAGTAATTTTTCTTACTTTATTTGAATTTTTCATAACATTCTCCCCTTTATGCTGATTTATATTATTTAAAGTTTTTTTAAATACAGCTTCTTTATTACTATCTTTACTAAAATCCTTATCCGATAAAGTTTTTCCAAGCTTTAAAATTTCATTATATTCTTGTTCTTCACGTTCATCTGTATGTTCTATACCATTAAAATAAGCGTCCATATCTATTGAAAATTTATCTTCTATACTTTTTTTATTCATAGCTATACCTCTCTTTCCATTTCTACTTTAAGCTTTTTCATTACCCTATAAAGTATTACTCCCACATTACTTTCTGTAAGCTCTAAAATTTCTGCAATCTCTTTATTTTTTAAGTTTCCTCCAAATTTAAGTGCTACCATATTCCTCTCTTTGCTGTTTAAAACCTTTAATGCCTTTGAAAGTTTATCATTAGTTTCAGCTATTAATACTATATCTTCTGGATTATTTTCTCTTGATATTAATTCTTTAATTTTATCTATAGAAAATAGCCTATGCTTCTTTAAACTTCTAAAATAATCATTCACTACATTTCTAGCTATAGCAAACATCCATACTTCGAATGGGGACTTACTTTTAGAATATGTGTCCATTTTTAGCATTATCTTTTCAAAGACCTGACTTGTTAAATCTTCTGCTTCCTCATTAGAATTAATTCTATAATATATATAGTTATATATTCTTTTGTAGTAGGTTTCAAAAATATAGGTTAAATCTAATTCTTTATTTTGCCTTTTGTCTAAAGAATTAGATAAAACAACCTGCTCCATACTTTCAAACACCTCCTTTTCCTATTTCTTACTTAGCTAAGTAATTACATATGTTAATACGTACAATTCATTGTTTCATTACATAGATTTTTTTAAACTTAAAAAAATCTATGTAAATGCTTAAAATTAGCTATCTATTTATGTTATTAAAAAGTATCTCTCTCTTCCATTTAATATCATATACTTTAATTATAGTAAATTAAAATTTTTTACCAAATTATAGATATACAACATCATAATTAAATTTTACATTGATTCTATGAATAGTAAAATTTAATTTTTATTTTATAATAAAATTAAGATTTTCAAATTGGATATCTATATCTAATATATAAATAGCATCTGTTGCACTAAATAAACTATATACAATACGTTGCTTGGCAAATTAAAAGCCGACACAATATATTGTAGTATTACTCTTAATGCAACAACTCACTTGTCCTATAAATGTCCTTTCTAATACTACGATTATTACTTACCATTAATGGACAAGGAAAATAAATTCATTTTTATTAAATAAATTACAATTTTAATTGATTTGTATTTGCTTATAGATTAAAATTAAATTAATTGCAAAATATTGATTATATTCAATATTTTGTAAAAAGATTTGAAAGGATTGGTAAGCAGTATGAAAAGAAACATGTTATCACTTATTTTAACTGCAACTATTATTTCTGGATCTAGCTGCTTTAGCGGAGTATTTGCTAAAGAGTTAAATGCGGACAAACATCTTAATAATGAAAACAACACTATTGAAGAGCTTCAAGGAATGAGTACTTCAAAATCAATTTTCCAAGAAGATAAAAAACAAAATGTATTTTTGCAAGGAAAACTATCAGATAAATTAGAATTAACAAATGAAAGTATAATTTCATATCTTGAAAAAAATGAATCACTATGTAAAACTATGAATGGTAAAAATAACTTTAAAGTAGAATCCATGGAAAAAGATAAGTTAGGATATACTAAAGTTAAACTTAATCAAGTAATTAATAATACTCCTATAAAAGGAAGCGAAATCATATTACACATTGATAAAGATGGAATTGTTAGAAATATAATAGGAACTGTTAATAATTCATATAAAAAAATGCCTCTTCCTAACCTTATTGAATCTAATAAAGCAGTAGAAATATCTAAAAAATTATTTAATTATAAATCCTTAAACGAAACTCCAAAAATTGAAAAACAAATTGTAATTAAAAACAATCTACCTATTTTGGTATATAGTGTAAATATCTATTACACAGAACCACAAATAGGAAACTGGAATATAATTATAGATGCAGCATCTGGAAAAATACTTAATAAAATAAGTAATATAAGATATGATGGAGCTGCAACAGGTACAGGAAAAGCAGTTGATGGAAGTGAAAAACCTCTTAATTTATATAAATTTGCTAATTTCTATAATTTGATAGATACTACAAAACCAATGCCTGGTAAAATAAAAACTTATTCAACTAATAATACTCATTTTGAACCAGGGATTATAGTTACAAATACAAGTAATACTTTTAATAATGAAAACTTTAAAGCATCTGTTAGTGCACATTATAATGCAGGTGTAGTTTATGATTTTTACAAAAATATATTTGATAGGAATAGTATAGATAACCATGGTATGACTATAAAATCTACAACACATTATGGAATAAAATATAATAATGCCTTTTGGGATGGAAAGCAAATGGTTTATGGTGATGGTGATGGTAAAACTTTTACTTATTTAAGTGGAGATCTTGATGTTGTTGCTCATGAATTAACTCATGGTGTAACATCTAATAGTGCAAACTTAAAATATGAAGATCAATCAGGGGCTTTAAATGAATCTTTTTCAGATGTATTTGGAGTACTAGTTCAAACTTACGATAGATATAATGTTAAAAATAATGGAGAATGGAAATTTGATGCTAAAGATTGGGTAGTTGGAGATGAAATTTATACACCTAATAAACCTGGTGATGCTTTAAGAAGTCTTGCAGATCCTACACGTTTTGGTCAACCTGATAACATGAAAGATTATGTAAATACAACAGATGATAATGGTGGCGTTCATAAAAATAGCGGAATACCTAATAAAGCAGCCTTCTTAGTTGCAAAAGCTATAGGATGCGATAAAACAGCACACATTTATTACAGAGCACTTACTGAATATTTAACATCTAATTCAGATTTTTCTAATGCAAAAAATGCTTTAGTATCTGCAGCCTCAGATTTATACGGAAATGACGGAAGCGAAGTATCTGCTATAAAAAACTCATTTGATTCTGTTGGAATTAAATAAAATTTATATTACTTAATGGGGTGAGTTAGGCATCTGAAAGAAAATAACATATGATCTTGTTATTTTTTTAAGATGCCTTAAACATTCTATAATAAAATCATTTTTTGTATGATTAATTTGCATAAAAAAAACACTAAGCAAAATACTTAGCGTTTCTTAATCCCTGAAAATTAAACAGAGCTATTAAATAAAACCTTCGAAGTAGAATTACCTACTTCGTCGACTCCTTAGAAAGGAGGTGATCCAGCCGCAGGTTCTCCTACGGCTACCTTGTTACGACTTCACCCCAATTACTAACCCCACCTTCGGCCGCTGGCTCCTTACGGTTACCTCACGGACTTCGGG
>NZ_JABBNI010000046.1 GCF_012926525.1 Clostridium muellerianum
TAATACTGGCTTATTTAAAATAAGATTTAAATCTTACTTTCACTCTGTTTAATTTTCAAGGATCTTGTCGCATCTCAGCGACTTTTATATCTTATCATGTTTACTTAATCTTGTCAAGAACTTTTTTAAGTTCTTTTTGTTAAGCTTGCTGCATTCACACAGCTTTAACATAATACCATGTTACTTAAGTTAATGTCAACACATTTTTTTAAGTAACTTTGCCTGCTCTCTCAAGCGACATGTATTATTGTACCACATTCTTTATACAATATGTTGACTAACTTATTATTAAAGCATCCTCATATGTCATTTACTTCTATATAACTACAATTTGCTCACTTATACTTATACTGATACGCAAGGAAGTGTTGTTTTAACTTATTCTATAAAATATGTATATAAACTTTATATTTGCTTTTCCTACTATATAAGTTACAATACTATTGGAGGTGATTTATATGCCACAAATAAAAATAAGAGGTATTCAAAAAGAAAAAATTCTACCTATAAGTACAGAATTAATTACTCAGTTGAAAAATATTATAGGTTGTCCTGAAAACTATTTTACAATTGAACATATACCTTCTTCATTTATAAAAAATGGATCATTAACTGAAGGATATCCTTTTATTGAAGTAGCTTGGTTTGATAGAGGACAGGAAATTCAAGATAAGGTAGCCGAATGTATTACTACTTTTATACATAATATAGGTTGTAATGACGTAGATATATTTTTTACAGTATTCAAAGAAAATTGCTACTATGAAAATGGCAAACACTTCTAAGTATTAAACACTATGGCTCCATACTTAATTTTAGTTATGGAGCCACACATAGTATTTTCATTTTTAAAATTCTCTTAAAAAGCAAGAGTACATATCACATTGACACTTAAATCCAAAATGCTCTAGTGATTTTTGAAGAGCAAATAACACGTAACTTACATTATCCATTCTAGCATTTTCACCCATATGACCTATTCTTATTACTTTTCCTTCTAAGTATCCAAATGATCCTGCTATCATTATATTATAATTTTCTATCATATACTCTCTTAATTCACTATCATTTATGCCTTCTGGAACTTTAATAACTGTAACTGTACTCGAATATCCTTCATTAATATATAATTCTAATCCTGCTTCTCTAACTGCATTTCTAGTTGCTTCTGCTATTTTACTATGTCTTAATAATATGTTTTCATCTTCTATCATATTATCTATAGCTTTTCTAAGTCCTGTTATATCACTTATAGGTGGTGTATACGGAAACCATTTGTCTTCATAATACTTTTCCCATACTAATAAATTACAGTAAAAAGAAGCTATTTCACTTTTCCTATTTTTCATAGAACTAAATGCATCATCACTTATACTTACTATTGTAAGTCCTGGAGGTGCAGAGATACATTTTTGTGATCCACCAATCAATATATCTATTTTCCAATCATCTACTCTTACCTCTTCTCCTCCCATGGCAGCTACACTATCTACTACAGTAAGTATCCCCTTCTGATTTAGTAACCTACATATTGATGATATATCATTTAGTACTCCTGAAGGTGTATCACAATGTACAACAGTAGCATATTTAAAATTACTATCTACTTCTAAAAAACTTTTTAATTCTTCTATATCTATTTTCCTTTTTCTACTACCCTTAAAAGTTACTACTTCACCATTATATATTCTTATAAAATCTCCAAAACCTTCTCCAAAAATTCCATTGTCTATAACTAAAACTCTATCACCTTTTTCTGTTAATGATGCACAAGCTGCTTCTAATCCTAATATTCCTTCTCCACTTAGTATTCTAACTTGATTTTTCGTATTTAATAATACTCCTATTTTTTCACAAGTCTCTTTATAAAAATCATAAAACTTAAAATCTAAATCAGGATTAGTGCATCTAATGCTTCTTGCCAATCTTACATTTTCCCTTACTTCAGTTGGTCCTGGCGTCATTATATGAGGAACATTCATATTATTATCACTCCCAATATAAGTATTTTTAACATTTTTGTATAATTATATCACCAGACATATTTAAAGCAACTGTATGAATACAATTTTGTTTTAAATATAGTATTTTAAGATATAATATTTATATATAGTATGTAATTTATGATAGAATATATTAAGTCCAATTAATGAAAGGAGTTATTAATGGCTACAGATGAATTTTTAAAACAAGAGATAAAACAAATAAGTGAAAATTATACTGCAGAAAAAACTGGAGGATTTATTTCAGGTGATGGTCCAATTCCTTGCAATATATTGTTTGTTGGAGAAGCTCCTGGAAAAACAGAAGTTGAAGAGGGAAAGCCTTTTGTAGGAATGGCGGGAAAAAATTTTGAAAAATTTCTGACTTCCATAGGCTTATCTAGAAATGAAGTTCGTATAACAAATACTTGTTTTTTTAGACCTATAAAAACAAAAGAAGGTACTTCTGGAAGAATAACTATAAGTAATAGACCTCCAAAAACTTCTGAAGTAAATCTATTTCGTGAAATTTTAAATAAAGAAATAGAACTTGTTAATCCTAAAATTATAGTAACATTAGGTAATATACCACTAAAAAGACTAACTAACTTTAAATCCATAGGTGAATGTCATGGTAATCTTTTTCTTAACACTGATTTAAACCGATATGTATTTCCAATGTATCATCCATCAGCTCTAACTTATAATAGAAATGAAGAATTTTACTCTATGTATAAAGAAGATTGGACGAAATTAAAAGAAGCTCTAAACAAAATTTAAGTTTAGAGCTTCAACATTTCTCATAGAATTATATTCTAAATTTCATTTAATATTAGTTCTTTTAAAATCTTAATACTATCCTCTACATCATTTGTAGAAATCATTTCTGAAATTGAATTTTTATATTTGCATGGTACTGCTATTTCCCCTATTCTTATATCTGGTTTTTCATTATATATTAAATTAGGTTGTGAACTTCCTGTACTTATACTGTATTGAACATTTACATTAGTCTTATTAGCTGATTTTTCAAGCATACTTTTTATATCCTTATTCATTATAATAGAATTATCCATAAGTTTTAATACAGGTCCTTTATCTATCTCAACATTATTTAGAGAATCTACAGCATCTCTTGCATTTTCCAAATCTATGATAATACAGAAATCTGGGTCTATATTATAAGCAGCCGCTCTTATACCTCTTCCCCCAAGCTTTTTTTGAGATGAAAAAACGAAATACAATTCACTGTTTTTATTCTTTACTTCTTTTATTAATCTTAATAATATGTAACATCCTATCTTATTATCTAATGAAGGACTTACTAAGCTATCATGAGGAAACTCCAAATATGGTCCTACTAAACACGCTGTATCGCCTTCTTTAACTTTACTTATTGTATCTTTTATATTCTTTGATCCTATATCTATAAATATCTCATCTTTATTTAATAAAAGTTTGCCTACAGTTCCATTTTTAAATCTTATAAAACTATGACACATATTATTACAATTAAAATCACCTATTTTTTCTACTTTTATAATTCCGTTCTCTTCCAGATGAGAAACCATAAATCCTATACTATCCATGTGCGAACAAACCATAAACTTTTGCCCACCATTTCCAATCCTTACAATTAAGTTTCCTATTTTATCTTCTTCTATATCACAATCAATATTGCTTAATTCAGCTTTTACAATATCTCTTATTTCATCTTCATCTCCACTAATACTAAATGCACTTATAAGCTTTACTAAACTTTTATCCATAACTTATCCTCCTTAGATTACTACAAATTCTATTCTCATCATTGCCATGGTAATATTATTTTTATTATACTACAATATAAAAAAAAGAAACACTCTTTAATGAGTGTTTCTTTTGGTGGCTTACCGGGGAATCGAACCCCGGACAACATGATTAAAAGTCATGTGCTCTACCAACTGAGCTAGTAAACCATATTACCTGGCAACGACTTACTCTTCCACAGGGCCTCCCCTGCAGTACCATCAGCACTATAAAGCTTAACCATCGTGTTCGGAATGGGAACGGGTGTTACCTTTATGTCATAATCACCAGATTTATTTATTTAATTGTTTGAAAAGATATTTATTATCCTTTCAAAATTGCACAGTGAATTTATTTGGTCAAGCCCTCGACCTATTAGTATCAGTCAGCTGAACATGTTACCATGCTTACACCTCTGACCTATCAACCTTGTGTTCTTCAAGGGGTCTTACTAGCTTA
>NZ_JABBNI010000047.1 GCF_012926525.1 Clostridium muellerianum
CTAAAGATTTAGAAACTGTTGATAAATATAAATACAAACTCCACTACATCTATCGTGAATTTACTATAGATTTTTTTAAGATGGACTTACATGAACTTTCTTCTAGAGCGATTAACTTTAAGTATAGGAAGTTCAATGCTCACATTATGGGACTTTGCCTTACTTATCACGTAAATCTTAAATTATCTACTAGACAAACAGCTCATGCTATGGAAGAAGTACATGGAATAAAGATTTCACATACCATGGTAGCAAAGTATGCTATGACTGCTGCCGCAGTTATAAAGCCTTTTGTTGATACCTTTGACTATAAACCTTCTAATATTCTTTCTGCTGATGAAACATATATCAAAGTTAAAGGTATAAGACACTACGTTTGGATTATCATGGATGCTTGTAAAAAGTCCATATTAGGCTATCAAGTATCTGATACTAGAGCTGTAGGTCCTTGTATTCTAACTATGCGTATGGCTTTTGAAAAGTTCAAAACCTTTCCAGGTAAAGCCTTGAAGTTCATTGCAGATGGATATAGTGCATATCCTCTTGCCAGCCAACAATGTAAAATACAAAATGGCTGGGACTTTGATGTTACACAAGTTATAGGCCTTACTAATGATGATGCTGTATCTGAAGAGTTCCGCTGGGTAAAGCAAATAGTAGAGCGTCTTAATCGCACCTTCAAATCTTCTTACCGTGTTACATGTGGTTATGGAAGTGAAAATGGTGCTCTTTACGGCGTTTCTCTTTGGGTTGCCTATTATAATTTTCTACGTCCACATCCTTATAACTACTGGAGACCACTAAACGAGTTAGAGATTTTAAGCAATGCTGGCAATATGCCAGCCAAATGGCAATTACTTATTTATCTTGGTCAAGAAACCATTCTAAAAATGCAAGAAAATCCAGTGGCTTAAATGCTATTTGTTTTTAGATTTTGAGCCAGAGGCAAATACCCAGCCACCCTACGGGCTTGCCCTTGATGGCGTTACAAATAAATGCTAAAATGCTGTGAACAAGACGGTGAAATCTATCTGTTTTTGAGTTTCTTCGCCGTCGGTGATAACTTCAGTGCATTTATTTGTCATGCAGTCAAGGGTGGCGATTATAGCAACCTAATCTTATCTTTGAAAAAATAAGCAACCTCATGAGCTCTTACAAGCATATTTTTTGAGCGTTATTTTTTCATAGCAAACTTTACACTATCAAATCGAATATTACAATATTTAGTATAACATACATTTTGAGAAAATAGAATAATTGTAATTTCAAAATGATAAATATATTACTGATTTATCATTTTGAAACTACATCTTCATATCATTATGATAAAAGTGGAAAGAGAAAGTTGAGAATTATAGCTTTAAAGTGTTGGCATAAAAAATGCTCATATATTATGTGAATACAGATTTTAAATTTATTTTAATGTCCCTAAACCTAATTTAAACCCTATTAAAAAAAGCACTATAGAGAAAGTATATTTCTCTAGGTGTTTTTTTATAAAATTAGTTGCTTTAAATTATAAAATATTTTCAAATGTGTTATTATAAAAGTATGTTTCTATAGTATTTTGCAGGATAATGATGTTTTAATTAAAACTCAATAAAAAGTAATTTTAAAATAATTGATAATGATAAAATTTATAGATTGAAATTGCCCAATAATTATGATAGTATTAATAACAATATTTATTACGTTATAGGAACACAAATGTATTCTTTGTACAAACAGAAATGAGGGGTTTTATGAATAATAAGCATTTAATAATTGACACAAAAATTCTTCCAGAGGTATTTATAAAAGTTGTAAAATTAAAGGAATTATTAAGAAACGGAAGAGTAAAGGATATTTCTGAAGGGGTAAAGGAGGTAGGAATAAGTAGAAGTACTTACTATAAATACAAAGATTGTGTATTTACTTTGTCTGAGGGAATAACAGGACACAAAGTTACATTAGGACTGGTTCTTGCGCACGAAGCAGGTACTTTATCCAAAATACTTGATAAAATAGCTTTAAGAAGAGGAAATATACTTACAATCAATCAAGATATTCCTATAAATAATGTAGCAAGTGTTACTATAACTTTTGATGCATCTAAATTAGAAATTGAAGTTAATGATTTACTTGAAGAACTTAGATCAATTAATGGTGTTGTAAAAATAGATTTAGTAGCAGTAGAATAGATAGAAATTAAAAAATGTGGCACAACTGTGAGTAACCGAAGAAACGTTAAGCTGTATTTCAGCTGATATATGTTGTGCAGAAACACTCGCTTCATTTAAGAAGTTCTAATGCCTGAGATATTAAAAAATGCCTACCTCCTCAAATGTGACCTCCTGTCACTTTCGGAGCTTTTGCCGTCCTGGCAAAAATCACGTCATTTTTCAATATCTCAAGCATAAGAACTTCTAAAATTTGCTCGAATGTTCCTGCACAACATATATCAGCCTTCATACAGCTTAACGTTTCTTCTTACTTCAGTTTACATATATACTATTATCTTAAAAACGTAGCTTTCATAATAATTATTTTTTATTTAAGGTTTTAATATAATGTTGAAATATGACCTTAAAAAATTATAGGTGGAATTATAAACCCATAATTCGTGATATATGAATATTATGAATCAGTCCACTCTTCTCTTAAAATTGCCATAACAATCTTATCATGAAAATTTCCTTCCCTATAAAATGCTTGTTTCATAATTCCTTCTGTTTTAAATTTTGCTTTTTTATATGCCTTGATTGCGCCTATATTTTTTTCAGAAGCAGTAAGCATAATTCTATTTAATGCGGACTCCACCTAAAAAGTTGTGTCGCAATATGCTTTATTTATCATCTTTCATTATATACTCTATAAGAGTTCTTGCAGGTAAAGCATTAGAACCTTTGTCATAAGGGGCTGTAGCTTTTGAACTGTAAGCACAACCTGCTATATCAATATGAGCAAAGTTTATGTCCTCACAAAAACTTTGTAAAAACATACCACCTATTATAGCTCCACATTTGCCCGATGAATTTTTAATGTCTGCTGCTTCTGATTTTAATTCATTCATGTATTCTATATTGTTAGGTAGCCTCCAAAAATTCTCACCTACGCGTTTTCCGCAGTTTATGATATCGGAGGCAAGTTCATTAGAATTACTTAAAAGTCCTATATTAATATCTCCAAGGAAATTAGAACAAGAACCTGTAAGTGTAGCTATGTCTATTATAGTTGTAGATCCAAGTTCCTTTGCGTAGGATATAGCATCGCATAAAATAAGTCTTCCTTCAGCATCTGTACTTGTTACTTCAACAGTTTTCCCACTGTATGTAGTTATTACATCACCAGGTTTATACGCACAGCCTGAAGGCATATTTTCTACTACGGGAATTAAAGCTAGTATATTCTTTTTAGGTTTCAATGCAGATATACATTTCATTACAGCTAAAACTGATGCGGCACCTGCCATGTCTGATATCATATCTGCCATTCCTTTTGAAGATTTTAAGGAAATACCACCACTGTCAAAAGTAACACCTTTTCCAATTAAGGATAGAATTTTCTTATCTTTGGGGTTTCCAAAATACTGCATGACAATAAGCCGTGGATTAAGGACACTTCCTTTACCTACGCTGCATATGCAATTCATACCTAATTGCTTTAACATATATTTGTCCAGTATTTCAATGTCTAAATTTTCGTGCTTAGCAATATTTTCGGATTGCTGGGCAAGGTATTTTGGAGTTATATAGTTGCCTGGCATGTTAACCAGCTGACGTGAAAAGTTAATATTTCGACCTATCGTTAAACCTTTGTTTATAGAATCCGTGGATTTTGAAATTATATTTATGTTTTTAAGTTTAATTTTATTTTCTACCTTTTTTACTCCATTATATTTATATAAAGAAATTTCAAGACTTTCGGCTATAGTATAGTTAAAATCCGTTGTAAAGGTAGGTAATACATCTAATTCAGTTAATGAATTTTTTAATTTTAATATAGCATGACCTAAAGTTTTGAAAAGTTTTACTGAATTGAATTCTTCTGTAGTACCTAGTCCAAGCACAAAAATATTTTTATATTTACATTTCCCTAAAGTATTAATGCACTCCAGTTCTTTATCCTCCCCTGTGTTTTCAGAAAATTGTAATATAGATTTGATGTTTTCTGGATAGTTCATTTCAAAATTTTTAAATTTAAAAATCAGTAAATTAGAATAAGTCTTATTGTCCGATACACTTATCATAAAACATTCCCCCCTAGAAAAATATATAAATATGATATCATATTTTTATAGTAAATGTTTACATGTTTTATAAAATAAAAGGAATTTAAAATCTAATGTAGAATTTCTAAATTAAACAGAGTTTTTTAAATGTAAATTAAAGAGGTGAATTTATGTTAGATATTGAAGTGAAATTTCATGATATAGAAATATCCAATATAAATAAAGAAGATTTAGAACAGGTACAAAAGTGGATGGAACTTCAAAAAAGTTTTTTACGTGAAGAAACTGATGCAGATGATTTAAAGGAAAGATTTTTAGAAAGTTATATTAGCGAGTGTGAATTTTTCTTGAAGATAAATAAAAACTCCAAGTTAATAGGTATTTTAAAAGGAAGATTAGAATTTAAAAATCCAAGTGAAGCCTGGATATGGTTTTTCTACCTTGATGATAATTATAGAAATACAGAACTTACTAATGCAACTGCAAGAAATATTATGAAGTATTTTTATAGTGAGTATGGAGTTAATATATTTTTAACTAGAATAATAAAAGATGATATAGAGAGTATAAATTTTTGGAAAGGCTTAGAATTTAAAAGTATAAGAATTGTAAAAAACTTTTATAAAATTCATGATGAGTATAAGGATATGATAATTATGAAAAAAGTTGGAATATAGTTCTTTTATAGGAATAAATTTTCCTGCACCTAAATATTAATAATGTAGAACATTTAATTTAGGGGTGAGAAAATGAAATACACACGATATGATTTAAAAAAGAAAAAGGATAGTAAAACTTTCATTCTGCTTATATTTTTGATACTTGTTTTAGCTTTTTTATTTGCAACTATAATTTTTCAGGTTTTTACAACAGATTATAATAGTGGAAAAGATTCAAAGAATGAAATGAGTACTGTGCAAAACACTTCAAATCAAAAAAATCAGAAGAACACAATAGGTAAAGAAAATTCTCAGGAAATTAAGTTTATAGTTGTACAGGGAGGAATATACCAGAACAAGGATAATGTTGAAACAGAAAAAAACTTATTAAATCCTTATGGTACTCCGTTTACTGTAACTGAGGATAATAAAACTAGAGTATTACTTGGTATATATGCTGAGGATCAAGGTGAAAAAATTGTAAAATCGCTTAACGATCAGAAAGTTGATAATTCTAAAATGGTATTTACGATAAATAAAACAGATGTATGTGATGCAGAAATAGCTGAATTAGTAAGCGCGGACATACAAATACTAAACAAACTTTCAGAAAAGGATGTTAAAGCTATACAAACAGCAGATTTGAAAAAGTGGTGTTTAACCCTTAAAAATGTAAGCAACAGTAGTAAAAATGCAGATGTATTAAACCAATTTAAAAATTATGTAAATAAAATGCCAAAAGAAATTTCTAAAGATAAAGCAGGGGAAAATTACAGTTATTTATATGAAGTATTAAAAAAAGTAGGAAGCAAAAAATAATAATTTAGAAAAACAGATTTTAAAAAGTTATTTTTAGCTTATTGTAAAATATAAATGTATACAGATAAAAGCTATGAAACCAAGGTGCTAAAATGCATGGAGTTTCATAGCTTTTAAAATTGAAAGTAGGATTCCATCATTAAATATTATATATTGTTATTTTAAGACAACCTATTTGTATATTTGTGATAAAATTATAAAATCTATTATATTTTGATCTATTATATTAAAATTTTTTTAAACAATACTATGATGGACTTGTTTATGCTTTTATTAAATGATAAACTATACTAGATATGTGATTAAGGTAGGGGATTTATTTTGAGAGGGGCTGAAAAAAGTATAAGTTTTTTGTGGTTTATAATATTCCTAGGAGCGGTATGTGGAAGCCTTATAGGCGATATACTAGGGAATAATTTAAGCTTTTTGAGTTTTTTGAGAAATTCTTATACTATAGGAACGTCTACACCAATTTCATTAAATCTTAAAGTTATGATTGTAACTTTAGGACTAAACTTTAATATTAATATTATGACTATAATTGGCATAATTATGGCTATAATATTATATAAAAGACATTAGGAAGGTATATAATGGATATTATTTTAGCATCAGCTTCCATTAGAAGACAGGAACTGATAAAAAGATTAACAAATGATTTTACAGTACTCGTAAGCGATTTTGATGAAAGTACTGTTGAATTTAAAAATGATTGTGCGGCCTATGTTATGGACATAGCACAGGGAAAAGCCCAGTGGGTTAAAAATAAAGTTAAAAATCAAGCTTTAATTATAGGTTGTGATACCATTGTGTCTTTCAATGGAAAAGTACTAGGAAAACCTAAAAGCGATGAAGATGCTTTTAATACACTTAAGATGTTAAGCGGAAATATTCATGAAGTATATTCTGGATTAACATTACTAGATAGCTTCTCGGGAAACATAAAAAAAGACTTTGTCTGTACAAGAGTGAAATTTTCACCTTTATCAGATGAAGAAATTAAAAAGTACATAGAAACAGGAGAACATAAGGATAAAGCGGGTTCCTATGGCATTCAAGGTTATGGAGGAATTTTTGTTGAAGAAATTCACGGTTGCTATTATAATGTTGTAGGACTTCCTTTAAATAAATTGTCAAAAATGTTAAAAGGGATGGGGGTAAATCTATAGAGGGAGTTTAATTAATGGAACAAACATTGAAGATTATGGATTTACCTGAAAATGAAAGGCCTAGAGAAAGACTATTAAGATATGGTTCGCAAAGTCTATCAAATGCTGAACTTTTAGCTATAATATTAGGATCTGGTACTAGAAAAGAAAATGTACTAACTTTAAGCAGCAGAGTTATAAAAGAAACTGGAGGCTTAAATGGTCTTTTAAAATCAACAGTAGAGGATTTTATGAATCTTAGTGGGATTGGAGAAGCAAAAGCAGCACAACTTATGGCGTTATTAGAACTTTCTAAAAGATTTAAATCCTTTAGAGATGGAGAACAGTATAAGATATCTAAACCTAAAGATGCAGCAGAACTTGTTATGGAAGAAATGAAAAACTTTAAACAGGAGCATTTAAAGGTTATTATGTTAAATACAAAAAATGTTGTGATGTTTATTAAAGATGTGTCCGTTGGAAGCTTGAATTCATCTATAGTTCATCCAAGGGAAGTGTTTTGTGATGCTATAAGAAAAAATAGTGCTTTTATAATTGTGTGTCATAATCATCCATCAGGAGATCCACATCCTAGCAATGAGGATATAAGTGTAACAAATAGATTAAAGGAATGTGGTAAACTTTTGGGCATAGAGCTTTTAGACCATTTAATTATAGGTAATGGAAAGTACATTAGCTTAAAAGAAAAAGGAATAGTGTAAAGTTTGAAGTGTAAAGGTTGAAAGGAGAAAATAAAATGGGATTTTTTGGAATATCTAGAGATATGGGAATTGATTTAGGAACAGCTAATACTTTAATATATGTTAAGGGAAAAGGTATTGTACTTAGTGAGCCATCAGTTGTGGCAATAAATAGTGATGTTAAGAAGGTTCTTGCTGTTGGTGAAGAAGCAAAGCAAATGATAGGAAGAACTCCAGGAAATATAGTAGCAATAAGACCATTAAAAGATGGTGTAATAGCTGACTACGATGTTACTCAAACTATGCTTAAAAAGTTCATAGAAAAAGTAAGTCCTAAGTCTGCATTTACAAGCCCAAGAATAGTTATATGTTTTCCATCAGGAGTTACTGAAGTTGAAAAAAGAGCTATAGACGAAGCAACAAAGCAGGCAGGTGCTAGAGAAGTATTACTTATGGAAGAACCTATGGCAGCTGCTATAGGAGCAGGACTTCCAGTAAATGAACCAACAGGAAGCATGATAGTAGATATCGGAGGAGGTACTACTGAAGTTGCAATAATATCTCTTGGTGGTATTGTTACAAGCAAGTCTTTAAGAGTAGCTGGAGATGAATTAGATCACGCTATTATAAATTATATTAAGAAAGAATATAGTCTTATGATAGGAGAAAGAACAGCAGAAAATGTTAAGATAAACTTAGGTTCAGCTTTTGATATTGGAGAAGATGAAACTATGGAGATAAAAGGAAGAGATTTAATATCAGGTCTTCCTAAAGTTGTAAACATTACTGAAAGTGAAGTAAGAGAAGCTTTAAAAGAGCCAGTATCTCAAATAATAGATTCTATTAAAACTACTTTAGAAAAAACACCACCTGAACTTGCTTCCGATGTTATGGATAAAGGAATTATGCTTGCAGGAGGCGGTGCAATGCTTAAAGGATTGGATCAGCTTATAAATAAAGAAACCCATATGCCTGTTCATATAGCAGAATCTCCTCTTGATTGTGTTGCACTTGGTGCAGGAAAAGCATTAGATACTATTGACAAAATAATAGCTAGCAGAAAATAGTATATAAAGAATATGAAGATTTTTAGAAATAAACTGGCGGTAACTATTGTAGTACTGTCAGTTACATTTTTAGTTTTAATTTCACAAAGTATCAAGAGAGATAAAATGTTTTTCTTAGGCAATGGGATAGGCTTTACCTTTAATCCAATACAAGGTGGTATTTATGGTTTTAATAGTAAGATTAAACAATCCATAGGGTTTATTTTTAATTTTTCAAATGTAAAAAGAGAAAATGAAGATTTGAAAAAGAAAAATAGTGAGCTTGAAAAAAAGCTTATTGAGTATAATTCAATTAAAAGCGAGAATACAGAATTTAAAAAGATGCTTAATTTTAAAGAGCAGAATTCAGATTATAACTACATAGGTTGTGACATAATAGGAAAGAGCGGAAATGGAATATTAGATCAATTTATCATAAATAAAGGCAGTAAAGATGGTATAGAAAAGCAGCGTATAGCTATAACAGGTGAAGGATTAGTAGGTCAGGTAACTTCTGTAGGAAGCAACTGGGCTATAATTCAGACATTAGGTAATGAAAATCTTGCAGTAAGTGGAATACTAGAAAGTACCAACGATAATGGAATAGTTAGAGGATATAAGGATAACAATAATGAATTGTTTGCTAAATTATATTATCTTCCTCAGGCTTCTAAGGTAAAGGTTGGAGATGCAGTAGTAACATCTGGTTCTACAGCTGAAGATGTAGGTAATTATCCTAAAGGTATTAGAATAGGAACTGTAACAGAGGTAGAAGATGATAAGGGTAAAGTAATGAAAAATGCTGTTATTAAGCCATATGTGGATTTTAACAAAATTGAGAAGGTTTCTATAGTTATACCTAAAAACAAAATAGATGTGAAACAATAAGGTGATATAAATGAAAAAAATATTAGTGCTATTTCTTTTATCAATTTTATTTTTCATGTTAGATAATGTAGTTATGCCATTTTTAGCTATCAAAACCATATATCCCAGCTTACTTTTAGTGTTCTGTATATGTTATTCTATTGTAAACGGGAAATGGGAAGGTTTATGGCTGGGAGTTTTTTGTGGTATGCTCCAGGATGTATATTTTATAAATGCATTTGGAATAAATACATTACTTAATATGATTATGTGTTTAATAGCAGGAGTCATAGGAGAAAATATATTTAAGAAAAAAAGTATGATTCCTATAGGTTCATGTTTTCTTTTGAGTCTATTAAAGGGTTTAATAGTGTTTTTAACATTGTATTTAAACAAAATATATACTGGGGTTAGTGATGTACTTTTTATAAGTCTTTACAATATGGTTGTAAGTATTATAATGTACAAGAAAATTTATAGGCTCTGTGGAAAGGAATATATGCAGAGAAGATGGAGATTCTAGAGGAATGGTGATTTTATGGTAGGTAAAAAAGAAAAAAAGTTTACTCGTTATACTGTTTTAATAGTGATTATGGTGATTGTATTTACTGCTATTTCCTCAAAGTTAGTTATTCTTCAAATCCTTGATGGTGAAACCTACGCAGAAAAGGCAAACAACAAGTCCATAAGGGAAATACCTGAGGCAGCACCAAGAGGAAATATTTTAGATAAAAATGGTTCTGTATTAGCTTCAAGTAATATAGCTTATATTTTAGTTTACAATCAAACAGATGAAAGTGATAAACACTTTTTTGATACTATGAGTAAGGTATTTGATCTTCTTGATAAGAATGGTGAAACTCAAAAAGATGATTTTGAACTTAAAATAAATCCATTTAGTTTTCAATTCAGAGGTGATGATGAGGAAACTAAAAGAGCACTTGAAATAAAATTTAAAACCGATAGAGGATTTGCAGATGAAATAAAAAATAAGTTATATAAGGGCAAAAAAGGTGAGCTTACAAAGGCGGAAAAGGCAAAAGTTGATGAAGAGCTTCTTAAGATAACACCAGAAGAAACTTTTAAAAAGCTTGTTAAACAGTATAAAATTGATGATAAAAAATATACAATAGATCAGCAAAGAAGATTTATGATAATAAAAGATACATTAAAAATGAACAGTTTTTCAGGCTATAAGCCAGCTGTAGTCGCAAACAATATAAAGAAGGATACTGCATTCAAATTTTATCAATTGTTAAATGATTTTCCTGGAATAGATGTAACTACCCAACCTATGAGAAGTTATCCAAATGGAGAGGTAGCATCTTCTGTTTTAGGATATATATCCAAGATAGGTGCAGGGGATGATAAGTATGCAGAAAAAGGATATGATACTAGTACGGATTATGTAGGTCAATCTGGAATTGAAGCTGCTTTTGAGGATAGACTTAAGGGATCTAAAGGTGGAGAGATTGTAAAACTTAACAAGCAAGGAAGAATACTTGAACGACTTGGGAAAAGAGATCCTTATCCTGGTCAAACAGTTCAGCTTACAATAGATAAGGATGTACAGGCAGCTACAGAAAAGGCGTTAGATGACAGAATGAACTATTTAAGAGCAAATCCTTCTGAACAATTAGGTTCTTATACGGCGAATGCTACTAGAGGAGCAGCGGTGGCTATAGATGTAAATACAGGCGCCGTAATAGCACTAGCAAGCAGGCCAGGTTTTGATCCAAATGCTTTTGCAGCGCCAGGGGGACTATCTTCGGATCTATATAATAAATACTATCCAGATGTAACTGAAGAAGGAAAAGAATACATTGAAAGAATGGGTATTTCAGGAGAAAGTGAAGAAGATACATTAAATAAATTATTTCCTGTGGATAGGAGTGTAAAAGGTAAAACAGTAAGACAGGATGCTAAAGATATATTACCGAAACCATTATTTAATTATGCTACTCAATCAAGATCTATGCCGGGATCTACTTTCAAAATGATGACAGCAATTGCAGGTCTTGAAAGTGGAGTAATAACTCCGGATTTTGGTGTTGATGATGAAATGTACTTTGATAAAGGTGGCGGACTGTCTGGAAGAGTATATTTTAGAAATGATGGCCCAAATGGATGGGTAGATTTAGCAAAAGCTATAGAAAAATCAAGTAACCCATATTTCATGACTGTAGGTAAAATGCTTAGAAATCAATATGGTGATGATATTCTTGCTAAGTATGCATGGAAATTTGGTTTGGGAGCTGATCCTACTTCAGATTCTAAAAAATCTACAGGAATAGAAATACCAGAAGCATTTGGACAAGTATATAACCTCTGGTCTTTAAAGAATAGTTATTCTCAAACTTATTTATGGACAACTATGGAAAAGCTAAAAGCTGGCTCAGATGATAGAGGAAATAAGTTTACACCTATAGATTTATATGATAGAGATAGCGATTCAAGTAAGATTAAGAGCATAAAAGGTGATATAAAGAAGCAGATACAAAGTTCAATAAAAGATGGAGAGAAGGCTTTTAATAAGGATACTTATAAAAGTTTAATTAGCAGTTTAATACAGACAGATCCTCAATATAAGGATAAAAATATAAGTGAAAAAGAAATAAAGTCTATGATAAGTGCTATTTATTATGTAACAGTTTCTGATGCTAATAGTCAGATTAGAGCAGGATTCAGTATGTATGATGCTTCTATAGGACAAGGTATAGATGCATTTACTCCGGTTCAAATAGCAAACTATATTGCAACTATTGCTAA
Organism: Clostridium muellerianum; assembly: GCF_012926525.1. Lineage (GTDB taxonomy): Bacteria > Bacillota > Clostridia > Clostridiales > Clostridiaceae > Clostridium_AM > Clostridium_AM muellerianum. The sequence continues at coordinate 12,220 of NZ_JABBNI010000047.1, forward strand.
TGGTGGAACAAGATATAGTGTACATCTTGTAGATAAATTTTTAGATGCAAATGGAAAGTTAATTGAACAAGTAAAGCCTGAAGTTGCAGAAAAAACAGGGGTTAAACCTGAAACTTTAGAAGCAGTTAAAGCTGGAATGAATGCAGTTAATGAAAAAGGTACTGCAGCACAAGCATTTCAAGGTTTCACTATACCAACAGCAGGAAAAACAGGTACAGCAACTATAGCTAATGATCAGGGGGATTTTGGAAGAACAGATACAGCAGTTTATGTTGGATTTGCACCTTCAGATAAACCTCAAATAGCTGTCTGTGTTATGTTGTATGATGGTGGTCACGGTAGTGGAGCAGCTTATGTTGCAAGAAGTATGTATGAATCATACTTTAAAATAAACACTAACACCAAGTCAAATACTAACAGTGACTCAAATAATACAGCTGCATCAGACAACAATTAAAATAATTATTGGATAATTAGATAAGATATATGTAAGTGGAAGTGCTTACGTATATCTTTTTTTATTATTTTAAATAGAAGGAATTTTTTAATTATTATTGAATTATTATACATATTATGTTATTTATTATATGTATACGTTTTTATATAAATATTATAGTTTTACAAAATTTAAAGGAAGGATGATTTAATGTCTGAGGGAAAAGAAAAAAGGTTTACTAGATATACTGCTTTAATAGTAATTATGTTAATTATATTTGCGTCTATTTCTGCAAGATTGTTTGTCCTTCAAATTCTTGATGGACCGGTGTATAAAGAAAAATCAAATAATAAGTCCATAATAGAAATACCTGATGCTGCACCGAGAGGAAAGATTTTAGATAAAAATGGTTCAGTACTAGCTTCAAATGATCAAACTTATATTTTAGTTTATAATCAAACAGATGAAAGTGATAAATACTTTTTTGATACTATGAGTAAAGTATTTGATCTTCTTGATAAAAATGGGGAAACTCAAAAAGATGATTTTGAACTTAAACTAAATCCATTTAGTTTTCAATTTAGAGGTGATGATGAGGAAACTAAAAGGACACTTGAAATAAAATTTAAAACCGATAGAGGACTTGCATATGAAATAAAAAAGAATTTGTATAAAGGTAAAAAGGGAGAGCTTACAAAGGCAGAAAAGGCAAAAATTGATGAAGAGCTTCTTAAAATAACGCCAGAAGAAACTTTTAAGAAGCTTGTTAAGCAATATGAAATTGATGATAAAAAATATTCTATAGATCAGCAGAGAAGGTTTATGATAATAAAAGATACATTAAAAATGAATAGTTTTTCAGGATATAAACCAGTAATAGTTGCAAACAATATAAAGAAGGAAACTGCATTTAAGTTTTTTGAACTTTTAAATGAGTTTCATGGGATATATGTAACTACACAACCTATGAGAACTTATCCTAATGGAGAAGTGGCATCTTCAATTTTGGGGTATGTATCAAAAATAGGTTCCAATAATGATAAGTATACAGAAAAAGATTATGATGTTAATACAGATTGCATAGGGAAATCTGGAATTGAAGCTGCTTTTGAAGATAGACTTAAGGGGTCTAAAGGTGGAAAAATTGCTAAACTTAACAAACAGGGAAGAATACTTGAAGAGCTTGGCAAAAGAGATCCTTATCCAGGCCAAACAGTTCAGCTTACTATAGATAAAGATGTGCAGGCAGCTACAGAAAAAGCATTAGATGATAGAATGAAATATTTAAGAGAACATCCTAATGCACAGGAAGGCTCTAATACATCTAATGCTACAAGAGGAGCAGCTGTGGCTATAGATGTAAATACTGGTGCTGTAATAGCTCTAGCAAGCAGACCAGGATTTGATCCTAATGCTTTTGCAGCTCCAGGTGGGTTATCTTCGGAGTTATATAAAAAATATTATCCTGATATAAATGAATTTGGAAGAGAATATATTCAAAGAATGGGTCTTATGAGTTATTTTTCAGAACAAAGTGAAGATGATGTATTAAATAAGTTATTTCCTATAGATAAAAGTGTAAAAGGTAAAACAGTAAGACAGGATATTCATGATGTGTGCCCTAAACCTCTATTCAATTATGCTACTCAATCAAGAGTACCTCCAGGATCTACTTTTAAACCTATGACAGCAATTGCAGGACTTGAAAGTAAAGTAATAACTCCAGATTTTGGTGTAGATGATCAAGGGTTCTATGATATAGGAGGAGGAAATATTATACCATTTAAGTTAGATGGAGCTAATCGTTGGGTTGATCTAACACGAGCTATAGAAAGATCCAGTAATCCATACTTTATGGAGGTAGGTAAACTTTTAAGAAAGTATTTCGATGATGATCAGTTAGCTAAATATGCATGGAAATTTGGTTTAGGGGCTGATCCTAAGTCTAATGTAAAGCCAGCTACAGGTATAGAAATATCTGAAGCCTTTGGCCAGGTATTTAATAGCTGGTCACAAAAAAATCAGTATGCTCAAACATATTTATGGAAAGCTATGCAGGAATTAAAATGTGGAGAAGATGATAAAGGAAGAAAATTCACATCTATAGATTTATATGATAGAAGTGGAGATTCAGATAAAGTTAAGAATTTAAAAAGTGATATAAAGAAACAAATACAAAGTGCAATAAAGGATGGAGATAAAGCTTTTAATAAAGAAAATTATAAGAGTTTAATTAACAGGTTAATACAGTTAGATACAGAGTATAATGGAAAAGAAATAAGTGAAAAAGAAATAAATTCTATAATAAACTATATTTATTATAGGACAGTTTCTGACGCTTATAGTCAAACTAAAGTAGGAGCACCATTGTATTTTGCATCTATTGGTCAGGGCATGGATGAATTTACTCCAGTTCAACTTGCAAATTATATTGCAACTATTGCAAATGGAGGAACAAGGTATAGTGTACATCTTGTAGATAAATTTTTAGATGCTGATGGAAAGTTAATTGAACAGGTTAAACCTGAAGTTATAGGAAAAACAGGAGTTAGCGCGGAAAATATAGAGGCAGTTAAAGCTGGAATGGCTGCAGTTAATGAAAGAGGTACTGCATCACAGGTTTTTAATGGATTTAGTATAAAAACAGCAGGAAAAACAGGTACAGCAAGTTTGAATGATCAAGAAACTTTTGGAAGAACTGACTTTGCTGTATATGTTGGATTTGCACCTTTACAAAATCCTAAAATTGCTGTATGCGTTATGATATTTGATGGCGGTCAGGGAGCCGGATCTGCTTATGCAGCAAGGGATATTTATGAGGCGTATTTTAATAAGTTAAATAATAGTAGTACGGTAGTAAGTAAAGCTAATGAAAATAATTAAAATGATTATTTTTAAGTTTTGAAAGTTGAATTTGTAATTAAAAGATATATATAAGCAAAAAATGCTTGTATATATCTTTTTTTTAAAATAAAATTGATTTAGAAGGATTTGAAATTTCAATGTTGAAATATTACATTAAGGTGACTTGGGAGAGTTGTGGAGGTCTAATATGGTGGAGAACAATGTTATAATTAAGGGTAATAGAGATGGAATAAATGCTATTATTAATATGAATAAGTTTAAAGATTTTGACGAAATGCTCGAAAATTTAACGGAGAGGTTGTCGAAAGGTAAAGTTTTTTATAAAGGAAGTACTTTGAAAATAACCACTGAACTTAAATATATAACTGAAAAAGATTTTAGAAAACTGAAAGATGTTTTATTTGAACAATTTTTAATAAAAGATTGTATTTTGGAAGACAAAGAAGAAAAGACCAATAAGGTTTTTTCGGGAATTTATGAAGGACGTACAAAATTCTTAAGAAGAACTATAAGAAGTGGTCAGATTATAAATTACCCGGGAAATGTAGTTATAATTGGAGATGTAAATGCAGGTTCTGAAATATATGCAGGCGGAAATATAATAGTTTTAGGTTCTCTAAAAGGATATGCTCATGCAGGTTTTGGAGGAAATGATAAAGCGGTTGTAGCAGCATTTTATCTTCAACCTGAAATACTTCAAATTGCAAACGTAATGACCAGGTCACCTGAAGATAGTACTAAACCTCAATATCCAGAGGTTGCTAAGGTAAAAGGAGGGACTATAATTGTAGAACCATATTTACCTAATAAGTTCATATAAGAATCTTATATTAAATTTTATTGAAGCAAAGCTTTAAAAAAGTTGAAAGTTTAAACATCAAAGAATTATAATCTTAATATTTTATATTTGTACTTTGTTATTTAATCATAATGCAACGTAGGTCTCAACTAGAAAGATGTCCACTGTCAGCTATGTTAAATGGTAAAATAAGCAAATCTTTAGTTTGGTATCTATATTTGAGTATTATAAATTACAGATGTTGTAATATATTGTGGATAATTGTAAAGATGTTTAGTATAATTAATTTGTCAGTGTTTTATTAAAAGTAATTGATAAATAAAAGTAAGTATTTGCCTAATAAATTTATTTAATGGAGGTAGTGTAAATGGGAGAAGCTATTGTAGTAACATCAGGCAAAGGTGGAGTAGGAAAAACCACCACTACAGCTAATATTGGAACTGGACTTGCATCACTAGGTAAAAGTGTTGTAGTAGTTGATGGAGATACAGGTCTTAGAAATCTTGATGTTTTGATGGGACTTGAAAATAGAATAGTTTTTACTTTATTAGATGTAGTAGAGGATAAATGTAGATTAAAGCAGGCTCTTATTAAAGACAAGAGACTACCTAACTTATATCTTTTGCCTACAGCTCAAACTAGAGATAAAGATGATATAAAAACAGAACAAATGGTGAAGTTAATATCTGAACTAAAAAAGGAATTTGATTATGTTATTATAGATTGCCCTGCTGGAATTGAACAGGGATTTGAAAATGCTATAGTTGGTGCTGATAGAGCGCTAATTGTGGTAAATCCAGAAGTTACGTCTGTAAGAGATTCAGATAGAGTTATTGGGAAATTAGATGCTAAAGGATTGGATAATCATCAACTAATAGTAAATAGAATAAATTTTGATATGGTTAAAAATGGCAACATGCTAGATGTAAATGATATACTAGATAGTTTAGCCATAGAACTTATTGGTATAGTTCCTGATGATAGACATATAACTGTCTGCACCAATAAAGGAGAACCTATTGTTTTAGATAATAAAGCTAATGCAGGACAAGCATTTAGAAATATAGCTAAAAGAATAGAAGGTGAAAAGGTACCCTTTATGGATTTAAGTGCTAATCAAGAAGGATTATTTTCAGGAATAAAAAAATTATTTGGTATTAAGTAGGAGGTAGGTTAGATGGATTTGTTTAAGTTTTTTTCCCAAAAATCCTCCTCAAAGGATGTAGCTAAAGAAAGATTGAAGCTTATTTTAATACATGATAGATCTAATATGTCACCAGAATTACTGAATTCAATTAAGGAAGATATACTTAAAGTATTGTCTAAATATGTTGAAATTGATGATGGTGATGTAGATGTAAAAATGACTAAAATGGATCAGGTAGAAGGTGATTCGCCTGCGCTAATTGCAAGTATACCAATAAAAAGAATGAAAATAGATAAATAAGTTACTTATATGTAAATTAATTAAAATGAGCGTAGCTTTTTTCCCCGCATGTGGTATAATCATATTGATATTGGAGGGATAAAAAATATGCTAGGAAAGATTACCATAGAGAAAAAGCTTTTAAAAGAATTAGATTTCATATCAATTATCACAGTAATACTTATATCGATATTTGGCTGCTTAAATATATATAGTGCTAGTCGTTTGACAGTTGGAAGTCATTATTTACAAAAACAACTAATGGGTTTAGTACTAGGATTAATATTAACTTATATAATTTTATTGTTTGATTATTCTATTCTTGAAAATTATGCTAGTATAATTTATTGGTTTGGAATATTTTTGTTGGTGTTAAATGTTATTCCTATGTTTAAATCAACTGTTAATGGAGCAGCGTCTTGGATACAAATTTTTGGATTTCAGTTTCAGCCTTCAGAATTTGCCAAAATAGGGCTGATTATAATGCTAGCAAAGCAACTTCAGGTTATGGAAGGAAACATAAATAATTTGAAAAACTTTTTCAAATTAACAGTTTATGCTGTAATTCCTATGCTTTTAATAGTAAAACAGCCTGATATGGGTATGACTATGTTATGTTTCTTTATTGTGCTTGGAATATATTTTGCAGCAGGATTAAATTTAAAAGTAATAGGTGGTGGACTTGCAGGCTTAGTAGTACTTATTGCAGGTATTTGGAATTCACCATTAATGCAAGAGTACTGGAAGGCTAGATTGACATCATTTATAAGTTCACAATCAGATGATTTAGGAATAGGATTTCAGGTTGGACAATCATTAGTAGGAATAGGTTCAGGTGGACTTTGGGGAAAAGGATTTTTAAAAGGAACTCAAGTAGCAGGAGGATATATTCCAGAACAGCATACAGATTTCATATTTTCAGCATTAGGTGAAGAATGGGGACTTATTGGTGCTTTAGTACTTTTACTTCTATATGGTATATTGATATATAAATTTATAAGTACGGGTAAAAATTCAAAGGATATATTTGGATCAATGCTCTGTGTGGGATTTGTATCTTCGTTAATGTTTTCTATATACCAAAATATAGGAATGACAATACAAATGGCACCTGTATCAGGTATTGCACTACAATTTATGAGCTATGGCTGTAGTTCCATGGTAACAAGTTTTATTGGGGTAGCAATTATTTTAAATGTAGGAATGAGAAGAAAGAAAATTAACTTTTAGGGGGATTTGACAATGAGAATTGCATTTATTGCACATGACAAAAAGAAAGATGATATAGTAGAATTTGTGAGAAGATATAAAGATGTATTTAAAGATCATGAATTATTTGCTACGGGAACAACAGGAAGAATTATAACTGAAATTGTAGGATTAAAGGTTCACAGATTTCTTTCTGGACCTTTAGGGGGAGACCAACAAATAGGAGCAAAAGTTGCTGAAGGAAATATGGATTTTATAATTTTTTTAAGAGATCCTCTTACAGCACAACCTCATGAACCTGATGTTTCAGCATTACTTAGAATATGTGATGTTCACTGTATTCCACTTGCTACAAATATAGGTTCAGCAGAAATTTTTGCAAAAGCTCTTAAAGCTCATGAATCTTAAAAGTAAAAATAGTAAAAACCTTAACTGTGTGAGTTAAGGTTTTTTATTTTTTGAGAGGACAAAGTCAGAGGACATTTGACAGAGGACATTTGACAGAGGACAGAGGACAATGAAGGTGAGTTTTCTTCCTTACGTCAGAAAACTAATTTATTTTTACGCTTGTTTTGCTAATGCAAACAAGCTCCAAATTTATATAGATCAGCAATATTTCGCTTTAGCGAAATGAGTCATCGGAAATTTAGTTAAAGATTTTTCGTAGTGAAGCGAAGAAAAATCCTCATTCACTGTCCTATGTCAATTGTCCTCTGTCCTCTAAAAAAGCTCGGTTATTTGTAAATATAGAAATTATGTTTATAGCTATCATAAAAGAATAAACATAAAAGTATATATATATTAAGTGCTTTAGTGTAGTGCTTAATATATTTAAAATTGGGGGACCGTTTTACTATGGGAAGTTATAACTCTGAATATGAAAATTATTATAATTCTTTAAGGAAGAAAAGCCGAGCTACATATTTACCTAGTTATAATAATAGCTTTACAGCTGATAAAAAGGAGAACAACTTAGAAAATTATTGGACAAGGAGGATCATTAGAGATCTAGTAGGAGTTTTTATACTTTTTGTTTTTGTTATAGTATGTAAAGCGGTACATAATACTAAAACAATGTCAGTATACAATTATTCTAAGGAAGTATTAAATGAAAATTACGACTATAAGGTTTTTTTTAGTAGAACTAAGAAGCTGGATTTGAGAAAACTTCAAGATGATATAATTAACAGCATTGGAGATGTTAGAAGTAAGGTTACAGGAACAGACAGTATACAGAGCAAGATAAAAAAGCAGTTTATTATGCCCATACAGGGAACAGAAACTTCTACTTTTGGATATAGAGAAGATCCTATAACTAAAAAAAATAAATTTCATTCAGGAATAGATTTAGATGCCAAACTAAATACGGATGTGAAAGCTTGTTATGATGGAAAGGTTAAGGAATGCGGTGAAGATGCTGAGAATGGGAAATACATTTTAATTGATCATGGAAATGGAGTAGAAACTAAATATTGTCACTTAAACGAATTACTTGTAAAGAAAGAAGATGTGGTCAAAAAAAGTAAGGTTATAGCCAAAACTGGAAATACAGGCAAATCTACTGGGCCACATCTTCATTTTGAGCTTTTATATATGGGACAAAATGAAAATCCTAATGAGTATTTTGGTAAAGTGGGGAATTAATGTGTAGGGGTAGTAGTGTGATTAGAGTAAGTAAGTATTTTATCCCTTATATTCTATTTTTAATTATTATAGGATATAAGGGAAAACTTATGTATGCCTTTTTTATTGTAATAATTCATGAGAGTGTTCATTATTTAACTGCGAAACATTATAAATTTACGGGTTTTGGTGTGGAATTAATAGCTTTTGGAGCTTCACTTAAGTTTAAGGAATTGGATGATGCAACTCCCAGAGAAGATTTGATTATATCTTTATCTGGACCGGTATCTAATTTGATATTAGCTGTGATTTTCTATTTTATAAACAAACAATTTAACTCCAATGAAACTTATATGTTGTTTGCAGGAAATCTAGCCATAGGACTTTTTAATCTAATACCAGCATTTCCGTTAGATGGAGGCAGAATATTAAGGGATATATTATATTTCAAACATTCTTATAGAAAAGCAAATAAACTCATGATAAATATAAGTATTGTTATAGGTGCTTTTCTTATGTTCATTTATATATTGTTGTTTTTAAAAGGAATTAATAATTTTAATATCGGTATTATAGGATTATTTATAATAATATCATCGTTTAAAGAAAAGGAAAGGATATCATATATAATTATGGGAGATATTATAAAAAAGAAGTATAAGTTTATAAATAAAGGTTATATAGAAAATAAGAATATATGTGTATACTATAAAAAGGACCTATTAGGCGTTATGGGGTTGTTTGACAAAAATAAATATAATATGTTCACTGTTTTGGATAATGATATGAAAGTTGTTGATATAATTTATGAGGAAGATATAATAGAAGGACTTAAATTATATGGCAATATAACTTTAGAAGAATTTATGAAAATTCATGAATAAGGCATATTTAGAAATATAACAAGTCAGTATATTAGAATATTTTGTGCAATTATACCCCTTTGATAGAACAACTATCAGTAGAATTCGTTTTTTATCAAGCGCAAAATAAACTAATATCTTGATTTGTTATTTTTTTCAAATGCCTAAATATAAATTTATGTTTTAAATTTATATTTTGTTATGTTAGAATATCAAGTGATAACACAAGAGGAGGATTATTAATGAATAGAATTTCTGATGATATATTATTTAAGGTTGAAAAGCCCGCTCGTTATATAGGAGGAGAACTTAATTCCTATAATAAAGATAAAAATGAAGTAGATATTAGATTTGCATTCTGCTTTCCTGATGTATATGAAGTTGGTATGTCTCATCTTGGTATGAGAATTCTTTACTATACACTTAATGAAAGAAAAGATACATTTTGTGAAAGAGTATTTGCACCTTGGGTAGACATGGAAAAACTTATGAGGGAAAATAATATACCTCTATATGCACTAGAGACTAAGGACCCTATAAAGGATTTTGATTTTATAGGATTTACTCTTCAATATGAAATGAGTTATACAAATATATTAAATATGATTGATTTAGCAGGTATTCCTATTAGAGCCTCAGAAAGAGGAGAAGAAGATCCTATAATTATGTGCGGAGGTCCATGTGCATACAATCCAGAACCCCTTTATGATATAGCAGATTTCTTTGCTATGGGCGAAGGTGAAGAACAAATGGATGAGATCATGGATTTGTATAAAAAGTATAAGGGTAAGAAGCAGAAAAAGGAATTTTTAAGAGAACTTTCACATATAGAAGGCATCTATGTACCATCCCTTTACAGTGTAGAATATAAAGAAGATGGAACTATTAAAGAATTTAAACCTTTGTATGATGATGTACCAGAAAAGGTAAAGAAGAGAATAATAAAGAATTTTAATGATGTTGAATATCCAGATAAATTTATTGTTCCATATACAGATATAGTTCATGATAGAATAATGCTTGAAACTTTCAGAGGATGCAGCAGGGGTTGTAGATTCTGTCAGGCTGGCATGATATATAGACCTATAAGAGAAAAAACAACAGATAAGTTAATGGAGCTTGCAGAAAAACTTATAAAATTTACAGGTTATTCAGAGCTTTCACTAACATCTTTAAGTATATGTGACTATTCGAACATACAAGGCTTAATACATAAGCTTGTAGAAAAATATGAAAAGGATAGAGTAGGAGTATCACTTCCATCTCTTAGAATAGATTCATTTTTTGTAGATATGATAAATCAAATACAAAAAGTTAGAAAAACAGGTTTAACTTTTGCACCAGAAGCTGGAACTCAGAGAATGAGGGATGTTATAAATAAGGGTGTAACAGAACAAAATCTAATGGAATCATCAAGAAGTGCTTTTGAATCAGGCTGGTCTACTATAAAACTATACTTTATGTTAGGACTTCCTTATGAAACTATGGAAGATGTAAAAGGTATTGCTGATTTATCACAAAAGGTAGTAGATCAATATTTTGGTGTACCAAAGGAAAAGAGAAAGAAAGGCTTAAGAGTAACAGTAAGTACTGCAATATTTGTACCTAAGCCATTTACTCCATTCCAATGGTCTCCGCAGATAACAATGGAAGATGTAAGAGAAGAAATAGGTGTTTTAAGATCGGAAATAAAGAGCAGAAACATTGTGTATAATTGGCATGAAAGCCCTGTTAGCTATTTAGAGGCTATATTCGCAAGAGGAGATAGAAGAGTTTGTGACGTGTTAATTAAAGCTTTTGAAAAGGGTGCTAAATTTGATGGATGGTCAGAATACTTTAACTTTGATACATGGATGGAAGCATTTGAAGAATGTAATGTAGATGGTGATTTTTATGCTTACAGACAGAGAGAATATGATGAAGTATTTCCTTGGGACTTTATAGATGTTGGAGTAAATAAGGAATTCTTAATAAGAGAAAATGAAAAGGCTAAAAAAGAAGAAGTAACTCCAGACTGCAGACAGGGATGCTATAATTGTGGAGTAAATGTTAATTTAGAAGGGAAGTGCTTTGATAATGCATTATTTAATAAAGTTCAGTAAGGAAAGTAATATAAAATTCATAGGACATTTGGATTTTATGAGAACTATTCAAAGAATGGTTAAAAGATCAGAGCTTTCTGCAGAATATTCTAAAGGATTTAATCCACATGTAAATATGTCTATAGCACAACCTTTAGCTGTTGGTGTGTATTCTTCTGGAGATTATATGGATTTGATGCTGGAAGAAACAGCTGAAAATGTAATAGTAGAAAAATTAAATGAAGTTGCTCCAAGTGGAATAAAGGTTTTTGAAGCTGTAAAAATAGAGGATATTGAAAACAAAAAAATATTTAAATCAATGGCAGTTATAGATGCAGCAAAATATACAATTCGTATAAAGTATAAAAATGTAGAGTCATTAAATGAACAAATGGAAAAATTATTAAATTCAAAAGAGTGGAATACTATAAAGAAAAGCAAAAGCGGAGAAGCAGAAGTAGATATAAAAACTATGATTAAAGAGTTTAATTATAAAGTAGAAGATAATGTTTTAATTATAGAAACTCTTATAGCCTGTGGAAGTAGACAAAATCTATCTGCAGAGCTTCTAGCAAAATATATTCAGCAAAATACTAAAGATGCTAATATGGAAGCTTTTGTAGATATAAAAAGAGAAGAAATGTATGCTGAATCAGAAGGAAAATTAGTACCATTGTATCAATTTGCAAAAGAAAGAGAAGCTTAATTTTTTGAGAGGACATTTGACAGAGGACAGAGGACAGTGAAGGTTAGTTTTCTTCCTTACGTCAGAAAACTAATTTATTTGATGATTACCTAGATTCTTTAGGCTTGTTTTGCTAATGCAAAATATCGTTTAAGTAGAAAAACTAAAGCTTAAGCAGGCATCTAAAATCTGTGATTTTAAGATGACTGCTTATACAGAGTGCTCATTTGGAGTGAATTGCTTACTCAGAGAGTACTCTTAAGAAACAAGAGAGCAGGAGTTTCTTTTAAATTAAAGATTTTTCGCAGCGAAGCGGAGAAAAATCATCCTTCACTGTCCTCTGTCAATTGTCCTCTGTCCTCTCAAAAAAGTTGCTTCGTATTATGCTTGTTGTATGTAAATATAATGATTAATTTTTTCACTCAAATGAAAAGGTGGTGTTAATTTGAAGGATATATTTATTGAGAGGCAGGACAATCTTTTAAGGATAGCTATAAAGCAGAATAATATTTTAAAGGAATGTTTTATAGAAGAGGAAAATGGAGAACCTTATCCAGGGGAAATATACAAAGGCGTTGTAAAGAATGTTGTACCTGCGATAAAGTGTGCTTTTATAGATATTGGTCATAAGAAAAATGTATATATATATTTAGATAATAAATTTAAAAATACAAAACTAAAAAAAGGCCAGGAACTTTTGGTTCAGGTACTGAAAGAGGACCTTGGAAATAAGGGTGCTAAAGTTACTAATGTTATAAGTATTCCAGGTAAGTATTGTGTATTAATGACCATGAATGATGAATTGACTTTTTCAAGAAAAATAGAAGATGAATCATTAAAAGAAAGTATAAGAAAGCAGTTAGAAAGACCTGATGATGTAGGGATAATGGTAAGAACAGAAGGGGCTAATGCTTCAGTAAGTCTTATAAATGAAGAAATAGCTAAACTTTATAGTATATATAATAATATAAAAAATAATGCAAGATATTTTAATAAGGTTGGGCTTTTGTTTGACAATGGAGGAATTTTAGGCAGAGTTTTAAGAGATAAATTAAATAGTAATAACTGCAAAATATATGTTAATACGGAAGAAGACTATAATTATATAAGTGGATTTTTAATGGATTCTTTGTATGGAAAGATATCGTTAAAACTTTATGAGGAAAATAGAACTCTATTTGATTACTATGGTATTGAAAGAGAAATATTAAGTCTTAGAAACAACAGAGTTTATTTAAACTGTGGAGGATATATTGTCATTGACAGAACAGAGGCTATGTACGTTATAGACGTGAATTCTGGAAAGAATGTAAAGGGAACTTCCATAGGAAAAACAGCATATATTACTAATTTCCAGGCAGCAGAAGAAATTGCAAGGCAAGTAGAGCTTAGAAATTTAAGCGGCATTATAGTTATAGATTTTATAGACATGGATAATGAAGAAAATAGGAAAAAAATAATGAATAAGCTTCATGAAGGCTTTAAAGATGATAAAAATAAGACAGTGATTTATCCATTTACTGAGCTTAATTTAGTACAGATAGCTAGAAAAAGATCAGGAAAATCTATATATGACTATATAGAGGAAAGCTGCAGCGCCTGTGGTGGAAGAGGAAAAAGAATAAGATTTTCACATATATGTATGCTTATAAGAAATGAAATTTTAAAAATAGAAGAGCAAAGAGATATAAAGGATATACATATAGAAATAGATGAAAATTACAGTGATGATATAAAAGGTGATGTAATAACATTTGTAAAAAATATAAATGCTCTAGATAAAAGTGTATATGTTACATATGTAAAAGATGAACACTTTAAAGTAGAACCATTAATTTTTGCAAATCAAATAGAAAATCTAGAGATGTTTAAAATTTATGAATAAAAAACTTTACAAATAGAAATACATGTGTTAGAATGGCATTTGTAGACCGCTCTGAGAAGGTTATTAAATCATAATATTAGTTTATTATGTACCTTAGATGGCGAGACTGGATTGAGGAGGTGTATTTTAATGTATGCAGTTGTAGTTACTGGAGGAAAACAGTATAAAGTTTCTGAAGGAGACGTTATATACGTTGAAAAATTAGATGCTGAAGTTGAATCAACAGTTGAACTTTACAACATTCTTGTTGTAAATAAAGAAAACGGAGAAACAGTTTTCGGAAAACCATCAGTTGATGGAGCTAAGGTTACAGCTAAAGTTGTAGCTCAAGGAAAAGCTAAAAAGGTTCTTGTTTTCAAGTATAAGAGAAAGAAAGATTACAGAAAGAAACAAGGACATAGACAGCCTTATACTAAGCTTCAAATTGAAAAAATTAATGCTTAATTAATCATGATTAGCATAAATTTTTTAAGAAAAGCAAATAACTTAGTTTCTATGAAAGCTAGTGGTCATGCAGGGTTTGACGAATATGGAAAAGACATAGTTTGCAGTGCAGTTTCTGCATTAAGTGTAGCCATACTAAATGGTATAACTGATGTAATGCATTTTGAACCTGCTTTTCATATAGATGAAGATGGATTTTTAAGCATAAGTATTGAAAATTTACATATAGAACAAATTGAAGCATGTCAGGTATTAATGGAAACTTTATTGTTAGGTTTGCAAAATATTGAAATTAACTATGGTAAATATATAAATGTAAAAGTAGAGGAGGTGTAGTAGAATGATACTAATAAACCTTCAGTTATTTGCTCATAAAAAAGGAGTAGGTAGCTCAAGAAACGGTAGAGACAGTGAATCTAAAAGACTTGGAACTAAATGTGCTGACGGACAGTTTGTTCTTGCAGGAAACATATTAGTTAGACAAAGAGGAACAAAGATTCATCCAGGAAATAACGTAGGCAAAGGCGGAGATGATACTCTTTTTGCTAAAGTTGACGGAGTTGTTAAATACGAAAGAGTTGGAAAAGACAAGAAAAAAGCTAGTGTATATCCTGTAGATGTTGAAGAAATAGTAGCAGAATAGTTTAAAAGTAAGGCACCCTTTGCTAGGGTGCTTTTTTAAAACTTTAATTGACTAATAAATGGTTAAAATTAAAATAAATAAAAGTAGTTTATTGACGAAAATACATAAAAACATAGTAATTAAAGTAATACTATGAATTTATCCCATCGCTACCATTGCTAACACCCATATCTTCTATCAAAGTGGGTGATAGCTACTTTACGCACCTGGATAAGTTCTTCTAAGTTTCATATGAAGAAAAGTCATTCTTATAAGAAAACTCCATTTGAAACTAAGAATCACTTGATACATAGTATATAATAATTTCTTATTGATGATTACAATAGTTATAGATATCTAACTTGAAAATGTTAATTTTGTTATAAAATCAAAATTAAATTTTAGTATTCATAGAAATAATATAAGGTTTAATTTTGATGTTGTATATCTATAATATAAATACAAAAATTTTGAAATAAAATTTTTAATATAGACATAATGAAAAGTGTAATTTAGTTAATAATATATTTAGTAAGTTTGATAACAATAGCATTAAAGATGTTTATATATATATTTAGTTATAGACTATAAAAAGTCTGTTAAAATTTGATGGAAAATGAGTTTTACAATGAAAAGTAGTTACACTTAATAGAAAAAGGAGATGAAGTTAATGTTTATAGATACAGCGAGAATATTTATTAAATCTGGAGATGGCGGCGACGGTGCAAACACTTTTAGAAGAGAAAAGTATATAGCTTTTGGAGGTCCAGACGGTGGTGATGGAGGTCGAGGAGGAGATGTAGTTTTAGTAGCAGATCCTAATATGACTACTCTTTTAGATTTTACATACAAAAAGAAGTATAAGGCTGAACCTGGAGGAAATGGAACTGGATCTAAATGTTTTGGTAAAGATGGAGAAACTCTATATATTAAGGTTCCTATAGGAACTGTAATAAGAGATTCAGAAACAAATAAAATAATGGCAGATTTATCACATAAAGAAGATAAATTTGTAATTGCTAAAGGCGGTAGAGGTGGCAGAGGAAATGTTAGATTTACTACCCCTACAAGACAGGCTCCTGATTTTGCTGAACCAGGAATGCCAGGAGAAGAAAGATGGATATTGCTAGAGCTTAAGGTTCTTGCAGATGTTGGTCTTTTGGGATTTCCTAATGTAGGAAAATCAACTTTACTTTCAGTAGTATCAAAGGCAAGACCTAAGATTGCAAATTATCATTTTACAACTTTAAACCCTAACCTTGGAGTAGTTAATATACCTGGCATAACTAGTTTTGTAATGGCAGATATTCCTGGTATAATAGAAGGTGCTTCAGAAGGAGTAGGCCTCGGAATAAAATTTTTAAGACATATAGAAAGAACAAGAGTTTTAATACATGTAGTAGATATATCTGGAATAGAAGGAAGAGATCCTTTTGAAGATTTTATGAAAATAAATGAGGAACTTAAGAAGTACAGCGTAAAACTTTGGGATAGACCTCAGATAATAGCTGCAAATAAAGTTGATATGCTATATGATGATGAAGTATTTGAAAACTTTGAGAAGAAAGTTAAAGAACTCGGTTTCGAAAAAGTATTTAAAATATCAGCTGCAACGAGTAAAGGTGTAGAAGAGCTTATGAAAGAAGCTGCAAGAGTATTAAGTACTATACCAGTTACAGATATTGAAATAAGCGAAGATGAAAAATTTGTACCAGAAGAGAAGAAATTTACTTACAATATAAGAAAAGAAGATAATGTATATATTGTTGAAGGAAGCTTCGTAGATAGATTGCTTGCCAGTGTAAATGTAAATGATCCTGATGAATTAAGATATTTCCATAAAGTATTAAACAATAAGGGAGTACTTCAGGAATTAAGAGAAATGGGTATAGAAGATGGAAATATGGTAAGACTTAATGATTTTGAATTTGAATATTTATTATAATTTTGGAGGTTAGGCATGATTACAAGTAAACAAAGAAGTTATTTAAGATCCTTAGCAAATAATATGGCTCCTATATTTCAGGTGGGAAAGGATGGTATAGAAGATAACTTCTTAAAACAGGTAAAAGATGCTTTAGAAGCAAGAGAACTTATAAAGATAGCTGTATTAAATAATAGCGGTTATGATGCTAGAGAAGCTTCAGATATAATTTGTGAAGAATTAGGCTGTGAAGGAATTCAATCTATAGGAAGTAAATTAGTATTATATAAAAGATCAAGTAAGAAACCTAAAATAGAACTTCCTTAAGTAATTAAAGTAAAGTTAATTGAAAAATTTGATTCAAGTGGAGTTTTAACTTCATTTGAATCTTAGGTATCTTCAAAAAAATAATAAGTCCATCTACTAGTCTATTTTGAGTCATGCGGCGTCGGCAGAACCCTTAGATAGTTCAACTATCTGCGGAACCTGCCTCCTTGCCTGACACAAAATATCCTTCGCATCTGGACTTATTATTTTCTTTCAGATGCCTTAAATAAAATTTATCCATGACTGATGTATTTTGTTGAAGTTAGAGTATGCGGTTACTGGATAATTTTTATTGCAATTTACACAATATGTTTAGGAGAAGGTAAATATGATAAAAAAGGCTATTTTCGGAGGAACTTTTGATCCTATTCATAATGGACATTTACATATAGCTTATGAAGCGTTATATAAGTTAAATTTAGATAAAATTATATTTATGCCCTCAGGTAATCCACCACATAAGTTAGAAAAAAGAGTAACAGATGCATTTCTGAGATATGAAATGGTGAAAACGGCTGTAAGGAATGAAGAAAAGTTTGAGGTAAGTAGCTATGAAGTAACAAAAGATAACTTAAGCTATACTTATAAAACTCTTGAGTATTTTACTAACTTAGAAAAAGAAACTAAGTGGTATTTTATAACTGGTGTTGATTGCCTTATGGATATTGAAAACTGGAGAAATTATCCTGAAATACTTAGACTATGTACTTTTGTAGTTTTTAATAGACCGGGTTATAGCATAGAAAAAGTATTAGAGAAGAAAATTTCGCTGGAAAATAGGTATAATAGTAAGATTGTTTTTTTAGACATACCTTTACTTGAGATTTCTTCAACAAGTATAAGAAAAGATGTAAAAGAAGGAAGAAAAGTAAGCCATTTAATGCCTGAAAATGTGTGTTGTATTATAGAGCAACTTAAATTATATCAATAAATCTTATTTAATGGGAGCTACATTAGGTAGCTGTACAATCAATGATTTAGTATATAATTTAATTTTCGTAGTTTAAAAATGTTAAGTCAAAATTTTGTATGTACGAAAGTTGAGTACATAATAGTTATTTGGAGTGATACGGGATGTGGAATGAACAGGAGATTAAAAATTACTTAAAGGATAACCTTAAAATTAAAAGATATGAACACAGCTTGAGTGTAAGAGATACTGCCGTAGAATTAGCAGAATTGTATAATGAAAATGTAGAAAAAGCAAGAATGGCAGGTCTTGTTCATGATTGTGCAAAAAATATGAGTAATGAAAAAATTTTAGATATAGCTAAAAATCATAATTTAGAGATTAATGAAGTATGCAAAGAAAGTCCTCAACTACTTCATGGAGCAGTTGGTGCTGTAATAGCTAGAGAAAAGATGGGAATTGAAGATAAAGATATATTAAATGCTGTTGCTTATCATACTACTGGAAGAAAAAACATGACTAAATTAGAAAAAATAATATATATAGCTGACTATGTAGAACCTTTAAGAGACTTTCCGGGAGTAGATTTATTAAGAAAAGCTGCTTACAAAGATTTAGATAATGCTTTACTAATGTCTTTTAATAATACTATAAAATTTATCCTTGAAAGAGGACAACTTATTCATTTAGATACAATAGAAGGCAGAAATTTTGTAATTTCACAATTAAAAAGTAGATAATTTATCAGATTATTAAATTACATAAATAAATAAGCAAAAAAACTACAAGTTTGATATAATAGTATTGTTTCAAGAAACTTAAAAAAATTGACAGTAATGGTTTACTGTCTAAATTACAGGAGGGTTTTAATATTATGGAAAAACAAATAATAAACACACCAAAGGCACCAGGAGCTGTAGGACCTTATTCACAAGCAGTTAAGGTTGGAAAATTATTATTTACATCAGGACAAATTCCACTAGATCCTGCAACTGGAAAATTAGTTGATGGAGATATTAAAAAAGCTACTGAAAGATCTTTAGAAAATATAAAAGCTTTACTTGAAGAAGCAGGCACATCTTTTGATAAAGTTGTAAAGACAACTGTATTTGTAAAGGATATGGGGGATTTTGGTGCTGTTAACGAAGTTTACGCAAAATACTTTACAAAAGACATGCCAGCAAGATCTTGTGTGCAAGTAGCACTTCCAAAAGATGCTTTAGTTGAAATAGAAGTAATTGCTTTAGTAGACTAATTAAATCTACATATTTAGTAATAAAAGAGTGAACTTTTAGGTTCACTCTTTGTGTATAGAAAAAAGTTTTATGATAACTATAAGATTAGATTTTAATATTAAAAGGAGCAGTATATGGAGAAAAATAAGCTTATTTTTATAGTAAAAGGGAATGAAGAGGGTATGAAGCTTAGAGCATATCTTAAAGATGTTCAAAAACTTTCAAGCAGGCTTATTAAAGGAGCCGCACTGGGAGGAAGAATAAGTGTAAATGATAATACAGTTAAACTTAACTATGTTATTAAGCTTGATGATAAAATATCCTTTGATGTGGAGAAAAAGGAAAGTCAAAATATAGAGCCGGAAAAAATAGATATAGATGTAGTTTATGAAGATAGTGATCTTATAGTAGTAAATAAACAGCCTGGAATAGTTGTACATCCAACAAAGAGTTACCCAAATGGAACGTTATCCAATGGGCTTTTATACTATTTTAGAGAAAAAGGTGAAAACTGCATAGTAAGATTAGTCAGCAGATTAGATATGGATACTTCAGGTCTTATTATAATAGCAAAAAATCAATTTGCACATATGTCTCTGGCCAGGGATATGCATGAAGAAGATTTTGAAAAGAGTTATTTAGCTGTCGTACATGGAAACTTAAAAGAAAAAGAAGGAGTAATAAATCTCCCTATTTATAGAACTGATGATGGAAATATAAGAAGAGTTGTAGATGAAAGAGGACAGGAGAGTATAACTTGCTTTAATGTTGTAGAAAGTTTTAATAAAGGAGATTTAGTGAAACTTACATTAAAGACTGGAAGAACACATCAAATAAGAGTTCATATGACTCATATAGGACATCCATTATATGGGGATAGCCTTTATGGAAAAAGCGATGATAAAGAATACATAGAAAGACAGGCATTACATGCCTATAAATTAAGCTTTCCTCATCCTAGAACCAGAGAGATTTTAAGATTGGAGATAGGACTTCCTAAAGATTTACAGGAATTAATAGAGAAAATAAAAAGTTGATGACCTTATCTTAATAAAGTCATCAACTTTTTATTGCTGTTTATTAAATAATTTATATTTTTTTAATGCATAAGCTATACCGCCGATTATTATCAATGCAGCAGGGATTAAGTATTCCATTTTTAAATTCATGCCTTTAAATGGTTTTGACTGAAGTACCTGTTTTAACTCATGGCTAGTACCACTTGTAAGTTTTAAAGTACCTAAGTTTTGGTTGTTCTTAATTACGGTTCCTTCTGCAATTACATCTCCTGTTTTAAAAAATTTAGTACTTAAATTTTCGTCTTTCATATTAAATTTTACTGGAGAAGTATCTTCTTTCAATTTAACATAATAAAAATCTGAAGCTGCTAAAAGAGGTATTGTTAAGCCATTGTTATTATATGTAGTAACAAGATCACCTTTTTTATACAAACGTACAGTTTCAAAAGTACTAAAACCATAATTGAACAAATTAACTGCATCAGGAAAAAAAGTTTTATTTTTATCATGTACCAATGCAACTATAAGTCTTTGTCCATTTCTTGTAGCATAAGATACATATGAATGTAATGATTGAGTAGTATAACCAGTTTTACCACCTTTACATCCATCATAATAAAGTTGTGAAGATTTTTGTATTAATTTGTTTTCATTCCATAAAGGTCTTTTTACAGCAGACTTGTTTGTAGGAGGTATCTCATAGAAGCTGGTACTGGCAATTTGCGTATACTCAGATTTGTTAGATAATTCCCTCATTATAAGAGCTAAATCTCTTGCAGAAGTTTTGTGCCTTTCATCATATAATCCACTGGGATTAACGAAATTTGTGTCTTTACAGCCTAATTCTAAAGCTCTTTTATTCATCTGTACTGCAAAGTTATCTATTGACCCACCTATATGTTCTGCTAGTGCTTCAGCACAATCATTTCCAGATTGAAGCATTAAACCATATAACAGATCTCTAACTTTTAATTCTTCACCTTCAAACAAATATATTTTACTTCCATCTACTGCAGGTGGATTTTTTCCGACCTTTACTACATCATCTAATTTACATTTTTCTAAAGTTAAAAGTGCAGTCATAAGTTTTGTTGTAGAAGCAGGTGGATAAGCGGCATCTTCATTTTTGCCGTATAAAACATATCCAGTTGTTGCATCCATAAGAACTACGCTATCAGCAGAAACAGTGGGAGGATCAGCTTTTGCTTGCACTTCGAACTGAGCATTTGAAAGTAAAAATATAAAACCCATCATAAAAATTAATAATTTTTTCATTTTAGCCTCCTCTAACATCGTTAATCATAATTATATCAAAAAAGTTCTATTTTTGCGACAGAATTTTTGAAACCTGTCAATAATCTAAATAATAGACAAGAAAACACGCTTTATTGGAGGTTTATAATGAATAAAAAAAAGAAAATTATAGGTTCTATAATTATTTTGATCATATTTGCAGTATTTTTAACAGCAGGATACGTTATTTCAAAGCCAGCTAAGGATTTAAATGCTAAAGAGGTTTTTAATGAAACAACAGTTGTAGAAAGTAAAGATACTAAAACTAAAGAAATTACTGTTTATATTAATGGAGAAGTTAAAAACCCAGGAGTTTATAAATTAAAAGATGGAAGTAGGGCACAGGATTTACTGAATAGTGCAGGAGGCTTTAGTGAGACTGCAGATAAATGCAAATTAAATCTTGCAAAAAAACTAAAGGATGAAGATTATATATATGTAGACAGGAAAAATGATAAAAATATATCAGCTTCAGGCAGCATAGGAAATTCTAGCATATCACAAGATGGAAAAGTAGATATAAACAGTGCATCAAAGGAACAATTAAAGACTGTACCTGGAATAGGGGATACAACAGCACAGAAGATAATAGATTATAGAGAAAAGAATGGTTCATTTAAGTCTATTGAGGATTTAAAAAAGGTTGGAAGAATAGGGGATAAGACTTTAGAAAAAATTAAGGACAAAATAGAGGTTAGGTAATGTTAAAGTGCAGTTGTAATATAAGCATAATGTGACGCAAAGGTGCAGTAGTAGTTTGGATTTTAACTTTTACTCCATGATATATGGTAATTGTTTCATCACTGCTAAATGTTTTAATTATTCTAAAGCTCGAAATTTTTGAACTAAGAATAATACTAAAACAATTTAGCTAATGTGATGAAACACTTACCATATATCACTACATAAAAGTTAAAATCCAAACTAGTAACTTCAAGCGTACGCACATAATTAAATTGTCATAAGTTATTTTCTATTTTGCATAAATATTTCGAAAGAGATTGATCATAATGTATTATAAGCAATTTTTAATATTAAAATTACAATAGTTACTACACAATTTTTTAGGTGGAGGGATCTTTGAATATATGGTGTATAAAAGCTTTTGAGTGAATTTTAGGCATTAGAGCTCCTTAATAAACGGTCAGCTTTTATACACCATATATTCAATGCGGACTCCACCTAAAAAGTTGCGTCGCAATATTTTTACATTGTGGATTGTAGATGTTAATGTAATAACTATACTTATAGCTAAAAGTGAAGTATTATATATATGTAGTTAAGATGTGTAACTATGATATGAAATTATGAGTTAGTGAGGTGGTAGCATGTCAGTGAAAAGGCTTACAGAATTATCAAAAACATCGGGATGAGCAGCTAAGATAGGACCGGAGGTCTTAAGTAATATTTTAGGAAAACTGCCCAAGATGGAAAATGAAAATTTGATAGTTGGTATAGAAACTTCTGATGATGCAGCAGTTTATAAATTAAATGATGAAATGGCAGTAATACAAACACTGGATTTTTTTACTCCTGTAGTAGATGATCCTTACACCTTTGGACAAATTGCCGCAGCTAATTCTTTAAGTGATATATATGCTATGGGGGGAAAACCAACAGTAGCTTTAAATATAGTATGTTTTCCTACCTGCTTATCTATAGATATTTTAGGAGAAATACTTAAAGGAGGAGCAGATAAAGTATTAGAAGCAGGAGCAGTAGTAATAGGTGGTCATACAGTGGAAGACAGCGAGCCTAAGTATGGTCTGTCTGTTATGGGGCTAGTTCACCCGGATAAAATTTTAAAAAATTATGGTTCAAAGGTAGGAGATGTAGTTATAATAACAAAACCTTTAGGGCTTGGTATTATAAATACTGCAATAAAAGGTGAAGTAGCATGTAAAGAAGCCTATAATAAGGCAGTTAAGGTTATGACAACTTTAAATAAATACGCAGGTGAAATTGTAGTTAAGTACAATTTAAGTGCATGTACAGATGTAACAGGCTTTGGTATTATGGGGCATGGTTATGAAATGGCTTCTGCTTCAAAGGTTACCTTAAAGATATATTCAGGTAAAGTACCTTATATAGAAGAAGCTAGGGAATATGCACAGATGGGTTTAGTGCCGGCTGGATCCTATAATAATAGAAATTACCTGGAGGGAAAATACCAATTTAAAAATATAGATGAATGGATGAAGGATATATTGTTTGATCCTCAAACTTCAGGGGGACTTTTAATTACATGCTCAAAGGTAGAAGGTGATAAAATTATGAAACAACTTCTTTCTTTGGAAATGCCGTCAGCTATAATTGGGGAAGTTATAGAGCAGCAGGGGGAAAACTATATAATAGTTGAATAGTAGAATATGCTAAGGGGTGATATTAATTGATAAAGAAAGACTTGCTAAGGAAATTACCTAAAATTGATGAGCTTTTAAAAGAAGATATAGTAAAAGATAGTTTAAAAGATACAATGAGGACATTAGTTATAGATTCTTTGAGAGCTTCTATAGATCAATATAGAGAATACATATTAGAAGATGAAATACAGGATTTCAAAAAGGAAGATATACTATCAAGATTTCAGGAAATTTTGGAGACTAAAAAGGAACCTAATCTTAAAGGTGTAATAAATGCGGTAGGAGTAGTTATTCATACTAATTTAGGAAGATCAATACTTCCTGAAGAAGCTGTGAAAAATGTTATAGAAGTTACACAAAACTATAATAATTTAGAATATGACTTAAAAAAAGGTGAAAGAGGTTCTAGATATAGTCATATAGAAGAACTTATTAAAAAAGTAACTGGTGCAGAGGCTGCATTAGTTGTAAATAATAATGCAGCAGCTGTAATGCTGGTTTTAAACACATTGTGTAAGGATAAGGAGGCTATAGTTTCTCGTGGTCAACTTGTAGAAATAGGAGGATCTTTTAGAGTACCAGATGTAATGGTTTTTAGTGGAGCTGAACTTGTGGAGGTAGGAACTACAAATAGAACCCATTTATATGATTATGAGAACAATATAAATGAAAATACAGGGGTTCTGCTTAAGGTTCATACATCAAACTTTAAAATTCTTGGATTTACGGATGATGTTCCTTTAGAGGAGCTAGTAGCACTTGGAAAAGAGAAATCTATACCTGTAATTGAAGATATAGGTAGTGGAAGTTTAATTGATTTTTCAAAGTACAATTTTACATATGAACCTACAGTACAGGAAAGCATAAAAAAAGGCGTAGATGTAGTTACATTTAGCGGAGATAAAATGCTTGGAGGTCCTCAAGTTGGAATAATTGTGGGTAAAAAAGAATTTGTAGATAAAATGAAAAAAAACCAGCTTACCAGGGCGCTTAGAATAGACAAAATGATCTTAGCTGCTCTGGAGGGTACTATGAAGTATTATTTAGATGAAAAAGAAGCAGTAAAAAAAATACCTACACTTCATATGATGTTAAGTAGTAAAGATGAGCACAAGAAAAGAGCATATAAGTTAAAAAGAAAGCTTAAAAACAAAGTCGGAGATTTTAATTTTGTTGTGGGAGAGGATTATTCTATGGTAGGTGGAGGTTCTATGCCTATAGAAAGAATTCCAACCTATGTTATAAAAGTTAAGAGCAATAAATATAAACCGGAAGAGTTAGAAGTAAAATTGAGAAAAAACAAAATTCCAATAATAGTAAGAGTGGCTAATGATGAAGTTATTATGGATGTAAGAACTATGTTTGATAGGGATTTTGATATGGTTGCTGAAACTTTTGCTGGGCTTTAAAACGTTGATATGTAAATGAGAAAGGATGTGAGGTTATGAAGCATATTATAATAGGAACATCAGGACATATAGATCATGGTAAAACTACACTTATAAAGGCTTTAACAGGAAGAGAAACAGATACTTTAAGGGAAGAAAAAGAAAGAGGCATATCCATAAATCTAGGATTTACGTTTTTTGATTTGCCTTCAGGTAGAAGAGCTGGAATTGTAGATGTTCCAGGTCATGAAAAGTTTATAAAAAATATGTTAGCTGGTGCAAGCGGTATAGATATAGTAATGATGGTAATTGCAGCAGACGAAGGTATAATGCCTCAAACCAGAGAACATTTTGAAATACTGCAGCTTCTTAATATAAAAAAAGGATTAATTGTACTTACAAAATCAGATTTAGTAGATGATGAATGGCTTTCAATGATTAAAGAGGATATAAGAAGTGAATTTAAAGGCACATTTTTAGAAAATGCACCTATACACTCAGTTTCTTCAAAAACAGGAATGGGATTAGATGCATTAATAAAGGATATAGATAAACTTACAGAAGAAATCGATGCTAGGGATATTCAGGGGCATTTCAGACTTCCTGTGGATAGAGTATTTTCAGTAAGTGGTTTTGGTACTATAGTAACGGGAACTATAATTAGTGGAATAATTAAAGAAGGAGAAAATATAGAAATTTATCCGTCTAAAGAAGTATGCAAAATAAGGGGAATTCAGGTACATGATAAACCTGTGAATGAGGCAGAAGCAGGACAAAGATGTGCTTTAAACATAGCTAATATTAAGACTATTGATATTAAAAGGGGAGATGTAGTTGCAGCTCACAACTTAATGGAACCAGCTCTTATGATAGATTGTAAACTTCATTATTTAAAGAGTGCATTAAAACCTCTGGAAAATAGGCAGAGAGTAAGAGTTTATCATGGTACCAGTGAGGTAATATGCAGAGTTGTAATATTAGATAAAGAAGAGGTAAAACCAGGGGAAGAAGCCTATGTTCAATTGAGATTAGAAAAGCCTTTAACAGTTCAAAGAAATGATAGGTTTGTAATAAGAAGTTATTCTCCTATGTATACTATAGGGGGAGGTTCTATAATAGAGCCTTTAGCTAAAAAGGCAAAAAGATTTGATGAAAAATATATAGAAGAGTTAAAGGTAAAAGAAAGCGGTAAAACTGAGAATATAATTGAAAACAAGGTTAAAGAGTTAAGTGATCAGTATCCTAAAGCTTCGGATATACTTAAAGCTTTAGGAAAAAATGAAGAAAAAATCCAGGAAAAGCTTAAGTTACTTGTGGATGAAAATAAAATAGTAAAATTTGATACAGGTGATAAATCTGTATACGTGCATAAAGAATATATAGATAAAAAAGTAAACATAATGTGTGATTTGTTAGAAAGGTTTCATAAAGAAAATCCTTTAAAATGGGGAATATCCAGGGAAGAAATAAAAAATAAAGTGTTTAAAGGTATAAAACAGAAAATATATGATGAAATGCTGAATTTGTTTGAAAAAGATGAGAAGATTAATATACATGGAAGCTTTATTTCTTTAGAAGGTTTCATTATAAAATATACTAAAGAACAGAAGAATATAAGAGAAAATATTATAAAAGTATTTAAGGACTCTAAATTTTCTCCTCCTAAGTACAGTGAAATAGAAGAGAAACAACAGGATAAGAAAAACTTCAAAATGATATTTAGTTCTTTACTAGAGGAAGGTGTTATAGTTAAAGTATCTGAAGACTGCATATTCTTGCAGGAAGATTATAATAAAGTTAAAGAGTTTACAGTTAATTTTATAAATAAAAATGGAAGTTTAACTTTGGCTCAGCTTAGAGATGAGCTTAATACCAGTAGGAAATATGCTGTGGCTTTAATAGAACATTTTGATAGTATAAAATTAACTAAAAGGGTAGAAGATAAAAGGGTATTATATTAAAACTTATATATCTATAAGGCACATTCAATAAAATAACTAGTCAGTATGTTAGCCTATTTTGCATCATACTGCGTCAGCAGAACCCTTTGATAGAACAACTATCAGCGGAACCTGCTTCCTTGTCTGATACAAAATAGACTAACATCTTTGACTAGTTATTTTATTGAATGTGCCTAAGTTAAATTGTTAATTTGAAGTTTAATTATTAAATTAAGTATATTCTGAAAAAATGTATTTACAAAAGTTGACATAGAGTGATTATTATTTTATAATAAGTAAGAGTAATAGATTGCAGCGATGTGTATTACATTTTGTAATACATTATAATGTTAGCTAAACTCATCAATAGTGCATCAGTTTTTATCCGTAACTTATAATATAGTTATGAGAGATGCTGTTATATTGGATAAATTAAGGGAGTAGATAGGTTCTGGTGTTCCTGGCGGTCTTCAAAACCGTTCCGTCGTGCTAAGACCACGATAGGTGGGTTCGATTCCCACATATTCCCGCCAATGAATGTTACAGGCTTTGAGAGGATTTTAAAAGTCCTTTCAAGGCTTTTTTATTATATATGAATTTTCTATTTTTGGCTTTTGCTTAAATCAGTTTTATTCTCCTCAGGAGATTATGGTACCTTACCTAGTCTATATTCTGATTTTATAAATTGTGGGTTAGCGGGTGAAAAACAATTTACTGAATCTTTGTTGTAGTAATGTTACAAATATACTATAATTTTATGTATGCAGTTGAAATTTGTAAGATAAGGTGTAATAAAATGTAAAATAGGAGAGATACAAATGAAAACAATATGTACTTAACTAATATCAAATCTTTTTAAAAAGTATTTTAAGGCATCTGAAAGAAAATAATAAGTCCAGATGCGAAGGATATTTTGCGTCAGGCAAGGAGGCAGGTTCCGCAGATAGTTGAACTATCTAAGGGTTCTGCCGACGCCGCATGACATAAAATAGACTAGTAGATGGACTTATTATTGTTTTGAAGATGCCTAAGCAATCATACAACAAAAAACTTGAAAAATCATAGTAACTGTATAGTTGCAAAAAGTGGCGCAAGCCGTAAGTATTGATAAACTGATTTATATTGGAGGAGATTATGAAAAACTTTATAAAAGATAAACAGAAACAGATACCTTTACGCTTTGAATATGTTTTGATAGCACTGGGTATTGTGTATGGTGATATTGGTACATCACCAATATATGTAATGAAAGCAATTGTCTCTGGAAATGGTGGACTTGCCACACTAGATAATAATTTTATTATTGGTGCGCTTTCTTTAATTATTTGGACAGTGACTCTATTAACAACTGTGAAATATGTTATGGTTGCTATGCAGGCAGATAACCATGGAGAAGGTGGTATATTTTCCTTATATTCACTGGTAATGAAACGTGCAAAATGGCTTGTAATTCCTGCAATCATTGGAGGTGCAGCATTATTAGCAGATGGCGTTCTTACTCCTGCTGTTACAGTTACTTCAGCAATTGAAGGCTTGCGTGGTATTCCATTGCTTTCAAATTTTATAGGAGAAGGACAAGGAACAATTATATTAATCACTGTTTTTATTATTAGTTCTTTATTTCTTTTACAACGTGCAGGAACCAGTTTGATTGGAAAAGCATTTGGACCTATAATGGCTCTTTGGTTTGCATTCCTTGGAGTTATTGGTATATTATCGATTAGATTTAATCCACATGTACTTTTAGCCCTAAATCCTTTCCGAGGTATCCAATTGCTTTTTAGTTCCTATAATAAAGCTGGTTTTATGATATTAGGTAGTGTTTTTCTAGCAACTACAGGAGCAGAAGCTTTGTATTCTGATATGGGTCACGTTGGTAAGCTAAACATCTACGGTAGTTGGCCTTATGTTAAAATCTGTTTAATTCTTAATTATTTAGGACAAGGGGCTTGGTTGATGCAAGCGCGATTACATCCACAGGGTTACCCTGTAACTGACTTAAATCCATTTTTTGCCGTGATGCCAGGCTCTTTACAACTTTTTGCAGTGATTTTAAGTACATTGGCTGCGATTATTGCTTCACAAGCACTTATTACTGGTTCCTTTACTCTCGTTTCAGAAGCAATACATTTAGGTTTGATGCCTCACTTGCAAATTCAATATCCCTCTAAAATGAAAGGGCAAATATATATTCCAAAGGTCAATAATATCCTTTGGATCTCATGCATTGGTGTAATATTGTTCTTTAAATCCTCAGGAAGAATGGAATCTGCTTATGGATTAGCAATTACAGCAACAATGCTCATGACCACACTTTTGCTTTTCCAATATTTACGTAGTAAAAGTGTACCAAGTATTTTTTCTGTTCCTTTTCTTGTATTTTTTGGTGCATTAGAGACTTCTTTTTTATTGTCCAGTGCAACAAAATTTATGCATGGTGGGTATGTAGCTGTTCTACTGGCTCTAGCTTTATTTACTGTAATGATTACTTGGCATAAAGGATACCAAATTGAGCAAAGGCAATCTAAACTTTTCCCAGCCAAGCGTTTTGTGGAGCAATTAAGGCAATTAAGAGGAGATATTACTCTTCCTTATACTGCCTGCAATCTCGTATATTTAACAAGCAACGGAAATATGAATCATCTTGAAAGAGATGTGTTGTATTCCATTTTAGACAAACGTCCAAAACGAGCACAAATTTATTGGTTCATTCATATAGAAGTTGCAGATAAACCTTACACAAGGGAATATAGGATTCAAAATTTTGGCACAGATTTCTGCTTCAAAGTTCAACTAAAATTGGGATTTAAAGTGGATCAGCAAATTAACGTCTATATGAGACAGATTATTCATGATCTCATGAAAAGTGGCGAAATAAAGCCACAATCTCAAGTCTACTCTTTGTATGATGAAAAAAATGTAGGTGATTTTAAGTTTGTTCTCATCCGAAAAACTTTAGCTCCTGACAGTGACATTTCAGGAATTGACCGTGCATTTATGAGATTAAAATACAATATTAATAATTATACAGGATCACCAGTTCGTTGGTTTGGACTAGAAAACTCAAGTACCATTGAAGAATCTGTTCCTTTGTTCATGAAACGTAAAGAAACACATATGTTAACACGAATGGACAGTAAAGTCATATACCATGATATTAGAGAGAAAAAAAATGCCTAGGATTTCATTGGTGTTGAATAAACAAGGTAGCATGTACTTTGATTTTTTAAAAAATATAAGGAACTTATTTAGTGTTTTAGAATAACATTGTCCCCATGAGACGTAAACAAATTGTTAACAATTTATTTGGGTAACAGAGATTGAAAGCCAGTTGATAATTTCTGTTGCTAATATTATAATATTAAAAAAAATAGATATTAGAGGTAATATTATGATAAAAAAAGAACATAAAGACTTTATAGAAAATTGTTTTAAAACATTAGAGAAGAATAATACCGAGAAATTTTATATATCTTCAAATTTCTATAGAGAAATTCCAGAAGAGATGATAGATGATGATAAAAATAAATGGAAGTTAATAGAATCAAATGTTTCAGAAGAAGATATAGCTAGATTAGAAGAATATTTTCAAGTAAAGTTACCAGAACTATATAAAGCATTCATATCTTCATATTTCTATTTATTTGACAAGTTAGAAGGCCTAGTTGATAATTTTAATGGTTATGATGACTATGATATGGAAGTAGATATTATTAATCAAACACCTGATGAACCATTAGATGAAATATATCATGTATTTAATGAATGTAAGGAACTTTTAAAATTTGGATATATTCCAATAGGGGATTTAGATGATATTGGACCTATATGTTTTGATGTATTGAATAATTATAGGTTAGTACTACTTGATCATGAAGAATATTATCAATGTGAGAGTAGAGACGAACTTGAAGAAATAGCTATGGTGGTATTTAGTAATTTTAAAAATTTCTTAGAATGTTTCTTCTGTGGATTAAAATATGTATGTGAAGATATTTAAATAAAAGAAGACTATTGTATAATTCATAGTATATAGCTGAAAATTGTAATTTAAAGAGAAACAAGAATAATTCCGTTCATAAGAGGTGTAAACATGAAATTCATATGTAAACAATGTAATATTGAATTAACGAAGCATTTGATAAAACTACAGAATCTAAACTTGTTAAATGAGAATGATGGTGAGGATTATATTCCTTCTGGATTTTATATTATTGGAGATGGAAGCTATGATAGTAATTCTAAAGGTAAAATAATTATTAATTTAAATGACTTAATTAATTCAAAACATCATTCAGATATATCTCGGTTAAATGGATGTTGTGGTCTTGATGGGGTAGATGGCATAAACACTGTTTGTGTTAATAATCACGAAATTGGTACTGAAAACTCAGATTGTTGGATGGCTCATTATATTTTACTTGAACCAGATATGGTAGGATGGATTGAAGATTAGCAACAAAAACTGTGCTAGTTTTTGTAAGATGGTTGATCATTTACGGAGATTGGAAGTTAGCTGATAATCTCTGTTGTTAATTTTTAAAACCATAGTATTATAAATTAATTTATATATATAACATTCTGTATTGATTGTGTTATAAAATGTATTATAATTAAGTTAATAAATGAGCAAAATAAAAACAGGGTGTTGGTAGCACCTTGTAGTATACAATTCTAGTTGCTTAGGCAACTGATAAAGCTTAAACTTATAAAAAAGTAGCCATTACCGTTTGCGCAGGTGGGCTACTTTTTTATATTACTATAGTAACAAATGTTGTTATATATATACATTAATTAAAAAAGTTGTATAATTAAAATGGATAGGGTAGGGATATATTAAAGGAAGTAATTTGAATAGGGCAGCTGCCTGTATTGTATGTGGTCAGTGTGAGAGTGTTTGTCCACAGCACATCAAGATTATTGATGAGTTGAAGAAGGCTGCCGAAGTATTTGAATAAACTGTAATTTTAATATAGAAATATCAGTACCTAAATCTAATATTTTAAGGAAGTGAACTATGATGGAAGAAGAAAAAATTTTTGCAGGTAAGTTGTTTGATGCTCGTACAAAAGAACTGAGAGATATTAAGCATAAGGCACATGTTCTTTGCCAAAAATTTAATACACTTGATGAGTATGATGAAAACCGCTTATCAATAATTAAAGAGTTTATTGGGAAAATAGGTGAAAAGTACTATTTTCAAGGTCCCATACGGTTTAATTATGGAAGTCATACTTTTATTGGTGAAAGTTTCTTTGCTAATTTTAATCTTACGGTTATGGATGATGCAAGAATTTATATAGGTGATAATGTAATGTTTGGTCCAAATGTATCGTTAATGGCTACCAATCATCCACTTATAGCTGAAGAACGAATAGCTATGAAATATCCAGATGGTCATGTTTCAGTATCTGAATATGCCGAAGAGATTCATATAGGAAATAATGTTTGGATTGCTGCAAATGTTGTAGTTACCGGTGGTGTTCATATTGGTGATAATGCTGTTATTGGGGCAGGCAGTGTAGTAACAAAGGATATTCCTGCTAACTATGTTGCGTATGGTGTTCCTTGTAAACCTGTGCGAATGATTACTGAAAAAGATTCAAAGTTAGATTTACTGTAATTATTAAAGTAAAATTATTATAAACTCAGGTGATTTTTAGAAAAGTAATATAGCTTTAAATCAGTCCGTTGAAGAATTGATAAATTTTCTTTCTTATGGGATACTTATGAGATAAAATAAGTATCCTTTTTAAATTCCTTAGACATAGCAAAGGAGATAGATAAATGATTCTTAAAAATAATGATATAAATAAAATATATAATATGATTGAAAATAAGTTAGAGGAAATAATACCAGTAGAGTGGGAAAAAATTATTCTTTATGCAGAGGTAACAGAAGATTTAGTAATATCATATTTTTATTTTTATGAAAGTAATAAAAGGGAGCCAGTTTATAGTTTAGATATAGATGAGGAATATAATTTAGATGATGAAGAAGTAGAAGAGCTATCAGATGAATTGGATGAATGTTTAAGAGAATTGTGGAAAGTTTTTTTATTAGAAAAGCAGAAACAATGGACTAATATTACTATGTATATCAATAATAAAAGAGAATTTAATATTGATTATGACTACAATGACATAAGAAATGAGGACCCTTATAAACAGCATATAATATGGAGATATGAAAAACTAGGATTATATCCAGTAAAAGAGAGAGAAAGAGATGTTAGAATAATAGAAGACTACATAAACGTTAAAAGGTCAAATTAATTTTATCAACAAAAAAATGTGACAGTTGAGTTAATTAATAAAAAAACTTTTACCTGTATTTAAACTTCAGTGGTTGTGAAACTTTAAAAAAAGTAATTTATTGTATATAATATAAATAATAAAACGCATTGAATTTAATGAAATGATGGAGAGTATCTTATATGGTTTATTTGAATGTTTTTACATTTCCAAGTGATGATATGGAATTTGACTTTTTAATAGAGGAAAGAAGAACGTGCTATGACTCCTTTTATCCATTTAAGATATTATCGAGACATGGTTTTGAAAGAATTGATTTTGAACCAATTACTATTTTATATGGTGGAAATGGTTCAGGAAAATCTACAGCATTAAATGTAATAGCAGAAAAAACAGGAATAAGTAGAGATTCCATCTATAATAAATCTAACTTTTATTCTCACTATGTGAATATGTGTGAGATGCAGCTTGAAGATGATTATATTCCTGAAAACAGCAGAATTATAACAAGTGATGATGTATTTGATTATATGTTGAATATTCGTAATCTTAACGAAGGAATTGACCAAAAACGTGAAAAACTTTTTGAAGAGTATTTGGAGGCAAAATATTCTCATTTTCAAATAAGATCTATTGAAGATTATGATCAGCTAAAAAAAGTAAATACGACTAGAAGCGTAACTCAGTCATGTTTTGTGAGAAATGAATTGATGGATAATGTAAGGGAATATTCAAATGGAGAAAGTGCATTTAAATACTTTATTGAAAAAATAGATGAAAATGGATTATATATATTGGATGAGCCTGAAAATAGTCTTTCTCCAAAACGTCAGCTGGAATTAGTGAGACTTATTGAGGATTCTGCACGATATTTAGGATGTCAGTTTATTATATCAACACATTCACCATTTCTGCTTGCAATTGGTGGAGCAAAAATATATGATCTTGATGAAAATCCAGTTGATGTGAAAAAATGGACAGAGTTAGAAAATGTGCGTACATATTACGAGTTTTTTAAAAGACATGAAAATGAGTTTTAATGTTATTTAAAGTTGAGATATATGAGCATCAATAGTTTGACAAATAACTATTGATGCTATTTTGATGGAATAAATAAAAAATAGTATAGAGTTTTAAATACAAACCCTATAGAATGAAACTTTTAAAGGATGTTATGAATAATGGATAAAGTTTTTATTAAAAGTAAGATAAATATACCAAAAGTAAAGGACAAAATAGTAAAAAGAGAAGATTTATTTAACAGGCTAAATGAAGCCATAAACTATAAGCTTATATTAATTACTGCTCCAGCTGGTTTTGGTAAGAGCACATTGATAGCTTCATGGTTAAATTTTAACATTAAGAAAAAATATTCTACTGCATGGTTATCTCTTTCTAAAAGGGATAGTGAGCCTATAGTGTTTTGGAAATACATTGTTTATGCACTTGATAAAATAAAAGAAGGAATTATGAAAAATTCTGTTTTAACATTTAATTCTTTTCAATTTAAAAGCGGTTTTGACACAGAAATATTAGCAGTAATATTAAATGATCTTGATGAATTAAAAGAAGATTTGTTTTTAGTTATAGATGATTTATATTTGATTAGTAATAAGGCAATATATGATCAGTTGAAATTTTTTATAAGAAATATGCCGCCGAATATTCATATAGTAATTATAAGCAGAGTAGTTCCTGACATAGGCATAAGTAAGCTTCGAGCTACAGATAACATGCTTCAGCTATCTCAGGAAGATTTAAGCTTTACTAAAAAAGAAACAGAAACCTTTTTTAAAGAAGTTATGAGTGTAGATATATCTGATAACGCTGTAAATATTTTAGAAGAACGTACTGAAGGATGGGCAGCGGGACTTCAAATGGCTGGCCTTTCCTTGAAAAATACTAAAAATGAAAAAAATTTCTTGAATAGTTTTAAGGGTGATCATAGATATGTGCTGGATTATTTAATGGAAGAAGTATTTTCACTTTTGGATAAAGAAACTCAAGACTTTCTTATGAAGACTTCAATATTAGAAGAAATGAGTTATGATTTGTGTAATAGAGTTGCACAGATAAAAAATAGTCAGGAACTTTTAGAAAAAATAGATACAGAAAATTTATTTATGATACCTTTAGATGAAAATAAGGAATGGTATAGATATCATCATTTGTTTAAAGATTTTTTAAGAAATAGAAGGTCTATGAAAGTGGAGGACATTTTACCTGAAGCTTATAATGCTGCAGCACAGTGGTATAAGGAAAATGGTTTCTATGATGAAGCAATTAATTTTTATATTGAAGCGGAAAACTATGATGAAGCAAGAATTATAATAGAAAAAATTGATATGGATTTAATGTTTAGTGGTGATATGAAAAAAGTTTATGATTGGTGTATGGCAATTCCTAAAGAAATGTTTTATGCTATACCTCGTCTTTGCATGAATGCAGCATGGTTTACATGCACTAATGGCGATTACAAGGCTACGGATAATTACTTAAAGTATGCAGAGCAGGCTTTAAAGTTACAGGGGAATGAAGTAGATGTAAAGTACTTTTTCACGGAAATAATGATCATTAAAGGAATGCTTGCAACATTAGAAAAAGATAGTAATAAAATTATGGAATATGCAAATAAAGCTAAGGATTATGGAAATAAACATAATATCCTAAAAGCAACAAATGCTTTGTTAAAGGGAACTGCATGTATTTATGAAGGTGATGTAAGAACAGCCATAGTATTTTTTGAGGAATGTCTTGAGATTAGTAAAAATATTAATAATTACTATACAGCTGTTATGGCTAACAAAAGCTTAATCATATCAAAAATACTAAGAGGCAATATTTTTGAAGCAGAAAAGCTGTGTATAGACTTAATGGAATATTTAACTGAAAGACATGCTGCAAACATTCCTATAGCAGCTGCCATATATAATGATTTAGCTGACATATATTATGAGTGGAATGAGCTTGATAAATCAATAGAATATGTAAAAAAAGCTTTAAAGCTTGCTAAAAAAGGAGAAGTAGGCTGGATTTTATGCACAAGTTATATGACTTTAGCAAAAATATTTTTTGCAACGTTTAATATTGAAGATGCTTTAAAGTACTTGGATAAAGCTGAAAAGTTCAGATTAAATGATAAACTATTTGATGTAAAATTAGAGTTTCTTATGGTGAAAGCTAATATATTTTTAAGAAGTGGCAATTTTGAAGGAGTAGAAAAATTAATAAATGATGATATTTTTAACTGTTTAATAAAATGCAATATAGCCTATCCCTATTATTACTTAACAAAGATTAGATATCTTATATTTAAAAATACATTAGATGAAGCAGAAACTTTAATAATTGGTCTCTGTGAAACCTTTGAAAGAAGAAAGGTTAATAAGGTACTTGCAGAAGCCTTAATCTTAAAAAGTATTATTTATGAGAAAAAAGGTAATAAAAAGGAAGCCATAGAGGCTTTAATAAAGGCAATAAATATTTCCTATAAAGAAAAATATCTTAGAATCTTTTTAAATGAAGAGAAGTATTTAAAGGAGCTTATTATTAATGAAGGTACAAAGCTTCAAGCTTTGATTAAGAAAGAAGCTAAAAGTTTTTTAAATCAAATAATTGAAGGCTTTAATAATAAAATTAATATTATGAAAAAGCCTGCCTACTTAGAGATATTAAGCGTAAGAGAATTAGAGGTCCTTAAATATTTACAAAAAGGATTTACCAACTTAGAAATAGCAGATGCTTTATTTGTATCTGTGAACACTGTAAAAACACATCTTTTAAATATATATACTAAGTTGGATGTACACAGTAGAGCGGAAGCATTAACTAAAGCCAATGAATTTGGAATTTTTTAATTAGAAGAGGGGTGATTGAAAAAATCACCCATTTTAATCATACCTGTGGGTGATAAAAATACATTTTTAAACTAGTAAAATATAATCAAGAAATGCTTTCATGATATTTTATTGTTTTAAGAAAGGAATTGATATAAAAATGAAAAAACACGCAGGGAATGATTTTACTACAGGAGATATTAAAAGTCATATATTAAAATTTGCTGTACCAATGGTTATAGGACTTTTTTTAACTATGGGATACACCATAATAAATACTATTTGGATTGGGAATTTACTGGGGAAGGAAGCTATGGCAGCTACTTCAGTAAGTTTTCCTATTACTTTTATACTCATTGCTATAGCCACAGGCTCAACTACAGCTATTTCTATATTAATATCTAGAAATTATGGAGCAAAAAACTTCAACACTATTAACAAAATAATAGAGACTTCTTTTTCATTATTTTCTATACTAGCTGTAGTTCTTATATCTTTAGTATTTATTTTCAAAAATGAATTATTGAATTTAATGGGAACTCCAAAGGAAATATTTAATATGGCATCAAGTTATTTAGGGGTATTGCTTTTTGCCACATTTATTAATTATATATATTCTGTTATTAATTCAATTCTCTCAGGAATTGGAGATACTAAAACCTCAGTAAAGTTTCTAATTTTATCAACAATCGTAAATGCTATATTAGATCCATTTCTTATAATGAAATTTAAGCTTAATGGAGCAGCGGGAGCATCTCTTGTTTCAGGGAGCATTGCAATTATATCTGCAATAATATGCTTAAAAAGAAAAAAACTTCAGATTGATATTATTCCTAAAAGATTTGGCTTTAATAAGAAAATAGTTTTAGAAATATTAAAAATGGGAATGCCATCCACAATACAACAGTGTTTAATGCCAATTAGCCTTATATTTATTACATCTTTTATAAGTAGATTTGGTGCAGATGCCATTGCAGCTTACGGGGCAGCAAGTAAAGTAGATTATTTAGCTATAATGCCTGGTATGGCTATAGGAACAGCAGCATCAGTTATAACAGGGCAGAATATTGGAGCTAATAAGCTAGAAAGAGTAAAGGATGTTCTTAAATGGGGAATAATTATAAATTTTACTACACTTGCTTTAGTGGCTATATTGGTAACAATTTTCCCAAATCAAATTCTAATGGCCTTTGCAAGAGATTCCAAAATTTTAGTTATAGGATCAACATACTTAAGAATTAATGCTGTAGGTTATTTAATATTCAGTGTAACCTATGTAACCAATGGTATTATAACAGGTTCAGGAAAAACTATGGTAACTATGACAATTTCAGCAGTAACACTTTTATTATTTAGAGTACCACTAGCTAATTTTATGTCACAAACCAGCATAGGAATTAAAGGAATTTGGTATGCTATTTTAATTACTTCTGTATTTTCTACTATTTGCAGTATGCTTTACTATTTATCAGGAAGATATAAGAAAAAGTTAGTTGTTTATAGAGAAGAAGCTTATAATTAGATATATGTGAGTTTTGATTTGGTATGGTGAGATATTATGGAGAAAAATAAAAAAATATATAAAATTAATGATTTAGCTAAAATTTATGGTGTTCATTCCAATACCATAAGACTATATGAAAAGTTAGGATTTATATCTAAAGCAAAAAGAAATGTGAATAACTATCGCATATTTGAAGAATTACATGTATTACAAATAAAGGTTTGTCGATGTATTTTTGGCTATCCTTTTACAAACAAATGTATAAGGAATGCCGGGAATGAAATCATGTGGTCAATAGCAAGAAAACAGTGGCCTGAAGCAGGACAAAATACAGATTGTTATATACAGATAATTGAACAGGAAATTAAGAAGGCGCAAAGGGCCTGCGAAATGCTACAGAATTGGGCAAACTCAACTAGAGATAACGAAATCTTATTAGAAAAGAAAATGCTGTCACGTAAAGACAGTGCTGATTATCTTGGAGTTACTAGTGAAGCCATACGAAACTGGGAAAGGAATGGATTAATTCTTGCAGAAGAAGTAGGTACAAAAGGTGAAAAACTTTATTCAAGTACGGATTTAGGAAGAATGCACATTATATATATGTTATTACAGTCCGGATATAGTATGGCTTCCATCCGCCGTAGTATTTTAATGTATGATAAAGGACATGCTGAGCTGGTGACATCAGCACTGGATTGTAAAGAGTATGATGATTTTATTTCAGTTGGAGATCGCTGGCTTTATGAATTAAATAAACTATTAGAAGCATCTCAAAAAATACCTCCAATTATTGAAGAGATGAAAAATTTATAAACCTTACACTTGCACACCACCCTATATTTTCTATGCTATTTTTTAATAGAAGGATGGTGTGTTGTTTTTTTTATCCTAAATTATTAAAAAAACTGGAGGTAAAACAATGATAAGTAAGGTTTTTGAAGTGATTACAAAAGAGCGTGCAGTAGGAACAGCTGCAAATGATGAAATAATAAATTTTTTAGAAAATAAGTTTAAGCATATGAACTATTCAATAAAGTCTCTGCCATTTGAATGTGCTATTTGGGAAAAGGGAAAATCAACTCTTATGAGTGATAATTACTTGTTTGAGGTTGAACCAAGCCCTTTTTCTGAGCCATTTAAGGGAAGTGGAAAATTGATTATGGTTAAAACTGTGGAGGAATTAGAGAAGATTACCTGTAATGATGTTATCTTAGTATTGGCAGGAAAGCTTACAGAAAGTCCTTTGCAGCCCAAAGACTATCCATTTTATTATCCCAAGGAGCATAAATGTCTTATTTCTTTACTTGAAAGGAAAAAGCCAAGAGCAATTATTGCTGTAACAGGTTACAATCCATTAAGTGGTCAAAATCCATTTCCACTTTTTGAAGATGGAAATTTTTTAATACCATCAGGAAATATTAATGATCAAACCTTATCAAAAATTGAGGCCGCAGGACTTTTAGGGGAGGTTGTAAATTTGACAATAGACTCCCATAAGAGGTTATCTAAAAGCCGACAGATTGTAGCATTAAAGAAAGCTAAAAAATCAATAGGCAAAATTGTTATAGGAGCTCATATGGACACAAAATATAATACACCTGGAGCTTTAGATAACGCAGCTGGAGTTGCAGTATTGCTGCAGGTGGCTGAAGTATTGAAATCTGCAGCATACGATATAGAGATTGTACCATTTAATAGTGAAGAATTTTATGGTGCGTGTGGTGAAATGGAATATTTAAAATTAATTGATAATGAAAAAGATAGAATTAAGCTTATGATTAATATAGATTCACCATGTCATAAGGGTGCTAAAACGGCTGTTTCCTTTCACAATCTAAGTGATAATATAAGTGAAATTATAAACTGTACTATGGGTAGGAGTGAAAAAATTGTTAAAGGTAAGGAATGGTATGCTGGAGATCATGTTCCGTTTATATTTCGTGGTATACCTTGTTTGGTAGTAACATCATCAGATCTTTTTAGTGGTGCCTTAGAATACACCCATACCTCAGAAGATACGTTGGATACCATTGATTTTGACATGATTGATCATATAGTCAGGTATATAGTTGAAATTATCTTAGCTTTTTCTGTTTAAGCATTTCTAGAATGAATGTATTTGGATTCTAAATTTGAACCGCAATAAATAAGCAGCTTAATCTTAGAATCTTTTTTAGCATCTGTCTGTTATGGTAAAATGTAGTTAATTGCGTTTATATGAGGAGTTGATTAATATAATGGACGAAAGTAAAAAACTTTATCAAATAGGAGAAGTATCTAAAATATGCAATATTCCAATAAAAACACTCAGATATTATGATGAAATAGAACTGCTGATACCAAGAAAGATTGATCCAGACAGTAATTATAGATATTATTCAAATGATCAATTGGCTTTGGTACTTGTAATCAAGCATTTTAAAGAAGCAGGTTTTTCATTAAAGGAAATAAAGGTGCTTTTAGGCAGAGAAGATCTAGAGTATAACATAAGAAAAATTAATGAAAAATGTATAGAAATTGATAATAAAATTAATGATTTAAAAATGCTAAAAACAAAATTGCAGTTTTTTATAAAAGAAAGTAAGAAGAAAAAGAAGGAACATGAAGAATTTAAAATTAAGGTAAAAGAAATACCTATATCTTATGTTGCTTACCTTAGAAGCAAAGGACCTTGTACTATTGAAGAATTTACAGTTAGGTACTGTAAGCTGATCTCATTAGTTGAAAGAAACAATTTTCACATTATAAAAAATGCTATGGCAGTGTATTATGATAACTGCATCGATTTTGAAGAAAAAGAAAAGGAAGATTATGATATTGAAGTTTGTATAGCTGTATCTGAAGAAAGAGAAATAGATGGTTTAGTTAGAAAATTTGGAGGCTTTAAGGCTGTTACTGCTGTTCATTATGGAAGTTATGATAATATGATAGATACTTATAGGAAGTTATATAAATACATTTATGAAAATGGCTATGAAATTTATGGTGAGCCTATAGATAATTATCTTGTAGATATAATGAACACAATAGATGAAGAAAATTATGTGACTGAATTAATAATTCCAATAAAATAATTAAACTACATTTGTAGATAAACACATCAAATACTTAACTTATAAAAAAGTGCTTATTGGTAATAGTTAATACAAGTTAAAAGTTTTTAGAGGAAGGTGAAGAAGAATTTTTTTGCTGTATTACGAAAAATCTTTAATTTAAAAGAAACTCATTTTCTTTTGTTTCTCAGGAGTACTCTCCGATTAAGGGATGCTTTGCATTAGCAAAACAAGCCTAAAAATCAAAGAAGAAAACTCACCTTCACTGTCCTCTAGAAACATATTTTCATTTTTTAAATATTATCAATAATTTTCGTAGTATAAGTCTATTGACCGACATTAATATGAAAAAATACTACGGTTCTTTTCATATTTTCCTCTATTAAGCTATGCTTTAAGTTTGTTTTGTATCTAATAATTGAATTACATCCTCTAAATGATTATACATAGAGCTATATGCGGAATTACTGTCTCTTTGTTCTATTGCGCTCATTATTTTGTTATGATCTTCTATCATATTTTTTAGTGAGGTTCTATATTTAAATCCAAAATATTGATTTGAAAAAATTGTTTTTGAAATTAATTTATAGTATTGAATAAATAGTGGTGAATGAGATGCTTTAATGATCTCTTGATGAAACTGTAAATCAGCATTATTACATTCCTTTAATAATCCCATATATAATTTATGTAATTCATCTATAGATTTTAAATAAGCATTTCTTATTAATTTTATTTCATTTCTTGATGCATTTATAGCTGCTGATTTAGCTGCTTCACTTTCAATTAATTGTCTAGTTCTTAAAGCTTCAACATAAAGTTCTTGTATATCTTCTTTATCAAATGGTGAATTATGGTCAAATAAATTTACTTTTTTAAATCCTTGAACAATTGGACTTGAGTAGGTGACAGCTTTAAGTA
Source organism: Clostridium muellerianum (assembly GCF_012926525.1). Lineage (GTDB taxonomy): Bacteria > Bacillota > Clostridia > Clostridiales > Clostridiaceae > Clostridium_AM > Clostridium_AM muellerianum. Next base: position 55,129 of record NZ_JABBNI010000047.1, read on the forward strand.
TTCCTTCTTCACAAAGTTTTTCTATAGCTTGTCGTACTGGAATACGGCTTATATTAAATTCCTCTGCAATTTTTCTTTCGCTAGGTAATTTGCTGTTAATCTCAAAGTTTCCATTTAAAATATTCTCTTTAATATAATCAATAATTTGTTCAGTAGCAGTTAAATTGGACATAGTACATTTCACCTCCAATTTTATATTCTATTCTATCATAATGAAAAATCAAGAAAATAATAAATTAAGTATACTTGTCTGTTATTTTTTTATTTGTCATAAATTGAATTAATTACGTAAGGATTTAGCTTTCATTTGATTCAATGCAATCATTTTGATTTAAGATATTTGTATTAAAGTTTTTATAATATATTACTGATGCTGCTGCTCCAAATATTGATAGTAAAGCTAATAGAAAATATCCATTTTTTATTGATGTTGATGAAGCTATTTTTCCCACAAACATTGGGAAAATTGACATACCTATAGCATAAATAGCCTGAAAAAATCCCATTGCTGTAGATTTTTGATATTGTGGTACTTCTTTCATTGCTTCACTAGTTAAATATGAGCAAAGAATTCCTGTAGACATGCCCGGAAGAATCTGTAGCAAAAAAATAACAGGAATGCTATCTAGTGTGGAAACAAGTATACAATAAACTGAAATTAAAGAAAAAACAGATGGAATCCACAATTTAGGTCCACTTTTGGCACAAAATTTTGAAGATGCAAATCCTGCTGATAGCACTGCAGATATCATATATAATATAGATGATAAGCCTACAATTAATGAAGTAGCTCCTAAATCTTTTAGTATCTGTGTTGTAAATGACATTGTTGTAGACATTTGAATGCCTTGCTGAATTAATGCCAAAATGGAAAAAAATATGAGGCGTTTATTTGTACATATTAATAAATATTTAGAAAAGGGAACATTTGAATTAATTTTTTGGTTTTGATGTTCTTTAATGTTAAGTGCTAAAACTGCACCAATCATACCAGATGCAGCACTCATAACACATAAAGCTTTCATGCCTAATTTATCATAAAATAATGTACTTACTATAAATCCAGCTAATATTCCTATATTGTTAACAAGAATAATATTGCTTGTTCCTTTTTGTTGATCATCATATGAAAAATATCCAGTATAGTGAATCATATAAGAAATCCAGGTTGATGAAGCTATTCCAGATAAAATGTTTGCAATAAGAAATCCTTCACTGTTTGGCATAATAACACGTATAAACGAAGCTAAGCCAGCAAAAGCAATTCCAATTAATATAAAACATTTATGTTTTCCAATAGAATCTGCCAAAACTCCAACTGGAAGCCTTAATAGACATTGAGAAATTCCATAAGAACCTATAATTGTTCCGATCATATTTGCTGAAACATTAATCATAGATAAATATGGATTTTGGAATGGTATATAAACATATTGTGCAAACCAAAATAAGGCAACAATAATACGCAAGAGTATTTTTTGATTAATTATCTTTTTCATAATACATTTCTCCTAAATGGTATATTTATGTTATAAATAATATACCATTTTCTATTATAATGCAAGTTTTAGTATTATAAGTAAAAGAATTTAATACAGATATTTATAAAACAAGAGTTGACTCTCCAGTTACTGTATGCAGTATTCTTTCAATTGTAGATATTCGCACTAGAAAGTAGACATATATGTATAGATAAGTTTACTAATTTTAGTGGATACCTATATGAAATTTGAAAGAGGTGTATATTAGTTGAGCGAAAAGAGTATAAAAATTAATGAAAGCTATATTGAAAATGAAAAGCTTAGCAAGCTTATTATGAAGTTTTCAATTCCCTGCGTACTTGCAATGGTGGTGAATGCTCTTTATAGTATTGTAGACCAGATTTTCATTGGTCAGGGAGTAGGCTATATTGGTAATGCAGCTACAAATATAACTTTTCCACTTGTAGTTTTAGCATTAGGTTTTTCACTACTTTTAGGAGATGGAGCAGCAGCTTTTTATAGCATAAAGTTAGGAGAAAAAAACAAAGAAGAGGGCGCTAAGGCAATAGGCAATGCAATTGTTTTGATGGTATTTTTAGGTTTTATATTTTTAGCAGCTGGATATATTTTTATGGAAAAGCTGCTGTGGGGCTTTGGAGCTACAAGCACTAACATTTCTATAGCACTGGATTATATGAGAATAATTTTAATAGGATTTCCTTTCATGATTTTGGCAGCAGGCCTAAATTCAATAATACGTGCAGATGGCAGCCCAGAATATTCAATGCTTGCCATGATAGTGGGTGCAGTTATAAATATTGTTTTGAATCCTATACTTATATTTCATTTTGGTATGGGGGTTAAAGGTTCTGCCATAGCAACAATAATAGGACAAATCTTGTCCTGTACAATTTCACTAAGTTATATTAATAAATTTAAAAATATAAAGTTTAAAAGAGAATATTTGAAGCTTGATGTAAAGGTGAGTAAGACAGTAGTGCTCTTAGGAATATCCAGTTTAATTACCCAGGTAGCAGTAACAGTAATAATAATAGTAAGTAATAATATGCTTAAAACTTATGGAGCACAATCAATTTATGGTAGTGACATTCCTATATCAGCAATAGGTATTGTAATGAAAGTTAATGAACTTTTATTAGGAGTGGTAATAGGTATAGCAATAGGAGGCCAGCCAATACTTGGATACAATTACGGTGCTAAAAACTTTAAACGTGTTAAAGATACCTATTTTATGCTTATAAAAATAGCAACTGTTGTATCAATAATAGGATTCATTATATTTCAGTTTTTTACACAGGGTATAATAAATTTATTTGGCCAAAATAATGCATTGTATAATGAATTTGCATTAAAATCCTTTAAAATATTTTTGATGCTCTGTATGTTTATAGGTTTTGAACTTACAAGTTGTGTTTTCTTTCAGTCTATAGGTAAACCTGGAAAAGCAATGCTTCTTACACTATGTAAGCAGACTTTCTTCATAGTTCCTCTTATGATAATTTTACCTAAATTTCTTGGAGTTTTAGGAGTATTGTATGCAGGACCTTGTGCAGAAATATTATCAGTTATAGTGACTGGTATTCTTATTACTTCGGAACTTAAGAAATATTCAAAGGTTGAGGAAGTTAGCTGACAATTTATGTTGTCACTTAATTTCTAATTAGAATGTAATAAAATAATTAAGAAACAATTAAGATTTTCATCGGCTTTTTTTTAAGAAATTAAGTCCAAAATTGTAAATGTTAGTTATAAGAAAAATATTTATAATGGGGGACTTAAAGTATGAAAAGTAAATTAAAAAAAGTTTTAATAGGTATAAGTATATTTGTTATGATAGTTTCTGTAACGTATAATGTACTTTTAATATTAAAAGTTAACAATCAGCCATGGAATATTGCTTTTGCAAATGCAAATTCAAGAGATACTTATTTTACAATACACAATGTAAAACAAGCTCAAAGTATAAGTAAAGGAAAAGGGATTAAGGTAGGAATTTTAGATCATTGTTTTGGGTATGAATCTCACAAAGATTTGTACAGTGGTGCTGTTGATTTTATAAATAGTCCTTATGCCTTAAACAAATCTAATGAACATGGATACTGGATGGCTAATACTTTAAAAGAAATTGCTCCAGAATGTGAAGTATATGCGTTAAATACTGCAGCTAGCATGGATGAAGATAAAAGAGTTACTGCTATGATAAATGCAATAGATTGGTCAATAAAAAATCACATTGATATTTTAACCTATTCTCAAAGGCCTATATCAGATAAAAATCGTAAAAGGTTTGATGAAGCTGTAAATAAGGCAGTAAAAAATAATATTATAACTACTTTTATTCATTATGATAATCCTAATAATATCTGGCCTGGACAAATGGTTGATCCTAAGTATATGGAAAAAGGAAAGAGAGAACCGGATTTTAGTATTTTACAGTATGACTATAATACTTTGAGAACAGAAACATATGAAAAGTACAAAAAATTAAAAAGCAATATTTCTGACGGTAATGATACTCCATATTACTCAGTCTCTTCCACTTCACCAGTTACAGCAGGATTTATAGCTATATTAAAAAGCATAAATAATAAACTTACACCAGATGAGTATAGACAAATTTTGAAGAAGACAGCTTATAAAACTACATTTACAGATCCATTTACATTAAAAAAAGTGGAATGTTCAAATGTTGTAGATATAGGAAAAGCTGCTGTATATATTAAAGCAAATTATTAAGGTTTTAGGCTATGTTGAAAAACGTACCAATTTTTGCAAGGGAATAGATCCCTTACAAAGGTTGGTACATTTTAGCTTATAATCTTTGTTGCTACTCAATTTAGATTGCTGAAGCATTATCTGTGCTTTCAACAAACTGTTTATCGTTTAATTCAATTTTTCTCTTCTTATCACTGAATAACGCAAAAAGTATACCTGGTAAAAGAATTATAGCGCTCACTTTAAATGTAAAACTAAAAGCTTTAACAGTATAGGTCAAAAATGTATCTTGGATATTAGGTACTATTTTTTTTATTTCTTTCTTTTGAGCCTCAAAACTTTTTTTGATTTTATTTTTATCCTTAGCTGGGGAAGAAGCTAGCACAGCAGTTTCTTTTTTATCAATTATGTTTAATATTTCTGAAAGACTAGCTTTTTTAGTGCTGCCTGCTTTAATAGAAGAAATCATGTTCAGCTTGGTTTTATTATCAAATACAGTATCATTCTGTATTGTTTGTACAGCGGAGTCTTTAGCATAAGACATCTGGGTAGCCATATTTGATGTAAATATAGTTAAAAATAAGGCAACTCCAAGTACAGTTCCAAGCGTTCTTGTCATGTTATTTATTCCAGAAGCTATTCCTATTTTATTTACAGGAACATTAGCCACTATAGAACCTATTAGTGTTGCCATACTTAAACCCGTACCAGAACCAGCAACAATTAATCTTAAAATAATATCTATGTTTGAAGAATTTTGAGTAAGAGAACTATTTAAGTAGCAGGAGGTACAAAGTAAAAGAATACCTAATGCACTAGTAACTTTACTGCCTAATTTTTTTGTCAGAATAGTAGCTAATAATGAAAATAGCATTGAAGTTAAGGACATAGTTGAAATGATAAGTCCTGCTGACAGTTGATTTAATCCTTTAACCTGAATTAGGAAAAAAGATAGCAAATAGGTACCAGACATCATACCAAGTCCCAGTAAGAATAGAGTAATGGAACCATTTGTAAATGGTGCAGATTTAAATAAGCTAAGTGGAACCATGGGTTCCTTAACTTTTAGTTCAATAATAATAAATAGTATAAGGGCTATGACAGAAACTGCAAACAATGAAAGGATAAAGCTTGAAGTCCAGCCTTTTTCATTAGCCTTCATCAATGCGAAAGTTAAACAAAGCATAGAAATTGAGATTGTTATAATTCCACCAAAGTCTATACTTTTACTTGCAGTTGGGTCATAAGATTCCTTTATGAATTTCATAGTTAATAGTATACAAATGCAACCTATAGGTACATTAATAAAGAAAATATATCTCCAATTAAAAAATTGAGTTACTATACCCCCAATGGATGGTCCACTTGCAGCAGCAAGACCAGAAAAAGCTCCCCAAAGTGCCATAATAGTTCTTCTCTTTTTTGGTGGGAATATTTCAAGAGAAAGAGGCGCTGAAATAGTCACAACAAAAGCTGCTGCTAGCCCTTGAATTGTTCTAAATAATATAAGTTCTTGAAGAGAATTTGAAATACCACATAAAAGTGAAGATATAGTAAATAAAAACACTCCTGCAATAAACAGTTTTTTTCTGCCAAATTGATCTGCTAATCTCGAAACAGTTACTAGAATAACTGCAGTAGCTAGATTATAGGCATTTACTACCCAAGAAATATGATCCATAGTAGTATTAAAGTATTCAGCCATTTTAGGCAAAGTGATATTTACTACAGTTGTATCCAACAATGCCATAAAAAAACCTAAAATAATAGATATAAAAGAAATGATTTGATATTTTTTGTTCATAAGACAAACCTCCTAAAAATAATGTAACATATATTGGTGTATAATAAACTACTATAAAATATAGTAGATGGGCGAAAAAAATGTCTCTCAATATAAGGACTTATTAGAGACATTAAATCATTAATTATAATAATCAAAAACTTTTTCAGACCATTTTTCTAAAATTTTATAGAATTCGTTATATAGATCTAATATAAGAAATTCAGAACCAGATTTTTCATTGTGTTGTTTTGTGTAATTATAAATTGGTTCCACAAATGCTCTACGTTCTGCTGCCTTTTCTTTGAAGTTTTTAAGGTATTCTTTTCTTTTTCCTTCTGGTAAATTTTCTATATTCACTAAAAATGCATTAAAATCCAAATAAAGATTTCCTATATGCTTTGAACTTTCTTCCATTAGCTCATTGAAATATGCATTTCCTTTTTCATTCAGTGAATATAATGTTTTTTCAGGCATTTCACCTTCTTTAACAGTTCTTGAATTTAAATATCCATTATCGCATAATTTAATTATGTTTTTATAAATTGACGGGTTACTGATTTTTAGCCACTTAGTTAGATTCCAGATATCAAATTCTTTAACCATTTCGTAGGCACTTTTCTCTTTATTTTTCAAATAGCCAAGTATTATTAAATTTATTGAAGACAATTTAATCACCACCATTTCATTATACTACTATAGAGTATAGTAGTATACAATATATTTGTCAATATGGAATTTAAAAGTAATTTATATCTAATTGTGTTAAATATTTGAATAATGATATTGCTATGCTGTATAATTAAATACAGATACAATAGTAAGTTACTACAAAGTAAAGGGGATGGTCATTATTCTTATCATTGAGCATTTAGCAGATCACAAAGAACACATTGATACAGTGACAAATTGGCTTTGGAAGGAATTTGGAAAGGAAAATAACCGAGAATTTTTTGAAAGTATAATAAAAAACAGTTTAATAAAAGATAAACTACCATTAACATTTATTGCACTTGAAGATAATGAATTAGTAGGAACTATAGGACTTTGGAGAAGTGACTTAGTAAGTAGACAAGACCTTTTTCCTTGGTTGTCAGCATTGTTTGTTAAAGAAGATTGCAGAGGAAAAAGGATTGGACAAAAATTGCAGAACTTTTTAGTTGAGTATTGCAGAGAAGCAGGGTATAAAGAACTATTTCTTTATACTGATCTTTGTAACTATTATGAAAAAACTGGATGGGAATACCTTGATGATGGTGTGGAATATTCAGGGCAGTATTTAAAAATATATAAGAAGGAATTGAACAAGTAATACATAGTATTTTTTTAATATTAATTAAGGGAAGCCATTTTTGGTTTCCCTTAAAAATTGTCATATTATCAATATTGTTTTCCAAATATGATAAAAACACAAAAAAGCTACAAAAACATTTTGGTTTAAACAAAGCTGCATTATGATAAAATAAGGATATAGGATGGTGAGAGGATTGTGAAAAAGAAATTTAATGTAACAGGAACTTGTATTTCAAGTAGGCACTACATGGTGGATACGTCAAATAAGATAGATAAAATAATAGACTTAGTTAAAAATGAAGAGTATTTCATAATAAACAGACCAAGGCAATATGGAAAAACTACTACTTTATTTTTATTAAATAATAGATTGAAAAAGAATGAAGAATACCTACCTATAAAAATAAGTTTTGAGGGCATAGGAGACTTAATCTTTGAGAAGGAAGATATATTTGTAAAGACATTTATAGAAATAATAAGTGATAGTTTACTTTTAGAATATGAAAAATTAGCTGCTTTTTTAGAAGAAATGGGCAAAGAGGTTACAAATTTTAAGGATTTATCAAAAGTTGTAACAAAATTTATTTTAAAATCAGAGAAAAAAGTAGTTTTGATGATAGATGAAGTGGATAAAAGCAGCAATAATCAAATGTTTTTAAGCTTCTTAGGAATGCTTAGAAATAAATATTTACTTAGAAATGAAGGTTTAGACTATACCTTTCATAGTGTAATTTTAGCAGGAGTACACGATATAAAGACGCTAAAAATTAAAATGAGGCCAGAGGAAGAACAGAAATACAATAGTCCCTGGAATATAGCAGCAGATTTTGATGTGGATATGAGCTTTTCAGCAAAGGAAATAAAGACCATGCTTGATGATTATGTGGAAAACAAAGCTGTAAAGCTAGACAAAGAATATTTTTCAGAAAAGCTGTATTATTATACCTCAGGGTATCCTTTTTTAGTAAGCAAACTATGTAAGATAATAGATGAAAAAATAATGCAGGAAGACAGTTTAATATGGCACAAAGAATATATGGATTTAGCAGTTAAAGGAATATTAAGGGAAAGCAATACCAACTTTGATAGTCTTATTAAAAATATTGAAAATAATGAGGAACTAAAAATTTTAGTAAAAAGGATTATCTTGGATAATGATGATATAGCATATGTAGCTGATAACCCGATAATAAATTTGGGAATAATTTATGGAATATTTAAAAATGAAAACAGTAAAGTAAAAATTAATAATAGGATATATGAGCAAAGAATTTATAACTATATGAGTTCACTTGTAGAAACTACAGTTAGTATAGGTTCTTATAATCAGCAAAGTGCTTATATAAAGGAAGATGGTATATTAGATATAAGAAAGATTCTTATAAAATTCTCAGAATTTATGAAGCATGAGTATTCACAAAAAAGAGAAGCTTTTTTAGAAGCGGATGGAAGGCTTTTATTTTTAGCCTTTATAAGTCCTATAATAAACGGAACAGGCTTTGCATTTAAGGAAGTGCAGGGTGGGGACGAGAAGCGTTTTGATATAGTTATAACCTATAATAAAAAAATGTATATACTAGAGCTTAAAAGATGGAGGGGCGAAGAGTACCATAAAAAAGGTTTGATACAATTAGGAGAATACTTAGATCAATACAGCCTCTCCGAAGGGTATCTTTTAGTATTTGATTTTAGAAAAGCAAATAGAGAATCAGGAAAATTAGAGGAGGTTACTGTAAACATAGGTGATAGAGATAAAAAAATAATGGAAGTTTACTGTTAAAGAGTAGGATAAACCTACTCTTATTTTAATCTAGAAATTTTATATCCCTTATCTTTAAATAATTTCAATAATCCACCTTTGCCAATTACATGAGATGCTCCAACTATTACAAAGTAAATTTCCTGTGATTTTATGAGGCTTTCTATTTTATTTGCCATATTTTCATTTCTTTCAAAAAGTAGTGTATTAAGATTGTTCTTATCTGATTCATTTAATGGTTTATATGTTAATATATCATTTACAAGAGTTAAAGCATCACCTTCAAATATGGCATTATGCATTTTTGATAATAGCTTCATGGAAGTTTCTAAGTCTTTTAAATTCTTTATGCTGGTATCACCCAGACATTCTGGTGATAGATTTGCAGCTGCTATTAGTGCATTAACTTGTGTGCATGAAGTTTCAAGAGAAACTACTTCTTTTTTATCATGTTTTGCTCTGTTAATAAACATAAGGTCTATTCCATAAATAGATTTATATCCATACTTTTTCATAAGTCTTTGATGCAATATAGAATAAAAAGTTTTAGGAGGGTATTTGGAGCATTTTTCAAAATTTAAACCTAATTCTTTACATAAGTTTTTATATTTAATGGTATTTTCACTTTGCAAGAAATCAGGTTCAAAGTTCTCATTGTTTGTAGGTATTTTCACAGTAGGGGTGTTAGCTAAACATTTTAAGTAATCTATTTTATTTTTAAATTTAGTGATGTCCAATTCTACAGCAAGCTTTGTACTATTCATATAAGCTTCTTCAACTGCACTATTAAAACATACCTTTTTATTATTTCCAAGATGTATTGAACCACCAAGATAAAAATACCCCTCGTTATTTTCTACTTTATAAAAAATACCATCATAAACCTTTTTATTCTTTAATTTGTTGATTTTATTTAATAAAGGTCTTAATTTTAGTTTTTTTATATTGATAAATGTGTAACTAGACATAAGAACCTCTTTAAAAATTATTCACATAGTAATATATTGTACTAAATCATATATTATTCGCTATTAATGAATATAGATAGATTTTAAGCATAGAATCTATAAGTAGATCAATTTAGAAAGGTAATTTAATGTATGTCATAAAAATATTTTAATTATTTCTTAAACAGAATTAAGGCATCTGAAAGAAAATAATAAGTCCAGATGCGAAGAATATTTTGTGTCAGGCAAGGAGGCAGGTTCCGCAGATAGTTGGACTATCTAAGGGTTCTGCCGACGCCGAATGACTCAAAATAGACTAGTAGATGGACTTATTATTTTTTTGAAGATGCCTAAGGTGATAGCGATATATATGAAGATTATCATGGAGACTTTTAAGAGTAATTTAGAAATTAGGAGGTATTTTTGTGAAAATTTATGTGATGTGTGAACCGTCCAAATTTAGCAAATTGCAAAGAATACAAGAGCTTCATAGTGAGGTTATCCTAAAAGTAGAAAATCAAAATATGATTTATCATTTCTTTAATGTATTGTTGCCTGTATTTCCAGCTGTTTTAGATAATATACCATGTGCTATTAAACGTTTTAAGGATATAACAACCATAATTATTAAATATCTTTAGTGATTTATGGAAGATATAAAATACAAAAAACAACAATTAAGAATTAATAACCCCAATTGTTGTTAAAAAGTTGCCAGTGACAAAGCTGATAATTACAACGTAAAAATATTTCCACCAAGAGTAGCATAAAATACGAAATTATTTAGTGCTTTACAACAGTGAGGAGCATTTTAAATTTTTCGTGAGCTTCAAGTCCATGAGGAACACCAGAGGGCATTACTATGGTTTCATTTTCTTTAACATTAAAAACATTATCACCTATTGTAATTTCAGCGGTACCATCTAATATTTGCACCACAGCATCTCCAGAAGTAACATGAGAACTGATACCTTCTCCTTTATCCAGTGAAAATAAGGTAATATTAGCTGATGGTGTTTGTGCAATAGTTCTACTTATAACTTGATTTTCTTGATATGATATTAAATCTCTTAAATTAAGTACCTTAGAAAATTCTATATTTTTAACTAAGTTATTCATTTTTTATCTCCTTAAACTTCTTGAGTTTTATAAATTAGCTGTGGCATTAAGAAATTTGCATACAATATATAGTATATTGCAGCATCTATTCTTAATGCTACAGCTTTTTATATTATAAATTTTTTAATACTAACTTAATCCCAAACCTTTTCTTTTTTTGATTATATGAGCTTCTATACCATTTGCTACTTCAACAGGATCATCACCTAATGCAATTTTTCCACCAGTTACATCTTCAGCTTTTTTAGTTAAAAGCTCTACCAGCTGTGGAGCACCTGTCATGAAAGGTACAGGTGATAGGTGAGTATAAGTACCATATGCTAATGCAAAAATTCCATCTATAGTTGCTTTTTGTTCCATCCATTCTGGAGCTGTAACAGCTATTGGAAGATCACATACATCAACATCTAAGTGATCTGCAAGAGCAGTAACAAGCATAGATATTCTTCCTGTATCAGTACAAGTTCCAAAGCTTAGTACTGGTGGTATTTTTAACATATTACATACTTCTTTTAGTCCTTCACCAGCCATATTATTAGCTGCTTCTACAGTACAAAGTCCTGCAACCTCAAGAGCATGGTTTCCACATCCTGCACTGACAACTAATATATCTTTCTTTATAAGTTCTTTTGTAAGATTTATTGTCATGGAGTCTTGAGGACCATTTCTTAGAGTGGAGCAGTTTGCAAGAGCAACAACTCCTTTAATCTTTCCAGCAGATATTACATCTACTAATGGATCAAGTTTATTTCCAAGAGCACCTAAAACGGCTTCAGTGGAGAAACCAGCTACAGCTTTTTGAACTTTTTTAGGAACCATTGGTTGAATATTTCTTTGTTTTCTCTTTTTAAAGTTTTCTATGCCTAGTTCGATTAATCTATCTGCCATGGCATTAACTTTTGAAGGACTATAAGGAATCTTTTCATCAAGTCCTGGTAAATCGATGATAGTACTTACAGATACCAAAGTTACCTGATATTTTTCTGCATACATATCTATAGCTGGTGGTGAGCAGTTTTCTTCCATTGCAAAGACATCTACAGTACCAGTAGCGAGTAGCGGTTCTATAGTAAGCCAGTTTCCCATATGGCCTACAAATACATCATCCATTTCAAATCTTTGTAATAATTCTTGACCTGTTTCTATTGAACCTATTATTCTAAGTCCCTTAGCTCCAGCTGCTTTTGCTTTTTCTTGAACTTCCTGTGTTTTTGCTTTTAACATGGAAGCAACACCAGGCCAAGGTTGATGACCATTAAATACTATATTTACATACTCTGGGTCCATAATTCCTAAATCCATATTAACTTCATGAGGTTTTGGAGTTCCGAATAGTATATCCTGAACCATTTCTAGTCCTATCTGACTGTTATATATGGTAGCTATACCAAGTCTAAGAGCTTTCATTGCTAAAGAAACATAACTTCCATCTACATTTGTAAGACAGCTAGCTACACAATTTTGCTCTTCATGTATTGTTCCACCAGGATATATGTCTAACTTTCTCCATACTTCTTTTCTCTTTTTTGGGGCAAAGGCTTCAATCATAATGTTAGTGTCTTCTACACCAATACTTTGTTGATCTTCAAGTAGTACAGCTAATTCTATAGCCATATCATTGATTTCCTGATTAGTGTTTATACCAACCTTTTCACACATCCATTTAAGTTTATTTGTATCTGTAATTTTAAATGGAGTTTTTCCTTCAGCTGTAGCCTTTAAGGTTCTGAAAGCTTCATAGGCATGATGACTATATGTACCTGCTCCCATTATGTTTTTTAGAAGAAAGTTTCTCATTGCCATAGCATCAGGGCCTATTCCACAAACACCTTTAGTTTGACCTGATTTTTCACTTATTCTGCAGGGACCATTTGAACACAGTTGACAGCTTAAACCCTCAAGACAAAACTTACATCTGATTTTTTCCTGCAAAGCGTATCTATCAAATGCATTAGACATTCCATCTTCCCTAATTCTTTTAAGCATTTCTTCTACAGAATCATGGTAGCTAACTCTACCTGCTGATTTTTCTAGTATAGTTTCACTCATAAGATATTCACTCCTTAAGTTTATTGTTATTACTCAACTTTTGGATATACAAAAGTTTGAAATTAAGCATAATGTGAAGCAAGCTTTTTAGAGGACAGAGGACAATTGTCCTCTAAAAAAATGTTTCACATTTTTTTAAAACTGCGAAAGTTGAGTTATTAGTATCATTAATAAATTTTCCAATGATGCGTTTAATTATGTACTTAACTTTTGCAAAAATAATATAATGTATTATTTTTAAGAGGACAGTTGACAGATATTTTTGTCTAAACAAAGCTGCATTATGATAAAATAAGAAAATAGGATGGTGAGAGGATTATGGAAAATAATATAAATCTTCTAGCGACTAAATTCAGTATAAATCATGTATATAGGCTAAAAGCTGTTGCACGTAACAAGCTATTTGAAATTCTTGATGATTCAGTAAATAGTGATTTGACATTTATAAACGCACCAGCGGGATTTGGAAAGACCACCTTATTAAGTTCATGGATTACAATGCATAAGAAAAAATCAATGCGTGCAGCATGGCTTACTCTAGATGAAGAGGATAATGATGAGACAAGATTTTGGATATATGTTGTTTCAGCGATAAAAGCAGTACTTCCTAATATAGGAGGAAAAGCTGCAAAACTTCTTAGCTCTTCTAAAATAGGTGGTATGGAAACTATAATTACTGTATTAATTAATGAAATACAGGAAACTAAAAAAAGTTTTCTTTTTATAATAGAGGATTTGCACCTTATAAAAAATAAGGAAATATTAAATTGTCTAAAGTTTTTTATGAATAATATACCTCAGAATATTCATTTGGTAATAACTAGCCGCAGGGAAATTTCGTCTGTAATATCAGGAATAAAGGTTTATGGAAGAATAATTGAAATTGGTCAGGAAGAGTTAAGATTTACAAAGGAGGAAACTGCTGCTTTTATAAATGAGGTTATGGAATTAAAAGCTTCTGAGAAGGATTTAGTTAAGCTATATGAATTGACTGAAGGTTGGCCAGCAGGACTTCAGATTGTAGCTTTATTTTGTAAACGGAAGGGTATAGATGCAATAAAGAATAAAAAAAGCATGATGATTCAGACACAGTTTGAAAATTACTTTATTGAAGATGTGGTAAACAGCCAACCTGAAGATGTTTATGAGTTCTTGATAAAGACCTCACTTTTAGATACCTTTTCCTATGAGTTATGTGCTTGTGTTACTGGAATACCAAACTGTAGTAATATTCTAAATAAAGTGCTGGAGATGAATCTTTTTATTTCTTGTTTAGAGGATAAAGAAAATTGGTACAAGTATCACAATCTTTTTACCAGCTTTCTAAAAAAGAGAATAGAAAAAGAGCAGCCTGATTTATCAAAAGAGATATACATGAAGGCTGGGCAATGGTATGAAAGCAGGGGGTATAAGCAGGAGGCGTGCTCTTACTATCTAAAAGGAAAAAGTTTTGAAAAAGCAGTAATTTTAATGGAAGAAGTTAGTACAGACCTCATATATCGTGGGCAATTTACACTTCTTGAAAAATGGATACAAGAAATCCCAGTACACTATTTATATAAAAGTTCTAGACTAATGCTTGATTTTGTATGGATTTATTTATCAAAGCATAAGATAGAAGATGCAAAATATTATATAGAAATCATTGAAAATGAGTTCGAAATAATAAAAAAAGATGATAAGTCAACCTTTAAAGGGGAGTTTCTTATTGCAAAAGCTTTTGTTTCAATGGATAATCTTGAACAAAGTATTAATCTGCTAAAAAGAGCTATGGAGCTTACGGAAAGGTTCAATCCCAATTATCCCGCTGCTCTTATGAGTATAGCAACTTCATATATAATTCATGGTGAATTTTTAGAGGCGGAACAATACTATTTTAAAGCGCTAACAGCAAGTAAAAAGATTGAAAACCTGTACTCTGCTGCATACTCATGGGGAAGTCTTGGTATGATGATGACTTGTCAGGGAAGATTTAGTGAAACTGAGGCTTTATACAAGGAGGCAGAAGAATATCTAAAAGAAAGAGGTGGAAGGTCCATACCTTTATTAGGACTTGTGTTTTCAGGACGCTCTGAGATATATTACTTCAAGAATGAGCTTGAAAAGGCATATGATTTTTCAGTAAAAGCAGAAGAGTTGTTTGAAAAAGGAGGCATATTTGATATTAAGAACAACTGTTATGCTATAAAAGCTCGCACATTGCTGGCAAAGGGAGATAAGTTAAGGGCCATAGAAACTATTAATAGAGCTATGATCTTGTCCCAAAAAGATAAAATATATGGCTTTAAAAGACATATTGATTACTGCAAGGCAAGAATGTTTTTGGATATGGATGAATTAGATCAAGCAGCAGATTTTATTGAGGATTATAACCTTTCTTTTGAGGAGAGTATTAAGAAATATAATCTACATGATTATATTTTACTGGCAGAAATTCTTATTAAAAGAAAGAAATTTGAAAGAGGAATTAGCTGCATTGAAAATATAATGAAATTTGAGAGCATTGGCAAGATGTATGAAGTACAGTTAAGGATATTAAAAACAGATGCACTCTTAAGTACTTCAGAACATGAAACTGCATATGATGAATTACATAAAGCATTAATAGATTGTTCAAAAGAAAACTATGTAAGAATATTTATTAACTATGGAAATAGAATTAAAGATATTTTGAAACTTTTTATTGATACTAAAAGTGACAGATATGAGAGTAGAAGTATTGAGTATGCTAAATATATATTGAAATTTTTTGATAATAAACCTATGAAAATAGCCAGGAATACTATACTTACAAAAAGAGAATTAGAAGTATTAAAACTTATAAGCAAAGGTTTAAGTAATGAAGAAATTGCGAAAAATTTGTTTATTTCCATAAGCACAGTTAAAAGCCACACTTTGAATATATTTGGAAAGCTGGAGGTTAATAGTCGTTCCAAGGCTGTTGTTGAAGCAGAGAGAATGGGAGTTATCTAGGCCTAAAGCATAAATTCATACTTTTTACTGATTTATTGTATCTCATAAGGTTATATTATAAGTTTGATGAAAATTTATTTAACCATATGGAGGTATAAAATGAAAATTACTGCTATTTTGGGCAGCCCAAGAAAAAATGGAGACTGCTTTAAAGTTATAGAAATGATTAAAAAAAGTTTTAATAAAGTTAATTAAACTGAGGTTGATTATGTTTTTCTTAGTGATATAGGATTAGGATTCTGTAAAAGCTGTCTTCTATGTTATTCAAAAGGAGAAGAATATTGTCCCAATAATAAGGTTACATCTGTATTACTTGAAAAAATGCTTAAAAGTGATGTTGTTATTTTTGCTAGTCCTGTTTATGAACATCAAGTAACGGCTTTAATGAAAAATTTCTATGATAACTTTTCTTTCATGTTTCACAGGCCTCGTTTTTTTGAAAAGAAAGCTATTGTGGTTTCTTCCACAGGCGGATCAGGACTTAAGGAAACTGTAGAATATATGAAAATGAATGCTGTAGGATGGGGATTTCAGGTTGCTGGTGTTGTAGGAGTTTGTGGACCAGCATTAAATTTAGATAGCAACTACAAGGAAAATGTTCAGGAGAAAATTGATATATTAGTTCACAGGATATGCAAAAATAATGAAGTAGCTAAACCATCTTTATATCAACTTGCAATGTTTAGGGCTATGCAGATTAAAGCGTCAAGGTCTCGTGAGAAAAAGAATGTGGAATATGAATACTGGCAGGAACGAGGCTGGTTTCAAAAAGATTATTATACAAATGGAAAAATCAATCTGCTTAAAAAGATATATTCTAAGATTATCAGCAAGGTGATAAAAAAATCAATGAGCGGCAGAATTATAATGATAAAAGAAAATTAATATATTGATGAATACAAATTAGATAAAATTATAAAAAAGTTATTAAGCGTTATTTCTGAAATAGCGCTTAATAACTTTTGTTATTCTGAGTTTGTTTCTTTTAAACTTGGAACAAACTCAAAACATGCTGTGATTTTATCTATTATTCCGTCATATAAATCTTTAATTATTTTAGTATATATAGCTTAAATAGTTTCTAGAAGCATAACCTTGAACTCCATTTATGCTTATTTTAATCCA
The DNA here is from genome assembly GCF_012926525.1 of Clostridium muellerianum. Taxonomy (GTDB): domain Bacteria; phylum Bacillota; class Clostridia; order Clostridiales; family Clostridiaceae; genus Clostridium_AM; species Clostridium_AM muellerianum. Next base: position 72,394 of record NZ_JABBNI010000047.1, read on the forward strand.
ATTTCCATCACTTGAATAATCAAGTACTTCTGCATATTGATTTTGGCTTAATACTCCAACTATTGATGCACTTGTTGAAGGATTACTTCTTATATTTAACTGATAAACATTTTTAACAGCAACATATTTACCACTTGGTATTGAAGTTAATAAATCTCCCCATACCCAACCAGATTGTCCATTATATTTTACTGAATACCAACCATTAGAATAGCTATTTAAATATAGTACAGTTCCTTTTGGTATAGTACCAAGTAAAGTTGCACCATCTAAAGGATTTGCGTTAAAATAAGCTGAATTAGTAACCTTTGTTACTTGAGCAAACATACCAGTAGTAACAGAAGTTTGTGTAGGTGCAGGCGTTGTAGCTGGTGATGTAGTATCCGGAGCAATATTAACGTATCTTCCTGGAATATATCCATTATTTATATCATCTAATGTTACAAAGTATCTTTTAGTTCCTTGAATTCCACCAAAAGCTTGGTCCCATGTTGATTCAAAGGTAAAGGCACCATTAACACCATTTAATGTACCCCATTTGTCAAATATAAGAACGTGATCACCAGGTCTATCTAAAATATCCATATGCTTAATATCACTTAAGTTTATCTTAGTAAAGTATTTATCAAACATAGTTCTAGTTGAAAGTTTTCCATCATGTATATCAAAGACAGCTTGTACAAATCCTGAACAATCAATACCTGCGGTAGTAGGAACATAGCTATTTCCTGCTGTAGTATTAACATTTCCAGCAAAAGCACCTTGATTAATAGCATCTAAAAAGTTGTTCCATGGAGTCCCAAGTGAATTTGAATTTAAACCGTCTTGACCGCCCCAATCGTAGGGGATACCGCTAACCTGTGCTGTAGTAAGATTAGAAAATTGATTAGGTTGAGTAACACTATTTGTATAAGATGAATCTAAATTTCCGTTCTTATCTTTTGAATAGGTCCATGTTAAATTGATCATATTTAAAGCTCTTTGTTCAGCTTGACTTGTTGTAATTGGTGTTTGAACAGTAGCAGCACTTACATTTAAAGCAGGTGTAACAATAGCAGTTATTCCAAATAAGATACCAAATAATGCAGTACTAAATTTTTTCATATTTAATTTCTCCTTTTATATTTAATAATATTTTATATGTGATTATGAGAAAATTACTGAATTTCTGTAGAGTTTGAAAACACTTAGATATTGTTAAAATTAATTTAATAGACATCATCATATTAGCTGTATTTGTAAAACTAAAATTAAGATGACTTCGAGTTGATATAAAGATTAATCGGCGACTCTGTAAGGATTATTATAAGGGGGAAAAGATACTCTAACAACAATCAATTTGTGGTAATACATATAAAAATAGCAAGATGAGCTTTTGGGTTTGCCTACTACCCCTGAATTATTGATACTCAGTGGAGGTGTGAAAAATCCTTAGAGCAATACAGTTTTCTTGAAGGGTATCTTTTAGTATTTGATTTTAGGAAAGCAAATGTAGAATCTAGTATTGAAAATTTATTTATATTTATATGTATATTTATTCCAAAAATGGGTAAGGTAATAATATTGAAGTTGATATATATAACAGCACAAAAGAAACAAAAATAAAAAAACGTATAAAATACATTAGTAGAAACCAATGCAGAAATTAGGATTTTGGGTGTATCTGCAAGTGCAAGAAGCGTAAGTGTGTGCAATGACAAGATATATAGAAATGAAAAACATAAAAGATGTTAAGTTATAAATAGAATAATACTATAGTATCATAGTTTAAATAGATGGTATAAAGTAAGTAAAATCAATAACTTAGGCATATGAAAGAAAATAACAAGTCAAAGATGTTAATATATTTTGCGTCAGACAAGGAAACAGGTTCCGCTGATAGTTGTTCTATCAAAGGGTTCTGTTGACGCAGTATGACGCAAAATATACTAACATACTGACTTGTTATTTTTTTGAATATGCCTTAAGAAATATTAAAAAGGTATTCAGTGAATTGGATACCTTTTTAATGTTTTTAGAGAATGTATTGTACAAGGGCATAAAAAGGTTACTATAAGGGAAAAATTAAAAGAATAAATATATTAGCATATAAGGTGGGATAAATTAAATGGTTACTATTTCACAAAGAATTGAAAGATTACCAGTTACACCAATGCTTTGGAAGGTGCTCTTTTTAACAGGTATTGGTTGGCTTTTTGATGCCATGGATCAGGGAATGGTAGCGGGGGTTATGGCTGCTATTGGAAGGGAGTGGAAGCTTACTCCTGCTGATTTAGGTATGCTTGGCAGTGCTTCTGCAGTAGGAATGGCTATTGGAGCAGCTATTGCAGGTATGGCTGCCGATAGATGGGGCAGAAGAACAGTAATTACATTCACTCTTGTGTTGTATGGATTAGCTAGTGCAGCATCTAGTATTGCAGCTAATTTTAGCATACTTTTATTTATGAGATTTTTAACTGGATTGGGGTTAGGAGGAGAATTACCAGCAGCATCTACTTTAGTTAGTGAATTTTCACCTGCTAAATCCCGTGGGCGTATGGTTGTTTTGCTGGAGAGCTTTTGGGCATGGGGCTGGATTGTAGCTTCATTAATTGCATACCTTCTCATTCCAGTTTACGGCTGGCGCATCGGATTCTTATTAGGAGGAATACCAGCGTTATATGCAGCTTATCTTAGAAAGGGTATTCCAGAGTCCCCTAGATATTTGGAACAAAAAGGACATTTTCAAGAAGCTGATGAAATTGTAAGCAAAATGGAGCAGCAGGCAGGCTTAAATAAGCATAAATCTACTGTAAATAATAAGATAAAAAAGAAGAAAAAAAATATAACTCTTGCAGAGTTATGGTCCAAAGATTATATTAGGAGAACTTTGGTTTTATGGATTCTATGGTTAGGTATTAATTTTGGTTATTATGGATTTGTTTTATGGATTCCTACCCTTCTTGTGGGAAAAGGCTTTGCTTTAGTAAAAGGGTTTGAATTTACATTAATTATGAGTATTGCTCAGTTGCCTGGGTATTATACTGCAGCTTATTTAATAGAAAGAATTGGGCGTAAAGTGGTTTTAACGTCATATTTATTAGGTACTGCTGTGTCAGCATATTTGTTTAGCCAGGCAGCATCTGTTACTAATGTACTTGTTTTTGGGTGCTTACTCTACTTTTTCAGTCTTGGAGCATGGGGAGCGGTATATGCATATACACCAGAAGTTTATCCTACACGAGTTAGAGGTAGTGGGGTAGGCTGGGCAGCTGCAGTTGGACGTATTGGTGCTATTGCTGCTCCTTATATAGTAGGAGTAGTGTATCAGAGTAAAGGTAAGCAGGTTGGCTTTACTTATGTGTTTGTTATGATAACTGTAGTATTTGCAGTAGTAGCAGTGGTAATTGCTTTAGCAGGAATTGAAACCAAAGGAAAGGCTCTTCATGAAATAAATGAATATAAATAGATAATAGAAGGCTAGGGTAACTAACAAATTACTCTAGTCTTCTATTATCTATTTTATTATATACATACAAATTAAAAGCAAATATAAGGAGGCATATAGCAAAAATGTTTAAATTGTTGGTAATTACAGCTTTAAAGACTAAAATACAGTTTAAAATATTATTTAGAGTGTAAAGTAGAGTACGATTTTTGTATATAAAGTTTATATTTATCATAATAGTAATCTCCTTCTATATTTAAGATTCCTAAATAATATAATAGCATATTTTGGGTTGATAAAAATGAATAAAGTTTTAATAAAGTTTTATGGTTATGAAAACAATAGTGGGTGACAAAAAATTAGTTAAAATTACAGTTGCTTTCAACTGTAATTAAACTTTTTAAGGAAAATTTTCAATAAATTTGATAATAAAAAGCAAAATTAAAAAAATATTTATAAAATTCTACAAATAATTTGTTGTATATATTCTGAAATGTGAATAAACATGTTATAATAACCTTGAGGTGATAATATTGGAAGTTCGATTAAGTTTAGAACAGTTCAAATTACTTGCACTTCGATATCAAAAAGCTAAGAAAAAAGGAAAGAAAGATTTAGACGGTTATATTGCGGACAGGTCCTTACGTATAAAAAAACGCTGTGGATACTTCAGGTAAATATTAACCAATTTAAGAGTACTAATTTTCATTAGTACTCTCTTTTTGTATATATGAGTTTTACTTTAATTCATCTAAATTATAAGGTGTTTCCTGATAAACATAGTAATTTAACCAGTTTGTGAACAATAAATTAGCATGTCCCCTCCATTTTACTAAAGGTTTTTTAGAAGGATCATCCTGTGGAAAATAATTTCTAGGGACATCTATGTTAAGACCTTTAGAAATATCTCTATCATATTCAGATTTTAATGTTAAAGGATCATATTCTGAATGACCAGTAACAAAGATTTGTCTTCCTTTTTTAGCTGTAACCATATATATACCAGATTCTTCTGATTCAGCTAATATATTTAAATTTGGAACTTTTTCTATATCTTCTCTTCTAACTTCTGTGTGTCTTGAATGAGGTACAAAAAATTGGTCATCAAAACCTCTTAATATTTCTACATTTTGCTTAAGGGTTTTGTGTTCAAATACCCCAAACATCTTCTTTTCTAATGAATGTTTAGGAATATTGTAATGATAATATAAACCTGCCTGGGCACCCCAGCATATATGTAGGGTAGAACACACATTATGCATACTCCAATCCATTATTTCTTTAAGTTCTTCCCAGTAAGTAACTTCTTCAAAATCAATTTGTTCTACAGGTGCACCTGTGATAATTAAGCCATCAAATTTTTCATTTTTAATGTCATCAAAGGTTTTGTAAAAATTCGTAAGATATTCTTCCGAAATATTTTTGCATGTATGTGTTTTAGGGTGTAATAATTCTATTTCTATTTGTAATGAAGTATTACCAATAAGTCTTAATAATTGAACTTCTGTAGTAATTTTAGTAGGCATAAGATTTAAAATAGCAATTTTCAGAGGTCTAATATCTTGGTGGAAAGCTCTATCTTCAGGCATTACAAATATGTTTTCATTATTTAAAATTTCAAATGCTGGTAAATCATCCGTTATTTTTATTGGCACAGTTATCACCTCTTAATTTTATTCTAAATTTATTAATTTTCTGCGTATTAAGATTTATTATAACATAACATTTTATGAAATTATACTATAAGATTTTTTAGAATAATTGATAGCTTGGAAAACTATGATGGCTTTGGTAGTAAATCATAAGGGTAAAAATACATCCATATAGCAAAAAGTTCACTGTACATAAGGGTATTATTAATGTATAATATTAATTCAGAAAATGAATAATAATATATAACTAGGGAAACAATAAGAATAAGTAAATATATAGAAATACACCCTTGAAAGTCCTATGGCAAAAAGTTAAAACCCTATATATAATTAATACTATAATACAAATGTAAGGGGGTATTTTTTTATGGATGAAAAGCATATGGAAGTTATTGAAAAAATTTTAAGGGAGATTCAGGATATTAAAGTGATTCTTCAAGAAAATATGGGTGAGAATGAAAAGGTAGAGGAATAGAAGTTTACATATCCGAAAATAGGAAAAACTTTATTGAAAATATCAATAGTGAAACTTTAATTAGGTGTTTAAATAATTTAAGAATTAGTTAAACGCCTTTTTGTTATATAAAAATAGCACTTATATTAAGTTAAAATTTTATGTGTGGGAAAGTTGAATTATTAAATTTACTGTTGTAAGTTATAGTGTCATTTTATAATTCATATATATAAATTATGAAGTTGTTTTTAAAGTGGGTGAGGATTTAGGTTGGAGAAGAATTTAAAAGATAATGTGGACAACATAGACAATGAATTAATAATATATGATGAGAAAGTTAATTATGAAAATAATATAAGTTTACAGGTTTTGTTAAAGGGGGAAATTTTAAATTTAGATAAAAACAGCATAAAATTTACTATAAATACAGAAAAAAACCTAAGTTGCACAGAGAATAATGATGAAGAGTATAGTTTTAATATAAAGTTTCGGTACATAACAAAAAAAACCAAGGTAGTAAGTAATGCTGAAGAGCTGCAGAAAGCATTAGATGATAAGGAAGTAAAAAACATTTTCTTGCAAAGTGGGGAATATAAATTACAAAATGAGGTTATTACTATAGCTTTAAAAGATAAAGTAATAGTAGGAAATAAAAGTACTGCATTTACAGGTGGAATAAGTATTAAAGCTGATACCTGTCTAAAAGGAATGACATTTATTAGTCAGTCATCTATTATTAAAAATAACTCACATATATATATTTCTAATGGGGCTGATGTAACATTAGAGGATATAAATATACAAGGAAATAATTTTGAAAATGTAAATGGAATAATTTTAGAAAGAAATAGCGAAAGTAGAATTTCCATTATAAATTCTAGTATTAACGATTTAAATGTTGGCATTAAGGTTAATGAAGATAATATTTTAGGTGAAATAAAAAATAATGATTTTCAAAATGTAAGAGTAGGAATAGGAAATCTAAAAAAAGGGGCAGTTGTAGAAGATATAAATAAAATTGTAAATAACAATTTTATTATTAAGGAACAAGGGGAAGGTATAAGCTTTTCCTCTGGAGTGAATATTGGAAAAGTGGACAATGTAAAAATAGTAACTAATGGTGTAAGATTTGCAAGAACTTTAAGCCTAAATAATAATTACGGCCTTGTAAAAGGCAGTGGAATGTTTAGTGATATAGAGACAAAGTTTTTTAAGGTTAATAATAGTGATGAATTATGTGAGATATTAAGATTAAGCAGTAATGGTTATATAATTAAATTGCTAGATGGAGAGTATTATGGAAACATATGTATTGATAAAGAAATTGCTTTAATAGGCGAGAGCAAAGAACGTACTTTTATAATACCAAATGAAAAATATAGTGATAATGTTTTTCAGCATGGAATTAATATAAGCAGCGGAAATATACTTATAAAGAATTTAACTATTGATGGAAAGAAAAATAGCAAGTTAGATAATACAGTTTCCTATTTTAGAGATGGTATTAGATATGAAGATGATGTTCCAAATGGTAATGAATTAAAAGGAATTTGTATAAGAAATATAAACAGAAGGGGAATATCTATTTGGCCTGAAACAGTTGAAAATACCTATATAGAAAATTGCAGTATAGAAAATATAGATTGTAAGCAGGGCATATATATGAATGGTTCTGGAAAAATAAAAAATTGCATAATTAAAAACTCAAAGGTAGGAATAGAAGTAAATAATAAAGTGGAAAATGGAATTATTAATATTGAAGATAACCTTATTTGTAAAAATGAGAGAGGAATATTAATTTGTACTAAAGATAGAAATTTAGAAGGCGCAAAAATCAATTTGAAAAATAACTTTTTTGAAAATAATTTATTTCAAATTGATTATAAATGGTGAAAATCGCACATCTAACCAATGATGTGTGATTTTTTATTTTAAATAGTAACTAAACTAGTATCAGTTGCATAATATAAAACAAATACACATAAAAGTAATCTAATTGTCATTATAAATTAGTTTGCAATTAATTAATGGTTAGGAGTGAAAAAATGGATTTCCATACAATTTCAAATGGTACGGACATTAATTCAAGGATTCCGTTAAACTGTGAAATTGATAATTTTCAGATAACATATTTAGAAGAACAAAGGGAATTAAAATTTTTAGATAAAGGAACCTATGCAATAGAACTAAAACTTATAATTAGTGATACAAATCAAGCAGATAGTATAGGGGTAAAATTTGGAGATGAATTAATTAAGGAATTTAATATTCCAATAAAAAAGAGTGCGGAGGTAATATTTAATTTTACAGTAAATGTTGACGTTGCCGACAAAACTCTTAGTGTTATTAACACTTCTGATGATAATTTAAATTTGGTAGTAGGAGGGGTAAGTATGGACATCTCCAGTGTATCTATTACGTCATTAAATGACCCAATTAGTATAACTAGCATAGATCAAATAAATAATAAAACTATAACGGTTATTCTTAATAAGGATTTTACAGGTAATGAAATTTTTAAAGTTTACAGAACGGGGGATATTCACCAAACTGTAAAGATAATAGCAGTACAGGATTCTATAAATCCTGCAAGTAACAAGAGAGTAATTGTTGCCTATGATCCACAGGAAAGCAATCCATATAATACTAGGTTTGCAACAGGTGTTAAATATACATTAACAATTTCAAATGATACAGAAGAGGCTAGTGAAGAATTTATAGTAAAAGAAGTTACTCCACCACCTATGACTACTGATATAGAGGTTTTTGGAGATAGAATATTAAATATAAAAACAGATGTTCCAGTTCAAAATCTAGATCATTTAAATATTAGTCCTGGGATTCAGGAATTAAGTAATTTTTACGTTTTATTCTATGACAAGGATACTAACGTATCACAAGATCCTTCTCCACAATGGATTGGAACTCTTAATGCTACTACAGATGAAACGGATACTTTTACTAAAACAGTTATAGCTAGAGTAGCTCCAGATTACAGATCTATGGAGATACAATTTAATCATATATCACTACCAGTTGGGACACAACAATTAATAGTAAATTTTAGTAAGGTTCAAGATAATACTTTTGATAAATTAAAGGATTTTTCTGCTGATCAGAGGATAGTTCCTACAATGTCAAAAGAGTTTGATGTAGTAAAAGGAGCCGAGGTAGCAGTACCAATAAGTGTAACAACCTCCAGCAGAACAGAAATAATCGTTAAATTTGATAAACCAGTAATAAATTTATTTGAAGAAAAGGATGCTGTTTCTGTAGAAAATGTGCCAACAAGTGTTTCAAAAGTGGTAAGGTTAGGTAATAAGTTTGACACTTTAAAATATATACTTAGTAATGCAACACCATTACCAATTGGAAAAGTAAATATTACAGTAGGAAGAATAACAGATGCCAATGGATATAAAACCATGCAGACAGTATTTAAAGATGTACCAGTTGTAGATAATCCGCCAAGAATATTAAAGGTAGAACAAATTGAGATACCAGCAGATCCTAATACTACACAGCTATTGGTAACATTTTCAAAAGATATGAAAGACAGTGATAATGATGGCGGAGTAAGAAATGTTAATTATTATGCAATAACTAAAGCGGATACTTCACCTATTGTTATCAATCCTCCAATAACCTATGATGCTAATAAATTTGCAGCTACAATAACAACTGAAAAGTTAGATCCAGGGCTATATAATTTATTCGCACAGGACATTCAGGATGTTTTAGGCTTACCTATGAAAGCACAGAATGTACCTTTCACTATTGTAGACAATACAGAACCTAAGGTAGAAGGAATTACTTTTAGAAATAACACTTTGGTGATTAAATTCAATGAGATGATGCAAACTTCAGGTGAACATTCAATAACAGAAGTGCAAAATTACCTAATGGAAGATAAAAGAGTATTACCTGCAAAGAAGGAAGTTTTGCCACCTGAAACTGTAATGTTTATTATGAAAAATAGCAAATGGATTAGAATAACTTTGCCAGCTACCTCAACAATATTACCTTTAGTAGTAGATCCAAATTATTTAATTCATTTAGGATATGCAAAAACTAAGGAAATTAGATATATAGAAGATGCAGCAGGAAGTATTTATCCATTATGTAATTTACATCAAATTGATAGTAATCCAGAAGAATTTGATATTTCAAATGGAACAGTTATAGTTGCTTCTGACAGCAGATTACAATATAAATATTTAGGACAGAATGAACTTTATTCTATTAATATATCAGATTTTGAAGTAAGAATAGGAAATGCACCAGGAACTATTATAACTCCTTTAACAGCAGTATTAAAAGATGAAAAAACTATAGAATTTAATTTCTTACCAAATACTTTTGATGGAGGAACAGATAGAGTAGTTGTTTCAACTAAAAATGTCGATATGCAGTCAAGAGATATATACGGTTATGCTATTGCTAAAGCTAAAGCTACAAATGGAGCTGTTATAAATGGATTAAGAGCAGAATTACAGGCAGTTAGCTTAGTAACAGATGAGACTGTGGGAGCTGTAGTAATACGTATGACATTTAATAAGTCTATTGATAAATTTGCAGTAGCAGATTTTGGGTGCTTATTAAATAATTCTGAGAGCATATCAATGAAATATGATAATAAGAATTTCAACAACAAGAAGGTATTTGAAGTAACGCTACAAACAACTCAGCCATTGAGTTATACAGATAAGCTTAAGATAAGCTTAGCTGTTCCTGAAGAGTTAATTAGAACATTAGATATAGATGGAAACAAGATTGCTATATTCTCACCAATTGAAGTAACAAGATTTATTGCTCAATCTATTAAGTGGCAGAGAACTTCAGCATCAACATTATCTAAAAATAATGCTACAATCCAATTTAATTATTTAATTGATACTAAGACTGTTATTCCACATTCAACCTTTGTTGCAGCTAATAATCCATGGAGTGGAGCAAGTCCATTAAATATAACTCCTGGTAATTTAGAGTTTACTCATTCAGCAACTGTAGATACTATAACAGTAAAAAATAATCCTCAATTCGGTAAAATAGAAGTTACAAGCAAAGCAGGAATAGGTTTTGTTCCAGCAGACTGTACAAATAATAAGAATGTAATTCTTAGTCTTGTAGATGGAAACAAGTTAGTATTACAATTTGATCAGGCTGAAGATGCAGCTGTTTATCCACAAGAAATTAATTTTGTAACCTATGTACCAAATAGGGATGATGATAATAATACTATAGAAAGTGTATCAAACACTTTATTCTTATATTCTGATTATGAAGCAACTAGTTCTGCAACTGATGTATAAAACATTATATTAAGTAAAATTTTATTAGATATTAAAAAAGATAGACCGAATATGCGGTGCATATTTGGTCTATTTTTTTAGTATGCAAGTTAAGCATAATAAGATACAAGGTACAAGAATAGTTTTAGTTTTATATGGTACTAATATACCTTAAACACAGTGGTAATGTTTAACTTTCATCGTAATTATTGTATAAATTAAGATGCTGACTTAACACTTTTTTCTTGTGGATCAGAATTACGTGGTTTAGTGATAAATGCTATGAACTTATTTAATATATAACTTAAAGTGATAACTGCAAAGAAATATACTATAAGGAATAAAACTACACTCTGTTTTTGAATATGTCGTATAAAAAGATATTTCCACATAAGTGCTGCTTCCAATAAGTAAAGTTCATAGGATATAGAGCCTATAAAGTTTAATGCTTTAGAAAAATAGCCTAGAGTGTTTATAAATAATATTATTATAGTTACTGTAAATGCAAATGCAGAATTTGATATTGCAAAAATGTGAACACCTAAACTAATATAATTTAATGAAATTATACAGGTAATAAGACTTATTAAAAATGCTCCCAAGTATGCAAAATTAATGTGTTTTGAGTTTAATTTTTGGTTAATAGTATCTAGATATAAACCAGCCATTACACCTATTGGAAAAGTAAAGGCGTTTAATCCCCATTGATAGCATACTTCATGAGTGTATCTGTACACAGGATGATATTTAAATAGATAAGATACAAATAAAAGTAATATCAATTTAAATATGTTTTTAATTGGAAGCTTAAATACAATGTTAAAAAATATATACCATAACAGTATAAAAGAAATATACCACATGGAGGCATCAACACTCCTATTAAAATCAAAGCCTATAATTGATAAAAGTATTGTGCTTTTAGAATAAACTTTATGATATACAAAGGTATCAATAATTATCCACAAAGCTGTTATCATGGAATAAGGAATCAAAATTTTTGAAAATCGATTAAATAGAACTTTTTTTGTTATTCCTTTCTTTAAATATGACTTAGCAAGTCCGTATCCAGAAAGAAACAAGAATAAAGTTACTCCCTGTGATCCAGAATGAGCCAAAAATGGTGTTTGAATTATTTTATCCGCAGAAAGATGCCCAAAAATAACTAAAAATATAGCAATAGCTTTTAACTCTTCAGTACAATTTTTATCTAGTTTATATAAAAATGTTTTTTTATATGTTTTTTTAAAAGATAGAATAATAATTAAAATAGCAAGTAAAGATATAAATGTGTAAATTATTTAAAACACCCCCGTAAAGACATTATTAAATGCCTAAATTACTATGCAGTTTTTGTAATAAAAAATTAAAACATGCATGTTATGAAAATTAAGATTTTAAAATTGTACATCTATAGCTAATAAAAAACAAATTATTCACATTATTAATTTTACACGATTATGAAAGGATATTAAATAGGTATTTTAAATTAAATACACATTAGGCATGTTTAAAAAAATACACTAACATCTTTGACTTGCTATTTTTTTCATATGCTTTATTGCTTTTTACAAAATGGGAAAATATTTTACAATTTCCTACTTTACAAATTTAGCACGGTAAAGTATAATAATTATCATATTAAAAAGTATTGTATTAGGAGGGGACAAAATGAAGAAGAAAGTCATATTTTTAGTAATTGCTATATTTGCATTAGGGTTATTAATTTCTGGATGTGGAAAAAAGGAACAAGCTGCTGATAATTCCTGGAAGGATATACAGCAAAAAGGAAAATTCGTATTAGGTTTAGATGACAGTTTTCCACCAATGGGGTTTAAAGATGACAAAGGTCAAATTGTTGGATTTGATATAGACATGGCTCAAGAAGCAGCAAAAAGAATGGGTGTTAAAGTAGAATTAAAACCAGTTCAGTGGGATGGTGTATTACTTAGTCTTAATAACAAGGATATAGATGTTATATGGAATGGACTTACTATTACAGATAAAAGAAAACAGCAGATAGCTTTTTCAAAGGTATATCTTCAAAATAAACAAATTATAGTTACAAAAAATGATTCGAATATTAAAACTAAAAAAGATTTATCAGGAAAAAAGGTAGGACTTCAGTTAGGAAGTAGTAGTGAAACAGCGGTAAATGCAGATACTACCACTTCAAAAGCTATAAAAGAAATAAAGAAATATTCTAATAACACAGAAGCATTAATGGATCTTAAAGAAGGACGTGTAGACGCTGTAGTTGTAGATGAAGTAGTGGGAAGATACTACATATCAAAAAAACCTGGGGAATATAAAGTAGCAGATGAGGATTTTGGTAAGGAAGATTATGGTGTTGGTATAAGAAAATCAGATGTAACTTTTAAAAATGAACTTGATAAAACTTTAGATGCTATGAAAGCAGATGGAACAGCAGATAAAATATCTCAAAAATGGTTCGGCAAAAATATAATTGCAAAATAAAGAGGGAAGTGGTTTAAATGGCTAATCTTATTGATATTACAGGATTTATTTTAAAAGGGAGTTTAATATCCTTAGAATTATTTTTCATAGTTGCAGTTTTTTCTATACCTTTAGGTGGTTTAGTTGCAGTAGGAAAAATATCAGGTGTAAAACTTTTAAGAATTTTATTAAGTTTATATACATGGATTTTTAGAGGAACTCCTTTATTGCTTCAATTATTTTTCACATATTTTGGACTCCCTGTAATTGGTATAAGATTAGAACCATTAACAGCTGCTAGCATAGCATTTACAGTAAACTATGCTGCATATTTAGCAGAAATATTTAGAGCTGGAATAGAGTCTATTGATAGGGGACAATTTGAGGCGGCTAAAGCTTTGGGAATGAGTTATAGTCAAACTATGATTAGAATAATAATTCCACAGGCTGTAAAAAACGTTATTCCTGCAGTTTGTAATGAAAGTATAAATCTTATAAAAGATACAGCATTAGTTGCAGCTATTGGTATTGGTGATTTACTCAGGGCTGCAAAAGAAATTGTAACAAGAGATTTCACCATTACCCCATTTATGATAGCTGCAGTAATGTATTTATTCATTACTTCAATACTTGTGTTAGTATTTAGAAGTATAGAGAAAAAGTATTCTGTGTATTAAATTTAATCTTTTGCTATTATCAAAAAAGATTTTGGTTATCTACTGCTAACCGAAGTCTTTTTTTCTTTATCTTTTTTTGAATTGCGGTCTTCAAAACACTCTTCTAAGCATTCATCAATTACATCAGTAGTTAATTTAAAATTTTTTACTTCTTTCATAATTCAATCTTCTCCTCTTAAAAAGTTTATCCGATCGCTACCAGTGCTAACCCCCATCTTTTTCAAAGTTGTGGATAAGCACTGGTACGCGCCTGGATAAGTTCTTCTAAAACTAAGGTGGGTAAAATGCCTAAATGGCACTTTACGAGCTTTGCTCAGGTAAGCGGTATTCGTCACAGGCAAACTCCACCTGAGTCTAAGAATCACTTGATTATCAAAAATAAGGACATGTAAATTATTATACCATATTTTTCCAAAAAGTAAATATATAACATAACAATTTTTAGTATGAAAACCACAGTAAGGGTAAAATAGCTTATACGTGGTACTTTATTTATTTTGGTGTATGTATAGAATATAAGTAAGAAAGCAAATAAGATTTTTGGAGGAGTAAGAATGAGAGTTGGAGTTATAATGGGAGGAATATCCTCAGAGAGAGAAGTTTCTTTAAATTCAGGAAAAGAAATAGTAAAATATTTTAATAAAGAAAAATATGAGGTAGTTCCTATAGTAATAGATAAAAAAGATGATGTTATTGAGAAAGCAAAGGACATAGATTTCGCATTCATAGCACTTCATGGTAAGTTTGGAGAAGATGGAACAATACAGGCAGTATTTGAAACTATGGACATTCCTTACTCAGGTTGCGGTCCATTAGCTAGTGGAATGTGCATGGATAAAGACATAACTAAAAAGATATTAAGATCAGCTGGAATAAATACAGCAGATTGGTTATCTGTAAAAAGTGTAGAAGATATAGATTATGATTATATAGAAAAAATGGGATATCCAGTTGTAGTAAAGCCTAACTGTGGAGGTTCAAGTGTAGCTACAAATATAATTAAGAAAAAAGAAGATATAGAAAGTGCAGTTACTTTAGCATTAGATTATGACACTGAAGTTATGATAGAAGAATATGTTAAAGGTGATGAAATAACTTGCTGCATGTTAAATGGAAAGGTTCTTCCAACAATAGCTATAAAGCCTAAAGAAGGATTTGAATTCTTTGATTACACAGCAAAATATGCAGATGGTGGATCAGATGAAATTATAGTAAAATTTGAAGAAGGTCTTCAAAATAAAATAGAAGAAATGGCATTAAACTGTTGGAAAGTTTTAAAATGCAGTGTATATGTAAGAGTAGATATGATAATAAAGGACGGAGTACCATATGTGCTTGAATTAAACACACTTCCAGGTATGACTAAAAATAGTTTATTCCCTAAGAGTGCAAAAGCTGTAGATATGTCATACACAGAATTATTAGAAGCAGTAACTAACTATTCATTACTCGAGGTAAGATAAAGCTAGGAAATGACACAATATTATTTTTTAATAAGATTATAAATGTGTGAATAAAATGAAATTCTTCTTTCTATTGATAGAAGAATTTCATTTTTTTATACATAGAAAATATAATAAATGAACTTTTGATTTTAATATTAAGTATATTATATCTTATATGATATAATATACAAGATGACTATTATTATATACATACAGGTTTAAGGGGGAAAAAATAATGGACAAGAAGCTTGGACATCTAATTGAATTTATTCCTATTATTAAAAGTATAATTCATGACGATGTTGCAATTAATATTACTAGTAAAAATGAGTGCATATATGTACTTAATGGTGAAAAAGTAAAATCACCTTTAGAAAAAGGAATTATAAGTAATGATAAAATGGGTGGATTAAGTCAAGTTTTAAAGGAAAAGAAGATAATAAATAAGGTTCTTAATAAAGAAAATGACGGCATGGATGTTTTAATTACTGTTATTCCAATAATAGAAAATAGTAAAGTTATAGGGTCTCTAGGAGTAGTTAAAAATATAGAAAATAAAGTTGAGATTGAAAAAACATCTGAAGAATTAATGCATTCATTAGAAGAAACAAGCAAATTAATTAATGAGCTTTCTAATAATGCAATAGAACTTTCTAATAAGCTAAATATAATTGCAAGTAAAACAGAAGAAACTGAAAAAAATATAGAGGAAAGCAGTGATATTATAAAACTTATAGAAGATATTTCAAGAAAATCTAATATTTTAGGATTAAATGCATCTATAGAATCTGCAAGAGCAGGAGAATATGGCAAAGGATTTTCTGTTGTAGCAAATGAAATGAGAAAGCTAGCGTTAGTTAGTGGACAATCTTCTAAAAAGGTATCAGATTCTCTTAAGCAAATGAATAACGGTATGAATGTTATTGTGGAAGCTATAAATGAATTAGAAAAAGTATCAACTGATCAAGCTAAATCTACAGAAGAAATACTAGATGCTATGAAAAAGATAACTTCAAACTCCAAGGTTTTACTAAATAACGTTAAGAATAATTAATATATCTATAAGTAAATTTAATAGGGAACACAAAATCTATTATAATATAACTTAAGAAAAGAAAAAGGTGGAGAATAAAATGGGAACTTTGGTAAAACAGTCTCTTGTAGATCAAATATATATTCAAATTAGAGAGGATATTATTGAACAGGTAATTCCTTGGGGGAAGAGATTAAATGTTAATGAACTTCAGGAGAGATTTGGAATAAGCAGTACACCAATAAGAGAAGCTCTAAATAGATTGCAAAAAGAAGGTTTGATTGAATATAAGAATAATATAGGAGCTAGTGTAATTAGTATTGGAGAAAAGGATATTATTGAAATTCAAGAAGTTGCTTTAACATTGGATTGTGCTGCTATAAAGTATTCTATGGAAAATGGCAAAATTAATGAGATAGCAGAGGAATTATTACATAATATTGAGTGCTTTCAAGAAACAAATGATGAAATAAAGCGTGCTGAAAGTATAGAAGAATTTGCGAGAGTTTTTTATAAATACGCAGAAAATTCTAGACTTATTGATATGTCAAAATTAATAAAGGGACAGCAAAGTATGCTTAGAAGTGCATACCGTAAAGAGAAAAAGGGTTCAACTAGCATTGAAAATCATATCAACATATATAACGCTATGATTGAAAAAAATCTTGACAGTGCTGTAGCGTTTATGGAAGAAGAATATAAGCAAGCTACTAAAATTTTGTTGAATTGTCTTGTAGATAAAAAATAAAATTACTCGATAGAACTTCAAACAAGTTTTTAGTGCAATTTAAATATACATTTGAATTAAATATAAGAAGATAACTTGGTTAATATGGGGGGATATAATGAATGAAATTCAAATTAAATGTTTTTTGGAAATTGCATATGAAAAAAGTTTTACAAAAGCAGCTAATAAGTTATACATTACACAGCCTGCTATAAGTCGCTATATGGCAGCTTTTGAAAAAGAACTAAAGATATCTTTGTTTGATAGAGCAAATAAACATATTAAATTAACTGAAGAGGGGGAAATATATTACGATTTTTTTCGCAGATTTCAAGTAGAATTTGAAAATGCAACGGAGAAAGCTCACTCTTTAAATGTTAAGAAGCAAGGAGAAATAAGATTAGGTTACATTGTAGGATGGAGTATTTCATCATTTTTACCTAGTGTTTTGAAAATATTTTCAAAGGAATTTCCTGATATTTCAGTTTCAGTAGAATGTTTGGAAATAGATGAGTTGATTCAAGCACTAATTAATAACAAGTTAGATGTGATATTAACAATAGGTAGTTCTTTAGATGGTATTAAGGGGATTAATAGAGAAAAGATTACTGAAATTCAAAAGTTGATTTTGTATTCTAAGTTTCAACAATTGAACAAAGAACAAGATATAACACCATATGATTTTAAAGATGAAACTTTTTATGTTATTGACAATGATGAAACACATAATGCGGAGTTAGAAATTCGTAATTATTGCAAGTCCTATGGTTTTGTGCCGCATTTGAAATTAGCACCTAATATGGAATCTATATTTGCATCTGTAGAAAATGGTTTAGGTGTAACATTTTTTGATACATGGGGTCAGAATATAATAAATACACCTTCTTTCAAATACATTTTATTAGATTCAAATCATGAAGTAAGTATGGCGTGGAATAAAAACAATAAAAGTGAAACTTTGCATGTACTAGTTAATGAATTTATCATGCATTTAAAATAATACATATTAATTAGTGTGATCCATATCAAAATTGATATGGATTTTTTTATATTTTCGGCATTGTACTTAATGGTTTATATTTGATAATATTTTAATAAGGATAAAGTATCTTATAAGATATATTTTATAAGATATTTTAAATTTATATGAAAGTGGTGGCGTTTTATGAGTTTAAGAAGTGAGATGTTATGTAAAAACATTGAATTTATAGGTTATGATGATATGAATGGAAAGCCAGGATTTCAAATGGCTATGCAAAAATCAGGTGATAAATACTATATTTATACAGCATCATTCAGACACAATGGATGGAATATAATTGATGTTACTGATCCAGCACAGCCAAGAAATGTTAAGTGGCTTGAAGGTCCATGGTTATCTGAAGATTTACATGATGGACAGGGTACACCAAAGATTCAGATTGCTGATGGAATTATGGTTACAGCCCATGGTGGAACAATGAAAGAATTACATGGTACAGAAATTGGTTTACCGTTCTGGGGAGGAATAATGATCTGGGATGTAAAAACAGATCCAGAAAATCCAACTTTATTATCCAAGTTTGAATGTAAAGGTGGCGCTGGAGTACATAGATTTTTTTATAATGGAGGAAGATATGTATACGTAACCGGAAATGCAGAAGGATTCAATGGATTCATCTTAAGAATAGTAGATATTGAAAATCCTAAAAATCCTGTAGAAGTTGGAAGATGGTGGGCTGACGAACAATGTATCAATAATAAAGTATCATTAGGTAGTGCACGTTATGGATCAGCAGAAGCATTATCATCACCATTCCTTCATGCATGTGTTGTGAAAGATGATATTGTATATATGGCATATGCAAATAAAGGATTTATTATGTTAGATGTAAAGGATAAAACAAATCCTAAAATGTTAAATTGTCTTCCGCTAAATCCACCATTTGGAGGAGGAGCTGCAGGAGCACCAATTCATTCTGTTTTACCATTAGGGGACAGACCTTATGTAGTGGTTACAACAGAAGGAGAAAGACCAAGATATTTCAGTAATGAAACAACAGAAGGATTATTTAAGAAAATTGTAACTCAGCCTATGAATATGCTTGGTATAGTAGAAGTTACAGATGTAAGTAACCCAAGTCTTATTTCAATATTCCCATATCCTGAAGTACCTGAAGGATACACTCATGGTACAAACTTTAATGTTGTTGATGGTGTACGTGTTCCATTCGGACCTCACAATATATTTGATGCATTTGGTCAAGATGTTTATGAAAAACGTGATGATAGAGTTTACTGCTGTCATTTTGGTGCTGGACTTCGTATTTATGATTTAAGTGATCCTTATGTACCAAAAGAAATAGCATATTTCCTTCCACCAGATCCAAAGAAGGATTTATTCAATAATGCAGAAGGTAACTTAGTACCTGGAGCAAGAGTTGCAATAACAGAAGATGTTTTAGTTGACGACCGTGGTTATATTTATATAGATACATATATGGATGGATTGTATATATTACGTTGTACTGTTTAATTTGCTATTTTATATAATGGCTATTTTCCATAATAATAAGATCATATCATAGTATTTATAGTGATGGGATTAGATGGTTTCTATGTCCTATTGCTATAAATATAAAAATGTTAATTATTTAACATTTTTACAAAGTAAACGTTTTATTCTATTAGATAAATGATTCAAAATAAATCAATAAATTGAAAGAGGGAATTATAAATGTCAATTCAATTTCAACCCATGAGAAGCCTTATTTATGTAGATGTTGTAAAGGAGGATTACAGACACATGTTAAAGCATTGGCTTTACTATCATCATGTACCAGAAAGTATGGCACAGTTTGGTCCATATGTAAGTAAGTATGCGTTTTACCCTGCATTACCAACACCACAAGATGGAGAAAGATTTGGAACTCACAGAATGCAGTTAACAGAGCATTACTGGCTAGTTAATCCACTAACACCTGAATTTAAAAATAAAGCTATGACTGAATATTTTCCAATTGATGTATTAAAATGGCAAGGTAACGTTCCAGATGATAATGAAGTAGCAATTCTTGAAGGTAAGGAAACAGAGAAAATGGAATCAGGTGATGCTGCAAGATCAACGGGTGGTGATAATGGTATGCCTCCATTTATTTGGGCTTTTGTACCTATTTCCTGGGAAGAAGATCTAAAAGGTGAAGGAAGAACTATGGAAGATGGACCTAATTATCGTTGGCAGTTTGTTATGAAATATCCAGATGGTGTATCTATGGAAAAAGGGGACAAGTGGTTCTATGAAGAAGTTGTACCAAAATTTCAGGAATCTCCAGATGTAACAAGAATGTTAACAAGCAAGATTATTCAAAGTATTAATAATTGTCCATATCAAAGAGTGGTTGAAATGTGGTTTAATTGCCCTTCAGGTTGGCATAGAACTGCAATAGAAAAGGCAAAAGAGATTAAAAAGCCATCTTGGGCTAAGTATAATGAATTCCCTTATCTGAAACCTAAATTTGAAATTTCAAGTTTATTCTTAACAGATATTGCTGAAAGTGATAACTATACACAATATCGTGGATTTATTCCTATGCGTTAAAAGTAACTTTATAGTGTGAATTATATATGGAATTGTAGCTTAAAGTTAGAATATTATTTGGGGTATGTTACTGACAATTAGTGTAATAAAAAATTTTCATAAAATATATTATGGATAAAGAGGGGATAATCATGTCAATTAAAAGAAAGGCACTTTTAATTCAAGGCGCTTTTGGTGCAGTTATATTAACTCTTTTAATGCAGCCTATGGGAGCCTTGGGGTTTGCAAATTATAATTGGATGTTATTTGTTGTATTACTTTTATTCTTTGCAATGGGGGCAGATTTTAAGAAGATACCATCTATGATAGTGTGCTACCCTATAGGAATTTTATGGGCAATGCTTAATGGTATATTAATTGGAGCATTAAAAGATTTGCCACCATGGACTAGTGGGGTAGGATTAACCATTGTTGTGATATTCTGCATATTAACTGTTCATGAAAATTTATTGAGAGATACTATATTCGCAAATATACCAGCATTATTTTTAGGACTTGCAGAAACATTTTTTATATTTTCAATTCATCCAGCTAATGCGCCAGCAATAACACCATTTCATTTATTTGGATTCTTTATTTATGGAATGATAATGTCAGTAGTACTAGTAGTTGGTGGCGGTATACTTTGTAATATATTTCTTGGTAAGGAGTGGCCTAAATACGTATTTGGCAGACAAGAGGAAAAACAACAAACTGTATAATTTAAAACTTGCAAAATAATTATACAGATTAAAATAGTTTAAAGGAATTTGTAAAAATCTTTATATTAACTAATTATATTTGGAGGTTAAAAAATGAAAATTTTAGGTATTTCAGGTGGAACAAAGAATGGTCATAATGATGCTATGTGCAAAGAAGCTCTTATAGGTGCAAAAGAAGCAGGTGCAGAAGTTGAATTTATTCGTCTTATGGATTTAGATATAAAACACTGTACTGGATGTACAGCTTGTGTTCAAACACTCATGTCAGGAAAAGGAAATATGTGTGTGTTAAAAGATGATTTTGATTGGTTACTTAATGAAATGTTAGATGCAGATGGAATAGTTGTGGCACTTCCAATCTTTGAAAAAGGTGTGCCTGGAATTTTCCAAACAATTACAGATCGTTTTGGACCAAGAATGGATAGGGGAAACAATGTGATAGCAGCTAAAATTGCTGAAGAAAAAGGTGGAAAAGCTCCAGATTCAAGAATATTAAAGGATAAGGTTATTTCCTACATGGGAATTGGTGGTTCTGATTGGACTACAAAGTTTCAATGTACTGCAGCAATGCAAGCTTTAACTCCTATGTGGAAGGTTATTAATGATGAAGTATTTCCATGGTCTTCTGGTATTATTATAGATGATGAAAGAGTTACAAGAGTTCATGAAATAGGAGTTAATATTGCGAATGCTGCAAAAGATATTGAAAATGCTTCATATAAAGGAGAAGAAGGAGTTTGTCCACATTGTCATTCTAGAAACTTTTTCTTAGATAGAGAATCTACCCATGCCATTTGTGAATTATGTGGCATAGAAGGTGATATTAAAATTATAGATGGTAAAGTAAAATTCGAATTTCCAAAAGAACAGTTAGAACATGCACATGATACTTTATCTGGAAAATTCAAGCATGGAGATGATATCGGAAAGACTATATCTACAATTGCTGATATGAAAAAAACTGATAAGTATAAGCAACGTTTAGAAACATATAAGAACTTTATTACAGCAACAATGCCGGAAAGGTAAAATTTAAATAATAATTACATAAAAATCTTAGTTTTATTAAAAAGTTTTAGTCTATGAGAGGGCTGTTACAATAATTAGTGTAACAGCCTATTAAATTATTAAATTTTAAGAAGAGGTGTGTTTTATGAACGAAAGAAAATTAAATGTTTTAACATTAGCTTTAGGAATAGCGCTGTTGCCACCAATATGGGCAGTAATAAGTCCTTATTTTGGGATTACTACAGGTTCTGTAGCTTTGATTTGTGCTGGGATTTTTGTTGCAAATGGAAATAAAGTAGAAGATGAAGTTAAAATATCTATAGGTTTTTTCTTAGGGGATTTATGGGGGTGTATAGGACTAAAAGCAATGGATATGGTAAAATTAAATGAAAATATTGAGCTATTTTGTGCTTTATTTATTTTAGGAGGATTAGCAGTAATTATTGCAAGTACTAAATTGGAAAAAATAATATTTCTGCCAGCATGGTTAGCTGGATGGGCAATAACTTTATTAATTATGGCACCATTAAATATGAATTGGGGAACATTACCTGTTCAAATACTAATATCAATGCTAATGGGTGTATGGTATGTAGGTGTAGGTGTATTAAAGTTTCAGAATTTCTTAATTGCTTTAATAAAAAAATAATATAAGAAGTTAAGAAGTTTAAATAAACTTGTGTTGCATTTATGTAGTTTGTATTTACAAATAGCTGAATTAGTAATGAGGGATATATAGTAATTTTAAGGAGAATTTATATGACAAAAAAAATAGGATTTATTGCTTCAGATGAAAAATTAAAAGACCTTGTTGTGCATTTGTTTAGAAAAGAAGTGGAACAAGGTGAAATAATTATAGATATATTAGATCAGGATAATATGAAAGCACAAGGAAAGATGTTGGAGGATAAAGGGGCAAGTGCTATTATAGCAAGAAGTGGAGGGTATCGACATACTGTAGGCAGGGTAAAGGTGCCAGTTATAAATTTAAAAATAAGTACATTAGATATTCTGTATGCATTAAAGAAAGCCAGTAAATATAATAAAGATATAGTTATTGTTATATCAGATTTAGAGCATTTTGATTATGGTGATTGGAAAGATGTGATTCGTGAGAAGGTTATAATTGAAAGATTTGAAGATAAAGATAATATAGAAGGTATAATTAATAAATATAAAGCAAGAAGAGATACTGTTGTAATAGTTGGAGGAGGTATTCCTTGTAGGTATGCTGAAAATTTAGGAATAGATAATGTTTCCATAGGTGCAAGTAATGAATCTATTTGTGATGGAATTGAACATGCAAAACAATTAGTGGACAGCTTGTATGAACAAAATTATAGAAATGAAGTATTAAATATGATTTTAGATGGGGTACACGATGCAGTTATTGCTATAGATAAGAATGGGAAAATTATATTATACAATGAAAGGGCACAAGAGTTATTAAAGAAGGCTAGTTATGATGTTATTGATAAAAATATTGAAGAAGTTTGTCCTGAGCTTATTTTTATGAGGGATGTTTTTAAAAGTGGAATTAATCAATATAATGAAATAAAAAACTTACCTGAAATTGTAGTTACAGCTAATACGTCTGTGTTGAACATAGATGGACAAATTCATGGTGTTCTCTGCTCTTTTCAAGATATTACTAAGCTTCAAAATTTAGAAAAAAAGATAAGATATGAATTAAATAAAAAAGGGCTTGTTGCTAAATATACATTTGAAGATATTATTGCTAATGACCCTGTGATGATAAATACAGTATCAAAGGCTGTTAAAATAGGATTAGATGATAGTACTGTTATGATTTATGGTGAAAGTGGTACAGGTAAGGAGATGTTTGCTCAGAGTATTCATAACATAAGCACTAGAAAAAAAGAACCTTTTGTAGCTATTAATTGTGCGGCAATTTCTGAAAGCCTTCTGGAAAGTGAATTATTTGGATATGAAGAAGGAGCATTTACAGGTGCAAGAAAGGGCGGAAAACCAGGTCTATTTGAGCTTGCTCATGGAGGAACTATATTTTTAGATGAAATAAACAGTATGTCTTTGAATCTTCAAGCAAAACTTTTGCGTGTCTTGGAAGAAAAAGAAGTAATGAGGATAGGCTCAGATTACGTTATTCCTTTGGATGTAAGAATTATTGCAGCTGCCAATGAAAGTTTAAAAGGAAAAATTAAAAATGGAACATTTAGGAGCGATTTATTTTATAGATTGAGTATTTTAGAACTACATATACCACCTCTTAGAGAAAGGAAGCAAGACATAATTCCACTATTCATGCATTATCTCACAACATTATCAAAAAAAGTTTGTGATTTTAAACTTGAAAATAAAATTGAAAAAAAGATAATGAATTATTCATGGCCAGGCAATGTCAGGGAATTAAGAAATATTGTTCAGAGATATTTGATTTTTCAAGAAGTAGATTTAGATGAAAATGAAATGTTGGAAGATGACAATGAGGTAGATAGTGATGAGAATTTATTAGATTTAAGGCAAATTAATAAGTTTGTAGAAGAGAAGGTAATACAAATGCTAGAAAGCAATGGAATGTCAAAAACTGAAATTGCAAAAAAACTAGGTATAAGCAGAACAGCGTTATGGAGAAAAGGTAAATCATAATATAGATAATGTAAACAATATGAAACGTAATGTTAACTAATAGTAACAATAAAATAAAAACATTTACACAGAAACAGGCTTTAAGCCTGTTTTTTGTTTTGGCATGAAAGTTGCTAATATAAATAAGTGTAATGAGAAGCATTTTTTAAAGAGGACAGAGGACAATTGACAGAGGACAGTGAAGGAGAATTTTTCTCCGCTACACTACGAAAAATCTTTAATTTATATAAATTAGCGATATTTTGCATTAGCAAAACAAGCTTAAAAAAATAAATTAGTTTTCTGACGTAAGGAAGAAAACTTACCTTCATTGTCCTCTGTCAAATGTCATCTTAAAAATAGTATGTAGTATTAATAGATATATAGGAGGAACAAAATGGTATTTAAAAATTTTGAAGAATTAATTAAAAAAGTTCAAAATTCAGAATCAAAGAAAATAGCAGCAGTAGTAGCAGCACAAGATGAACATACCTTACAAGCTGTATTTAAAGCTAGAAGGGATAATATAGCAGAACCTATATTAATAGGAAATAAATCAAAAATAAAAGAAATATTAAGTAATTTAAAAGAAGATTTAAATGATAGTTCTATTATTGATGTAGAAGATGATGCTTCAGCAGCAGCAAAGGCAGTAGAGCTTGTTAATGGCAATAAAGCAGATTTTATAATGAAAGGAAAAATTCAAACTGCAGATCTTTTAAGGGCAGTAGTAAATAAGGAAAAGGGACTTAGAACAGGAAAGGTTATGTCTCATTTTGTTTTTAATGAAATACCTAGTTACCACAAGTTAATAGTAACTACAGATGGTGGAATGATGATGTACCCAAATGTAGATGAGAAAAAGCAAATTATTGAAAATGCCGTTAGTACACTTATAGATATGGGATATGAAAAACCAAAAGTTGCAGTTTTAGCTGCTGTTGAAAAGGTTAATCCCAAAATGCCTGAATCTGTTGATGCAGGTCTATTAAAAGAAATGAATAAAAAGGGAGAAATTAAAAACTGTATTGTAGAAGGTCCTATATCCTATGACTTAACTATGAGCAAAGAATCAGCAGAAATAAAAGGTTATGAAAGCCCTGTAGTAGGAGATGCAGACATTTTAATCGTTCCTAATATTACTGCAGGAAACATACTAGGAAAATCTTTAGTTTATTCTGCAGGGGCTAAAATGGCAGGTTTTATAGTTGGTGCTAAGGCTCCTATTGTTTTAACTTCAAGAGGATCTTCAGCTGAAGAAAAATATCTATCATTAGTACTATCTGCATCAGCAGCCAAGTAGTAAATTCAGGATAATCAAGTGCAAAGAGAAATAAGGAAAAATGATTAAGGGAGGCCGCTTATGAATATTGATTGTAAAAAGTTCACAATGAATAAATCGAATTTTATTTTTGTTGGTGAAGCTGGAAGTGGCAAAAGTGAAATTGCGATAAATTTTGCAAAATACCTTGTTAATCTTAATGAAAAACCAGTACATTTTTTTGATATGGATATGACAAAACCATTGTTTAGATCCAGAGATGTGAAAACAGAGGTTGAAGCTATGGGTATTACATTTCACCATGAAGAACAGTTTTTTGATGCACCAACAGTTGTAGGCGGCGTTAATCTTTTACTGAAAGATGAGAATTGTTATGTAGTTATGGATGTTGGCGGAAATGATATAGGTGCACGTGCTATAGGAGGATTTGCTCCTAAGGTAAATCAAGATAATACAAATGTGTATTATGTGCTGAATGCATATAGGACTTGGTCAGGTAATTTAAGTAATATTGATGAAACACTTTCATCAATATTAAAAATATCTCATATTAAGCTAGAAAAAGTACATATGATAAGTAATCCTAATAACGGAATTTCTACAACAGTAGAAGAAATATTAGAAGGAAACTTAAAAACACTTGAAATGATAGGATCTTTAATTAATATAGATTTTACTTGTGTCAATGAGAATTTATATGAGGAAGTAAAAGCCAGAATAAATATTCCTTTGATGCCTATTCATTTATATCTAACATATCCGTGGAACCAATGATTTGTAATAACTCTTTGATTAAAAAAATCATTAATTAGTTATAAACATTGATAGAAATGTTTAAATAAATCATATTTATTTTGAGAGGAGAATTTGATCAAAATGGCAAAAGTAGAGATTAGATCAGAAAGCTGTAAAAGCTGTCAATATTGTATTAAGTTTTGTCCTAAAGGTGTACTTGCCGTAGGAGATAAAGTTAATGCAAAGGGCTATGAGTATGTAGTGCCAGTTAATATGGATGCTTGTATAGGATGCTGTATGTGCGCAAGAATGTGTCCGGATGCTGCAATTGAAGTGTATAAATAAGGAGGTTAAAGTCCTAAATGGACTTTAACGAGTAGTTCACGAGCGGAAGTGAGTAGGGTTAACTACTCAGTGTTTCCGACTAAAAGGAGGTTAAAGGTCTAAATGACCTTTAACGAGTAGTTTATGAGCGGGAGCGAGTAGGATTAACTACTCAGTGTTTCCGACTAAAAGGAGGTTAAAGGTCTAAATGACCTTTAACGAGTAGTTTATGAGCGGGAGCGAGTAGGATTAACTACTCAGTGTTTCCGACTAAAAGGAGGAAGAGAAAAAATGTCTAGAGTATTTATGAAAGGCTGTGAAGCTATTGCAGAAGCAGCTGTTAGAGCCGGCTGTAGATTTTTTGCCGGATATCCTATCACACCACAGAATGAAATTCCTGAATATTTCGCAAGAAGATTGCCTGAAGTTGGAGGAAATTTTGTACAAGGAGAAAGCGAAGTTGCTTCTGTAAACATGGTTTATGGTGCTGCGTCAACAGGAACAAGATCAATGACATCATCATCAAGCTGTGGTATTTCACTAAAGAGTGAAGGTATTTCATACTGTGCATCAGCACGTATACCAATGGTATATGCTAACATATCACGTGGAGGTCCTGGTGTAGGTTCTATCCAACCAGCTCAGCAAGATTATCTTCAAGCAACAAAAGCTTCAGGTAATGGTGGATTCGAAATGTTAGTATTTGCCCCATCTACAGTACAGGAAGCTGTTGATATGACATATAAAGCATTTGATTATGCACAAAGAGATAGAAACCCTGTTTTAATTCTTTGCGATGGTGTTATTGGAACAATGATGGAACCAGTTGTGTTACCTGAAATGAAAACGGATGAAGAAGTTGCTGAATTAAAAGCAGCTAACAAAGATTGGGCTTGTATTGGTCATAAATTAGACTACAAAAATAGAGCATGGATTCAACCAGGACAATGGTTAACAAGCAAAATGCAGAGTGTGAATGAAGAAGCTGCTGCTTTATATGCGAGCTGGGAAAAAGATGCACAAGTAGAAGAGTATATGGTGGAAGATGCGGAAATAGTTATTGCAGCTTATGGTATTTCAGCCCGTGTATCAAAATCAGCTGTTGATACTCTTCGTAGGGAAGGTATCAAAGTTGGATTAATCAGACCAATTACAGTACATCCTTTCCCATATAAAGCGTTTGATAATATCAATTATGATTTATGTAAAGCTGTTGTTGATGTTGAAATGTCTATTCCAGCACAGTTTTTACATGATGTGGAAAAAGGCGTAAAGGAACGTTGTTTAATTGATACATGTTTATGCTCAGGTGGTAACATTATGAGCCGAGAAGCTATTATTAAAGCTATTAAAAAAATTAATGAAAATTAGGAGGGGATAGAAAATGGAAAAGATTTATGCAAGAACAAAAACAATTCAAGAAGATAAAGTTTCCGGTTTCTGCCCGGGATGTATGCATAGTACAGTTATTAAATTAATAGGTGAAGTTCTAGAAGAAATGAATCTTGTTGAAAAAACTGCTTGTGTACTTGGTATCGGATGTTGTGGACTTCATATGGACTATATTGCATATGATAATACCACTGCGCCTCATGGACGTGCATGTGCTGTTGCAACAGGTATTAAAAGAGCAAATCCAGATACATTGGTTTATACATATCAAGGAGACGGTGATTTTGCTTCTATCGGACTTGCTGAATCAGTTTCAGCAGCAAATCGAGGTGAAAACATTACTGTTATTTTTATAAATAATGGTATTTATGGTATGACAGGAGGTCAGATGGCTCCTACTACATTAATGGGTATGAAAGCAAGTACAGCGCCTAAAGGACGTATAGCTGAGGAACACGGATATCCAATGCATATGTGTGAGATATTAAATCAGCTTACAGCTCCAGCATATTTAGAGCGTACAAGCTGCAATACTCCACAAAATGTAATTAAAACTAAAAATGCAATAAGAAAAGCATTCGAGAATCAGTTAAATGGTAAAGGATTTTCAATGGTTGAAATAGTAACAAACTGCCCAACAAACTGGGGACTTGAACCACTGGATTCACTTAAATTCATTGAAGAAAAAATGCTTCCAGAATACCCATTGGGTGTAATAAGAGATAAATAATAATAAAAGGAGGTTAAAGGTTTAAATGACCTTTAACGAGTAATTTGTGAGCGGAAGCGAACTGGGTAAATTACCCAGTGTTTCCGACTAAAAGGAGGAAAAAAGATATGGAAACAAACTTGTGTGTTGCTGGATTCGGCGGACAGGGTGTTATGACACTTGGAAAATTTTTAGCATCAGCAACCTGTGATTCTACAGATAAAAACGTTACTTTCTTCCCATCATATGGAGCTGAGCAGCGTGGTGGTACAGCAAACTGTTTCGTTGTTATTTCAGACGAAATGATAGGAGCACCTTTAGGTGATATTATGGATGATTTGATTGTTATGAATGGACCATCATTAGATAAATTTATTGATACATTAAAAGAAGGAGGTAGACTTTTTGTTAACAGCTCAATCGTTAAAAAAGAGATTACAAGAAAAGATATTAAAGTTATTTCCGCTCCTGTAACAGAACTTGCTCTTGAACTTGGAAATGCAAAAGTTCTTAATGTTATTATGCTTGGTGTATATGTAGGGTTTACTGAAGTTATTTCTCCTGAAATTGTTTGGGAAACAATCGAACACAAACTTGGTAAAAAACCAAAGTTACTTCCATTAAACAAACAAGCTTTTGAAAAAGGACTTGAAATTGGAAGGTCTCAGAAATAAAAAGACAGAGGTTTGTAATAATATAAAATTTAATAACTCAAATTTCGCGCATACAATTTTAACTTAATGTAAGCAAATTGTGAAGCATTTTTTAAAGAGGACAGAGGACAATTGACAGAGGACAGTGAAGGAGGATTTTTCTCCGCTACACTACGAAAAATCTTTAATTAAATTTTGGATAGATTGTTTCGCTAAAGCGAAACATTGCTGACTAATATAAATCTAAAGATTATTTTGCTTTAGCAAAACAATCTTCAAAAATAAATAAGTTTTCTGACGTAAGGAGGAAAACTCACCTTCATTGTCCTCTGTCCTTTGTCAATTGTCCTCTAAAAAATGCTTCGCATTTTTTTAAATTGCGAAAGTTGAGTGATTAACTTAAAAACAGGAGGAATAGTAAATGAGTTATAAGATATTAGCAATTAACCCAGGATCTACTTCTACAAAAATAGCTTTATACGAAGATGAAAAAGAAATATTTTGCAAAACGTTAGATCATCCAGTTGAACAAATTGAAAAATATGAGAATGTGGCAGATCAATTTGATATGAGAAAAGAAGTTGTTCTTTCATTTTTAAAGCAAAATGGATATGAAGTTAAAGAATTAGCTGCAGTTGTTGGAAGAGGTGGAATGGTTCCAAAAGTAAAATCTGGAGCTTATAAAGTTAATGAAACAATGGTAGATAGATTAAAAAACAATCCAGTAGTAGAGCATGCTTCAAATTTAGGAGCATTAATTGCTTATGAAATAGCAAATTCTATTGGAGTATCAGCATATATATATGATTCTGTTAGAGTGGATGAATTAGAGGATATTGCTCGTATATCAGGTATGCCAGATATACCAAGAACAAGTACTAGTCATGCATTAAATACAAGAGCAATGGCAATGAAGGTTGCAAAAAAATATGGTAAAAAGTATTCAGATATGAATTTTATTGCAGCTCACTTAGGTGGAGGAATATCAGTAAATGTACATAGAAAAGGACAAATGATAGATATAATGGCAGATGATGAAGGACCATTTTCACCTGAAAGAGCTGGAAAAGTTCCTTGCAATGCACTTATAGATCTTTGCTATTCAGGAAAATTTGATAAAAAAACTATGAAGAAAAAATTAAGAGGAAATGGTGGATTAAAAGGTTATCTTAATACTGTTGATGCTAGAGAAGTTGAAAAGATGATTGAAAATGGAGATGAAAAAGCAAAGCTTGTTTATGAAGCTATGGCTTATCAGGTTGCCAAGGGAATAGGGGAACTTGCAACAGTAGTAGAAGGTAAGGTAGATGCTATTGTTATTACAGGAGGTATAGCATATTCTGATATGATAACTAACTGGATTAAAAAGCGTGTAGAGTTTATTGCACCTGTTGAAATTATGGCTGGTGAAAATGAAATGGAATCTTTGGTTTTAGGAACACTTAGAGTATTAAAGGGTGAAGAAGAAGCGAGAGAATACATTGAATAATATGAAGTATGTTATTAGAAAAATTAAAAATAAGAGAATAATTCTTATAAATTAATACTATTTATAAGAATAATAAATGTTGTATTGAAATAAGTGATGAAAAAGGAGGCATTTAAAAATGAATATTAAAGAAAGTAAGCTAGAAGATGTTTTAAAAAGCCGTGGAATTGACATGAAAAATATTGATAATACTTCAGAAGCAGATATTCCAGAAGCAAAGGAAAGTACTCAAAAGCTTATGGATATTTATTATACTTTAAAAGTTACTGCAGATATGGAAGCTGCATATTGGTATAACAGAACCTGGTGGGAAAATGATGGCGAAATAATTGAGGTAAGAAGAGCTAAAGCTGTGGCTGCTTCTTTATCACACATGACACCTACAATTTTACCTTATGAGAAACTTGTTATGAACAAGACAAAAAATGTTAGGGGAGCATTCCCATTCCCTTGGGTTTGTGCAAGCTTTTTTAATGCTCAAGCAGAAGCTTTAATGAATGAAGTGGATGCTCCAGCAGAAAATGAAGCTGACTCAGTAAGTGTTGTTGGTGCTGGTGGAGGTAACGTTACTGAAAGTTATGGAAATGTTATCTCTATTGCTAAAAAGTTTGGTATGAGAAAGGAAGAAATTCCTGTTCTAGTTAAAACATCAAAGCCTTGGGAAGGAATTTCAGTAGAAGAATTAAGCGATAAGTACTCAAAGATGACACCAGGATATGACCAGTTTAAAAATATAATGGAAGGCGTTATCTGTATGTTTGATTCCTTCGCAATTCCACAGGGACGTGAAGTAATTAACTATTATATGCCTTTGCAGTACGGTTTTGATAGAATAATTGAATTATGTGATGAAAAAATTGCTGAAGTCATGGGTCAAGCAGGTGAAGATGGCGATTTCGGTATGAGCAGAGGTTATTACTATGCAGCAATGAAGGAAATTACAAAGGGTTTAAGTGCGTGGTGTGAAAACTATTCAAAGAGAGCGAAGTATTTAGCTACCATTGAAACAGATCCACAAATTAAAGCTAACTATGAAAAAATTGAAGAGGTTATGGGTAATATTGCTCATAAGAAACCTGCAAACTTCTGGGAAGCAATTCAGATGACCCTTTGTTGTCATTTAGGTGTTGTTAATGAAGACCCTCAATCTGGTCTTTCAATTGGCAGACTCGGACAAGTATTGCAGCCATTCTATGAAAAAGATGTAGAAGATGGTGTTATGACAGATGAAGAAGTAATTGAACTTCTTGAATTATACAGAATTAAAATTACTTGTATTGAATGTTTTGCATCAGCAGGTGTATCTGGTGGCGTTCTTTCTGGTAATACATTTAACAACCTTTCATTAGGTGGACAAAATTACGATGGACTTTCAGCAGTTACTCCACTAGAATATTTAATTGTTGAAGCAGGTATGAGAAATCAAACTCCTCAGCCTACATTAAGTGTATTATATGATGAAAAGACACCAGAAGACTTCCTTATGAAGGCTGCTTCTTGTACAAAACTTGGTCTTGGATATCCTGCATGGATGAACAACCAGACAGGAATGAACTTTATGATGAGAAACTATGGACCAGAAGGAATGGATCTTCATGATGCAAGAGCATGGTGCCTTGGAGGATGCCTAGAATCTGCACCTGGATGCTTCTTGCCACTTGAATATAATGGAAAGGTAACAATGATTCCTGGTGGTGCTTCACCTACATGTGGTACAGGTGTTCACTTTATTGGTATGCCTAAAGTACTTGAGCTTGTTCTAACAAACGGTTTAGATAAAAGAACAGGAAAGCAAGTATATCCACCTCATAATAAGAAGCTAGATTCTTATGAAACAATGGTAGATCAATGGAAAGAGTATATGGAACTTACTACAGATGTTGTAAATAGATGCAATAATATTCAAATGGATATTTGGAGAAAATATAATATGCCAGCTGTTAATTCCTTATTAAAACCTGACTGCTTTACAAAGGGAAAACACATTGGCACTATGGGAGCAAGATATAACTCATGTATTAACTTTGAATCCTGTGGAACTATTACTTTCGTTAATACATTGACTTCAATAAAGAAGAATGTATTTGATGATAAGAAGTTTACAATTGAAGAAATGACAGATGCAATGCTTAATAACTTTGGATTTAAGACTGCATATGAAACAGGGGTGTTCTCACCTGACTTTAGAGAGAGTACAGAAAACAGTCCTAAATATGAGAAAATCTTTGCAGCATGTGTAAATGCACCAAAATACGGTAATGCTGACAAGTATGCAGATGAAATTTTTAAAGCATATCATTATTATATTTATGATATGACACATAAATTCCGTTCATACTATGGCAAGCCTTTATATTTATGCCAGATTTCAGTATCAACACATGGTCCTCAAGGATTTGTAACCTTGGCTACAGCTGATGGAAGACTTGCAGGCACAACTTATTCAGATGGTTCTGTATCTGCAGCAGCAGGAACAGATAAAAATGGTATTTATGCTATATTTGAATCTGCAACAGTTTATGACCACTCAATGCATCAAAATGCACAGATGAATTTAAAATTACATCCAACAGCAGTTAAAGGTATCAGCGGAACAAGAAAACTTCTTGATCTTGTACGTGCTTATATGAGAAAAGGTGGATTTCATGTTCAGTTTAATGTTGTTGATTCTAAAACATTGAGGGATGCCCAGCTTACACCAGAGAAGTATAGAGAACTTATGGTTCGTGTAGCTGGATTTACGCAATACTGGTGTGAAATCGGTAAGCCTATTCAAGATGAAGTTATTTACAGAACTGAATATGATAAATAATAGTATACTAAAAAATGAATGGAGGTAATAGCAATGCGCCACTATGATTGTAAAAATTATATAAATTTAGATTGTGAAAAAGGTCTTTGTGCATTAACAAAGGGAATGGTTCCTATTGATGGCGAAGGAAGTGAGGCTTGCCCTAATTTTAAGGCAGCTGAAAAATGTGGAAACTGCAAAAGCTTTTGTAATCCAGATAAGTATGGATTAGGAACATGTAAAGGTTTGGAAAAAGAAAACTGGGCATATGCTACTTGTGGTGCTTCCACATGTCCCGGATATAAAGCAGAATAGGTAATGTTATGAAAGAAAAAGGTTTAATATTTGATATACAAAGCTTTTCTGTACATGATGGACCAGGCTGTAGAACAAGCATATTTTTTACAGGATGTCCCCTTCAGTGTAAATGGTGTGCTAATCCTGAAAGTTGGATTAAGAAAAAGCATATTATGGTTGCAGAAAATGTATGCAAATGGAAAAATGGCTGTCGAGCATGTATAAACGTATGTCCACATGACTCAATTAAGTTTAATGAGGATGGTAAGTTAGGAATACTGAGGGATACTTGTGAAAAATGCGAGACTTTTGATTGTGTTAATATCTGTCCTAATAATACTTTGAAGCAGTGTGTTAAGGAATATACAGTAGATGAACTTATGACAATTTTGAAACGTGACTTTAATAATTGGGGTTCTGATGGGGGAGTAACCTTCACAGGTGGAGAGCCTTTAATGCACCATGAATTTTTGGTAGAAGTATTGAAAAAGTGTTATGAACACCAGATTCATAAAGCAATTGAAACTAGTGGATATGCAAAACAGGAAGTATTTTTAGAAGTATTAAAGTACATTGATTTTGCATTTATTGATGTAAAAAATATGGATAGAGAAAAACATAAACAAGGAACGGCAGTTTATAATGATTTGATACTTTCAAATATTGAAGCACTTAAAAAATCTGGTTGGAATGGTAGGCTTGTTTTAAGACAACCTACTATAGCAGGATATAATGACAGTGATGAAAATGCATACAAGCTAATTGAATTTATGAATAAAAATTCTCTATATGAGATCAATCTTTTGAAATTCCACAGATTAGGAGAGACAAAGTGGAATCAACTAGGAAAAGAGTACGAATATAGCAAGTGTGGAAATATGACAAATGAAAAAATGAAACATCTTCAACAGTTATATTTAAATAACAATATAGCCTGTTATATAGGTGATGATACGTCTTTTTAATCTTATATTTTAATATAGCTGGAGATGAGGGTGTTGACAATGCTCGTGATGGCATAAATCTAAATTTAGAAAACTCTAATTAATTTTAAAATTTAATAAAAAAACAAAAAATAATAAAAATATAAGTTGACAATTTATATTTGTGTTGCTATAATTTAAAACATAAATTAAATAAATATTTCGCACTTATCAAGAGTGGTGGAGGGACTGGCCCGATGAAACCCAGCAACCAGTATCATATTTATATGATATATTGGTGCTAACTCCTGCGGCGCAAGCTGAGAGATGAGAGGTTAAATTAAGAGTTGTAGCTCGAGGTTTTTCCTCGGGCTTTAATTATTTTTCCGAGGAATACCTGATGTGATACTTCACCTGAATGAAGATTTACTTGATTTCATGAAAATAAGGTGAAATATACAAGTTTTATAACTATTGCGATTTAGCGAATTGCAGTTGTGACGAATTAAAGTGGCAAGTATAAATAGAAAGGAAATGTAAAATGATTAAATTAGAAAATGTAAATAAGAGTTTTTCTCATAATCAAGTACTTAAAAATATAAATTTACGTGTAGAAAAAGGTGACATTATAGGTATAGTAGGACACAGTGGAGCAGGAAAATCTACACTTTTAAGATGCTTGAATGCTTTGGAAACTTATGATAGTGGAAATGTAACTATTATGGGAAAGGAATTAAAAGGATTAAAAGAAAAAGAAATAAAAACTATAAGAAAAAAGTTAGGTATGATATTTCAGAATTTCAATCTTTTAAATAGAAAAGATGTATTTGATAATATAGCGCTTCCTTTACAGGTATGGAATTTTGATAAAGCTTACGTAGAGAAGAAGGTAACTAATCTAGTTAAGTTAGTGGGACTTGAAGATAAAATTCACAGTATGCCTAAAGATTTAAGTGGTGGACAAAAACAGAGGGTTGGAATAGCAAGGGCTTTAGCTTTAGATCCAGAAATATTATTGTGTGATGAAGCTACATCGGCACTAGACCCTAATACTACAAAATCTATATTAGAACTTATAAAGAAAATAAATGAGGAATTAAACATAACAGTAGTTTTAGTTACACATCAAATGGAAGTGGTTAAGGAAATATGCAATAGGGTTGCACTTATGGAAAAAGGAGAAATAAAAGGTCAGGGTACTGTAGAAGAATTATTCTTAAAGCCAGATAAGTCGCTGCAAAAGTTATTAGGAGAAAATGAAATAATTCCTGAAACTGGAGTAAATATAAAGATATTTTTTCCTAAAGAATATAGTCAGCAGTGTATTATAACTTCAATAGCTAGAGAACTTGATATAGATTTCTCTATAGTGTGGGGAAAGCTTGAAAAGTTTAGAGATAATGTTTTAGGATCTCTTGTTATAAATACAAATGAAAAGCATAAAGAGAGCATATGTAAATTTCTAGATTCAAAATCTATAATTTGGGAGGTGATTGAAAGTGATGTTTAATGAAATATTACTTCCAGCATTAGGGGAAACAATACAAATGGTTTTAATATCTACTTTTTTAGCAGTAGTTATAGGATTTATACCAGCAATTATACTTGTGTTAACAGATGAAGATGGCTTGAGACCTAATAAATTTATATATAAAATATTAGATTTTATAATAAATACATTGCGTTCCTTCCCATTCTTGATATTAATGATTTCTATATTCCCACTTACAAAATTGATTGTTGGAACAAGTATAGGAACAAATGCAGCTATAGTACCTTTAACACTAGCAGCAGCACCATTTGCAGCTAGGGTAATAGAATCTTCTATGAAAGAAGTAGACAAGGGTGTAATAGAAGCTGCGAAGTCCTTTGGATCAAGCAACTGGCAAATAATATATAAAGTAATATTAAAGGAAGCATTTCCTTCTATAATATTAGGAATAACTTTAACAGTTATTAGTGTAGTTGGTTACTCTGCTATGGCAGGAGCTATTGGTGGAGGCGGCCTCGGAAATGTAGCCATCAACTATGGATACTATAGATTTAAAACAGATATAATGATCTACACTGTTGTGATCTTAATAGTTCTTGTTCAAGTTTTTCAAAGTTTAGGTACATTTATTTATAGAAAGTTAAGTAAATAATATTATTTTAAATAACAAAATAAAAATATAATTAAGAGGGGTAATAAAAATGAAAAAGAGAAAAATAATATCTTTAATACTATCATCACTTGTTGTTTTATCATTAGCAGGATGTGGAAGTAAAGGTGGAGATGCTTCAAGTTCAAGCAGCACAGGCAAAGATTCAAAGGTAATAAAAGTAGGTGCTACACCAGTACCACATGCAGAAATATTAAAGCAAGTTAAACCAATATTACAGAAAGAGGGATATGATCTTCAAATTGTTGAATTTACAGATTATGTAACACCAAACACTGCTTTAAATGAAGGACAATTAGATGCAAACTTTTATCAACATATACCTTATTTAGAACAGTTTAATAAAGAAAAACATACTGAATTATCTTATACTGTAAAAGTTCATCTTGAACCAATGGGAGTATATTCAAATAAGGCTAAAAAAATATCTGATATAAAAGATGGTGCAGAAATTGCTATACCTAGTGATCCAACAAATGGAGCTAGAGCTTTAAAAGTTCTTCAAAATGCAGGACTTATTAAAGTAAAAGATGGTGAACTTATCTCAAAAGCAGATATAACTGAAAATAAGAAAAATATTAAAATAAAAGAGTTAGAGGCTCCTCAACTTCCAAGAGTTTTAGGAGATGTAGATGCAGCTGTTATAAATTCAAATTACGCTCTTCAAGCAAATTTAAATCCTACAAAAGATGCCATTGCTATAGAGCCAAAGGATTCACCATATGCTAATATACTTGCAGTAAGAACTAAGGATAAAGACAAAGATTCCATAAAGGCTTTATCTAAGGCACTTAATTCACCAGAAATTAAAAAGTTTATAGAAGAGAAATATAAAGGAAGCATAATTGCATCATTTTAATATTTGAGTTTAGGGGTTGATACATTAATTAGTGTATAAGCCCCTTTATTTATCCCTCAATTTATGTAAAAATATATGTTAGAGGTGAAACTATGTTTTCAGATATAAAATTCAATAAAGAAGTACCTGTATATATACAGATTAAAGATTATATTAAGGAAATGATACTTGGAGGAATGCTTCAAAGTGGAGAGAAGCTGCCTTCCACAAGAGAAATGTCGTCCATTATGAAAGTAAGTAGAAATACTATTATATATGCTTATGAATTTTTGCAGGATGAGGGATTTATATTAATAAAAAAAGGAAAAGGAGCTTTTGTATCTCAAATTCATGTAGAAATGCAGGAAAAATGGAATGTAAATTGGAGTACTTTAGTCAATGATTATGCAAAGGATTCAGAAAGACTTGATATTGTAAAGCATGAGGATAAGTGGGAAAAGGGTATGATATCCTTTAAAAGTATAGCACCAGATGAAAATCTTTTTGATGTTGAAGAATTTAAAAAAGCTTTTTTAAATCGTATGTCTATAGAGGGTAAAAAAATATTAAATTATGGATATGCTCAAGGGTATAAACCTTTAATTGAGTATCTTCTTAAATATATGAAAAACAAGGGAGTCAACACAGAGGGGAAGGATATACTTATAACTAATGGCTTTACTGAAGGTTTTGATATAATACTATCATCTCTTACAAAAGCTAAGGACAAAATCCTTTGTGAAAATCCTACTCATAATACAGCAATAAAAATAATGAAGCTTCATGGATTGTGTATTGAAGGAGTGGATATGGATATTGATGGTATAAATATAAAAAAGTTAGAGGAAAAACTTCAAAAAGATAAATTTGCTCTTTCATATTTTATTCCGTCCTATCACAATCCTACAGGAATTGTAATGTCTCCAGAAAAAAGAGTTCAGCTTTATAAATTGCTTAGAAAGTATAATGTTCCTATAATTGAAGATGGATTTAATGAAGAGTTAAGATATACAGGAGCTCATGTTGCACCAATAGCAGCATTGTGTGGTGAAGGAAATGGTTTAATATATATAGGAAGTTTTTCAAAAATACTTTTTCCTGGTATAAGAATCGGATGGATTTTAGGAGATAAAAATATTATAGGATATTTAGAAAGTGTGAAAAGAAGCAGAAATATTCATACTTCATTTTTAGATCAAGCTGTGTTTTATGATTATTTGCAGTGTGGAAATTTTGAAAAGTATATAAAAAAAGCTAGAAAAGTTTATAGAGAAAAATATGAATTTGCAGTCGAATGTGCAAAGAAGTATATTTCAAATGGGCAGGTTATAGGTGAAGGAGGACTTCACATATTTGTAAAACTTAATGGAATAGATGCTAGAAAATTACTGAAAAAGTGTTATGATAAAGGTGTAATATTTACACCAGGAGATATTTTTTATACAGATGACAAAGGCTTTGATACATTAAGGCTGGGATTTTCCAGAGTAACTAAAGAAGAAATAGAAAGAGGCTTTAAAATAATTGGAGATGAAACTAAAAGTTTAATGAAAAAGAACTAGGGGGTAAAAAAATGTTTAATGAGAACTATAGAACTGTAGATGAAATAGAGTGGGAAGGAAGAATTGATAGTGAAACTAATTTTGATGCTTTTAGATGGCATCAATGGATTAAAAGTATTGATTTAAGAGACGAAAAATTAACTCCTTATACAGGAAAGTTAGGCATTGCTTTTATTGGTTTTTGTTGTGATGAGGGCATTAGACGTAATAAAGGTAGGGCTGGAGCTGTCAATGGTCCTAAGAGTATTAGAAAAGAATTAAGTGGTTTACCTTGTGCCTTTAAAAAAGATCTTGAGCTTTTTGATGCAGGAAATGTATTTTGCGAAAATATAAGTTTGGAAGAAAGTCAAAGTTTACTTTCAGAAGCAGTGGACAAAATATTATCCTTAAATCTTTTCCCAATAGTTTTAGGGGGAGGACACGAAGTTGCTTTTGGACATTATAAGGGAATATTAAGCAACCTATTAAAAAGTGAAAGCAAACCTAACATAGGAATAATAAATTTTGACGCTCACTTTGATATTAGACCTTACGAAAATGGTGGAACATCAGGAACTATGTTCAGACAAATATCAGATATTTGTAAAGAAAAAGATCTTAAATATGATTATTTTTGTATGGGGATTCAGAAACACAGCAATACTGTTGAATTATTTAAAACTGCGGATAAACTTAATGTAAAGTATATTTTAGCAAAACATATTTCACAAAACAATATTTTTGATCAATTAGATGAGTTAGATAATTTTATTAAAGATCAGGAACATATTTATATAACTGTATGTTCGGACGTATTTTCTTCTGCTTTTGCACCAGGTGTAAGTGCATCACAGTCTTTAGGGTTAGATCCTGAAATAGTATTAAAGTTCATTAAACATATTTTAAGATCTAATAAAGTAATAAGTTTTGATATAGCTGAAGTATCACCAAGATTTGATCAGGATAATAATACTGCAAATTTAGCAGCAGTTATAATATTTTCAATAGTTACAGCTTTAGCTAAGATTAACAATCTATCATACTATTAATGATGATATAATAATATGATAAAATTTTACTTTGTAATTTAAGCAAAATGTGACTCAAGTAACCGAAGAAACGTTAAGCTGTATTACGGCTGATATATGTTATTCAGGAACACTCACTCCATTAAGAAGTTCTAATTGCTTGAGATATTGAAAAATACCTACCTCTTCAAATGCGACGTCCTGTCGCTTTCAGAGCTTTTGCCGTCCTGGCAAAAATTACGGTATTTTTCAATATCTCAAGCAAAGAACTTCTAAAACTTGTTCGAATGTTCCTGCATAACATATATCAGTCTTCATACAGCTTAACGTTTCTTCTTACTTTAGTTTACATAAATACTATTATCTTAAAAGTGTAGCTTTCATAATAATTATTTTTCATATATATATTTTAAGTTATTTATTTTAATCACAACTTAAAGTGCAACCTATAAGTAGTAGGTTCATTTCTTGTTTTCAATCCTCGTAATCTTATTATACAGAAATGAATATTCTTGCTTTATGTGTCTATTCTGAAGGTTTACACATGAATTTTTAAGAGCTAAATTATAAAATTATAAATATTAATATGTACAACTGAAGTTACTAGTTTTGAGTTTAACTTCTACGTAGGGATATAGGATAAGCGTTTACTCACATTAGCTAAATTGTTTTCTTATTAGTCTTAGCGAGGAGTTAATGAAAGCCTTAGAACTTTAGCCTTGTTTGAGGGAACCGAGTTTGGCAAAGTTCTTAGGTTTTCATTAACTTTGAGCTTTAGACTAATTGAAAACATTTAGCAGTGAGTAAACGCTTATCCTATATCTCGTAGTAAAAGTTAAACTCAAAACTTTCACTGCACTTTGCTTCGTACTATTTTTATTATTTGCTTATTGCATAGATCTAAGAATTACTTGAAAGTACATTAAACTTTTTTATATAAAATCTATATCCTATTTCTTCAAATAAGGTAAATAAACTTGTAGTTATGAAGTATAGCCCAAGTGCTATTGGAGCTTTTATAGTTATTAGTATACTGAATATACTAGTTATAATTAAATTTGTTTTAGAAAGTTTAACTTCTTTTAACACTTTAAAGTAATCTAAGTTTGTAATGAGCTGAGGACATATGGAAACTAAACCGTATATAATGGGAATAATATAGTAACTATCATGCATTTTAATACTTGAAACCCAAGGTAGAATAATTGTACCAACTTGAACTGGCATTTTCATCACTACATTATATAAAGTGAAAAGCACTGGCAGTTGTATAAAGGTCACTAAACACCCCAAAGTACTTTTAGCAAGCTCTTGTTCATATTTAACAGTTTCTTCTTTAACTTTTTTTTCATTATTTTTATATTTAGTCTTTATATCCTGAATTTTTTGGGAAATTCTTTGTTGATTATACATTTCAGATTTTTGCTTTATAGAAAATGGGAAAAGTATTATCCTTACCAATATAGTTAAAAGGATTATGGCAATACCCCAATCTCCAGTTAAGTTAAAAATACTACCTAATATATTATTAAAAAAATTAAAAATAATGTTCATTAAAAACTCTCCTTTGTTTTATAATTAAGAATTAATTTAATAAAACATTATTTTTAAAAATGGACACAAAATCTCCAAATATCATACTTTTCAAAGGATATATAATCTTCTATATGTAGTTTTTCAATATATTTAACAGCTTTTGTATTAATAGCTGTGCAAATATCTATATAAACATGCTTTGTGTATTTTTTATAAGAGTATACTATATATGAAAACATACTTGAAATACAAATAAATAAAAATACAATCTGCACTAAGTTAAAAACACTTGATCTCATTATTTTTATCTCCTTAAGTAGTAATTATAACTACTTAAATTATATCATTGAAATTTCAATAAAGCAAGTGTGTTTGCTAAAATTTTACTTTAACAATTCATTTCAAAGTCCGGTATATTGCTATCAATCCTTCTATATCAATACCTTCATAGAGCCCGCAATTTGTTCCCAGTATGATTCCGTTTCTAGTGGAGAGGCCTTGTATAGAAGCTGAGAAGTTTTTCAGAAAATCTACATCATGTGCACTGTGTGTGTTTTCAGTATCAATATGTCCCCACAGGCACAGCCTATCCCCATATTCCTCCTGTAAAGCAACAATGTCCATACCGCATCGTTGTTCAATGCATTGAAGCCCCTGTATACCCATATCCATCAAATCAGGGATAATTTCACGGTAATTGCCATCCGAGTGGTAAAAGACTGGAAGTCCAAGATGTGTAATTTCTTCAACTTGTTTTGCCAAAGAAGGCAAAAAATATTCTCTCAAAATATTTGGATTTGTCAATAGTCCATTTGCATAAGCGATATCATCTGCCAGTATTATTCCATCTATACCCTGGTCGGCTGATTGTTTCATTGTGGCAATATTCAGTTTTTCAACCTGTCTAATAAAGTTTTTCAGGTCATCAGGAGATTCTTTCGGTAGTGTTAGAAAATCCAAGAGGCCATATGTCCTTAGGCCTGTCTCAAATGCGCCATCAATTAGTGCAAAGGTAAAAACCGAGGTCTGACTAGCCCATTTTTTAATATCGGGCCATTCATATTCATCCGGTTCTGGTAATCTATTCTTGTCATGTGGAAAAATCGGTGAAACAGTAAAAATGTCAAGATCAAGCCTATTGATAAATGCAAGTTTTTCTTCAAATCCAATTTTACTGCAATTTAATTCACGAGAAATAATAGAATCAGTAATACAAAGCTCTCCTTTAGGAATCCTGTCTGTTTTCTCATGCCTGATTGTCCTTAGTACTCTTTCACGTTTGCTATAATGACAATATTTATCCATAAAGTAGTTTGTCGCCCCCCTCTATACTTGTATCTTTTTATTGTTCCAAATGTATGTCTAGTAGACATTTTCTCTGTTTGAGATTTTCTGCATCTATCACTGAAGATATTAATCCAGTATCATAGAATCTATAAAATATTCCTGAAAATCTTCTCTTTTTGATAACTCTATATATGTTGTTTTATTAATAATATCTACTGCATTCTCTCTTATTCGTTTTGATAGCAAATATATTTTAGCTCCACCCCCTGCACAGTTGCCAACAGATTCAATCTTACCCTTGAGCTCTTTGG
Organism: Clostridium muellerianum; assembly: GCF_012926525.1. GTDB lineage: Bacteria > Bacillota > Clostridia > Clostridiales > Clostridiaceae > Clostridium_AM > Clostridium_AM muellerianum. The sequence goes on from NZ_JABBNI010000047.1 coordinate 116,748, forward strand.
GTATCATGCCTATGGTAGCAGAACTTTCTATATCCATATAATTACCAAATCCACCGCCAATGTACACTTTTTCTATTTCATTAAAGTTTATGTTCTTTTCTTTTAAAAGTATTTTGATACCAGCACATACAGCAGCCTTTGCTAATTGAACTTCTCGTACATCCTTTTGTGTAAAGGTAATACTTTCCTCATGTATACTATTTTGTGCTAGAATAAACTGTCTCATATTATCTATCTCAACAATCCTATTCTGATAATCCTTGTTTTCAACTTCGTCCGCTCCTGCCATTCTACCTGATTCATCTAATATTCCAAACTTCACAAATTGTGCCACAGCATCCAACACTCCTGAACCGCATATTCCGCAAGGTTTTTCATTGCCTATTGTTTCATATATTTTATCCTTTGATAAATCAACCTTGCTTATAGCTCCTTTTATGGCACCAATTCCATGCTTAATATTTGTGCCTTCAAAAGCTGGTCCAGCAGCTGTAGAGCAAGTTACTACTTCGTTTTTATTACCTAGCGCAATTTCTCCATTAGTTCCAAGGTCTAATAATAATGAATATTTTTCTGAATTTAACATACCACAGGATAATATACCAGCAGTTATATCACTTCCTACAAAAGCTGATATACCAGGAAGTAAGCTTACCATGCCTTTAGCCTTAATTCCAATCTCCTTAGCTTCAAGCTCCAGTGCCTTTGTAACCACTGGAATGTATGGTGACATAGTTATATTTTTACATGGGAGTCCAAGTAGTAGGTGAATCATAATGGTGTTTCCAACAATAGCTATATCATATATGTTATCTTCACTTATGTTATTTTTTTTACATAACAGTTCTATCATATCATTAAGCTGAGTTACAATATTATCCTTCAATATACCTAATCCCTTTGGATTCTCAATAGTAAAATTTATTCTTGAAACCACATCAGCCCCATAACTTCTTTGGTTATTAACTCTTGAATCTATATCTATTACTTTCCCATCATTTAGATTTAATAAATAGATTACTATAGTAGTTGTACCTATATCTACAGCCAGTCCATAGTTTTGCTGTAAACAGTTACCATTTTCTAAATGTAAAAGACGATTCTTATAAAGTGATGCGGTAACATTAAAATCAGCTTCTCTTAACAAATCACTTATTTGAGGTAAATATTGTAATCCAATGAGTAAATCATCACTTTCACAAGCATCACTTAACCTTCTATAATCATCTCGTTGATCATTAATGGAGGGTTTCTCAATTGCTAAATATTTTTTCTTTACTACAGTATCTAAAGTATATTGCTGTTCTGTCCCATTTATTAATACTTCCATATCTTTATTCTTTTCTAAAAGTACTATTTCTGAATCCTCATTTATAGTCAAATTACAGGATAACCTAAATCCACTTTCTAACTCTTCTTTAGTTAAATGTTTTATATCAAGTGGAGTAGGTTCCTTTAATCCTTTTACTACTTTAACTTTACATTTTCCACAAATTCCTTTTCCATTGCAGGGACTATCTATAAATATTCTGTTATCCATTAATACATTAAATAAATTTTCACCTGGTTTAACCTTTATGACTTCTTTACCCTTTTGTGAATTAATAATAATTTGAAATTTTTTATTTAAAATATTCATATAATTCCCCCTATGAAGTATTTTTCTTTAAGTATAATTATATTCTACTTGAATATACATAATTTAGGTTTTGGAATATAGGAGTTCACTATATATTAGACAATAAAGTGAGACTCGTGCTTGACATTGTAAGAAGCGAAGAACTCTCAGTAGGAAAAACACAAAAAACATTTTGGATTAATTTATTTTTAACATTGATCCAAAATGTTTTTTATTTATAACAAAAATGTTTTGACCCAGTTATCTAGCTTAAAACATTTTTTTACTCATTTCATCTATTGCATTACTTACTGTCTCATATACATTTGGAAAATATCCCTTAGGTAAACCCGCAGTGAGGCATGGAATAAAGTATTTCTTTCCATTAGCTTTGCAAGCTTCTTCTACATATTTGGTACAATTTTCAGGTGTCCAATCCGGAAAATCAATCAAACCGCTGTGGAGTCCTCCCATAAAGGATATTTTTCCACCATATTGTTTGATCATTTCAGGAATGTTATTAGTGTTCATAACGCCTTGCCAGATATCAATGCCCATTTCGATCATATATGGAACTAGATTAGCTGCATAAGAATCGCTGTGGTGAATAATCAATTCAACACCATTGGCTTTATAGAAACCGTAGATTTTTTTATAAGCTGGAAGAAAGAACTCTTCAAACATTTTAGGAGCCACAAAAGAGTTTTTTTGGCTACCCCAGTCATCATGATGGAAAATACAATCTGGATGAAGTTTTTCAATTATCACTTTTGCAGTATCTAACTCATACTGCGTAATGGCATCAATTAACTCATGCATAGCTTCAGGCTCTTCATATAAACCCATTAATGCATCTTCCATACCCATAAGATGATGTGTCATTTCAAAGACACCTGGAGCGTAGAAAGGTGCGACAAATTGCTCGTTACGGTCAACAGAATTAGCATGAGCAACAGCTGCAGCCCAAGCTTCATCGGAAGTGTCAATTTCAGGAATTTTAACGTATTTCCTCCATTCAGTAACATCTTTTAAAACTCTATGTTCGTTATCATGCACAGGGAACGCACCAAGTTGACCTTCTGGCCATTGCCATGTTATTCCCCAACCGTCTTTCCAGGTACAACCGTAGTTAGATCCACTTCCCAAAGGCATTCCCAGGATTATGTTCACAAATTCATATTGTTTAACAAAACGATCTGGATTTCCACCTTTAATAGTTTCAAGTAAATTCTGTCTTTTAGTTAACATATATCAATACCTCCCCTTATATTATTTATGATATATCTATGCTGTTGCCAATTCCTTAGCCTTAATGGCAGCACTACCTGCATCAGGCGTATATGCATCTGCCCCTATTGAATCCGCAAATTCAGCTGTTACTGGAGCACCACCAACCATTATATTGAATCCTTTTAATCCACTTTCTCTTAAAGTCTTAACTGTTTTCTTCAAAGCTGGCATTGTTGTAGTAAGAAGTGCTGAACATACTACTATTTTTACATTTTCATTTGACTTAACTGCTTCAACAAATTTAGCATCAGGTACATCTACGCCAAGGTCTACTATTTTAAATCCAGTACTTTCAATCATCATTGAAACTAAATTTTTTCCAATATCATGTAAATCGCCTGCGACTGTTCCAATAATACATGTTCCTAAAGAAGATGAAGAATCACCTGCAAGATGAGGTTTAAGCACTTCTACACCTCTTGACATTGCTTTTGCTGCTATTAACATTTCAGGTACGAATATTTCTCCTGTGGAGAACTTATCACCTACAACACCCATTGAGTCAATCATAGCTTGAAGTATATCTTCTGCTTTGTTTCCCTCATCTAGTGCTTCCTGCACCAATCCTTTAATAAGTTTAGTTTTACCTGCTTCTACATTAGCTTTTACTTCTTCAATTTTAGACATTATCTTTTCCTCCTTATTATTTTATATAATTATTTCTTTTTACCAAATATTCCTTTTCTATATGCTCTAATATATTCCATGCAGTACTCGTCTTCACCTAATAGTGCTTCTGTTGCAAATAACATTCCTATTAAATCCTGATTTAATGGATCAAGAATAAAGCTATCCATTCCTGCATTCATAGCCAATACTGCAAATGCCTGATTGACAATTTTCCTAGCTGGAATATTAAAGGAGATATTACTAACAGCTCCAACGACATGAATTGTAGGATATAATTCTTTGATTTTTTTCATAACTTCAGTTACCATGGTGATCCCATCTTCTGATGTACATAGCATTTCAATCAATGGATCAATATGCATTCTAGATGGATCAATGTTGTATTCTTTTGCCTTTGTCATTAAATCTGCAAATACATCCAAACGGTCTTTAGCAGTTTTAGGGATTCCTTTGTCGCTGTTCAAAAGAGCAATACACTCCCATTTTGTTTCGGCGATTGCAGGAAATGCCACATCAATCTTGTCACCTTCCATTGATACAGAATTGAAAAGGCCCGGTTTATTACAGTATTTCATGGCTTCTACGCATGTGTGAACGTTAGGGCTGTCCACTGCGATCGGAACATCGGTTGCATCCTGTACTATGTCTATAAGCCATTTCATTGTTTCCAGTTCGATCTCATCATCCACTGAAGCACAAACATCAATAAAATCTGCACCTGCTTCTGCTTGTTTTATTGCAAGGTTTCTTATGAATTCTGCATCCTTTTCTGCAATGGCTTTAGCTGTGGAAGGAATCGCTCCGTTAATTTTTTCACCAATTACTATCATAATATACACCCCTTCTTTAAATATTTACTTTAAGTTACAATAATATCAATTAGTACTACAACACTTTAATTTCTTTGATTTGTACCTTATGCTTTTCATCCAAACTTTTTCCACTTTTGATAAATCTAATATACCAATTGCTGTACTCTGCATATTTTCCAGCACTACTTATAATCTCAACGAACGCCTGTAGCAATCAAACTGCATGCCAACATACAGTAAACGTAAACAAGACAAAGCTGATAAAAATAACGCGGCAATATTCAGAAAAATCAGATTAGGCGCTTTTACAATATTTTTGCATATGATATGTTCATCATACTATACCGAAAAAAGTCCTGTTAAACATTTACATTAGGAAAGTGCAACCCCTTAGATGCTCACAACATTTAATTGGCCTTAATTATGATGTGTATCTGCTGCATCAATTGAAAGGATATAACATAATCTCTAATTTTTGTGACTGAATTTATACATTTTTTATTATTGTATAAGTAATAGAAGAACCAGCAGAAAGCGTTGTAATTTATCAACCATTTGATATAATTATATTATAACAAATGGAAATTTTTAAGTCTATTTGCAGAATGTACATTTTTTTAAGAATAATTTATACAAAATGTATAAATTAGAGGTGCTCATGAAATTAAATGCATATATTATCAAAGATTACGTATCATTCCCTATTATCAAAAGTTTTTTGAATTCCAGTCCTCTTGATTGCAATCTGGAACGTGTGACGGTTTACCATCAGGATAAAACGCTGCAATCTTCCGATTTGGTTTTGATTAAATTAGATGAGTTAATCGCACTTTCAAATTCTGAGCAGGATGGGGCATATATTTGTCTTGGATATGATAAAAGTATAGAACTTTACAAGAACATGGATATTATTTTTGTAACCCCAGAATTTAATCCGTTGGAAATAATGGAAAAGTTGCAGGATACGTTCAACCTGTTTTCAAATTGGGAGAAAAATCTGCTAGAGTTGTTAGCCAATAATGCTCCACTGAAAGAGATTGGTGAAGCTGCACTTCCGTTCATAAACAACCCGATTGGAATATATACATCGGGACTTCGAAATGTTTTTTTCTGTGAAAGAAAAAAAGCAAGAAATTTGATGCTGTATTCAGAGGAAGACATCAATAAATATTTAAGTCCTGAAGAAATTGATGAACTAAAGTTTAATTCGGAATTTATCAGTACAATAGATGCTGTGGAACCGACATTGTTTTCTGCAGAAATGTGGGGATTTCGAATTCTGTTTTACAATATTCGTATTTGCGACATTTACGTAGCACGTGTCGTAATCAGTGAAACAGAGCGGCCATTTAGGGTGAGTGACTCACCATTACTGAAATTTTTAAGCAGCATATTAGAAGTTTCCATGGTCAAGCAAGATTTCCCGATGAACGATCATCCTAAGGATTTTGAAACAATGATCAATCAGCTTTTGGATAAACAAAATGTGGATGAATTAAAACTGCAGAGAATTTTACAGTATAAGAACTGGAATATAACGGATTGCTATTTTTGCATTGCAATCGAAGTCAGTACATATGACCAGGTGATTCATACAGTTTCAACTATTGGCTCCATACTTGAGGCAAATATTCCAGGAAGCATAGCCTTAGAGCAGAAAGACTATATTTTGGCGATTGTGAATTTAAATGCAGAATTTAAGACAAGAGATGAGCTGCTATCCGTATTAGTTTATATTTTAAGAGAGGGACTTTTGAAAGCTGGTATAAGTGAAGAATTCCACAATTTTAAAAATCTCAATGAATACTATCTTCAAGCATGTGATGCAATTCGTATTGGAAGTATTTATGATGAAACAATTTGGTGCTATCGTTATGAGCAATACGCTCTAAAGCGATTAATTCTGCGGGCGGCCGCTGAATCAAACATAGAAGCTCTCTGTCCACAGGGATTGAATAGGTTAATGGACTATGATAAAAAGCACAAGCGACAATATACGAAAACTCTGAAAATATACTTGCAGAATAATCTGAGTGTTGCAAAAACTATACGACATCTTTATGTGCAGAGGGCAACATTTTTATATCAATTGAAGCGTATTCTTCAAATATCGGAATTGGATTTAGACGATCCTAAAGTCAAGCTTCATTTGTTAATCGTATTTGAAATAATGGAGGAAAGAAAATTAATTTTGAAGTTCAAAGAACATCCTTTTCAAATCTGATATAAATCCTTTTATTAGAAAGCTGCTGACTACAATATAGCATCCAATCATTTAAAAACTCATCTCTACTTTCTTTAATAAAGTAAGTGTATTTGTCAAAGTTTTACTTTATGATTCAAGTGTTATGTAATATAAAGTAGAGTGTAAAAAGAGAGCCCCAATCTATGATTTTGCTTTTGGACCTAATGAAAGTAAAATCATAGATTGGGGCGTATGTATTAAAAATAAACATTGCAATATATTGTGTTTTTCATTGATTTGCAAAGCAATATATTCTATACAAATTTCTTAATGCCACAGATTATTATAGAAAATTATTCTACTTGCGAAGTTGAGTTTCTTACAATAAGCTGAGGATCATAAAGGATTGAATCACTAGCTTCAAAATGATTATTGTTATTAATTAATTTAATAATCAAATTAGCAGCATCTTTACCCATTTGTTCTTTAGGATGAGTAATGGAAGTTAAAGTTGGCCGCATAATTACTGCAAGCTGTGAGTCGTCAAAGCCTACTATTGATAGTTCTTCAGGAATTTTTATATTTAGTTTGTTAGCAATGGTTAATACTATATAAGCTACTTCATCATTGTAACAAAAGATTCCTGTAGGTTTTTTTTCGGATTTTAGTGCATGTTCAATATTAGAAGGCAGTGATGAAGATATTTCCTCAGACAGATAAGTTAAAATTTGTCCGGAGGATGGGGAAATATTATTTTCCTGACATTCTGCAATGAATCCATTCATTCTATTTATACCCTGTAAATCATCAACTTTAAAAATGCCCATTAGTTTTTTGTGACCTAATGATATAAGGTGATTTGTTGCCAGTTTTCCACCTTTAAAATCATCTGTGCGAAGACTAGGAACATTAATTTCAGGATAAGAAGCGTTTATTGTTACAACAGGGACATTTTTAGATATTATGTTATTCAAGTATCCAATATTAGGGCTTTGATACGCACTTTTAGTTGGTTCTAAAATAAGACCATCTATTTCATATGCCAGCAAGTTTTTTAGGTTAATGTTTTCAAACATAACATTGTTATTAGTGGAAGATAACAAAAGAGAATAAGATTCAGAATAAAGAGTATCTTCCATACCTTTAATTATATTAGGGAAAATGTAGTTAGATATATGAGTTGTTAACACAGCCACATTTTTATAATTTTTAAGATTTTCTCTATTTTCTGTCCAATCAGAAATATATATGCCACTTCCTTGCTTTTTATATAAATATTGCTTAGATACAAGATCACCTATAGCTTTTCTTATGGTGTGTCTACTGACATTAAACATTTCCATAAGCTCTGATTCAGTTGGTATTTTTTCATGAGTTTTATATTTATCTGTATTGATCCAGTCAATAATGCTTTGTTCTACTTCTTCATATTTGTATTTCATTAGTTATTCTCCTGCAAAAAATAAATGTTTTTGTAAATATTATAGTATAAGTATTATACCACAAATATGCGTGTTTATAAACAATAGTATCAAAATTGGTACGTATAAATATAAAAGGTATTTTATAGAGGACAATTTATAGAGAACAGGGAAGGACAATTTTTTTTACTATACTATAAAGAATCTTTAATTAAATTTTTAATGAATTGTTCCACAAAACCAAGTACTGCAGGATTATATGGATCTAGAGATTCATTTGTATTAGCCCCAAATCAACATTCACTATCAGCTGTCTTATATCAATTGTTTTTGCAAAAAAAGTTGAGCTATCAAATAATTTGTAACTATATTTAAGTCGAAATTTGAGGCAATTAAATTAATTTAAAATATAATTAGGGAAATAGGTACGTATCTTTTTAATTTTTATTATTGACATGTACGTACATGCATGATATATTTATTATAAAGAAACCGTTTACTAATATTTTAAGAGGAGGTCATTCTAGTGACTATAAAAGATAAAAGAGTAGAAGAAATTGAAAATGGTAAGACATCACTAGGAATAGAGTTTGGTTCTACTCGTATTAAAGCTGTCCTTATTGGAAACGATTTTTCTCCGCTTGCTAGTGGCAGCTTTGAATGGGAGACAAGCTTAGAAAATGAAATTTGGACCTATTCGCTAGAAGAAATTTGGAAGGGATTACAATATAGTTATCAAAAACTTTTTGCTGAGGTAAAAGAAAAATATGGAGTCACACTTTCAAAAGTTGGTTCAATTGGATTTTCAGCAATGATGCATGGATATATGGCATTCGATAAACAAGGAGAACTACTTGTTCCTTTTAGAACTTGGCGTAATACCATGACAGAAGAAGCAGCGAAAAAGTTAACGGAATTATTCCAATTCAATATTCCTGAGAGATGGAGCATAGCTCATTTATATCAGGCTATTTTACATAAAGAACCTCATATTGAAAAACTTGATTTTTTAACTACCTTAGCTGGTTATATTCATTGGCAATTAACAGGTGAAAAGGTTTTGGGAATTTGTGATGCATCAGGAATGTTTCCAATTGATATGAACACTCATAATTATGATGAACATATGTTAAAAGCCTTTAATCACTTACCAGAAGTTGAAAAATACTCATTAAATGTAGAAAGTCTTCTACCAAAAGTCTTATTAGCAGGAGAAAATGCCGGTGTGTTAACTGCAGAAGGCGCAAAAAAGCTTGATGTCAGCGGAAATCTTCAAAGTGGTATTCCAATATGTCCACCTGAAGGGGATGCAGGTACAGGAATGGTTGCTACAAATTCAGTTGCACCACGTACAGGAAATATCTCTGCAGGTACATCAATTTTTGCTATGGTTGTTCTTGAAAAGCCACTTGAGAAAGTTCATACAGAAATTGATATGGTAACCACACCTACAGGAGACTTAGTGGGAATGGCTCATGCAAATAATGGTTATTCTGATATAGATTCATGGGTAAATATCTTTCACGAATTTGCTGAAGCTATAAATGTGAAGATTCCAAAAGATCTTCTTTATATGGGACTTTATAGTCAAGTGTTTTTAGCTGATCCTGATTGTGGAGGAATTCTTGCATACAATTATTTTGCAGGTGAAAATATCACAGGTGTTTCAGAAGGTAGACCTATGGTTGTAAGAAAACCAAAAAGTAAATTTAATTTACCAAACTTTATGAAAGCGCATCTCTTTACTTCCTTAGGAGCACTTAAAATTGGAATGGACATTCTTTTAAAGGATGAGGGTGTGAAGCTTGATAAATTACTTGGTCATGGTGGATTGTTTAAGACACCTATAGTAGGACAAGAAATAGTTGCTGCTGCAGTAAATACACCAGTATCAGTTATGAAAACTGCAGGTGAAGGCGGTGCATGGGGAATTGCATTATTAGCTAGTTATTTGAAAAACAGAGAAGATGGTTCTACTTTGCCAGAATTTTTATCAAAAAAAGTTTTTGCAGGTTATGTAGCTGAAGAAGTAAAGCCTGAACAAAAAGAAGTTGATGGATTTGAACAATTTATGGATCGCTATAAAAAGGGAATTGCTATTGAAAAGGCAGCAGTGGAACATTTAATTTAAATCAATGATAAATAAATACGGATTGAACTTGTAAAGTAGGAAAAAATAATAAATAGTGTTTAATTAATTAGTAAGGGGGAAGATTACAATGAAGAAAAAAGTATCGCCAGCATTAATTTACTTCTTTGGAGCCTTTGGAGGATTTATGTTTGGGTATGATATCGGAATAATTAACGGTGCTTTACCTGGAATTAAGACAACGTGGCAAATTAATCCATGGCTAGAAGGAGCAATTACTTCTGGACTATTTGTAGGAGCTATGATTGGTGCTTCATTAATGGCTTCATTAGCAGATCGCTTTGGTCGTCGTAAGATGATTATGTGGAGTGCTATTGTATTTGCAATTGGTGCTATAGGATCTGCTATTTCTAAGAGTACAAGCTTTTTAATTTTTGCTCGTATTATTTTAGGGGCAGCTGTAGGTGGTGCTTCAGCATTGGTTCCAATGTACATGGGAGAAATTAGTCCTGCTGAAACACGTGGAAAAATATCAGGACTAAATCAGTTAATGATAACAGTAGGAATGCTTATTGCATATGGTGTAAATTACGGATTCGCAAATGTATTTGAAGGATGGAGATGGATGCTTGGTGGTGCTATGGTACCAGCTATGGTCCTTCTATTTGGAACATTCGTGTTACCAGAATCACCAAGATTCTTAGCCCGAATTGGAAAAAAGGAATTGGCACTAGAGGTGTTACAAACATTACGTTCTCCTGAAGAAGCTAAAACTGAATATCAGGAGATCATTAATTCAAAACATAATGATTCAGGTTCATTTAAAGATTTATTTGGTAAAACAGCTTTACCTGCTGTAGTTGCAGGCTGTGGGTTAACACTATTACAGCAAATTCAAGGTGCAAATACAATCTTTTATTACTCATCACAGATTCTAGAAAAGGTTTTTGGTTCAGCTATTGGTGGAGTTATTAGTACAGTTGGTATTGGTGTGGTTTTTGTATTAGCAACTGTTATAACATTAATGATTGTAGATAAATTTAAACGTCGTAGCCTATTTATGTCAGGATCTATTGGAATGGGAGCATGTCTATTATTGGTAGGATTAATTTATCCTTCTGCTCAAGCTAATCATGCATGGGCAATGTGGACTGTATTCTTCTTTATCTGCTTGTATGTTGTTTTCTATGCATACTCTTGGGCTGCTGTTACATGGATTGTAGTTGGTGAATTGTTCCCAAGCAATGTTAGAGGAATTGCTACTGGTATTGCATCAACAGTAAACTGGTTTGGTAATATTTTAGTTGCTTTATTCTTCCCAATATTACTTCAAACAGTAGGTTTATCTGTAATATTCTTTGGTTTTGCTGCAATTTGTGTTATAGGATTCCTATTTGCAAAATATGTTCTTTATGAAACAAAGGGAAAATCATTAGAAGAAATTGAAACTTATCTTTACAATCGTTCTATTAAAAAGATTTCTTAATTGTAATTACATGTTTATAAGAAATTGAAGAAGCATTTTATGCATGATTACTACATTTAAAATAAAATGTAGTAATCATACAGATATTATAGAAAAAAGAGATTAATGTTACGAAGAGTTCAAAACAAAATAAGTTGAAAAGTTTGTAACTAAGGAGGATTAATTTATGCTAGAGGATTTGAAGAAAAGAGTACTAGAAGCTAATCTAATGCTTCCAAAGTACGGCCTGGTTACATTAACCTGGGGTAATGTAAGTGGAATTGATCGTGAGAAGGGGTTAATAGTAATTAAGCCAAGTGGAGTTGAATATACAAATATGAAGGCTTCAGACATGGTTGTTGTAGATTTAGATGGCAATGTTGTAGAAGGTGATTTAAATCCTTCCAGTGATACGCCAACTCATATAGTTTTATATAAGAAATTTACTGATATAAAAGGTGTTGTTCATACACATTCACCTTGGGCTACTTCATTTGCTCAAGCAGGAATTTGTATTAAAGCAGCAGGAACTACTCATGCAGATTATTTTTATGGTGATATTCCTGTAACACCACAAATGACTGCAGGTGAAATAAATACAGAATATGAAAAACAGACAGGAGACGTCATTGTTAGGACTTTTAAAGATAATGATATTGATCCTAATAATGTACCAGCAGTATTAGTAAATGATCATGGTCCTTTTACTTGGGGAACAGATCCAGAAAATGCAGTACATAATGCACTAGTTTTGGAAGAAGTAGCAAAAATGACATATCATTCATTACAATTAAATCCTCATAATATCAGAATGAAGCAAGTTTTGCTGGACAAGCATTTTAAAAGAAAACATGGAAAAAACGCATATTATGGACAGAAAAAATAAAAGAAGAGGGATGATTAAAATGTTAAAAAATAAAAAATTAGAATTTTGGTTTGTAGTAGGAAGTCAACATTTATATGGAGAAGAAGCATTAGCTCAGGTTAAAAAGAATTCTGAAGAAATTATAAAATGTTTAAATGCAAGTGGAAAATTACCATATCCTATTGTATTTAAAGCTTTAGCAACATCTGCTGATAAAATTACAAGTATTATGAAAGAAGTAAACTACAAAGATGAAGTAGCTGGTGTTATTACATGGATGCATACTTTTTCACCTGCTAAAATGTGGATTGCTGGAACAAAATTATTACAAAAACCTTTATTACATTTAGCAACTCAATTTAATGAAAATATTCCTTGGAAAACAATAGATATGGATTATATGAACTTACATCAAAGTGCTCATGGTGATAGAGAATATGGATTCATCAATGCTAGATTAAATAAACATAATAAAGTAGTTGTAGGTTACTGGAAGAAAGATGACGTTCAAAAGCAAATTGCTGAATGGATGCAGGTAGCTGTAGGTTACATTTTAAGCCAGGATATCAAAGTTGCACGTTTTGGTGATAATATGCGTAATGTTGCTGTTACTGAAGGAGATAAAATAGAAGCTCAAATTCAATTTGGATGGACAGTTGATTACTTTGGTATCGGTGATTTAGTTGCTGAAATGGACAAAGTTTCAGAAAAACAGATTAATGATACTTATGAAGAATTTAAGAAACTTTACATAATGGAACCAGGCGAAAATGATCCTAAATTCTATGAAAAACAAGTAAAAGAACAAATAAAAATGGAAATTGCTTTACGTAACTTCTTAGATGCTGGTGGATATACAGCATTCACTACAAACTTTGAAGATTTATATGGTATGAAACAATTACCTGGACTTGCAGTTCAGCGTTTAAATGCTGAAGGTTACGGTTTTGCAGGTGAAGGAGATTGGAAAACTGCTGCATTAAGCCGTTTAATTAAAATTATGACTAAGAACGAAAAAACTGGATTTATGGAAGACTATACTTATGAATTAAATACTGGTAGTGAAACAATTTTAGGTGCTCATATGTTAGAAGTAGATCCTACTCTTGCAGCAGATAAACCTAGAGTTGTTGTTAAACCATTAGGTATTGGTGGAAAAGAAGATCCTGCACGTTTAATATTTAACGGAACAACTGGAGAAGGTATCACTATATCTATGCTTGATCTTGGAACACACTATCGTATGCTTATTAATGAAGTAACTGCTGTTGAAGCTGCTGAAGATACACCTAATTTACCTGTAGCTAAAATGGTATGGCAGCCACAGCCAAACTTTGCAGATGCTGTTAAAGCTTGGATTTATGCTGGCGGCGGACATCATACTGTTCTTACTTTAGCTTTAACTTGTGAACAAGTTTATGATTGGGCTCGTATGGTTGGATTGGAAACAATTATAATAGATAAAAACACTAACTTAAGAGACCTTATTAAAGAAGTTTCAAGATAATTATTTAAAAGCTAGTATTAATGCTTATTATATTGTAAGAAAAAATGACAACTATGGAATTTGTAATGAATCCATAGTTGTCAAAAAAATATTTTAACTTGTACGTATAAATAATTTAAAAAATGAAATACATACGTATAAAAATAAAACGCTTGTTATACATAATAAAATGATAGATTACAATACAACATATATTATTTGTTAAACATAATAGCAAATGAAAAATTATAAATCAGGAGGATCATTATGAAAATTATAACAACAAAAGAACATACAGATGAAGGAAATATTACACCAGAATATTTAAAAAAAGTAGATGCATATTGGCGTGCTGCTAATTATTTATCTGCAGCACAATTATATTTATTAGACAATCCTTTACTTAAAGAACCTTTAAAGCCTGAACATTTAAAGGGAAAAGTAGTTGGACATTGGGGAACTATTCCTGGACAAAACTTTGTTTATGCTCATTTAAATAGAGTTATAAAGAAGTATGATTTAGACATGATTTATGTTTCTGGACCAGGTCATGGTGGACAAGTTATGGTATCTAATTCTTATTTAGACGGAACTTACAGTGAAGTTTACCCAAATGTTTCTCGTGATATCCCTGGATTAAAGAAACTATGTAAACAATTTTCTTTCCCAGGTGGAATTTCTAGTCACATGGCACCTGAAACTCCTGGTTCTATACATGAAGGTGGAGAATTAGGTTATTCTTTAGCTCACTCATTTGGTGCAGTTTTTGATAATCCTAGTTTAATTACTGCTTGCGTTGTTGGTGATGGTGAATCTGAAACTGGTCCACTTGCTACTTCATGGCAAGCAAATAAATTTTTAAGTCCTATTACAGATGGTGCAGTACTTCCAATATTGCATTTAAATGGTTACAAAATCAGTAATCCTACTATATTATCACGTATTCCTAATGAAGAATTGAAAAAGTTCTTTGAAGGAAATGGATGGAAACCTTATTTTGTAGAAGGTGAAGATCCTAATGTTATGCATAAGTTAATGGCTGATACACTTGATATAGTAACTGAAGAAATTCTTAGAATACAAGAAAATGCTCGTAAAAATAATGACGCTACTCGTCCTAAGTGGCCAATGATTGTTTTACGTACTCCAAAGGGCTGGACAGGTCCTAAGGTGGTTGATGGAGTTCCAAATGAAGGTTCTTTCCGTGCTCACCAGGTACCTCTTCCAGTAGACCGTTATCACACAGAACATTTAGATGATTTAGTAAAATGGTTAAAGAGCTATAAACCAGAAGAGTTATTTGATGAAAATGGTAGATTAGTTCCTGAACTTCAAGAATTAACTCCAAAGGGAAATAAGAGAATGGCATCAAATCCACATACAAACGGTGGTTTATTATTAAAGGAACTTCGTACTCCTGATTTTCGTGATTATGCTGTAGATGTACCTACTCCAGGAGCTACTACTTCACAGGATATGATTGAACTTGCAAAATACCTACGTGATGTAGTTAAATTAAATGAAGAAAATCGTAACTTCCGTATCTTTGGACCAGATGAAACTATGTCCAATCGTTTATGGGCATTATTTGAAGGAACTAAACGTCAATGGTTACCAGAAATAAAGGAACCTAATGATGAATTCTTAGCTCATGATGGAAGAATTGTAGACTCAATGCTTAGCGAACATTTATGTGAAGGTTGGTTAGAAGGATACTTATTAACTGGACGTCATGGTTTCTTTTCAAGCTATGAAGCTTTCCTTCGTATTGTAGATTCTATGATTACTCAACATGGAAAATGGTTAAAAGTAACTTCAGAACTTCCTTGGAGAAAAGATATAGCTTCTTTAAATTTAATAGCTACATCTAATGTATGGCAGCAGGATCACAATGGTTATACTCACCAAGATCCAGGTTTACTTGGTCATATAGTAGACAAGAAACCAGAAATAGTTAGAGCTTATTTACCAGCTGATGCTAATACTCTACTTGCTGTTTTTGATCACTGTCTTCATACTAAACATAAAATCAACGTATTAGTTACATCAAAACATCCAAGACAGCAATGGTTAACTATGGAACAAGCTGTTAAGCATGTAGAACAGGGTGCTAGTATTTGGGACTTTGCAAGCAATGATCAGGGACAAGAACCTGATGTAGTTATAGGTACTTGTGGTGATACACCAACTTTAGAAGGTTTAGCAGCAGTTACAATTTTACGTGAACATTTACCAGAGCTTAAAATTCGTTTTGTAAATGTAGTAGATATGATGAAATTAATGCCTAAAAATGAACACCCACATGGATTAAGTGAAGAAGATTATGATACATTATTTACAAAGGATAAGCCAATTATATTTGCTTTCCATGGTTATGCTCATTTAGTTAATCAGTTAACTTATTATCGTGCTAATCATAACTTACATGTTCATGGTTATCAAGAAGAAGGTACAATTACAACTCCATTTGATATGAGAGTTCAGAATAAATTAGACAGATTTAATCTCGTAAAAGATGTAGTACAAAATTTACCTCAACTTGGAAACCGAGGAGCACATCTTATTCAATTAATGAACGACAAATTAGTTGAACATAACAAATACATTCGTGATTTTGGTGAAGATCTTCCTGAAATCACTAAATGGCAGTGGCATGTATAATTGTTAACAGATTGATATAATGATAAATTAGGGACTATTATACTAAGAGATTAGTATAATAGTTCCATTTTTGCAAAAATAGAATTATTTTCAAATATGATATGAGGAGATGGATAATATGGTTCAAAATGAGCTATTTGGATATGTTGGAAAAAAAGAAATTCAAAAGTATACTATGGTAAATAGTAATGGAATGAAGGTTTCTTGTATTTCATATGGAGCTAAATTAACAGAAATTATTGTACCAGATAAACAGGGAAACTTATCAAATGTTTTATTAGGTTTTGATAATTTAGATAGTTATTTAAAAGATAGAAGTATGTTTTTAGGAGCAGCAATAGGAAGAGTTGGTGGTCGTATAGGTAATGGTAAATTTCAAATTAAAGATAATTTATATAAAGTTCCAACTAATGAAGGAGAAAACACACTACATGGTGGGGAAAACGGTTTCGATACATTAATATGGAATAGTGAAATCGAAGAATCTAAAGACGATACCAGCATAATTTTTTATAGAACAATAAAATCCGAAGAAGATGGTTTTCCAGCAAACTTGCAGGTGAAAATAATATATACACTTAATAATAATGATGAAGTTCTAATTACTTTTAAGGGTATAGCCGATGATTATACACTTTTTAATCCTACAATTCATTCATATTTTAATTTAAATAATGATTTTAGCAAATTGTTATCGGGACATACATTACAAATTAATGCAGATAGTTATACTGAACTTGCTGATGATTTAGTACCAACTGGTAAATTAAATGATGTGTCTGCAACACCATTAGATTTTAGAGCACAGAAAGATCTGTCACAGGCAATTAAAGATGTAAAAAAACATTTTGAAATAAGTGGTATTGATCATCCTTTTAAGGTGGATAACAGTGCAAATATAGCAACTTTAATTAATCATGAGACAGGTAGACGTCTTGATATTGAGTCAAATCGTAACGGATTAGTAGTTTATACTCTTAATGTTGTAGATCAAGTTTGGAATGTTCAAAATAAGAAAGTATTGCCTGAATTTGGAGTAGCTCTAGAAGCGCAGACATTACCTGATTCAATACATCATAAAAACTTTGGAGATATAGTATTGCAGCCAAATAAGGAAGAGGAATATTACATAAAATATAAATTTACTATGGTATAGAAAATTAAATACATTGCGACGTAAAGTTAAGGTGTAGTAGAAGTTTTGATTTTAACTTTTACTACGAGATATAGAATAAGCGTTTACTCACTGCTAAATATTTTTAATTAGTCTAAAGCTCAAAGTTCAGGAAAACCTAAGAACTTTGCCAAACTCGGTTCCCTCAGACAGGGCTAAAGTTCTAAGGCTTTCCTGAACTCCTCGCTAAGACTAATAAAAAAACAATTTAGCTAATGTGAGTAAACGCTTATTCTATATCCCTACGTAAAAGTTAAAATCAAAACTAGTAACTTCAGTTGTATACATTTAGTTGCATTGCTATAGATAATTTTTAAATCAAAATTGTATTTAATTCTAAATTATAACACTTAAAGATTAAGGCGAAGCCTGTTGTTTAATATATTAATTTTATGTAGAAGCTATTTTTTATTTTATAGAAATATCCCGAAAGAGATTAATAGTTTAGACAGTTTTTTATTAAATGATTTGTATGTTCTGATATAAGAAATTGTGTTATTAATGAATTTTGATTTCTTAAATGAAGCAAGTGTTCCTGAACAACATATATATTTTCATTCCTATTATCTTAAAAGCGTAGCTTTTATAATAATTACTTTTTATCTATATATTTTAAGTTATTTATTTTAATCATAATCTAAGGCGTAGACTGCAAATAGTAGCAATTTTATTAATTGTATACTACATAAAAATGCAAACTCTTTTCAAGATGTTTTTATCAAATAGTTCTTAAAGTCCAAATTTCCACTGTATCCTTGCATCGTATTATTTTTATAATCTTATGTAAATGATTACAAAGTAAATGCCAATGATATTATTTGAAAATCAGATAATGTAGTGTTAAAAATTTCTCTGATTTCTATAGGAGGATAAAGAAAGTTTTGGACAAACTTATCCAATGCAATCACGAAGTATTTCTCTAGTTTTTTCTAGGAGATTCATCTCCCGTATTTGTACACTCAGAAAATTTTATTTATATAGGTATTTCAATTCACGCTAGGACATAGGGGTGGACATGCTTCTAACGTTTGACTGTAAGTACAAGCATTAAAAAGACTTGTATTTACAGCTACGTTACAAGGCAAGTCCACCTCTGTTGATATTATTGTTTTATGTAGGTTGTGTAAAATTAACGTATATCATATGTTATTGGGTAATCTTTAATGCAAAGGTAAATTAATTTTGTCTTGTAAATATAAGTATCAATATGGATTAATATGGTATAATTTGATTAGAAATATTATAACGTATGTAATTTTTGATTATAGTAATTATGTCTATAATGTGTAGTTAAATGGGGGATGGAAAATGAAAAGAAGGACAACAGTAAAAGATATTTACATTGGAAAACCTGATGCGCGTGATGAAATAAATTTTGAGGGGTATGAAAATTTTATAAAAAGCTTTGTAATGCCTCCAAACTTTGATTTTAATGGTCTTTTAAAAGGAAATAAGTGCTTTGTAAGAGGTTATAAAGGAACAGGAAAAACGGCACTTCTATATTTTCTAGATACAAAAATTAAGGAGGAAGACCAAGCAGCATGCTCATCATATATTTTCTTTAAGGGTGAGTATGGAAGTGTTCAGAGACAGCAATTAGATAATATATCAAAAAAAATAGTTAGTTCAATGATTATACAAAATGAAGATTTAATAAATGAACAAGATTTTGAGTATATTTGGAGATGGATATTATATAGACGAATTATTGAAGATAATGAAGAAAATAACTGTGGCATTTTTATGGAGGATGATCACTGGAGGAAGTTTAAGCATATTATTAG
The DNA here is from genome assembly GCF_012926525.1 of Clostridium muellerianum. Classification (GTDB taxonomy): domain Bacteria; phylum Bacillota; class Clostridia; order Clostridiales; family Clostridiaceae; genus Clostridium_AM; species Clostridium_AM muellerianum. The sequence goes on from NZ_JABBNI010000047.1 coordinate 136,228, forward strand.
TTTGATTTTACCAGAAAAGACTGCTAACAAATTATTAAGTATACCAAGAAAAATTAAGATAGGATTAGGCTATTCAGTTGATGCTTTAGGAAAATCTACAATTACTCCAGAAGTATTATTAGACTTCGATGAAAAAAATAATATAAAGGAATATTCTTTATTTATTAAGTTAATTGATGATGCTACTGAGGAATTATTATTACTAAAGCGTAGTGATATACCTTACTATATATTTGTAGATGAATTAGAGGCATTTTACGCAGAAAAAGCAATTTTAAAACGAGATTTAAGAATGCTCCGAGATTTAATAATTACCACAAAATTTATAAATAATATTTTTGTAAATTCAAGTTTTAGCAATACTAAAATAATTTGTTCAATTAGAACAGAAATACTTAATAGTATAAGTAGATTTATACCAGCAAAAGAAATTAATAAGGTTACATCAGGGTTTGAATGTCCTTTAATATGGGATTATAACAATACTAATTCATATAGTCATCCTATATTTGAAATATGGTTAAAAAGAATTGAGATGTCTGAGAAAAAGAATGGAGTGAATTATAAATCAAAAGAAGAGATATATAAAAATTGGTTTGAAGAGGAAATTGATGGAGTTCCTGTTGTAAACTATATACTAAATTATAGCTGGAGTAAACCTAGAGATATTGTTAGATTTTTAGATGCTGCAAAAAATAGCTTACACTCAAACAGCACATCTTACACACAAGCTGTATTTGATGCAAGTTTAAAAGAGTACTCTAGAAAAAGTTTAGAAGAGGTTGAAGAAGAATTAAATGCATTGTATTCACCAGAAGAAAAAGAGATAATACTTAGTTGTTTAAGAGGATTTAAACCAAGGTTTACATATAATGAGTTAAAGGATAGGATTTCTAGGTATTTTGAAAATACAATTTTACAAGTTGAACTTGTAAATATTTTAAAAGATTTATACAGGATAGGAATAATTGGTAATTATTCCGTATCTTCTAAAACTTATAGGTGGCAACATAAAGGAAGTGATGGTATTGTATTAGATGATGATTGGTCAATAGAGGTACATAGAGCATTACAAAAGGAGTTGTCGTTATATTCAAAGTACGGAAAAAGCCAAAAGTATTTTGATAATGTTCAACATTTATTTAAAGAAGGTGATATTGTTAAAGTTGGTGTAGTTAAAATTGTACCAGGATTTCTTATAGTTACATTTGAAGCAGATTCAATCGTATATAGAGGTAGTATTCATATTAGCCAATTGGCAGATTATTATATAGATGATATTTTTCTTTTTGCAGCTATAGGTGATACATTCATAGCAAAAATATTGAATTATGATCCAAATCATGCTAAATGGAATTTAACTTTAAAAGGAATTGATTAGTATAATATAAAATTAAATTAAATATTATACTTTTCAAATCGGTAAAATAAACTTTAAAAGACATAGGTATCCATAGATTGACTATGATAACACAATTATTAGAATATAAATGAATCATTAGGCTAATAATTGGTAGTTCAATGCCTTGCAGGCCCTATTTAATAAAATTTAGCAAGTGACATAATAGTAAGTAACTGCCAAGTAAAGATTATTTATATAATCTACAGACAAATAGCAATTTTGTGAGGAAAAATACATGATGATAAAAATAAATGATAATAAAGGTGAATTGATACAAAACTTAGATAAGTTGCACACAACCGAATTGGGAGTTGGACGAATTAAAAAAAATCTTTTTTTAAATGTGGACAATGTAGTAAAATGGTGTAGCGACAAAATATTAGATTCCAATGCCACAATAGCTAGAAAGGGTAAAAACTGGTATGTAACCATAGATAACTGTGAAATAACAATTAATGCTTATAGTTATACCATTATTACCGCTCATAAAATAAAGAAATAGATTTGGTTTCTCATAGAAGATTAAATAAATTCCACTTTTAGGTTGAGTAATATAAATAATAATTTATTTAAAAATGAATAGAACATAAATTGTGTTTGAGTATATTGAAACATACTGCTTAATTAGATATAATATTGATAATAATAAATAAAAAAGATAAAAATAAGGTAAGGTTAATGGTAATGAATAAAACTTTAAAAGAGCTAAATCTTGAAGATGATTTTTTGTTTGCAAAAGTTATGAGTGATAAACAGATTTGTAAAGAATTGTTGGAAAGGATTTTAGAAATTGATATAGAAAAAGTTGAAATGGTAGAGGAGCAGAAAACCATAGATTTATTGCTTGAAAGTAAAGGCATCAGGCTTGATGTTTATGTTAGAGATGAAAATAATACAATCTATAATGTAGAAATGCAGCGAGGAAAGCATAAAAACTTACCTAAAAGACTAAGATATTATCAAGGAAGTATTGATTTAGATTTAATAAGTAAAGGTGAAGATTATAGAAAACTTACAAAAAGTTATATAATATTCATATGCACATTTGATTTGTTCAATAAAGGACGTCATAAATATACTTTTGAAAACATATGCCTAGAAGATAATAGTATAATATTAAAGGATGAAGCACAAAAAATAATATTAAATACAAAAGGAATCATGAATGATTTGAGTGAAGAATTGTTAGAATTTCTTAAATATGTAGAAAATTCAACAGATGATACAGTAAAGCAGTCTAAAGGAAATCTTGTTAAAAGTATACATAAAAGGGTACAGAAAGTTAAAAATGATATTTCAGTGGAGGTGGAATTCATGACTTTATTGGAAAGAGATAGAGAAAAAATTGAAGAAGGAAGAGAAGAAGCAATAAAACAACTTATATTGAAACAGTACAGTAAAGGACTTTCTATAGAATATATTGCAGAAATAAATGAATTTGATCTTGAGTATGTAAGGGATATAGTAAAAAATAATGCACCTAAAATTAATAATTAAAAAATTTTGCATGATAAAAAATTACTGATGGGATAATTCTCGTCAGTATTATTTTTGCTTATAATCTCTTTTGTTAAATTTGAGTAAAAGGGTGAAAGCTTTTTTTAAAATAGCAAGTGTAATATTTATCCAACACGCTATAATACTAACTGAAAGATAAAATTAAGGCTTAATATTATAAATAGTAAGTTCATTCCATAAGTAACAAAGATAAGTTTATAAATAATGAATACAATTCAAATACTGATTTTAAAGATTTAGCAAGTGAGTCCAGCAAAGCATGCACTCACAAAGGGGTCAGGCACTTGTAAGGAAATGTAAAAGGTTCTATAGAAATTCAAGATATTAGTTAAAGAAAGCTTTTGAATTTCAAGCTATGAGGTATGCTGCAAGTTATTCTGAAATTAAAACTACTGTGGATTTAGTTGATAAAAGGTTTGTTTCTTACATTGAAAAATTAATGGATATTTTAATTGATATGGAACTATAGAATAATTATGTAAATAAGATTATGTGACTGAGTAAAAAGTAGGAAAATAATATATTAGCTATACATATGTATTTTTTTTTACAATATCGGTATGTAATATAATCATAGGGAGGTGTTAATATGGAGTTAACAGGAAAATATAATGAAAATCAAATAAAAGCCTATATTTATGATAACAGATACAAAATAGGATCTAATCTTCTTGATTTTATTAAAGATAATGGATATACAAAATCATCAATTTCAAAACTAACAGGTATTTCAAGGGCAATTATTGATAAATTAATTAAAGGTGAAATAGATAACAATACAACACTTAAAAGTCATATAGATAAGATAGTTACAACTTTTAATATAGATATTGAACAGTTAATAAATTATAAGCACCTAGAATTAGAGAACACTGATAGAATGGTTGCGTTCGATAATTCACTAGATGAATATGAAGTAAGTGACAAAGCTAAAAAAATGTTTAATTTCTTAAATGATATAGTAGACCTTTATGAAGTCTATAGTGATAGGTAAGGTGATAGATATGTCTAAATATATAACCTCTGATAATTTAAATGAAGTAATGGAAGCAATTCAAGCAGCAAAGCGGACATTTATTAAAAGGTTAACTATCTGCTGTAATGCTCAATAAAATTTTGAAGTAAAAAAATTACATTTTAAATAAAATTAAGTGTAAAAAGTATACATTTTATTTGACTTTGGATATAATATATATAGGAAGGTGATTAGAATGTTAACAAAAATAGAAATTGAAAACTTTAAATCCTTCAAAAATAAAACAATAGTGGATTTTAAAAGTACTAATTATAAAATTTTAAAGGAAAGAAATGTATCACAAGATGGCATATTAAAAGGCGGTATATTTGTAGGAGCTAATGCTTCTGGTAAAACCAATATAATATTATCGTTAAGATTATTATTAGAATTACTATTTGGTGAAAAATTAACTAATATTAGTACTTATAAGTGTTTGTTTTCTGAAAATGATAACATAAAGTTTTATTATGAATTTCAATTTGATGAAGATATTATTGAATATAAAATTGAATACGATACAAGGAAAAGGTTTATGCTTGAAACATTATTAGTAAATAATAAAATTGTCCTAGACAGAATGGGAGAAAATGCAAAATCATATATTACAGATAATCAAATTTTTAATGATGTAGATAAGAATTCTCTGCTGTTAAGGTCAATATACTTTAACACGAAGTTTATGAGCAATGATATTTTAAAAAAGTGGTTTAGGTATTTATTAAATTCGGTCTATTTAGATGCTTTTCTTAGAATAGGAGTAAATCCTTCGAATAATAGTTTGGGGTTAAAAGAATATCTAGAAAATAATGGCATAGAAGATATTAATAGCTTTTTTAGAGAATATAATTTTAATCAAATAATAGAATACTCAGAAACAAGTATTGGAAATTTAATTTCTATAGATACTGAAGGTGAAAAAAACATTTTCTTTAAAAGAGAAGAAATTGGTGAGCCTATACCATTTGCAATGGAATCATTGGGAAATAAAAATTTATTGAGTATGCTGCCATCATTTTTTCATGTTATAAAAAATGGAGGTATGCTAATTATAGATGAATTTAGTAGTGCCTTTCACAATAAATTAGAGGAGTTATTGATTAGATATTTTATGGAAAAATCAAAGAAATCTCAAGTATTTATAGTTTCTCATTCAACCAATTTATTATCAAACAGTATTTTTAGACCGGATCAAGAGTATGCTGTGGAATTTAAGGGAAACGATGGGAGTGTAATAAATAGATTTTCCAACGAAAAACCGAGGGAAGCTCAAAACATAGAAAAAATGTATGTTAGTGGTGTTTTTGGCGGAAAGCCGGTGTACGAAGATGAGTAAAATTACTTTTGCTAATAATAGTAGAGGATTAAGTAGGATAAGAAAATACGAACAATTTATTGAAACACTGCATTATTCAATTTTGAATTTTGGAGTGTTTTTAGTTACTTTTTAGAATTATATTTTAATGCTCATATATAAAAATAAATATATAGATTTATAATGCAAACATTATGTAAAGAAACAAATAAATGCTGATTTTAAAGATTTGTTAAAAGTAAATTTAAAAACCATGTAAAATTTAAGTATAATATAGTAGAATATAATTATTGATATTGACTGATATTTTTAAAAGATCGGAGTGAGGTAATTATGAAAAAGGTTGAGGAAAAGATTTTATATAAAGCTAAATGGTTAGCATTAAAGCAAACAACCTATAAAAGTGAAAATGGGGAAACTGTAAATTGGGAAAGCATAGAGAGAACTAATACTAGTAATACTGTAGTTATAATACCTAAGCTTGTTCCATCAAATAGATATTTAATGATAAAACAATATCGTCCAGCTATAAATAATTATGTTTTAGGATTTCCAGCAGGACTTGTGGAAGGTGAAGATTTAGAAAAAGAGGCTTTAAGAGAACTTAAAGAAGAAACAGGATATGTAGGAAAAGTAAAAAGTATAAGTCCTATGCTGTATTCAAATGCGGCATTATTATCTGATACAGTACGTGTAGTTAATGTAGAAATTGATGAAACACTAGAGGAAAATTTAAATCCTAAGCAGCATCTTGAATCAGAAGAAGAGATAGAAGTTATTTTAGTAAATAGAAATAATTTGAAAAGTTTTATACTAGAGGAACAGCAAAGAGGTACAGCAGTAGGCATGGGACCTTGGTATGCATTTTGTGAAGATAATAAATAGTAATCTTTATATAAAAGGTTCAATTATTTAAAAATTAAAAGCATCACTGTTAATTAATGTGTATTATATTATGAGATAATATAAGCATTTGATTTTTTATATGGCATATAATTAAGCACAGGTTATGCTATCTGTGCTTAAAATTTATCTTGGATATATATCAGAAAACTCTATATTTATTTTTTGTATATTATTTTTGCTAAAATCAGTATCTTCTTTAGATACAGTAGAATTTGGATTAATAGTAACAGGAAGGTTTATAATAAATTCTGTTCCTTCTCCATAAGTACTATTAACTGAAATGTTTCCACCGTGTAATTCTACCAGTGACTTAACTAAGGACAAACCTATACCACTGCCTACGTAGTTTCTTTCTGAAGATTTATTTACCTGACGAAATCTCTCAAAAATTATATCTAGATCACTTTTGGGTATACCAATACCAGTATCTTTTACAGAAATAATAACATGATCAGTTTTATCTAATAAACTTATAAATATGTGCCCACCTGGATCCGTAAATTTTATAGCATTAGATATTAAATTCATCATAATCCTTTCTATTTTATCAGCATCACAAGACATAATTCTTTCTTCTGTATTCGTATCAAATGTAAGAGTTAAAGACTTATTTTCTGCATATTCAGCTACAGATAAAGTTATATCTTCAACTATACTAACTATATTATGATTAGTCGGATGTATTTTAAAATAGCCTCCATCTATTTTTGTTAAATCTATTAAATTATTAATAAGTCGTAATAACCTAAAAGAATTTTGTTTTATGCTTTTTAAGTATTTAAATGATCTATCTTTAGTATAGGAGCAGTTGTTAAAAGATTTTATAACTTGAAGTGCACTTATAATTATATTTAATGGAGTTCTAAGTTCATGAGAAATATTGGCAAAAAATTCTGTCCTTAATTTATCAATTTCCTGCATTTTATTTAGAGATATTTTATATTTCTCAAGTTTTTCCGTTAAAGATTTAGAATTACTATATTCTTTTTTTTAATATTTTTGATGTATTTTCTAATTCATATTTAATATTATGCAGCATAGTACAGTCCTCAATAGTTATGATTATGTTATGTACTATTAAAGACTCATTTTCTAAAGGACTAATTTTTATATTATAGTATTTATTCAGAAAAAATCTATTTATACGGAAATTATTCAATACTATAGTTTCTTTGTTTTGTACAACGTTTTTAATTTTAACTTCTATATTTTTACTGAGTATTTTAGGAAAAATATTAAAGACGTTTTCACCAATTGCAGATTTACTGCATACATTTGATATTTTTTCTTGTGCAGGATTCCAGATTACTACGTTAAATTTACTGTCTAAAATTATAATCCCTATGGGAATAGTGTTTATGACTGAATTAATTGTGTTATTATTTTTAGAAAATCTTTTATTTAAAATAGGCTTTATATTAGAGTTATTTGAAAATAAACAAGAACATTTAGAATCTAACACCATGATAACTCTCCCCTTTATTATTAATTAGACAAACAGTATAACGATTACAATAAATATTCTACAAAAGCGTTTTAATTCCTTCTAAAATATATGGAAAATGTAAAATAAATATTAAATACCATAAAGTTTTACAAAAATGTATGAAATGTATGGACAATTTAAATTAATTGCATTAAGTTTTTATATATGATATATTTTGAATATATGCAAAGTAATTTCTAATAAGTGGGTGAAATTATAATGGAAGATTGGCTTTTGAAAAAAGATGATTATACACCTAAAGCAGATAAAGATAGCTTTATAGATAAAACTATATTAGGTTTTTTAAGTATTTTATCGTTAATAAAAAGAAATAATAAAATTAATAGCAGTTTTATGTACAAGCTTAATCCATCTGTAAAGTTGATTTTTACAATTGCAAATATAATATTTCTTTCAATGTCTAAAAATCTTATGTACATATTAATTATAGATGTATATATGTTATTTACATTAAGTTTACTGGATATAGAAGATATTAAAAAAATTTTAGCATTAAGTATAGTGGTTCCAATTTTTACATCTATTATGCTTGTACCTTCTATGTTAATGGGGAATGTAAACAATAGCATGCTTATTATTTTAAAAGTAATAGGTACTATGCTAGGAGTAAATGTCTTATCTTATACAACAAAGTGGCATGATATAACAAAGGCCCTTAAACTTTTCTTTATACCAGATATTTTCATATTAGTATTTGATATAACCTTAAAATATATTTATATTCTTGGAGAATTTTCTTTAGAAATGATTTATGCACTAAAACTGAGGTCTGTAGGTATAAATAGTAATAAATATTCTTCATTATCAAGAATAATGGGAAACCTATTTTTAAAATCAAAGGACCTAGGTGATGAAATGTATTCTGCCATGGAATGTAGAGGATTTACAGGAGAGTATGTGTCTTATTCAAAGTTTAGCTTTTCTTTAAAAGATTTTATGTATGCTATAATAAATGTGGTAATTATAATAATGTACTTTTATTTTGCTAGGATGTGATAATAATGATTGAATTTAAAGATGTATATTTTAAATATAAAAATGCAGATGTATTAAAAAATGTAAGTGTAACTATTAAAGAAGGAGAAGCTGTAGCATTAATAGGACCTAATGGCAGTGGTAAATCTACTTTCTTAAAAATTATAAATGGAATAGTGTTTGCAAAAAAAGGAAAGTACTATTTTAAAGGTGAAGAAATAAACAGCAAAAAGTTAGAGAATAATAGTTTTTCCAAGTTATTTCATAAAAATGTAGGATTTGTATTTCAAAATTCTGATGCTCAGCTTTTTTGTTCTAATGTGTATGATGAAATAGCATTTGGACCAAGGCAGATGGGTTTGAAGGAAGAAGAAGTGATTAAAAGGGTTGAAGATTGTTTAAAACTTTTAGACGTACAAGACCTTAGAGATAGAGAACCCTATAATTTAAGCGGTGGAGAGAAAAAGAGAGTAGCAATAGCCAGCGTTTTAGCTTTAAATCCAGAAATTTTAGTTTTGGATGAACCTATGAATGGAATAGACCCTAAGGGTAAAAAGTTTTTAAAAGAGCTTATGATAAAATTAAATTCCAGCGGTAAAACTATAATCTGTTCTACTCATGATTTTGAATATGTAGAAGATGTGTTTAAAAGAGCTTTAGTTTTTTCAGAGGAACACAGTATTGTAAGGGATGACGATTATAATGCCGTAATTAATGATAACGATTTTTTAGTTAAGTATAATATAAAATAATTCATTAGCTTCTGTTTAAAAGATGGCAGTGTTTTAGGGGAGAGATATTGGATAAAAGATGCAGCAAGTTAAAAATCATGCTGAATAAAGTAGAATCATTGACAGCTGAGAATAATTGTAATAAACTAAATTCATACAATATAATATTAAGCTTCAGGTGCCTTTATAATAAGGTGAAAAGGGAATGCGGTTAAATTCCGCAGCAGCCCCCGCTACTGTAAATGAGGACAAACCTTTACTGGCCACTCGGTATTTATACAAGAGGAAGGCAAAGGGGAGAATGATTCATAAGCCAGGAGACCTGCCTGATTAGAACATATGCTTTCGGAGGGAAAGAACTTTTGATTGTAGAACTTCCGGCGGTTGCCGGTTTTTTTATTTATAGAGATAGTTGTCTTAAAATTCGAAGGCTATGCAGTAACTTGAAAAGTATGAAAATACTGCATAGAAAGTATTTTTTGACAACTTTTTTCATTATATCAATTTAAGAGGGGAATGGTTAGTATGGCTAAAATTATGATTCAAGGCACAGGATCATCTGTAGGTAAAAGTATACTAGTAACAGCACTTTGTAGGATTTTTAAACAGGATGGATATTCGGTATGTCCTTTTAAATCTCAAAATATGTCTCTAAATTCATACATAACTTTAGACGGAAAAGAAATGGGGCGTGCACAGGTACTTCAAGCTTATGCTGCAGGACTTCAGCCAGAAGCTTATATGAACCCTATACTTTTAAAACCAACTTCTGATAAGAAATGTCAAATCATAGTCAATGGAAAAGTTTATGGAAACAGTACTGCTATGGAATATCACAACATGAAATTAGAGTTTAGAGATATGCTAAAAGAACAATTTGAGGATATGGAAAAAAGATTTGATATTATAGTTATGGAAGGTGCAGGAAGTCCAGCAGAAATAAACTTAAGAGATAGAGATATAGTAAATATGGGAATGGCAGAAATTGTTGATGCTCCTGTTTTATTAGCTGGAGATATAGATAAAGGTGGAGTATTTGCATCTTTAGCTGGAACTATGCTTTTATTTAGCGAAGAAGAAAAAAAGAGAGTTAAAGGTACTATAATAAACAAGTTCAGAGGAGATGTGGAAATATTAAAGCCAGGACTAACTATGCTTGAAGATATAATAAAGATTCCATGCCTAGGAGTAATTCCTCATTTTAGATTAGCATTAGAAGATGAAGATGGAGCAGTGGAATTTAATACAAAGGTAACAGCACCTATAGATATAGCTGTAATAAAACTTCCGCATATATCTAACTTTACAGATTTAGATTCATTAAAGAGTGAAGAAGATGTATCCGTAAGATTTGTAAGTTCTGCTGAGGAATTTGGAGATCCTGACCTGCTTATAGTTCCAGGAAGCAAAAATACCATTGAAGATTTACTTCAGCTTAGAAAGTGCGGTTTAGAGGCACGTATAAAAGAATATAGTAAAAAAGGCTTTGTTATAGGAATTTGTGGTGGATATCAGATGCTTGGAAAAGTAATAAAAGATCCATATGGTGTGGAAACAGAAGTTCCAGAAGTTGAAGCAATGGGGCTTTTAGATATAGATACTATATTTGAAAAAGAAAAGGTTACTACAAGAATAAAAGCAGAAAGCTTAGAAGAATTTACTGTATATAAAGATGAAGCTTCAACAGAAAAAAGAAAGATAAATATATATGGTTATGAAATACATATGGGAATATGCACTTATGGTGAAAGTGCAAAGCCTTTATTTGAGATTGTAGATAAGAATGGAAAACAGGTTTCTCTGCAAGATGGAGCTGTAAATAATGAAGGAAACATCATGGGAAGTTATATACATGGAGTTTTTGATGGTGTAGACTTTAGAGAATACGTTTTAAATAAGATAAGAGTAAGAAAAGACATGAAAACTAAAAAGTCTTATGTATATGAAAATTTAAGGGAAAAAGAATTAGATAAATTAGCGGATATTGTTAGAGAAAATTTAGATATAAAAAGTATATACAATATTATAGGAATGAAAAAATAATGGGGTGATTTATTGTGATAGCATCTTTTATGGCAATGAATATTTTAGATATAATTTTAGCTGTAATAATAGATTGGCTAATTGGTGATCCTAACTGGTTACCACATCCTATTATATATATAGGAAAACTCATAGGTTTTCTTGAAAAACAGGGAAGAAAATTATGTAAATCCAATGCAGGTATTAAAGCCTTTGGAGGACTTATTGTAATAATTACAGCAGGTGTAAGCTTTTTTATCACATTTGGAATTTTAAAATTAGTAAGTTCAATACCTTTACTATATCATGTTTTAAATGTAATAATATTATGGACAACATTAGCAGCAAAATGTTTAAGTAAAGAGGCTAAAAAAGTTTATTATGCATTGAAAGATAAAGATATAGAAAAAGCTCGATTAATGCTCTCTTATATAGTTGGAAGGGATACAAAGGAGCTTAGTGATAATGAAATAATAAGAGCCGATGTAGAAACAGTAGCTGAAAATGCTTCTGATGGAGTTATTGCACCTTTATTTTATGCAATAATTGGAGGAGCACCTTTAGCAATGATGTATAAAGCTGTAAATACTATGGATTCAATGCTTGGATATATGAATGAAAAATATAAGTATATAGGATTTTTTCCAGCTAAGGTAGATGACGTTTTCAATTTTATACCTGCAAGAATAACTGGAGTACTTATGTGTTTAACTGCTTTTGTAGTTAAAGGTAATGCCATAGAAAGTTTTAAAATAATGGTTAGAGATAGAAAAAATCATAAAAGTCCAAACTGTGCTTATCCTGAAGCAGCTGCAGCTGGAGCTATGAAAGTACAGCTGGGAGGCACTAATGTATATTTTGGTGAAGTAGTTTATAAGCCTACAATTGGCGATAGGAAAAAGACATTGAGTTTTGAACATATAAATGAATCTGTAAAACTTATGTACGCTTCAGAGGTTTGTATGCTGATTATATACGCTGCGTTTATATTTGCATTTATTAAGAAGTAAGTTATATCTGATAAAAAGTGATTTAGGAAGTGATTTAAATGGAACATGGAGGAGACGTATACACAGAAGGTATTCTAAAGGGAAAAGAAATTTTAGATTTTAGTTCTAATATAAATCCATTAGGCGTTCCAGTAAGTTTTAGAGATCATATAAATGAAGCTTTAGAAGCAGTAAAAAAGTATCCAGATGTTGAGTATAGAAGTTTAAAAAAATATATTAGAGAATATCTAGAGTTCAGTAGAAATTATTTTAAGGACGAGCCTTGTAAAACAAATAAATTTTCTATTTGTGAAAGTGATATAGTTCTTGGAAATGGTGCTGCAGAAATCATAGATTTGTCAATAAGCTGTTTTAAAAAGGTTTGTATAGTAGTTCCCTCCTTTATAGAATATGAAAAAAATGCTTTAAAATGGGGATGTAACGTAATATATTCTACAATGAAAAAAGATATGACCTATGATTATGAAGATATACTGTTTAAAATTCAAAAATCGGATTTACTTATCATAGGCAATCCTAATAATCCTAATGGTGGAATAATAAATAAAGATGAATTTAAAACTATATTGGATTTTTGTGAAGAAAATAATAAAACAATTATAATAGATGAAGCGTTTATAGAATTTACAGGTAAAAATAATTTTAGCTTTTTAGAGGAAATAGAAAGTTATAAGTGTATATTTATAATTAGAGCTTTAACTAAGTTCTTTGCTATGCCTGGTATTAGAATAGGATATGGAATAAGCAAGAATGAGAAACTTATAAGTGAAATTAAAAGCAAACAAAATCCCTGGAATATAAATTGTTTTGCAGAAACTGCAGCAAAATATGTTTTGAAGGATAAAGACTATATAGAAAATTCATTAATATGGATTGATGAAGAGAGAAAGTATATGATTTCAAACTTAAAGAAAATAGGTTTTATAGAAGAAGTGTATAGTACTTATTCTAATTTTGTATTATGTAGGCTTAAAAATTTAGATTGCCAGAAGTTATATAAAACTTGTTTAGAAAAAGGAATTGCAATTAGAAAATGTGATAATTTCAGAACTTTAAACGAAAAATATATTAGGTTAGCCATTAAAAGCAGAGAAGATAATAATAGAGTTATAAAACTTTTAAACTCGTTAGTTTAGATTTTTGATGTTCAATTATTTTGGGAGATGGTAATAATGATACAACTTATAGGTTTAAAAAGTGATGTAAAGTTAGAAATAAGAGAAAAATTTTCTGTAATACAGAAACGCTGTGAAAAGTACACAAAGAGTTTAAAAGAAGTTTGTGATGAAGTTGTAGTAATAAGCACCTGTAATAGAACTGAAATATATTTTAAGGCTGAAAATTGTGATGATGATATGGTAAATAAGGTTTTTGATATATTAGGTTGGGATAAAAACTTAAAAAGTTATACCTTTCATTACAAAAATAATGAAGTAATTAGGCATCTAATGGATGTAGTATGTGGATTTCATTCTTTAATTTTGGGAGAAGATCAAATTTTAGCTCAAATTAAAGAAGCTTATGAAATTGCTTTGAATTCTAAAACTGTACATAAAGATTTACAGAGACTTTTCCAAATTGCAGTAACCTGCGGAAAAGAGTTTAGAACAAGATCAAATCTTTATAAGATACCTGTATCATCATCTTCTATAGCAGTTAATGAAAGTAGAAAGCTTGGAATAAAAAGATTTATGCTATTAGGATTTGGTGAGGTTGGGCAGCTTGCAGCAAAGTATATTTTATCCTCAAGTTTTGAAGTACTTTATATAGCAGTGAGAAATCCTAAAGTTGTAAATATAGATGATCCTAGAGTAAAGACTATAAATTTTGATGAAAGAATAAAAAATTATCAGAATGTAGACTGTATAATATCCTGTACTTCAGCACCTCATTGTGTGGTAAGGAGAGAAAACTTACCGGATAAAAATATGGCTATATTTGATTTAGCTGTACCTAGAGATGTTGAAGAAGATGTTTATAGTATGGAAAATGTAACAGTATACAATATTGATAAAGTAAGTTCCATTGATGATGAAAATAGAAAAAAGAGAAAAGCTATAATGATTAAAAATAGATGTATAATTGATAAACATATTAAAGAGTTTTTGGATTGGCAGAAAATACAGGGCATTTCCGGAGAAATAGTAAATCTTAAAAAGTGTGGAGAAAAAGTATATAAGAAAAGATATAAAACTTTTAAAAATAAGAGACATACTAAGGATAATGAAAAATTAGCTGAAGTACTTTTTAAAAGCACAACAGATGCTTTTATTAATAGGGCTATAGATGTATTGAAGGAGGAACAGCTGAAGGGAAGTGCAGAGGATTGTATGAAAATAATAAAGAAGATATTTTATGTAGCAGAATAGAATATACAATGCTTTCACTTATATCCAGTAAGATAAATGTTCTTGTTGTTGGAGGAGGAAATGCTGCTTTAATAAAAGCTAAAACCTTTGTAAAAAAAGGATGCTTTGTTTCAGTAGTTTCCAAGGAATTTAATGAAGGTTTTAAAGAATTAGAAAACAGCAGTAATTTAAAAGTTATAAAATCGGAATATAAAGAAGAGTATATAAGATGTAATCATATAGTTATAATTGCTACTGATTCTAAAAAAGTAAATGAGAATGTAAGGCAGCATTGCGAAGAAAGCTGTAAACTATACATTGATTGCAGCAGCCCTGAACATGGATTATGTGTTACTCCCTGCCAAAGAAATACAAAGAATATTTTTTTAGGAGTAAATACTTCAAACAAAAACCCTAGAGCGGCTGTATATATAGCAGATAAGATAAAAGATTATATAGGTAAATATGATGAGTTTATTGAATTTACATCAAATGTAAGAAATAGTATTAAGGAAAGCAGTAAAAAAAGAGAAATAATGAAATTCATGTGTTCTGAGGATTTTTACTTTTTTTATGAAAAAGGCAAAGAAAATATAGTGTTAAAAATGTTCTACACAGATGACTGGTAACTCTAATACTTCGGCTTATTTAAAGCAGGATTAAAGAATGTCTGTTTTCTAAGTACTAAAGACATAAGAATATTGCATGACTAAATGATGACATTATAAATTAGGATGGTGATTGATTTTGAAATTAAAAATTGCAACTCGTAGAAGTAAGTTAGCTCAAGTACAAACAGAAACCATAATGAAGCTTGTAAAAGAAAATTGCAATGTGGAATGTGAAAAGCTTTTATTTGAAACTACAGGCGATAAAATATTGGATGTATCATTAAGTAAAATTGGTGGAAAAGGACTTTTTGTAAAAGAAATAGAAACGGCTTTGTATAAGGATGAAGCAGATGCTGCAGTACACAGTATGAAAGATGTACCTTTTGATATTCCAGATATGTTTGATATAGTGGCTATGCCTCCTAGAGAAGATGTGAGAGATGTATTTGTTTCCATGAATGGTGTTCATTTTAAAGAATTAAAAAAGGGAGCAAAAATTGGAACCAGCAGCAATAGAAGAGCTGCACAAATTAAACTTTTGAGACCTGATTTAGAAATAGTACCTATAAGGGGAAATGTTCAAACTAGAATAGCTAAAATAGAAAAAGAAAATTTAGATGGAATAATACTAGCAGCAGCAGGCCTTAAAAGAATGGATATGGAAAACATTATAACAGATTATTTTACTGTAGATGAAATAGTACCAGCAGTAGGTCAGGGAGCTTTAGGAATAGAGACAAAGAAAAACAGCGCAAACGAAGATGTTTTTAAAAAATTAGAAGATGAAAACACAAGAATTTGCGTGGAAGCTGAAAGAAGCTTTATGAGAACTTTAAATGGTGATTGTCATTCAACTATAGGTGCTTATGCTGAAATAAATGGAGAAACAATTGATATTATAGGAATATTCCAGGTTGGAGATAAACTTGTAAAAAGAGGTATATCTGGAAGCAAAGAAGATTATATTGAGTTAGGTTATAAATTGGGTAAAAAAATTATAGAAGCATAATATGAAAGGGATGAGAGCTAAATGGGAATGGTTTATCTTATAGGAGCGGGACCAGGTGATGAAGAACTTATAACTTTAAAGGCTGCAAGAAAGTTAGGAAAGTGTACAGCTGTAATGTATGATAGACTTGCTGGAGTGGGTATTTTAAAATACTTAAATCCAGATTGTAAAATATATTACTGTGGAAAAGAACCAGGATGTCATTATAAAACACAAGATGAAATTAATAATATGCTGGTAGAACTAGCTAAACAGGGACATATTGTTGGAAGAATAAAAGGCGGCGATCCTTACATATTTGGAAGAGGAGGAGAAGAAGCTTTAAGGCTTATAGATGAAGGAATAGATTTTGAAGTTATTCCTGGAATCACATCTCCTATTTCTGTACTTAATTATGGTGGTATACCTGTAACACATAGAAAGATAGCACAGAGTTTTCATGTGTTTACTGGAAAAAGTGCTGAAAAGTTAAATATTAACTGGGATGCTGCAGCCAATGTTGGAGGTACACTTGTATTTTTAATGGGATTTGAAAATTTAGGTGTTATTTCAAAAAAACTTATGGAAAGTGGAATGAATGAAGCTACTCCTTGTGCAGTGGTTATGAGAGGAACTACTGCTAAACAAAAAAAGGTGGTAGGAACTTTAAAAGATATAGAAGAAAAAGCCTTAAAAGCAGAATTACATTCTCCATCTATTATAGTGGTAGGACAAGTCGTACAGTTTAATGATAAATTAAATTGGTATGAAAAAAAGCCGCTGTTTGGGCAAAATGTATGTATAACTAGAACTAAGGAACAATCAAAAGAGATAAGAGAAAAGTTAATAGATTTAGGTGCAGAGGTTACAGAAATAAATTCTATAGAAATAAAACCTAATGGAGAAGCACTTAAACAATATATAGATAAATTAGCTTCTTATGATTACATGGTATTTACCAGTGTAAATGGAGTAAATAACTTCTTTGATTATTTAAATAATAATGATTATGATATAAGAGGAATAAAAGCAGTTTTTGCTGCTATAGGACCTGCTACTGAAAAAGCTATAAAGGAAAGAGGAATTATTCCTAAAATTATTGCAGAAAAGTTTGTAGCAGAAAGTTTATTTGAAAAAATGAAGGACTTTGTAAAACCTGGAGATAAGATATTCTTGCCAAGAGCTAAAAATGCAAGACCTTATTTAGTAGAAGCTTTAAGAGAAAAAGGCTGCACTGTAGATGAATGTTATGTTTATGAAACAGTAGTAGGAACGCTGCCTAATAATAAATGCTTTGATAATGTGGATACAGTAATATTTACAAGTCCAAGTACTGTAAACAATATGATAGAACTAGTTGGAGTAGACAGCATAAAAGAAAAGAGTGTAATTGCCATAGGACCTATTACGGGTAGCACATTAGAAAAACAAGGAATAAAGTATGAAGTTTGTGATGAATATACTACTGAGGGAGTTCTTAAGAAGTTAGTAGATAAGAATTAATAGTTTAACATTGGTAATGTAAAAATAATAAGACATACTATTTTTGAGAGGACAGAGGACAATTGACAGAGGACAGTGAAGGAGGATTTTTCTCCACTGCACTACAAAAAATCTTCAATTAAATTTTTGAAGGCTCGTTTTGCTAAGGCAAAACATTACTGATATCTTATTTATATAAATTTAAAGATTTTTTACGTTAGCAAAGCAAGCTTTAAATTAAATTAGTTTTCTGACGTAAGGAAGAAAACTTACCTTCATTGTCCTATGTCCTCTGTCAATTGTCCTCTCAAAAAAGGTTGCCTATTATGTAAAATAAAATGTAATTATAATTAAACATATTTACTGATATAAAAATAATTAGAAAAAGGGGAAATGACCAAATGTTTAGAAGACATAGAAGACTAAGAGAAAACAAAGTTATAAGGGGAATGGTAAGAGAAACTTACCTTCATACAAGCGATTTTATATATCCATTATTTGTAGTAGAAGGAACAAACATAAAGGAAGAAATATCATCTTTAGAAGGCAATTATCATTTTTCTATAGACAGATTACATGAAATAGTAGATGAAATGAGAGAAGTTGGAGTTAGAAGTGTATTACTATTTGGAATTCCAGATCATAAAGATGAATGTGGTAGCGGAGCTTATGATGATAATGGAATAGTTCAAAAGGCTGTAAGAAAAATAAAAGAATTAGATCCAGAAATGTTTGTTATAACAGATGTTTGTATGTGTGAATATACAAGTCACGGTCACTGTGGAATAGTTCATGATCATCACGTAGACAATGATGAAACTTTAGAGTATATAGCTAAAATAGCAGTATCACACGCAAAAGCTGGAGCAGATATGATAGCACCTTCTGATATGATGGATGGAAGAATATTAGCTATAAGAGATGCACTTGATGAAAATGGTTTTAAAAATGTATCTATAATGTCATATAGTGCTAAATATTGTTCAGCTTTCTACGGACCATTTAGAGAAGCAGCAGATTCAGCACCTCAGTTTGGAGATAGAAAGGGTTATCAAATGGACCCAGCTAATGTAAGAGAAGCTATGCTTGAAATAGAAGACGATATAGATGAAGGTGCAGATATTATAATGGTTAAACCAGGAATGCCTTATCTAGACGTAATAAGATTGGCAAGGGATAGATATGATGTTCCAATAGCAACTTATAATGTAAGTGGAGAATATGCTATGGTTAAAGCTGCAGCTAAAGCAGGACTTATAGATGAAAAGAGAGTAGCGCTTGAAATGTTAACATCATTAAAGAGAGCAGGAGCAAAAATGATTATTACATATTATTCATTGCAGGCAGCTAGATGGATTAGAGAAGAAAGATAGTATACATTTGATATAGATGAACATATTTTCTTGTGTGATAAAAAATATCTGTGGCACCTTTAAAGTAGTAGTTCTTTTTATATGCCTTAAAAGGAGGTGGCTGGTATCAATTTTCTATTTTGGAATTTAAATAAAAAAGTATTAATTAATGAAATTGTAAGTTTATGCAAAGAAAATAAGATTGATGTTTTAATTTTAGCTGAATTTAAAGGAACTGACTTAGAGTATTTGGAAAGAAGATTAAAAGATTATAATAAAGATTTTAAATTAGAATTACATTTACCTAAGAATCGTACAGTTATGTTTCATACATTGAAACATGATGTTGTTAAGTTAAAAGATGGGAAATACTTCTCAGCTTATAAGATCAAAAATAATATAGATGAAATTATGGTGTTTTCGCTACATTTACCTAGTAAAATGTATTTAGAGGAAAGAGAATTATCTTTACATGTGCCTAGAATTGTAAGAGAAATTGAAAAGCTTGAAGAAGAAAATAAAAATGATAAAACTATTGTTATTGGAGATTTTAATATGAATCCATTTTCTGATGGGATGGTTTCATCAGAAGGATTTCATGCAGTAATGAGTGATAAAGTGGCAAAAGAAGTGCAAAGAAAAGTATTGGGCGAATATAGAAAGTATTTTTATAATCCTACTTGGCATCTTTTAGGAAATGCTAAGAATAGTACAATGGGAAGTTATTTTTATCATAAAACGCCTATAAGTTATGCATGGAACGTACTTGACCAAGTAATTTTAAGACCGAGTTTAATTGATAAGTTTTGCATAAATGATTTAAAAATAATTAGTAAAATTAATTTGAATGAATTGCTTACAGAAAGTGGAATTCCGGATTGTAGAAAATATTCAGATCACTTACCAATATTTTTTAAGTTGGATTTATAAGGAGGTAGTGTTAAATGGGAAAAGACTTATGGGGGAATATTGATCTAAAGAAATCAATAGAGAATGCTCCACATAGTATTTTGAAAGAACAAGCAGATATATTTGAAAAGAAGATGAAAGGCACACTTTATATACGATTGGTAAATTTAGGAATTAAGAAAAAAGGTAATTATAAGTTTGCAACTAATTTTGAAATAGCGTCACAAGCTTTAGATAATTATTCATATACTTTATTTACATTATATTCAAATCCGGAAAAGAACTATCCTGTTGCTATTGATTGTACTTACGCTTTGGAAGATGAAGAATATGAAGATGAAATGGATTTTTCGTATATATGTAATAACGATGATGAATTTGAAAATTCATTAGTGAATATATTTCAATCCAAAGAAGTTATGGAAATAATACAAACACTATATGCTAAAAGCGTGTAGCATATAAGTAATATTAAAATAAATAATAGATTTTGAAAAATATTAAACAAATGTTAGGGGAGTTACAATTTGAGAAATTCAGATATATTTAATGAATCAAAAATATATATGCCAGGTGGAGTAAATAGCCCAGTTAGAGCTTATGTAGGTTTAGATATTGATCCTCCAGTTATAAAAAAAGGTTCAAGAGCCTATGTTTATGATGAAGATGGAAAAGAGTATGTAGACTTTGTAGATGCATGGGGACCTATGATACTTGGACACTGTGATGAAGATGTAGTAAAAGCAATAAAAGATACAGCAGAAAATGCAATTGCTTTTGGTACACCAACAGACCTTGAATTAAAGTTAGCAAAACATATATGCACTACTGTAGACAATGTGGATATGATAAGAATGGTTAATTCAGGAACAGAAGCAACTATGAGTGCTATAAAGCTTGCTAGAGGATGTACAAAAAGAGATAAAATAATAAAATTTGCAGGATGTTATCATGGACACTTTGATGGATTCTTAGTTGAAGCAGGTTCAGGTGTTATGACTTCAAATATTCCAGGATCACCTGGAGTTCCTGTAGGAAGTATAGAAAACACTTTAATTGCTCAGTACAATGATTTAGATAGTGTTAAAGAACTTTTTGAAAAACAAGGAGAAGAAATAGCAGCAGTTATTATAGAAGTAGTAGCAGGAAATATGGGAGTTGTATTAGCTAAAAAAGAATTTTTACAGGGTGTAAGAGATATCTGCACAAAGTATGGCGCTATATTAATATTTGATGAAGTTATGACTGGTTTTAGAGTTGCATATAAAGGAGCACAAAGCCTTTATGGAGTAAAACCTGACTTAGTAACTTTTGCAAAGATTATGGGCGGCGGACTTCCATGTGGTGCTTATGGTGGAAGAAGAGATTTAATGGAACAGTTAGCACCAAACGGTCCTGTATATCAAGCAGGAACAATGTCTGGAAATCCAATAGTTATGGCAGCAGGATTAGCAGCCGTTACAAAACTTTATAATAATCTATCATATTATGATCAGATGGATAAAATAGGAGCAGGAATTCAAAAGGCAGCAGAGGAAATAGGAAAAGAAAAAGGTCTTCCAATAGTTGTTAATAGAATGAAAACTATGATGACTATATTCTTTAATGAAGGTGGAAAAGTTGAAAACTATAAAGATGCTAAGAAAAGTGATACCAAACTATATGGAAGATATTTTGAACATATGCTAAAGGGTGGAATAATGATGGCACCATCACAGTTTGAAGCTATGTTTATATGTGTAAAACATACAGAAGAGCATGTAGAAAAATTTGCTGAATTAATGAGGAAATTCTAATAAGGATATAAGTGCAAGTAAGCGAAGCAACTTTCAACTGTATTCCCACTGATATATGTTGTAAAGGAAAACTCACTTCATTTTGAAGTTCTAATGCTTGAGATATTGAAAAATATCTACCTCCTCAAATGCGACGTCCTGTCGCTTTCGGAGCTTTTGCCGTCCTGGCAAAAATTACGATATTTTTCAATATCTCAAGCAAAGGACTTCTAAAATTTGTTCGAATATTCCTTTACAACATATATCAGTTCCCATACAGTTGAAAGTTACTTCTTAGTACATTGCAGTATACTTATTAAAATTATAGTTAATTCTAAGTTATAACGCTTAAAAATTGGGCGCAGCCTGTTGTTTGAATATATTAAAGGTGTTATTAAGTGCAATTTAGTTCATCATTATTTGTTCTTTGATATTTGAATTTTTTAAGGGTTCGCGTTACATTATGTTTAAAGGATGAAGTTAAGAATGTGTAAGTAGGGGGTGTAATGCTTGAAAAGTATAGTAATATCCTCTAACAGTAGTGGTGGAGGAAAAACCACAATAACTTTAGGAATTATGAAAGCTCTTATGAAAAAGGGATTTGATGTACAGGGATATAAGGTAGGTCCGGATTACATAGATCCAGCTTTTCATAGTTACATAACAGGAAAACCTTCTAGAAATTTAGATTTGTTTTTAATGGGCGAGGAAGGTGTAAAGGTGGCTTTTTCTAGGGGAAAAGGTGACATGGGTGTAGTAGAAGGGGTTATGGGTCTTTATGATGGCAAGGGAATAGATTCAAAATATTCTACAGCACATGTGGCTAGAGTTTTAAATCTTCCTATAATACTGGTTATAACACCTAAAGCTCAAAGTGCTACTTTATGTGCAGAAATAAATGGAATAGTTAATTTTGAAAATGCAAATATAGCAGGTATTATATTTAACAGTATAAGTGAAAGCTACTACAGGTTGTTAAAAGCTGCAGTAGAAAAAAATTGTAATGTTAAAGTTTTAGGATATGTACCTAAAGATGAAAAGCTATCATTAAAAAGCAGACATTTAGGACTTGTGCAAAGTAGTGAAATAGAGGATTTAAATGAAAAGATAGATTTGTGCAGTGAACTAATATTAAAATATGTTAATTTTGAAGAGCTTATAACCTTTTTTAAAGAAACAGAAAATTATGAAGATAACTATCATTTAATTAACAAAGGTAAAAAGATATCAATTGCTTATGATAAGGCTTTTAGCTTTTATTATACTGAAAATATAGAACTTTTAAAAGAGCTAGGTGAGGTTACTTTCTTTAGCCCTATAAAAGATAATAAAATGCCAGAGCATACGGATTTATTATATTTAGGTGGTGGATACCCAGAAGTTTTTATTGAAGAGTTAAGTTCAAATAAATCTATGCTTTTAAGTATAAAAGAAGCTCTTGAAAAAGGTACAACTTGTTATGCTGAATGTGGAGGTTTAATGTATCTCACAGAGGGTATAAAGAATATGGACAATGACAGAGTATTTGAAACTGTAGGATTTTTTAAGGGCAAGTCTTATATGACTAAAAGACTTCAAAATTTTGGATATGCAGAACTTGAAGTTATGGAAAAAAATAATCTTATTAATGTAGGTACTAAGGTTAATTGTCATGAATTTCACAAATCCTATGTGGATTTAAAAGAAAATAAAATTTGTAGTTTAACAAAAGAAGTTTATGATGGGACCTTAAAAAAATGGCAGTGTGGTTATTCTAAGGAAAATACAATAGGTGCCTATGGACATGTACACTTTTTTGGAAATTTAGATATGATTAAGCAACTTGTAAAGTAATAATAGTAAAGCTCATTATTAAAATATCACACTAAATAAGAATGGGGGGAAAACAGTGGGATTATTAGAAGAAACATTGAAAGCAATTAATTCATCAAATAAAGAAGCTATAAAGTCAGCTTGGGATAGACTAGACAATCTTACCAAACCTATAGGAAGCTTAGGGGAACTGGAAGAAATAGCTGCAAAAATGGCTGGTATTACAGGAAAAATATATAATAAAATAAATAAAAAAAATATAGTAATAATGTGTGCAGATAATGGTGTTTGTGAAGAAGGAGTAAGCTGTTGTGATCAAAGTGCTACTGCAACTGTTACTAATAATTTTACTAGAGGTATAACAGGGGTATGCGTTTTGGCTAAGTATGCCAAATCAGATATAACTGTTGTAGATGTTGGAGTTAAGGGAGAATTTAACAATCCTAAAATAGTAAACAAGAAAGTAGTATATGGTACTAAAAATATGGCTAAGGAACCTGCAATGACTAGGGAAGAAGCTGTAAAAGCTATAGAAGCAGGAATAGAAGTTGTAGATAAGTTAGTTAAAGAAGGCTATGATTTGTTTGGCACAGGAGAAATGGGGATAGGAAATACTAGTACTAGTGCAGCAGTTTTAAGTGTGTTAACAGATCTTTCAGTAGATGTTGTAGCTGGAAAAGGGTCAGGACTTACTGAAGAACAATTTGAAAATAAAAAAAGAGTTATACAGAAAGCTATAGAAGTAAACAAACCTGATAAAAATGATATTATAGATGTAATTTCTAAAATAGGAGGTTTGGATATAGCAGGAATTTGTGGTTGCTTTTTAGGAGCAGCAAAAAATAGAGTGCCTATAGTAATAGATGGTTTAATATCTTCAGCAGCAGCACTTTGTGCATATAGATTAAATAACAATGTCATAGATTTTATATTTCCTTCGCATCTTTCAGCTGAACCGGGAGCAGTTTATATGATGAAAGAACTTAACTTAAAACCAATGCTTAATTTAGGAATGAGATTAGGAGAAGGTTCAGGTTGTCCTCTTGCATTCAATGTTATAGAAGCAGCACTTGAAGCTATGAATAATATGGCAACTTTTGATGAAGCAGCATTAAATAGCCACTGTTATGTGGATATTAGAGAAAAATAATGTAGCAATAAAAGCAGAATGGAGAATAAATTATGGATTATATAAAAATTCCTATGGACATAGAAGAAAGAAGTTTTGAAATAATTGGAGAAGAAATGGGACCCCACAATTTCACAGAAAGAGAGCTTAAAATAGTAAAAAGAGTTATACATACCACAGCAGATTTTCAGTATAAAGATTTAATTTATATAAGAGAAGGTGCTATAGATAGTGCACTGGAGATTTTAAAAAAGGGAACTACAATATATACAGATACTAATATGGCTGCATCAGGTATAAATAAAGCTGCATTAAAAAAGCTTAACAGCAAAGTGGAATGTTTTGTATCTAGAGAAGATGTAACAGAGATAGCTAAAGAGAGAGGAATAACCCGTTCTATGGCAGCAGTAGAGAAAGCTGCAGCTGAAGGCGTAGAATTCTTTGTTTTTGGGAATGCACCTACAGCATTATTTAAACTTATAGAACTTACAAAGCAGGGAAAGGCAAATCCTAAATTTATAGTAGGAGCTCCAGTAGGATTTGTAGGAGCAGCAGAATCTAAAGAAGAAATAGAAAAGTTAGATGTTCCAATGATAACTATAAGAGGAAGAAAAGGCGGAAGTGGTATAGCAGCCTCCATAGTAAATGCACTTATGTATATGATAGCTAGATAGTATCATAATATAGGAATATAAAATAGAAAATTAACTTATAAAAATGTTTATTAGTAATAGTTAAATATATTTTAGTTGACAGTTGACAATTGACAGAGGACAGTGAAGGAGGATTTTTCTTCGCTGCACTACGAAAAATCTTTAATTAAAAAACTCTTGCTTTTTTATTTTTTAATGGCAGTTTATGAGTAAGCGATGTTTTGCATTAGCAAAACAAGCCTAAAAAAATAAATTAGTTTTCTGACATAAGGAAGAAAACTCACCTTCAATGTCCTCTGTCCTCTGTCAATTGTCCTCTGAAGATATATTTATAGATTTCAAACATTACCAATAATTCTCGTAGTATAAGTTAAATTGAGAGCTAGAAATCCTATAAAAAATGTCCAGATAGAAGGTGAAAATATGCTTGATATGTATGTGAATTGTGATGGAAAAAGATTAAGATGCGGATATACTACAGGTTCTTGTGCAGCAGCGGCAGCAAAAGCGGCAACAAGAATGTTATACTTTAATGAAGAGGTAAAGGAAATAAAAATAGATACACCCTATGGTATAGAGCTTTTAATACCAATAGAAAAGATAAGAAAAGGCAACGATTACATAGAATGTTGTGTGCTAAAGGATGGTGGGGACGATCCTGATATTACACATGGTATAGAAATATGGGCAAGAGCGAAAAAGAAAGAAAGCGGTTATAGCTTAAAGGGTGGAACTGGAGTAGGTACGGTTTGTAGTGAAGGTTTGTATGTAGCAAAGGGGGAGCCGGCTATAAACCCAGTACCAAGGAAAATGATTGAAAAGGAAGTTAAAGAGGTACTTTTTAATAATAAAGGTGTGGAAATAACTATATTTGTACCTAGAGGAGAAGAAATTGCTAAAAAAACCTTTAACCCAAGACTTAACATACAGGGTGGAATATCTATATTAGGAACAACAGGCATAGTAAGACCTATGTCAGAGGAAGCTCTTACAAAATCTATAGAAATTGAAATTAATCAGAAAAGTATAAAAGGATATAAGGATTTGATACTGTTATTTGGAAACATGGGTGAAAACATGGCCAAAGAACAGAAACTGGACTCCGATAAAATGGTTATATTCTCAAATTACCTAGGTTTTGCATTAAATGCCTGTGTGGAAAAAGGTATTGAAAAAGTACTTATAGTTGGACACATAGGCAAGTTGTGTAAAGTTGCTTCAGGTTGTTTTAATACTCACAGTAGAATATGTGATGTAAGATTAGAAACTCTGGCATTAGAACTTGCTTTAATGGGAAAAGATAGAGAACTTGTACAAAAGGTTTATAATCAAAAAACCACAGAAGGTGCTGTGAATTTTCTTGGAGATGGATATGAAGAATTATATAAAAATATTGGTGTAAAAGTGAAAAATAAAATAGAACAGTACACCTACAATAATATAAAGGCAGAGGTTATTATGTATGCTATGGATAGAGGAATACTTTATAGCAGTGTAGAGAAAGGCAATTAAAGTGGAAAGTAATACATTAATTAAAAATATTATGAAGCAATATTTTGAGAGGACAGAGGACAGAGGACAATTGACAGAGGACAGTGAAGGAGGATTTTTCTACGCTGCACTACGAAAAATCTTTAATTAAGCTTTTCAATGCTCGTTTCGCTAAAGCGAAACATTGCTTATTTATATAAATTTAAAGATTCTTTTGCATTAGCAAAAAATCAACCTTCATTGTCCTCTGTCCTCTGTCAAATGTCCTCTGAAAAAAGGTGGTTTTAAGAAATGGAGAATAAAGTTTATATTGTGGGGATAGGCCCTGGAAACAAAGATTACATATTACCAAAGGCTATAGATACTTTAAAAAAGTCTGATTTAATAATTGGATTTGAAAGAGCCATTGAAAGTATTTATTTTGTTAAAGGAAATAAAGTTATAGTAAAGAAGCTTACAGATATAATAGAGTTAATAAATTCTAAAGAAAGCAAAAATGTGTCAGTAGTTGCATCAGGAGATCCTCTTTTCTATGGTATAACAGATTATTTGAAGAAAAATTATAAAGGGAATATAGAAATAATTCCAGGATTAAGTTCTTTTCAATATATGATGAGTAAAATAGGAAAGAGCTGGCAGGGGACTTTTTTAGGAAGTCTCCATGGAAGAGAAGACAAATTTAATGACATAGTAAGAGATAATGCTGTATCTATATGGCTCACAGATAAAAAACATACTCCAGCTTATATATGTAAAGAACTTAATGAAAAAAATGTAAAAGCCAGAGTATATGTGGGAGAAAATTTATCTTATGAAGATGAAAAGATTACTATAGCGGATATAGAAGAAATGGAGAATATGAGCTTCAGTAATTTATGTGTAGCAGTAGTAGAAAACTTGGAATACTGTGTGGAGGAAAACGAGAAATGATTTATATAAGGGATGATGAATTTATAAGAGGGGACTGCCCTATGACTAAGGAAGAAGTTAGAATTTTAAGTACTGCTAAGCTAGAACTTAAAGAGGACTACAGGGTTTTAGATATAGGTGCAGGAACAGGTTCTGTAAGCATACAGATAGCTAAAATTTGTTCAAAAGGTGAAGTAATAGCTATAGAAAAGGACAAAGAAGCTCTTAAGATGATAAAGTTAAATAAAGAAAAGTTCCAAACTGAAAATTTAAATATAGTAGAAGGAGAAGCAATGGAAGTAGAGGAAAGCATAAAAGCAACCTTTGATGCTATATTTATAGGCGGCAGTGGTGGAAACATAGAAAAAATAATTAAAAGTTATGATTTAAAGCTTAAAAAAGGAAGAAATATGGTATTGAATTTTATCACTTTAGATAATTTATATAGAGCTATGAATACCTTAAAAGCTTTAGATTATAATGTTGAATGTGCGCAGATTTCTGTAAATAAAAGTAGAGGAAAAAGCTATATGATGTTTTCAAATAACAGCATATTCATCTTAACAGGAACAAAAACAAAGTAGATCAATTTTTAGTGAAAATTAAAAAGTAGGAGTGTAATCAATTATGGAAAGTAAAGCTACAAAATTAGGAACTTTATATGGTGTAGGAGTAGGTCCAGGAGCAGAAGAACTTTTAACATTAAAAGCTGTAAATGTTATTAAAAAGTGTGATGTTATAATAGCTCCATCTGCTAAAGAAGGTGGAAATAGTATTGCGCTGGAAACTGCTAAAAACTTTATTACTGAAGATAAAGAGGTAATGGTTAAACATTTTCCTATGGGAGGAGCAGAGCAGGAAGAAAAGATACATAAGGCTTTCAAAACCATTGAGGAAAAATTAAAACAAGGAAAGGATATTGCTTTTTTAACTATAGGAGATCCTTTCGTGTATAGTACATACATATACCTATTAAAATATATAAAAGATCATGGATATAATACAGAAACAGTACCTGGTATAACTTCATTTTGTGCTGGAGCAAGCATTGCAGGTGAGCCTATAGTTATAGGTGATGAGAGAGTTTTAATACTTCCAGCAACTCAGGTGGACAAAATTACCGATGAAAAATTTGTGGTAATAATGAAGGTTTATAAAGTTGAAGAAAAGGTACTTGATGTTTTAGATAAAAAAGGATTTAAATATGTTTTTGTAAAAAGAGCATATAGAGAAGGTCAGGAAGTATTTAGAGATAGGGAAGAAATATTAAAAAATAAAGATTATATGTCACTTATTATAGCTCAAAGAGACTAAGAAAAGGGGAGACTAATTATGAAAAACGTAGTGTATTTTATAGGAGCAGGACCAGGAGATCCAGATTTAATAACTGTTAAGGGAAGAAATATATTAATGGAAGCTGATGTAATAATATATGCAGGTTCATTAGTAAGTAAAGAACATTTTAAAAACTGCAAGGAAGGTGTAGAAATACATAATTCAGCATCTATGACATTAAATGAAGTTATAGAAGTTATAGAGAAATCTTATAAAGAAAATAAAAAGGTAGTTAGACTTCATACTGGAGATCCAGCTATATATGGTGCAATAAAAGAACAAATGGATGAGCTTGAAAAATTCAATATACCTTATGAAGTAGTTCCAGGAGTAAGTTCCTTTACAGCAGCTGCATCTGCCATAAAAAGAGAATTTACACTTCCAAATGTAAGCCAAACTGTAATACTCACTAGGGTAGAAGGAAGAACTCCAGTACCAGAAAAAGAAAGCTTAGAAAAGTTAGCATCTATAGGTGCATCTATGGCATTATTCCTTTCTGTAAGTATGATAGATAAAGTAGTTGAAAAGCTTAAAAAGGGATATGGAAGAAATGTGCCTATAGCTGTAATTCAAAGAGCTACTTGGGAAGATCAAAAATGTGTTATAGGAACTTTAGATGATATAGCTGAAAAAGTTAAAAAGGAAAATATAACAAAAACAGCCCAAATACTTGTAGGTGACTTTATAGATTGTGAATATAATAAAAGTCTCTTATATGATGAAGGTTTTTCACATATGTTCAGAAAGGGAAAAGATGAAGATAGCAGTAATTAGTGTAACTGAGCAAGGTGATATTATTGCAGAAAAGCTTAAGGAAAGCTTGGATATAGACCTGTACTCTAGAGAAACTGTAAAAAAAAGTGGTATAAAGGTTTTAACCGAAAAAATCATTAAAGAATATAAAGCAATAATATTCATAAGTTCCACAGGAATAGCAGTAAGAGCTATAGCAAATTATCTAGAAAGTAAGGATAAAGATCCAGCGGTACTAGTTATAGACAGTAGTTCTAAGTTTGTTATAAGCTTACTTAGTGGACACCTGGGAGGAGCTAATGAATTAACCTTAAGGGTAGCAAATATACTAAAAAGTACTCCTGTTATAACAACTGCTACGGATAATATGGGAGTTACTGCACCTGATATAATTGCCAAAGATTATGGACTTGTAATAGATAATCTTAAAGATGCTAAAAATATTGCAGCTTTATTAGTAGATAAAAAACAGGTAGCTTTTTTAGATAATAAAAATATCATAGCTTTACCAAAAGGGTATACAAGCAGCATAGAAGAAGCTGAAGGAATGGTATATGTTACTCATAATTTAAAAGAAACCTTTGATGCATGTAAAGAAAATAGCTTAAAGCTTATAAGAAAAGATATTGTACTTGGAATAGGATGCAGAAAAGATTTTGATACAGATAAAATGAGAGATTCTGTAGAGCGTATTTTAGAAGAATATGATTTAGATAAAAGGGCAGTAAAGTCTATTGCCACAGTGGAAATTAAAAAAGATGAAAAGGCTATATTAAAATTAAGAGAATACTTAGGCTGTGAACTTAAGATATTTTCTTTAGAAGAAATAAAAAAGATACATCATAAGTATGCAGGTAGTGATTTTGTAGAAAAAACTATAGGGGTTAGGGCTGTGTGTGAACCCTGCGTTGAGTTATCAGGAGGAGCACTAATTACAGAAAAAATAAAAGCTCAGGGTATGACTATTTGTATTGGTGAGATTTAAACTTAATAGAAGGAAGTGTTAGTATGGGAAAACTTTATGTTGTAGGAATTGGACCAGGTGGATTAGATTATATGACTGTGAAATCAGTAAAAGCACTAGAAGAAAGTGACATTATAGTAGGATATACTAAATACATAGAATTTATAAAACCTATTATAAAGGATAAAGTTATATTTTCCACAGGTATGCGTGGTGAAGTAGAAAGATGTAAAAAGGCACTAGAATTGTCAAAGGATAAGGTAGTTTCCATAGTAAGTACAGGAGATGCTGGAATTTATGGAATGGCAGGACTTATATTAGAAATGAGAAAAGATGAAGATGTAGAAATAGTACCAGGAGTTACAGCATCTTCAGCAGCAGCTTCAGTAGTAGGAGCACCTCTTATGCATGATAACTGCAATATAAGTTTAAGTGATCTTATGACGCCTTATGAGCTTATAAAAAAGAGAGTTGAACTAGCAGCACAAGGAGATTTTATTATTTCATTGTATAATCCTAAAAGTAATGGAAGACCTCTTTATTTAAAGGAATGTATGGATATAATAAAAAAATATAGAGAAGGAACTACACCAATTGCTGTAGTTAAAAATGCCTTAAGAGATGGTGAAGAAAGAACATTATTTACAATGGATTCTTTTGATGACACTAATGTAGACATGTTTTCAATTGTAATAATAGGAAATAGTAAAAGTTATATAAAGGATAATGAATTTATAACTCCTAGAGGATATAATGTTTAGTTAGTAATTAATATTTAAGAATGGAGAATTTATTATGGGAAAAAAGGGTATATTGGTAGCAAGTTTTGGAACAAGTATTCCACAGGCCTTTGAACTTTGTATTGAGAGTACAGAAAATAAAATAAGAGAATGTTTTCCAGAATATGAGGTAAGAAGAGCATTTACTTCTTATATGATAATTAAAAAATTAAAAGAAGAAAAAAGGCTATTTATAGATACTGTAGAAGAGGCCTTAGAAAAAATGAATGATGATGGTTTTGATGAAGTTTATGTTCAGCCATTACATATCATGCCTGGAGATGAATATGATAAGGTAATAAATGGAGTAAATAAATATAAAGATACCTTTTCTAAATTAGTTTTAGGAAGACCCATTTTATATAGAGAAAATGATTATAAAATAGCAGTAAATGCATTAAAAAAACAGCTTCCTGTTATGGATAAGAATCATGCAGTAGTACTTATGGGGCATGGTTCTGTGCATCCAGCTAATTCTAGTTATGCTTTACTTCAGTACATGTTAAAGGATGGAAACTTGGATACGGTGTATGTAGGAACAGTAGAGGGGTATCCTACCTTAGAAAATGTAATTCCAAAGATGAGACAGGATAATATACAAGAGGTTACATTAATGCCTTTTATGTTGGTAGCAGGTGATCATGCTATAAATGATATGGCAGGGGAAGAAGATTCCTGGAAAACTGAATTAGAAGAAGAAGGATTTAAGGTTAATGTGTATTTACATGGATTAGGTGAAAATAAAGCTTTTCAGGATATATATGTAGAACATATTAAAGATTCCATAAATGGAAACCCATTATTTAAGTAACTGAACTTTTGGATATACGAAAGTTTAACTTAATATAATAAGCAAATTGTGAATCAACTTTTTCAGAGGACAGAGGATTTTTTAGAGGACAAAGGACAATTGACAGAGGACAGTGAAGGAGGAGTTTTCTCCGCTGTGCTCCGAAAAATCTTTAATTAAATTTTCAAATACTTGTTTCACTAAAGTGAAACATTGATGACTAATATAAATTTAAAGCTTATTTTGCATTAGTAAAACAAGCTTTAGAAATAAATTAGTTTTCTGACGTAAGGAAGAAAACTCACCTTCATTGTCCTCTGTCCTCTGTCAAATGTCCTCTGAAAATGTTTTACATTTTTTAAAGATTGGAGATTTTTAACATGATAGGTTTGATTCTTGGAACTTCAGAAGGAAAAAAAATACTATCTCTTTTAAACAAATTTACTGAAGATATATTAATATCCACTGCTACTGAATATGGTGGAGAACTACTACAAAATTATAAGTATGCATGTTTAAATACAAAACCTTTAAATTTGCAAGGATTAAAGGAATTATTTAAAGAAAAGGGTGTGGATATGCTTGTGGATGCATCACATCCTTATGCATTAGAAATTACTGATAATGCTATTAAAGCTTGCAGTGATTTAAATATAGATTATGTAAGATATGAAAGAGCATCCTGTGTAGATAAGTTTAAAAATCATGAAAAAGTTATAGAAGTAGAAAATTATGAAGGACTTTATGATAAACTAAAGTATATAAAGGGAACTATACTTAATACCAGCGGAAGTAGAAATTTAGATAAAATATTATCTTTAAATATAGAAAACCGAATAATTCATAGAGTATTACCTTCTATAAAGGTTATGAATGAATGTTTAAACAAAGGTGTAAAAATTGATGATATAATAGCTATGAAGGGACCTATAAGTTATAATTTAAATTGTGCCTTTATAAAAGAATATGAAGCAAAAGCTATGATATTAAAAGACAGTGGTATTCAAGGTGGAACAGAGGATAAAATAAGGGCATGTGTAGATAATGATATATATGCTTTTATAATAGATAGAAGTAACAGAAAATATAAAACTATTTTCTATGATGAAAAAAACCTAGTGCAATATATTGTGGAAAAACTTAAGTTAGGCATATAAAAGAAAATACACTAAAATACTGACTAGTTATTTTTGAATATGCCTTAATAAAAACTAAAAGGTAAAGGGTGTATTTTATGGAGTTTACAACAAAATACCCAGGGAGTTTTGGAGAAGTGCTTCAAGGCAGGGTGCAGGATAGGGATGTTTTGCTGTCTTGTCCAGTTAATATTTATACTAATGTTAAAGTATTAGAGAGTACAAGCCCTAAGAATAAATTTAAATGGAAAAAAGCAGCTGGATTTTTGGATAATGTTTTAACTAAATGGGATTATAAAAATTACATAGATAATTTAGATATAGAAATATTTTCGCACATACCCTATGGAAAAGGTATGGCAAGCAGTACCGCAGATTTATGTGGAGTTTATGCTTGTTTGTTGAAGCTGTTTAAAAGGGAATTTAATGAGCAGGAACTTATAGAACAGTGCATAAAAATAGAACCTACAGATAGCATAATTTTTAATGAAGCTACTATATTTGATTATAAAAAGGGAATTTATAAAGAAAAAATAGGTTCATATTTTAAATATAATATATTAGCTTTTGAAGGGGAAAATGTAGTAGATACAGTAGAATTTAATAGTAAAAAGTTACCTGAATTAAGTAAAGCAGATGATTTATATGAAGTTTTAAAAGAAGCTATACAGGAAAAAAATTTGAAAAAGCTTTCTTATGTGTCTACGGAAAGCATTATTAGAAATCAAAAAAGGCTTTATTATGATTGGATAAAAGATGTAATAAGTATAAAAAATAAAACTTGCGGCCTTGGAATAATTGGGGCTCACAGTGGAAATGTATTGGGAATAATATATGAAGATGATGAGAAATTTAATTATGCGGTAAAGGTTGCGAGGCAATTAAATGGTTATAAAATATATCCAATACAAAGTTTAGATAAGATTGAGATATAAGTAAAAAGTTAATTATTAATTGAATTTTCACTTAATATAAGCATAATGCAACGCAACTTTTTAGAGGATAGTTGAGTTGTTAATATTTAGTATATAAAGGAAGAGGGTATTTGTCATGGATAAAGGATATATTCAAATGTATACAGGTAATGGTAAAGGAAAAACTACTGCAGCTTTAGGATTATCACTTAGAGCTGTTTGCGCTGGCAAAAATGTTTTTTTTGGACAGTTTACTAAAGGCATGAAATATAGTGAATTAAATGCAGTAAAATATTTACCTACCTTTACATTAGAACAATTTGGAGGAGATCATTTTATATTTAATAAGCCAACTAAGGCAGATATAGCAGAAGCTAGAAAAGGCTTAGAAAGAGCAAAGGAAGTTTTAACTTCTGGAGAATATGATGTAGTTGTTTTAGATGAAATAAACATCGCTGTATTCTATGAGCTTTTCCCTGTAGAAGAAGTTATAGAAATGTTAGATAGTAGAAAAGAAAATGTAGAAGTAATACTTACAGGTAGATATGCAAATGAGAAGCTTATTGAAAAAGCTGATTTAGTAACAGAAATGAAGGAAATAAAGCATTACTATACACAAGGAGTTCAGGCAAGAGTAGGTATAGAAAGCTAAAGTTATGAAATTTTAAAGAATGTAAATTTCATTTTTAATTAAAAAGGCTATGAAATATAAGGTTAATACCTTAAATTTCATAGCTTTTATTTATATACATTATTTTTTAAGTTAATAGTTAGAAATGGTTTTCTTTTGATAATGATTCAGAAAATTAAAAAAACATTAAAATATTTTAGGACAAAATTACCATCAATTATTCATTAAAGTTATATTAATTGGAACTAATGGATTTTTTTATAAATATAAAAAACACAAGATTATTTTTAAATAATTATCTGAATTTTCTCCAATGTGAAATTAAAGCATTCATTAGAAATACAAGGATTAGTACATGAATAAAAACAAATGAACTTGAAAATGGACTCCTAAATGGATTAATCCATTTAGGAGTCCATTGACAGTTAAACAAGGGAATAATACAATTTATATAACAAATAAGATAGTTTTAAAATTTAAGGAGATAAGTATTTATGTTAAAAAAAGAAAACTTGATTAGAATATTGATGATTATAATTGGAAGTCTTATTTATTCTATAGGTGTTAATATATTTATTGTGCCTCATAAACTTTTAAGTGGAGGAGTAGCAGGTATAGCTATTATATGTCAATATTTATTAAAGTTACCTTCAGGTTATTTTGTAATTTTGATAAATATACCTATATTTCTAATAGGGATTAGAAGTGTAGATAAAGAGTTTGGGATTTTCAGTTTTATTGGAATGATTTCTATGTCTTTAGCGCTTATATGTACAAGGAATCTTCACAATTTTTATTATTTATCAGATCCTTTGCTTTCTGCTTTATGTGGAGGGGTTATAACAGGAATTGGTATGGGAATAGTATTCAAAAACAGAGCATCTCAGGGTGGTACAGATATAATAGCTGTAGTTATAAAGAAAAAATATGGTGCTTCCATAGGTAGAATTGCATTTATGATTAATATTATAATAGTTACTATAGGAATGCTTATAGGAAGTTTCCAAATTGCAGTTTACACTTTAATATCAATGTATTTAAATGGACAGGTAATTGATAAAGTTTTACAGGGTATGGATAGAGAAAAAGTAATGTTTATAGTAACTCAAGATAGTGATGTAGTAAAACAACAAATTTTACAAAAGCTTGGTAGGGGTGTAACTTATCTTTATGGTGAAGGAGCTTATACTGGTTCTAAGAAAAATGTTATATATTGCATATTA
Organism: Clostridium muellerianum; assembly: GCF_012926525.1. Taxonomy (GTDB): domain Bacteria; phylum Bacillota; class Clostridia; order Clostridiales; family Clostridiaceae; genus Clostridium_AM; species Clostridium_AM muellerianum. Next base: position 172,613 of record NZ_JABBNI010000047.1, read on the forward strand.
ACTCCAAAAGAAATTGAACAAGCTAAGGATTTAATTCAAGACATAGATTCTTCAGCAGTAATTTCAATTATGGATACCATTGAAGTAAGAGGTAAGGGTTTTAAAGAAATGGCCTTTTAATATATAACTCAATATAATTAAGTATGTTGCGACACAACTTTTTAGGTGTAGTCCGCATTGAATATATGGTGTAAAAAAGCTGACCGTTTATTAAGGAGCTCTAATGCCTAAAATTCAAAAAATCTCTACCCGTTCAAATGTCCCATCCTGGGACTTTCGCGGCTTGAATCGTCCTGATTCAAATTACGAGATTTTTTAAATTTTAGACGTAAGAACTCCTAAATTCACTCAAAAGCTTTTATACACCATATATTCAAAGCTACCTCCACCTAAAAAGTTGTGTAGTAACTATTGTAATTCTAATATTAAAAATTGCTTATAATACTTAAGATATAGATTTTAATAAAAAAGCGCAGCTTTCATAATAATTATTTTTTATCTATATATTTTACTTTCAACCTAAGGCGCAGCCTGTAAGTAGTAGGTTCATTTCCAGTTTTGAATCTTTTCAATCCTCGCAATTCTATTATACCAAAAGGAATATTTTTGTTTTATGTATCTATTCTGAAGGCTTTCAGATGAAATTTTAAGAGCTAAATTATAAAATTATCAATATTAATATGTATAACTGAAGTTACTAGTTTGGATTTTAACTTTTATGTAGGGATATAGAATAAGCGTTTACTCACATTAGCTAAATTATTTTTTTATTAGTCTTAGCGAGGAGTTCAGGAAAGCCTTAGAACTTTAGCTTTGTTTGAGGGAACCGAGTTTGGCAAAGTTCTTAGGTTTTCCTGAACTTTGAGCTTTAGACTAATTAAAAATATTTAGCAGTGAGTAAACGCTTATTCTATATCTCGTAGTAAAAGTTAAAATCCAAACTTCTACTGCACTTTAACTTTAAGTTGTTTTCTATCATTAAAAAACTTTTTATAGGATAAGTAGCAGCAAATAAAAGCAGCAATAGTAGTAGTAGAGGACAACATAAATGTAACCATTATTTGAAATTTTATGGCTTCTATAGGAGAAGTTCCTGCTAGTATTAAACCGGTCATGGTTCCAGGAAGGGATACAATCCCTAGAGTTTTCATTGAATCAATAGTTGGAAGTAAGCTTGTTTTTATAGAATCTCTTATGATTTCTTTAGATGAAAGAAAAACATCTGCACCAAGTGCAAGTTTTGTTTCTACTTCCTGTTTCTTTACTTCGAAATTAGAAATTAGCTGCTTATAACATAGTCCGATAGCAACCATAGCATTGCTTATTACCATACCACCTACAGGTATAATTTGAAAAGGTTCATACTTAATTGCTTTAGCTAAAATTAATACTGAGAGAGTTAAAATTGTTCCACAGGCTATAGAAACAAAGGAAATTAGTAAGGAACCTTTTATGGATTTTCCTCGTTTAGATGCATTAACAGCTGCATTAAAAGTCATAAATATAATTAAAAATGTTGTAAATAAAGGGTTTTTAAGTCCAAATACAAAATTAAGTACATATCCAACAACTGCAAGCTGAATTACAGCACGTAAAACTCCAATTATAATTTCCTTCTCTAATTTTAATTTTTGATAATAACAAAAAAATAATGATATTAAAACTAAAGAAGATGCCATTAAAAGAGAAGATACATTCATTGAATTTGCTGTGTTCATCTTATAACCTCCAATTTCTTTAGTAAACCATTTTCAATAGTTATCAGTTTATTAGCATATTTTTTACTTTGAACATCGCTATGAGTTACCCATAGTATGGTTATACCTTGTTTGTTCATCAATTGTATTACATCTTCTACAATTAAAGTATTATCTTTATCAAGAGCAGAAGTAACCTCATCTAAAAGCAATATATCAGGCTTAAATAAGAGAGTTCTCATAAGAGCAATTCTTTGCTTTTCACCACCAGATAAATTAATTACTTCTTTTTTCATAAAATTAATATCCATATTAAAAATGTTAAAAAGTTCTTTGACTCTATCAATGTTAAAAGGTTTATTACGTACTATATAAGGAAATTTTAGATTATCTTCTACAGTTTGATCAAAAAGATAAGGAGTTTGGAAGCAGTAAGATATGCTTTTTCTTAAATCTACAGTATCGTATTCTTTAAAGTTTTTATTCTTAAAAAATATGTCCCCGTGCTCAGGACTTATGAGACTGGAACATATTTTTAAAAAAGTACTTTTACCACTTCCAGAAGGACCAACAATAGATACAAAATCTCCTGAATTTATACTTAAGGATATATCTTTTAAAATGAACTTATTATCATCTTTAAATGATACATTTGAAAATTTTAATATACACATTAGAAGCCTCCTAAAATATTTTTCTTAAAGTTAAGCATAGTTTAAGTTGCCTTTTGTTAACCTCTTAATAATAAGTATTACAAGCATTAAAGCTACAGAAGTAAGTGCTATAGTACCACCTGGAGCACTATCTATATAATAAGATAATATTAATCCTACTATAATATCTATAAATCCGAATATAATGGAAAATATAAGAGTTGTTTTGAAGCCTTTGTGAAGTTGAAGTGCAGCAGCAACAGGCATAGCTATCATTGATGATATTACAAGTATTCCCATTATTCTTATAGAAACAGAAACAGTGGCGCCAACTAGTAATGCAAAAATGTAGTTTAAAAGCTTAACTTTTACACCTATAATCTTTGCACCATCTTCATCAAAAGTTATATAAAGCAGTTGATTAAAAAATGTACATAATATTATAAAGGATATTAAACTAATTGCAAAAACAGTATAAAGTTCAGTACTGCTTACAGTTAAGATACTTCCAAATAAATAAGAGTTTACATTTGCATTAGTTTTGCCCATACTTATTAAAGTAATAGCAATACCTACGCCTAGAGTCATAACAATTACAAGTATAACTTCAGCATATTTTTTATAATAATCTCTCAAAAACTCTATTATAACACCAAAAAATGACGTAAAAACAAAAGATGATAGTATAGGATTAAATCCAAATACTAATCCAACAGCAACTCCAGCTAGTGAAGCATGAGAAAGGGCATCACCCATCATAGAGTATCTTTTTAAAACTAAAAAAACACCTATTGTTGGACATAATATAGAAATAAATATAGCTGCCATTAAGGCATTTTGCATGAAATTATAATGTAGCATTTGAAACCTCCAAGTCCTGATATTTAAACTGATTTATCGGATATAATTTAGCGAAACCATTTTCCATTTTACATATGTGTGTAGAATTGTCTAAAGCAGCTTTAAGATTATGCTCTACAGATACAACTGTAATATGTGAATGGACATTTAAGTTTTTAATAATTTTATATATTTCGTTTTGACTTGCTATATCAACACCTGTAGAAGGTTCGTCAAATATTAATAATTCTGGATTTCCAAGTAAAGCTCTAGCTATAAATATTTTTTGCTGCTGTCCTCCAGATAAATCTCCAATTAAGTTATTTTTGAAGGTTTCCATACCTACAGATTTAAGAACCCCATTTATAACCTTAGAATCTTTAATTTTTAACAATTTCATATGGCATTTAAGTACTTCATAAACTGTAATAGGAAACTGAGTATTAAGACCATCAACTTTTTGAGGTACATACCCAACTTTAGTTGTTTTTAATGATATATTTCCTTTTATAGGTATTAGAAGATTGAGGATAAGTTTTACTAAAGTACTTTTAGCACTTCCGTTTTCACCTAAAATGGAAACATAACTTCCGTTCTTTATATTTAAGTTTACATTGTTAAGAATATAAGGTTCATTACCTGTGTAAGAAAAAACTAAATTTTTGATTTCTATCATTAAAGAGCTCCTCCACTTATTGATTACATTTTTACTTAATTTAAAGAAATTTTGCATTTAATTATGGTTATAATTATGAATCATTAGAAAAAAAATATAACTATAATTAAATGCAATAATTAAAATTAACAATTACTAATTATGATTGATAGGTATTACGTACCACATTATTATATACCTATATGCAAACTGTTTGCAATAACTATATATAAATTTAGTATATAATGAAATTTTATGTTAAAAAGTAAACATTATTCAATATTTAATAAATAGAATAATAAATTTTTATTTTTTAGAGGGGTTTACAAAGTTAAAATAAAATAGTATTATGTATATGATAATGAAATTCAATATCAATATTGTTTTTTAATATTGATAATAAGTTTTTAAACAGTAACGAGAATTAGAATAAATACATATGAAAGCGTTTTATATTAGATATAATTTACTTAAAAGAACTCTATTAGGTGAAACTTGATTTAGAGGAAGTTAAAATTTGGTTCAATGTATGGATATCCAACTTGAAAATTTTAATTCTGTCATAAAATTAAAATTAAATTTTAGTATTCGTCGAAGTAACGTAGGATTTAATTATGATGTTGTATACATATGTAATTGAATTTTATATTTGATATAGGCAAAGTGTTACATTGAAAAGTAACAATATTTTAGAAAGGGGATTTTTATGAGTGTTTTGGTTATAGGTGGGGATAATATTTGTAATATTAAAGACAAGTTAAAACAGACTGGTTTCGATAGAATTCAACATATAACTGGAAGAAAGAAAAGTGATAGAAAAATAAGAATACCAGAAAAAACAGATTTAGTGTTAGTATTAGTAGATTATGTGGGACACAGCATAACAAGTATTGCAAAAGAAGAATCTAAGCGGTGTGATGTTAAAATTGTGTTTTCAAAACGATCTTGGGTGTATATGGAAAATATCATACAAGATTGTGTTAAGGAGATAACAGATGCTAAAAGAAGATGTAGTTGGATTTAATGAAACAGAAATTTATCATGATATAATAGAAAGCTTGGTAACAGCTCTTGAGGCAAAAGATTGTTATACAAGTGGGCATTCAGAAAGAGTAGCATTTATGACATATGAAGTATCAAAAAAGCTTGGTATAGGCGGAAACGAATTGGAAAATATTCATATGGCAGCTCATCTTCACGATATAGGCAAAATAGGAGTGCCTGACAATATATTGAATAAAACTGGAAAACTCTCAGAAGATGAATGGCAGTGTATAAAAATACATCCCAAAATAGGTTTTGATATTTTAAATAAATCAAATAAATTAAAACATATTACTAAAATTGTACTTCATCATCATGAAAAATGGAATGGAAGTGGTTATCCAAATGGACTAACTAAATTAGACATACCATTAGGATCTAGAATAATTGCAGTATGTGATTCTATCGATGCAATGACTTCAATAAGACCTTATAGAAAAGCTATGGATTTTGAAAAGTGTATGGAGGAAATAGTGGCTAATAAAAATATTATGTATGACCCAACTATTGTTGATTTTATCGAAAATAATATAAACTTTATAAGAAATATATCTAATTTTCAATGTGCCTAATTACGAGAATTACTAATGATTGAAATTACAATAGTTGGGTAAGCTGATAAAGTTTTTAATAAAAAATGTAATTAATTGCTTGACTTAATAAAATATATATAATATAATAATCAAGTAAGTTAAATATGGCCTCTTGGTCAAGCGGTGAAGACGCCACCCTCTCAAGGTGGAATCAGGGGTTCGATTCCCCTAGTGGCTACCATAAAATAAGAATGTCTTAACGATAATGTTTAAGACATTCTTATTTTTTATTTTCAATTATGTTTCTAAAAATTTCACACCATAGTTTTTATATCACCTGATATATAAATTAACTTCGGACTATAGCCAGTCTACTTCTTTTATTGCTATTATGAAAAATTGTAGTGGTTGCTACAGTTATATTAATGTGAATTTCTTTTAATTTATAATCAATGTCACTTTATTTTTGCCCAATAATTTCTCCCCATCTCATTCCAGTTGAAAGGGAAAATAGTGCAATATATTTAATTTTACATTTAGGAACTTATACAATTTCATTTGGTTCTTCATTTGTAAATACAAGCATAGACTTTTTAGTATCACCATATGATTTCTTTTTAGTACAATCAATGCTATTGTAAATATTTATGATTATCATAATGACTTGAAACTAAAGTGCAACGTCTGGAGCATTCTGGACACTAACTGTTACATATTAAAAAGAAAATGTGAGTTTATGGATGTGAATATGACATAATAGTTGCAAATTTACTAGTAGAAGATGGTAAAATAATAATAGAGATTTGAAAATGAATAATTAATATTAGTGATGCAGTAGTTTAGTTCATAATTTCAAAATGTTAAGGGAGGCAAATGATGAAGTGTAAAAAATTATTAATACTATTATTAATAACATTTAGTTTTCTTATTAGTTTTTCATATGTAAATGTACAAGCTAGAGGGCATGGAGGTGGACATTCATCTTCACACTCATCCTCTCATTCTTCACATAGTTCAACGTCTAAGAGTAGTAGTTCGGGAATTAAAAGTGGAAGCTTTTCAAATAGTAACTCAACTACAAAATCCACAACTATACCTAAAAGTAGTACGACTACAAAGTCAACTATACCTAAGAATACTACGGAAATTAAAAGCGGAAGTTTTTCAAATAGTGAAGCAACTACAAAATCCACAGGTACACCCAAAAGTGAAACGGCTACAAAGTCAACTACACCTAAGAATGCCACAGGGATTAAAAGTGGAAGCTTTTCAAATAGTAAAACAACTACAAAATCAACAGATAAACCTAAAAGTAGTACAACTACAAAGTCAACTACACCTAAGAGTGCCACAGGAATTAAAAGTGGAAATTTTTCAACAACTAAAGCACCTCCTACGCCAACTTCAAAAAATACAGTGAATATTAACTCAAAAGCTTTATCAAGGATTCCACCAAGTTATAGCTGTCACTCTATCAGTAATAATTATTATTACAATACTAGCAATGGTGGAAGCAATTTTTGGAGCAATTACTTTCTATATAGAGCATTAACTCCAAATCACAGAACATATGTGACAACTACTGGTTCAAATGCAGTTGCACCAGCATATACGGGAGCTAGATCTATAATGGCAGATGTAATAACATTGATATTTATTGTAGGAGCAATCGTATTAGTAGTTTATATAGTTAAGAAAAAGAATGCTAAGAAAGGGATATGGAATATGGGTAGCCTAAATAAAGAGATAAAAAATAAAATACTTAAATTAGCTGAACATCTTAAAGAAAAGAAATAACAATGTTATTGACACCAAAAGGATTAAAAGTTAAAGAAGCAAAAATAGAGATGATTAAATAAAATACTTAAAGTAAGGACAAAAATATATAGGATATCGATACATTTGTTCCTCCATTAATATAATTATTTATATAATATGAATATATTATTTAAATGTGACAAAATGTTAATATGCATAGCAAGCTAAGCCTAAAATGTGTTATAATGTAAAAAAATAAAATATTTAGGAGCATGTTATGAAACTAGAATATGTATTCTGTATTATTTCTACGTTATTTCTAATTATTATGGCATTTTTTGCTTTTAAACCACCTAAGTATATGAGTAAATTAGAAGTAATTCTTTTATGTTTATTTGGATTTTTGTTATATGGATTTTTGTGTGGAGAATATCAGTTAAATTTATCTGTGCAATGTTCAGTGTTTAGTATTATTTGCATAATGTTCTTTGAAATGTTGATATATTCTGTTATAGGCGAAATAAGATTTTTAGAAAAATGGCAATCAATTAGTTTATGTACAGTTGGATTTTTATTTTATGGCCTTTTATTTGGAGCCTGTTACTGAATTTAAGAGAAAAAGAGGATACATTTTAAAACCACACAAGAGATTCAAACTACAAATTAGAGAGCATCTGAAAGATAGATGCTTTTTTATTATATAGGAATTTTCTGTTTTTGAACAAAAAAGGCATCTCAGAGGACGCTCGTGCTTTAAATAAAATAATTATTTTGTTAATTATACAAATCATACTATACATAACCTTATAAAAAATAAAAAAGGATTTTGATACTTTGTAGCGAATAAATATTTATGTAAAAATTATTATTAAATAAACATGAATGGAGATGACATAAGTTGACTATACAAGCAACACCACACATTAATGTAACAGATGAAAATTTAATTGCAGAGACTATATTACTGCCTGGTGATCCACTTAGAGCAAAGTTTATAGCAGAAAATTTTTTGGAAGATGTAGTCCAATTTAATGCAGTAAGAAATGCTTTTGGGTATACAGGAACATATAAGGGCAAAAAAGTATCTGTAATGGGTACAGGAATGGGTATGCCATCAATGGGCATCTATTCTTATGAACTAATAAACTTTTATGGAGTGAAGAATCTTATAAGAGTAGGTTCTTGCGGTTCAATTCAAGAAAATATAAAAGTAAAAGATATTATAATAGCAATGTCAGCTTCAACAAATTCAAATTATGCTGCACAGTTTAATCTTCCTGGTACATTTGCTCCAACAGCATCCTTTGAGCTTGTTCAAAGGGCTGTTAATATAGCAAATGAAAAAAATTATAAGGTTAGTGTTGGTAATATTCTTTCTTCAGACAGATTCTATGAAGAGGACTCTAACCTATGGAAGCAGTGGGCTAAAATGGGCGTTTTAGGTTTAGAAATGGAAACAGCAGCACTTTACATGAATGCTGCAAGGGCAGGCGTTAATGCGCTAACTATACTTACAGTATCAGATTCACTAGTTACTCATGAAGAGACTACATCTGAAGAAAGAGAAAAGACATTCACAAAAATGATGGAAATTGCTTTAGATTTAGCATAAGGCATCTGAAACAAATTAAATAGGGAAAGAGTTGAGAGTAAAAACTTGGCTCTTTTTTTATGTCTAGAATTATAAGTAATAAAAATATGAATAAGAGGAAATTAAGTAGTTATAAATGCAGATACATGGTATTAGAAGATTTATTTACATTATAGTAATTTATTTGAATTTGTCATCATACTGTAACAATAATTATGTATAATAACAAATGTTTTAGAATATTAAAACTTGGAGAAGAATTCTTTAGGAGGGATTGCTATGGAACAAATAAAAATGGATAAACATTACGAAGAAAAAATAGAACTTAAGATAAGTGAACAGTTAGAGAAATATGAAGAAATTATAAAAAAAATAGAGAAGGCATCATTGCAAACAGGTATAAAATTAGAAGATGGAGTCAAGTTTTTATATTATTTATGTACAGAAGATTAGATATTTTTAAGAGGTGATTTTTAGTGATAATAGTAAGTTTATGTGAATTTAATTTTAAATAATTGAATTAATATGTTTGTAAAAATAAAATTAGTGGCAATGTTTTTTATTTGTATTTGACACAATACTGTCACAATAGTTATTTATAATAATAAATGTCTTAGAATATTAGCACCTAGAAGAAAATTCTTTGGGAGGCATTGGTATGAAAAAAATAGAAATAGAAGAATTCGATGCGCTTATGCATGTTTTTGCAATTTATATGATAATGATTAGCACAAAAAATCTAAAACGATTAATGTAGGGGTACCATAAATACTGAAAGAATTTAACAAAAATCAAGAAAAAGAAGGGATTATAATAGTACCTTTTGCAGTATCAAAGATGAATGAATTTATTCAGGAGGAAAAGGTTATTGAAAAGCTAAAAAGCGAAAACCAATTGTAAGATACTCGAAAGGGTGTTTTTTATATGGGGATTTTTCACATTACATATTGTGCATATCAAATAAAAAGAGTGATTAATTATGGGCGATTTATTCATAGAATGTTAAAAAATATATATTAACAAGTAACAAAGGTTACACATAACTGTAACAAAAACACTGTAATATAATAAGTATTCTAAGAAAATACCTTATAATAATCAATATTTTAAAACTATCCAAGGGATTTAATGGTATAGCATCTAAAGATAGATGCTTTTTTTAATACCTTGAAAATAATAGCAGCAGTTTTATAAGTGTATAGAATAGAAAACTTAAAATATAGAAAATCCAGGATTAGAATCAAAAAGACATATAAAAAATATCAATAATTACTAAGATTTAAAAATATATATGTATATAAGTAGTTTAAGTATAGTGGAGGAGGGAAAAAGGTCGTATGGGACACAGTTATTTCAATAATTTAAAAAATAAAATATATAAAGACCTTATTCTAATATTTGTAATGGGAGCTTTATACATGGTATTAGAAGGATTATGGAGAGGGTGGACACATATAAGCATGCTGGTTGTTGGTGGCTTATGTGCTTTCCTTATAGGAAGGTTAAATGAATATCCTAAATTTTATGATAGAAAAATGTGGCAGCAATGTGTTATAGGGACTTTAATAATTCTCATATTAGAGTTTACATCTGGTATGATACTTAATGTATGGTTAGGGCTTGACATATGGGATTACTCTAATGAGTGGGGTAATGTTTATGGACAAATATGTGTGCCTTATGCACTTATATGGTTTTTATTAGTTCCACCTGCTATATATATAGATGATTATTTGAGATATTGGTTATTTGGAGAAAAAAAGCCACAAGGATTATTAAAGAATTATAAGAATTTAGTTTTGGGTGAATGATAAATATAGTACTGGTGTAAGTGTTATTTGTAAGTGAAAGTATTAACAATGGCAGCAATTAGATAAAATAGAAACAGAACTGTATAACTTATTAAACATAGAATGACAGTAATGTTTTTGACAATTAAATAATACAATGCTAGGATTATAGATATATTTTACAATGATGTAAAATGACGTCTAAATAATATAGATATATGTTATAAGTTTTACATTGGTAACTGAAGTGATAATCTATTGAGATTAATATTGAATATGAAACTAATGAAGTTACAAGGTGGTAATAAAAATGACAGTTCAGATATACTTAGTATTTATTTTAACTTTTATTATTTATGTAATAGGAACGCTGGCATATTCTATGAGAATTGTAGGAATAAGAACTGGGAGAATTGCAGTATCTTTTGCGGTATTTAATGTTTTTACACTGATACAAAGAACAGCGAATACTATTCAAGCACCATTACTAGCAAAAACTATTGAAAATGGTATAAATACAGGGCAGTCTTCTGGTTTGCTTCATATTTTTAGATGGATAATTTTTTCTATTACATTAGCTACAATAACAGGTGCATTTTTAATGCCAACCTTTATAAAAGTATTTAACAAATTAGTTATATCATTTAGCGTTTACCGATCTTTGCCTAAGCTAATGATGCATGCATTTTCAAAATCGGGAATTGAGCAGTTTAAGAAAAGTATTTCAATTCCTAAAAAAGAGAATTTACGCCAATTAACAAGTTTTCGCAAAATTCCTAGAAAAGTAATTTTATTAAATGTGATTGCTTTTTCTGTATCTAGTGTAAGTATTTTATCAGCGTTATATGCTGGGTGTTTAAGTCCAAGTTTAAGAACTACCTGCAGTACTTTATCATCAGTGATAAATAGTATTTCAACAATATTTATGGTTATATTTATTGATCCATATTTATCTATGATGACAGATGATGTAATACGGGGAGAATGTACAGAGTTAGAATTTAATCGCTGCATAATTTTTATTGTTGTAGGAATGATTATAGGAAGTATATTAGCACAATTAGTATTAGTTCCTGCTTCAAACTTAATAGTAATTATTGCAAAACTACTTTAGTTAAAGATGTAACAATTGTCATACATAATAATTCTAAGGATACAAGCCTTTTTAATTTTGAAAATAAAAAGAGTGGATAATGAGAATTGGATGGTTCTCAATTATTTCCACTCTTTTTACATTGTTTTAAGGTATATTGACTGAGGTTGATATAAAAAATATAAGATTAATTTTATTATAAAGAGGATAAACAAAATTGTAAATAGTAAAATTTTGGTAAGAATATAAAACTGATTTAAAAACATTATTATATGCTTGATGTTTAAAGTTTAAATTTAAGAACTATGTTTAGTATTTTATTCATATAAAGTTAAAAAAATATACACCGGCAAGTAACAAATATTACACAAAACTGTAACAATTGCCATATATAATAATAAGTGTCCTAAGGAGATAAAACTTAGAGGAAAAATTAAGAATATAATAAGTTCCCCTTATTATAGATATATTTGTTTTGAATAAGCACTAGTGAGTAGCACTGGTGCTTATTTAAGTTTAAGCAGAATAAATGTGTTTAATAAATTTTGAAGCTATTTTGGGTGTAGTCTTTTCGATGTTTAGAAAAGAAAATTAAAATATTAACAAGTAAAAGTATGATATAATTACCATTAACTGAGGAAAAGAATAGAATATAATCAATTAGATAGGGGGGCACACTAATGGTAAATATGTTATTTAGCTTGTATAATTTTAGTGAAAGTTGGGCAAAGGATGCGGTATCAAAATATATAAATTGTAATAATAAGGTTTTAATAATTCCATTTTCTTTTGATAAATACATAAGTAATGATATGGATTGGCAGAAGGAGTTTAATAAAAACAATGGAAGACATTATAAGCCTATTATAAACCCGTTCCTGAGCTATGGAGTTTGTAAAGAAAATATAGAGTGTATAAATTATTTTAAAGATACAAAAGAAAGTGCAAAAGATAAAATAAAAAACAGTGATGTAATATTTTTCACTGGAGGTTTGCCTGATAAAACTATGTGCCGCTTAGAGGAATTTGATTTAATAGATGACATCGAAAACTTTAATGGCACAATTATGGGAAGTAGTGCAGGTGCAATGATTCAGATAAAAGATTATCATATAACTCCTGATGAAGATTATGATATATTCTCATATAATAAAGGATTAAATTTTATAAAGGATTTTGATATTGAAGTTCATTATAAAGAAACAGAAATTCAGAAAAACTATATAAATAAGGTACTAAATGAAAAAACAGATACAGTATATGCGCTTGAAAACACTGGTGGAATAATTATTGATAATAACTCAATTACACTACTAGGAGATACACATACATTTAATAGGTAGTTTATAATTTAGTGTTGTAACCAAAAAGGAATAATTCACCATAACTGTAGTATTGATTCAGTTTTTTTCATGTTTTTACGTTAAACATGTACTAAAAATAAGCACTTGGTTGATTCTAGGTGCTTTATTCATATAATGTTAATAAAATGTACATTAACAAGTAACGAAGATTACACAAAAACGTAACAATTACCATATATAATAATAAGTGTCCTAAGGAAATAAACCTTAGAGGAAAAATTAAAAGAATATAATAAGTCCCCCTTATTATATATATACATTTTGTTTTGAGTAAGCACTAGTGAATATCACTGGTGCTTATTTAAATTTGTGAAAGAAAATTACATTTAAATAAATTTTGATACATTTATAAAATGTAGTGAATATAATATTAGTAATGGGAGAGAGGAGGAATAATTTTGAAGAGAACCTATATCTTAGACACAAATGTTATTCTATATTCACCAGGAGCTATTTTTACCTTTGGAGATAACGATGTAATTATACCGGAAATTGTATTAGAGGAATTAGATAGTTTTAAAAAACAGAAAAACGATTTAGGTGCTAACGCCAGGCATGCAGCTAGAATTATAGATAAGCTCAGGAGAGATGGAAAGCTTAATGATGGGGTTGATATGCCTGGTGGAGGAAAACTAAGAGTAGAAATGAATCATCATGATACTGAAATTCCTCTAAGCTGGGATAAAAGTAAGGCTGATAATCGCATAATACAGATTTGTAAGGCACTAAAGGAACAAGGGGAAGATGTATGCCTTATTACGAAGGACATCTTTGAGAGAATTAAAGCGGATATTGTTGGTATAGATGTAGAAGATTTTTATGAAAAGGTTGTACCGGAAAATGAAGAACAGTATACAGGAAGGATAGAGGTTTATGCTTCAAATGAAAAAATATCAGAGTTTTATCATAATAAGTTTATAGAGGTTAAAGATGTACTATGCTATTTAGAATCACAAGGTAAGTATGTTGTGCCTGATCTTTATACTAATCAATTTGTTATAATTCGCTGCAGTGAAAATCCAAAACAAACGGCAATAGGAAGGTTTGATGGCAAAAAAATTGTAAACTTGTATTATAAAGATAATGTTTCACTTGGAATTACTGCAAGAAATGTAGGTCAGAAATTTATGATGGAAGCTCTGTTTACAGATGCGGATAAAGCACCTTTAGTAATAGTAAAAGGTCCAGCAGGCACAGCTAAAACATTATTTTCTTTAGCAGTTGGACTTCAAAAGATTATGGAATGTAGTTATGAGCAGTATAGAAGAATTCTTGTGTGTAGACCCAATATTACTATGGATGAAGATATAGGATTTTTACCTGGAACGGAGGAGGAAAAAATAGCACCTTTTATGCGACCTATATTTGATAATCTGGAAATATTAGTTGATTCAGATGCAAAACAAAGATATAAAAATGAAAAAGAGTTAGCAGATAAAATTAGAGAACTGTTTGATAGAAGAATTATAACTACAGAAGCTGTGGCTTATTTAAGAGGAAGATCCATAGTTAAAAACTGGGTGATCATAGATGAAGCTCAAAATTTAACACCAAAACAAGTTAAAGCAATTGTAACAAGAGTTGGTGAAGGAACAAAACTTATATTAATAGGAGATCCAGACCAGATAGATCAGCCGTTTCTTGATTCAAGGTCAAATGGGCTTTGTTATGCTTCAGAAAAAATGAAGGGAAGTGACCTATGTTATCAAGTTACACTGAATTACGACGAATGTGAAAGATCGCCATTAGCACATGAGGCATCAAAAAGATTATAATGATTATAAAAAGGTGGATTTTATCCACTTTTTTATATTGAAATTTTATGCATTAAAAGGTATTGAAATAGAAATAAATGTCAATAATTTTACATATAACTGTAATGAAAAGGTAAATATAGTAATTTATATAAATTAAGAAAATCCCTATCATGCCTAAAGTTTAATCTTTATTAACAACTTTTATAGGGTATTTATAATTATTTCTATTTAAAAAATATAGCATTTATTGTACAATATTGAGAGATGTAATTTTAGAAAGGAAAGGTTTTAACATATGGACAAAAGAAAAACCGATGGTAAGAAAAAGAAATCCATTTGGAAATTAATTGTAGGTTTTTTCATATTTGAACTATTATTTACTGGAGTAACTGCTCCTCTTTTAATATTTTATGGACCATTTGAAAATGTAAAGAAAACTATAGTAGAATCTGCAATGACAACACTTAGTCATCAGTTTATTGCTAAAATGTTTTTATCTGACGAAGAAATTAATAAAATTTTAGGTGAAAACACTATGGAAAATATCCAACAAGACAAGGTTTCACAGGTTAATTTTGCAAATAATCATGATACAAGCATTGAAAGAGAAGACGTTAGTGATGGAAGAAAGTTCAAAGGATATATGCTTATCATTCATGATCCAACGAGGGTAAAAGTGGGTTACAGTAAAAAGTTAGGTGTAGCAGGTGAATTAACAAGTCAAATAGCAAAGGATAATAATGCTGTAGCAGCAATTAACGGTGGTGGATTTACAGATAGCTCATCTGGAGATAGTAAGTGGACAGGAACCGGAGGAAAACCTGTTGGAATATTAATGAGTGATGGCAAAGCAGTTTATAATGATGTAGCGGATGAAGATAAAGAAGTAGAAGTAATGGCAATGACTAAAAAAGGAGAACTTTTAGTAGGAAATCACAGCTTATCAGAAATGAAATCACTTGGCGTTACAGAGGCTATATCTTTTGGACCAGCAATAGTTGTAAATGGAAGAGGAACTATAAAATCTGGTGATGGTGGTTGGGGAGTAGCTCCAAGAACTGCTATAGGTCAGAGACAGGATGGTTCTATATTATTTTTAGTTATAGACGGAAGACAAACAAAAAGCGTAGGTGCAACATTAAAGGATGTACAAAATATAATGATTCAATATGGTGCAGTAAATGCTACAAATCTTGATGGAGGCTCTTCATCAACTATGTATCACGAAGGAGAAGTAATAAACAATCCATGCGATCCTTTAGGAGAAAGATCTGTACCATCTGCGGTTTATGTTAAACCTTAAGTACATTAGATAAGTATTAAAAGGAGAGTGCTCAATGAAGATTTTCGTAAGAATTCTTATATGGATAATGATATCATTATCGGTGCAGCTGGCAGGTCTTTTCTATGTTAATAAGTATTTATTAGCATCGGACACAACTATAAAAGCTAAAAAAGTAGTTAAAAGCGACAATAAAAAACCAGATGTTAAAATTAACATACCAGATACTGCAAAAAATATAAATATATCATTTGATGGTAAGTTTTTAGCTTATTACGATGGAGATATATTGAAAATAGTAAATACAGTAACAGGTGATGAAAAGAAGGTAGAATTTGAAGATGGAGTGAAGGTATCCTTTTACAAATGGCTTTCTGATAGAAATAGAATGCTTATAGCTGAAAAGGAAAGTTCAAGTGATGAATCAAGTTTTAAGTTAGCTTATTATGATGTAGATAAAGATTTAAAAGAAGATATTAAAAATTTAGAATTAGATGATAAAAAATCAGAAGTTGTGGATATACAAGCATCACCTCTTACCAATGTAATATATGTTAAAGTGGCTAGTAGTGGAAAACGCAGCAAAATATATTGGATTAACATAATGAAAGAAATGAAAGATGTTGAAACAAGAAGCTATCAAATAGGTAACATAAAGCTATTACCTCATGAAGATAAATTAGTATATGAGGATTTGACTCACGGCAGAATATATACAACGGATAAGGATGAACCTCTAGAAATAAATGGTGTAAACAGACCAAGTTTAGTAGGTGTGGACGATAATGATAATATATATATAGGTGAAACTAATGAAGATAAAGTAACTAAAATATTTTATGGATCTATAAAAGAAGGTAGAAATAATTTACAAACTGTAGATTTAGGAAGCGCTGTAGATAAAGATAATATACTTATAACAGAACAGGGAAAGATTTATATAAATGATAATCTTAGAGGGCTTGTAAAGGAATTTTCTAGTGGAAGAGAATATAAGTATGAAGGGTCTTTCCTGCAGATGTATAATGGGGGAGTAGTATCTTTAAGTGACGGAAAACTTATAAAGACTTTATTTAATTAAAAATAGCTTGTATTAGGCAGAAAGGATGATTATGTTTGGAAAATTCGCTGATAAATATAATACTCATGATACCAGCCATACTTATAGGCTTTACCTTTCATGAGTATGCACATGCTGTTGTAGCAGATAAGTTAGGAGATAAAACTCCTAAATTCCAAGGCAGGCTTACTTTAAATCCATTTGTTCACATAGATATAATTGGTTTTATAATGATATTAGTTGCTGGTTTTGGATGGGCAAAGCCTGTTCAAATAAATCCATCGGCTTTTAAAAATAGGTATAAGGATGATCTAAAGGTATCTATTGCTGGACCTATAGCAAATCTAATAGTGGCATTTATAGCAGCAATATTTATGGCACTGATATCTAAATATGGATTAACAGCATTAAGTGTAACTTCAGGGCTTTATGGGATAATTTTAAGGATAATGTACCTTACTGTTACTACAAATTGTATGCTTTTTGTTTTTAATCTTATACCAATACCGGGATTAGATGGATTTCATATTTTGAGGGATTTGTTTCCAAGCTATTATTACAAAATATCAGATACAGTATATAAGTATCAAATGATTATACTTTTAGTAATTATAGTAACTCCAATAGCATCATATATAGTTGGAATACCATCAAAACTTTTATATAACGCACTTATTAATATTGCAAGTATTATAATATAATGCAATGCAAAATACCGTAAATAAGGTAATGATGTACTTTATACTGAATTACCTTAGGCATATTCAAAAAAATAACAAGTCAGTATGTTAGTATATTTTGCGTCATACTGCGTCAACAGAACCCTTTGATAAACAACTATCAGCGGAACCTGTTTCTTTGTCTGACATAAAATATACTAACATCTTTGACTTGTTATTTTCTTTCATATGCCTTATTTAAATTTTGTTAATACATCAGGAGGAATTTTTTATGAGACTAAGGAAAAAATGGTGGGCAAGACCAGAGATGGAGCAAAGTCCTTTAACCATAGTAAATCCACAAGAATATAAAGGAAAATGGAGTGAAGAATTTAAAAATCAAAATCCTATATATTTAGAATTAGGATGTGGAAGAGGAACTTTTTTATGTGAGCATACAAGGCAAAATCTTAATGTTAACTATATAGGAATAGATTTAAAGGATGAAGTGTTGATATATGCTTTAAGAAAATTAATACAGGAAGAACTTACAAATGCAAGAATTATTCCTACTAATATAACAAATATTTCAGAAATGTTTGATGAAAATGAAGTAAGTAGAATATATATAAATTTCTGTAATCCATGGCCAAAGGATAGACATAACAAAAGAAGGCTTACACATACAAGATTTTTAAACCAATATAAGCAATTTTTAAAGCCTGAAAGTGAAATATGGTTTAAAACAGATGATAAGGATTTATTTGAGGATTCTCAAGTTTATTTTAAGGAGAATGGTTTTAATATTAAATATTTAACTTATGATCTTCATAATAGCGATTTCCAGGGAAATATAGTTACAGAATATGAGGCAAAGTTCACTTCCTTGGGAATGAAAACTATGTTTTTATTAGCGAAACTTGTGTAATCTACAAATAATAATTTGAAGATCAAAATAAACTCTTGAATCTACAAATAAAGTTTTGAATGAGATATCCCACATTAGAGCTAAAACAAGTACTCTAATGTGGATTTTGTTTGTGATAAAAATAAGAGAGATTAAGGTGTATTCCTGTAATAAAATAAAAACAAAGCTGAGATTAAAATCTTGGCTTTTTTCTAATATTAGGTATTATAAAAAATATAATTTATAATTATATAAATTATATTTATATATATCAATTGGTAATATTGACCCTGTTTTATAAAGAGCAAATTTAGCATCATATGCCTCTGTTTCTCTATATAAGTTTTCTTTTGTAGAACGTATTTTGTTTTTATAGGTCAGTTCATTTTGATTCTTTTTCATCTATAATTCACCTCGTCTTTATAGTATGCACATATTAGAAAAAAGTATCAGATAATTTTTAAAATTTAGTATTATAAATAAAAAAGTTTTTATTTAATATAAAAAAATAATTCACATTAAATTTGTTTTAATAGACACTTAAGATGTGTTAAAATAAATAGCATAATTTATATTGTTTTAGTAAAAATAGTATAATTATGAATTGCTAAGTTAAATTATGAGACATAGTTTTTGTATTGAAGGGCGTGATATATTATGAATTTTGTAATAGAATTGTTATTAAAAACCTGTATAGAAACAGTTTATCTAACAGGTATGGTTATATTAATTGGATTGATCCTTGGTATATTAAGAAATAATTCAATTAAAAACTTTCAAAGGAGTTTTGGTAGTAAAGCTGTAATGATAACAGGATTTATTGGTGTTCCAATTCATGAATTGAGTCATGCTATTTTTGCTGTGTTGTTTGGACATAAAATTACCAGGGTAAAATTACTTCAAAAACCAGATGAAAATGGTGTACTTGGATATGTACAGCATGGATATAATCAAAATAGCATTTACCAGCAGATAGGAAATTTTTTTATAGGTATAGCACCTATATTTGGAGGAGTTTTTTCAATAATTGCTTTAATGAAGATTATAATTCCTAAAGCATACAGTAGTTTTATAAGTATATTATTTGGAAGTTTACATGTTACAGCTTTAAATAAGAGTACAGTTGAAGGAGTAATGAATTCTTATTTAGGCCTGATAAAAGTTATTTTTTCTTTGAAGAATTTTGAAAATCCATACTTTTATATATTTTTATTTGCAGCTATATGTATATCATCTCATATATCTTTAAGTTCTGCGGATATAAAGGGAGCGTCAAAAGGTCTTGGGGTTATATTTATAATATTATTTATACTGAATGCTTTAAATTTATCAAAATATATATTATCTGTTGATTTAATAAAATATAATATTTTGATAACGGGATTTTTAATGATAGCTATAATACTTTCTACAATAACGTTTTTAATAAGTTTATTTTTTGTTAGTATAAAGAATTAATAAAAAAGTTTATGTATATTAATTCATGGAATAATTTGTAAATAAAATATAGTTGTGTTAAAATAGTATTGTTACATATAAGATAGAGAATGGGGAGTTGACATACTATGTTTAGAGAGAAAATTAATGAATTTATTCATGTAGTTTCTAAAAGTGAAGACTGTGAATGCTTAGATATGATGGAAGAGTTAGTAGATTCTGCTTCAGATTATTTAAGAAGAGTTAATGTATTAGAGATAGGAATAATGGTTGGAAAATACAACAAAGAAGGTACTGAATATAGGGAATATATTAAAAAACTTGATAAGCAAAGAAGTAACGCACATAATAATTTAATATCTAATGTTAAAATTATTAACAGGCTCTGCAGAAAAAATGATTTAGTGCCAATATATCAAGGAAATGAGGATGACAGAATAGAAGTAGCTGAGTTTGCTCAAAAGGTGGTAGATGAATTATTTAGTACAAGAAAGTTATGATAGGAAAATTTAAATAAAGTTTAGTATCAAAATATATTGAATAACTAAGAAATCAGTTAGTATATTTTGCACCATACTGTGTCGGCGAAAATTGTTTCTTTGTCTGACACAAAATATACTAACATATTTAACTTATTACTTTCCTCCACATGCATTAATAAAATCAAAATATATTAAACAAAAAATCTTATAGTATTTAATTTACATTGAATTTTTTAGAAAATTTAACTGGAGAATAAGATAATTTTGCTTTTCTTAGGCCTTCAATTCCTAAATCTTGTTCGCGATTTATAAAAGGAATCTCACTAAAATAGCTTTCAATAAATGTTTTATTAACAAAGTTATAAAGACCCCTTATGTCAGAATCTGCTTTTTCAATATGAATTATTCCTAAGTTTTCATTTACCTTCTCACCTATAGTAAAAGCTGATAATTTATCATTAACATGCACAACCATTCCAATAAAGTCTAATTTACTACTATTCTTTAATAATTCTTCTATAGACTTAAGCTCATATAAAAGGTATCCCTTACACATATGTTTGTAGCACCATTCACGAGCGGCTTTTATACAAGTCTGTATTAGTTCAGCAGTTATTTCAGAAACTTTATAATCGTAGTTTTTGACAAAATAATTATAGTGATTTTTTTTCTTATGAAGTATTTTGCCAGACAGATTTATAAGTTTTTCACTTTCGTATATATAATCAAAGTTATCTCTATCTTCTTCTATAACAAAAGTATCACCGAAAACTTCTAAAAGGTCATTTATAAAGGGTTGTTCGGCATCTTTAAAAAGGTAATTTAGATTATATAAAGATTTATTTTTTAATAAATAATTAACTATATCTTTTAGATTTTCTTTTTTATAACCTATAGGTTGCATAAAGTGGTAGTTTCCATCAAAGTCCATTTTTTTAATAATTAGCACATCTTTATAAATAGCGTACTGTATATCACAAGCTTTTCTCCATATAAAAAGATTTGTAAAAGAATATTCACAGGTTTCAAATAAATATGGTTTTAAATATTTATCAAATAGTTTTTTATCTTCTAATGTTAAAATTTTAAAATCAAGCATAGTTACATCCTTTCTGTAAAAAATCAGTATTAGTTAATATTGAATATTGTTTACAGTATATAAATATTATATTATAAAAATGCTATTTGGCAAACAATATTTTTGTATTTACATTATAAAATAGTTATTTTTAGTAAAGTTAAAAGTATGTTAATTTAACATACAGCGATGTTAAAAACAGGTTAAAGTCTTTGTCATTTAATAATATTATTACTTTTTAATAGTAAAATAATTAATGAAAATACTAATTGGTAATAATATCAAGGAGGACAATGATGAAGAACATTATACGTAAGATGCAGATAACAAATACTCTAAGATTTTTAAATTTTAATTTTATGGACAGCGTTGGAATTAAAATAATGTTCCAAATAACTGTGCTACTTACATTTGTATGTGGAATTTTAGGTTATGTTTCATACACTAGTTCCTATAAAACGCTGGAATACACTATCACATCTTCTTTAGAATATAGAGCTTCTGATGGAGCGTTACTAGTAAGCTCAATTATTAATCAAGATATTAAAGCTATGAATGAAATAGCTTCCAGACCGGAAATTCAATCCATGAATATTCAAATACAAAGCCCTGTACTTTTATCAGAAGCTAAGAGTTTAGGATATATAAATTTAAATGTAATTGAACCTGATGGTTTAACACATTTTGCGAATGGAGGTAAAACTCAAATAGATCTTTCCTCCATAAATAACTTATATTTGAAAGAAACTCTAAATGGTAAGACCGCTATATCTGATCCAGTTACCAATGTAGAAGGAGAACAGATTATAGCTATATCAGTACCTATTAAAAATCAAAATGAACAAATAATAGGAGCTTTATTTTGTAATATGAGTACTAAAAAGTTAAACGAAATAGTTCAAAAAACAAAAGTAGGTAAAAGTGGATATAGTTTTATAATAAACAAAGAAGGTACTAAAGTTGCACATAAAGATTTAAAATTGGTTTTAAATAAAGATAACACTATTAAAAATGCAAATAAAGATAAAAGTTTGGAAAGATTAGCTAAGCTAGAAAATAAGATGATAAAGTCGGAAAAAGGATCTGGTTACTACATGGAAGATGGTAAGGAAATGTTTATGTCTTATTCTCCTATTCCAGATACGGAATGGTCTATGGCACTAACGATACCTAAAAAAGAAATATTTAATGAAGCAAATGTATTAAAATACAAATTTATAATTATGACTATATTATTTATACTAATTGGTATGGGAGTGGGTTTTATAATATCAAGGTGGATAAAACGCCCGTTATTAAAAATAAAGAAATATGCAGAAGAATTATCAGATTGTAATTTAAGTCACAGAATAAGTATAAAAAGAAAAGATGAATTTGGACAAACAGCAGATGCATTAAATGCAGCTATAAATAATGTTGAAAAAATTATACATTCAGTAAAAATCAATGGAAAAAGTACTTTAGATTCTACTAAGGACATAAATAATATGTTTGAAAAAGTACATAAAAATGTGGAAAATGTTTCGTTTAAATCTCATGAAATTTCGGCTAATATGCAGCAGGCTTCTGCGTATATTGAAGAACTAGCCTGCAGGTCTTTTAATATAAAAGATGAAATAAATAATACTGTTGAGGAAGCTCAAAATGGTTTAAGGTTGGCTAATAGCATAAGAAATAAAGCAAGCGTTATAAAAAATGAAATAGAAGGCTCTAGAGTTCAAATTTTGGACGTTTATTTTAAATCAAGAGAAAGGTTAAATGAAGCATTACAGGATACAAAGGTTGTTAAAAATGTTTCTGTAATGGCAGAAGTAATAAAAGATATATCCAAGAAGACTAACATGTTAGCTCTAAATGCTGCAATTGAAGCTGCAAGAGCAGGTGATCATGGGAAGGGATTTTCTGTAGTAGCTGATGAAATAAGAAAATTATCAGAACAATCTGGCAGCGTGGTTTGCGATATACAGGAAAATGTAAAAAATGTTTTAAATTCAGTAGAAAAGCTTTCAGATTCTGCAAAGTGTGTTTTAAATGTTATGGATAATGAGGTGTTAAAGGATTATGATAAAATCATAGTTGTAAGTGAGGATTATAAAGAGGATGGAAATAAATTTCAAAATGTAATAGAAAGATTTAATTTGGTATTACAAAATGTTTATGTTTCAATAGAAGAAATGGCAATAAATATGAAAACTTTGACAAAGTCTGTTGGGGAATGTTCAGAAGCATCAACTGATATTGCAGGTAATATTGGAGAGCTTAAAGAAGAAAATGTAAATATATGTGTTAAATCAACTAAAAATGCAAAAGGAGCAGAACAATTATTACAATCCATAAGTGAATTTAAAATTAAATTATGTAAAGAAAGTTAGCAGGTGCTATAATAATATAAGGCATATTCAAAAAAAGTAACTAGTCAATATGTTGGCATATTTTGCATCATGCTGCTTCAGCGGAACCCTTTGATAGAACAACTATCAGCGGAACCTGCTGCTTTGTCTGACGCAAAATATACTAACATATTTGACTTGTTATTTTCTTTCGTATACCTAAGGCTAATTTTATACTAAAGGAGTGGAGTTTTAGAAGTGGAAAATTTAACGGGAAAAGTAGCAGTAGTTACAGGTTCTTCTAGGGGAATAGGAAAAAGTATAGCGCTTGAAATAGCTAAAGCAGGAGCATCTGTAGTAATAAACTATGTAAGTAATGAAAAAGAAGCTGCAAAAACTTTAGATGAAATAAAAGAAATTGGCGGAGTTGCCATTATGGTGAAAGCAGATGTTAGTATATATGATCAGGCAAAAATGCTTATAAATAGTGCAATAGAGCATTTTGGAAAAGTAGATATATTAATTAATAATGCAGGAATTTCATATATAGGTCTTTTTATGGAGATGAATGAAAGACAATGGGAAAGAATTATGAATGTAAATTTGAATGGAGTTATTAACTGTTCTCATAATGTTCTTCCGCACATGGTAAATAGAAAATGTGGGTGTATAGTGAATACGTCTTCTATGTGGGGAAATGTTGGAGCATCTTGTGAGGCAATATATTCTGCATCAAAAGGAGCTGTAAATTTATTTACAAAAGCCCTAGCAAAGGAAATGGCACCTTCAAACATAAGAATAAATGCAGTGGCTCCAGGAGTTATAGATACAGAAATGAATAGCTTTTTAAGTAAAGAAGAAAGGAGAGAATTGGAAGAGGAAATTCCTATAGGTAAGTTTGGTAAGGGTGAGGATATAGGTAAAACTATTGTCTTTTTATGCAGTGATGCTGCTAAATATATTACTGCACAAATAATAACAGTAGATGGAGGAATGAATTAATACAATGTATATGGCAGATGTTAGTATATAATAAACAGGTTATATACAGGTTGTGTACAAGTTATCCACAAATTTGTCCACAACTTGTGCGTTAATATTTGAATAGTGAAAAAATTTAAAAAATACAGTAATTGCTTAAAAAAACTTTATTTTATATAAATATATAAAATTATATAATACATAACCGATAAATAAGTATATTACAGGAAAAGATATTTTACCTAAAATAGTAAGTATGATGTGAAAGATGGGTAGTTATGTATAAAATAATAATATTAGATGATATGCCATATATAAGATATAGGGTGAAAGAATTATTAGCGAAGGAAGATATAGAGATTTATGAGTCCGGTACATCCTTTGATTTTTTTAATAAACTTTATGATAAAAAAAGTGAGATAAACTTAATAATTCTAGAAGTTGGGTTAACCAGCGAGGATGGGTTTGGGGTTTTAAAAAAGATAAATGGATTGAATTTAAAAATTCCTATAATGATATTAACTAAAATGAATACAAGAATTGACTTTATAAGGTGTATCAAAGAAGGGATTTCTGAATACATTTTAAAGCCATTTGATCCTAAAACGTTTATAAGAAAAATAGATAAATTAATCGTTTCACATGAAAAAGGCGAAGAACCTGAAGAAATAGTTTATTTGAATTTTCAGGAATATATGCTAAAACAAATAGATAGGGCTAAGAAAGAAAATTCCAAAGTTTCAATTATGATGGTAAGTTTAGTAAAGCCTAACTCAAATTTAGAGGGAGAAAAAATTGAAGCAAAAGAAAGATACTTGATTTTAATAGATTTGTTATATGAAAAACTTAAGAATTTATTTAAAGTGCCAGATTTGTTTGTAAAACATGGTTTTTCAAGTTTTGCAGGAATTATTCCCTGGGAAGGTAATAGCCCTGTAAATAAAATAGAAAAAAGTATAGAAAGTAGTTATGAAGAAATTAAGAAAAAAGATGGAAGGTATAATGAGTATGAAATAAAATATGTTTTTGCTACTTATCCTGAAGATGGAAAAGAAGGACAATCATTATTAGATCAATTGGATACAAAAATGAAAGATAAAATTGATAATGCTAATTCGGGTAAAAATTCATAATTTGTAGTGATAATGTAATAGAATTTAATTACAATAAAGTGAAATTTTGATTAACATATATAGAGCAAGTATACGATTCATGGAAATGGTTATTTTAAATACTATTAATTACCTTATGTAATTAAAAAAATCTACTAGATTTTTTTTCAGATTTGTTTTATTATAATGACATGAGTAGGGTGTTAAAGTATATAATTAATATGAAGTCTTTATTTATATAGAAATAAGTAAAAGCTTCATAATTATTTTATTAAGCAATTTTTAGGCTGAGATGGAGCTTGATTATGAGTAATATCGCTTTTTATCTGAGTCTTAAAAGAGCTTATCCAGTGGTGCATCAGCTGTTGGTTCTCGTTTAAAAGAAATGGGAGTGTTGCGGATGGTAGCAATGGGATAAATATTTCTGTGGAGGAGATGGCGTATATGGTGTATTCATTAATTTTTGGTTTAGTAACATTAGGATTTGGATTAATACCTAAAATAGTAAGACCAAAGAAAATTAACTCTTGGTATGGTTATCGAACACCTATGTCTATGATGAATCAAGAAACCTGGGATGAAGGAAATAGATATTCATCAACTCAATATATTATAGCAGGAATCATTTTGTTGATTATAGGAAGAGTTGCATATGCTTTCATTGCGACAAAACCATATTTGGTTCCGCTTATAGCATTTGTTCCTGTATTAACAGTAACAGTATTTACCACTGAAAAGCACATGAAGAAAATTTTTGACATAGACGGAATGAGAATAAGTGGTAATGGTAAATTAAAACAAAAAGGTATATAAATAATGAAAGTATAAAGATTGGTAAGAAATTTTACCAATCTTTATTTTTTCTTTTAAGCAGGTATCCAAAATCTATGACTTTGAGATGATCGCTTACTCATCCGACGAATAGGAGGAGGAGTTTCATTTAAGTATTGACAACTTGTTGTATTTGTTATAGTATATGTATAACAAATACAACACGTATGTTTAAAGTACTGTAATTATATAGGGAGGTGAAATTTATGCTAATAAAAATAGAGTTTGAGTCAGATACACCTATATATATTCAATTGAAAAGACAGATTATACAAGGAATAGCAAAGGGTGAGCTGAAAGAAGGGGATAGTCTTCCTTCAGTCAGACAAATGGCAGAAGATATAGGAATAAATATGCATACTGTTAATAAAGCGTACAGTATGCTGAAAATGGATGGTTTTATAACTGTAGATAGAAGAAAGGGTGCTCTAGTAAATAAGATATCAAAAGCATATTCAGAGGAGTATATGGAGAATTTAAAAGAAGAATTAAGCTATTTTATAGCAGAAGCATCTTCTAAAGGTGTAGATGAAAAAGAGTTTTTGAATGTATGTAAGGAAATATTTAATGAGTACAAATAGTAAAGCTATAATTTATTTTTAGTATTGAAATTGCCGAAAAGTTATAAAAACTATTTTTTTAGTATGGAGGAATTAGAGATGGATAATAGAGTTTTATCATCAATATCAATAGTATTTATTGTAATGTTAATATTTTTCATTCAAATTATAACCCCTAAGCTTACTAGAAAAGAAATATACTTTGGTATAAGAATACCTGAAAAGCAGCTTGAAAATGAAAAGTTGAAAGAGATTTATAAGCAATATGTTATAAATAATATAATAGCTTCAGTAGCATTTGTAATTATGGCTTTTCTTTTGTTCTATTACTTAAATGAATATTTTAATATTCTAAATGCTATATTAGTAATAATTTATTTAATAATGAGTTTTTTTGTTTACTTTATAGCTAATAAAAAAGTAAAACAGGTTAAAAGTGAACTTAACTGGAATAAAGCTAAAAAATCAGCGGTAGTAGTGGATACTAATTTCACTAAGGAAAAGAGTAAGGATATGCTAGCATCTCCTTTATGGTTTTTAATACCTTTGGTTATAGTGATCATAAATATATATATAGGATATAAGGTATATAATAAACTTCCTGATGTTGTGGCTACTCATTTTAATTTTGCTGGGAAAGCAAGTGGATGGACTAAAAAATCATATAAATTAATCTGGCAAATGCCTGCAGTCCAAATTTTTATGCTTGTAATCATGTTTTTTTCATATAAAACTATAGGTTGGTCAAAACAGCAAATAAGTGCTTCAAATCCAAAGGAGTCTAAAGAAAGAAATAAGATATTTAGATATAGATGGTCAGCTTATATGATACTTATGAGTATAGTTATAAGTATTTTATTCACTCTAGGAAATTTAAGTATACTTCAAGTTATAAAAATGAGCGGTAAAGTTAGCATGATAGTTATATTTGCTATAACAATGCTTATGATTGTTAGCAGCATGGTTATGTCTATAAAAACTGGCCAGGGAGGAAGCAGAATTAAAATTGAAGATATAAATGAAGAGGATACAAAGCTTCAGGATAGAGATGATGATAGGTATTGGAAATTTGCTAGCAGTATTTATGTAAATAAAGATGATCCAGCTGTTTTTGTGGAAAAAAGATTTGGCATAGGATGGACTATGAATTTTGGAAATATTAAAACCATAATAATTTTTGTTGTATTTTTAATTTTGTGTATTGGATTGCCGGTATTAATTCATTAGTGGGAAGGTAAAAATAATGCGAAGCAAGGCTTCGCATTATTTTTATAATGATATATAGTCAGAATGAACAAATCCTACGCTAGATCCTGCTTGGACTTTATACCAGCGACCATTAGATGCTAATATTTGAACCTTGCTTCCAAAGGAAAGTTCCGAAAGTACTCTTCCTGTCCATGGAGCAGATCTTAAGTTTAATGTAGAATTTTTATTGCTAAGTTTTACTGTACCAACTTTACCATTAGCTTGTACTTGTGGTTGTGCCTTAGCAACGGTATTTGTACTAACGCTTGCATTTGTATTCGCAGAAGAAACAGAAATGTAATCGGAAGATACATAACCGATAGCTCCATTTGAATTTACTTTATACCATTTACCACTGCTTTCTAGTATTTGAACTTTGGCTCCATAAGGTAAAGAACTTATAACATTTCCTGATGGATTACTTCTTAAATTAAGAGAAGAAGATTTATTGCTTAAATTTACAACACCAAATTTATTTGAAGTAGAGGTACTAGTACTAGCATTAGTGCTAGTAGAAGCTGCAACAACAGGTGTAGCTGCATTAAGGCTTATATATTTAGAGCTTACATAACCATAGGATGAATTATATTGTATTTTATACCAATCACCACTAACAGCAACTATGTTTACTGCAGTTCCTTTTTTTAGTGAGCCTATAACTCCTGAAGATGCGTTAGCACCACTTCTTACGTTAAGAGGCGAGCTATAGCTAGAAGTATTAACTAAACCTTTATCAGATTTAGAATCTTCATGTGCTATAGGTTGTCCACTATTTGATGAAGGTGAAGATGGTGTAGATGGTGATGATAAGTATATGTATCCTTTTAAAAATAGATTTCCTCTATTTTTTATTTCCTCTTTAGATAAGGTTTTTAATTGACCGTCGTACGCACCTCTAACACTGAAATTTCCTTCGTTAAAATATACAGTATCACCTTCTACTTTTTCTACAAAAGCAACATGTCCGTAGCCTTTATTTCCGCCACCCCAAACAATTATAGAGTTAGCTTTAGGTTCAGATCCATAGCTATATACTTTATCCTTTGCATTAGCATACCACCAATCTACAGCGTTTCCATAAAACTCCGAAGGTAAATTAATAGAAAGCTTTTCTAAAACTCTTCCGTAAGTAAACCAAGTGCATTGTCCTTTGTATCCGTACTTAGTAAAAATATTTGAATCGCTTACATAAGATGAATCCTGCGGATTTGGCATGATTCCTGCAGCATGTACAGAATTATGAAGCAAACATTTAGCATTCATTAAGGAAGCAGATATAAAAAAAGCAAAAACTAATTTTTTGGATTTATTCATTTATGCAACCTTCCTTTCTTAAGTTTTTAAGTTAATATAATTAAAAATGTTATTTAATTCAATTACAATTCAAAAACATTATCGTTTGAAATTTAGAAAAATTAATAGTTTCTTCACATGTTTATACTATAAATTATAACTCATGTACACAATAATGCAATATAGTAATTATTGACCATCAATTAATTCGGAGATTCAGATGGAGTTTTATACAAATATGGAAGGGTTACAAGTGATGATTATGGGGTGAATTTGATAGTAATTTTTTCTTTGAGATGTCTTATGTATTATGTTGTAATTAAAGAGTTAAATAATAATCGATATGTAAAAAGTGCTATTACTAATTTTAAATTAAAGGTAAAATATATAAAGATATATTTGCATTAGAAAAGAGATGATTTTATGGATGATAAAAAAATAAAAGTATCTATTCGAAATTTAGTAGAGTTTGTTTTAAGAGGTGGGGATTTAGATTCAAAATTTGTAGGAAGCAGTAGAGCATTAGAGGGAACAAGAGCACATCAAAAGCTTCAGAAAAAGTATATAGAAGAGAATAACATAATTAGGGAATATAAAGCGGAAGTAAGTTTAAAATACGATATAGAGTATAAAGAGTTTAGTTTTATTATAGAAGGACGTGCGGACGGGGTAATAATAGAAAAAGAAAAAATAATTATAGATGAAATAAAAACTGTAAATAAGCCGCTGGAATTAATAGATGAAGATTATAATATACTTCACATGGCCCAAGCTAAATGTTATGCATATATTTATGCTGTTCAAAATAACTTAAAGAATATATTTGTGCAGTTAACTTATTACAATATAAGTTCTGATGAAAGTAAGTATTTTATAAAAGAGTTTAGTGACCAGGAATTAAAATTATTCTTTTTAGATTTATTAGATAAATATTTTTGGTGGGCAAATTTTATAGAAGAATGGACTGTTAAAAGAAATGCTTCTATAAATAATATGAAATTTCCATTTGACGATTATAGACCGGGTCAAAGAGAAATGGCTGTAGCAGTATATAATACCATAAAAGAAGGAAGTAAAATATTTATTCAAGCACCTACAGGGGTAGGGAAGACTGTGTCTACTCTGTTCCCGGCAGTTAAGGCCATGGGACAAGGACTTACCTCTAAAATTTTTTATCTTACAGCTAAAACTATAACTGCTAATGTGGCAGAACAGTGCGTAATGAATATGAATGATAAAGGATTAAAAATAAGGAGTTTAGTTATTACTGCAAAGGAAAAAATATGTTTTAAGGATAAACCTTCATGTAATCCAGAGGATTGTGAGTTTGCTAAAGGTCATTATGATAGATTAAATAATGCATTAACTGAAATTTTAAATAAAGAAACTTTGATGACAAGAGAAACAATAATAAAATATGCAGAGGAAAATAGATTATGTCCTTTTGAATTTTCTTTAGAAATAGCATTATGGTCAGATTGCATTATTTGTGATTATAACTATGCTTTTAATCCTCAGGTGTATTTAAAAAACTTTTTTGAAAATGGAAGAGAAGATTATATATTTTTGATTGACGAAGCGCATAATTTGGCAGATAGAGGAAGAGAAATGTTTTCTGCAGAACTTTACAAAAAACCATTTTTGAATTTAAAAAGAATAATGATAAAAAAAGAACCTAAAATAGCTAAAGCTCTAAATAGTATAAATTCATATATGATTAAACTTAGAAAAATTTGTGAGGAGCAAGATGGTGATATTTATACTCAAAAACAGGAAATAAAAGAAATTTATCATTTGTTAAAAAAGTTTACAAAGGAATCAGAAGAGTGGCTTGCTAAAAATAATAAAATAGAAGGTTATGATGAACTTTTAGAATTATATTTTAATGTTTTGTCTTATACAAGAATAAGTGATTTTTACGATGATAAATTTATAACCTATGTAGAAAAACAAAATGATGATGTTAAAATAAAAATTTTTTGCTTAGATCCTTCTTATCTTTTAGGTGAAGCGGTAAAAAGGGGTAAAGCTGCTGTGTTTTTTTCTGCTACGTTATCACCAATAAATTATTTTAAAGAAATATTAGGAGGAAATGAAGAAGATTATACAATGAGAATACCATCTCCTTTTCCTAAAGAAAACATGAAGCTAATTATTGCAAATAGAGTATCTACAAAGTATAAGAATAGAGAAAAAAGTTATAATTTGCTAGCAGAATATATAAATGCTCTTGTACGTGGTAGAAAAGGTAATTATTTAATATTTTTTCCTTCCTACACGTACATGAGAAATGTTTATGATATATTTTCAGAAAGTTATCCGCATATTAATACTGTAATTCAGGAAAGTTCTATGTCAGAGGAATCTAAAAAAAGCTTTTTAGATAGATTTAAAGTGAATTCTGAAACTATGGCAGTATTTGCTGTTTTAGGAGGTATGTTTTCAGAAGGTATAGATTTAAAAGGTGATAAGCTTATAGGTGTAGGAATTGTAGGCGTTGGTTTGCCAAAGCTATGTTTTGAAAGGGATATAATAAAAAATTATTTTAATAATATAAATAATAAAGGTTACGAATATTCTTATATGTATCCAGGTATGAATAAAGTATTGCAGGCAGTTGGAAGGGTAATAAGAACAGAGGATGATAAGGGGGGAGTTATGTTAATAGACGAAAGGTTTTCAAGTAGAAATTATAGAGAACTTTTTCCAAAGCACTGGAATGCAAATATTACTGTAAAAAATGTTATGGAAGTACAAAATATTATAAATGATTTTTGGAAAAATAAATAATATGATTTAAATATTATTATGAGAGGTATGTAATATGAAAAACTTAGAAGAAGCATTTAAAGAATTTGATAAACATCTGCTTGAAGATGAAAAACCATCTGAATATTTTAGTTCTATAGTTGAAACTGAATTATTTAAAAATGTATATCCACTAACTTTGCTTAGTGATCTAATACAAACGCCTCAATCGCCGCTGCATCATTCGGAAGGAAGTGTATGGAATCATACTATGCTTGTCATAGATGAGGCTTCTAAGAGAAAGGATAAGAGCGAAGATACAAGGGTGTTTATGTGGGCAGCATTGCTGCATGATTTAGGAAAAGCGCCTACTACGAAAAGGAGAAAAGGAAAAATAACATCTTATGATCATGATATAGTTGGAGAAAAGCTTTCTATAGATTTTTTACAGGAGTTTGGATGCAGTGAGGATTTTATAAAAAAAGTTTCTTATCTAGTAAGATGGCATATGCAGACTCTTTTTGTAGTTAAAAATATGCCTTTTGCAAATATAAAGGATATGGTAGCTGAGGGGAATTTTAAAGAGGTAGCTCTACTTTCGTTATGTGACAGATTGGGAAGAGGCGGTATGACTGCACAAAAGATTAAAGAAGAAAAGAATAATGTAAGAAATTTCTCTGAAAAGTGTAGGGATTTTGTTAAAAAGTTTTCTGTATACTAATTTAAAAATTTAAGGTAGACAGAGTTCCTTATATTATATAGAATTTTTCTAAACTAACTTAGGTGGCAACTGTTGGATAAAGGTATACTGAGAGGTTACTTTTTAGAAAATATAATATGTCTAAAGTTTTTTTATAGTTACAACCAGTTTAAATTATTAATTTTTATTTTTAGAATAATACATTATCCTAAATCATATGGTAAAATAAGTATAATATTGAATTAATAGTAAAATATTATATTAAGTGATTTAGGGGATGATATTAATGGAAAGGTTAAAGTCACTTATATTTGAAATTATCATTTTGATAACAATTTTATTTTTAGTTTTAGTAGCAGGGCTTATAGATATAAGAAATAGCCAATCCAATGTGAATTCTGAACAAATACAGGAAATGAATGTTTCTATTGAAAAAGATAAAAAAAATATTGAAAATATGAGTGATAGTTTAAAGAAAAAAGATGAAGAACTTGAACAAATTAAAAAAAGTATGACAAAATTAAAATCCGATAATGCAGAGGAATGGAATAATAATATTATTGTTTATAATAAAAAATTGGCAGAGTATAGGAGCATCTTAGCAGAATATAATGCCAGTTTGGATAAGTATAATAAGAAATGTAAACAGGTTAAAGTAATGGGAGAGAAAAATGAAAGTTTGGTAAAGTGGGTTAAATCTATAGTAGGAATTTAAAATAGTAGGAATTAAAAAAAGATATTAAATGTCTTTTGGAATAAATATATATTTTGTATAATTAAATAAAAGTAATGAAAATGAAAAAGGTAACGAAAATCATTATGAGAGTAGGAAAATTGAGCTGTTAAAATAACTGGAGGTATATCATGAAAAATGAATATAAAAAGTTCCCTTTAGTATTTTTAATATTTGGCATTTTTTTAATTGTACTTATTTCTGGAGTGTCTATAAGAAAGTATATAAAAACAAAAGAAGCTGTCAGTAATGATAAGATTTCTGCACAAAAAAGTGGCGATTCTGTAAAGGAAGATAATAAGCTTTTTTTTAACAAACCAGAAAGTACTGCAAGTAAAACTTCTATTAAAGTATATAAAAAGAGAAGAGTATTAGAGCTATATTCTAATGATAAAATAATAGGAAGATTTAAAATTGGACTTGGAAGAGCTCCGGAAGGATATAAGGAAAAAGAGGGGGATAACAAAACTCCAGAAGGAAGTTATTATCTATGCTACAGAAATGGAAATACAAAATATACTTATTTTATTGGTGTAAGTTATCCTAATGTAGAAGATGCTAAAAGAGGACTGAAGGAAGGACTTATTGATGAAGCTACTTATAAAAGAATTGAGAGAGCTATAGAAAATAGAAAACAACCACCATGGAATACACCTCTAGGTGGAGAAGTAGGATTGCATGGTGGTGGAAATAAGTATGATTGGACTTATGGATGTATTGCACTAACTAATGAGGAGATTAATATATTAAAACAGTATGCGCCCAATGGAACAAATATAGAAATTTATAAATAATGAATGATAAGAGTAATGAATGGTAATTAGATTGCCATTCATTATTTGTTTTTTAAATTAATAAGTATTTGTATAAAATGTTTCTTGCAGATAATGAAAATAAATGAAAAATGTGATATTATTATTATAGTTTAAGAATTATAGTTAATTATGTAATTTATAGTAAAAAAATAAGGCATTTATGCGAAAGGAGTAAAGTTATGAATAAAAATTTTGTAACTAAAGGTAAATCTATAAAGTTTAAAATTCTTACTATACCATTAACTATTATATTTTTAGTGATAGTTTTGATATCTGGGTTATCTATAGTCGAGGTAAAATCAAAATTGATGGAACAAATGAAAACAGATGGAACAAATATAGCAAAACAAATATCTGGTGAAATGGGTAAAAATAGTGTCAGTATGGATCTTTTAAATGATTCAATAGAAACTAGGATAAAAACTCTTGGAGTTTTTATAGGAGCAAATTCAGACAAAATCAATAATGATTATTTAATTCAATTGTCCAAGCAGTTCGAAGTGGATGAAATAAATATTATAGATCCTAGTGGTAAAATAATATATTCTAATTTGTCATCTAGTGTAGGTTCTGTATTTGATAGCAAACATGTATCTTATGCTGTACTTACAGGAGAAAAACCGGTATTAATGGAAAACCTAAGAAAGAGTAGAGAGAATAATAATTATTACAAATACGGATATGTTAGAAAACCTGATGGAGGAATGGTCCAAGTAGGAATTCTTGCTAATACAGTTCAAAAATTAAGTACAAATCTGGAAGCTCAAACTTTAATGAAGCAATTAGTATCTGAGAATAAAGGTATAGTTTATTCTCAATTTATAGATAAAAATTTAAAAGTAACAGCTCACAGCGAGAAAGACAAAATAGGAAAAATTGTTGATGATGATGGAAGTAAAGCGGCAGCGGTAAATGGGAAAATTCATACATCTACATATAAATACAAAGGAAAAGCTGAAGTATATGATATAGTTGTTCCTGTTTATAAAAATGGTACCCATATAGGAGCTGTAGATGTGGCACTTTCTACAGAAAATGTACATAAAACTATTAATGGTATAATGGCAATGACAATAATTGTTTCAATAATTGCTTTTGGTATATTATCTATTATTATGCTTGCAGTTGCAAGGAAAATAATTAAGTCTCTTAATAATTTAGTAGAAGTATCTGAAAAAGTTGCAAATGGAGAATTTAATAGTGAAATTGAAATTTTAAGTAGTGATGAAATTGGAGTTTTAGGTAAAAGTTTTAAGTCTATGTCAGATAGTCTGAAAACAACTATAGGAAACTTAAAAGATGAGGCTTCTAGAGTAAGTAGTATGTCACTTAATTTAAACAATAATGCTGATGAAATGTCAAGTTCAGCTAATGAAGTAACCAATGCAGTGCAGGATGTTGCAGAAGGAGCAACACGACAGGCAAATGATTTGATGGATGTGGTTCAGAATTTATCTACATTGTCTGAAGAACTTCAAAATATATATACCAAAATTGACTCTGTTAAAGAAAGTTCAAATGAAACAGAAGAAAAAGCAATGATAGGAAAATCTCAGATAGAAATTCTTTTAAAGTCTATTGAAAATGTAAAAGAGTCTTTTGATATAGTATCTGAGAAAATTAATAATTTAAATTCAAGTGTATCTCAAGTGGGAAATATAACTGATGTGATTAATGAAATATCAGAACAAACTAACCTACTGGCATTAAATGCTGCAATTGAAGCAGCTAGGGCTGGTGAAGCAGGAAAAGGGTTTGCTGTAGTAGCAGAGGAAGTGAGAAGCCTTGCAGAACAATCCCAGGAGTCAACAGGAGAAATACAAAAGTTAATTCAATCTATAAGCAGTGAGACTTCAAATGTAATTAATACATCGGATCAGGTTAAAAATCTTTTAGGAAAGCAAGAGGATACAGTAAATACTGCTGTGTCATCTTTCAAAGACATGCTTAATGCATCAGCTAAAATATCGCCACTGGTACAAGATACTTATAATTCTATTGAGAAAACAATGAAGTCTAAAGAAACTATTATGGATAAAGTAGAATCAGTTACTGCTGTTTCTGAGGAAACTTCAGCATCTTCAGAAGAGATTTCAGCATCTTCAGAAGAGTTGTTAGCGAATATAGAAAGCGTTTCAAAGTTTGTATCAGAATTAAATGAAGTAGCGCAAAAGCTTAATTTTGAAACCAACAAGTTTAAAATTTAATAGAATAAATAAAACAGCTGATTGTATTAAAACATAATCAGCTGTTTTAAATAGTTCTTAATTCAATTGCAGGCATTTTAAATATTCTTGGGATTTTTAAGTCAGTTTTTTGTAATAAAACATTTTGATATCCATAAACAGTATTAAAATTTTGATCTAAATATAAAAGAAGAGAAAATATTATACATCTAAGGGGAAAGGTTTTAAACAATTGTATTAAGAACTATACATAAAGGCTGTTAATAGTTATTATAGCATAATAAAATATAAAATCAATAATTATTTAAGAATTTTTAGAAAATTTCAATAAAAGAAAAAAATTTACACTAATAAATCAATTATAACTTTGAAGTGTACATATATATAAAATAAACTATGCAAGATATGTTTGCGAATTGTATCTTGCATAGTTTATTTTATAGTGAATTCTTTAATTCGTCAAAGCAGTGTTTGCAAATTATTTTACCTTTATAATTTATAACATCTTTAGCATCTCCGCAAAACATGCATGCAGGATTATATTTTTTTAATATAATGTGATTTCCTTCCACATATATTCCTAAAGGATCCTTGATAGCTATATCGAGAGTTCTCCTTAATTCAATAGGTAAAACTATTCTTCCAAGTTCATCAACTTTTCTTACAATGCCAGTAGACTTCATTTTTTTCCCTCCTAGAACAAAATTCGACTTTTATTATTTAAATAATAACATCGATGTTATTATTAGTCAATATGAAATTACATTTTTTTTGACATATATAAAAAAATAAAATAATTTTGGGAAAAAATTTCATGAATGTTAATTAATCTGAAAAAAATGTAGAAAAATAATGTGTAATTTATAAGGGATATATTACATAAAGATAAAAATAGAAAAAGCTTTAAAAACCAAGAAATAAAAGTTTGTTTAAGGTTTATAGCTAAAAATATAAATTGTTTAAATATCAATAAATATGCTATACTAATACTGTGCTTATAGTAGACAATATGCTGTAAGTACAAAATAAAGTATAACATTATTATTGTGCAGAATGAAAAAATGTAAAAGGAGAAGGAACATGATTTTCTACGATGAGGACAATTTGGAAATAATAGAAAAAGATCTTAGATATCTTCAGTTACTTGCTAAACAATATTCTACTATTTCAAGTGCGAGTACAGAAATTATAAATCTGCAAGCTATTTTGAACTTACCAAAGGGAACAGAACATTTTATAAGTGATATACATGGTGAATATGAATCCTTTACTCATATGCTTAAGAATGCTTCAGGAGTTATTAAAAGGAAAATAGATGATGTTTTCGGAAACTCATTAAGAGAAAAAGAAAAAGCTGCGTTAGCTACACTTATTTATTATCCAGAGCAGAAGATGGAAATAATAAAGCAGAGAGAAATTAACGTGGGGGATTGGTATAGAATAACCTTGTATCAACTTATTGAATTATGTAAAAATATATGTTCTAAATACACAAGGTCAAAAGTGAGAAAAGCTTTACCACAGGATTTTGCATATATAATAGAAGAATTACTTCATGAACAAGAAAATGGAGTAGACAAACATGCATATTATAATGGGATTATAAAAACCATAATAGACATAGATAGAGCAGGAGAATTTATCATAGCAATATCTAAAGTTATACAAAACTTAGTAGTAGACAGACTTCATATAATAGGAGATATTTATGATAGAGGCCCTGGTGCAGATATTATTTTAGAAGCTTTAATGAAACATCATTCTGTAGATATTCAGTGGGGAAACCATGACATACTATGGATGGGTGCAGCAGCAGGATGTGAAGCTTGTATTTCAAATGTTCTTAGAATATCTTTAAGATATGCTAATTTAAGAACTGTTGAAGACGGATATGGAATTAATTTATTGCCGCTTGCTACTTTTGCTATGGAGTTTTATGAAAAAGATGAATGCAAAGGTTTTAAACCTAGAACTTTAGATAAAGATATAAGCAATAATGAATTAAATCTTTTAGCAAAAATGCATAAGGCTATTTCCATAATTCAATTTAAGGTAGAAGGCGCTATTATTAAAAAACATCCAGAATTTCAAATGGAAGACAGACTGGTTTTAGATAAGATAAATATTGAAACGGGTGAAATAGAACTGTATGGGAAAACTTATAAATTAAATGATACTACATTTTCAACTATAGATTGGAAAGATCCATATAAGCTAACAGAAGCAGAAAAGGATGTGCTAAATAAATTAACACGTTCTTTTGTAAATAGTGAAAAACTTCAAAGACATATTAAATTTTTATACAGCAAAGGAAGTATGTATTTAGCATATAATTCTAATCTTTTATATCATGGTTGTATTCCTTTAAATGAAGATGGAAGTTTTAAAGAAGTTAAAATAGGTAATATAAAATATAGTGGAAAAGCTTTATTGGACAGGTTTGAGCGTGTAGCAAGAGATTCGTTTTTCTTTAAAAATGATATGGAACTTAAAAATTATGGAATGGATATGATGTGGTATTTATGGTGTGGTACTGATTCACCGGTTTTTGGAAAAAAGAGAATGACCACTTTTGAGAGATATTTTATTGATGATAAAGATACGCATTATGAAGAAAAAAATTATTATTATAAGTATAGGGATAACGAAAAAATATGTAAAAATATTTTGAATGAGTTTAATTTGGATTGTGAAAATTCTCATATTGTTAATGGACATATTCCGGTGAAGACAAAAGAGGGAGAAAGTCCTATAAAAGCTAATGGGAGGTTGCTTGTAATAGATGGAGGCTTTTGTAAAGCATATCAGCCGCAAACAGGAATAGCGGGCTATACGCTGATTTACAATTCCTATGGATTACTTTTAACATCACATGAACCTTTTGCAGCTATAAAAGATGCGTTGAAAAATGATACGGATATTTTGTCGTCCACAATAATTTTAGAGCATGTAGTGAAGAGAAAATTAGTATCGGATACAGATAAAGGATTAGAACTTAAGAGTCAGGTAAAAGATTTAGAAAAACTTCTTATAGCATACAGGAAAGGGTTAATTAAAGAGGGATATGAATCTAAATGGTAGAAAGTTCATATTATTTAAGGACTGTTCAAAGCAATTTTTTAGATTGCTTTGAACAGTCCTATATTTTTGAACAAGTTTTTGTAACTTATACTACATTAAGGCTGAAAAAATTCTGCAAAATGCCTCAAAGGCTTTTGTATAAGGGGAAAGGTTATTAAAATAATCTAAAGTAACTCTTTTGCTTCTCTTTAAATCTTCAAAGAATAAACTTTCTAATTCTTCTGTGGTTTCTTCGTCATAAATTACAGCGTTAATTTCATAATTTAATTCATAGCTCCTAATATCCATATTAGCAGTGCCAATTGTGCATATTTTACCATCAATAGATGTAGTTTTGGCGTGTACAAAATTGTGAGAGTCATAAAAGTATAATCTAACTCCGTTTTTTACCAATTCCTGCAAATAGGTTCTAGAAGCATAGTGAACTAAAATGTGATCATATTTGCCAGGAAAAAGTACATGAACGTGAATTCCGCTTAAAGAAGCAATTTTTAAAGCGTTTAAGATACTTTCACTTGGTATAAAATAAGGAGTGGTAATGTAAACATGATCTTTGGCCATTCCTATCATTTTAATTACTGCCTGCTCAATAGCTGGAAATTCAGAATCAGGTCCGCTTTTTATAAGCTGCATTAACTTTTTATTATTGATTTCTGTAGATGGAAAAAATTCTTCAAAGTTATCATCGTAGTAAAAAAGTTCTTTGTTAGCTGCTTTTATAGTTGCAAAATCATCTAGAAATACTGCTTGAAGCCCTAAAACAAAATCACCATTAATCATTAGGTGAGTATCTCTCCAATATCCATATTTGCTTTTTCCTATATATTCATCGCCTATATTTATTCCTCCTACGAAACCAATCTTACCATCAATTACTACAATTTTTCTGTGATTTCTATAGTTTATTTGTGTGTTAATATGACGTAGAATAGGAGCTAGAAAATAAGAGTATTGAACTACATCTACACCAGCATCTTTAAGATCTTGTATATATTTCCTCTTTATTCCTATACAACCTACTCTGTCTAGGATAAATCGTACTTTAACACCTTCTAAAGCTTTCTCTATAAGGATATCTTTTATTTCATTTCCTATAGTATCACTTTTTACTATATAGTATTCTAAATGAATATGGCTTTTAGCTTTTAGTAATTCTTCTTTTAGCGCTTTGAATTTTTCGCTACCATCTTTAAAAATTTTTATTTTATTGTTTGTAAAAAGTGGAGATTCACTATTTTTAGAAAGAAGTTCTATTAAAGATGAATAGCTGGTATCCTTTATATCTTTTGAAGCTTCATAAATTAGTTCTTCTATATTTATATTTGTTTCGTTGTGCAGTTTATGCTTTTTCCAATTTCTCCCCAAAAATACGTATAGAATTAATCCGCAAGGAGGAAGTGCAATAAAAATTAAAAGCCATGCAATGGTTTTTTCAGGATTTTTTCTTTCGAGAACTATAAGTATTATAGAAACTATAGCATTAATAATAAATAGTTGATATAAAGCTGATTTCAAAGATACCACCTCCTGATTAATAGAATTAATAGCATACAAGATTATGGAATTTATATAATTATAACATATTTTGCCTTATCAATTATAAATATGGACTTTATAAAATAAGTTAAAGAATTCGCTGCGAATAGGTGGAATATTTTCTGTTTATAGAATATACTTAATATAATATTTAATATAACAGTTTGGAAGGGGCGATACAAATGGACTTAGGAAAAATAGCATATTATTCCACAGTGCCTATATTTTTTGTATTATTTGTATTTTTATTAATAGTATTTATTAAGATGTTGAAAAATAGAAAATAGCACAGCGTAGATATTAAGTGCTGTGTTTAAATATTTTTATTATGATGCCCTCTTTAAAAATATAAATTTACAATTTATATAAAGATATTCTAAAAATTAAAACATTATTCCTTCATAATTTTGAAAATTCTATAAATAGCAAAGTGGTATCATGGTGAATGTTAATTAAATACTAAAATTTATTGACTTAATTTTTAGTGTGAAGTTGCACTATTGGAGAATTAAAAACATATATTTTATTATGGAGTTTATAGTAAAGGTATATACCTTAAAATAGAAAAATTCATAATTTTTCAAAGTGTAATACAACTAAAGCTGTGATATAATCAAAATATAGATACCTACATGAGTACTAGAAAATATTTAAAATCATTTTTAATTATTAGGAGGGGGAAACGAAACTTGCTTAAATGTGAAATCTGCGGTAAACAAGCGGATAAGCATCATATAGTTTATAGAAGTCAGGGAGGAATAGACTTTCCGCTAAATTTTAAGTATCTTTGTCATGAACATCATAGAGGAAAAGATGGACCGCATAAAAATAGAAAACTAGATATACAGTATAAACTGGAACTGCAGGATAGTTTGGAAGCATTATTATATAAAGATTTTTATTTCCTGGATGAATTGGTTGAGTTACTTCACATAAATAAAGGTATGCTAAAAAGAATTTTTAAGGAATATAGGTTGTATAAAGAAGGATATAAAAAGTCTGATATAATATATAGGTTTATGGGCAAAAAGGTATATACCCATTATATGATGGAGGAATACTGTGACTTTATAGCAAACTTATAGGATATTAATAAAAGTTAATTTACAAATGAAAAAATGGCAAGTGATATTTAAATTGAATCGCTTGTCATTTTATATAATTTGTAGTATATTTGATTTAAAAAAATAAAGTTATTAATTAATAAAAGACATTAATTAATAAAAGATATTATTAGATAACAAATGTTGCTATAACTTGTTTAAAAAATATTAAATAAATCAATAAGAAATTGATTGGGGTAGATTTTATTTCCGGGCTATTAGAAAAGTTAATCTTATTTAAACATTGGAACTTTACAGATGA
The DNA here is from genome assembly GCF_012926525.1 of Clostridium muellerianum. GTDB lineage: Bacteria > Bacillota > Clostridia > Clostridiales > Clostridiaceae > Clostridium_AM > Clostridium_AM muellerianum. The sequence continues at coordinate 215,812 of NZ_JABBNI010000047.1, forward strand.
TAGTTACTGCATAATCTTTATATTATCCTAAAAATATGAGAAATAAGGGGGCTTAAAAATGAAAGAGGATATATTGATGCTTTTAAATTTAAAAGAGATTAGTGATATCATAAAAGGATTGAAAATTGCAGAAAATTATATTAGCTCCAGCAATTTAAAAATTGATGAGGATTTACAAAAAAATATTATTGATATGTTAAAGAAGTTAGAATATGTGGAACATGAATATTCTAATAAATCAGATTAATCAGTATTTAAATTTTATCTTTTGATTTATAAAAAAGTATATATATTATCATACAATAAAAGTTTCAGTATACATTTTTATTATATATTAGGGAATATTAATTAATGAAAAATGTATGTAAGGAGGCTTTAAAGTATGGATGAATTTAAACTAGAAGACATAAAAGATATTCATGTAGGCGATATTCCAGCGGCTAAAAAAGGAATAATAGATAGTCTTAATGGAAAGGATCTTTTAAAGGAAGAAGTGCCAGTAGAGCATATGTCATCATATAAACAAGGACATCAGATAGGAACTGAAATTGAAAACTTGTTAAAGGGTGATCAAAGGGATTATTAAAATTTTACTTTTAATAATGTAGAGAATTAAAAAAGAGGCTATTAAAAAAACTTCATATGAAAAATTAAATACCTAGAAATAAAGGATCTAATACTAAGTTTAAAGTTAGTATTAGATTCTATTTTTATTCTATAATTTTTTAAAAAAGTTTATATTTATTTAAAAAAAGTAAAAAGTATTTTGATAAATAAAGAAAGAAAAAATGATACAGTAACAAGCACTGTACTATTTTTTTATAAAAAATACTTTAAAATCACAAAAAAATATGTTGATACAGATGTAAAAATGATATATAATAACATTATAGAAGATATAATAAATAAAATAATTAATTGAAATAAATGTAATAAAATATCAAATTTAAGGGGATGTGTATAATGATGAAACAATGGAATGGATTTAATTTAGGACAATGGACAGAAGAAATCGACGTAAGAGAATTTATACAAAAGAATTATACAGCATATGAAGGAGACAAAAGCTTTTTAGAAGCCCCAACAGAAAAAACAAATAAGATTTGGAAAGAAGCAGAAGAGTTAATTATAGAAGAAATTAAAAAAGGAATTATAGATGTTGAAACTAATGAAATTTCAGGTATAAATAATTTTAAACCTGGTTATTTGGACAAGGAAAATGAAGTTATAGTAGGATTTCAGACAGATGCACCACTAAAGAGAATAATGAATCCTTTTGGTGGAATGAGAATGGTAGAACAGTCCTTAGAAGAATACGGCTTTAAAATGAATGAAAATATAGAAAATTATTTTAGTAAGTATAGAAAAACTCACAATCAAGGAGTATTTGATGCTTATACAGAAGCTACAAGAAAAGCAAGAACAGTTGGACTTTTAACAGGACTTCCAGATGCTTATGGTAGAGGAAGAATAATAGGCGATTACAGAAGAATAGCTCTTTATGGAATAGACTTTTTAACAGCACAGAAGAAAAAAGATCTAAATGAGCTAGTAGGACCAACTACAGATGAACTTATAAGACTTAGAGAAGAAGTATCAATGCAAATTAGAGCTTTAGGCGAAATAAAAGCTATGGCAGCATCTTATGGCATAGATATATCAAAGCCAGCATGTAATGCTACAGAAGCAGCTCAATTCTTATACTTTGGATATTTAGCAGGAGTAAAAGAAAATAATGGAGCAGCAATGTCTATAGGAAGAAATACTACATTCCTAGATATATATATAGAAAGAGATTTGAAAAATGGAACTCTAACAGAAGCAGGAGCTCAAGAAATAATAGATCAGCTTGTTATAAAATTGAGAATGGTAAGACATTTAAGAACCCCAGAGTATAATGATTTATTTGCAGGAGATCCTAACTGGGTAACAGAATCCATAGGTGGAGTTGGAGTAAACGGAAAATCATTAGTTACAAAGACAGCATACAGATTTTTACACACATTGACTAATTTAGGACCAGCTCCAGAACCAAATATGACAGTTTTATGGTCAGAAAAGTTACCACAAAACTTTAAAAATTATTGTGCTGAAATGTCTATAAAAACAGATTCGTTGCAGTATGAAAATGATGATATAATGAGACCAATATATGGAGATGACTATGGTATAGCTTGCTGTGTATCTGCTATGGAAATAGGAAAGAGAATGCAGTTCTTTGGAGCAAGAGCAAATCTTGCTAAATCATTACTTTACGCTATAAATGGTGGATATGATGAAAAGAAAAAAGCTAAGGATGGAAGCTTAATTAAAGTTGTACCAGGTATAGAAAAAATGGAAGACGAAGTTCTTAACTTTAATAAGGTAGTTAAAAGCTATAATAAAGTTATGGAATATGTAGCTGAACTGTACGTAGATACAATGAATACAATTCATTACATGCATGACAAATATGCATATGAAGCAGGACAGATGGCTCTTCATGATACAGCAGTTAAAAGATTTATGGCTTTTGGAATAGCAGGTTTATCAGTAGCTGCAGATTCATTAAGTGCTATAAGATATGCAAAGGTTAAACCAATAAGAAATGAAGATGGAATAGCTGTGGACTTTGAAATAGAAGGTAACTTCCCTAAGTATGGAAATGATGATGATAGAGTTGATGATTTAGCAGTGCAGTTAGTTAAGAAATTTTCAAATGAACTTAAGAGACATAAAACTTATAGGGATGCAGAACATTCTCTATCAGTATTAACTATAACATCAAATGTAGTTTATGGTAAGAAAACAGGATCAACTCCAGATGGAAGAAAGGTTGGAGAGCCACTAGCACCAGGAGCAAATCCAATGCATGGAAGAGATGAAAATGGCGCATTAGCTTCATTAAATTCAGTGGCAAAAATACCATATAGAACTTATTGTCAGGATGGAGTATCAAATACATTCTCTATAATACCAGATGCACTTGGAAAAGATGGGGAAAGTAGAATAGTAAATCTTGCAAATATGATGGATGGTTATTTTTCACAAGGAGCTTTCCACTTAAACGTAAATGTTCTAAATAGAGAAACATTAATGGATGCTATGGAAAATCCAGAGAAATATCCAACATTAACAATAAGAGTATCAGGTTATGCTGTTCACTTTAATAGATTAACTAAAGAGCAGCAATTAGAAGTTATAAATAGAACTTTCCATGAAAAAATGTAATTTAAGTTGCCAGATAAGATGGTTTAAGAAAAGTTTTTCTTAAAATATCTAAAATATAATAATATCCTTATAATAAAATAGGGGGCTGTTGTAATAGTAATTTTTTAGATTGCTTTAAGCAGCCCCCTATTTATAATTAATTAAACTTTTGTATATATAATTTTGACTTAATATAAAAATATTGTGAAGCAATATTTTTTCAGAGGACAGAGGACAGTGAAGGATGATTTTTCTTCTGTCAACTGTCATCTTAAAAAAGGAGGTAAAAAGTAATGGTAGTAGGTAGAATACATTCCTTTGAAAGCATGGGGTTAGTTGATGGTCCGGGAATAAGATCGGTAGTATTTATGCAGGGTTGTACTTTAAGATGTGCCTATTGTCATAATCCGGATACTTGGAGTCTTAAAGGAGGAACAGAAATTACTCCGGAAGAACTCATTAAGAAGATAATTAGATTTAAGCCTTATTTTAAAAATAATGGTGGAGTTACATTTTCAGGTGGAGATCCTTTAATACAGGCAGATTTTTTAATAGAAGCATTGAAGTTGTGTAAAGAAGAAGGAATTCATACTGCAATAGATACAGCTGGGTATGGCACAGGAAAATATGATGAAATTTTAAAGTATACAGATTTAGTAATACTTGATATAAAACATGTAGATGATGAGGGATACAAGAGTCTAGTGTGTAAGGGAAAAAAAGGCTTTGATGAGTTTTTGGAAGCTGTCCAAAAATCTAATACAAGATTATGGATAAGGCATGTAGTTGTTCCTGGAATAACAGATTCAGAAGAACACATAAAAAAATTAGCTCAAATAATAAAAAACATAAAAAATGTAGAAAAAGTAGAGCTTCTTCCTTATCATACTTTAGGAGTTAAAAAGTATAATGAAATGGGAATAGAATATAAATTATCACATATAAATTCTATGGATAAAAAGGAATTGGATAAGTTATATGAAATACTTGGTAAAGAAATTAAGGTTGAGTAAATTAAATTTTGATTTGGCTAAAGAAAGTGTTGATTTTTAAACTTTTTAAATATTTTTCTTCATAATATTCATATAATTACAATTCATTTAAAATAGCATGCTCTTTACTTAATGTAAAATAATTAAATGTTATATTTATATAATCAAAGCTATGAAATTAAGATATACTTATATTTCATAGCTTTTTAAATATATATTACAAGTTATAGCTTCTTATGTTGTAAGTAAATTCCTTGTATGAAAATCATATTTTAATATATAAAATTCACAAAGTAATTAACTAAACATGAGAGCCATTATCATTATTACGCATAACTCTTCCTTTAGCTGCATAAACAGATGGATTTCCTCTTTCCATATATCCAGTTTGGGATTCGCGGCTATTATCGCTGTGATCTAATGCAGACCTAAGTTTTGCATCTTCACCATGATGCGGCTTTTTTTTAGACATAAATATACCTCCTATCTACCAGAAAATTTTCCTGATACTCCAGGTGTTTCCTTTTGTTGTCGTTTTTCATCTTCGTATTTAGGTTCATTTCTAAATTCTTTGTCTCTTGTGTATAGATCTTCTCTATTATATATATTTGGTTTCTTTTTTGGCATAGTTAAACACTCCTTTCGTATTTATATTTTCCTGTAAAAAAACTTTTATACTTGTACTTGTTATATGTTTAAAAATCAATAGTACGTGTTAAAATAATATTGAGGCATATTCAAAAAATAACTAGGAAGTCAGTTAGTATATTTTGCGTTATATTGCGTCAGCAGAACTCTTTGATAGAACAAGTATCAATGGAACTTACTTCTTTGTCAATGGTAAAATATATTAACATCTTTGACTAGTTATTTTCTTTCATATACCTAAAGTAAGAAAAAGGAGATGATATTTCTGTATTCAGAAATTTTAAAAATTGATAATGCCAGTATATTTGTTACTAACATAAAAGAAAAATCAAATATAGTTATAGGTGTACCTCATCATGCTCCATCTGGTACAATAAGGATGCCGTGTGACTCACATCCTTATAGTGATGAAAATGCAGGATATATAGGAGATTACATTGCTGAAAAGCTTAAATGTTCTTTTTTATGTGCATGTAACTATTTTATAGATGTAAATAAAAATCACAATAATAATTACAGTGATTATTATACAGCACTTGAGAAGTGCAGTCCTAAATATTTAGTAGAAATTCATGGGCACGGTATTGAACATTCAGGAAATGATATAGAAATATCTAGTGGGTGCAAAGAGGATGAAAAATATGCATTAGAATTAAAAGAAAAGTTAGAGAGTATTATTCATAAAAAGTGGAGTGAAAACAAGGAAGATAAGGATTTTTGTAAAATTAAAGATCTTAACATAAATGCCAATTTTAATGATATATATTTTAAGGCTACAAAATCTTCCACTATAGTAGATAAAAGATGGAGAAGTTACCATATCGAGCTTCCTGTAATGCTTAGAATAGTTTTACATGAAAAAAATAAATTACCTTCTTATGGTGAGAAGTTTACCGAAATACTTTATGAAGCTATAAAAAATGTATGTAAGTAATTTGAAAATCAATTTTTAAAAAATAAACTAAAAAAGTAGTTGACAGGTTTAAATTAAAATGCTACTATATAATAAATTTAACAACAAATCCTTTGATAAGGAAGAGTAGCCAGGCTGTTTAGTCATAGAGAGTTGAGGGTGGTGGGATCTCAATACGATAACGAATGGTGAATGGACCTTTTAGGAGTAAATCGAAATTCAAAGTTTTGAAGAGTAGTGGTTACCGTTATCCGTACGTTATAATGGATAGGATATGTTAGTATCCGAAAGAGTGGTGTTTTGTTACACAATTTAGGTGGTACCGCGGAAGTATCTCCGTCCTAATGTTTAGTTTAGGACGGAGTTTTTTTATACAAATTTATAGTAAAGCCGGCTTTTTAATATAAATTTGGTTAATTAATTACAACTGTAATAGTATTACTAAAAAATTTGCTGACAATTGAGTTATAAGGCATTATTTTTTACACAAATATTAATTAACTTTGAAAATTTAACTGTATATTTCAAAATAATAATTGATTTTAAATTAAAAGGAGAGATTTATTATGAATTTAAAGAAATTAATTACGAACTCATTACTTTTAGCTATAGGTGCAGTACTGCATCAAATTACACCACCATTAGTACTTGGTATGAAACCAGATTTTTCACTAGCTATGCTATTTATAATAATGATTTTAAATGAGGACTATAAATCTTGTATAAGTGCAGGACTTATAGCTGGAATATTAGCAGCAGCAACTACAGGCTTTCCGGGTGGACAAGTACCGAATGTAGTAGATAAATTAATAACTGCTAACGTAATGTTCTTATTCTTAAAACCAATTAGAAAAGTTTTAAATAATCAAATAAAGATAATTTTAACTACAGCCATAGGAACGCTTATAAGTGGTACAGCATTCTTATCATTAGCTTCAATTATGGCAGGACTTCCAGCTAGCTTCCGAGTATTATTTTTATCAGTAGTACTTCCAGCTGTACTTATAAACACTGTTGCAGGTTCAGTTTTATTTAATGCTATAAATGTAGCACTTAAAAGAAAAGCAACAATTTAAAAATAATGCGATACAACTGCAAGTAACCGAAGAAACGTTAAGCTGTATTCCGGCTGATATATGTTGCGCAGGAACACTCGCTTCATTTAAGAAGTTCTAATGCTTGATCTATTAAAAAATGCCTACCTCCTCAAATGTGACGTCCTGTCACTTTCGGAGCTTTTGCCGTCCTGGCAAAAATTACGGCATTTTTCAATATCTCAAGCATAAGAACTTCTAAAATTTGCTCGAATGTTCCTGCACAACATATATCAGTCTTCATACAGCTTAACGTTTCTTCTTAGTGCATTGATGTATAGCATTATTTCAAAAGGTTTATAGCTCCACCTTAATTTAAAGTTTCTTATCATTGTAAAATGTTCATATATGGACATAATAATATAATCATATTATTAAATTTGATAAGAAAGTTGGAATGTTATGGTACAGATAGGAATACTTCATTATATGTATGTATCAATTATAATAGTTATTTTAGTTATGATGATTTATAAAAAAGATATAGTTTTGCCTTGTCTTATGGGTATAGGGATTATAGGTTTTATTGCAACAGGTAATATTTTAAATTCAGTACAAATTATATATAAAGCATTAGTGGTATCTGCAAGGGAATTTATTGAAATAATAGTTATAATTTCGCTTATAAGTGCTATGTCTAAGTCATTAAGAGATATTAGAGCAGATGAATTTATGATAAAACCTATGGAGAAGTTTATGGTAAGTCCTACATTATCTTTTTTTATATTAGGATTTGTTATGCTTGCTGCATCCTGGCTTATATGGCCTACTCCAGCAGTAGCTTTTATAGGAACTATAATGGTTCCCTCGGCTTTAAAATCTGGTCTGCCAGCTATTTGGGTAGCAGCAGCTTTAAATTTATTTGGTAATGGAATAGCACTATCCAGTGATTTTTTTATACAAGCAGCTCCATCTATTACATCTAAAGCATTAGGGCTTAATAATCCATTTTACTTAATAAGATCTAGTATATTACTTTGGGCAGTAATGAGTATATCTACAATTATAAGTTCTTTTATTATGATGAAAAGAGATGTGAAAAAAAGTCTTCAAGTAAGTTTAGAAGAGCATAAAGAAGTTAAAACTATCCCAGTAAAAATGCCTGCAAAAATAGCAGCTGTAATTACAACTTTAATGTTCATTATAGATATATTTTTAATATACAAATTTAAATTAAAGGGATCAGAAGCAGCATCACTTATAGGTGGTACTGCCGTAATAATTACAATAATGGTTTCTATAATAAAGTATAATTTTAAAAGTGCATTAGCAGAAGTGGCTGTAAGTATAAAGGATGGATTTATATTTGGGATGAAGGTATTTGCTCCAATTATTATTATAGGAGCTTTCTTTTTTCTTGGAAGCAAGGAAACAGCAGTAGAAATATTGGGTACGGGACCAGGTTCTACGGGAATTCTTTCAGATATAGGATTATACCTATCTAAAAATTTTCCTTTAAACAGAATTTCAGTAATAGCAATGCAATCTTTTATAAGTGTTCTTTTAGGCGTTGGAGGTTCAGGATTTTCAGGATTACCTCTTATAGGAACTTTGGCACAGGTTTTTTCTTCTACTGTTAATATAAATAGAGAAGAGCTTGCAGCTTTAGGGCAGGTTATAACAATATGGGTTGGTGGAGGAACTATAATTCCATGGAGTTTAGTACCTATTGCAGCTGTATGTGATGTTCAGCCCTTTGAACTGGCAAAGAGGAATATAATACCTGTGGTTATAGGAATTACATGTACTATTATAGCAGCTGTAATATTTCTGTAAAATTAAATAAGGAATCTGAAAGAAAATAACAAGTCCAATATGCGATGGATATTTTTTTAAAGATGCTAAAGTCCAGCTGAACTTTTATTAATAAGTTTAGCTGGACTTTTTTCTTTATTCTATAATTTGTTTACTGATCATAGGCAAAATTTGTTTAACGTGAGAAATTTAATTATTTTTGTCTGTCAAGTTCCTCTAATCTATTCTGTTGTTTTTCCTTCATATTATTAAGAGCTTCTTGACTCATTTCTGAACCATAATGATTCATATATTCTTCTGTATCATCATAATTTTCTTTTAAATTATGAAGGTTGTTATTGAAAGTTTCATTACCATATACAATGTTGTCTTTTAAATGTTCAATTTCAGATTTTCTTTGGTTTTGAATATCTGTTGCACGCTCAAGTCTTTTGGGATCTCCTATATCTGAGTGTTGTTCTAAATGCCTTTCAGTTCTTGTGTAATTTTCTACAGTATTAATTAATTGATCTACTCTGTTTTCAGTTTGTTCTTGAACTCTTCTCTTTTGTAGTTCTCTATCAGCTTCTTCTTTTTTCATATATGAATCCTCCTTTAAATTTTAAAGCATACATATTTATTTTTAGTTTTACAAGGAGGTTTAATACATGGTTTAATATGTTAGATTTTTCATACTTAAATCCAAAACTTTAAAAGAATGTGTTAGAGCACCTGTTGATACGTAATCTATATTTAATTTGGATAAATTTTTTATACTTTCTAAATTTACATTGCCAGAAACCTCTATTTCAGCTTTGTTATTTATTATTTTTATAGCAGTCTCCATTGTAGGTATATCCATATTGTCCAACATTATTATGTCAGCTTTAGAATCCAAGGCTTCAGTTAGCTGATCTAAATTTTCAACTTCAACTTCTATTTTTCTAACAAATGGAGCATTAAGTCTTACCATATTAACTGCATTTTTAATATTTCCAGCAGCAGCAATGTGATTATCCTTTATAAGAACACCATCATTAAGTCCAAATCTGTGATTACAGCCTCCGCCAATAGTTACAGCATATTTCTCAAATATTCTTAAATTAGGAGTAGTTTTTCGTGTGTCTAAAAGTTTTATTTTAGTATTTTCAAGTTCGACTACAAATTTTCTTGTGAGGGTTGCAATACCACTCATTCTTTGAAGGAAGTTTAAAGCAACTCTTTCACCAGTAAGAAGAACTCGTACATCTCCAGAAATTTCTCCGATTTTTTTACCTTTAAAAATAGCATCGCCATCTTTTACAAAGAATTCAATTTCAGTATTTTGAAGAATGGTAAAAACTCTTTTAAAAATTTCTAAACCACATATTATTCCATCTTCCTTTGCTATTAAATCTACTTTAGCTTTTTTGTAATTTTTTATAATAGATTCTGTGGTTATATCTCCATATGAAATGTCTTCATTAAGAGCATTTTTTATTATTTTATCAGCAATTAACCAATTCATTTTTTATATCTCCTCTCACCTTAACTAAGGATTCTATAAATATTTTATTATTTAAGTTTTTATAGTATTTTTCATTATAATCCAGTGAAGGTGTATCAAGGTTAATCATAGGAATGGTAGAAATATCATTATTTATTTTTCTTGCACCTCTTTTTGAAAAAACTAATGCTTCTAAAAGAGAATTGCTTGCAAGTCTATTAGCTCCATGAACACCAGTACAGCTGCATTCTCCAAATGCAAAAAGATTTTCCATAGAAGTTTTTCCGAAGGTATCTACTTCTATACCTCCCATAAAATAATGTTGAGCTGGAGAAACGGGGATAGGTTCTTTAGATATATTTATTCCATTTTCTAAACACTTTTCATATATAGTTGGAAATCTGTTTTTTAAAAAATCTTCTTTCATGAAGGTTACATCAAGATATACATTTGAACAATGGGTATTTCTTTCTTCTTCATATATATATTTAGTAACTACATCTCTAGGAAGTAATTCATCTACAAATCTATTTCCGTTGCAATTTATGAGTTTTCCGCCTTCTCCTCTAACAGATTCTGATATTAAAAACTTTCTGTCACTTAAATTATTATTAAAAAAGGCTGTAGGGTGGAATTGAATATAATTTAAATTTTTTACTTTTATATTATTTTTTAAAGCTACAGCAACTCCATCAGCAGTTAATATTTTCTGATTAGTGGAATTTCTAAATAAGCCACCTATACCTCCAGCAGCCATAATTGTAACTTTAGCATGAATACTAACCTGTACACCTTCTCTTGTACACAAGGCACCTGCACAAGCATTGCCTTTTTTTAGAATATCTAGCATAGTACAGTTCTCAAATATAGTTATATTTTTCTTAGAAGAAACCTGTTTTAAAAGAGTTTCTTCTAATTCTTTACCAGTTTTATCTTTATAATGCACTATTCTATTTATACTATGTGCACCTTCTCTGGTATAGGACAGCCCATCATTAGTCCTATCAAAATCAAAACCCATTTTACAAAGTGTATCTATATTTTCTATGGATTCTTCTGCAAGTATTCTTGTTGCAGTAACATCATTTTTATAGGCACCTGCTTTTAAAGTATCTTCTACAAATAAATCCACATCATCTACACCTCTAGCTACAGAAATACCACCTTGTGCTAGAGCGGTATTACATTCATCTATTTTGCCTTTTGAAATCATTATTATATTTAAATTGTCTTTTAAGTTTAGTGCTGAATAAAGTCCTGAAACTCCAGTACCTATAACAAGGACATCAGTATAAACATCCATTTTACTTTCCTCCAAGTTCGTGCATATTAATAAGCGCTCTGTAAGCTTTTTTTCTTATATCTTCATCTATTTCTATAGCATATTCCATGTTTAATAGGCTTTCATAAACACTATTTAGATTAGTTTTTTTCATATTTACACAGACCATGCCGCCGCTTGGAACATAAAATTCCTTGTCCGGATTTTTAAGTTTAATTTGATGAAGAACTCCTTCTTCAGTGGAAATTAAAAACTTTTTATTATCACTATTATTTACAAAATCTATAATTTGGCCTGTACTTCCTAGGAAATCAGCAAGATCTCTTACAGGTTTTTCACATTCAGGATGTACTAATACTTTTATATCAGGATGAAGCTTTTTAGCTTTTATAATTTCTTCTGCAGAGACCTTTTTGTGAGTTATGCAGAAACCACTCCAAAGTATAATTTTTTTATTTTTAACTTGCTGTTGAACATATTCTCCTAAATTTTTATCAGGAAGAAAAATTATTTCATCTGCATCTAAATTATTTATTATATTTACAGCATTAGATGAAGTACAGCATACATCTGATACTGCTTTTACTTCAGTAGAAGAATTTATATAACATACAACTTTAGCATTAGGATGTTTCTTCTTTAATGCTAGTACATCATTAGGATCAGCCATATCTGCCATAGGACAACCAGCATCAAAGGTAGGTAGTAAAACGGTTTTTTCAGGTGATAATATCTTTGCGCTTTCAGCCATAAATTTAACACCACAAAAAACTATTATATTTTCATCGCAATCTTTTGCTACTTTACTAAGGTAATAAGAATCTCCAACAGCATCTGCAATATCCTGTATTTCAGGTCTTTGGTAATAATGAGCCAGTATTAGTGCTTCTTTTTCTTTTTTTAATTTTAATATTTTATTTTTTAAATTATTTTCCATATTTATACCTCCACGTATACATAAAAAGTTTTACATGTGTATATACAGCTGTATAAAATATAACATCAATAAGAAACAATATCAACTGTATAAATAAGTAATTTAAGTGAATTTTCACGGGAAATGCCTAGTGTAAAGTAATTAACTTAGGAATAATTAAGCTTGATGAACTTTAAATGTAGTGTTAAAATATTTTATGTAATTATGACTTTATTAATTCAGATATTTTGGAAGTGTCCGAAATATTTGATTTTAAGTAGAGAGCCAAAATCTATGATTTTGTGCGAATCGCTTACTTTGGTGAGGAAGCGAAGAGGAGTTTCAACTTAAAAAATAATATTACCTAACAGAAAGGAATTGTCTAATCTGAAGGGGAAGTTCAAATACAAAAGCTATTTGTAAGATAGTAACCTTCCCTAAAACTATTGTTTTTTGGGAAGGTTTTTTGCATTAAGGAAAGGAATTGTATGAAAAGATTAAAAGGATTAGTTATACCTTTAGGCATTATACTTGTATGGTGTATTGGTTCTAAATTTCATATGTTTAATGATTATATAATACCAAGTCCAGTAGTGGTATGCAGTACTACTTTGGAGTTGATTAAGAATGGCATACTTCTAAAAAATTTGGAAGTTAGTTTTGCTAGAGTTTTTATAGGGTTTTTTATAACTTTTGCAGTGGCATTTTCTATGGCTATTATTTTAGGAATGAAAAAAGAGCTTTTACCTTATCTAGAGCCTTCTTTAGAGTTTATGAGGCATGTACCTCCTATTGCAGTTATTCCTATATTAATACTGTGGTTTGGAATAGGAGAAACTTCAAAGTTAGCAGTTATATTTTTGGCTACCTTTTTCCCCATATTTTCAAATACACTAAATGGTGTCACCAATTATGATGAAAAACTTTTAGAAGTAGGTGAAATTTTTGGATTTAGTAGTCAAGATAAATTTTTAAAAATAATATTGCCTCAAGCAGTGCCATCTATAATAACAGGGGTTCAGTTAGGATTAGGTTACAGCTGGAGATCTCTTATGGGGGCAGAGCTTATAGCTGCTTCTTCTGGTATAGGATATATGATAATGGATGCAGAGCAGTTATCTAGACCGGATATCATATTAGTTGGTATTTTTTCTATAGGAGTTTTAGGCTATATTGTTGATTATATTTTCATTAAAATAACCAGTAAATTTGTACATTCTTGGGGAAGAGAGGGTGGTTATGGCAGGACTGAAAATAGAAAATCTGTATAAGAGCTTTGATATAAATGGTACTAAAGTTAATGCGTTAACTAATATTAACCTGTCAGTTGAGGACGGCAGCTTTGTAACTGTAATTGGAAAGAGTGGATGTGGTAAAACTACTTTACTTAGAATAATATGCGGGCTGGAAGAGCAAACAGAAGGGAGCGTAAGTTTTATATATAAAGAAGGAATTCCCAGCGAAATGCATTCTAAAAAGAAAGTTGGCATAGTTTTTCAAGAGCCTAGATTGATGCCCTGGCTTACTGTAAAGGAAAACATGGCTTTTCCACTTATTAAAAATAAAGATAGAATTGAGGTTTATGATACAGTTAATAAATATTTAAATATGTTAGGCTTAGAAAAGTTTAAAGAAGCATATCCTTCTCAAATATCGGGAGGTATGGCTCAAAGGGTATCATTAGGTAGAACTCTTTGCTATAATCCAGAAATAATTCTTATGGATGAACCTTTAGGTGCCCTTGATGCATTTAATCGAAGAAAGCTTCAAAGGGAGTTTATAAATATATTTTTAGAAAATAAAAAAACTATAATTTTTGTTACTCATGATGTAGATGAAGCAGTTTATTTAGGACAGAAAATAGTAGTTATGGATAAAGGTTTTATAATAAAGGAACAAAGCGTTGATATGGATTATTATAGAAATAGCTCATGCAGCAAGTTTTTGCAAATAAGAGATAGTATGCTTAAAGAATTTTCAATTTAAGTATTATTAAAATATTAGTATCAATTTTAGCAGTAAACAATATCAAGTGAGTCTTAGAAGAACTTATCCAGGCGCGTAGCAGTGCTTATCCCCCACTTAAAGAAGATGGGAGTATTAGCAATGGTAGCGATCGGATAAAATAAGGAGGACTAATTAATGAAATCATTAAAAAGATTAAGCGCATTACTAACAGCTGCAGTACTTACTACATCGCTTATAGGATGCGGTGCAGCTGAAAAAGGTTCAAACAGTGCAGATTCAAGTCAAAAATCAACAGAGCAGAAGGTGAGTAACGTAAATATTTCTTATGTTAAATCACCTTTAAATGTACCATCTATAGTAGAAAAAAAGAAAAACTTGTTTCAGGATGAATTTTCAAAGGATAATATAAAAGTGACATTTCCTGAGATTACAGAAGGGTCTAAGATGACAGAGGCTGTAGCTTCTGGTTCACTAGATTTTTGTAATGCTATCGGGGCTACTTCAGTTATTTTAGCTGCTTCTAATGGTGTTAATATTAAAATAATAGGAATGTACAGCAGAGCGCCAAAAGCATTTACAATTATGGCTAAAGACCCAAATATAAAATCCATAGAAGATTTAAAGGGCAAAAAGATAGTAGGTCCTAAAGGAACAATACTTCATCAATTACTTTTAGGAGCACTTAAAAATAAGAATATGAAGATTGATGATGTTCAATTTATAAATATGGGAATACCACAGGGTGTTTCAGCATTAATGTCTGGTAGTTCAGATGTAGCATTAGTGGCAGGTCCAGCAGTGTCACAAGCTTTAGAAAAGGGAGCACATATTGTTACTACAGGAGAAGGAATATTAGATGCTACTATAGTAATTGCAGCTAGAAAGGATTTTCTGGATAAACATATGGATATAGCAAAAAGATATATGAATGTTCACAATAAGAGTCTTCAATTTATGAAGGATAATCCAGATGAAACTTATAAATTAGCTTCAGAAGAAACTCAGATATCCGTTGATAAAGTTAAGGAAATGTATAATTGGTATGATTTTAGTCCTAAGATAACAGAAAAGGATATAAAAGAATTAGAAAAAACACAGGATTTTTTAATGGAAAATGGAATGCTTAAAAAGAAGATTGATATAAAATCACTAATACAGGATATTAGTAAATAATTGAAAGATTGATTTATATTACACCTAAACTAGAGAGTGTAAATGGATTTATATAAATTCATTTACACTCTTTTCATATGCTGGGATTTCTCAAATTTACTACCTCTATAGCAATTGTTTTTAGTAGTTTTCAAATATCTTGATGTAATTATTCATTAACTCAATGTTACATTAATATGCCATATCTTGCTAGTATAAATTTATCTATTCATTTTAATATATCAATATTAAAATACAGCTTTAAAAAAATAAATAAAAACACTCCAAAATTCAAAATTGAATAATGCAGTGTTCATAAAAATCATTTGGCTTTCAGAATTAAATACATTTAGTAGTTCTTTTTCCTTATTCATATAATTTTATTTTTCTTTTTACTTTAGGAGGTTTTTTAACAAACCTTTCTACCCATTTATTAGGTTGTTTTTCTGTACTCATATAATCTACCTTCTTTTAATTTTACTTTTTATCTGTATAAAAAAATCTTAAAAATTCGTTAATGACCTGAAGGCTTCGCTGAGCTTACTTATATTTAAAATTAGCTTTTTTTCAAAATACCAAATATACCAAAAAACGGATCAAGATTAGTAATTATATTACATGTCTCTAATATATATATAACTATAATAAATATTAAAACTAATACTGCTGATATAACACCAAAAACAAATCCTCGCCAACGAGGACTTAAAGTATCTTTTATATCTACAGGTGGAGATGTTACTGTTTCTCCTATAAATATAGAAAAACAAAGAGCATCCAGTTTAAAAGGGATTAAATAATCAAGACTTGGGATACCTGTAACACATAATGATATTATATATCCTATGATATATAATATTAAATAAGCAAGCCATTTTCTTTTTATTTTTCTTTTTACTTTAGGAGGTTTTTTAATAAACCTTTCTACCCATTTATTAGGTTGTTTTTCTGTACTCATATAATCTACCTTCTTTTAATTTTACTTTTTATCTGTATCGGGTTTGGGTTGTAATGAATCTATTGTACTATTGGTATTTCTAAAACCTACACCAGTGTAAAAGGTATTTCTTGAAAGTTCCAATTTATTAAGTAAAGGATGCTCTGTAACTTTGTGGTATAAAATCATAGGCGTTGTAGTAGTTAAATCTGCTACTTTTGCAGTGTCTGTTGTTGTAACCACTGTAATTTTAGCACCATTTTTTATTGTTTCTTCAACTGTTTGCTTAGTTATATTTTCTATAGGTAGGTTTAATTTTTCTGCTTTTGATATATTAGTTGGTCTTGGAAATAGTTTAACTTTATCCTCTAAGTTAGTATATCTTGAAAGAGTTTTAAAATCTTCTGTTATACAAATTCCAGCAGTACCTAAACCGACTAAATTATAATATTTTTCTCCGTTTGTATCACCAAATGCTTTTTTATAAGTCAATTCTTTTAGCGGGTTATATACAGGGATTTTGGGATTCTTAAGTTTTGCCAATTTACTTACTCCTTCAATCCAATTACTACCACCTTCTGCCGTTAAATATGTTCCAATAGTTAGTAATCCTCCACCAATAATTGCTCCCAAAGCAGTTTTAGTCTTACGTTCTAATTTATTCTGTGGTATTAAAATTGTTCCATTTGAAAATACAGTTGAAAATGCAGAAGCATAGACCATTTTCTTTCCAGCACTCATAAATGTTTTTCCTAAACCAGCCTCCGTATAACCTCCTATTATTTCGGCAATACCATCCCAGCTTAATGCTATATTATTTTTTATCTTTTTCCAATTAACATTTTTACCACTTGTTATATTGGTTATTTTTTTCGCTAATTCATGCTCAAAATAGTCTCTACGGTGGAGTTTCCAGAACATTATACTATCCTTATCAGTGATTCGACTATTTGGATACTTATCAAACCATTTTAATTCATCTGCTAAATAGTTAATTCGATTTAAGGTGTCTTTATCAATATTTGATATATCAATTGCTTTGCCTGTTTTGGGGTCTATAATATAAGTTACAGATGATGTAGCGTTCATACCTATCAAGTTCATAAATTGAGATAAATTCTGATTTTCTCTTACCACTTGATTTTTTAATTGAGCATATTTCTCTTCACCTAATACTTTTTCTACATATGCTAATATCTCTTTTTCTTCATTAGTCAAGCTGTCGGGATTTTTTAGCATTAACTGCATTACTTTATCCTTATCTACTTGTCCATTTTCTGAAATAATTTGCATACCTCTGATTTGAGATATTCCTTCAGTTATTCCTGATATCTTTGAAAATACGGAACATATATTATATTCCATATCTCTTACGCTATTACAATATGCATTAAATGAATCATTAAATTCTGTTAAGCTTGCTGTCTGGTTTCTAAGTGAATTTTGTAAATTCACAACATCATCTGTAATTGTAAATGTTGTAAATGTCAGGCTGTTTACCAAACTTAGTATTTCTACAAATTTAGAATTCATTTGTTTATAATAATCTATACATTCACTAACATTATTATTTATTGGAAACTGTCCTCCATATTGAAGTGAAATAATTCCTGAATCATCATTTGTAAGAGCTACTCCGCTTGTACTTCTTTTTATGCATGCTTCAAAATTCTCACTTCTTTTCTTTAATTGAATTGCGTTTGGCTTTTCTTCACTTTCTAAAGCATTTTTCTCATATTTCATTTGTTCTATGAAGTTTGTATAAAATTCCTGCTTTTTAATATGATTTTCCATAAATTTATCTTTTGCTTCACCTGACCAACCTTGGTCAGTAAGTTCTTTAATTGCCTTGTTTATGTTTTCTTTTTGGTCTTCTAAATCCTTTATTACATTTTCATATTGACTTATTGCATTAGTTAACTCCCCTATGTCTAAACTAAAATCCATTTATTTACCCCCATATATATGTACCTTTTCATTAATATTCAAATACCACCTTATTTTAATATTTATGTATATATATGTGAATACGCCTTTGTTTTCCTCTGTCCTCTGTCAATTGTCATCTAAAAAAGGTTGCGTCGTATTATTTTTAACATGTGAAAGATAAATTGATTTAACGTTATTTTCTTTAAATTTAATGAGTTTAAATTTTTAACACTATACTATAAAAATTCATATAATACAGAAAGAGTTGTGTTAAATTAAAGGAGATGAGGTTTTGGATAAAGTATGTGTAAAAAATATCTATATGAACTATCATTCGCTGAAGAATTGTACTAAAGCACTGATAAATATAAACTTTACAGTGGAAGAAGGAGAGTTTTTAAGTATAGTTGGACCTTCTGGCTGTGGTAAATCAACACTTTTAAATATAATATCAGGATTATTAAAACCTTCCTTTGGCGAAATTTATATAGATAATGAAAGTTTAGCTGATTTTTCTACTAAAATGGGGTATATGTTTCAGCGTGATCAGTTATTTGAATGGATTACTGTATGGGATAACATACTGTTAGGTATTAAAATACAACATAAAAAAGTAAGTGATTATACTGAAAAAATAAACAAGTTACTTAAAGATTATGGATTATGGGATTTTAGATTCCATTATCCCAAGGAACTTTCAGGTGGAATGAGACAAAAGGTAGCACTTATACGAACCCTTGCTGTAAATCCAGAAGTTTTGCTTCTAGATGAACCTTTTTCAGCTCTAGATTATCAAACCAGACTTAATATAAGTGATGAAATATTTAAGATAATAAAAAAAGAAGGCAAAACGGCAATTATGGTAACCCATGATATAGCTGAAGCTATATCTATGTCCAATAGAATTATTGTGTTATCTAGTAGACCTGCTGAAATAAAAAAAATATTTAATATAGAATTTTCAGTTCCACATGAATCACCACTCAAATCAAGGGAGGAACCAGAATTTAGAATATATTTTAATAATATATGGAAGGAGTTAAATTCACAATGATAGATGAAGTAAAAGAACATTCCTTGTATATTAGTAATGTTGAGAAGAGAAAAAGAAAAATAGTGTTTTCTAGGTTGTTAATTTTGATACTAATTTTTGCTTTGTGGGAAGTATTAGGTGATTTAAAAATAATGGATCCTTTTTTGACAAGTACTCCATCAAGAATGTGGAAGTGTCTATTGAAATTATATTCAGAGGGCAATTTGTTTAATAATATATGGATTACCTGTTTGGAAACTATATATGGATTTTTATTAAGTACTGTTCTCGGCACTATAATTGCTATACTTCTATGGTGGTCAGATTTTGTATGTAAGGTTTTAGATCCGTATATTGTAGTACTTAATGCGCTTCCTAAGGTAGCACTTGCCCCTATTATAATCTTTTGGGCTGGAAATGGAACTACTGCAATAATAGTTGTGGCTTTACTTATATCTATAGTAGTTACAATAATATCTGTGTTAAATGGATTTAAAGAAGTTGATGTTGATAAGATTAAACTTTTAAGAACCTTTGGAGCTTCTAAACTTCAAATATTAATACATCTTATAATTCCAAGCTCAGTACCAACACTAGTTTCTGCTCTTAAAATAAATGTGGGACTTTCCTGGGTAGGTGTTATAATGGGTGAATTTTTAGTTGCGAAGGATGGGCTTGGTTTCTTAATAATATATGGTGGTCAGATTTCTGAGCTGGATACAGTTATGTTAAGTGTTTTGATATTGTCTGTTCTAGCTTATGCAATGTACGAAGGAGTTGAATTTATAGAAAAGAAACTCATAATGAGACGGTAGTACAGGTTAACAAAATAAGCATAATGTGACACAAGGTATAGTGAAAGTTTTGATTTTAACTTTTACTACGAGATATAGGATAAGCGTTTACTCACTGCTAAATATTTTCAATTAGTCTAAGCTCAAAGTTAATGAAAACCTAAGAATTTTGCCAAACTCGGTTCCCTCAAACAAGGCTAAAGTTCTAAGGCTTTCCTTAACTTCTCGCTAAGACTAATAAGAAAACAATTTAGCTAATGTGAATAAACGCTTATTCTATATCCATACGTAAAAGTTAAAATCAAAACTAGTAACTTCACTTGCACAAATTTAGTTACATTGTTATTAAGATTTGATCAATGGTAATTTACAGAATATTTTAAGTTTTATTTCATTATTGTTAATAAAATGCTATAATATACGGGTATTATATAAAAGAATACTAAGGAGCGAAAATATGTTCTTAATGATTGATAACTATGATTCTTTTGTTTACAATTTAGTGCGATATTTAGAAGAATTACAGGAGGAGGTAAAAGTATTTAGAAACGATAAATTAACTTTGAATGATATAGAAAATATGAAACCACAAGGGATTATAATTTCACCGGGACCAAAATCTCCTGAAAATTCAGGAATTTGTGTGGATGTAATAAAGAAATTTGCAGGTAAAATTCCTATTTTAGGTATATGTTTGGGACATCAAAGTATAGGATATGCTTTTGGTGCGAATATAGTAAAAGGTAAGGAACCTGTGCATGGAAAAGTATTCCCAGTACATCACAAAGGTAAAGGAATTTTTAAAGGAATAAAAAGTCCTTTTAAAGTTACTAGATACCATTCTCTTATAATAGAAAAAAAAAGTTTACCTGAATGCTTAGAAATAACCTCAGAAAGCTCAGATGGAGTTATTATGGGTATAAAGCATAAGAAGTTTTTAATAGAAGGAGTGCAGTTTCACCCTGAGGCAGAACTTACAGAGTTTGGACATGAAATTTTAAAGAATTTCTTAGAAAGAGCTAAGGCTATAAAATAATTGAAAAAGCACAATAAAAAAAGCTGGGGGTAGAGCTTATGGAAGCTTTAATTAAAGAAATAAAAATAGATTTAAATGCTTTTGATATATATTCCCTATTTAAAGAAGATAAAACAGTTAGTATACTAGATAGTGGGATGGACGCAGAGAATTTAGGAAGGTATTCTTTTATAGGATTAAATCCTTTTTTAAAATTTAAGTATGAAAATGATATTTGTAGTATAAATGATGAAAAATTTAAAGAAAAAAATCCTTTTAAAGAAATTAAAAAGCTTATAAATAAATATAAAATAGAAAACAATACAAAATTACCTTATGTAGCAGGAGCCATGGGGTATTTTTCTTATGATTTAGGGCGAAGTATAGAAAATCTACCAACTATGTCAGTAGAAGATGTAAAAATCCCAGATTGTTACTTCTATTTTTATGATAATGGAATAATCGTAGACAGTCTAGAAAAGAAAACTTTTATTACGGCGTTAGGAGTATTAGACTCGAAGCAAAATAGTATTGATAATATAAAAAATGTAATATTTAAAGGTAATAAAGTTGAATATCATGAATTGAAAAATAGAAATACTGAATTTACATCTAACTTTAAAAAGGCGAATTATATAGATACTGTAGAAAAAGTTAGGCAGTATATTAGAAATGGTGATATATACATTACTAATCTAACTCAAAGATTTTTTTGTGAGACAAAGAGGAAACCTTATGATGTTTATAAAGATTTAAGGTATATAAATCCAGCACCCTTTGCAGCTTTTATGAATATAGAAGGTTTTAGTATAGTGTGTTCTTCACCAGAAAGATTTTTAAAGATTAGAGATAATATTGTAGAAACAAGACCAATAAAAGGTACAAGACCTAGAGGAAAAAGCAGAGAAGAGGATTTGAAAAATAGACAAGAACTTATAGATAGCGAAAAGGATCATGCAGAACTTCTTATGATTGTGGATTTAGAAAGAAATGATCTGAGCAAAGTTTGCGAGCCTTATTCTGTAAAAGTTAAAGAGTTATTTGAACTAGAAGAATATAGTACTGTATTTCATTTAGTATCTACAGTAATAGGAAAGTTGAAAAATGAATATACTTCAGTTGATTGTGTTGAAGCATGTTTTCCAGGAGGGTCTATAACAGGGGCACCAAAGATTAGATCAATGGAAATTATAGATGAGTTAGAACCTACTAGAAGAAATATATATACTGGAAGTATAGGCTATTTTGGATTTGATGGTAATGTGGATTTTAATATAGTAATAAGAACTATAATTATGAAAGCTGGAAAAGCTTATTTTGGAGTAGGTGGGGGGATTACTTGGGAGTCAGATAAGGAGTCAGAGTATGATGAAACCTTAGATAAGGCAAGAGCATTAATGAGGGTGCTATAAAAGGATGTGGGATAATTTGATAGTTTTAAATGGTACTTTATTAGAAGAAGAAAAAGTTATATTAGATAGTGGTTTTTATTTTGGAAGAGGGCTTTTTGAAACTATGCTAGTAAAAGAAAAGCCTATATTTTTAAATGAACATTTAGATAGAATAAATAAAGGACTTAAACTTATAGGAGTAAACAAAACTATAAGTGATGAAGAAGTAATGAAAGCAGTTTTAAAATTAAAATGTAAAAATAATATTTTAAAGCTAGTAGTTACTGAAAAAAACACTATTTTTACTTCTAGAAAAAATAATTATATAGATAAACATTATAAAAAAGGTTTTAGTATAAAAATAAGTAATGTAAAAAGAAATGAATATTCATCATTAACTTATCTAAAATCTATGAATTATCTTGAAAACATATTAGAGCATGAAAAATGTATAAGTGAAGGATATAATGAAGTATTGTTTTTAAATACTAAAGGTAATTTAGCAGAGGGCAGTATATCTAATGTATTTTTTGTAAAAAATGGGAAAATACATACACCAAAAGTAGAATGTGGATTATTAAGTGGAACTATTAGAAAATGTATTGTTGATAAATATAATGTAGTAGAAGGAGAATTTATAAAAGAAGACTTACTTAATTCAGAAGGCATTTTTTTAACTAATAGTATTATGGGTATTATGAAAGTATCAGAAGCATGTGGAATAAAATTTAAAGATAATAATATTATAGAAAATATATATAAAGACTATAATAATTATATCAATTTATTAGAATAATTTGTAAAGGGGGGAAATCTGGTTAAGCAGTTAGTTTAACTAGAAAAGAGATGACAAAAATAATGAAGATAGGTAAAAAGAATTTTGAAATTGGCAAAAGGACTTATGTAATGGGTATTTTAAATGTTACTCCAGATTCTTTTTCAGATGGAGGCAAATTTAATAACATAGAAAAAGCTGTGCAGCATGCAAAGGAAATGATAGAGCAGGGGGCAGATATAATAGACATAGGTGGAGAATCTACAAGACCTAATCACATATCAGTATCAGAAGAAGAGGAATTAAGTAGGGTAGTTCCTGCAATAAAAGCTTTAGTTAAGGAAATAGATGTTCCAATTTCTGTTGATACATATAAGGGAAAAGTAGCGGAGGAAGCTGTAAAAGCAGGTGCTGCACTTATAAATGATGTTTGGGGATTTAAAAAAGATGCTTATATAGCAGAAGTAGCAGCAAAGTATGAAGTGCCATGTTGTTTAATGCATAATAGAGAAAATAAAGATTATAAAAACTTAATGGAAGATGTATTAAGCGATTTAAAAGAAAGCATAGATATTGCTTTAAAAGCAGGAGTAAAACCTGAAAATATTATTCTAGATCCAGGTATAGGGTTTGCAAAAACTTATGAACAAAATTTAATGGTTATGAATCACCTTGAGGACTTTAAAAAATTTGGGTATCCATTACTTCTAGGAACTTCTAGAAAGTCCATGATAGGTAATGCTTTAAATCTTCCTACAGAAGAAAGAGTAGAGGGTACAGTGGCTACTACGGTTATAGGAATAATGAAGGGTTATGATTTTGTAAGAGTTCATGATATAAAAGAAAACAAAAGAGCGTGCATTATGACAGATGCTATAGTTAGAGTTCATTAGTAGAAATGTAGATATAATATTTCAAAATGAATCACAAAATTAATGCTTTTTTAATAGTATATTATAGTGCATCAATATTTGAAAAGGTGAGGTATTTTGAAAGCTTATGCTGTTTTTCAGGGTGGAGGAGTTAAGGCTATAGGTTTTGTAGGTGCAATTAGCAAGTTCGAACAAATGGGATATCAATGGGAAAAGTTAGCGGGAACTTCTGCAGGAGCAATTATAGCTTCTCTGCTAGCGGTAGGATATACTGGCAGAGAATTGAAAAGTATAATGAGTACATTAGATTATACTAGATTTTTAGATAAAAACAGATTACAGTCTCTTCCGGTTGTAGGAAAGTTACTAGGTATTTTAGCTCAGAAGGGACTTTATCAAGGAGATTATATAGAAATTTGGATAGATGAACTATTAAAAGCTAAAGGTAAAACTAAATTTAAGGATGTAAGTAAAAATGGAGTATCAAATCTTAAAATAATAGCTTCAGATATAACTAAAAAGAGCATTCTTATTCTTCCAGATGATCTTGTAAAATACGGAATTGATCCTATGGAATTTGAAATTGCTAAAGCTGTTAGAATGAGTACAAGTATTCCTTTTTACTTTAAACCAGAAAAGTTAAGATATGAGGATAAATATAGTTTTATAGTAGATGGGGGAATATTAAGTAATTTTCCAGTGTGGATATTTGATGTTACAGGAGTTCCTAGATTACCTACCTTTGGATTTAAATTTGAAAAAGTATCTAAACCATGCAGCCAGAATGAAAAAATTGATTTTTTATGTTTTGTAATGGATTTAGTAGAATCGGTGATTGACAATTATGATGAAACTTATTTAACGGATAAAGATAGAGTAAGAACTATATCTATACCTACTGCTGATGTTAAAACTACAGAATTTGATATAACAAGAGACAAAAGTTTAAGACTATTTGATTTAGGATATGAAAGTGCGGAAAAGTTTCTTAACGAATGGGATTTTAGAGAGTATATTAGATGTTATGTTCAGAAAAATGTATCAGTATAAGCACAATAAAAGCATATTGCGACGCAAAGGTGCAGTGGCAGTTTGGATTTTAACTTTTACTCCATGATATATGGTAAGTGTTTCGTCACTGCTAAATGTTTTAATTATTCTAAAGCTCGAAATTTTTGAAAGCCTAAGAACTTTGTCAAACTCGGTTCCCTCAAACACGACTAAAGTTCTAAGGCTTTCAAAAATTTTGAGCTAAGAATAATACTAAAACAATTTAGCTAATGTGATGAAACACTTACCATATATCATTACATAAAAGTTAAAATCCAAACTAGTAGCTTCAAGCATACGCATATAATTAAATTGTCATAAGTTATTTTAGTAATTCAAAATTATATTTATCAATACCTTATAACGTTTAAAAATTAAGGCGAAGCCTGTAGGTATCTTAATATATTGAGTTTAAAATCAGTTGTTTTTTATTTTATAAAAACATCTCGAAAGAGATTCTCAATTGAATTGTTGAAAACTCTAATACGAAAATACATTAATCTTTCAAATGTAGTTAATAATCAACAAATGTACTTTTTTTAAGGCTACGCCCAAAATTATTCCTTAAAAACAGATAAAAAATAATATAAATCAAATAGTAAGTATTATGAAAGCTACGCTTTTTTATTAAGATCTAAATCATAATGTATTATAAGGAATTTTTAATATTAGAATTACAATATTTACTACACAACTTTTTAGGTGGAGGGAGCATTGAATATATGGTGTATAAAAGCTTTTGAGTGAATTTTAGGCATTAGAGCTCCTTAATAAACGGTCAGCTTTTTTACACCATATATTCAATGCGGACTCCACCTAAAAAGTTGTGTCGCAATATTTTTATAATATTTATTACAGATGTATTTTTAAAAAGTGGTATTTAGGGGCTCTCCAACTTTTTAAATAGGATATGTTTAATGCTTCACGGGAATGTTGAGAGACTAAAGGTTTATTTTGTGAAAACCCTGTTATAATTGCAGAGTGAAAAATAACATTTTTATTATTTTCATAAAATATTAAATCTCCTAATTCTAGAGCATTAATATCAGATATTTCAAGTCCTTTACAACCTTGTAGATTGGATTCCTCGTTTATTTTTAAATACCAGTAAAGAGAATGAGCTAAGGTCCAAGAAAGTGACCAATTGGTATTATTGTACCACCAGGGATTTTTTTTGTTGAAAATCATTGGGGAACCACCAGCATATAAACATTGGGAAACAAAATTTGAGCAATCACCGCTGTTATCTTTTATTAGAGGGAAGTATCTGTATTTAGTATTAGGAGTTAGAGCATACTTAATTGCATATTTTACAGCAGCGCTTCTAGAATATTGTGATGTTCTAAGTATATGCATATTAAACATATCACCTCAAGTTATAGTGTTATAGTTCTATTATATGTGCTCGGTACTTCAAAGTGAATTGATTTTTGTAAATAACAAATCATATATAAATATAATGTTTTGAAAAAACAGAATATAATGTAAATATCATTGACAAAAAAGTTATAAATAGTATATAATTTAATTGAAAAAGAAAATAGTTAAGCAGAGGTTTACTATGTAATTAATAGGGAAAATGGTTAAAATCCATTACAGCCCCCGCTACTGTATACGGAGACGAATTCTATATCCACTGGATTTACTCTGGGAAGGATGAAAGAGGATGACCCGTGAGTCAGGAGACCTGCCTAAGCTTATTGTATTAAAATCTTTCGGAGGGAAAGAAAATACATAAAAGCAAGTTACACTTATAGTGTTTCTTAAACTTTTATAATGTATTTACTTAAGGGCTTCAAAAGGGGTCTTTTTTATTTTGCCAGTATTGTTAATTTAAATATATTTAATCACTTTATACACTTACTTATAAGTAGGTGTATTTTTCTTCAGCAAAAAATATGTAATGCATTTTCTCTTAGTATATTTTAGAGAAAATGCATTAAGTTATTTACGTCTTTTATTCCACTGTTTATACAAATCGGGATAATCTTCTTGTACTATTCTCATGAATTTAGATAACACTGATAGTTTTTTTAAATCTTTAAATATACTGCGGGGATAGCTAAGAGATCTTTCAAAAACCTTTCTAGGATCTATTACTCGAACATCTCCATCAGTTTGTACATAAACATGTGCAAGTCGTATATCTAACTTTTTGAATCCATCAGCCTTAAAACTTTCTACAAGTTTAACAAGATTTATAGCTAATTCTCTAGAAAGTCCATGTTTTCGTATATAATCCTTAATGCATTCTCCAGGAATGTACTCTCGTATCATAGCTTTATTTGTGTAGTCATATATTTTAGCAAAATGGGGATCATTTTGTACCTTTAATAATATTTCTGCTTCTCCCTTGCAGCCTTTTTCTTTATTGTATATTTTAATGATTCTTTTTTTATCTGGAAGAAGATATACAGATCCTTGACGACCCTTGCCAATGAATTTACAATCCTTTAAGTCAATTCCAAAGTATTTTTTATCCATTGAGTTATTCATTTTTTTACCTCCATATTAAGATATTTTGCAGTATTTAATGTCTAGTTAGTATATAATATTAAACAATACATATATTTGACATCAATATAATAAAAAAATAAAATGAATGTATAGGTACTTTATTTAAAACTATACATTTTGAAAGGAGCGTTATATTAATATGGATGATATACTAAAAATAATAAAAAATAATACATTAACCTATCAACAAAAATTAATAGCACTTGCAGGAGGAGCAGAATCCAGTTTAAATGTGCTAAATATAAGTGAGGATGTACAAAAACTTAGAGATGAAGGAGTAATTTGTGATCTTAATGAAGGTAATGCACCATATAGACCAAGATATGTACTTCCTGACTATGAAAAATTCATGGAACAGGGAAGCGAATTCCTAGGGTTGGAACCTCCAAAGGATATATGGGAAGCAGTAAATAACTTACTAATATTATATAAACATGTACCTTCAGTTACAACAATGCCTGTTTATGTAGGAAACTTGGATACTTTGTTAGAACCTTTTGTTGAGGATGAAGAAGAGGCATATAAAGCAATAAAATTATTTTTCATTCATATAGATAGAACTGTAACAGATTCTTTTTGCCATGGTAACATAGGTCCTAAAGGTACAAAAGCAGGAAAAATAATATTGAAAGTTCAGAGAGAAATTAAAACTGCTATACCTAATATAACTTTAAAATATAGTAAGGAAGAAACATCAGATGATTTTGCTGTGGATGCTGTAAGAACAGCATTAGTTACAGCAAAGCCAAGTTTTGCAAATCACGAAATGTTTTTAGAAGAATTTAAGCCTAATAGATATGCCATAGCAAGCTGTTACAACGGACTTTGCATAGGTGGAGGAAGCTACACTTTAGTTAGATTAAACTTAAAAGCCTTATCTGAAAAAGCCAGCAGTGAAGAAGAATTTATAAACAAAGTTCTTCCAGACACTATGGAAAAAATGGCTTCATATATGGATGAAAGAATAAGATTTTTAGTAGAGGAAAGCGGATTCTTTGATTCAAACTTCCTTGTAAAAGAAGGTCTTGTAAGTAGAGATAAATTTACAGCTATGTTTGGTATGTTTGGACTAGCTGAATGTGTAAATACACTTTTAGGTGCAAAAGATTTAGACAAGAGATTTGGGCATAATAAAAAAGCCGATGAATTAGGTTTAAGAATTATAGAAAAAATGTATGAGATAGTAAATAAGAGAAATAATCCATATTGTGAAGCAGCTGAAGGCCACTTTTTACTTCATGCTCAAGTTGGCATAGAAACTGACAAAGGTACAAGTCCAGGATGCAGAATACCTATAGGGGAAGAACCAGAATTATATGAGCATTTAATTCAAAGTGCTAAATTCCATAAATACTTTCCATCTGGAATAGGAGATATATTCCCATTCGAAGTAACTGCGAAAAATAATCCAGAAGCTATTTTGGACATAATAAAAGGTGCATTTAATAAAGGAATGAGGTATTTTTCATTGTATGCATCAGATAGTGAAGTAATAAGAATAACTGGATACCTTGTAAAAAAATCAGATTTGGAAAAACTGGACAAAGGAGAAGCTGTTCTTCAGGATACTGTGGCATTAGGATTAGGTGCAGTTAAAAATTCAAGAGTGCTTGAAAGAAAGGTAAGAAAATGTTAAAGGGAATTGTAAGAAAAATTATTCCATTTAGCTTTGTAGACGGTCCAGGAAATAGGGCGGCTGTATTTTTTCAAGGATGTAATTTTGATTGTCTTTACTGTCATAATCCAGAAACTATAAAAGGCTGCGTTCAGTGTGGAACATGTGTAGATAATTGTCCCTATGGTGCAATATCTTTAAATGAAAAGTCTGTAGTATGGAATCCTGAAAAATGTGAGGATTGTGGACTGTGTGTTAAAGTGTGTAAAAACCACTGTGGACCTAAATTCAGGAATATGACAGCAGATGATATATTAGAACAAATATTAAAAGTTAAGCCTTTTATTTCTGGAATAACTGTATCAGGGGGAGAATGTACCCTTCAGTGGAAATTCCTTGTAGAGTTATTTAAAAAAGTAAAAAAACTAGGGTTAACAATATTTGTAGATAGTAATGGAAGCACAGATTTTAGACAGCATAAAGAACTTACAGATCTTTTAGATATGGTTATGTTAGATATAAAATCTTTTGATAAAGATGAACATAAGATGCTTACGGGAAGAGATAATGATATAGTTATAGGAAATGCAAAATATTTAGGCAGTATAAATAAGTTATATGAAATTAGAACAGTAATAGTACCTGAAGTTTTAGATAACTATAGAAATGTAGATGAAATAAGTAAGATTATAGCTAGCATTAACCCAAAAATAAGATATAAACTTATAAAATACAGAACAATAGGCACTCGTACGGATAAAATTAATACGCAGCAGCCTACAGATGAAATGATGGAACAACTTAAAACTAAAGCTTGCAATAATGGATGTGAGAATATAGTTATAGTGTAAGATTTTATATGAGTTTAATTAAAATATTTCATTAAATCAACTTTTACACTTTAAAAATATTGTGATACAAGTAACCGAAGAAACGCTAAGCTGTATTCCGACTGATATATGTTGTTCAGGAACACTCACTTTATTAAGAAGTTATAATTGCTTGAGATATTGAAAAATACCTACTTCTTCAAATGCGACGTCCTGTCGCTTTCAGAGCTTTTGCCGTCCTGGCAAAAGTTACGGTATTTTTCAATATCTCAAGCAAAGAACTTCTAAAATTTGTTCGAATGTTCCTGCACAACATATATCAATCTTCATACAGCTTAACTTTGTTTCGCAGTATGCTTTTATTAAGTTAAAATTTTATTTTTAAATATATTTTATTGTATAGAGTAGCCTGTATTTACGATGCACTGCTCTATTTTTTTTGCATCTGCAGGAGTATTAAAGTCTACTTCTACAGTTCCACGAGCTATGTCTACTGCAATTTGTTGAACCCCTTCTATTTTATCTAAAGCATTTTTTAGCTTGGTTTTACTCTCAGGATACACCATTCCTGAAACATTGTAATGAACTGATTTCATTTTTTAGCCTCCCTTAATATATGAAAAATATATATATTAGTATTATGAGAAATATAAACTTTTATTCAAAACACATATAATGTAAAAAAAGAAGTATTATAAAAATATATATTTAATAGTTAAAATATGAAAGCAAGGGTGATTTCAATGCCAGAAAAATATTGGCCTGAAACTGTAATATTATGGGGTGCGGGTGCTACTAATTCATTAGGTCTTTATGCTACAAAAGAATTGATTCAAATTGTAATAAAGATAAATAAAAATGATTTTTCATTTTTAAAGGGGAAAGATGAGAAATTAAAATCATCTTTTAAAAAATTGGTAACAGAATATTTAATAGAAGATAAGGAACTTTCAAAAATATATGATTTAAAGGCTCTGCAGACTATTATAAATACTAATACAAAAATAAACATGCATGAGCTTTTTACTATGCTTGATCAACTAATAGATAACAATATTGGATTTAATGCTTTTTGCAATGGAAAGACGGAATTTTTAAGGGTAGATAGAGTAAAGGGAGCTAAAAGATGTTTAATTCTTTTAATTGAAGAACTAGAAAGATTAAGTATACAAAAAAAACCTGGATTTATGGATAGATCAAATTTAGAACCATATTATCAGTTTAGTAAGATATTAACAGATCTTATGAAAGAAGAAGGGGTAATTTTTGATCAAAGGGGATATAAAAGAGATACTAGAAGATTTTATCTTTATTCTTATGCAATAATATCATTTAACTGGGATCCAGTAATTTTATGGAATATCTTTAATGCTCATAAAGAGCAAAATGATAATTCATATTATTTAAAGAATGGTTTAAAGCTTAGACTTTTTGATGACTTTGGCACTCAAATAACTTCTATAAAGATAGACAGTGATGATCCAGAAATATGGTATACTGTGGAAGAATCTCAATGTAAAAGAATAAATGATTATAAATATCCATCTAGAATTGTAAGAATAGGAAAAATTCTTTTTCCTCATGGTATTTTTGGATCAAGAATATGTCCAGAATGCGGAAAATATATAACGACTTTTGGAGGAAGCTGGAATAGGCTATCTACAGAACCTTTTGGACCATCAGTATTAGATGATTTACAAAAATGCTGGAAATATAAAAGTGAAAATGAAAGAAAAAGTAAAAAAGGAGCTATAGAATGTCCTTATTGCGGTCAAATAACATATCCCTTTGACATGCCGCTTATAATGCAAACTTTAGCGAAACAAAAAAGCATACCACCTTTGGAAGAAATAAAAACGGAAATGGGACTTTTAATGAAAAATGCAAAGCATATAATTTTTGCAGGATATAGTTTGCCTCTAGATGATATTATGGTGAAAACATTTTTTATGTCTTCCATTTCAGGAAATGATAAAAATAAACTTAAATGTACAGTTATAAATTATGATGATGATTACAAAGGAGCAAAGGAATGGTTAACCGGCGATGACATAGATAAATATATGAAGAAAAGTAAGAATAGTACTGTAGTGGAATGTATAGAGAATATTTGTGATATATTTAATGTAGAAAATGTAAGGGTGTCCCTTAAAGGAATACCTAATGTATTTATGAAAAATGGAAAGTGTAATAGGCATAAAATTGTAGATTTGCTGTATCCAAAGGAATATTTTTCAGAAGGGTTTCCTATTAGTAGAGAATAGGATAGTATTAACTCGTAATTGCAAATTAAAAGTAAAATTGTAATATGGTGGTTATGAAACAAATTATATGATATAATTGTTGAAATAAAAATTACTAGGGGGCTAAGTAATGAGTGTAGAAAGTGTGAAAAAACAATTTGAAGATGAAAATTTAAATTTGAAAATAGTTGAACTTGATGAAAGTACAGCAACTGTTGAATTGGCAGCTCAAGCTATAGGGGTAGAGCCTGAGCGTATAGCTAAAACTATGGCTTTTAAATTAAAAGATAGAGATATTTTAATAGTTTCAAAAGGAGACGCTAAAATAGATAATAGAAAATTTAAAGATTATTTTAGTACTAAAGCTAAAATGTTAAGTTATGAGGAAGTATTAGAAGTAACTGGTCATCCTGTGGGAGGAGTTTGCCCTTTTGGACTTAAAAATCATATGGATACGTATTTAGATTTAACACTTAAGGAGTTTGATTTTGTGTACCCAGCAGCAGGATCACCACATGCTGCTGTAAAGGTAACTGTTGATGAATTGGAGAAAGTAACTAAAGGTACATGGGCAGATTTGTGTAAGTAAATATCACAATTAGTAATATAAATGTTGAAGGATAAAGTTAACATAACATAGTTAATTTATTCTTCATTTTTTTATCTTGAAAATTTTTAGAAACATATTGCAATTAGAAAAAGAAAGAGTTAAAATTGAATTATAAACAAAAGTTAATTTAGTAAGCAAAAATTAAGAAAAGTTATAGATAGTATATGTCAAGGAGGGGCTATATGACAAATAGAGAAGAAGAAATTTTAAAGCTTATAAAAAGCAATCCTATGATTTCTCAAAAAGAGCTTTCAGAAATTTTAGGTATTACTCGCTCTTCGGCAGCAGTACATATTACAAATTTGATGAAAAAGGGATATATAAAAGGAAAAGGATATGTATTAAACGAAGCCCCTTATGTATGTGTATTAGGTGGTGCTAATGTTGATATTCAAGGATTCCCTAATCAGGTATTAATACAAAAAGATTCTAATCCTGGACAAGTAAAAATATCCTTAGGGGGTGTTGGAAGAAACATAGGAGAAAATCTTAGGAAAATGGATGTAGAGACTAAACTTATTACTGTTATAGGTAATGATGTGTATGGCAATAAAATAATAGAAGAGGGAAGAAATATAGGCTTGGATATGGAGCATTCTCTTGTACTTCAAGAGCAGCCAACTTCTACTTATTTATGTATACTTAATGAAAAAGGAGATATGCAGGTAGCTATTGCATATATGGACATTTTGGAGCAAATGACAGTTGAATTTATACAAAAGAAAAAGCATGTAATAGATAATGCTAGTATTTGTGTCATAGATACAAATATACCAAAGGAAACTATTGAGTATATTGTAACAAGTCATAAGGATACTGAGTTCTTCTTAGATACAGTGTCTACAACTAAGGCAAAAAAGGTAAAGGATATTATAGGATGTTTTCATACTATAAAACCTAATAAAATTGAGGCGGAAATTCTTTCAGGTATAGAAATTAAAAGTAATGATGATTTAAAAAAATGTGGAAGATATTTCTTAGATAAGGGTGTTAAAAGAGTATTCATAAGTCTTGGAGAAGATGGAGTTTATTATAATGATGGATGTGAAGAAAATATTGTAAAAACACCGAAAGTTAATGTGGTAAATGCTACAGGAGCAGGGGATGCCTTCTTGGCAGCACTAGTTTATTCCAGAATGAATAAGTTATCAATGAAAGAGAGCACTAAGGTTGCTATGACAGCATCCATTTTAGCGCTATCTCATGAAAATACTATAAATCCTAATATGTCAATTGAAAATATAAATAAGAAAATGGAGGAATTAAAATTATGTTAGAAAAATATTTAGATATAAACCCAGAGGTTAAAAAGGCATTAGAAGAAGGCAAACCAGTAGTGGCGTTAGAATCCACTATAATATCTCATGGTATGCCATATCCTAAAAATGTTGAGACAGCAAGAAATGTTGAAAAGATTATAAGAGATAAAGGTGCAATTCCTGCAACTATTGCCATTTTAAATGGTAAATTAAAAGTTGGTCTTACTAATGATGAACTTGAATATTTAGGCAATGGTAAAAATGTAATAAAAACAAGCAGAAGAGACATTCCATTTATAATTGCAAAGAAAATGGATGGAGCAACTACTGTAGCATCTACAATGATTATTGCAGAACTTGCTGGAATAAAGGTATTTGCAACAGGAGGAGTTGGAGGAGTGCATAGAGGAGCACAACAAACATTTGATATATCAGCAGATTTAGAAGAATTATCACATACAAATGTAGCTGTAGTGTGTGCAGGTGCAAAATCCATATTAGATATAGGATTAACTTTAGAATACCTAGAAACTAATGGAGTTCCAGTAGTAGGCTTTGGAACAGATGAAATGCCAGCATTCTATACAAGAAAGAGTGGTTTCGGAGTTGATTATAGAATTGACTCAGTTAAAGAACTTTCAGATGCTATAAAAGCTAAGTGGGATTTAGGATTACAAGGTGGACTTATAGTTGCAAATCCAATTCCTGAACAATATCAAATGGATTACGATGTAATAAATAAAGCTATTGAAGATGCTGTGAATGAATCAGAAGAAAAAGGCATAAAGGGAAAAGAAACAACACCATTTTTACTTGCTAAGATAAAAGAAATAACTGGAGGAGACAGTTTAGAATCCAATATAAGACTTGTTTATAATAATGCTGCATTAGGTGCAGATTTAGCAGTGGAATTAAGTAAATAAAACTTTGTACAAAATAAGCATAGGTAGATATCACATTAGTGATAGATATATATGCTTATTTTTTTAATAGGTTTATACAAAATTGTTTAGTATTTAGAAAATATAAAATTATCTTTTTTCTATTTTTAATATTGAATTTTATCTCCAAGATGATAAAATTAAATGGTCGGTATTCTTATTGAAACCGAACGGAAATTTTATAATAAAAAGTTCCGAATTATATCCCAAAATAGGAATAAGAACGGAGGTATATTTAATGGAAAGAGGATTGAAATCTACAACTAAGTTTAGTACAAGGCAGCTTGCAGTTATAGGAATGCTATCATCAATTTCAATTATACTAGGGGTAACGGGTTTAGGATTTATACCTATACCACCAGTAAAAGCAACTATTATGCATGTTCCAGTTATTATTGGAGCTATACTAGAAGGTCCTGTGGTAGGTGCTATGGTAGGATTGATTTTTGGTATATTTAGTATTATACAATCAATAACTACACCAACACCAGTTTCTTTTGTGTTCATGAACCCATTAGTTTCTGTAATACCTAGAGTGCTTATAGGATTAACATCTTATTATGTTTATAGGGTTGTTAAATCAAAATCAAAGTCTTTAGGAATTGGTCTTGGAGCTGCTGTGGGCACACTTACTAATACTGTAGGTGTACTTGGAATGATATATCTTATATATTTAGGACCTTATTCAAAAGCTCTAAATATAAGTTTAAGTACTGCTAAAAAAGGTATAGTAGCAGTTGCTGTAACTAATGGTATTCCTGAAGTAATTTTATCAGTTGTTATCGTAGTTTCAGTAGTTACTGCAGTTAATAAAATAAAACGTAAGTAAAAAGGTTCCTCGAGTTCATAATAAAATTGAACTTGAGGAAATTTTTTTGTTACACTACAAAAAATCAGTATTCATTCTTGATTATCAACTAACAAAGCTTTGAGGCACATTTTGTATATTACGAATTATATATTCATAAAATAATAGCTCATTACGCTAATATTAGTTTAAATATTAGCAAAATATACATATACTATGTTATAATAAATTGGAACTCTATTTTTACCAGGAGGGAAGAAAAAAATGTTAAAAAACAAATTTTGTTTATTAGTTTCAATTGCAGCAATAAGTTTATCAGTATTATATACAACCAAAGCTGAAGCTGCATTCCCTGAAGTTAAAAGAATTTGGGGAGCTGACAGGTATGAGACTTGCAGTAAAATTGTACAAGAAGGATGGAAGAGTACAAGTGAGTATGCAGTAATAGTAAATGGAGAAAATTTTCCAGATGCTTTAAGTGCGTCTGTATTAGCTAAAAAATATAATGCACCTATATTACTAGCTAAAGGCAGTACTTTAGGTGATAAAACTTATAGTGAATTAAAAAGATTAAAAGTAAAAAATGTGTTTATAGTAGGAGGAACAGGTGTTATTACTACTAGTGTAGAGAATACACTAAAAAATATGGGAATAACTACTGAAAGATTAAGTGGACAAGATAGAGATGAAACTTCAGCATTAGTAGCAAATAAAATTGGTACAGAAAATGGAGTTATACTTACTACTGATGATGATTTTACAGATGCATTATCTATTGCTCCTATAGCAGCTAGATATCAGATGCCAATCGTTTTGATGCCTAAAGAAGGAATACCTAGTTCCGTTGAAAAGGTTATGGCTGGTAAAAATGTTCCTAAAACATACATAATAGGAGGAACAAATGTAATATCTGAAGATATAGCGCTCAAGTTTCCGAGTGTTGAGCGAATTGATGGTAAGGATAAGTATGAAAGAAATATAAATATTATCAAAGCTTTTGGTGATAAGATTGATTTTAGCAATATATGTATGGCTTATTCAGAACAATTTGCAGATGCTTTAAGTGGTTCTGTTTTCGCAGCAGAAAGAGCTAATCCTATTATATTAATGGGAGACAAAAGTAGTTTATATACTAAATACTTTTTAACTACTAAGGAAAGCCAAATTAAAAATATTACTGTTTTTGGCGGAACTTCAGGGATTAAGGAGTTACAAGTACAAGATGTGTTTAATGTTAGTAATGATAACAACTCAAGTAATACACCAGATGCAAATGGTGATGTTGAGAATAATGGGTCTAGTGCAGTAAAAAAAGGAGATTGGATTTACTATAGTGTAAATAATGGAACTTCAGCAGTAAGAGGTAAATTGTATAAAGAAAAAAGTGATGGATCTAGTAAGATAAAATTATCTGATGATTTTGCAAAAAAAATCTGGATTAATGGTGATTACATTTATTATTTTAACTATTATGGTGAAGAGCAAAGCAATTCTTTCTATAAAATGAAAATTGATGGTACAGAAAGAAGTGAAGTAACAACTGATGCACCTACTTATGTAAATTTTCAAGGGGATTATATTTACTATGCTAAGTATGATAAGGTATATTCGGACAAGTTTTCAATATATAAAATAAATAAGAACGGAACAGGAAAAGAGTCTATAGGAAATGCCCACGGAATGTATCTGTTTGTAAAAGATAATTGGTTATATTATGCTAATTTAGATGATGGATCTAAAATATATAAAATGGGAACCGATGGGTCAAGTAAACAGCTTTTGTGTGAAGATTCTGCAGAAAACTATATGAATGTTGTAGGTGATTGGATTTACTATTGTGATAATGAGAATAATAATTTATATAGGATTAAATTAGATGGTTCAGAGAAACAAAAGCTTAATAATGCTAAAACTAGAAATATAAGCATTGCAGGGAATTATATATATTACACTGCAATGGACGAAAATGATAATGGTTTATTATATAAAATGAAACTGGATGGATCTGAAAGTAAAATGTTAAGTGATGTAGATTGTTCTACTGCTTTAGAGGTTCATGATGATTATATTTATTGCTGTGGATTTAATTCAAATGGAATATATAGAATAAAGACCGATGGAACTGGATATGAGCAGATAAGTAAAAATAAATCTGTTATTTCATTGTATGTGGCAGGAAATTGGATATATTATGTAGATTTTATGTCTGGTAATAAGAGCACTAAATTGCATAGAATGAAATTAGATGGATCTTTAGATAATACTGTTGAATAAAAATTTTATTAGGTTTAACAGGGAAGTTAAATGAAATTTAGATAGCTATAATTGAAAATTTAAATTTATAAAATTAGTGTAGTTTTTATAGCTACACTAATTTTTATTTGTTGACATTAGTAAAGCTATGTACTAGTATGTAATTAAGTAAACTTATAGTTTATTTAATTACGCATTGGTGAGGGATAACTTTATGGGAACAAAAGAACGAAAAGAAAAAGAAATTTTAATAAGAAAGAACGATATTATAGATGCGGCAGAAAAAGTTTTTTTTCAGAAAGGTATGCAGCAAGCCACTATGGATGAAGTTGCTAAGGAAGCTGAATTTAGTAAAAGAACCGTTTATGTTTATTTTAAAAGCAAGGAGGAAATTTATTATGAAATTATGCTTAGAGCATTCAAAACTTTAAATAGGATGATAAATGTAAATTTAGAAAAGAATAAATCAGTTAATAGTATAGAAAAAATTAAGATGTTAGGAAAGACTTTCGTTAATTTCAGTACTAATTATCATAATTATTTTAGGGTAATAGTAGATTATGAAAATCAACAATCAGATTTTATAAGTGATAATAAAGTAATTATGGAATGCTATAAAGAAGGCGAAAAGGCACTGGAAAATTTGAAAGCGATATTAAGACAGGGAATACATGAAGGACATGTATTGGAAAACATAAATATAGATAATACAGCAATTATTTTATGGTCTAGTATGTCAGGAATTTTTAATAACATTGTTAAAAAACAAGATTATTTAGAGCATTATTACAATATAAAAGCTCCTCAGTTAATAGAAGAAACCTTTGAATTTATGATAAGAGCTATACTTAAACAAAAGGAGAAAAATTAGTAATGAAGAAAAGAATAATGTTTTTAGTTGTGACATTTGTTATTATAGTGTTTGCTGTGTATAAGATTATAGATACAATAAAACTTAGTAGAACTAGTAATATTTCAATAGTAAGTGAAAAACAAGGAAAAAAATTATCTGTTTCAGTTGTAAAAGGAGAAGAATATCTTCATAAATTTCAAGTTAATTCTCTTATTAATATAAAAACTCCTCCACAATTTGCTATTTGGATTGAAGATTTAAATGGAAATTATGTTGATACAATATACGCAACTTCTAAAATTGTTAATCAAAATTGGAGTAAGGATCCTAATAATTCAGCGCAAGGTGGTAAGATTGAACGAAAGGAAGCATTGCCTTATTGGATGTATAAGCGTGGAAATAATAAAATAAATCCAGATATTGTGTCATCAGCTACACCTAAGGGAAGTTCTATAATAAGTAACAAAATTAATGAAAAACAAGGTGGATATATAATTTTTATGGAAGTTAATATGTCAACGGATTTTAATGAATATTACCCTAAAAATGTGGAAAAGGGAAAAGATAATTATTCAGGTGGACCTTGGGGAAGTGGACAACCAGCTTTAATTTATAGTTCAAATATTAATTTAAATTCCACAAATAAAATATATGATTTAAAACTTATTGGACATAGTAGTCCAGATGGATCTGATGGGAATTTATATAAAGATTTATCTAAAGTAACTACAGCAAAAAGTATAATTAATAAAATAACAGTTGAAATAAAATAACATGTAATTTTTACATAATAAAGTGGGAATTAGAGGATGGTGTGTAATGAAAAAAGTACTTATATTAAATGGAAGTCCACGTAAAGATGGTATAGTATACAACTTGCTAAAGGAAATAAGTAATAATTTAAAAGAGAACAGTGAAATAGAATGGA
Organism: Clostridium muellerianum; assembly: GCF_012926525.1. GTDB lineage: Bacteria > Bacillota > Clostridia > Clostridiales > Clostridiaceae > Clostridium_AM > Clostridium_AM muellerianum. The sequence goes on from NZ_JABBNI010000047.1 coordinate 255,839, forward strand.
TTGATGTATACAATTTGAAAATGAAACCTTGTATAGCATGTATGAAATGCAGAACAGGTGGTAAATGCGTATTGCCTAATGATGATGCACATATTATTGGAGAAAAAATACAGAGTGCAGATGCATTAATTGTTGGAACTCCTACTTACTGGGGGAATATGAGCTCACAATTAAAAGTTTTGTTTGAACGTAATGTTCCAGTTTTTATGGGTGAAAGTTCTAAGGGCATACCTGTACCAAAGCAAAAAGGAAAAATGGCGGCTATTGTGGTATCATGTACTACACCATGGCCATTCAATTTTATAGCATCGGAAAGTAGAGGAGCATTGAATTCTGTAAAAGAAGTTTTGCACTACAGTGGTTATAAGATAGTAGGTAAGCTTGTAAAACCTGGGACTAAAACAAATAGAAGTATTTCTGAAAAAATGTTGAATAAGGCAAGAAGTATAGCAGCTAAAATTTTAAGTATATAAATATGTGAGGTGTACAAGTTTATTAATAATATGAGCAGTTACTATAGTGAAAATTATTTACTTTTAAATAAGATTAGTATTTTAGTATATATATTATGTGTTATAATATGGTATAAATACAAGAAGTGGGGAATAAAAATGAAGGAAATAAGTTTTAGTGATATAGAAGGAATAAAAGTAGGAAATTTTCAAGATTTAAAGGGGCCTACAGGTTGTACAGTAGTAATTTGTGAAGAAGGGGCAGCAGCTGGAGTAGATGTTCGCGGGGGATCACCAGGCACTAGAGAAACAGATTTACTTGATCCTGTAAATTTAGTAGATAAAATTCATGCAGTAACACTAGCTGGAGGAAGTGCATTTGGATTAGATGCGGCTAGTGGAGTAATGGAATATTTAGAAAAAAAAGATGTTGGTTTTGATGTTAGTGTTACAAAAGTACCTATAGTGTGTTCGGCTGTATTATTTGATTTGGTTATTGGAGATTATAGGATAAGACCAGATAAGGTAATGGGCTACAAAGCTTGTGAAAATGCAGAATTAAATGAATGTAGGGAAGGTAATGTAGGGGCTGGAGCAGGTGCTACTGTAGGTAAGATATTAGGTGCTGAACATTCAATGAAAGGTGGATTAGGGTGTTATGCTCTTCAAGTAGGAGAACTTCAAGTTGGTGCTTGTATTGCAGTTAATTGTCTTGGAGATGTAATAGATCCCTTAACAGGGAAAATTATAGCAGGAGCTTTAAAAGAAGATAAAAAAACTTTTGCAAATACAGAAGAAATTATGATATCAAGATATTCAGAAAAGAAAAATTTGTTTAGTGGCAATACAACCATAGGAGTAGTAGCTACTAATGGAAAATTTACAAAATCAGAAATGAATAAAATAGCTTCTATGGCTCATAATGGTTATGGAAGAACTATGAGACCTGCCCATTCCATGTTTGATGGTGATACAATATTTACTATGGCAACAGGAAAGGTAGAAGCGGATATAAGTGTAGTAGGACTTTTAGCTGCCAGGGTAGTTGAACAGGCAGTGGTGAGAGCTGTGAAAAGTGCACAATCCATACTAGGATACAAGGCGTATAAAGATTTGATTAATGAGTAGATAATAATGTTATGCAATTGCAAGTAACCGAAGAAACGTTAAGCTGTATTCCGGCTGATATATGTTGTGTAGGAACACTCACTTCACTAAGAAGTTCTAATTGCTTGAGATATTGAAAAATGCCTACCTCCTCAAATGTGACCTCCTGTCACTTTCGGAGCTTTTGCCGTCCTGGCAAAAATTACGGCATTTTTAGAGTAATGAAACTCCTCTTCCTTTTGTCAGAGGAGTAAGCGATTCGCACAAAATCATAGATTTTGGCTCTCTGCTTAACAACTTCTAAAATTTGTTCGAATGTTCCTGCACAACATATATCAGTCTTCATACAGCTTAACGTTTCTTCTTACTGCAGTGTACATATAATAGTATTATTTATGTATTCTAAGTTATCTATCTTTAATCATAATTTAAGGTACAACCTGTAAAATCAGTAAACAGTATCTGTTAGATAAAATTAAAAAAGCAAGCTATTCTAAATTTAGCATGATAAAACAGAAGAATTCGCCTTAATTTTTAAAAGTTAAATTATAAAATTATCAATAATTATATGTATAACTGTGTATTATCATATATGTTTTATTATAATGTCTAAATTAGATCTACTTCTATTTAATATTGTGGTGAATTATAAAAATATATATAGAATTGGAGGGTGACTTTAATTGATAAGTTTGAAAAAATTATCAAAACAAAGTTTCATTGTTTTAATAATTGTTCTTATAATTTATATGTATCCCAAAGATATTGATAGATCGTATCAAGGGTGTGTATATTTAGGGCCAAATAAAAAAGTAACTACCATTACAATGCATCTAAAAGGCAAATTGTATAAATCACAGTTTTTTAATGGTGAACAAATACGTGGAACAATAGAAATTCAAGGTAATAAATACAATACTGATTTGAGTAAAACCAATTCACCTCGTTTTATTGGATCATCAAGTTTTGAAGATAATGACTTTATTGTGAGACTTTCTGATGATTTGGAGTCAATTGATATGACTAGAATGGGTACAACTTCAATGAAAATATTCGCTCCTGCTAAAAATAAGGAAGATTATCTAATTGTACAAAAAAATTTACATACTAAAAAAATTTCAACTTTAGAATAGTGAAAACAATTTTATCAAGTTAATCATTTCTTTATCATTTAATTTATGAAATTTAGTTTGGAAGTTTCACATAGTTTTTGTTTTGTAAAGAAAGAATATTACTTGCACAACAGCTATGAATATTGTAGAATTTATTTGCAGGAATAAAAACACAGTTCGGTAGGTAGTCCGGACGCATATTAAATATTATTTAATATGTCAGTAGCCTTCCCCCTCGGGATGTCCATTTTCTGTATAAAGTTTAACTTGGAGGGGAAAAAATGAATATTAAACTTACTGTCTATTTTGAAGATCCATTTTGGGTAGGAGTCTTTGAAAAAACTTATAATAACATTTACGAGGTTTCTAAAGTAACATTTGGTTCTGAGCCTAAGGACTATGAGGTATATGAATTTATACTTTGTAATTTTTATAAACTGAAGTTCACTGCACCTATGGAATTAACAGAGTTAAAAATAAAAAGAGTAAATCCCCAAAAACTTAAGAAAAAAATAAAAAAAGAAACTGAAAATAAAGGGATTTCAACTAAGGCTCAAGAAGCAATGAGATTAGAACAGGAAAGCAAAAAATGTGAAAGAAAAGAAATTTCTAAGGTTATGAAAGAGGAAGAGAAGAAAAGGCAGTTTGAATTTAAACAGCAAAAAAAGAAGGAAAAGAAAAAGGGCCATTAGGTGTAAAAAAAGAGTTAGCAATTAAATTGTTAGCTCTTTTTGTTATAAATATTTAAGAGAAAAATTAATGAAAATTTTAAATGTAATTATACTATAAATTGATATAAAAGTTTTTAAATATAACAAATTGTTTTGAGCACAATTTTAAATTTAAGAAATTTTATAGTTAATTTTGTGTACAATATTAATAAAAGTTAGATATAATATTAATTGGATGCTTATACAAAAATTATTAAGTTAGGGGCGATATAAATGACAGAAGAAAATAAAGATGCAAATTCTATGAAGGAATTTATGGAGGATATAGAATCTTCTATGAAATCAATTAGAAGAGGAGAAATTGTAAAAGGGAAAATAATATCTGTAACAGAAAATGATGCAATAGTAAATATAGGGTATATGTCAGATGGAATACTACCTAAAAGTGAAGTGAGTGAAAATGAAGAAGAAAATCTTATGGACACTTTAAAGGAAAATGAAGAAATATATGTGTATATATTAGATATGAATGATGGTGAAGGTAATGTTCTTTTATCTAAAAAAGAAGCTGATAAAATAAAAACTTGGGATGAATTAGAGAAGGCATTTAAAGAAAAAACAGATGTTGAAACAGTAGTTAAAGAAGTTGTAAAAGGTGGAGTTGTAACTTACATAAATGGTATACGAGCATTTATACCTGGATCTCAATTGTCACTATCTTATGTAGAAGAATTAAAATCATTTGTAGGTAAGACTTTAGTTGTAAAAGTAATAGAGTTTGATAGAGAAAAAGAAAAGGTTGTTTTATCTAGAAAAGTAATAGAGAAGGCTGAAGCTGAGAATAAAAAAGAACAGCTTTTAAATACTATTAAAGCAGGAGAAAAGAGAACTGGTGTAGTAAGTAGACTTGCTAAATTTGGAGCTTTTGTTGATTTAGGTGGAGTAGATGGACTTATCCATGTTTCAGAACTATCATGGAAGAGAGTTAACAATCCAGCAGATGTGGTTTCAGTAGGCGATAAAGTTGAAGTTTACGTATTATCTGTAGATAAAGAAAATAATAGGATAGCTTTAGCATTAAAAGATGTAAATGAAGATCCATGGAAAAATGTAAGCAGTAAACTAAAAACTGGAGACGTAGTAGAAGGTGAAATTTCAAAGTTTACAAGCTTTGGAGCTTTTGTAGAAATTCAACCTGGAGTAGAAGGCCTTGTTCATATTTCAGAAATATCAGAGGAAAGAATATTAAAGCCTTCGGACGTATTGAATTTAGGAGATAAGGTTAGAGTAAAGATATTAGATATAGATAACAAGGAAAATAGAATTAGTTTAAGTATTAAGGATGCAATTGAAAGACCAAAAGAGGACTTAGATAAGTTTAACGATAATGAAAGTGCTGGTACTAGTTTAGCGGATTTATTAAAAGATTTTAAATTTTAGATAATTAAAGTAAGCTTCTTGGAGTCATATCCGGGAAGCTTATTTTAAATTTATGAAGTTTGTATAAATATAGTTTTTTTGTACTATTATTTGTTTGTAAACGATGCAAAATTACTTATTATGGATTATAAGCCATGATGTTACTTTAAAAAAGCTCACAAAAAGTATATTATTATAATTAGATTATGTAAATTTGCATTAAATTATGTTTAATAATACAGTTTTAACATAAGTTCACAAGATATTTTAAAATAATAGGTATGTTCCTAATTTACAAGTATGTTTATTATTTATATTGATGCAGAGGTGGTATTCTTTGAACTATGAATTAAAAGAAAGTGAACTGAGTTTGGGGGGATTAATTAATGGTGAAAAATATTTTACTGAATGTGAAGTGAGTAGAAATAAGTACACTTTAGAACTTTTAGAAGGCGTATTAAGAGGAATCCCTGATATTATAAGAGTGTTTAGTTCAGATAACACAATTTTGTTTTTTAATGAAGCTGGATACAAATTTTATAATAAGACTCGGGATGAAGTCAGAGGAAAAAAGTGTTTTGAAACTTTGAATAGAAAAAGAAATTGCGAAAGCTGTGATGTACAAAATACTATCAGAACTAAGCAAATGATAAGGATAGAAAAGTATGTTCCAGAGTTTAACCGATTTATGGAGTGCACTTACAATCCAGTTTTAGATGACTCTGGTGAAATAATATTTGTTGTTGAACAATTAAAAGATATTACTGAAAAAAAGATAATGGCGAATACTGTTAAGGAAAGTGAAGAAAGATATCGTAAAATAGTTAATCTTTCACCTGAGGCTATAGTTATTGTAGTTGATAATAGAATTGTTTTAACAAACCATCAAGCTTGTAAGTTAGTAGGCACAGATTACAGTAAGATTATTGGAGAAAGCATATACAAATATCTAGGAAGTGAAAGCATAAAACCTATTAGAAAAAAAATAAAGCAAATACTGGAGGATAAAAAAACAAAGAGTACATCTGATCATAAAATTATTAGATATGATCAAAGTATAGTTGAAGTAGAAATCTCTGCTAGTTATCTAACGTATAAAGGAAGACCAGCTATTCAAGCGGTAATTAGAAATATTACAGAAACTAAAAGAGCATTAAATCAAGCTGCCAAGTTTCAAAAAAAATACATCGAGAGTATATCGCCTATTCCAGAAAAAATTCAAATGGAAACATTATATATGCCAGCTAGAACTGTAACTGGAGACTTTTTTAAGATATATAAAGTTAATGAAGATTTAGCAATTGGAATAGTTGGGGATGTTAGTGGCAAGGGAATTACGGCAGCTCTTAGTGTTCTGGCATTTTTTGTTCTATTTCGTGAAGCAATTTTAATTAGTTATGATCCAAGTAAGATAGTTAAAATTTTGAACAAAAAAATTGTTAATTATTTAGATAAATACATAGCAGCTTGTTGTTTTAGCTTAGATTTAAAAAGAAATGAAGCAATAATAGCAGGTGCAGGAATAAATCAGTTTATGTTTCAAAAAAGTAATTGCAGTGCGCAGGAGTTTATTGTTAAAGGACCTTTTTTAGGTATGTTTGAAGATGGAGAATTTGATGAAAAAGTAATTTCCTTTGAAAAAGGAGATAGATTCTATTTTCCTACAGATGGTTTGGAATTTATATTTGATGATGATGAAATTAAAGATAATTATCTTAAAAAACATACAATAATTGAATTTATAGACTATGTGAAAAATGTTTTAAATGGTGTAATTAGCGATTTTGGAGCCTTAAAGGATGATAGTACACTCATTGCCTTAGAAATTAAATAGTTTAGGAGGAATGAAAGTGAAAAACAATGAATTTATTTTATATGGCTTATCAGAATATAAACAAATTATTGATAAAGTTATTTCAGATTTGAATGCTTCACAGTATGATTTTGATATAAAACTAATATTAACAGAAGCATTAACGAACGCTTTTAAACATGGCAATAATATGAAGGCTGATAAGCCTATTTACTTGAGATATGCATATGATAATTCAAATGTAAAATTTGAAATTCAGGACTGCGGAAATGGACTTAAAAATGTAATAATTAATGAAAATTTAGATGAAGAAGATATTCTTAATGATCAAGGAAGAGGGTTATTTCTTATTAAAAATCTTTCAGATAATATTGAGTTAAAGCCAAATACTTTAATTATAGAGAAATCATTGGTAATATAAAATGCTACAAGATAATAGTAAAGACGGAGGTATTAAAATGCGGACAAGTTTAAAAAACAAATTAGGATTAATGTTTTTTGTATTTATAGCTATTCCTTTAGTTATTTTGGGGAGTTTTTCATATTTTAAAACTTCAAGTTTAATGCAAAATACAGTTGAACAACAATTAGAAAATACTACAAATCAAACAGCAAAATTAGTGAAAGGAAATATAAATTCAGTAAGTAGCTATATTGACATGTTAAGTTTAGATAAAGAATTAGCTAGCATTGCAAGTGGTGATGAAAAAAATAGTTCAGATATCTTTAATTATTTATCACAATTGCAAAAACAAAATAGTGATCAAATAGAGAAGATATTTGTTACAAATATTTCTAGCAAGGAAGTTGTAAGCAGTGAAGCTGAAAAATCTAATATTGATTTAAGTGATTGTGATTATGTACAAAATGCTTTAAAAGGAAATAAGAATATAAGTGAAGTTGTAAAATCTAAAGTAACAGGAAAGCCTGTAATAGCAATTGCAGCTCCATTAAAGGTTAATGATAAAGTTGTAGGTATGATAGCTGCTACTATCAAATTTGAATATATTTCAAAATATGCATCTAAGGTAAAAATAGGTGATAATGGATATGGTTATATAATAGACAAAAAAGGTTTAATTGATTATCATCCAAGTAGTGAAAAGATACTTAAGGAGAATATTTTAAATGATAATAATGAACAGTTGAAAGCCTTATTTAATAAGGCTAAAGATGGAGAAAATGCACAAGGATACTATACATATGGTGGAGTCCGCAAATTTGTAAAATTTGTCCCTGTTAGTAATTGGGTTATAGCAGTAACTGCTGATTATAATGAGTATATGGCTCCTGCTGCAGCTATTAGAAAATTTACTATTTTAATATCTATACTATCAGTAGTTATTGCAGTATTTTTAGCGTGTATGCTTACTATAAGAAACATAATAAATCCTATTAAAGATTTGGAAGACTTAATGACCAAAGCTGGAGATGGAGACTTAACAGTAAGAGCTCAAATAAATACAAAAGATGAAATTCAAACTCTAGGTGAATATTTTAACAAAATGATTGAACATCAGGATAATACAATACGGCATATTAGAGATGCATCAGAGAATTTAGCTGCATCTTCAGAGGAACTTGCTGCATCCAATGAAGAGATAAGTTCTACTACAGAGCAAATAACAAATACTATTCAGCAGGTTGCAGAAAATTCACAGGAACAAAGTAGTTCAATTGTAGAAGTATCAGAAGTTTTAGTTCAGCTTTCAAGTTTAGTTCAAATATCACAAAGCAGAGGACTTACTGCAAAAAATAGTTCACAGCATACTATGGATACAGCTGAAAAGGGAAGAAATAAAATTGAACAAACAGTTACTGCCATTGAGAATATTAGTGAAGCATCATCTGAAACAGAAAATACGTTGAAAGTTTTACAGGAGCTTTCGAAGAAGGTTAGTGGAATTATTAGTACAATAAATAATATTTCATCACAAACTAACCTACTGGCATTAAATGCAGCTATTGAAGCAGCAAGAGCAGGTGAACATGGAAAAGGATTTGCTGTGGTAGCAGAAGAAGTTCGTAAGCTTTCAGAGGAAACAAATGTTGGTGCAAATGAGGTATCTTCTTTAATAGGGGAGATGGTAGCTGAAGTTGAAAAAGCAGTAGAAAATATGAATTCAAGTAGAAATGCAGTGGAGAATGGAGTTAACATAGCAAAAGATACGGATAAATCTTTTGTTAGCATTATAGATGCTGTAAAACAAATATCAAAGGATGTAGAACAAATAGTAGATGTTACAAAAGATGAAGTTGCTACATCTGATAAGATAATAAATCTTATTAATTCAGTTGCAACTATTACTGAAAACAACGCAGCTAATAGTGAAGAGGTTGCTGCATCTGCTGAAGAACAGAATGCAGCAATTGAAAATGTGGCAGCTACTGCAGAGGAGTCTAGTGCATTAGCGGCATCATTAAACAATCTTGTGGAAAAATTTATAGTTTGAGGTGATTTAAATGAGTGAATTTAAAATTGAAATACCAGAAAATTTCGCAGTAGATGAAGCAGATGAACTTAGGGAAAAATTTAATTATTTAATGAATGAGGGAAAAAAGGATTTTGTAGTAGATTTTAGAAAATGTACTTTTATTGATAGTACAGGACTTGGAGTTTTGGTCTCAGTTTATAAAAAGTGTAAGAGTATAGATGGCAGTCTTAAGCTTTATTCAATCAATGAACAGGTTATGAAAATTTTTAATATGACTAGATTAGATAAGGTGTTTGAAATATATAAGTAAATACTGATAAAAAAATTACTACGAAATTATCGTAGTAATTTTTTTACTAATATTTTAATACATTAAGTACATCTTTTCTTTTTAATAATAATTTAAATAATGGGTATCCTATACATGTTACAACAACAAATTCACCTAAACAAATGTATAATGTAGATATCCAAAATGGCTGATGAAGTACAAAATAAAGTTCGGCACCTACAAATACACAATTTATAGTAGGCCAGAGGGTAGCAATAAGCAAGTTCTTAGTTTTACTTATGGCGTAAACGCTTATAAAAGTGGCTGTAGTTCCAACTAAGACATCAATAAGACCTAAAGGACTATATATGTTTGATAATGCACATCCTAGTACTAAACCAGGAATATAAACAGGGTCTATATATGCTAAAAGAGTCATAACTTCAGAAAATCTAAATTGTACAGCACCGTAGCTTAGTGGTGCTATAGCCATAGTACATGCAGCATAGAGAGCAGCTGTTATGGCAATTTTAATTAATTTTTTAATGTTCATTTTCATTACCTCCAACTCCAAAATCAGTATTGTTCCAAAGAACTTCTATATTACTGTTATCCTCGAGAAAGCTATAGTTATCTTTAAACCAACTAATTAATTCCTCATCTCTTTTAAATGGTGTAGAGTTTTCTATATAAAGATTCACACAACCGTATTTAAAATGTTTTAAAAGATATTCTATATCTTTTTTTACCATGTCCTTTGTTTGTCCCTTAACTCCTACCATAAGACAAATAGAGTTGAAATATTTTGCTACTTCCTCTGGACCAGAAAATACAGCCCCTTTTTTCAAAACTTCACATCTAAAATGATTGTCAAAAGTTTCAATACCACATTTAAAGATGATAGGTACATTGAAGAATTGTTTCATTTCTTCAAGTCTATTTTTGTAAATCCAATGGCTTTCAAAAAATAGTTTTTCAATGCCTTTAGAATCTACTATATTTTTTATATCCTGGAGAGTTTCTTTAGGTAGTTCAAAACAACTTCCTGAATTTATAACTTCCAGTACTTTATGCTTCCCTGTAACCTTTTTAAGAATTTCCTTATTGAAGTTTACATTGAATTGGGTGTCACTATTATTATCTTCTATATAATCACAGAAGGTGCATTTTCCCCATATACAGGGAGAAGCCTTTAATAGGACAATTTCTCTTTGATTTTTATTAGTTATATCACTGTAACGAATCATATATCATTTCCTCCTTGTTTTATTATTTTAAGAAGTGGTTGAGCAAGGTGAACACTTCTTATTGAATTGTATGATTGACATTAAGTGGTTTAAAATTTGTACGTTACTATTATAGTATTTATTTTCAGAAACGTCTATGCTAGAGTTAAAATTATCTTACATTTATTTTGGAATATAGCGGTAAAAGTAATAGAAATTTCACAGCTAGTTCATTAATTTTAAATAATTAAAGTATAATATAATACTAAATGTACAAATGGAAAGAAGGAGATGAATTTGAAAAAAGCAACAATTAAGGTAGTATGGGGTGTTATGGCAACTGCAATGATACTTCCATTTATATTAACAATAATAATAAATTTACCTAAAGTAATACATTGGATAATTAATTGAATAATGTGACTAAAGTTTTCAAATTTAAGCATAAAGTTACTTGATTTCCTATAAAAAAAATATATAAAAAAAATTTGCAAAAAATAGTTGACAAGTTTCATATTTGCTATTATAATTAATAACTGTGCTAAGGAAATAACGCACAAACAAATTGGGGTGTCGCCAAGCGGTAAGGCATAGCACTTTGACTGCTACATGCGTAGGTTCAAATCCTGCCATCCCAGCCATTGGTTTACTAGCTCAGTTGGTAGAGCACATGACTTTTAATCATGTTGTCCGGGGTTCGATTCCCCGGTAAGCCACCAAATAAAAAAATAATAAGTAAATTATTTAATTTACGAATATTAATTTGTAAATTGTAATTTTATATGCAGGTGTGGCGGAATTGGCAGACGCACTAGACTTAGGATCTAGCGCCAACGGCGTGGGGGTTCGACTCCCTTCACCTGCACCAGCTAATGAAAAATAAGTAATTTTAGAATTACTTATTTTTTTGTTTTAAAAATAATTTATGTAAAATTATAATATTGTATATATTTATAGAAGTAAATAGTTAAATTTATAAAGAAAAATATGATTTGCATTTTTCATAATAATATTTTTAAAAGAGTTTTAAATAATAAAATTAAAATTTTATCCATATAATATTCTTTAAAATTATGATATGTAAAAAGAGTTATACATTATAAGTTTCAGTTTTAAATGAAAAGTATTGAAAGTTCTGCAAATCCATATTATAATTTAATTATATAAATTGACGAAATTAAGTGAAAAATCTACAAAATGGTGATAATTACAATATTATTGTAAAATATTTTAATTAAACTATAGTTATGGGGGTGGACTGCTTTGAAAAAATTAGGGATAAAAACAATAATTACTATTGTTGTATCTTCAGTATTTGTAGTTGTTATGGGAGGAATTGCTTTATTTAAGAAAAAACAAATTCGTATTAAATAAGTGATTAAATGAATCTTAATTCAGCTGAATTTTTAATTATTTTTATTATAATTATTTTTAACGAATTTAAGTTAAAGAAGGAAATATTGAGTAAAATAAGGGGATGGAAAAATTTATTTGTTTTTTATTTGTTGTTGAAATAATGCCATTTGAGCCTTATTTTTTTAAATGTTTTTAATATTTCGTATAACAACATAAAGCGACTTATTTCGATTATAATAAAGTATATATTTATTATAATCGAGGAGTTGTTTTATGAAAATTAATAATTTTGTTTTATATGGAAATAGTGAAAAAGACAGCTTTGCATATGGCACAAAATTCATACCCAAAAGGACACTAAATAAATCAACAGATTTTATGATTGCTTCTGTAGAAAAGCATGTTAGTGGTAAAGATACTTATAGCATATTATTCAAAAAACATAGTAATAGTAAAGTTCATACAAATAGTTATAACTTCACTAAAGGTGATTTTAAGAAATATATAGATTTTCTAACTGAATTTACTATTGATATGATAGATAATAAATCAAATTTGGAAAAGAATTTTATTGTAAATGGTCAAGTTCAAATAACGTTAAATTCTCTTAATAAGGAATATGTGAAAATATGCGCTATAAAGCAGAAAGAAAATTATATAAGCAGAATATTTTTTACATTACTAAAAAAAGAATTATTAACCTATATAAATATACTTAAAAATATTTACTTGGGAAAAGAAATTGTAAGTTCATTATGTTATGAAATGGGATTTTTGATTAATCCATTAAGTAAACAAGAAAGAGATGATCTTTATTTAAATACACTTTATATATTAGCAGATAGTGCGTTAGATACAAGAAATGAGATGGTATTTAACAGCATATCAAGAGAAATACAAAAAGTATTAAATTATAAAAATATAAGTTAGCTGTAGCTCTACAGTTAACTTATATTTTTATATACAATATTAATATTTACTTTTTAATTCTAAAATAATATTCAGGTGTGTCAGAAGTAATGGTTTTAAAATGATAGTCTAAATTTTTATAGTATTTTATTATGGATTCTAAAGATTCACAAGTATTTTTATTTTTTGCATCACAATGCATAAGTAAAAATATTTTATTGGGATTAATGCATTTCCTTGTGGCTTCTTTATATAATTTATTTGATTTAGTATTATAATCAATTCCATCTGAAAGACATAAATTCCAATCATATATTTTATAATTATTAGCATGCAGGTTTTCTAAAAGATTTTTAGAAAGATGACTTTTGCTTCCGGAGGGAAATCTTATGATTTTAGGTTCTATTCCAATTACATTTTTTATTTCTCCACAGGTTTTATCCATTTCATTTATGAAATCTGCATCACTGGCATAAACTTTTTTATATACATGAGTATATGTGTGCAGACCTATACTGTGACCTTCGTTATATATTCTCTTTAAAACATCTTCTCTTCCAGGTATTTTATAACCTACAACAAAAAAAGTGGCTTTAACATTTTCTTGTTTTAAAGTATCTAAAATTTTATTTGTCACATTTGTGCTGGGACCATCGTCAAAAGTTAAATATATAATTTTTTCAACATCAGAATTTGATGAAGCTTTAACTGAAGTATAGGAATTTGCTTGCATAATGCAGCTAAACAATATAGAAACGATTAGCAGAAATGAAATCAAAAATAATGACATTTTGTTATTAGTTTTCATAAAGCATTCCTCCATAGTATATTTAGAATTTGAGATTTTAAATACTGTAAAATCCAAGTTCATAATTAGTATATACACTATGAGAAATTTTAATAGTTATTATAATCTGTTAAGTTTTTTAGATATATTAAAAAGGTACTGTTGTACTAATAACTTAGTACGACAGACCTTTTGGGTTTATAAATTGAGTTTATGTAATTAAAAAAAACTTTTTACTGTATTAAATGGAAAAACTCTCACAATGGCATGTCCTTTTATATCATTTAAATTAATAGGACCCAGTATTCGACTGTCAGTACTATTAGTTCTATTATCACCAAGTACAAATACGCAGCCTTTAGGAACTGTAAATTTTGTTTGGGAAGTAAGTGGGTCAGTAGTAGTTGTAGAATCAAGATAAGGTTCATTAAGTTCTTGATTATTTAAATATACTTTACCATTTTTTAATTCTATTTGATCATTTTCTATACCAATAACTCTCTTTATATAATTGGAGTCATTTGCATCTTTTGAATCAAATACAACAATATCTCCTCTTTTAATTTGTTTCATCTCTGTGCTTATTTTTTCGATAAAGAGAACATCTTTATCATGAAGAGTAGATTGCATTGAAGGACCATCTACATCAACTCTTGCAAAAACATAGCTATGAACAAATAGGGATATAACTAGAGCTGTTACGATGACAAATATTAATTCTTTTGTTTCTTTTATAGATATTTTTTTATCCATTTTTTCACTCCTTAATTTCTTAATATATACCTAATTGTATCAAAAATATATGAAGTTTTAGTTGACTATTTATGTAATTTTTGTTAATAAGATTTCTTTAATACTTTAATTAAATATAGTAAAATAGAGTTACAATTAAAAATTTAGTTGAATAATGTTAATAAAAGTATAAAAAATAATTACAAAGGTTATGTAAGAAAACTATAAAAAAGTTAAATTAATACGATTATTAAAATATAAAAACTATTTCAGTAATTGAATAGTATATTTTTGGTCTATTTTAAAATGGAGGATTTACAGTTGAACATAAAAAAGTTTTTGCAAAATGCTGATGTTTTATTTAAAAGTAAAATTCAAAAAAAATTTGTACCTTTAAAAATTACTATGATTTATTTAATGGTGGGATTTTTGTGGGTATTATTATCTGATCAAATTCTATATTTAGTAATACCTGATGCACATATTAGGACTATATTATCAACTTTTAAAGGATGGATATATGTAATTGTAAATTCTTTAATAGTTTATTTTCTTATTAAGGAAATTGTAAGGGAAAGTGAATTTTGGTTCAAAAAGTTGAATGGTAGTTATGAGGAACTTGAAAAAACATATGAAGAACTTAGTGATACAGAAGAAGAGCTTAGGGTACAATATGAAGAATTGCAAAAGAATGAAGAAATTTTAAGAGAAAGTGAAGAAAGATATAAATTAGCTCTTGATGGATCTAATGATGTTATATGGGAATGGAACATGAATACAGATAAATTGCTTTTTTCTGATAAATGGACAAATATTACGGGGTATAATTTAGATGAATATACAAGTTTAAATAGTATAATTGAGGACTTAGTGGAAGAAGATAAATATGATTTAATTTCTAATATAGAAAATTTGAAAAATAATAAAAGTTTATTCTTCAAAAGTAAGTTTAGAATAAAATCTAAATATGAAGGATATAAATGGTTGTACATAAGGGGAAAGGTATTAAAGGGATCTCAAGGGAAAGCTATAAAAGTTGCAGGATCTATAACGGATGTTACTGAAACAAAAAAAATTCAAGATGAAATTAGCTATAGAGCATATCATGATCATTTAACAGGTTTGCCTAATAGAACTTTACTAATGAATAAACTTATAAATGCTTTAGCAAATAGGAAAAGTGAAAAAAATAAAGGTGCTATAATTTTTATTGATTTAGATGACTTTAAAAAAACAAATGATACGCTTGGTCATAACTATGGTGATGAGTTGTTAAAAGAAGTTTCAGAATTACTAAAAAAATCTATTGGTGAGAAAAATATTATAGGAAGAATAGGTGGAGATGAATTTTTAATTCTAATTCCTAATATGAAAGATTCAAGTTATGCAGAGAGTCTAGGCAAGAAAATTATAAGTATTTTTAAAAATCCATTTCAAATAGAAGAGAAACAAATATATACATCTGCCAGTATAGGTATAACTGTTTTTCCAGATGATGGTGAAGATATTAATACACTATTAAAAAATGCGGATACAGCTATGTATAAATCAAAAGAAAATGGAAAAAACAAGTACTGTTTTTTTGATATTAATATGAGCAATGATATTTTCAGGAAGAGTTTAATAGAAAAAAATTTGAGATTTGCATTAAAGAATAAAGAATTTTATATTTATTACCAGCCGCAAATTGATTTAACTAGCGGGAAAATAAGGAGTTTAGAAGCACTTTTAAGATGGAATAATAGTGAATTAGGTGTGGTATCTCCAGGAGAATTTATACCAATTGCAGAAGAAACAGGGATGATATTTGAAATTGGTAAGTGGGTTATTATGGAGGTTTGTGCGCAAAATAAAAAGTGGAAAGATAAAGGCTACGATTATGAAACTATAGCAATCAACATTTCTTCTATTCAATTACAAAATGAAAATTTTCAATCAGTAGTGAAAAATGCAATAGAAGAAACGGGAATAAATCCTGAATTTATAGAATTTGAAATTACAGAAAGCTCTTTAATGGATTGTTTTGATGATAACATCAGGTTACTTAATCATTTTAAAAGTATGGGAATGAAAATAGCTTTAGATGACTTTGGTACGGGATATTCATCATTAAATTACCTTACACTGCTTCCTATAAATACATTAAAAATTGATAAATCATTTATAGATAGAATTACTATGAGCAGTAGAGATAAAGAAATTACTGATGGAATAATAAAACTGGCACATAATATAAATTTAGAGGTAATATCTGAAGGTGTAGAAATAGAAGAGCAGTTAAACTTATTAAAAAATATGAGTTGTGATATAGTACAAGGTTATTATTTTAGTAAACCAGTTTCAACTGATTCCATGGAAAAATTTTTATTGAAAGAAAATAAATAGTTGTTTTGCAATATAAAAATATTGCGACACAACTTTTTAGGTGGAGTCCGCATTGAATATATGGTGTAAAAAAGCTGACCGTTTATTAAGGAGCTCTAATGCCTAAAATTTAAAAAATCTCTACCCGCTCAAATGTCCCGTCCTGAGACTTTCGCGGCTTGAATCGTTCTGATTCAAATTACGAGATTTTTTAAATTTTAGACATAAGAGCTCCTAAATTCACTCAAAAGCTTTTATACACCATATATTCAAAGCTCCCTTCACCTAAAAATTTGTGTAGTAACTATTGTAATTTTAATATTAAAAATTGCTTATAATACATTATGATAAATCTCTTTCGAGATGTTTATACAAAATAGAAAATAACTTATGATAATTTAATTATATGCGTACGCTTCAAGTTACTAGTTTGGATTTTAACTTTTATGTAGTGATATATGGTAAGTGTTTCACCACATTAGCTAAATTTGTGATTTACAAATCGTACCCTGATTTTTTAGCCCTATAATAGCAGGATACAAGACCAGCCACATCATATCTAGCATCGTGAAAATCAACATCATCACAATTAAATAGTCTTTTAGCACCTTCAAGCACCTTGGATTGATTAACTCCGAGAAAAGCCATGGTTTCCTCTAATCTTGGATATTTTGGTCTTCCAGTTTTTGTTCTTGCATTAACTATAGGTTTAAAGTATTCCATAGTGCAGAAGAATTCCCTGGGGTTCCAATTATTATTGTTTAACCTTCCAAATTCTGTGGCGATAAATTTTTGATCGAACTTTACATTATGAGCAATGAAAATTCCATCTCTTAAGTCTGAAGCTACTTCTGAAGCTACATCTTCAAATGTTTGTCCCATTGATAAAATTTTCAATTTTTCTACACTAAATCCATGTGTTGCTTCTGCAGATGGTTCTATATAATCTACATTAAAGAAAAAATTTTTTGAAAGGGAAACTTTTTCTTCTCCTCTAGAATTAGTATCACAAATACAATATGTAAGTTGGATAATTTGCCCTGGTTCAAGACCAGTGGTTTCTGTATCTAAAAAAATTTTTTTCATTTGAACTTATTCTCCTTTAAATATCTAGTATATTATTCTTAATTAATTTAATATGTTATATTGAATTTTATAAGTAAAAGTCTAGTTTTATTTTACATTATTTGTTTATAAATTTAAATACTAATTATAGGCATTTGAAAGAAAATAGTAAGTCCAACATGGGACGGATATTTTTTTCAAGATGCGTTATCCAATATATGCCATAACAATAATGTTAAAACATATGTTAAAATAAAATTTAGAATACTGTAAGGGGTGATCGTAAATGTTAATAAGAAAAAAGTTTTTAATATTTTTAGGATGTTTTTTATTTATATTTTTTAAAGCATCTATAGGAGTATCAGCTGATGCTACAACTCAAAGACTTGGCGGGGCTGATAGATATGAAACATCAGTAAAAATTTCACAAAATAATTGGCAAAAATCAGAGTATGTTATATTGACTTCTGGTGAGGATTTTCCAGATGCTTTAAGTGCAGCGCCATTATCAAAGAAGTATGATGCACCTATTTTATTAACAGGAAGAAACAGTATAAGCAATAGTGTACTACAGGAAATAGGTAGATTAAATGCTAGAAATGCATTTATAATAGGTGGAACTGGAGTAATATCTGAAAATATTAACAAACAATTGAGTAACATTAATGTAAAATATACTCGAATATATGGACAAGACAGGTATGAAACAAGTGTAAAAGTGGCAGAACTTATAGGAACGAATAATGGAATTTTCATTACTTCAGGAGAGAATTTTCCTGATGGAGTATCAGCTGCGCCTATAGCAGCAGCAAAGCAAATGCCAATACTTCTTACTACTCAAAGTACATTACCTGATAGTGTTAAAAATTTCATTGAGAAAAATAATGTGAATATGGCTTATATTGTGGGAGGTAATGGAGCTGTTGGAAATGTTAATACTAATTTAAAAAATAATAAAAGGTTAAGTGGAACTGATAGATATGCTACTAATTCAGCAGTTATTAACGAATTTACAAATACTTTAAGTTTTAACAATGTATATTTAGCTAATGGGGAAAACTTTGCAGATGCATTATCAGGATCAGCGGCTGCTGCAAAAAAGTCATCTCCAGTTGTTCTAGTAAATAATTCATATAATACAAAAAATTCTATAGTTAAAGATAAGTTAAATAGTATAGCTACAATAAGTATACTGGGTGGAACTGGTGTGATTTCAGATTCATTAGTACGAAAAATTATTAGTAGCAGCTCGCCAATAAAAGTAGCTTTAGATCCAGGGCACGGAGGATATGATTCTGGTGCAGTTGGACCTACAGGAGTACTTGAAAAAGATGTAAATTTAGCTATAACCCTAAAGGTTGGCAAGATACTACAGGATAATGGCATTGATGTTGTATATACTAGAACAAGTGATAATGTGTCCTGGCCTTCAGATGTTGGACAGGATCTTCAAAAACGGTCTGATATAGCAAATAATGAAGGTGTTCAATATTTTGTATGTGTCCATGCTAATAGCGCGGATGCTCCAAGTGCTAATGGAACAGAAACATATTATATGGAAGGTAGTACAGTAGGTGAAAAGCTAGCGAAGTCAATACAGCAAGAATTAGCTAATGCTTTAGGTTTGCAAGATCGAGGAATAAAAACAGCAGGTTATTATGTATTAAAAAATACTAATGCTCCAGCCGTATTAACAGAAGTTGCATTTATAAGTAATCCTAATGAAGAGAAACTTTTAAACAGTGATAGTTTTCAAAATAAAGCAGCTAAGGCTATAGCAACAGGAATACTTAAAGTTGTAAATCAATAAATGTAAGTTTAAAAAATAAGCATAATGTGACGTAACTAGATATTAAAGTGCAGTGGAAGTTTGAATTTTAACTTTTACTACGAGATATATAATAAGTGTTTCATCACTGCTAAATGTTTTTAATTATTCTAAGCTCAAAGTTCATGAAAACCTAAGAACTTTGCCAAACTCGGTTCCCTCAAACAAGGCTAAAGTTCTAAGGCTTTCATGAACTTCTTGCTAAGAATAATAAAAAAACAATTTAGCTAATGTGGTGAAACACTTATTATATATCCCTACGTAAAAGTCAAAATTCAAACTAGTTACTTCAGTTATACAAATTTAGGTTCATTGTTATATATAATTTGACTTAATCAAAATTGTATTTAATTAAAAGTTAATATCGCTAAAAAATTGAGGCAGAGCCTGTTGTTTAATATATTAAATAATTTATGTAGAAGTTATTTTCTATTTTATAGAAATATCTCGAAAGAGATTAATAAGTTAGACAGTTTTCTATTAAATGCTTTATATGTCTTGATGTAAGTAATAAATATTATGAAAGCTGCGCTTTTTAAATATGGAGATACAAGCCTTTTGAAATAATGCTATACACAATGCACTAAGAAGAAACGTTAAGCTGTATGAAGACTTATATATGTTGTGCAGGAACATTCGAGCAAATTTTAGGAGTTCTTTGCTTGAGATATTGAAAAATACCGTAATTTTTGCCAGGACGGCAAAAGCTCCGAAAGTGACAGGACGTCACATTTGAGGAGGTAGGGATTTTTCAATATCTCAAGCAATTAGAACTTCTTAATGAAGTGAGTGTTCCTGCATAACATATATCAGCCGTAATACAGCTTAACGTTTCTTCGGTTACTTGAGTCACATTATGCTTATGTTTTGAATCTATTTAAGTATCACAATTTAACTTTAATTATATACATGCCTTTTAATATTAAGAAAATATTAAGAAACTATAGAACTTTATTTTAAGATTTCCAATATACAATGAATACATAATAAAGATTAAATAAGGGGTGTATATATCGTGAAAAATTCAAAAAGAGTGGCAACTTTCTTTGCCATGTTACCAGGAGCAGGTCATATGTATTTAGGACTTACAAGACAAGGAATTGAACTTATGTCATTATTTTTCTTTACACTTTTTCTAAGTTCAACTATTAATTTAGAGTTTTTAACAGTTTTTTTACCTATAATATGGTTTTATAGTGTGTTTGATGTAAGAACAAAGGTTATGAGTGAAGAACCTTTAGTGGATTCAAATTTAAAGATATTTTCTAATATCTCACGTAAAGAAGAGTTTTTAGGAAATAGATCTATGGAAAAATATATTGGATATTTTTTAATTGTTGTAGGTGTATTAGCTTTAATTAATAATATAATATTTCCATTAGCAAGTAATTACATTGATTATTCAACTATAAGATATATAAAATCTATTGGTATATCTATTTTCTTTATTGCCTTAGGATTATTTCTTTTAAGAAAAAAGAAGATATTATATCTAAAGGCAGGTGAAGAAAAATGGAATCAAGGAAAGTAGGGACCTTAACATTAGGTGTGGTATTTATAGTTACTGGGATAATATATTTATTAATAAATATTTTTAATTTATCTATTGATTTTGCTATTATTAGATTTTGGCCTTTAGTATTAATATCTTTAGGTGTTGAGGTATTAATTTATAATCATTATTCCATAAAACATGATTATAAATTAAGGTTTGATATTATAAGTATTTTTTTAATAATGGTGGTATTAGTATTTTCTTTTGGACTTTATGCATTTGGTAAATTTAGTTCTGAGCTATTAGATCCAAGTTCACCACTATTTTATAAAAAGCATGTTAGCTATATACCTTATATGATTACATCATTAAGTTGCATTGTATAAGCTTTTGTAGTTTTCAATATCAATGGATTCTTAGAGTAAGGTGAAGTTTGATTATGAGGAATACTTTATGCCTCAGCAAAGCTTATAAAATGTCATTTAGGCGCAATATAAAGGTGGATTGTTTATGAATATAAGAAAAAGTATTATTACAATGGTTATTACATGTATAGGAGTAGGTATTTTCCTTATGGCAGAATATTTTATTTTCTTGGCAAAGTATCTATAAATAAGGATGTTAAACGTGAATTAGGTAGTGATTTAGAAGTAAAGCCTAGTATAAAATATAATAAACTAGAATTTGCATATTGATCTTTAAAGAAGATAAGTATTTTTATAAGCAAATTAATTTTAACTTAGAGATGTTTCATACAAGAAAGTGTAATACTGAAAGGAAGGTTCAGAATTACACTTTTTACTAATTTAGGCATATGAAAGAAAATAACAAGTCAAAGATGTTAGTATATTTTTGCCATACAAGGAAACAGGTTCCTTTGATAGTTGTTCTATCAAAGGGTTATGTTGGCGCAGTATTACACAAAATATACTAATATACTGACTTGTTATTTTTTTGAATATGCCTTATCATAGTATTTTAAAGAATAGTTATGAAGTTAAAATACTATTTATAGATCTTTATTAATGTAGAATTTTATTGAGAGAAGTAGGGAAATAAGAAATAGTATAGCTACAATTACAGCAATGAAGGTAGCTATTAACCAATCAGGTTGGCTATTTAAAGAAGATATAAGATTTTTAGGAACTTTTATTACATTATTAGCTAAAAAAATTCCACCACTAAAAAACAAACAAAACATACCAATGAGAAAATATCTTGATTTTTGATAGCCAAATTTAAAATAGAATGGGAAATATACACAGCAAATAATTAAGACCCCAACGGTAATACTCAAAATATCCTCTAAATTCATTAGTCTATTCATGTGGATAAAGCCTAAGAAATTTAATAAAGTTGTAAAAACAAATGTCAAAAGTATTCCCATAAATATAAAAAACAGTGAAGATAGATATTTTGCTATAACTAAGGTAGTTCTATCTATAGGCAAGCTATTAAGCATTATTTCAGATTTATTTTTATCATCAAAACCACAGGCTCCTAATATAAGTAGATATGGGATCATGGTTGGAATCATGACAAACATCATAGAAGCATTGGATTGAAAGCAAAATGCAAAGAATAAAGCATATAAAACAGAAATCAGTAAATATTTTTTTTGAATAAGAACATCTTTTAAAATTAGATTTAACATTTTTAGCCCCCCTTTACTGTATAAATCATAATATCTTCTAAAGTAGCTTTTTCAATTAAAAAATTATTTTTAAACAGTTTTTTAATTTTTTCAGTATCATTTGTTAAAGATTCAAAGCCAAAGAAATTTAAAAAGCTATTTATAAATCTTTATTAATGTAAAATTTTATTGAAAGAAGTATGGAAATAAGAAATAGTATAGCTGCAATTATAGCAATGAAGGTAGCTATTAGCCAATCGGGTTGATTATTTAAATAAGCCATAAAACTTATAGGAGCTTTGGCGATTTTATTAGTTAAGAAAATTGAAATAGCAAAAATAAACATGAAAATACCTGCAAGAACGTATCTTGCTTTTTGATTACCAAATTTGAAATAAAGAGGAAAATATAAACAACTCATAATTAAGGTACCAATAGTTGCTCCAAAAACATCCTCTAAATTCATTAGCCTATCCATATGAATAAAACCAGAGAAGTTTAATATAGTTGAAAAAGTAAATGCCAAAGCTATTCCAATAAATATAAAAAGTATTGTAGATAGATATTTTGATATAACTAAGTTAGTTCTATCTATAGGTAGGCTATTAAGCATTATTTCACATTTATTTTTATCATCAAAACCACAAGCTCCAGCTATAAGTATATATGCAATCATCATTGGAATCATGCCGAATGCCATAGAAGGATTAGATTTAAAACAAAGAGTAAAAAACAAAGCATATAAAACAGAAACAAGTAAATATTTTTTTTGAATAAGAACATCTTTTAAAATTAGATTTAACATTTTTAGACCCCCTTTACTGTATAAACCATAATATCTTCTAAAGTAGCTTTTTCAATCAAAGAATTATTTTTAAACAGTCTTTTAATTTTTTCAGTATTATTTGTTAAAGCTTCAAAGCCAAAGGAATTTTCTCTTATGCCAATAAATTCTTTTTTTGTATCACTGTCTAAAAGAGATTTATCGCCTTTTACAATACTGTAGTTTTCAAGAATATCATCCTTTGTATTAGAAAATATTATTTTTCCTTTATTTAAAAAGGTTATATAATCTGCAACTTTTTCTAGGTCTGTAGTAATATGAGTTGAAAAAAGTATTCCCTTATTTTCATCCTGCATTATTGAATAGAGAATGTCCAGTATTTCACTTCTAAAAACAGGATCAAGACCAGAAGTAGGTTCATCCATAATAATAAGTTCTGCTTTATGAGAAAGTGCAATAGCAAGAGAAAACTTCATCTTCATTCCCTTTGATAATTCTTTGATTTTTTTCTTTATTGGTAAATCGAAATCTGATATATATTTATTGAAAGTTTTATTATCCCAACTTTTATAAAAAGTAGCTATTATATTTTTCATTTCTATTAAATTTAATTCTTCATAAAAATAATTTTCATCATAAACGAAACCTATCTTTTGTTTTACTTCTTTTTCATTTTTAATATTATCAAGTCCAAAAACTTTTATTTCACCAGAATTTTTTTTAACAAGATTCATTATAAGTTTTATAGTAGTACTTTTTCCAGCTCCATTTGGGCCTATAAATCCCATAATAAAGCCTTTTGGTAGATTAAAGCCTATGTTGTCTAATGTAAAACCTTTATATTCTTTTCTTAAATTTTTAATTTCTAAAATATTACTCATAGTAATCCTCCATAATCATTATTACTGCAATATATTTAACCTCGAGAACTGTCAAACAATATGTCTAACATTTCTTTTAAGTCATTTAATGACAAACCTACAAGTTTACTTTCTTCAACAGCTTCTAAAAGTTTATCTTCAATAATTTTTAATCTTTTTTCTTTTAAGAGTTCTTTATTCTGACTGGCAACATATGAGCCCTTTCCTGGAATAGTTTCAATAAAGCCATCATGTTCTAGTTCTTCATAGGCTCGCTTTGTGGTAATAACACTTATTTTTAATTCTTGAGCTAAGTTTCTTATAGATGGTAAAGACTCACCTTCACAAAGACTTCCATTAAAAATAAGATTTTTTATTTGTTTTGTAATTTGTTCATATATTGGTTCACCAACTGAGTTTGAAATAATTATGTTCATAGTAAGATTCTCCTTGCAAAAGAGTGTGTATATTTATTATACTGTATATAAACAGTATATACAGATATAACAGTTATGTCAACACACTTATAAAAATAATTTGATAAATTTCACAAAAAAATAGAACGAAACCACTATTTAGTAGTTTCGTTCTGTACTTATGTGAAAGTAAAAATATCAATTACTTTGCAAGTTCATAAATTGCATGACCATAAATTTTAGCATTAAGTATTAAATCATCTATTTCAATATACTCATTTGCTTGATGGTCAAGATCAGGTTTTCCAGGGAATATTGGTCCGAATCCAACTATATTAGGAAGTTCCTTAGCATAAGTTCCTCCACCTATTGCAAGAAGTTTTGCTTCTTGACCAGTTTGCTCTGTATATACTTTTTGTAATGATTTTATAAGTGGATGATCAGCTGGGAAGAATAAAGGTGCTTGATGATCCATGTTTTCAACCCTTATGCCAGTGCCTTCAAGTCTTTTATTAAATGGAGTTATCATATCTTCGTATTTAAATGTTACAGGATATCTTAAATTAAGTTCCATGGAAGCCTTGTCCTCATTTGTAGATATTGTTCCTACAGTAAAGGAAAGCTTACCAGATTCCTTATCTTCAAGGCCAACTCCGAAGGATTTTCCATAGACTTCAAGACCAACATATTTGTTAAAGAAGTTTATATAATCAACTACGTCACATTTATCTATTGGTAGTTCTCCAAGGAATTTAAATAATTGCATTATAGCATTTTTACCTTGTTGAGGTACACTTCCGTGTACACAAAGACCAACAGATTTTATAACAACCATGTTATCTTTAACTTCAGCTTTTATATCATAACCATTCTTATTTTTGAATTCTTCAGCAGCTTTAACAACAGCGTCAGGATTTTTAGCTGAAACTACAGCTTCACAGTAATCAGGAACCATATTAGCTCTTTGACCACCCTTTATAGATTTGATAATAATATCTCCAGTACCTTTTACATTTAAATCCTTAACTACATTAAATTGAGTATAACCTTTTTCACCATATATTATTGGATATTCTGCATCTGGTGTAAATCCAGAAATAGGTGGCTTTTCTTTTTCTAAATAATGAGGCATTTCTAAACTACCGGTTTCTTCATTTGTACCAAATATAATTCTAACTCTTTTTGATAATGGAAGGTTTAAGTCTTTTATGGCCTTAAGTCCATAAAGTGCAGCAACGATAGGTCCTTTATCGTCAAGAGTTCCTCTTCCAAACATTTTACCATCATGAATTTCTGCACTATAAGGTGGATACATCCAGCCTTCTCCCTCTGGAACTACATCTAAATGACCTAGTACTGCAACATAATCATCACCTTGTCCATATTCAGCATATCCAATATATCCATCCAGGTTTTTTGTTTTGAAACCAAGATTTTCACAGATTTCTAAAGCTCTATTTAAGGTCATAGCCACGCCTTCACCATAAGGCATACCTTCTTTTGCTTCTTCTTCAACACTTTTCATTTTTACAAGTTCTTGTGTAGAACTTATTAGATTTTCTTTAAGTTGATCGATTTTTTCATTGATGTTCATAATTTCATCCTCCTACTTATTTAAGTTTTACATTTAGTAATATTGGAATTGTAGATTAATTAATATATTTTTATTTTATTATAAACATAAATTTTAAATTTAAGTGACCTAATTTTACAGAATAAGAATGCACTATTTTTAATAAAAATATAATCAATTTTTAAATTATTCTGTAATGTATATGTTATCATAACCGTAGTTAGTTATTAAGTACCATTTTAAGTTGTAAATTGCTGTTTTGGAAGTTTAATTAGAATATATTCATAATTTTTAGCGTTTAATTTAATTTAATCTAATTTGCTAAAAAAGTTAATATTTATAAATAAAATATTTAAAATCAATAAATAAACTAACGCATTATTACATTTATTTTAAATAATTCAACAATATAATGTAATATTTAAAATAAGTAAAAAATAATTTGGTATAAGTATGAATTTTTTATTTTAAAAAGAAGTGTTTATAGATTCATAAATAGAGTAAAATAAGATTATATAGTATAATATTAACATGAAAAAATAAGCATGCAATTTGTTACATAAGGAGAATAGAAAATGTCAGATAAAAATATTGAAATGATGAAAAAAATAATTGAAGCTAAAAAGAAAAAAAGTGCTCAGCAAGGATCACATTTAAGGGCAGACAAAAACATAGGTGGAACTAGAAAAGCCATCATAAACAAAAAAACAGGTGGATTATTTGATAAGTAGAGGAGAATTTAAAATGAAAATGGAAAAAACACTGTACCCTGTAAAATTGAATGGTAAATATGGGTATATAGATAATATGGGGGAAATTTGTATAGAACCTAACTTTGATTATGTTGAAGAATTCAATGAAGGATTAGCTATGGTAAGTATAGGAGAAAATTTTGGCTTTATAAATAAGGCAGGAGACATAGCAGTTAAAGTAGAATATAATGATGCTTATGACTTTAGAGAAGGATTAGCAGTTGTTGAGATAAACGGAAAATATGGATGTGTAGATAACAAAGGAAATTTAGTTATAAAAGCTGAATTTGATGAAATTAGCGATTTTAGAGAAGGTTTAGCAGCAGTAAAATTAAATTACAAGTGGGGATACATAGATAAACAGGGAAAAATAGTTATACAGCCTGAGTATTTATATGCAGATGATTTTAGAGAAGGTTTAGCGTTAGTTCAATCTGGAGGCAAGTTAGGGTATATAGATAAGCTTGGTAAGGAAGTAATAGAAGCAAAATATGATTATGCTTATGGATTTTCGGAAGGTTTAGCAGTAGTTCAAATAAATAATAAATATGGATATATTAATAAATCCGGTGATACAGTAATTGAGCCTAAGTACAGGGAAGCCAGCAGTTTTTATGAAGGATTATCATTGGTAGAGAGTAATGGCAAATGTGGATTTATAGATACAAAAGGAGAAATGATAATTTCACCTAAATATGATTGGGCAGATAACTTTTATAATGGATTTGCAGCAGTTGCTATTAAAGACAAGTATGGATTTATAGATAGAACTGGAGCAGAAATAATCCCTGTAAAATTTGATAATGTAGATACCATTAGTGAAGATTTAATATCTGTAGAGGCAAATGGCAAATGGGGATACATAGATAAATTAGGAAAGTTTATTATAGAGCCAATTTTTGATGAAGTATCAAGATTTATAGATGGTGCTGCGAAAGTAATTTTTCAAAATAAAACTAGATATATAAACAAAAATGGTGATTACATCTGGAAAATTTAAGGGTATACATAAGTTTTATAAATGTAAAGTGAAATTGCTTTATTAGGTGATTCAGATGGAGTTTTCTTATAAAAATGACTTCACCTAGAGCAAAACTCGTAAAGTGTCATTTAGAAAAAACTTTAGATTAAAAGCAGAAAGCTATGAAATATGAGGCTAATACCTTAATTTCATGGCTTTTATTTTAGTAAGTGCTTTTATATGTCTGATGGATTTAAAGTTATAGATCAATATCATAATTAAATCTTATATTGCTTCTATGAGTACTAAAATTTAATTTTGGTTTTATAGCAAAATTAAGATTTTCAAGTTGAATATGTATAATTGAAATCAAATTTTACTTGATTCTATAATAATTAAAAAAACATTTATTGAAGTTATTTTTTTGAAGATGCATTAAGAGAATATTTTATTTATAGCAAAGAATTTTGTTAAGAAATTTGTAAGAAGTTTGATAAGTTATTTGTAAAAAACCTCCTGTATAATTAAGCTGTAGCTCAGGCAAAGGAGGAATTAAAAATGATATAATTTATGAGGAAGGGTGGAAGATAATATGAATAAATATAATGTTTTAGTAGTAGATGATGAAGAAGAAATAACTGAAGCAATAGAAATCTATTTGAAAAATGAAAATATAAAAGTATTTAAAGCCAAAGATGGTATTGATGCTTTAATGGTTTTAGAGGAGGAAGAAATACATCTTATCATAATGGATATTATGATGCCAAGAATGGATGGAATTAAGGCTACGTTTAAAATAAGAGAGAGTAAAAATATTCCTATAATAATGCTTTCAGCAAAATCTGAGGATATGGACAAGATACTTGGGCTTAATATAGGAGCAGATGATTATATGACAAAACCTTTCAATGCTTTAGAGTTAGTGGCAAGGGTTAAGTCTCAACTTAGAAGATATATAAATTTAGGGAATTATAAAGAGAACAATGACAAAATTACTATCAAAGGTTTAGTTTTAGATAAAAAGACAAAGATGGTAACTGTAGATGAGGAAGAAATAAGGCTCACAGCTATTGAATATAGGATATTAGAGCTGTTAATGGAGAATAAGGGAAGAGTATTTTCTATTGAAGAAATATATGAAAAAGCCTGGAAACAACCTTATTACAACGGAGAAAATACTGTAGCAGTACATATAAGAAGAATAAGGGAAAAAATAGAGATTAATCCGAGAGAACCTAGATATTTGAAGGTGGTGTGGGGAATTGGGTATAAAATTGAAAAATAAGTTTATATATATTTGTTTGTGCGTTTTGAGTATATTTGCAGCTACATTTTTTGTGTTATCTGCCTGTGATATTGTAAAAAATTACAGCTATATTGAACATAAAACTTACTTTAACAGTTATGAGTTTGGACAAGAAATATATAGCTATAGCGAAAATTTAAGTAATTTCTATGTATATTATAAAGATTATAATGATAAATTTGGAGAAAATAAAGCTAGCAAAGAAGATATAAATGGATTAAAGCTGTTTTATGAAGATAAGCTAAAAAATGCACAAGCTGAAATTGAAAATAAGTATAATAATGATATACAAGAAGCACAAAGAATTTCAGATAAAGATAAAGTTAATAAATTAATGGATGAAAAAAATAAAAGGCTTGAAGAAGTAAAAAAAGAAAACACTAAAACCGATGAAGAACTTAAGAAGGAAGTTGCATCAAGGTATGATAAGGATTATGAAGGCATTAAGAAAAGTTTACAAAATAGAAATGATATAAAATATTATATTAAAAATACAAAAACAAATGAAATATATCATAACTTATCAGGTAAAAGTACAGTTCAAGAATATATAAAAAAAGAGTCGTTTTTTACTGTTGAGTTTCCATTAAAACACATTGAAGATAAACAATTTCAAAGTACTAATTCTATGTTTAAAAACTTCTCATGGGAAGGTTATATTATAATTCCTAAACAATCAGCTTCTAATAATTATATAATAGAAAATTATAATTACTACAATTCAGTTAGAAGTAGACTTATTAAGGAGATGCTAATAGGATTTTCCTCATTAATCATAGCACTTTTAATATTAGTAGGAATTAAAAAAGATGAAAGCTTGAAAATAACTTTTTCAGAAAAAATAAAAGATTTATATAAAAAGCTGCCTATGGATGTAAATATACTTATATTTTGCATTTATACAGTTATAATGCTTGGATATATGTTAAAACTTAGTTTCTTCTATAAACCACTAGGAATTAAGCATTTTATTAAGCTTACAATTGTAAGTATATATGTTGGTTATGTTGTATTATATATTAAAACCAATGTAAGATTGATAAAAAGTAAAAAGGAATTTTTAAATAAGTGGAATGAAAGCTTAAGTGCTAGTTTGATCATTGCAGCTAAAAGAAGTTTTATAGCAAGAAATTTGAAGATTCAAATCTTAGTTATTGTAGATATTACAGCTATACTTGCTGCATTTACATTTGTATTAGTAATACAATCACACAATATAATATTAGGTCTTATAATAGGCATAGTATATATAACTTTAATTTTACGTGTTATGTTTAAAAAAGTAGATTATTTAAATGAAATATTAAAAGGAACTGAAGAAATAGCTTCTGGGAATTTAAATTATGTTATAAAAGAAAAAGGGGAAAGTCACCTATCCAAAATAGCTCATAATATTAATAATATAAAATCTGGATATAAAAAATCGCTACAAAGCCAAGTGAAAAGTGAGAGACTTAAATCAGAGCTTATAACAAATGTATCTCACGATTTAAAAACACCACTTACATCTATAATAAATTATGTAAATTTATTAAAAAAAGAGGGCTTATCAGAAGATGAAATTAAAGGATATATAGGGGTTTTAGATAGAAAAGCTGAGAGACTTAAGGTACTTATAGAAGATTTGTTTGAAGCAGCAAAAGTGTCCAGCGGATCAGTAGAGTTAAATATAGAAAAAGTTGATGTAGCAGCTCTATTAGAGCAGTCCATAGCAGAATTAGATGAGAAAATTAAAAAGGCTTCATTAACTCTTAGAGTTAAGTATTCAAATAAGCATATTTATGCTAACTTAGATGGTAAAAAAACCTGGAGAGTATTTGAAAACTTAATAAATAATATTATAAAATATTCAGCGCCTAATACTAGAGTATATATTGATTTAATAGAAGAAGATAATAAAATTTTAATTGTCATGAAAAATATATCTTCTTATGAAATGGATTTTGATGCAGAAGAAATCTTCGAAAGATTTAAAAGAGGGGATAAGTCAAGAAATACAGAAGGATCAGGTTTAGGACTTGCTATTGCCAAAAGTATTGTGGAGCTTCAAGGTGGCAAACTTAATATAGAAATTGATGGAGATCTTTTTAAGGCCATAGTTCAATTTGATCAAGCGAAACTTTAACTTAATCCTTAGTTAAACTTAATATATAATAACTCAACTGTGAGTAACCGAAGCAACTTTTAACTGTATTCCGGCTGATATATGTTGTGCAAGAACACTCGCTTCATTTAAGAAGTTCTAATGCCTGAGATATTGAAAAAGACCTACCTCCTCAAATGTGACCTCCTGTCACTTTCGGAGCTTTTGCCGTCCTGGCAAAAATTACGGTCTTTTTCAATATCTCAAGCATATAACTTCTAAAATTTGCTCGAATGTTCTTGCACAACATATATCAGTCTTCATACAGTTGAAAGTTGCTTCTTAGCGCATTGAGTATATATACTGTTATTTCAAAAGGATTGTAATACACATATTATTTTCATGTAAAAAACAAAATTTTCGGTAAATTAATGTTTAGGGAAATTAATCCATTAAAAAGTGTAGCTTGCATAATAGTTTATTGCTAATGTATTTTCATTTAAATTACTTTTAATAACCAACCATAGCACAGCCTATAAAAAAGTGATAAATTTATTGGTTACTATTTAGATTTTTTAAGTGTTATAACTTATAATGAAATACAATTTTGATTTACTAAAATTGTATATAACAATGCAACTAAATTTGTATAACTGAAGTTACTATTTTAAATTTTGACTTTTACGTAGGGATATACAATAAGTGGTTAATCACTGTTAAATGTTTCTAATTAGTCTAAAGCTCAAAGGCTTTCATAAACATCTCCCTAAGACTAATAGAAAAACAATTTAGCTAATGTGATTAACCACTTATTATATATCCTGTAGTAAAAGTTAAAATTCAAACTTCTACTGCACATTATTTGGTTTGAATTTTTTTATATCTTCTAATCCCTGATAAATTTCTTCTTTTGAAAAGTTATTTTTAAGTAATTCTTCATCACTTTTCTTTAGTAATAGATTATAGAAATCACAGGAGGCTTCGTATATTTCTGGTGAATTATTTTTTTCTAATTCATTAAAAATTAAGTTTTCGGCTTCATTATAATTTCCTTTATTATATAAGCTTTTTAACACTATTTTAAATATGTCAATGAAACCCATTTGATTAATGTTAATTGTTTCGCTACTTTTTTCTTCCTTACCAAGCAAAACTTTTGCACCTATCTTTCCAAGACCTTTTATAAGTCCTTCAAAATAATCCATAACTTTAACTCCTCTTTGTTTTAATAAGTTTGTATTAACTTTTACAGTGAATTAGAACATATGTGAAAATATGATTAAGAACTAACAAAAGTTTATTTTACCTTATTTCCAGTATATTTAGCGCCTAATTGGTATAAATCAATACTAGTAACCTGTCCTTTTTCATTGGTATTAACAGTTAAAGTACCATCAAAGATTCTGAAATAAAATTTGTTTTTAGATTCAGGAAACATTTCATATTTTGGTAGATCTCCAAATTTAACATAAAGATGTCTATCTTCATTTGTTATAGAAGCATTTCCAAGAGTTTCAAAAGAATATTCTCCAACATAGCTATTTAATAAAGTATCATCAAGTTGTATTACTTCTTTTGTTTTTGGCATTTCATATTTATATCCAAAACATATATTAGTTAATGCATTGTTTATTGAATTTACATGATAATATCCTATATTGCTTAGTATAATTACGGTTAAATCTTTATCTGGGAATCTTTCTATATTGCTTGTGAATCCTAGTACATTACCGCCGTGGAAAATGTCATGTCCATCAGGTGAATCATATATCATCCAGCCATAACCATAATATACTGAGTCATCACCCTCAGATATTGCTACATGTTTGGAAAACATTTTATCTAAGGTTTTTTCGGTTAATAATTTATGTTCCTTTAAGGATCTATCCCACTTATATAAGTCTTCTGTACAGGAATACAATGCACCTGCACCATAAAGAGCATTAAGTGATGACTTATCACTAATAGGGGAGACATCAAGGTATCCTGTATATCCAATAGAATTATAATTCTTTATTGTACCATTATAACCCATACCTGTATGGCTCATATTAAGAGGCTTAAAAATATTATTTTGAAGGTAATCAGCATAGCTCATTCCACTAACCTTTTCTACTATATATCCTAGTAAAATGTAACCTGAATTAGAATATTTAAATTTAGTTCCAGGTTTAAAATAAAGTGGTTTGTTCTTAAATAAGTTAACTATATTTTCAACTTTTTTAGAATCCTCAAGTTTCATATTTAAAAGTGTAGGAGTAACATCTGCTAGACCAGATGTATGAGTAAGTAGATTGTCTATGGTTATTTTATCTCCATTTGGAAAATCAGGAATATACTTAGAAACTTTATCCTGCTCATTTATCAATCCTTTTTCAACTAACTGCATTATAGCTGTTGCTGTAAATTGTTTTGTCATTGAACCTATACCAAATGTTGTATAAGGTGTATTTTTAATGTTTTGATCAAAATTTGACATATTATATCCTTTGTCAAGAAGTATATTACCTCCTTTAGCTACAAGAACACTTCCAGAGAAATTATAAAGCTTTTGCTCAGCAGTTAAATAATCATCTAGTTTTTTAGAAATATCTTTGTCACTTGAAAGACTTGAAGTATTATTAAAATAGGTTTCAGTATTTTTTTGAATATCAGATATATTTACTGTATTGCTGTCACTATCGAAGTCCACTACTTTATTAAGCACTTCACTAAAAAATTGTAAAGGTACAAATACTTCTACATTGTTAACAAAAGATTTTGTGGATAAATCAATGGAAGTACCATTTAAGGTTATATTTTTATCACCACTTTGAACTTTTATTGTATTTTTATTGCTTGTTATTGTAGCATATCCAGCTCCTATTTGAATATTTGAAGTAGAATCCATTGCTTTTATTATAGGAGTAAGTGGAAGCATAACCTTTGAGTTTGAATCAAAATAAGTATCATAACGGTTAACTGAAATAGATTTTCCATTAAGATTAACTTTAATGGAATCTGATTGATCTGCAGCAGCAGCCACAGTTGATTTTGTGCTGGAAGAAGTAGCTTGTGCAGCACTTACAAAAGTTACATTAGAGCATGTAATAAAAATTGATACTAATAAATAGGAAAAAGTCTTTTTAAACATCATTTATCATCCTTTCTTATGTCTACGATTATGTGTTTTTAATATTTAAGTCTATTTATCCAATCTTACTTTTTTATAAACAAAAACAAGTAAGAATAAAGAAACAATAAGCCATACAAAAATGTTTAGTAAATTGTATTTTAAATCTAAGAAACCTTTGCCTTCAGATATTTTATAAATTGCAGCTAAAGCGTGATAAGTAAAGCAAAAATTCGCAATACTTTTAAGCACTGAGTTAATTCCACAAAACATAGGAACTAACATTAATATCATAATAATTGGGGTAGAGGCAATTCCTGTTTCCAATTGACTCTTGCAAAGAAGTCCAATTAGTAATCCTAAGATTATTATAGTAATAGATGAAATTAAGGATATTATTATATATAAAAATAAGTTAACATTAGGTGGATTTACTATAAAAAATACAATCAAGCTTGAAACCATGCATGAAAGTAAGGATATTAAAGATTTTCCGGTTAAAAATTCAATTGGAGAAAGAGGAGAAAGCATAAGTGTCCTTAAAGTATTTTTTTCCTTTTCTTCTGCAATTAAGCAGGCTGCAGATGAACATCCTACCGTTGTCAAACTAAGAAGTAAGCATACTTCTAAGGAATAGACTTTAGGAATCCTAGTTCCCATCATCTTACCATACAATACAGCAAACATAATTGGTAGCATGTACATAACTAAAACATTTGGATTTTGAAAAAAATCTTTTAATTCTTTAATAAATAAGGCGTTAACCCTTCTAAGTGAAAAATCCATCTATAACTCCCTCCCGGTTAATTTCAAAAATATTTCTTCTAAATTTGGCTCTTTTGAATGAATGGATAATAATTGTCCACTTTTCATCCAGCTATTTATTTTTTCTCCGCCAATTTCATCATTTTTTATAGTTATTAAATCATCAATTCCTTTTAATCTAACTTCTATACAATCTTCGGCATACTTTTGCTTTAGATTGAGAGGGGTATTCATTTCAATTATGGTACCTTCGTTTAAAAAAGCTAACCTATGACAAAGCTTATCTGCTTCCTCCATGTTGTGAGTGGTTAAGAATATAGTAGTACCACTTTTGTTAAGTTCTTTAAGAAGTTTATGAATTTCATTAGAAGTACCAGGGTCTAATGATGAAGTAGGCTCGTCTAAAAATAAAAGTGAAGGCCTGTTAAGTACAGCTCTAGCTAGTAAAAGCCTTTGCTTCATTCCTTTAGACAATTTTTTAGCCTTAGTTTTTTTATCCTTTAATAGAGAAACTTTTTCTAAGACTTCATCTATACATTTTTCATCTATATCATATATTTTAGCAAATAATTGTAAGTTTTCATACACAGAAAGTCTTTCATATATTCCACTAGTATCAGTGAGAATTCCTATGTGTTTGAAAATGTTTCTATTTAAAGAATAAATATCTTGGTTAAGAACTTTTCCTTCACCAGAAGAAGGTAAAAGCTGGGAAGTTAACATTTTAATTGTTGTAGTTTTGCCAGCACCACTAGGACCTAAAAAACCAAATATTTCTCCTGGTTTTATTTCAAAACTTAATCCGCGTAATGCTTTTTTTTCTTTGAAATTTTTTGTGATATTTTTCATTACAATTACATTGTCCATACAAAAGCTCCTTTCAAATATTAAACATGACTACATGTTTTGTTTACATTAACGATTATATGATATTTATAAGCATTGTTATATAAACTTTCCATGAAAGGAGCAAATAAGCTGCTAAAGTATACATATTTCAGTATGAAGACAGCTTTCAAAATGGTGAATATAACGTTAAAAAGGTGTAACAGGAGAAATATAATGGTTATTTAGATAAGCATTTTAAATGCATATCTAAAATTTTAAAATATCTTTTAGTTCGTTCATTCTTCCTTTAGATAGAGGAATAGAAGTTTTGTTTTTATCATCTAATATAAGACTAAAGCTATTTCTTGTCCACGTAACTACTTCTCTAACTCTCTGAAGGTTAACTAAGTAAGAACGGTGACATCTAAAGAAACCAAAATATTTTAATCTGTTTTCAAGTTCATTAAGTGTTAAGGTACAAGGAAACTTTTCTTCACCAACATTTAAATAGCTTGTACCGTTTAAACTTTCTATAGATATAATTTCTGTAGGGTTAAGTAAAATAATTTTTTCATCTATTTTTGCAGGAATTTTATCTACTTTAAAATATGGGAAATCTAAATCTGCTTCATTACTGGATTTTTCATCAGTTTCATCAGTAGATATATCTGTTTCAATAGTATTAAGTCCTTTTTCATCTAAAATATAAGTTTCACCACCTAATAAAATGATATCCTCTAATGATACAGAAGTAGCAAGAACGGAAATTCCTAAACTGCAAATGTAAGGTATGAATTCTCTTATTATTAAGGCACTTTCCCTATCAACATTTAATGTAGGTTCTTGTATTAAAATAAGTTTACTATTACTAAGTAAAGCACGTGCCATGCTTAGCCTTTTCTTTTGAGAATAAGTTAAAGACTTTATTTTTTTATTTGATATGTCAAACAAGCCTAACTTAATTAATATTTCTTTTATAGAACTTTTAGAGTTGTAAATTTTTTCAAAGAATTTCATGTAATCATAAATTTTTAACCTTTCATACATGCCTTCATTGCTAAATACAACAGCAATAATATTTTTTATATTAGTGCATTTACTAATTGAAGTGTTTTCTATATAAATGTTTCCTTTAGAATAATTAGTTTTTCCTAAAATCAAGTTAAATAAAAGATTTGAAGTATCAGTAGAACACTTTATACCTATACATTGTCCCTGATTTAAGGTAAAATTTAAATCATTTAATAATCTTAAATTTCCACATTCTTTTGATAAGTTTTCTATATTTAAAAGAGTCATTAATACACCACCTAAGATAAAGTATATTTAGATTATACTATGAATTGGGAAAAAATTATATTGCTAACGTATACAATGATAAAGTTATATTATAGGGTGCAAAGTAAATTCTTAACTTATACTACGAGAATTATTGATAATGTTTGAAACATATTTTTAATTGTCAACTAAGAGATGTTTAACTTATGTTAACTATTATCAATAAATGTTTTTTATAAGTTAATTTTCGGTATTCTATCCATATAATAAAAAGGTATCTTAATAAAAAGTTTACAATTTTAATAAGGTTTTTTTAAGAAAATTTTAGTAGAATATGGTTTGAAGATTAATGCGGAGAGGTAAGTTACATATGATAAAAAAATACTTGCAAAGTGAAAACTACTATAAGATTACAATAATTTTAGGAATATTCTTATCTATACTTTGGATAGCTCTGGTAAATACAAAACTAGAATCTGATTTTAAATATTATTATGAGATAGCAACAGATATCGCTAATGGTCTTACCTGGGGAGATACTTATACATCAATAGGGTATTCAATTGTTTTGGGAGGTATATTCAAGTTATTTGGAGCTAGTTTATTAAAAGCTAAAATGTTTAATATTATTCTTACTTTTATATGTTATGTATGTTTCCTGAAGATATTAAAAAAGTTAGATATAAATGAAAAAGACAGAAGAATTATATTTGCATTATTTGTGTTTTTTCCAAATAACATATTTTATAACAGTATTCTTGCTACAGAAATATTATTTACTGCAATCCTACTAGCTACAACACTTATTTATTTTAGTAAATGGAAATATAAATATGTGCTCATAGGTATTCTATGTGGTTTAAATACAATGATAAAACCATTTTTTTTAGTATTTTTCTTTGCTATATTTTTAATTGAATTTATTATGAATAAAAAGTTTTTTAAGGCACTCGTAAATTCTTTAATTGTACTTATTATAGCATCATTAGTAATATCACCATGGATTTATAGAAACACTAAAATGATGGGACAACGTACCTTTGTATCTAATAATGGAGGAATAGTTTTATATATAAATAATAATTCAGAAAATAAGTTTGGTAGATGGATGCCAGTAGAAAATGTTAAAAATTCTATTGTAAAAACAAAAGAATATAAAGAAGCTAATGCTACAGAAAAAAATAAAATGTTAACTAAGGCAGCGAAGAATTGGATAAAAACTCATCCAATACGTTTTGTAGAATTAGGATTTGAAAGGTTACTTAATAATTATTGTTTAGGCGATGACATTTTATATGTTGCATATGGAACTGGAATGAAAACTTATGTTATTGTTATTTTATTTATATTAGCAAATGTTATAAGAAACATTATATTTATTCCTGCTATTATATACATTTTAAAAAAAGGTTTTTCTATTTTAAAGCATATTGTTAAAAGAAAAAATTATGAATTAGATAAATTTGAATTGTATAATGTAGTTTTATTTTTTATGTTTAGTTCTATATATTTTTTGACAGAAGGACAGGGAAGATATGCTTTTCCAGAAATTTTTATAATGGTATATTATTTTTACTATTTTATGAAGGAACGTAAAATGTTGCAGAAAACAAAATAGCTGTGCATATGGTGAGAGTATTCATAATATGCCATTTAAAGCTACTTCAGAGAACAAAGGACAGAGGACAAAGGACAGAGAAGGAGGATTTTTCTCCGCTGTGCTCCGGAAAAATCTTTAATTAAATTTTGATGGCTCGTTTTGCTAAAGCAAAACATTGCTGATTTATATAAATTTAAAGCTTCTTTTGTGTTAGCAAAATAAGGTTTTAAATAAATTAGTTTTCCGACGAAAGGAGGAAAACTTACCTTCATTGTCCTCTGTCAATTTTCCTCTAAAAAGAAGGTTGCTTCGCATTATTTTTATATTAAATTAAAAACATATGTGCAAAAGTTCAGTTTTTAACTAGAAGATTTTATTTTAACATTAAAATCTTTATTGCCAGTGGAGGTTTTTGCGGTTACTTTTATTGTGTTACCTGCGCCTATAGTATATACAGTTTCCCTTAGATCGTTCATGCTTTTTAGTTCTTTACCATTTATAGAAAGAATAATGTCACCTTTTTTTAGGCCTGCTTCATAAGAACCACTTCCGGCAGCTATGTCATAAATATAAATACCTTTTTCAAAATTTATATTTAAGTATCCAGCCATAGATTTGTCAAATCCAACAATTCCAATAACAGGAGTATCAAATTTCCCAGTTTCTTTCAAACTTTTTAGCACTGGTTTAACTATATTAATTGGTACAGCAAAGCCTATACCTTCAGCACTGGTAATTTTTGCAGAATTTATAGCAATGACTTCTCCATTTATATTTGAAAGAGGTCCGCCGCTGTTTCCAGGATTAATAGAAGCATCTGTTTGAATTAAATCTTCCATAAAGGTACCTTCACTAGCTTCAATAGTTCTATTTATGGCACTTATAATTCCTGAAGTAACAGTTCTTTGAAACTTTAATCCTAATGGATTTCCTATGGCAATAGCAGATTCACCTATTCTAACCTTAGAAGAATCTCCTAATTGCACAGGAACAAGATTTTTTTCATTTACTTTAAGTATAGAAAGGTCTAAGCTTTCATTTGACCAAATAGAATTTGCGGAAACATCTCTTCCGTCATAAAGAGAAACTTTTATACTTTTAGTATTAGTACCAGCTACATGATTGTTAGTAAGTATGTATCCATTACTATCAAGTATCATTCCAGAACCTACACCTTGAACATCTTTATTTCTAGCACCTGCAAAAGTAGAAGTAATACCTACTACAGAAGGTATTATCTTTTCAGCTGCAGTTGTTACAGGAGAAGTATTTGCAGAGGCATTAGGGTTTGCTGGAGTATTTTGCTGGGCACTTGACTTATTTTGGGAAAACATACATCCGGTAAAACTAGAACTAACAATAAAGCTTATTAAAATTGTAGATAGCACTTTGAATTTTTTCAAGGTAAATCGCCACCCTTAATATTTTATAATGAGGAAACTTATCATTGTTATTTTCTATGAAGTTTGAATAATACTATATATTTGGATGAACGTCTTCTAATCTATTTGGCAAATCTAAATTAGGATCATTTAAATCTCCACCAATACTTTTTATAATATCTTTTGCTTTGCCAGCATCTTTTTCATCCAGGTTTACAATTACTTTGTAATTAACGTCTGTAATTTCCTCAAAACCACCCATGCCACTTACCATAGGACTTGCTGCAGCTAATGGCCCTTTTGAAACATCATCAGAAAGTCCTCCAGAATTAATTACAAGAGAGGATAAAGTTTCAGCCTCATTAATTGCCTTTGGTGGATTATTTCTATCATTGTATTCTACATAATGGTCATTTAAATCTACTACTGATTTGTTAAAACCTTCTGCTTTTAATTTTTCAACAGCAGTATTAGCGTTTTTTATACCACTAAAAAAAGCTTCGATTTTCATTATAATCAACCCCTTTAATTTTATATAGTGCAATAAGTATTTTTTCACTATAAGGTAAATATTATTCTAAATTATATAATTCAACTTTCGCACATACAAAATTGTTACTTAATGTAAAAGTAATACGATACAAGTAACCAAAGAAACGTTAAGCTGTATTCCGGCTGATATATGTTGTTCAGGAACACTCACTTCATTAATAAGTTCTAATTGCTTGAGATATTGAAAAATACCTACCTCTTCAAATGCGACGTCCTGTCGCTTTCAGAGCTTTTGCCGTCCTGGCAAAAATTACGGTATTTTTCAATATCTCAAGCAAAGAACTTCTAAAATTTGTTCGAATGTTCCTGCACAACATATATCAGTCTTCATATAGCTTAACGTTTCTTCTTACTTCAGTCTACATACTATTATCTTAAAAGCGTAGCTTTCGTAGTAATTATTTTTTAATATTTTTTTGTATTTAAAATGGAATTTTCAAAAGAAGTAGCATATCTCGCTTATAACTATGTCATTGTTCTAGATTTTCTAATATGATATTATATATACAGTGTTACCACAATATAACAAAAATATATCAATAAGGGAGAATTACAATAATGCACAAAAAAATTAAACTTATGATTATAACATTTATATTTTTTATTTTTAATATAACATTGCCGTGTAGTCATGTTAAAGCATCTACAGAATTTGTAACAAGAATAAGTGGTGATAACAGATATGAAACATCTGCTAAAGTTGCTACAACAAATTGGACAACTTCACATAATGTTGTATTAGTATCAAGTGAAGGATATGCAGATGCAGTAAGTGCTTCAGCATTAGCTAAGAAATTAGATGCACCTATACTTTTAACTTCATCAGATATACTTAGTTCAGAAACACAAACTGCACTGGAGACATTGAAACCAAGCAATATATATATTGTTGGTGGGACTTCTTCAATTTCACAGATCATAAGAGATGGTCTTAAAGCTAAATATACTTTAATAGAGTTAAGTGGACTTAATAGATATGAGACGAACCTAGCAGTAGCTAAAGAACTAGTTAAATTAGGAGTTGGTGCTAGTAATGTTATGGTAGTTGGTGGAGAAGGATTTGCTGATGCACTTTCTGTAGCACCAATAGCAGCAGCAAAGGGGCAAATTCTATTACTAGCAAACAATAATCAGAGTTCAATGCAACCAGTAATTAATTTTGTAAAAGATAACAAATCAACTGTTACAATTGTTGGAACTTGCGAGGTTATAAGTGATTCCATAAAGGATGCCTTTGGAACAAATGCTACAAGAGTAAATGGTGGGGCTGATAGATTTGATACTAACTTAAAGGTGTTAATGGCATTTAATAGTGATCTAAAGAATGACAAGTTATACATAGCAAATGCAAGTCCATCCACACCAGATAATATGTATGCAGATGCATTAGCTGCATCTGTTTTGGCAGGAAAGTATACAGCACCAATTATATTAGTTGATAAAGATGGATCAGCGGCAACAACTAATAGTATAAGATGTATTCAGGATATAGCTTCAAAAAATACTTATGTATATATAATCGGAGGAAATGAAGTTGTTACGGATAACATGTTTCATACTATAGAAAATATAATAACCATGATATTTCATGTATATATTCATAAAGAATAATATAAATTTAATCTAACTTATAAATTTTAAATAATTAGCAAAGGAAGTTAAGATTATGTATAAAAACATTATATTTGATTTAGGGAATGTGTTGTTAAATTTTAAACCTAAGGAATATATAAAAACAAAAATTAATGAAGTTAATAAAGCTTCAGAAATATATAAAGAAATATTTCAAAGTGAGCAATGGACAATGCTTGATAGAGGAACTATTACTGAAGAAGAGGCTATAAATATTATAATTAAAAAAAGTATAAAAAATGAAGAATTAATTAAACTTGCTTTTGAAAATTGGTATGAACTTCTTACACCAATTGAGGATTCAATTAAGGTTTTGAGAGAATTAAGAAGCGAAGGATATAAGATTTAT
Source organism: Clostridium muellerianum (assembly GCF_012926525.1). Lineage (GTDB taxonomy): Bacteria > Bacillota > Clostridia > Clostridiales > Clostridiaceae > Clostridium_AM > Clostridium_AM muellerianum. The sequence goes on from NZ_JABBNI010000047.1 coordinate 298,747, forward strand.
TTTTTATCTAATTTTCATTTGCTAGCATTCAAATATGTAACTAATAAATATGATTTTTTTAAACTATTTGGTGGAGGAATTGTTTCATATAAAGAAAAATTATTGAAGCCTGAAGAGAAAATATATAAAAGAATAATAGAGGAATATGACATAGAGCCTAAGAAATCAATTTTTATAGATGATGTAGAAAGTAATGTTGAATATGCAAGAAAACTTAATTTTGGAGCCATACTGTTTAAGAATCCTAAGGATTTAAGGGAAAAACTAAAAAGTTATAATATTTATTTATAATTTTTTAACCTGCTATAGCCTAAGATATGATATATCTAAGGCTGTAGCAGGTTGCAAATATTCAGGTGTTAATGATATATCAAGTGATTCTTAGGCTCAGGTGGAGTTTGCTTATGAGAAATACAATCGTAACCTGAAACTTAGAAGAACTTATCTAGGCGCGTAAAGTAGCTATCCCCCAATTAAGTAGAGAGCCAAAATCTATGATTTTGTGCGAATCACTTACTCCTTCGACAATAGGAGAAGGAGTTTCATACAAAGAAGGCAGGGGGGTAGCAATGGTAGCGATTAGATAAATGTAATATACTATAAATTTAATAACCTTTCTATGTTTCCACCTAGTACTTGTTCAGCAGTTTTTGTATCTGGGCTGTATATCTCAATCATTTTTCTAAATAGTAGAGGATTGCCATAAGGGGCATCTGAACTAAATAATGTACGTTCAGGTAATTCTTTAATTGCCAGGGTAGGGGCTAAAGTTGTATAAGTAGCAGACACATCTAAATAAATATTATGATTTTCTTTAGCAATTTTTATAACATCAAGCCAGTGGGTACCTCCCATATGACCTAATATTAATGGTACTTTTGGGTACTTTTTAGATAAATCAACAAGTCCTTTAATATCCTGAAAATTTAAAGGATAAAAAGTATGAACCCATATGGGCAAGCATCCTAATTCATTGGAAGCTTGAAAGATCACTTCTAAACTGTTTATTTTACCAGACATAGGTGAAAACTCACCTAAACCATAAAAGTTGTTTTTAATTATATTATCGTTTATCCAATCTGCTGTTTCATTATAGGTTAAAGATAGTGGAACAGAACCAAAGCCTATAAATTTTGATGGGTTTTTATCTATTACCTCTTTTAATATTTTTGTAGTACTTTTAATGTTTTTTATTCTTTCACTTAAAGAAGTATTACTTGAGAGTATATTGTTTAATACAGAAAGTTCGCTTTCTAGAGACTTTAAATCATGAGCCCTTTCAGGATGAGGGGTTGTAGAAAACAATATAGTTTTATCTATTTTAGCTTCTTCCATCATTGATATCTGCTTTTCTGTTGGTAACATTACATGAGTGTGGCTGTCAATTATCATTTGAAATTTCCTTCTTTCTTAAATTAATTAAATTTTTATTTAAACAATTAGTATTGTGATATCTTAAGATTATTCAAGCTTGAACATAATCACTGATCAAGTGATTCTTAGACTCAGGTGGAGTTTGCTTATGAGGAATACCTCTTACCGGAGCAAGCTCGTAAAATGTCATTTAGACATTTAACCATCTGAGTCTTAGAAGAACTTATCCAGGCGCGTAGCAGTGCTTATTTCCCACTTGAAGAAAAGCAGATATCCCAAATCTTTGATTTGGTGATAGTCGCTTTCGCTGTGTGCGATGGGGGGGATTAGCAATGGTAGCGATCGGATAAACATAAAAATAAGTTTTTCTATTTAAGAGCATAGCATTAATAGTAATTCATTTAAAGTACGCACAAATTTGAAACGTAATGTAATAAATGATACTATAGGGATACTAGTTGAAATGTATGAAGGAGGATCAGAATGGCAAAATCAAAAGAAATAGCAGCCCAATGTCCTATGGATATAACTATAAATATATTGAGTGGAAAATGGAAAATGTCAATTCTCTGGCATTTAACAAGAGGAGTAATTAGGTTTAATGAGCTGCAAAGATTATTACATAATATTACTCAAAAAACCCTAACTCTTCAATTAAGGGAACTAGAAAAAGATGGTATAATTTATAGAAAAGTTTATGCAGAAGTTCCTCCTAAAGTAGAATATGGACTTACCCACTTAGGTGAAACTATGAAGCCTATTTTAAGTTCAATGTGTGAGTGGGGAAAAAATTATCAAAAAATATATAAAGACATGGATGAAGGTATTATATTAGATACTGAGCAGAATAGAATAGAAATAACAGAATAAAAAGATAGTTACAAATTAACTTTAGATAAAATTAAAAATAGAAATAGAGGTGAATTTTTATGAACTTAATGGTAATATTAAGTACTTTTGTGGATTTTATATTTTTAGCAATAATGATTATTTTCTTTATTGTAAAAAGAAAGTCAGGTAAAAGCTTAGTAAAGATTAAAAATTTTGAGGTTACAATTTTCTATGTAGTAGCTGTACTTTATTTAATTATTCCTTTGTGTATAATGCTTTTTAAGAAAGAGAAACCACTTATTCCTATTATTGTAACAATGATGATTTTAAGTGCTTATTTAATTAGTTGTGCTTTAATTATTAAAAATTCGATATCAGAAAAAGGAATTATTGTTTTAAATGGTTTTCATTTTTTAATTAAGTGGAATGATATAAAGAGATTTGCAGTTAATGGCAAAAAAATATACTTTGAAAAAAACAATGGGTATTTTTCCATAGTTCTTAATAAGAATAATGTTAAAGATGTAGAAAAAATACTTTCTTCAAAGATAAATTGTTATCAAGTTCAATAAATTAGTTCAGAATTACAAATATCTAAATTTAAAATCTTAATTTTAATCTCTGTTAAAATAATATAGGATTTAATTAGGATGTTATCTATCTATAATGCAAAATGAAATTTTATGAATAGATCTTAAGGAGAATTATATTATGAGTATGAAAATGATTCAACATGTCTGTATTCAAACAGAAAAATATGAAGAATCACTTAAATTTTACACTGAAATTTTAGGATTTGAATTGGTTAAAGAAACACCAAATTTTCATAAACGAGATTTTAATACGTGGTTAAAGTTAGGAACATTCATGATTGAGCTTCAAACTGCTAAACAGGGAGATAATTTAAAAAGCTGGAGTTCTTTAAATGAGGGTATAGTACATATGTGTTTTTTAGTTGATAATGTTAAAGAGGAGTTTAATAGAATAAAAAAACTAGGATATACCAATTTTAAAATTAAAAATGGAGAAGAAATTTATAAAGTTGAAGATGGATACTTGTTTAAAATTAAAGCACCTGAAGGTACTGAAATTGAAATAAGAGATGTACTTATATAGGAACTAAGAAAAGTAGTGAAGTTTCACTTTATATTTTTATTAGTTGTTTTTTTAGTGGATAATGATGATAATTCAAAGCTATTTTTGTATGATTAAACAAAAATAGCTTTATTAATTTAATCTTAATTGTTAACATATAGGATGTTATATTTTGTAAATTATGTTATAATAAGTTCTATCCAAAACTTAATCAAATGAACAATAGTAAATGATTGCCAAGCAAGATAGATCTGAGAAATTTATTTTTTAATAAATAGATTATATTTAAGTTATTTAAATTTTAGCAGGAAGTGTTTTAATATGGATAGTTCGGTAAATATTTTAGGGATAGAATTTTCAAGATTAAATCTAAAGGAAACAGTTGGTGTAATTGATAGCAAGGTTTCAAAAAATGAAAATAAGGTATTTCACCTTATTACTGTGAACCCAGAAATTGCAGTACAGATTCAAGAAGACCAAGAATTGAAAAAAATATCACTTGAGGCAGACATGATAACTCCAGATGGAGTTGGAATTGTTTTTGCTTCAAGGTTAAAAGGGAATCCAGTGCAAGAACGTGTTACAGGCTATGATTTGTTTTTAGAGTGTATAAAGGTAGGTAATCAAAAAGGCTGGTCATTTTATTTATTAGGTTCAGATGAAGAGGTAAATAGCAAAGCAGCACAATATATTATAAAAAATTATCCTAATGTCAAAATTGCTGGAAGACACCATGGCTATTTTAAGGAGGAAGACGATAATAAAATTGTTCAAAATATAGTAAAATCAAAACCTGATGTTCTTATAGTTGCATTAGGTTCGCCACTTGCTGATAAGTGGATTTATAGATATAAAAGTGAACTTAATGCAAAAGTTGTTTTTGGTGTGGGAGGAACTCTTGATACAATTACAGGAAAGGTTAAAAGCACTCCAGAAATTTGGAAGAAATTGAATTTAGAATGGCTACATAGAAGAATAACTCAGCCTTCAAGAAAAGAACGCCAAAAAAAGTTAAAGGTTTTTGCATATAGGGTATTTATTGAAGCAATTCGTAAATATAGAACTTAATGGTTTCGCAACTTTCATATATTTAGAATTATGAGTTGATAATTCCAGCTATGATTTTTTAAGGTTATATTTTAACACTATATTAAGACATAACTTAAATAGAAAATAATTCAACTTTCGCACATACAGAATTGTTACTTAATAAAAAATAATGCGAAACAAAGTGCAGTGAAAGTTTTGATTAAAATAAATAACTTAAAATATATAGATAAAAAATAATTGTTATGAAAGTTATGCTTTTAAGATAATAGTATATATGTAAACTGAAGTAAGAAGAAACGTTAAGCTGTATGAAGACTGATATATGTTGTGAAGGAACATTCGAGCAAATTTTAGAAGTTCTTTGCTTGAGATATTGAAAAATACCGTAATTTTTGCCAGGACGGCAA
>NZ_JABBNI010000048.1 GCF_012926525.1 Clostridium muellerianum
TCAAACTCTCAATTTAAAAGTTTAATCTGTACTCAAATTATTGACGTTAAACTTATTAGTTTAACTAATACTGGCTTATTTAAAATAAGAATTAATTCTTACTTTCACTCTGTTTAATTTTCAAGGATCTTGCCGCATCTCAGCGACTTTTACATCTTATCATGTTTGCTTAATCTTGTCAAGAACTTTTTTTAATTCTTTTTGTTAAGCTTGCTGTTCTTTCACAGCTTTTACATTGTATCACATATTTTAATACCTTGTCAACAAATCTTTTTCAAGATTATTGATCAATTTATTATCTTGCTCAACAACATGTATTATGATACCATCTAAATTTATATTAGTATAATTAGTTTTCTCCATTTTCTCAGTATTATTCTACAAATACATATATTATTTCATTATATTCTCTCTTTTTCTTATACTGACACTCTAGGATAAGTTTACTTTAATAAATAGCTTCATTATATAAACTTTACTTTATTTATTCCTCTTCTTTCACTAATTTATTCATCAAATCCACAATTCTTTTATTTAATAACGGATGTACAGCATACGGTGCTATATCAGCTAATGGTTTTAAAACAAATAAACGTTCTTCCATTCTTGGATGTGGAATTATAATATCTTCATCACAGGTTACCAAATTATCATATAACAAAATATCTAAATCTATTGTCCTTGGCCCCCACTTAATGATTCTTTCACGCTTTAAATCCTTTTCTTTTTTCAATAGAAATTCCATTAAATCTTTAGGTGATAAAAGAGTCTTCACTTCTATTGCACCATTCAAAAAATCATCTTGATTCACATATCCAACAGGTTTAGTAACATAAAATTCAGATACTTTTGTAACCTTTATATCATTTGATTCATTAATTAGACTTATAGCTGAAAGTAAATTGTTCTCTTTATTACCAACATTAGATCCTATTGCAATATATGCCTTATGCCAACTTCTATCAATTTCTACAGCTGCATATTCTACTGGCTTTCCAATAGGTGCCCACGGCTTTTTTATATTCAACTTTACTCTTTCTATTATTTGATACTTTAATAAGATAAACTCTGTAAGTTTCTCTGCAGCAGTTTCAATTAAATTGTATTTTTCCTTTTTAAATTCCTCTTCTATTCCTATACATAGTTCTGCATAATTTACTGTTCTATTTAAATCGTCACTTTCTCCAGCTTCTTTTAAATTCAAAGAAAGCTCTACAGATATAACAAATCTTTGACCTAAATCTTTTTCTTGTTGATTTACTCCATGGAATCCATAAACCTGCAAATCTTTTACGTATATTTTATCCATTTTAAATTTACCTCCTAGTTTAAATATATTTGAAATTCACAATATAAAAATATTGCGACGCAACTTTTTAGGTGGAGGAAGCTTTGAATATATGGTGTATAAAAGCTTTTGAGTGAATTTAGGAGATCTTATGTCTAAAATTTAAAAAATCTCGTAATTTGAATCAGGACGATTCAAGCCGCGAAAGTCCCAGGACGGGACATTTGAGCAGGTAAAGATTTTTTGAATTTTAGGCATTAGAGCTCCTTAATAAACGGTCAGCTTTTATACACCATATATTCAATGCGGACTCCACCTAAAAAGTTGTGTAGTAACTATTGTAATTTTAATATTAAAAATTGCTTATAATACATTATGATCAATCTCTTTCGAAATATTTATGCAAAATAGAAAATAACTTATGACAATTTAATTATATGCGTACGCTTGAAGTTACTAGTTTGGATTTTAACTTTTATGTAGTGATATATGGTAAGTGTTTCATCACATTAGCTAAATTGTTTTAGTATTATTCTTAGTTCAAAATTTTTGAAAGCCTTAGAACTTTAGTCCTGTTTGAGGGAACCGAGTTTGACAAAGTTCTTAGGCTTTCAAAAATTTCGAGCTTTAGAATAATTAAAACATTTAGCAGTGATGAAACACTTACCATATATCATGGAGTAAAAGTTAAAATCCAAACTACTACTGCACCTTTGCGTCACATTATGCTTATTTTACAAAATATTAAGTTAATATTAACTTAATATTTTATATTATAATTCTTCTTTTCATCTAGCCATTTACATTCATCTATAGCCTTACAATAAAAGCAATTTCTAGAGGCTTTATCACTTAAATAGAATACATAACTGAAACTACTTTCTTCATTACCTTCTTTACGATGATTTAAAATAGTATCCATAATTATTTTTATTTCTTCATCATTATATCTAGATACTTCCAATATTTCTTTTGCTAACTTACTACTTGCAATTTCATGATCGACATTTTCCTTATATTCAAGCCATCTTCCTATATCATGTAAAAGTGCTGTACCATATATAATATCCTTACTTATATTTAATCCATTTTCTAATACTAATATATATGCTATTCTTGCTACATCTAAAAAGTGTTGTAAATTGTGTTTACAAAACTTTCTGCCCTTTTCATATCCTTCATTCTTTTTTATATATTCTTTAAACTCCTCATTATTTAAAATAGAATTAATTTTATCCAAATAGATTGCAACTCCCCACTAATAATAATCTATATTAAAGATTAATCATTTTGTATACTTCGTCTCTTAATGAGTAATTTTCTTCAAAATCCCCTCTCGTAACTACTGTTACTGTTTTACTTCCCGGTTTTTTTATCCCCCGCATAGTCATGCACATATGTTCTGCTTCTACTACTACCATAACTCCTCTAGCATCTAAATGCTGCATAATAGCATTACTAATTTCTGCAGTCAATCTTTCCTGTAATTGAGGCCTTTTAGCAAATACTTCTACAGTTCTTGCCAATTTGCTTAATCCTACAACCTTTTTATTAGGTATATATGCTATATGAACTCTTCCGTAAAATGGAACTAAGTGATGTTCACACATAGAATAGAACTGTATATTCTTTTCTAATACTATGTTATTACTTTCTACACTAAAAGTTTTCTTTAAATGTACCTCGGGAGTTTGCTTTAATCCTGAAAATATTTCAGAATACATTCTAGCAATTCTATCAGGGGTTTCTTGCAAACCTTCCCTTTCCGGATCTTCACCTATTGCTTCAATAATCATTCTAACTGCAGTCTTAATTTTATTTTCATCTATCATAATTTTTCATTGAACCTTGCCTCTATTAGAAGCTTGTCCAATAAACCCCCTTTTTCTAATTAATGCTGATAAAAACACTTTTGCTAAACTTATTAATAGTATAATAATTATTACTAAGTTTTTTCTAAATACCAATATAACTAATAATATAATTAGTTATACAATTCTTAATTTATCATAAATTATAACATTTAAATTGTAAGTTTACAAGGCAGTTAATATCTACAGTGTAACCATATAAATACAATTAAAATTAGAATTTGAATTTTTAAACAATAAAAAAACTTAGGTAAAAAACCTAAGTTTTTGGTGGCTGGACCAGGAATCGAACCAGGGACACGAGGATTTTCAGTCCTCTGCTCTACCGACTGAGCTATCCAGCCAAATCTTACCTGGCAACTACCTACTCTTCCACAGGGCCTCCCCTGCAGTACCATCGGCACTATAAAGCTTAACCATCGTGTTCGGAATGGGAACGGGTGTTACCTTTACGTCATTATCACCAGATTTTTTTATTTAGTTGTTTGAAAAGCACGGGGTAATTCTTAACGTCACTACCGTGACTAAATTACCCGGCAATTGTCATTTAGACATTTGCCCTCTCAAAATTGCACAGTGAATTTATTTGGTCAAGCCCTC
>NZ_JABBNI010000049.1 GCF_012926525.1 Clostridium muellerianum
AGAAATATAGTGTAGATAACTAAATAGTATTTATAGTATTTTATGTATTGCTTTTATATAAGAATAAAACAGTGATTACTAAATATATTGTTGTATGTTTTATAGTAATTATAGTAAACTATATGTAGAAATTAATCGAAATATAGGAGGATACATAAAATAATGGATGTAGTAAAAGTAAAGACAGAAGACGATAAAGAGAGATACTTTGTAACAGATGATGAAGGTCTGCCAGTAGAACCTATATTAAAGTTTATTAAGTTTAAAGATAATACTAATTATGCTAGAAATACATTAAGAATGTATTGTCAACATTTGAAATTGTATTTTGAATATTTAGAACAGAATAATTTAAATTTTGAGAAAGTTACTATTGATGACTTATCATTGTTTGTGAATTGGTTGCAGAATCCATATAAGAGTTTAAAGGTAATACCTGCAACACCTGTAGATACTGCAAGAAGCCCAAGAACAGTAAATATTATAGTTAATACTGTGTTAATGTTCTATGACTATATTTTAAGACATGAAGAATACAGAAATGATGTATCAGAAAGACTTAAAAAATTCATATCAGGATCTACTAGAAATTTTAAAGGATTTTTATATGGAATAGCCTATGATAAAAAGAAAGTAACTAGTAATATCCTTAAATTAAAAGTACCTAAGAGTAAACCTAAAACACTTACTAGGAACGAAATAGAAATGCTCGTTAGAGCTTGTAATAATCTAAGGGATAAGTTTTTATTATCATTACTTTATGAAACTGGAATGAGAATAGGCGAAGCCTTATCATTATGGATTGAAGATATTGATATAAGTGATATGGTTATAGATTTAAAAGATAGAGGCCAACTTGAAAATAATGCAGAAATTAAAACAGTATCGAGTCCCCGTAGGATAGATATATCACAAAATTTGGCCGATACTTTTATGGAGTATATAGCTGAATATCATACTGAAGAAGTAGATACAAATCATATTTTTATAAAGATAAGTGGTAATAACAAAAATAAAGCTATGGACTATGTAGATGTAGATAATTTATTTAGAAGTCTTAAAAAGAAAACAGGATTATATGTTACACCACATATGTTTAGGCATAGTTCTTTAACGGTGCTTAGAATGGCAGGATGGCAACCAGAACTGCTTAGAGTAAGAGCAGGACATAAAAATATTTATACTACTATGAATACTTATATTCACCCCTCAGATGAAGATATAACAAGGGAGTTTGAAAAAACTCAACCTAATTTAGATTTGGATATTTATAACGAGGGGGATGAATAAATGGATAGTTTACAACTGATAAAAAGTAATCAACAAAGTAAATATGATGAAATTATTGAATATTTGAAACAAGATAACGGATATTGGTTAGAAAATGACAAATGGGATTTAACAGAAGAATTTTTTATGAGAGAAACTGTAAATGCTTATAAGTTTATTGATTTTTCATTAATAAATAATTTTTATATAAAAAATGAGGTTAAATATTATTTTCTTTTTTCTTTTAAAAATAAGTATCTTACTAATAAAGTGATAGTGAGACAAGCAAGAGTTTTAAAGCATTTAAGTGCTTTTTTAAATAATAATGCTATAGAAAGTTTTAGTGACTTAGACAAAGAAAAGATAAATACAATATGGAAGTTATATTTAATAAATGAAGGTGTAAAATACTCACCAACAGAAGCAAGATATTTTTCCTTTACAAATGTGTTAGTAGATTTCATAAAAGATTTTCATGATGATAGAGAAGAAACTGAAAAAGATATATGGTATTCAAAAAAGATCAAGGGTACTAAAATCTCTGCAAGTGGAGCAAGTAGTTCAGCTTATAATTCTATTAATTTTATCAATTTACCTATCTATTATAAAGAAACCGTAAAAAAATATATTAGAACTATTATTACTAAAAAAAGTTGGATGACTTGCCATAATACATTGAAATATTTAAAGTATTTCTTTAATTATTTTTATTCAAATGGTTATTATAATGGATTTATTGAAAACTTAAAGAGAAATGACATAGAAAAATATTTATATCATATAGGCAATGACAGAAAAGGTAAAAATAAAACAGAAAATTCAAAATATGTGAGTTTTATAAGAACATTTTTAGAGTATATTCAGATGGCTCAATATGATAAAGCTCCTAAAAAAGAAGTATCTTTTTTAATATTTCAAGATGATATTCCTAAAAGAGAATTAAATAAAGATGAGGTTAAAAAAGCTAAATTCATTCCAGAACCTATATTAAAGCAATTAGACAATAATATTATGGATTTAGACAGATCACAGTACATACCTATTTATATTCTCCTTAGAGAAACTGGGTGGCGAGGCACAGATATATTAAATCTTAGATATGATAATTGTTTAGATCAGATTTGGAATAACAAAGAAAAGAAATATAATTATTATCTTTGTGGTGAAATAACTAAAACAGGTATAGCAGAACTTAAAATTCCAATAAGGGATAAGGTTGCTGAAATGGTTCAAAAGGCTATTGATAAAGCTAAAGATTTAAGTACAGAAGAAAATAATTCTAAGAAGTATTTATTTAATAATTATGAAGGTAAGTTAAAAGGAAAGCCATTAGCAAAGCAAACTTTACTACTTACTATTAAAAGACTTATTGAACAAAAAGACATTAGAGATGTTAATGGTGAGCTATATCATTTTAGACTTCATTCATTAAGACATACAAGAGCTAAAGAATTTGTAGAACAAGGTGTAGGAATAAGTATTATGCAACAAATGTTAGGTCATCAGAGTCTTCAAATGACAGTTCATTATGCAACTGTAACAGAAAATACACTCTATGAGAAATGGAAGGATACTGAGGATTTAGAGTTATTTAAGGTTGATACAAAAACTAATGATCTTGAAAAAGTAGATTTAAATTCTGATATTGGTGAAAATCTAATAAGATATGAATATGTTAAAAAGAACTTAGATGCTGTAAGAGTACCTTTTGGAATATGCTTTCATCCATCTAAGTTAACGTGTAAACAACAAATGAATCATTGCCTAACTTGTGGTAGTTTCTGTACCACGGTTGAAAATATACCTGAATATGAAGAAGAAATAGAAAGGGTTAAAGTACAAATTGAAATTAGTGAAAGATGTGGCAGAGAGCTTTGGGCTAAAAAGAATAAAACATATTTAGGTGTATTAGAGAAAACACTAGCAAAAGTTAAAGAACATAAATTAGTTCATAAAAACGGTAAATCAAGGGAGGATATAGTTTAATGGCTGGAAGTACAAAAGGATTAAAAAAATATGCAGAAGAAAAAACAAAAATTACTTTAGAAAAAGTAGATAAAGCTATTCGAGAACTCTCTCTTGGCGAACAGAAAATTAATTTTAATAGTGTATCTAATTTAAGTGGTGTATCTAAAACTTTTCTATATAACAATGCTGAAATTAAACAAAGAATTGAAGAACTTAGGGATAAACAAACTGAAAAAGTTATAAGACAAAAACTTAAATATGATAAAACCGATAAGTCAAAAGACATTATCATAATGGCTAAAGATAAAAAAATTAAAGAACTTCAAGAAGAAAATAGAAAACTTAAAGATCAATTAGAAGTTCTTAGAGGTAAATTATATGAAAAGTTATAAAGTTACATTGATTACATATAAACAATGTACAAATTAAATGAATTCAATTCGTGTAGCCTAGGCTACACGAGATAT
>NZ_JABBNI010000050.1 GCF_012926525.1 Clostridium muellerianum
ATTGGATAGCAATAGGTAAACTTTTGATTTGTTAAATGTGATTTTATAATTTATTAACTATAAAATAAAAGATATGAGATATACTGAAGGAGATTCTAACATAATCTCCCCCAATATATACTGCAAATACTATGCGGTAAACAAGAATTTGCATGGTTTAGGTTCTTTGTATGATGTTCGATGAGGCATTGTAACGATTTTACCATGTAGCCTAAATATTAATCTGTATTTAAACAGGTTTCCAAATCGGCGTATCGAGTCTCGTTCAACTTCATACGTTTGACCTTTAATTAGGTTGACATTATTCATCTCATATCACCTCCTTATACTTTTCAGTATAAGGAGTTTTTACCCATTTTTCAAATCTCCAGCTTTTCCCCTGCTCCACACCGTACGTGCGATTTTCACCGCATACGGCGTTCCCTCAATTATTATAAATCACATACTATTATTCCATTTCCAACTAAAATACGGTATTTGTTCAATTTCTTTAGTATTTTCTTTAACATAGCTAAACTGCTTACTTTTAATTCGGCAAGATATTTTAATATAATATCTACATCAGTAGCGTGGATTAACTTATGAGCTTGATATGATAATAGTATTAGATTTTTGTATCTGTCAGTTCCACCATTTTCTTTAGGTTGTACATGGTGTACCTCCATATCTTCATCTAATAAAATTCCTGTTATTATACATTTACCATGTTGTGCTGAGTATAATGAAAGTCTATTATCATTAAATTCTACACTTTGACTTTTAACAGGATTGTCTGTAATCCATTTGAATATTTCACTGTATTTATATCCTATATTCTTGTGAAGTAGTTCCCTACCTTCAAGTGTATAGTCACAGACTTTTTGATTACAAACTTGTGGTCTTCTTGTTGCTATTTTGCCTATGGGATACATTGTAATCCCTAGAACATTGATTTCTTTACCGCCTGTTTTACCATATCGTTTGTTGTATTCTTCGCTCTTAGTCCCGTCACGTGTTCTGATTCGTTTAAACTGTTGTTGAAGATAATAAGAAAGTTTATAGTCTAATTCTGAAAAATCTTTGTTTATATGTGTAGCAATCCTATAATAATTTTGTATTCCTGCGATTAGTCTATTTAGTATATACATTGTATATTGATTAGGTTTTCGCCGTATATATCTAACTTGTTCTTTTATAGATTGCTGTAAATTACTTTTAGCTTTATCTGTAATATTCGATTTCACAATGAATTTACTACCTTTTAATCTAGCTTTAATCTTAAAACCGAGAAATTCTGTACATGAATTTCTTACATTAGTGATTTTAGACTTATCTGTACTGATTTCAAGATTTAATCTTTCTTTCAACCAACTTTGTACTGCTATGAATATTTTCTTAGCATTATTATGACTTTTACAAAATATTTTAAAGTCATCAGCATATCGAACTATGTACATTTCTTTCAGGTTGCAACTTCTTCTGAAATGTTTATACTTTAAGAAAGTTTCCTTGTACTTATAGTTTGAATTATAACTTTCCCATTGATTACTAACCCACCAGTCTAATTCGTTAAGAACTATATTAGATAATAGTGGTGATAAAATTCCTCCTTGTGGTACTCCCTCTGTCGGTATTCCTATTCCATCAATTTCGGCTTTTAACATGGCACTTATTATACTGATAACTTTCTTATCTCGTATTCCTAGTGACCACATTTGTTTTAGAAGTTTACCATGATTTACATGGTCAAAGAACCCTTTGATGTCTATATCAACTATGTGATAACATTTATCTAAATTGATTTTCTTATAAGTATATGCAATTGCATGTTCTGTACTTCTGTTAGGTCTAAAGCCATAACTGTTAGGATGGAATTTTGCTTCACATATCGGTTCTAGTATTTGTTTTATACATTGTTGTATAATTCTATCCTCTATGCATGGAATACCTAAAGGTCTCATTTTACCATTAATTTTTGGTATTTCTTTTCTTCTTACTTTTTGAGGTTTATAATCCTCAAATCTAGATTTAATGTATTTAAGAAATACTTCAATGGGTTGGTTTTCCCAATAGGTTATAGTTCTGTTATTTGTACCGGGTGTTTCACTTCCTTTATTTCTTTTAATAGTTCTATATGCTAGAAGTATATTTTCATCTTTTATCATAAGATTATAAAGCCTTTTAAATATACTTCCGTTCTTACTCTGTTTATAGAGATTATCAAATGTTGGTTGCATATTGTAGTATTCATTGTATCGAAGTTTATTTTTCTTTAATATTTTTAAACTTTCTTTACTCTTAATTTCTACTTTTGTATTTTTCATTGTTTAGGTTGTTTATCTCCTGTGATAAGTATTATTAGGAATATAAACTTTCTTAGTCTCAACTGAACCCTATTTTATGAAATAATAATTTTGATTTGTATAACAATTGACTTGTGCCTATCCCTCCATTATATTTCTATAATTTCAACGGTACTGTGGCACTACTCTCACTAATGTAAATGTAGATTATATGAAAATATGAAATGTGGTATTTGTTTATATAGTTTTGAAACATAATTCGTAAAAACCATTTATTTATTTTTAAATTTGTTAACTATTTTAATCCACATTTTTTCAATTTCTCTACAACCATTTCATAGACTTATAAGTGTCTCCATGTCATTAGCTTTCCACGTTCCTGTAATCTTATCTGTACATATAACCTTAGGTTTCTCCTCTGACCCTGTTTCAACAATACTGCCTTTAACAGTATAAGGACTTTCATAAAGATAATTTTTACTCACCCTCTGAAACGACATTTACTGTCAGCTACATTTCTATAGCTTATACCTATAGAGTCGTACATTCGGAGATTCGTCAGTCACTTCAATAACATTCTAACCATAGTTATTTTATAGACTTCCGGCATATCATATACATAGGATACCTCTATCCCACTTTCCTATTATTTCATGTATACCTGGAATAACTTAGGGTATACTTTTGCCGACTTCACCGAGCTTATGACCATTGATATCTTATACTATCAATCGCCATTTGGAGTATTAAAGCAAGCCCTTCGAGGCGTTACCTTCTCATTTGACTTGTCAGATTACAAGTTCTACATAGAATTTATATCAAAGATAAAGATAATATATACATACTATCAATGGTAAATTTTTGATTTGTTAAATGTGATTTTATAATTGATTAACTATAAAGTAAAGATATGAGATAATATCGAGGGAGATTGTGTTAGAATTTCCCTCAATATATGTGTAAACTGTTAAGTCAGAACTAAGAAGTATTTTGGAAATCTACCTCTTTTGGGTTCTGTAAATGATTCTGCTTTTTCCGTACTTAGGATTTTTCCATGCAATCTATCTATTATTTGATATCTATACATGTTTCCGTATGGTCGAATGGAACCATTTTCTGTTGTACCCCTTTGCCATTGTAACTTTGGCATCTCATATCACCTCCTTATATTGGTTTAATTCCAGTATAAGGAGTTTTTATTCATTTATCAAATCTTTGGTATTATATATTTATCTTTAATTGATATTAATTTCTATGCGGCGTAGCTTTTCACTACGCAACGTGTCGCACTATCCTG
>NZ_JABBNI010000051.1 GCF_012926525.1 Clostridium muellerianum
GTGCGACACGTTGCGTAGTTAAAAGTTACGCCACATAAAAAAAATATAAGTTACATGTGTAACTTATATATTATGTAGAACTAATTTCTTGATTAGTCAAATAATAGAGTAACGTCTTGAAGGGCTAACCTTGATACTCCGAATAGCGTTTATATAATAAGATATAAAGGTTATAAGCTCGGTGAAGTCAGTTGAGAGTATACCCTAAATGTAAGGAAAAACCTTGCATAGGAAATGCGAACCAGAGGTGGTCGAGTATATGATAGACTGGAGGTCTACAAAATATCTATGGTTAGAATGTTATGGGAAATAACTGACAAAGTTTCGAATGTACAGTTCTAAATACCAGTATTATAGAAATGTAATATCACTCAAATGAGTGGCTTTAGAGGGTGAGTAAAAATATGGTTTATGAAAATCCTTATATTCTTACAGGGAATATTGTTAAAGCAGGACTAAAGAAACGACCTAAGGATATATGTAAAGATAGAGAAATTGGAACGTGGAAAGCTAATGACATTGAGGCTCTTATAAGTCTATGATATGTTTTGCAGAAAAGTTGAAAAATTTGGAAAAACTTGACAATACAATTTGAAAATGTTAAAATTATCCTATCTTAATATAGATAGGAGGTGGGATACTATGAAGAGTGTTAAACAAATAATTGACAATTTAAGTAAACCATATGTTATAGAGCCTACTATAATAAAAAGAGGCCCTATAACTGAATTTATTGAGCAAAAACTACTTAACAAAGTCAATGAATTGCCTGAAGATGACAAATCATTAATAAGTCTTTATAAAAAGACTTGGTCTAGCAATAATTAACTGGCATTAATATTTGTTTTATACTAAATCCTTGAGTTCATCTAAGATGGATAGAGTAAATGGATGGAATTTATATATTTAGGGGGTAGGCATCCAACGTCACCCTCTATTCTAAAAATCAAATCATTTATCCCATCACTAATATATAGTTAATAAAATATAAAATAAATTTACAATTTTTCTAAAAAAAAAGAAAACTATATAAAATAATTTTATCATATCTAAATTTTTCATATAATCTACATTTACATTAGTGAGAGTAGTGCCATAGTACCAAAGAAGCAATGATAATAAATTGTGGAGGGATAGGCACAAGTCAATTATTTAATCACATTCGTTTTATTATTTCAAATTATTTAGGATTCGAGTAAGACTTAAGAGAGATTATATTCTAAATTATATTAAAATAATTTAAAGGAGTAATCGCCCTAAACGATGCGGAATACGGAAAGAAAAGAAGTTCTTAAAAATCATAAAAAGACATTAAAGAAAGATAATCTAAGATATAATGAATATTATAATATGCAAAGTATCTTTGATAATCTTTATAAGCAAAGTCAAAATAATTGCAAATTTAATAAGCTGTACAATACTATAAAAAGTGACAGAAATATTTTATTAGCATATAGGACTATTAAAAGAAACCATGGTAGTAAAACACCTGGTACGAATAAGCACAATATAGAATATTGGGAAGAAAAGCCTATAGAAGAGTTTTTAAACTATATCAAAAATAGGTTAGATAATTACAAGCCTCAAAAGATTAAAAGGGTGGAAATACCTAAATCTAATGGAAAAATGAGACCGTTAGGAATTCCGTGTATTGAAGACCGAATAATTCAGCAATGTATTAAGCAAGTCCTAGAACCAATATGTGAAGCTAAATTTCATAAGAATAATTATGGATTTAGACCAAATAGAAGTACAGAACATGCTATAACAGCCTTGGTTAAGAAAATTAATCAAGATCATATGTATTTTGCAGTTGATATAGATATCAAAGGATTCTTTGATAATGTTGACCATAGTAAATTATTAAAACAAATATGGTCATTAGGTATTAGGGATAAGAAAGTAATCTGTATTATAAGCAAGATGCTAAAAGCTGAAATTGAAGGTATTGGAATACCAAACAAAGGAGTTCCTCAGGGAGGTATATTATCACCATTATTAGCAAATATTGTACTTAACGAATTAGATTGGTGGATAAGTAGCCAATGGGAAACTTTTCCGACTAAATTTAATTATAAACAAAATAGTCATAAATTCTTTGCGATGAAAAAGACTAATTTAAAAGAAATTTATATAATAAGATATGCAGATGACTTTAAAATAATTTGTAGAAATCATAATTCAGCTAAGAAAATTTACAATGCAACACAAAAATGGCTAAAAGAAAGATTAAATCTAGATATTAGTCCTGATAAATCTAAAATAACAGATATGAGAAAAACATCATCTGAATTTCTTGGGTTTAAAGTAAAAGCTATATTAAAAAGAAACAAATATGTAGCTTATACGAGTGTTGTAGATAAAGCTATAAAGAATATTGAAGAGAAACTTAGAAATCAAATTAAAAGAATCAAACAATTTCCAAAACAAAGAGAAGTTTGTAAATATAATAAAATGGTTGCGGGTATGCAAAATTATTATAAGATAGCAAGCAACGTATATTTAGATTTCAAAGCAATAGAATATCATCTCTTATTTTGTCTTAAACAAAGATTAAAATCTGTATTTAATAATAAAGGTCATAAACCTATGGAATATACTAATAGATATGAACATTATGGAGGACATGAGTATTATATAGACAAATTAATACTATACCCAATAAGTTGTATAAAAACAAGATATCCAAAAGGTTTCAACCAAACTATAAACAATTATACAAATGAAGGAAGGGAAATAATACATTCCAAATTAGGATACATAGATAAGAATATATTAAACTACTTATCTGATAATCCCATTGAAACCGAAAGTATAGAATATAATGATAATAAAATTTCACTATATTCTGCTCAAATGGGTAAATGTAGAATATCTAATAAGCCCTTAGATGAAGATATGTGTGTTCATAGAATCATTTTAAAAGACAATGGTGGTGATGATAGATATAAAAATTTAATATTAGTAACTCCTATAATTCATGCATTAATACATTCTATAAATGAAACATTAATAAATTATTATTTAAAAATACAGAAATTATCTGATAAACAATTAAGAATACTAAATCAATACCGTAAGAAAATCGGAAATGAAATAATACAATAGCGATTAATAATTGATGGAACGCCGTATGCGATGAAAGTCGCACGTACGGTGTGGAGCAGGGGAAAAGCTGGAGAAATATAACAGTTAATTTTGATAGATTCAAAGTTAATTATCAAAAGCTTACCTATTGCTATT
>NZ_JABBNI010000052.1 GCF_012926525.1 Clostridium muellerianum
AATAGAATAGGTAAGAGCAGACTTCGACTTTACGTTAAGCCTCTCTTTTCCCCTCCTTCACACCGTACGTGAGACTTTCACCTCATACGGCGTTCCATCAATTAAATATTAGATTTTTAAGACATCATTTCTCGATATTTAAGGATTTTCTTATTTATTTCGCTATCACAATTAATTTCCTTTTGGCTATGAATTTTGTTATAGCAATATTTACATACAGTCATAAGATTTTTAACCTTGTTTACCTCATTTATTGAAAGTTTTTTTGTTATGTGATGAATTTTAATATTTTGCCTACTAGGATATATGCCACATATCCTACATTTTCCTTTGTCCCTATTGTAGGCATACGGTCTATTCATATAATATTCAAAGTTATTAAATTTATCTTTAGGAGCTCCATTGATACTACTAAGCATAATTATAGGGTCTATTGGGATGTTGAGTTCCATAGCCCTTTCTTTTAAGGGTCTTCTATTCATTCTAGTTAGATATTTAAATCTACCTTCTTTGCTATACGGTGTTTCGTCTTGATTCTTTTGAGCAATCTTAGTCCACCTAACCATATTAATACTTGTTATGGCTATCTTTTCACCTCTTACTCTTATTGCTGCAAGTTTTTCGGTGTATTCTGAATGAACAATTTGAAGATTAGAGCTGTCGCAGGCTCGTACCCATTCAGCTTTTCCCCATTTTTTTAGGCTTTTGTAGGCAGACCAACCTATCATCTTGCTAAATTTATTAAATACTATATTTACTCTAGTTGCATATTTGTAGTATTCTATGAGACCACGTATCATACTATTGATGTTATGGAGTTGAATTAGTTTTTCATCTTCCGTTGGAAATGCATTAATTTCTCTTATTTCATTCAGTATTTGTCTTACTTTTGGTTTAATTCTATTAATATCAGGTTTACTTCTAGTTACATAACCAGATTTACCTTTTCCTCTCCAACACTTTATTTCAAATCCAAGAAACTTGATTGGTTGCTTTTTTATATTAGTTATCTTAGTTTTTTCCATAGATAACTCTAAGTTTAAACACTCTTTTAAGAATTTTTGAATTCTAAATTTCATCTTTTCAGCATTTGCTTTACTATTTGTAAAGACTATCCAATCATCAGCATATCTTACTAAAAATACTTGTTTAAATCCTTTACGTTTTAGAGCATCAAATCTATGCCTTAGGGATTTAAGAGTTTTCATTTCTTTTTTCTCATAAAACTTAGTCACAAATTCATCGAATTTACTTAAATATGCGTTTGCTAGCAAAGGCGATAGAATTGAACCCTGCGGGGTACCTTTTTCATTTACTTCTGTTTCATTAATAATGCCAGCTTTTAGCATTTCTTTTATTATCATTAAGAGTCTTCTGTCTCTTATTCCCATGCTCCACAAAATATTAAGCAACTTTCTATGATTGACATTATCAAAGAATTTGGATATATCTCCTTCAATAACCCAATGAATATTCACCCATTTAGCTATATGAGAAGCTCTCTCCAATGCATGTGCACTGCTTCGCATTGGTCTGAAGCCGTAGTTATGTTCAAAGAATTGAGCTTCTAATATTGGCTCTATAACCATCCTTATACATTCTTGTATTATACGGTCTTCAATATTAGGTATTCCTAACGGTCGCTTTTCTGTTTTACCTGGTTTAGGTATGTAAACTCTTCGAATTTTACCTGCTTTATAGGTATCTAATTTGTGTACTATCATTTTAATAACTTCTGAATAACCCATTTGAAGTATGTTATCTATTGTCCTACCATTTACTCCAGGGGTTTTGCTCCCCCGGTTTGATTTCATTCTATGAATTGCACTTATTATAACTTCATCACATTTTATTATTTCAATTAAGTCCTTAAACGCTGGTCTACTATTATTTTTAATCTTTTCTTTACTTATACTGTACATTTGGTCCTGTAATTGTCTAAGTTCTCCTTCACTTCTCGGAACTGTTAGTTGTTGAGCCATTTTATCACATCCTTTCGGGGACAAATGGTTTAATCAGTTATGCTCCTCGGCTTCCTAACACTCGTTTTGTCTTAATTAACTTTTATTTAATTAACTATGCCCCTTCGCTCCATAAGAATTACCTTATTTCTTCACTACTACAGGCTGCTGCCATCCGAATTCAACAGTCATTTCCTACTGCTTAGGAATATCAGTCCTTACTGACTTTAGCATTTCCTTTCGAACTTCAATTGTTCCTCATATCTTAGCTTTACATGTATTACTTTAGGTTCCCTCTTTTGCCCGTCAGCCTCTTCTAACCCACAGTTGGAGGGTTTTGAAGATAAGTCCACACCCAAACTTTTCCTCGGCTATATCACTTATAACCTTGGCGACTGAAACTCTCTAGGAGTCTAGGTTCTTCTTATTCGAATTCTATGGCAAGTATCGAGCCGTTCTTTCAAGGGTTCGTCAGTTTTATTCAAACATTCTAACCATGGTAATTTTATAGCCCCCCGATTACTTCTCTTAACCACTTCTCAGGTCCAATTTTCACCGTCTTCACCGAACTTCATACAGATACATTAATAAGATATACTGCATGTCGGAGTCTTAGGGCATGCCTTCCAACATTAAGACATCATAGGAATTTCACCTAATAATTCAGATATGAAGTTAGACTGAACATCAGTCTTCTAGTTTTATTGCATATTTCTATGCAGATTGTCTAGAAACAATTCATAC
>NZ_JABBNI010000053.1 GCF_012926525.1 Clostridium muellerianum
GTTAAACTTATTAGTTTAACTAATACTGGCTTATTTAAAATAAGATTTAAATCTTACTTTCACTCTGTTTAATTTTCAAGGATCTTGTCGCATCTCAGCGACTTTTACATCTTATCATGTTTGCTTAATCTTGTCAAGAACTTTTTTAAATTCTTTTTGTTAAGCTTACTGCATTCACACAGCTTTAACATAATACCACATTATTTAAGACTTTGTCAACACATCTTATAAATCTTTTTATTTTGCTAAAAACACCTATAAAATTACTGACCTCATAAAAAATAAAAATACATAACTACTTATATCTTTTTCTTAAATAACTTGTCCCTTTTCTTTAGGACGTTTATTATTGTAACACTTAATTATTTTATTTATTTTACTATTTATTCACTTACCCTACATTATATATACTATACTTAGTTTTTCTTTGAATAGCTTCATATATTATATGTTGATACTCTTGGTCAAGTTTATAGACTTTATACTATACAAATGCTTATATTATAACTAAAATACCTTTAATATATGCTACCTCTATTAGCTTATTAAAGTACAAAAAGAGTGTCAACTTCGTCAACACCCTTTAATTCTGTTTGTAAATATAATAATTTACTAACCTTTTATCTCTACATTATATTTTTCTCTAAGTTCTTTATTTAATTGTGCGTACTTAAAAGATTGTCTTTCTTGTAATAACTTGCTTTTTATAGTGTTTTTTACTTCTTCAAATGATTTTACTGAACTTTGAGACTTATTTTCAACTTTTATTAAATGATATCCAAATTGAGTTTTAACTGGTGCACTTAGTGCTCCTATTTCTAAAGCAAAAGCAGCTTCTTCAAATTCAGGTACCATCTGTCCTCTACCAAAGTTACCAAGATTTCCACCCTGTTCCTTTGATGGACATGAAGAATATTGTTTTGCAGCATCTTCAAAATCCATACCATTATTTATTTCTTCAGCTACCTTTTTTGCTTTTTCTTCAGATTCTACAAGAATATGTTTTGCACTTACAGTCTCAGGATTTTTAAAATTTTCTTTATTAGCATTATAGTAATCTTCTACTTCTTTATCTTCTACAGAAACTTGCTGCATTACTTTAGATATAGCTGTTTGTGTTAAAATTTCTTTTTTAGCTATTTCTAACTGTGACACATATGTAGGATCACTTTCCATATTATTATCTTTTGCATAATTATAAATAAGCTCAAAAGATATTAATTCTTCTAATAATTGCTTTTTTCCTGCTTCAGTTTGTAAATATCCTTGTCTTTCTCTAGGAAATCTGCTAATTGTTGCATCTAACTCACCTTGTGTTATTTCTTTTCCGTTTATAACTGCCAACACCTTATTATCCATGTTTTTTCTCCTTAAAATATTATTTTATTTTACATAAACAATTATGACATAAATTAAAAATTTTTTCCATATTAAAATATTAATATTTACATTTATGTTAAAAAGCCCTAGGTTAAACCTAGGGCTTTTGGTGGCTGGACCAGGAATCGAACCAGGGACACGAGGATTTTCAGTCCTCTGCTCTACCGACTGAGCTATCCAGCCAAATCTTACCTGGCAACGACTTACTCTTCCACAGGGCCTCCCCTGCAGTACCATCAGCACTATAAAGCTTAACCATCGTGTTCGGAATGGGAACGGGTGTTACCTTTATGTCATAATCACCAGATTTATTTA
>NZ_JABBNI010000054.1 GCF_012926525.1 Clostridium muellerianum
CGCTAAGTGTTCCCCTTAACCTTCCAGCACCGGGCAGGCGTCAGCCCCTATACTTCAGCTTTCGCTTTAGCAGAGACCTGTGTTTTTGCTAAACAGTTGCTTGGGCCTATTCTCTGCGGCCTACTGTTACATAGGCACCCCTTCTCCCGAAGTTACGGGGTCAATTTGCCGAGTTCCTTGACAACAATTCTTCCGATGGTCTTAGGATTCTCTCCTCATCTACCTGTGTCGGTTTGCGGTACGGGCACCAACATCCTCCATAGAGACTTTTCTTGGCAGCGTGGAATCAGATACTTCGCGGCACAAGGCCACTCCCCATCACACCTCAACATTAACCAGACGGATTTGCCTGTCTGATCTGTCTAGATGCTTAGACACACATCCAATAGTGTGCACATCCTATCCTCCTGCGTCATCCCATTTGTAATAACGTCAGTTGGTGGTATCGGAATATCAACCGATTGTCCATCACCTACGCCTTTCGGCCTCGGCTTAGGTCCCGACTAACCCTGAGCGGACGAGCCTTCCTCAGGAAACCTTAGATTTTCGACCAATAAGATTCTCACTTATTTCTCGCTACTTATGCCAGCATACTCACTCCTGTACAGTCCACCGCTCCTTTCGGTACGACTTCACTCCATACAGGAAGCTCCTCTACCGCTCTTTCGAGCCCATAGCTTCGGTGGTAAGTTTTAGCCCCGGACATCTTCGGCGCAGGATCTCTTGACTAGTGAGCTATTACGCACTCTTTAAATGAGTGGCTGCTTCTAAGCCAACATCCTAGTTGTCTTAGAAATCCCACATCCTTTTCCACTTAACTTACACTTTGGGACCTTAGCTGATGATCTGGGCTGTTTCCCTTTTGACCACGGATCTTATCATTCGTAGTCTGACTGCTGAGATACAAGTATATGGCATTCGGAGTTTGATAGGGTTCAGTAACTGTTGTCAGCCCCTAGCCCATTCAGTGCTCTACCTCCATTACTCAATCTCAACGCTAGCCCTAAAGCTATTTCGAGGAGAACCAGCTATCTCCGAGTTCGATTGGAATTTCTCCGCTATCCACAGCTCATCCCATGGTTTTTCAACACCAACGTGGTTCGGACCTCCACGGAATTTTACTTCCGCTTCATCCTGGCCATGGATAGGTCACCCGGTTTCGGGTCTACGACATGCAACTTTTCGCCCTATTCAGACTCGGTTTCCCTTCGGCTCCGTACCTTAAGTACTTAACCTTGCTACATACCGTAACTCGCTGGCTCGTTCTACAAAAAGCACGTCGTCGCACGTAAAAGTGCTTCGACCGGTTGTGGACACACGGTTTCAGGTTCTATTTCACTCCCCTTCCGGGGTTCTTTTCACCTTTCCCTCACGGTACTGCTTCACTATCGGTCACCAGTTAGTATTTAGCCTTGGGAGGTGGTCCTCCCAGCTTCCCACAAGGTTTCACGTGTCTCGTGGTACTCTGGAGTAGATCT
>NZ_JABBNI010000055.1 GCF_012926525.1 Clostridium muellerianum
TAGTTTCCAAAAAATAAATAATGGATAATACCAAGCCTTGAAGTATAATTTTCTTTGCAGAGAAAAATTAAGAAAGGCAGGTATTATCCTATGAATAATTTTACCTTTACTCAAAATAACTGTAAAGAAGAAAGTACTTCCATTTGGCTAATTTCAGTAATGCAATTTGGTTTTAAATTTAATATTTTCAAACCATTTGAGACTTTTAATCTTAAGATGAAGAAAGTGAAATATTCTGTATATCAAAAACTCATTACTATTATGATGTCTATAGTGATTGGTTGTGAGACTACTAAAGATATCAATGAAAAGCTTGGTGTAGAAAAACTTGCACTAAATATGTTTGGTATGGATACAGCCCCAGACCAATCACAGATTAATGAACTAATTAGACGGTTTGATTCTAACAGCATAAATCAATTGCAAGATATTCATCATCATCTTTTTATGGAACACAGTAACTCAGTTCACTCTCATACAAAAGTAGTCGTAGACTGTGATCAAACAGGTTTAATTGCTAATGGTAAAACCTTTGAACTAGCTGAAAAAGGCTACTTTGCTAAGAAAAAAAATCAAAGAGGATATCAATTGGCTGCCGCCTTTACTGGTGAATATTCTGAGACAGTAGCAATGTTTTTAGATTCTGGAAATACCCATTGCACTGACCACTATGATGATTTACTAAAGGCTATATTGTCTAAATATAAAGATCAACTTCATAATGGTAACTTAATCTTAAGAACTGATAGTGGCTTTGGTTCATCTGATAACGTTGAAAAGCTACTTTCAGTTCCTAAATTAAAATTCGTTACCAAAGCATATTCCACAGTAAGTGCTAAAAATATTGCGAAAGATATACATTACTCAGAATACACTCAGGCCGATAAGGCGGCTTGGGTTTATGAACTTCCGGAAAACAATGGAGTCAGAAACATTATAGTTCAGACGTTATCTTCAAAAGGAAAACTAAAATATTCACTACTAATAACCAATATAAACAGTAAGGATATGAACGCAGTAGAGATATTTCATTTTTATAACAAACGTCAAACCATAGAGGCGTTCTTTAAAATGGCAAAGAATGTATACCATATAAAAAACCTAAGAACTTCAAAATTTTACGGAATTTACGGATTTTTATGGCTAGTATTTATAACACATAATCTCATAAGTTGGTTTAAATCTACAGTTCTCCATAGAACAGAACTTGAAAATGTAGGGGTAAGAGTTTTAGTCAAAAGTATTGGAACTATAAAAGGCTTTGTTAAAAGGACTTCTGAAGGAATTAGTGTAAATATTCCACCGATAACAAAACTAGCAAGGCTAATTGCTGACGTACTTTGTAGTCCTAAATATATACAAATGACTTTTAATATCTGAGGTTGAAAATTTACTTTCAATCAATACAAATTAATCCAAAACTAGAAATCAAATTTTAACTATTTTTAGTGTTACCATTTTTAACATTTGTATATTAT
>NZ_JABBNI010000056.1 GCF_012926525.1 Clostridium muellerianum
ACTTTAGTTCTGCAAAATAAAAACCTAAATTGGCAATACTACCAAAAAATAAATATGGCATATTTTTAACCACCGTGTTATATAAAAGTTACCACACAAATACACACACGGGAGGTAATAAATATGCCAAGTAATAATATTGTATCCATTAATGATGAACTTTACAACTACTTAAATGATGTAAACTATGGAATGTCTAATCCACAGTTTAATCATTTAACCACTATTGTAAATGGTTTGATAAATTTACCAGGCACTAAAACTTTATCTGAAATTGCAAAATGTGTGCTGTCTTCAAAGGACAAAAGCTGTATTTATAGATTCTTAAGTCATTCAAAATGGGACGATAGTCTTCTAAATGCTAATAGACTTAGTTATTTAAACTTTTTCTTTGAGCATAACATTAAACCTAAATCCGTAGGATTTTTAGTTATAGATGATACTGTAAATTCTAAGAAATCAGCAAAGAAAATGCAAGGACTATCATATAACTATTCCCATACTGAAGGTAAAAATATCTGGTCACATTGTGTGGTTACTTCAAATTTTGTTGTAGACGATAAATCCATTCCTTTAGAATATGAACCTTATTATAAAAAGGAACTTTGTGAGGAATTAAAGAGAGAATTTAAATCAAAAATTGATATTGCAAGAGATTTTATAAATTCTTTTGTAACTCCATCTAATTGTGAAAAAATATATTGTCTTATGGACTCGTGGTATACCAATAACAAATTAATAGAAAGTTCTTTAGCAAAGGGGTATCACCTTATAGGAGCAATTAAATCTAACAGAAAGATATCTCCATTAGGAATTTCATTACAACTATCAGAATTTGAAAAATATATTGATCCTAATACCTTAGACACCGTTACAGTCGATGGTAAGAATTATAAAGTATACACTTATGAGGGTAATGTTGCAAAGTTCTCTTACGCTAAAGTACTTATTTGCTATGAAGTTAAAGAAGATGGATTCAAAAACCCAGTATACCTAATGTCTACCGACACTTTATTAGATGCAAAAACTATAATTAAATACTATTCCTATAGATGGAATATAGAAACTTCATATAAGTATTTTAAAAGTAATTTAGCTTTTGATAAATACAGGGTCCGAAGTAGTTTATCTATAGAACGATATTTTCTTATAGTATTCTTGGCTTATAACTTTCTAGAATTATTTAGATTTAATTATAGAAATCAAGGATTAGAGACTATAGGTAGAGTCCAAGAACATTTAAACTGCCTAACGGCAAAAGCACTTGTGTGCTTTATATACGAAAATTTAAAACAAAATGTTGCGCTAGAAGACATATTCGTAAAACTAAAAATAGCTTAAAAGTTTTTTGAAAATCCATTTTATAAAACTGTATAAGTGTTTCTATTAATTTTGGATGAAATAACCTATAAATCATGTTTTATCCTCAATATGAAATTTAGATTTTAAAATTGCATAACTGAAGT
>NZ_JABBNI010000058.1 GCF_012926525.1 Clostridium muellerianum
AATATATACAAATGACTTTTAATATCTGAGGTTGAAAATTTACTTTCAATCAATACAAATTAATCCAAAACTAGAAATCAAATTTTAATTATTTTTAGTGTTACCATTTTTAACATTTGTATATTATCCCAGTAGGCTTCGCCTAAAAAATTGGAAGCTAAAGGAATATTATGGTTAATGCTAACAGGAAATTATGTGCAAATATAAGTTTTATATTTGTACGAAATTTAGGTAATTAAAATATGAGTATTGGGTAATATGTGAGTATTATTTAAAAAGTAATTAACTTTTGATGATTTAATACAGATTTTTAATGTATAAGAACATTAGGTATGGATTGTTATTGCATAAGTTTAGTTTTTACTACTGTCCAATAATCAGCATTTTCTAAACCCAGTCTCCAAATTGCAATACCTAAAATGTTACTGCTATTTACTACATCTAGTTTATATGAAAGGCTTGTACTATTTTCAAACCATACAGTATGTTGTATGCCGCTAGCATCTGTGTAATTGAAATAAGGGCTTTGAGAAACTGAATCCCACATTATTTGAGCTCCATAAGTTGAAGCTAGGTTATAAACTCCACTAATACTGTATGCTTTAGTACCGTTTGATGACCAATCATATCCATAAGCAGCACATCCAAGAAGAACTTTGTTTGCAGGTATTACTGTCACTGCATAGTTTACAACATTCTTAACCCAGCCTATTGAAGCAATTGATCCAGCTGAGCCACCTGGATAATGTTCATCGTAAGCCATTAAAACTACCTGATCAGAGTAATTTGCTATTTGAGCATAGTCAAAAGCTCCACTCCAGGAATTAGTAGTACTATCAGAAGTTTTAGCTGGTACGGAAACTGTAACTGTGAATCCTTGTGGATGTAAAGCTGTATAAAGTTCGCTCATAAAAGTAGTAAAGTAGCTTCTGTCATAATAATAGATTCCTTCTAAATCTATATTAACTCCTTTATATGAATTAACCTTTAAAGCATTTGTTATATTGTTAATTAAAGTTTGTCTGTTAGTTGAACTTTCTAGTAAAGTTTTAGCTATGCTTCCATCAAAATTATTTGTTATCATAGCATAAGGCTTAATTCCATTGCTATTAGCATAGGATATTTGATTTGATGGAACAAGACCACTAATGTTCCCTAAACCATCTGTAGTAAAAGTATCTGTTGCAATTTCGTTTATTGCAGCAGAATTAGTTACCATAGAGTTATAGGATGAATTATCACCAGAATAATAGTAAGTTGCAAACCCTAAAACTACTTTACTAGAAGAAGGGACAACTACTACCTGATTGGTAGTGGCACTTATATGAGTAGAATCAACAGAAGTGCCATAAGAATTATATGCTCTTACGAAATACCAGTATTTAGCAGAAGTGTTTAATCCTGTATTTTTATAAGTGTTAGAAGTTAGAGTAGCTATTTGAGTATAATTAGAATCGTAAGTAGATGCTCTAAATACCTTATAGCCTGAAGCACCTGATACAGTATTCCAAGTTAAATTAATTTCAGAAGACGTTAAGTTTGTTACTGTAAGTCCAGTAGGCGCCGAAGGTGGTGGTTGTGATGAGCGAGGTTTTGCTAAAACAATACTGAAGTTAAAAATTGTTAAGAATAGGGCTAAGACTAGTGAAAGTACCTTTTTTTGTTTCATTTTCATATACCTCCATTGTTTTCTAATTTACTATTCAATTTTATTATCGAAAAATGTAGAATTAAGTTGAATGGAAATGTTTTCCGAAGGTTAGTTTAGTCATTAAAGCAAGTAAAATGAAAACAATAAGGCACATTCAATAAAATAACTAGTCAAAGATGTTAGTCTATTTTGTATCAGACAAGGAAGTAGGTAAATTTGTTGTTGATGTAATGAATGAAAGTTACTATGAGCTTATTGGTTGGTGAATTGATTATTGTATGATGTGACATGTTATAATGTAAAAAAATTAAAAGAACAGAAAATTGGTTATATTGTGTAAGGGAAAAGTAAAAAGAAGAGTCATCAATGTAGTATATTTACTATATTGATGACTCTTCAGCACTTTAACCGAAATCTACTTTTAGATTTTAGTAGTGCATATAAAGAATATAACAATCTATCTTGCACAATTATAGATAGCTTATCACCTCATTATGATATTGCTACCATAATAAAGCAAATCACAACCTATAATCATGGTTCGTTCAACCAAACAGAATACTTACTCAACCCTATGCAACCTTTCGGCTGCATAGGATCGAAAGGAATAAAATAAAATTTACAAAATTATAGTTAAAACCATAATGAATTGTGTTTTATTTAATCCGTTAGCACCCTGAGTAGTCTTAACTCGACCTTATAGAATAAATTGGAATCCCATTATAATCAATTGATCGATGTCGACTATAATAAAACTTTTCTCCACCCTATAAAATCTGCCCTCTGACTATATAACAGCCATTTTGACCATCATATAATCGTTGGTCGACCTATATACACCCAGTTTAATGAGCATATATAAGTCTTCGCTCAACTGTTATGTCCCTTATGCTATTAATATGTGCAGTTTTTGTTGAAAAATACATGGTAAACATAAGAAATTTATTTGGATATTAATTGAAAATAAAGTCATCATGATAATTATATTTTCAATCTTAAAAACTACGTTTAACAGTTTCAACTACTCTTTTTATATTTATACTTTTAATCATTTCTATATAAGATTTTTGTTTGTTACCTGTTATAAAATGACCATAAGGAATATGGCTAATAGCTTTAATTAAAATAGTATTTACTATACAAGATGAAATCCATAAAATTATTCCCACTGCTAGCCAATCTCTTATGCGATATTTGAACATTATTATTTTCAAGATTGATTGAATTAATAAAACATGAGATAAATAGCTACCAAAGGAATATTTACCAAAGAAATTAAAAATGCTATATGTGATAGTTTTGCTAGATAGAATAACAGAAATTACGTACCAGGCCAAAATAGAAAAAACAAAATAAAGCAAATACAATGATATAATAAATGGCATAATATTCATTTCATTTAAGTATGCATATGTAAATAGACCTATGTATATTATAATTACTAAAATTTTAAACTTTAAAACTGTCTTCTTAAAAATTTCATAATTTAATGCTATATATATTCCCATTATGAAATATAAAAACCAGAAAAAAGGAGATATATTTATGATTTTCATTTGAATTTCTGTAGGATTATTAAATATGAAATGGATTATTTTATCAGAAATTATATTTTGATATTTTGACACTTCATAATAGGATATAGCTACAGTAATAAAAACAGATAATCTCAAATAAAAACTTTGACTATGAATTTTTCTTGAAATCCATAAAATCACTGGCAAGTATATAAATAATCTTACTATCATTCCCATATACCATAAGTGATAAGAAGCATCTCCTGATAGTACTTGCATACATAAATTAGGGACATTAATATGCTTTTTAAAATAATTCATATATACTATTGACCATAATATATATGGTATAAATATATATGATAATTTTTTTATATAATATTTTTTTAATGAGAAGTTTTTTAAATATGAATAAGAAATTACTATTCCACTAATACAAAGGAAAGCCGCTACTGCTGGCTTTGCTAAAGTATATACAAATTTGAATATTTCATAATAAAAATAACTAATGCCTTTTATATTAAAATACCCACCCATAGTATGTTGCTCTACTACAAAAATAAAAGCAAAAGCTCTTAAAACATCTAATTCTTTTAATCTAGTATTTTTCAAGTCTATTTCCCCCTGCCTGATTTAACTGTTTGTCCATATTGCATTATAACACAAGCTTTTAAAAAGCAGCATAAAATTACTATACCTTTAAAATAATTTTTACATTTAATTTTATGAAAATTGTATAAGGCATATGAAAGAAAATAGCAAGTCAAAGATGTTAGTATATTTTGCGATGGACAAGGAAACAGGTTCCGCTGATAGTTGTTCTATCAAAGGGTTCTGTTGACGCAGTATGACGCAAAATATACTAACATACTGACTTGTTATTTTTTTGAATATGCCTAAGATGGTCTGAAGATAATTATTGATTAGATAATTATATAAGCTATTATTTTTAACTTGACAATTATATTTTACAAATGTAAAGTATAATTGTAGGTCTACATTTGTAAACTTTAAGGGAGGAATATAGCATGAAAGATGTACCAAAAATCTCAGCAGCTGAGTGGGAAGTAATGAAGCTTTTGTGGAAGGAAAATCCTTTAACTTCTGAAAAAATAATTAATTCGTTAACAAATAAAATGAATTGGTCAACACAAACGGTAAAAACATTTATAACTAGGCTTTCAAAAAAAGGAGCTATAAGTTTTGATAAAGTAGGCAGAACCTACAATTATTATCCACTAGTATCTGAAAATGAATGCATAAGAGCTGAAAATAAATCTTTTTTACAGAAAGTATATGATGGAGCTGTAGGAATGCTATTTACAAAGTTTTTAGAGGAAGAGTCTTTATCTGAAAAAGAGATTGAAGATTTGGAACAGCTTCTTAAAAATAAAAAGAAAGAGAAGTAAAATTTTAACATGCACTATGGATTATAATTATCATAAGATTTATAGTGCTTATAGAACTTTAAGGCAAATTTAATTTATTTAATTTGTGGAGTCTTTAAAAAAGGTGAAAACTATAAATGATTGCTAGGTAGCACCTTTAGCAAATTCTAATAATTATAAGTTAAATACAAATCATAGTGGAAATAATGGAAGTATATCATCTGTACAAGGAAAAAATTTGAAAGATTATAATAATGTGAAGAAAAAAGTTAAGCCAACAAATAGAAATATTAGTTACTTTTACAGTGAAATATTTAAGCTTTTTTATATTTTAACAAAGCCAGCAGTAATTTTTCTTTTTATTAGTGGAATAGTAATTTGTTATTTACTTTTAAAAAGTTTTATATTAAGAAAATATTATGCATATTTCAATTATATATATTATGGTTCATAGCATATAGGATTTATCATAAGAGCATGTTAATATTTTTGTAAGGTCATTTTAATAGTAATTTTACCATTAAAAATGATCTTTTTATTTTAAGTTAAAATTCTAGTAATAGGCTTAGGACAAATTATTTTGTATAAATATAGACAGTTTATCTGTAAGTGGCTTTTAAACTAACAAAAGTACAAAATAATGAAAAAGTGCACATTTTTTCTTGACAGTTTTAGTTTACAAGTGTAGACTGTAGTTGTAGGTCTACAACTGTAAACTAAGCTGGATAGTATGATAGGAAAGAGGTAATTAAAATCTCAGCAGGTGAACAGAGAGTAATGAAATTTCTTTGCAAAGAGAATTTTTTAACATCTAAAACTAACTAATTCATTAGCAAACACAATGAGTTAGTTAGTATGAACAGTAAAAGTATTTATAACTAGACTTTAAAAAAAGCAATAGATTTCCATAAAATAAGTACAGCATATAACTATTCTTTAACACATGAAAATAAGTTTTTGTTCAAAAACTATATGATGGAACTATAGAAAGCTATATACAAAATTGGTAAAGGAAAATTCTTTATCTGGAAAAATGAGGAAGATAGAACGGCGTTTTAAAAATAAGAAGAAAAGTAAGATTTAATTAAAACTTTGAAATTAAAGATAGGAGGATGCTTAAATGGATATTTTAATTAGAAGCTTTTTATGGGTTTTCCATGCTTCTATAACAGCAAGTATTGCAGCGCTATTAATAATTTTAATTTCAAAGTTATTTGATAAACATATTTCAATAAGACTTCAACATGCGTTATGGATTATAGTTGTTATTAAATTAATAATACCTATAGAGTTTCAAAGCAATTTAAGCTTATTTAACTTGCTGCATGAAAGGCAGAATAATAGTTCAAATATTGAAAATAGAAATACAGTAAAAAATATCACCTATGCTGCAGCTGACTTTTTGAGAGAAGGAAAAGCTCAGCAGAAACATACGGCTAAAAATCAAATATCACAAGGGGCTCAATCTAAGAAAGAAAATGCAAGAGAATATATTATTACTAACGCTTGGAAAATAGCTTCTTGTATATGGATAGGCGGATTTTTTATTGCAGTTGCATTTTTGCTAGTCGTTAAGTATAAATTTAAAGGAAAAAATTCAAATTTAGAGGAAGTAAAAGATTTAGAAATTGTAAAATTGTTTAACAAGTGTAAAAACGAAGCAAAAATAAATAAATATATACCTGTTTATACTTGCGATAATTTTGAAAGTCCATGTATATTGGGAATTGTTAAACCTAAGATTTATATTCCACGGTATATAATTAGTGAAAATAATTTTAAACAATTATATCATATACTTTTACATGAATTAGTTCATTATAAAAGAAGAGATTTAATTTATAATTTTCTTGCTGTTTTTGCTGTTATATTGCACTGGTTCAATCCTATTATATGGTTTTGTATGAAAAGAATGAAACTTCAAAGAGAGTGTGTTTGTGATGCTTATGTACTTGAAATTATAGGAGAAGAGCAGGCTGAAGAATATGGAATGACATTAATTAATTTTTCTAAATTAATGTCAATTAACAAAAGGCCTCAATTAGTAGCTTTTTT
This sequence comes from Clostridium muellerianum, assembly GCF_012926525.1. Lineage (GTDB taxonomy): Bacteria > Bacillota > Clostridia > Clostridiales > Clostridiaceae > Clostridium_AM > Clostridium_AM muellerianum. The sequence goes on from NZ_JABBNI010000058.1 coordinate 6,612, forward strand.
TGAAACAAAAAATCAAATTAGGGGGAGAATAAAAATGATAAAAAAATTTAAAAAAGGTTCTTATAAAATGTCAGTGGTTGCGGTGTTATGTTGTGTGTTAGCTTCAGGAGCTGTACTTACTACTTCTGTAAGTGCTAAAGGAATGAAATTAGATAATGCTGCTGCAGTGACTAGCAGTAATGGTTTATCAATAAAAAGTGAAAATAATAAATTCCTTATTGATGCACCAGTTAAAGTTTATGATAATTTAAAGAAAGCAGAAGAAATTACAGGATTTAAAATTAAAGTACCAGATTATCTCCCAGCCAATTATGAAGTATGGAGAGGTTTTAAGGTTGTAAAAGTTTCTGATAAAGATAATTATTTAAAAGTGTATTTGAGAGATAAACAAGAAGGTGGCCTTTTTAGTTTCCAAGCTTCTAAGGTTAATTTGGAAGAGTGCTTAAGCCATGGAGCAGAAAATGTAATTAAGATGTATCAAAGTCAAACTTCTGATACGACAAAAGATTCAAAAAACGGAAAAATTCAAATTAGTAAAGAAAAAATAAATTTATCAGGAATAAATGGGACTAGTATTACTGTAAAAATTATAGATCCTGAATTGCCTAGATTTGCTGATGTAAGAAAATATTTTGTATGGCAAAATGATGGAATGTATTATGGCATAGAATATAATTATGGTATACAGGTAGATGGAGAAATTCCAAAAGATTCCGTGATTCCACAAAGTGAAGTGGAGAAAATTATATCTTCTTTAAAATACATTAAGGATATTAAAAATGTAAATTATTCTGTACAAACAGAAGTTTCTCCAAAAGTTGAAGCCTTATCAATTTATGATAAAGAGGATTTAAAAAGAGCTAAGGAGTTTTTGGGATTTGATTTTAAATTTCCATTAAGTATTAATAAGGATATAACGATAGATAGTTCTGGAGTAGCACCATCAGAAGATTCTGATATAAAAAATGGAAAGATTAATTATCAATTAAATACACGATATAATGCAAAAGCTGAACAAGTATTGTTTACACAAGAAAAAAGCTCCAAAAGTTATGATTATACAAAGAAAACAGTTAAGCCAATAAATATTGGTGATAAAGAAGTTTTTAAACAAGAAACTTATAAAAAGTCAAAAACAAATGAACAATTAAAAGAATATATATATACTTGGAAAGAGGATGGATTTTATTGTAAGCTCTCTACAGCAGAGAGTAATGGAAATCCAGATAAAATAGCTAAGGAATTTATTAATTCAAAATTAATAAATTAAATTTGATTCAAGCATTATGTTAAAGAAATTTGATATGCATTGGAAGATTAGTTTGATTTTTGTAGAAAAATTTAATATGTACAAAATGTGCATTTTAACTATTAAAAATTAACTATCAATTAATTAAGTAAAGGGGGTCATTTTAATAGTAAATTAACTATTAAAATGACCTTTTAATTTTAAATACAAGGTATATTATCTATCTAAGCTTTAAAAGCCTATTTTTTAATTGTTCTTCAATGTTTTGTAATTCTACTTCAGCTTCTTTGCGCTTTTGACGTCCTTCTGTTTGTATACGAAGCACTTCATCAAGAGTAGAAATTAATGATTCATTTGTTTGACGAAGAGTATCGATATCAACAATTCCACGTTCAGATTCTTTGGCCACTTCTATAGTTGACATTTTAAGTGTTTCTGCATTCTTGCGTAGAAGTTCATTTGTCATATTGGTTACTTCATTTTGAACTTTAGCTGCATTGCTAGAATGAGCAACTCCAAGAGCTAATACTATCTGACTCTTCCAAAGTGGAATTGTATTCACAATAGTAGATTGTATTTTTTCAGACATTAAGGAATCATTATTTTGAACTAAACGAATTTGAGGAGCCATTTGAAGAGAAATCATTCTAGTCAGCTCCAAATCATGAATTTTTTTCTCAAAGCGGTTACAAAGAGCTACAAAATCATTTGTTGCTTGTGCATCTTCAGGAAGTCCACTAGCTCTTGCTCTTTCTGCTAGAATAGGAAGTTCTTCTTTTTCTAGATTTGAAAGCTTCTTTCTTCCAGCTAAGATATACATGCAAAGTTCTTTAAAGTATACCTTATTTATTTCATACATTTTATCAAGCATAGCAATGTCTTTTAAAAGCTGTATTTGATGCTTTTCAAGGGTATTGCAAATTTTATTTATATTTCCCTCAACTTTGTCATATTTTGTTTTCATGTGATCAATCTTTTCTGAAGCTTTTTTAAAAAAGCTAAAAAATCCTTTTTTCTCTTCTGAAGTATCGAAATTTTTTAGTTCAACTACTACATTAGAAAGCATATCACCTATTTCACCTAGGTCCTTAGTTTTTACATTATTTAAGGCAGTTTCAGAGAAATCTGCAATTTTTTTTTGAGCACCTACTCCATATTGAAGAATTGAATTTGTATTAGTTATATCAATCTTATCAACAAATTCATCTACCAGTTTTTTTTCCTCTTCTGTTAAATAGCTATCATCAAGAACATCTGGTTGATTCTTTTCCTCTTTTATTTTATTAATGGGAAGCTCATCTTGAAAAGGTTCAAAGCTTAAGCTTGGTGTCATATCAACATTTTCCTTAAATTCATTATCCAATTTTAATTTACCCCCTTTGTTTTTTAGCTGTTACTTTTTAAAATCTTCCTTAGTCAGTCCTTCTTGTGTAAATAGTGTTTCAAGTACAGAAATATCTGTGGAAATATCTAAAGCTACTTCACCAAATAAGTCATCTAACAGTTTTTCGAAGGCAGTATTTATGACATCTATACTTCTTTCAATTTCATTTTTTGCATTTTTTATGTTATCACCTTGAACTGGCTGTTCATTTAGCTCCCTATAGGAATTAACTAGCTTTAATGTAATTGGAAGATAGTGATTGGTAAATTTATTAACTTCAGGAAGCTTTTGAGGATTATTCTCTAAATGATGAAATATTTGACTTACAACATTTTGAAGTCTGCATAATTTTATTGAGATTTTTTCTTTATTAATAGCTGTGTTTGCACTTCCTATTTGTTCAATATAGTTTTTTCCTAATTCAATTACATTTCTTAATTCTTTTTTTTCTGGATCGTTTAGTTCGTCTTGTCTTTTTAATTCAGCTTCATTGCGGCGCTTAAGAGACTCTTGTGACTCTAAGTAATTGTCATAAACTTCATCATTTAACATGAAATATGTCTGTTTATCGTCAATATGTGCTTGTGGAAACATATTTAAATCAATCATTTTTCTTAAATCTTTAACAACAAATTTATTATTTCTTCTAGCATCAGATGCTAATTTTTCTATTGAACAATAATCAAGGCCATTGAGGGTACTTACATAGCCTTTAAAACGCTTTACCCTTTTTCTTAAACTTAGCCCCCTTAAGGCTAAAGCTATACTTGCAATAAAAAAAGAAAATAAAAGTCCCAAAGTAATAAAGTTAACTGTTGAAATTATACTTAGAAAAGAAATGAATATAGAGTATGAAATTAGCATGACACATAAAGTTCCGCTGCCAATAAACCCGAAAACTGTATAAAGTATTCCTGATATACTTCCAACTGGTTTTTTAGCAATGTACATTTTGGTCTTATTTGTGTCCTTGGAAGCCATACTTTTGTGTCTGTAATATCTTTTTCTTTTTATTTTTTCATTAAAATAGTGTGACCTATCTCTTAACTTTGCTTTAACTTCATTTAAAGAATTTTCAGTTCTATCGTTAATATCATCTTTTAATCCAGCGAAGTCTATAGCATCGAATGTATTTTTTAACGTATCTCTGATTTGATCTTCAAAATCAGAAAAATCCTTTCTTCTCATTTTGGCAGCCTCCAAATTATTTTCGTATAACTTAATTAAAATAATATTTCGCATATATTATATATCATTCTTATATAAATTACAATTTGTAACAGCATCCTGTTTATGTCAAGTTAAAATGAACAATTTCATTTTTTATTTTTCCCATTACAAATTTAGCTGGAAGTTTTATTTTCAAAGGGCTTTGCCCATAGTCCGAAAGGGCGAACTTAATATGTTTATTTAGTAATTGATGATGAAATTTATGACCTATGAATTGAATAATCTCAAACTAATAAAACAAATTGTAGGAAATTTGTGTTTGATAAAGATAGCAGATAGTATAGTGTGAGTTCCATAAATTAAATGAAAAAATTTTACATATAAAAAATCCCATCTAAATGTTTTATTATAAGTGTGACTAAACAAAATAAAACAAAGGATGAGATTTTTTAAAATCGTATCAATTGTAAATTAGGATATGAGGGTTACTTAGAATTTTATCATTTTAATTTATATTTTTGTTTACATTGTGTGACTTGGTAGAATTTGTATAGATGGATCGCCAAACAGTGTCCAGGTATAAAAGGTTAATAAATCAGAACTCGTACCATTAGCTATCATTGGAGTTTCTCCTGAGTAGCATAAACCTCCTAATGATATTTTGCTGTTGCTGCAAAGTGCATCAATTATTCCATCTTGCCCATGCATAGGAGGTATCCAAGGCTGATTTACTGTTGACATTAGAGTACCAATTGCTCCTATTGGATTTCCACTGCTATCCTTTGAACGCAACCAGGTTTCTGCAAAGCAAGTACCATCCTGAAATTTTCCACTTACACAGGAAACGCTTATAATAAAAGGAAGATGACCTGCATTATGAAGTTTTTTAATATCAGAGTTGCTAAATTTTGTTGTTACCCAGTAGGTTGGTGCACCATGTCCACAGTAGTTTATTATTCCTCTGCCATCATTTAGACTATTAGTAACTGAAGAAGCATATGCAGAAGGAGCATAAATACTATCTATCTGCGTATATCCTGCATTTAGCAATTTATTTTTTATGTTAGTAATATGATGTGCATCAGATTCATTTGAGCCTCCATCATAGCCTTCAGCTGAGGCAATACCAACACCTTTTTTAAACCAGTCAGCTGCATTGTCTCCGTTTTCTTCGAAATCAATACTTCTTTTTATTTGAGTTTGAACGTCATCAATACTTTCAGCAGAAAAGCGACCTACATATATGTCTGGATAATCATCATTTCCTGCGACTAGAGTATAGGTGGGATCTGAAACTCCATTGGAATATTCAGGAGAAGAAACCTGTGCATAGTCACCTACAAGAAGTACATATGCCAAATCTGAATGTTCATTATAATAATTCTGAATATATTTTTTTATTTCAGATGGATTATTTGATGGTGATACAGTCGACATATTTACTAGTGTAGTTTTTATTCCTCTTGAGTTTTTCCACTGAATAAAAGGACTCATAGCACTGCTAAATTTATCATATGAAATTATAAGCATTGAACCAGATTCTGAAGAAGCATTTCTTAATGTATTATTTAAGATTTTAATGTTGTTATAATTAATAAATGTATTTGAATAAGCTGGTTCAAAATCTTTAGTAATTTGTTTTGAATTTGAAATTTCAGATGAATCTGTTGAGTAACCGCTATCTGTAACTATCTCAGCAGTTACGGATTTATAAACTCTTAGTGTTTCGGCTGTAGGCTTATATTGAAATGCATTTAAAGCTATAGTTACTCCTCTTAATTCTCTCATAATGAATGGTTTGCTCAAAGTAGCTAATGATGATGGATAAAAGGATTCACTTTTATATTCCTTTCCAAATTTATAAGGCTTTTTATTAGGATCTTCATTCCTTGTTATAGAGCCTTTTGATGGAGCTATAGGTAAGTTTTTATAATCCTCATATTCTGATGATAAAATATTGAGCTTAGCATTAGAACTATTGGGAATAACAATATTGCGGCAGATACGAGGAAGTAAAGGTGCACCTTCTTCATATAGCGTACTAGTATTTTCACACTTTATATTATAGTAATTTTTATTATCTATAGTAACCAATGTTTTACTAAAATTGTTTATCTGAAATTTTACAATTGTATGACGAGAATTAGATTCCAAAACAGTAACATTAACGTCATTAGGGTTGTTTTTGACAGTTTTTGAATTAGAATTGGAATTAGAAGCAAAAACAGTGCTAGGTGTGAGTGGAATAAAACACTGAGTTCCTAAAAGTGCTAATACAAACAAAAATGTTGTCAGTTTTGATTTTAATAAATTTTTCATAAATACCTCCTAAAAATAATTTAATAGTAATAGAATTAATAATACACCCTGGTCATAAGACATTCCCCTTTCAAATTTTAAGATTTTTTATTAGTGCATACAATATAAATATATTCCATATAATGTAAAATGTATACATTATAATAATGATTTTTAATATAAAGTTTAATGACTGATGCAATAAAAATAACAATTTTACTTATTCTTGGACAACTTAAATACTACTTATTTGATTATGAATGATATTTTTTAATTTAAAGTTGGAAATAAATTTAATTGATATGATAAACTTTTTGACCATATAAAACATAATACTATATTTTTTTAATGATACCGCTTTGTATCATTGGCAGAGTGGGAAGTGATTAAGTTCTAAGTGTATTTGCATTTGCAGCTTTAAGAGTTAAGAATACAATTTTTTAACTATGATCATTGAAGTAAATTAATAAGAACACAAAAAAGCTAGAACACACAATTGTATTATTGTTTTCTTATACTTTTAATTTTAAAGAATTTTAGGAGAATATTAATACAGAAGATTATGTGAAATGTTAATAATACATTAGAAGTAAAAAGATTTGCTTTTATTTTTATTTAAACTAGTGCATTTACATAGTTATGATCAATAATTATCATGATGAAACTTAAAAATAAAAAGGTCATATTAATAGTATATTTACCATTAATATGACCTCTTCTATTTTTAACTGGAATTCACTACGAAAGTCCAGTAATTTAAATAAAGAATATAACAATCTACCTTGCACAATTATAGATAGCTTATCACCTCATTATGATGTTGCCACCATAATAAAGCAAATCACAACCACTAATCATGGTTCGTTCAACCAAACAACATACCTACTTAACCCTATACAACCTTTCGGCTGCATAGAATCAACAGGAATAAAATAAAATTTACAAAATTATGGTTAAAGCCATAATGAATTGTGTTTTATTTGATCCATCGGCACCCTGAGTGGTCTTAACTCGACCTTATAAAATAAATTGGAATCTCATTATAATCAATTGATCGATGTCGACTATAATAAAACTTTTCTCCACCTTATAAGATCTGCCCTCTGATTATATAACAGCCATTTTAAATGACCATTATATAGTCGTTGGTCGACCTGTATATACCCCGCTTTTAAGGAGCGTATAGAAGTCTGCGCTCAACTGTTATGTCCCTTATGCTATTAATATGTGCAATTTTCTTAGAAAAATACAAGGCAAAAAAAGGGAAAAATCATATTTTTTTCTTGACATTTTTAGTTTACACATGTAGACTGTAATTGTAGATCTACAAATGTAAACTAAGAAGAAGGGATATAATATGAAAGATATGGTTAGAATCTCAGCGGCTGAGTGGGGAGAAATGGAATTTATTTTGGGAAAAAAGTTTTTAAAATTTGAAAAAGTAATTAACTTTTTTAATTGTTATCCATTGATATCTAAAATAAAAATTGGAGGATATTTAATATGGATATTTTAATTAAAAGTTTCTTATGGGTGCTTCGTGCATCTATAGCAGCAAGTATTGCAGCATTATTAATAATTTTGATCTTAAAGTTATTTAATAAAAAAATTTCAGTAAGATTTCAACATGCATTGTGGATTATAGTTCTTTTGAGACTAATAATACCTGTTGAGTTTCAAAGCAATTTAAGCATGCTTAATTTATTACATCAAACCCAGCAAAGCAGTTCTAATATTGAAGATAAAAGTACAATGAGAAATATGACTTATGCTGCATCTGATTTTTTAAGAGATGGAAAAGTTCAATTGAAATATAAATCTAAAAATCAAATATCTCAAGTTGGGCAATTCTCCGAAAAAGTAGTTTATAAAAAAGAAAATACAATAAAAGAATATGTAACTGATCATATTTTAGGCATAACATCTTGTGTATGGCTTACGGGAGTATTTATCATGAGTATATTTTTATTGATGGCTAAAGGAGAATTGCAGAGAAAAACTTTAAAAATGCAAAAATTAAATGATTTGGAAATTACAAAATTATTAAATGAGTGTAAAAAGAAAGCAAATATAAACATAGACATACCTGTTTATATTTGCGATAGCTTTAAAAGTCCATGCACATTAGGGATAGTAAAACCTAAAATTTATATTCCTAAATGTGTATGTACTAAAAATAATTTAGAACAATTATATTATATACTTTTGCACGAATTAATTCATTATAAAAGAAAAGATTTAATTTGTAATTTCCTTACTGTTTTTGCTACTATACTGCATTGGTTTAATCCTATTGTATGGTTGTGTATGAAAAGAATAAAACTTCAAAGGGAATATGCTTGTGATGCTTATGTACTTGAAATTATTGGAGAAGAGCATGTTGAAAATTATGGTATGACACTAATAAATTTTTCAAAATTGTTATCAAATAACAGAGTTCCACAATTAGCGGTTTGTTTTGAAACGAAAAATCAAATTAAAAGGAGAATAAAAATGATAAAAAATTTTAAAAAAGGTTCTTATAAAATGTCAGCAGTTGCAGTAGCATGCTGTGTATTAGCTTCAGGAGCTATACTTACTTCTGCTGTAAATGCTAAAGGCATGAAATTAGATAATGCTTATGCAGTGGTTAGCAGTAATAACTCATTGGTAAAAAATCAAAATAGTAAATTTCTCATTGATGCACGAGTTAAAGCTTATGATAATTTGAAAAGAGCAGAAGAAAGTGTAGGATTTAAAATTAAAGCACCTGATTATATTCCAACAAATTATACAGTAGGTAGTATTCAGGTTATAAAAATTTCGGACAAAGATTATTCCTTAAAGATGAGTATGGGAAACGATAATAATGGCATTGAATTTTTAGCTTCTAAAGTTAATATGGAACAATGCTTAAAACAGATTACAGAGGATGCAAATAAAGAGTCACTACTAACAGTACCAGATGAATTAAAAAAACAAAACAAAGAAAAAGTTGAAGTAAGTAAAGAAGCAATGAATGTGTCAGGAATAAATGGATCTAATATTACTATAAAAAGTACATTACCTGGGGATTATACAACAGTAACTAAATTTTTTGCATGGCAAAATGAAGGAATGTGGTATGGTATAGAATACAATATGGAAAAACAAGGAAACAAAGGTTTCGCAGTAGGAACTCCTATAGGTGATGTAGGTAAAATTGCATCTTCTATAAAATATATTCAAGATATTAAGAATGTAAATTACTCTGTGCAAAAGGATATTTCTGCAGAAATAGCAACTTTATCAATATATGATAAGGAAGATTTAAAAAAAGCTAAGGAACTTTTAAAGTTTAATCCTAAACTTCCGCTAAGTATTAATAAAGACATAATTATAGAAGGTTCATCAGCGGGACTTACGAGAGAATCTGATACAAAAAATAAAAAGCTTGATTATGAATTAGATGCATGGTATAAAGCCAAAGTTGGGGTAGTAACATTTATGCAGAGTAAAAATTCAAAAGTTTATGGGGCAGAAAAAGGAAGAGTTAACTCAATAAACATTGCTGGTAAGGAAGTTTTTAAATATGAGACTTATGAAGAAGGGGAAGGAAATAAGAAAATAAAAGAATATATATATAATTGGGAAGAAAATGGAGTTTATTATGAAGTTTCTACGATAGAGGGCAATGGAAATCCAGATGAAATAGCTAAAGAATTTGTTAACTCAAAATCAATAGATTAAATTTAATGTGAATTTGTTATACTAATTAAATTCCAAATATATTGGAAGATATGAGTTTGATTTTTATAGTAGAATTTTGCATGTAGCAAACCTGTATTTTCAATATAATAAATTGAGCGCTAGATAATTAAATATAAAAAGGAATTGTTGCACTAAATATTTATATTATAGTATTATTTTTAATGCAACAGTTCCTCTTAATTATAAATGCAAAATATGGTAAACAACAAATTACGAATGTAATCTTGACAGTTATAGGTTAAGAATGTAAGCTAAAATTAGACATCTACGTTTGTAAACTGAAATGGAGGAATAAGTATGAAAGAGATCCCTAAAATCTCAGCAGCTGAATGGGAAGTAATGAAGCTTTTATGGAAGGAAAATCCTTTAACTTCTGAAAAAATAATTAATTCATTGACAGTTAAAATGAACTGGTCAACACAAACAGTTAAAACATTTATAACAAGGCTTATAAAAAAAGAAGCAGTAGGATTTGAAAAAGTAGGTAGAACCTACAATTATTATCCACTAATATCTGAAGATGAATGTATAAAGGCTGAAAATGAATCTTTTCTTCAAAAGGTATATGATGGAGCTGTAAGTATGCTTTTTACTAAGTTTTTAGAAGAAGAACCATTATCTAAAAAAGAAATTGAAGATTTAGAACAGCTTCTTAAAAGTAAGAAAAAAGAAAAGTAGAGGTTAAGTCCTTAGGGTTAAAATAATGGGATATTAAGTGATAATAGTATTAGAGAGTTATGAAGGAATTTATATATAAAATCATAATCATAATCATAGATGTAAAAGACACGACAAAACAATAATTGGGCCTTTTGTGACATTACATGTTTTATCAACATTTTAATATTTTAAATATAAAAAAGGTCATATTAATAGTATGTTTACCATTAATATGATCTCTTCTATTTTTAACTGGAATTTACTACGAAAGTCCAGTAATTTAAATAAAGAATATAACAATCTACCTTGCACAATTATAGATAGCTTATCACCTCATTATGATGTTGCCACCATAATAAAGCAAATCACAACCACTAATCATGGTTCGTTCAACCAAACAACATACCTACTCAACCCTATACAACCTTTCGGCTGTATAGAATCAACAGGAATAAAATAAAATTTACAAAATTATGGTTAAAGCCATAATGAATTGTGTTTTATTTGATCCATCGGCACCCTGAGTAGTCTTAACTCGACCTCATAGAATAAATTGGAATCCCATTATAATCAATTGATCGATGTCGACTATAATAAAACTTTTCTCCACCCTACAAGATCTGCCCTCTGACTATATAACAGCCATTTTAAATGACCATTATATAGTCGTTGGTCGACCTGTATATACCCCGCTTTTAAGGAGCGTATAGAAGTCTGCGCTCAACTGTTATGTCCCTTATACTATTAATATGTGCAGTTTTTTTGAAAAAATACGATAACAAAAAATGTAAATTTTGTAAAAGTTCATGAATGAGTAATATATAAGGTTAGCAAACATGTTATAGCATTAATATAAGACATAAGTAAGTTTTATTGAATTAAAACTGAAGGTGAGTATAGAATATGTAATGAAAAATGTTTAATTAGATTAGTATGATATAATTTAATAGTTAATAACGCAACTTTCGCGGTTTAGAAATATTGAGGAACAATATTTTTAGTTAATAATTAATAATGAAAAATTAATAGTTAATGTAGATTTTTTCCTTTACACTACAAAAAATCATCTTTCACTATTAATTTTTAATTATTAACTCTTAATTTGCAAAGCTTTGCTTCGCATTATGTTTATTATATTAAGTTAAAACTTTGTATGTCCGAAAGTTGAGTTAATAATAATGAAAATTAGTATAGGAGCACAACAAAAAATGGATGATTATAGAATTTTTATACCACAGGATACAAAACATATAATGAAAATTTTAAAAAATAGAGGATATGAGAGTTATGTTGTAGGTGGATGTGTAAGGGATAGTCTAATAAATAGGGAACCTAATGACTGGGATTTAACGACTAATGCACTACCAGAGCAGACTTTAGAGATATTTAAGGCTGAAGGATTTAGAGTTATAGAAACAGGAATAAAACATGGAACAGTAACCATTCTTATGAATTGCAATTCTTATGAAGTTACAACTTATAGGGTAGATGGACAATATTTGGATAATAGGCATCCTGATAATGTGACTTTTACAACTTCATTAAAAGAGGATTTATCACGCAGGGATTTTACTATTAATGCAATGGCCTATAATGAAGATAAAGGCTTAATTGACTACTTTAATGGAATTTCTGATTTAAAAAGGAAGATTATTAAATGTGTTGGAAATGCTGATGAAAGATTTAATGAAGATGCATTAAGAATGCTTAGAGCAGTGAGATTTTCTTCTGAACTTGAATTTAAATTGGATTATCAAGATGCATTTAGCGCTATTAAGAAAAATTGTAATCTAATAGAAAATATAAGTGCAGAACGTATAAGGGAGGAACTTTGCAAAATTTTAATATCACATAAACCAAGTAGTGGAGTTTTAGCTTTAAAGGAAACTAATCTTTTGAAGTATATTTTACCAGAAATAATTCCTTGTATTGGATTTCAGCAGCATAATATACATCATGATAAAGATGTTTTTTATCATACATTATCTGTGTTGGATAATGCTCCTAATAACATTAATATTAGATTAGCAGCATTACTTCATGATATAGGAAAACCAAAATGTTTTACAATGGATGATAAAAATGTAGGACATTTTTATGGACACAATAAAGTGAGTACTGAAATTGCAAGGAAAATATTGACGAAATTAAAATTTGATAATAAAACTATTGATACAGTTTGTGTACTTATTTATGAGCACATGAGCAAATTTGATAAGATAAAACCTTACAATATTAAGAAGTTTATGAATAGAGTAAAAATTGAAAATTTAGAAGACCTATTTGAGCTGCAAATAGCAGATATTAAAGGTTCGGCAAAAGAGTATCAGGATTTTAGCAAAATTTTAATGCTTAAACATAAATGTGAAATTATACTTAATGAAAGGCAGCCGTTAAATATAAAAGATTTAAATATTAATGGCAGCGACTTAATAAATCTAGGTATAAAACAGGGAAAACAAATAGGAGAAATACTTAAGGTTCTTTTAGATAAAGTTTTAGAAAATCCTAATATGAATAGTAAAGAGAAACTTTTAGATATAGTTTATGATGATTATATAAATAAAGATGGTGTGGGAAAAAAGTTATCAAGTGATTCTTAGGTTCAGATGGAGTTTCCTTATGAGAATGACTTTCTCCAACTGAACCTTAGAAGAACTTATCCAGGCGTGTAGCAGTGCTTATCCCCCGATTTGATAGAAGATGGGGGTGTTAGCAATGGTAGCGATCCGATAAAATAAGCATATTGCAAAGTTTTGCAATATGCTTAATATGTTATACAGCATCTATTTTTGAATTTGTATCCTTACTATTTTGAAGAACACTATGCTTTATACCATAAGTAAAGTAAACGATCAATCCTAATACCAACCAAACACAAAAACCTATCCAAGTTTTTGCTTTCATATTGGCTAATAAGTAACCACAAGCTATTACAGTTACTATAGGAGTAAAAGGTACTCCTGGACATTTGAACTTTCTTTCGAAATTAGGCATAGTTTTTCTAAGCACCATAACTGCTATAGATACACACATAAAGCTTAATAATGTTCCAATACTTAAGAATTGTACGATAATATCAAGTGGTAATAAACCAGCTATTACTGCTGCTGTAATACCAGTTAGTGCTGTAGAAATATATGGAGTCTTATGCTTAGAATGTACCTTTGAAAACATCTTAGGAATTAAGCCGTCTCTTGACATAACCATAAATACTCTAACTTGTCCATAAAGCACTGCCATGATTGTAGAAATCATTCCAAGTATTGCACCAACTCCTACTAAAGCAGAACCCCAAGTTATACCAACTCTTGCTAATGCACCAGGTACTGCATTTTCAGCTATTATTTCCTTAAATGGAACCATTCCTGTAAGTACAAAAGCAACTGATATATATAAAAAACTAACTATTGCTAAGCACGCTATTAAACCACGTGGAATATCTTTCTTTGGATCTTCAGCTTCTTCTGCTGAAGTTGAAATTGCATCAAATCCTATGTAAGAAAAGAATATTGTAGATGCTCCTGCAGCAACACCCTTCCATCCAAATGGTAAAAGAGGAACGTAGTTAGATGGTTGTATATGTCTTACCCCTAAAAATATAAATAAAAGAATTATACATACCTTAACACCAACAATAATGTTATTTACTCTAGCACTTTCCTGCATTCCATAATATAAAAGATAAGTTATAGCTAAAACTATTAAAATTGCTGGTAAATCTACAAATCCACCTTTACTTGGTGATGCGATAATAGCATTAGGTAATGAAATATTAAATGTTTTTAATATACCAACAAAAGTTCCAGACCAACCAGAAGCAACAGCACTGGCTGCAACTAAATACTCAGCTGTTAAACACCATCCTATTATCATTGCAATAAATTCACCAAAAGTAATATAAGCATAAGAATAAGTACTTCCTGACACAGGAAACATTGTTGCAAGCTCTATATAGCATAGTCCACAAAGAGTTGCTACCATACCAGCAATAAGAAATGAAATAATAATTCCTGGACCTGCCATATGAGCTCCCTCACCTGTAGCAACAAAAATTCCTACACCTACTACTGCACCAACACCAAGGGCTGCTATGTCCCTGGCTTTAAGGTTTTTCTTTAGACCAGTTTTTTTGACCCCATCCATTAACTGATCTAAGGATTTTTTCTTGAAAATGTTCATAAAAAAGCCCCCTTAAATTATTAAATTATATAAAATTAATTTGAAGCTTGTACAAAAATATACAATTTCAAATATTAAATTATTCAATACACATTTTATTAAACTCAGACAATTTATCAGTATGCAGTTTAATAGTATACAGTGTAATAAGAATAATGTTTATATTATATAAAACTTTTAAGAAAAATGAAAGTTTAAATTTTATTATTTCATTAAAATAACTTAAATTTAATCATTATATCTCATGTTATTAACATTTCTTAACTTTATAATGTAAAAAGATTATGGAATAAGATATTATAATACAGTGTTTTTTAATATTTTGCGAATATTAAATGAATTACAAAATTAACATGCTGAATGTAAATGTTACAAGTATGTTTTTAAGTTTCAGCCTTATAAGAAAATCAAAATTCAAATTAGTTAAAAAGATGAAAGAAAATAATGCAAATAATTCATCAGAAAATATATTTGCTGTTAGTTTTAAGGTGCAAGTAAAAAAACAAAACAGACAATGAAAATTTTTTATAATTTATAGTTTATAAAGAGAAAGTTATGATAAAATACTATTTGGAGAGTTTTGGTTATATTATAATGAAATAGTAAGGAGAAAGTTATAATGATAAAATTATTATGGTATAGTTATTTTGGAGTCTATCTTTTAATTAAAAGTATAGAAACTAAGATAAATTTACTTTTTTTAAAAGAAAAATCACAAGAAGCGATTGATAAATGTGTATATAAAAGATCAAAGGAGATATCAGATCATGTTTTAAAAAAATCTAAAACGTCTAGTTTAGTAATAGGGAGAGAAAATGTACCTGAAGGACCCTGTGTTTTTATATCCAATCATCAGGCAATTTTTGATTGCTTTCTTATATATTCTAATATACATAGACTTACAGGGTTTATGGCAAAAAAAGAAATAAAGAGTTATCCATTAATTAGTAACTGGTTGAATGTGATGCACTCTGCATTTATTGATAGAAAAAATATAAGAGAAGGAATGAAATCTATTAGTCAGGGTGTAGAAAATTTAAAAAAAGGATATTCAATGATCATTTTCCCTGAAGGTACAAGAAGTTTAAAATCAGAAATGGGCGAATTTAAAAAAGGAAGTATGAAGTTGGCTATTAAGGCTAATGTACCTATTGTTCCTATTACCGTGGATGGTACTTACAGAGTTTTAGAAGTTGGAAACAAGGTATGTGGAAATAAAGTGAAAATGATAATTCATAAACCTATATATATAGACAATCTATCACAAGATGAGAAAAAAGGCTTATCAGAGATGCTGCATGGTATAATTAAAAATGGATTAGAAGAATTAAAGAAAAATTAGAAAATATGTTAACGGTGCCCCACTAAAATCTATTTTAGTGAGGCACCGTTAGTTTATGATATAATTAATTTATATGGAAGAGTTTAGAAGGGAGTTTAGTTTTTATAATGAAGAAAAAGCTGGACATAAACAAAACGATTACTACAGTAGTAGTTTTAAATGTAATTCAAATAAGTACAATTGTTTTGGTTATATTGTACAATTATTTTCATAAAAATGTTCTAAATTTTCAAGAAAAGATTTACAGTGGAGAACTTTTTATATACTTAATCATATGTATAGGAATTGTAAATAGTTTTTTTGCAGTTAAGGATATTCGTTCTCTAAATGGGAATAATGATGAGTACAATATGCTTAAAAATACTTTAGAACAATTAGAAAATCTAAATAAAACCCTTAGGGCTCAAAGGCACGATTTTATGAATCACCTGCAGGTAGTATATAGTCTTATGGAGATGGAAGAGTATAGTGATTCAAGAGAATATATAGAAAAAGTTTTTAAAGATATTCAAAAGGTAAATAAGGTATTAAAGACTTCTAATCCAGCAGTTAATGCATTGCTTCAGGCAAAAATACTTTATGGTGAGAAAAGAGGAATAAAAACGGAAATACTAATTACTTCATCACTTCAAGATTTAAAAATACCATCCTGGGAATTTTGCAGGGTACTTGGAAACATTGTAGATAATGCTATTTATGCACTTCAGGAGAAAATGGAAAACAGGATTATACAAATAGAATTATTTGAAGACTTGAAGGTGTATGGGTTTAAAATAAAAAATAATGGACCAGAAATTCCAAAAGAACTTATGAAGAAAATTTTTAAGGCGGGAGTTACTACAAAGGGGGAGAAAGGTGAAGGAATGGGACTTGCCATTGTAAAGCGTGTATTAGAAGAGTATGAAGGTGGCGTTAAAGTATACATGGAAAAGGAATTTACTGTTTTTTATGGATGGATTCCAAGGTAAATAGAGTTTTTATCATCAGGTAAAACTGAAAATATGACATCTTAAACTACCTTATGTATTTTTCAACCACTATACGTTTATTTTAAGATGTACAAGAAGTATTATATTAATATAAACAAAGGTTATGATAAAGGGAGGTGGGAGAAATGGAGCTAGTAAGTTTCCTATCTGGTATAAGTTTGGCTGCTGTGTTATTTTTTTCATTTGGATTTTTGCTGGTAGTTATAGAAATGTTTCACCCAGGCTTTGGAATACCAGGTGTTTTTGGCGGAATATTCCTTATTTTAGGAATAGTAATAACAGCAAGAAGTGTTATGGAAGCATTGATTTTAGTTAGCATTATTATTGCAGTGTTAGGAGTAGCACTTACTTTAGTTTTGCAATCTGCAACTAAGGGAAGGCTTTCAAAAATACTAATTCTACGTGAAACCCAAAAGAAAGAAACTGGATATACAGGCTCTGAAGATTTACAGTATTTTGTGGGCCAGCAGGGAATAACCCTTACGGTTTTAAGACCAGCTGGTATTGCAGATTTTAATGGAATAAAGATGGATGTGGTTTCAGAAGGTGAGTTTATCCCAAAAGATGAAAAGATAAAAATTATAAAGGTAGAGGGAAGAATAATTGTAGTTAGAAAAATATTTTAAAAAATAAGGAGGAATTGATATTATGAATGGTCCTGTTACTGTAGTCGTATTTTTAGGTATACTAATAATTTTTTTAGCATTGTTTTTTAGTTTTGTGCCGGTTGGGTTGTGGATTTCAGCATTAGCTGCAAATGTAAAGGTAAGCATTTTTAATTTGGTTGGAATGAGGCTTAGAAGAGTTACCCCCAAAAGAATAGTTTTTCCACTAATAAAAGCAACAAAAGCAGGTTTAGAGGTAAGTGTAAATCAATTAGAAGCTCATTATTTAGCTGGCGGAAATGTAGATCAGGTAGTAGATGCGCTTATTGCAGCTCATAGAGCAGATTTTAAGCTACCTTTTGAAAGAGCAGCAGCAATAGATCTTGCAGGAAGAGATGTACTTGAAGCCGTAAAAATGAGTGTTAACCCAAAAGTAATTGAAACACCTAATGTTTCAGGCGTTGCAAAAGATGGAATTGAACTTTTAGCAAAAGCTAGAGTAACAGTAAGAGCAAACCTAGAAAGATTAATAGGAGGAGCTGGTGAAGCCACAGTACTTGCTAGAGTTGGTGAAGGTATTGTAACCACAGTTGGTACATCTGTTTCACATAAAGAAGTTTTGGAAAATCCAGACGCTATATCTAAAACGGTTCTAGCAAAAGGATTAGATGCAGGAACTGCTTTTGAAATATTATCTATAGATATTGCAGATGTAGATGTGGGAAGAAATATAGGAGCACAACTTCAAACTCTTCAAGCAGAAGCAGATAAAAACATTGCCCAGGCAAAGGCAGAAGAAAGAAGGGCTATGGCGGTAGCAAGAGAACAGGAAATGAGAGCTGCAGTAGTGGAAGCAGAAGCAGAAGTACCAAGAGCTATGGCTCAAGCTTTAAGAGAAGGAAAATTAGGGGTAATGGATTATTATGATATGCAGAATATAATATCAGATACAAAAATGAGGGAATCCATATCTAAAGTTGGTAAGAAAAAGGATCAAAAAGGCTCATATGGCAATCCTAGTGATGTTAAGGAGTAAAAATTATGGCATATTCTGATTTTGATTTTAATGATTTAATGGAACTTGCTAGTATGTCAAAAAAAATTTTCAAGGATACCATAGAAGCTTCTCGCGAAAAAGTAAAGAGTTTAACAAATGAAGCAAAGGGTTTAACGAACCAAGATAAAAATACTATTATGGATGACAATAATAAAAGGGATAATTATAGCTGGGTAAAGGAAAATGATCTGGTGGAAAATTTCAGTGGTAATTTTGAATATAGTTCTGAGGGCAATTCAAATTTAGAATGTGAAATAGTCCATAGAGAAAAATTAGAATTAGAAAGAAAAATAGAATATGAAAGAATCAAAAAAGTATTGTCAAAGAAGAAATTAGAGGAAGAAAGAGTATCAATAGATTTAGATTTTAAAGAAAAAAATGTTGTGCAGGCTGTAGTGTATAGTGAAATATTTGGAGAACCTAGAGCAAAGAGAAGAAGAAGAAGGTGGTGATTTATTGGAATTTAAAGTTTTCATTGGGGATGACGAGGAAGGAATGAGAATGGTATTAAAAAAAGCCATTGAGAAAATAGAGGGATTTAAATTAATAGGAGAGGCAGCAGATGGAGAGGCTGTCCTCTCCTTTGTAGAAGAAAAACATCCCGAAATTATATTTTTAGATGTAGAAATGCCCAAGTTAAGTGGGGTAGAATGTGCAAAAAGAATAATGGATATAAATCCCAGAACCATAATTATATTTGTTACAGCACATGATTCCTATATGTCAGATGCATTTCAGCTTTATGCATTTGATTATATTGTAAAACCTTTTAAATTAGATAGGATCTATCAAACTTTAAATCGTATAAAAACTTTAAATGAGGTTCAAAATGAAGAAAACATGTATAAAATAATTCGTCATGAAAAAGGACTGAATAAAATATTAATAAGAAATAAAGATGGTATAAGTTTTATAGATATGAAGGATATTATTATTATTCAAAGGGAAGATAGAAATACAGTTATTTATACAGTAGACAATTCTTATATTACATCTGAAGGGATGAGTGAATTAGAAGAAAGGTTGGATAAAACCCAGTTTTTTAGAAGTCACAAGTCTTATATTATTAATTTATCTATGATTAATAAAATATATCCTTACGGAAGATGGACATATATAGTGAAATTAAAAAATACAGATAAGGATGCACTTATTACTCATGAAAGATATGACATACTTAAGGAAATGTTTAGTTTTTAATTGTTTAACTTAATCAGAATTAATGTGTTTTCTAATTTTATCAGAAATAATGTTTTATTAAATAAAGAAAAAAATATAAAAGAGGCTTCATCTCAATACGTAAATATGTATTGAGATGAAGTCTCTTTTGATTAATATAATACCTAAAGTAATAAAATTACTTATTTAAATACCCTTCTGGCAGTTAAATAATCACTCCTAGTTAGAGGAGAAATTTTAATTACATCTCCTGTGTGAGGTGCGTGAATGTATGCTCCAAAACCTATATACATACCTACGTGATGAGGATCACTAGCAGTTCCGAAAAAAATTAGATCTCCTGGTTTTAAAGAGCTTCTAGACACTTCTGTACCATCATTTATTTGGTCATAAGTAGTTCGTCCAATAGATACCCCAAAATGTGCACACACATATTGTGTGAAGCCAGAACAATCAAAACCTGGTTTTGGTGACGTTCCACCCCATACATATGGGGTTCCTAAGAAAGTAGTAGCATAAGCTATAACTGCATCTATGTCAGAAGGCGAATTTGAGGAAGCTTTACTTTTAATACTATCTAGATATTTAAAGGCATCTGCTAATGCAACTTGATCGCTTCCAGAATAAGAATTTTGAGCAGCTTGAGCTTCAATTAAAAGTTTCTTCTGTGATTCTTTAGCACTATTTAATTGAGTTAACTTTTTTTCATTGTCAGCCTTTAATGCAAGTAAAGTGTTATTTTTTGCAACTAAGTTATCTTTTTTATTACTTACTAAATCCTTATTTTGCTTGTACTTATTAATAGTATCTTGATTTAAATTTATTAATTTTACAAGTGTATCAGTATTTGAAATTAGGTCTCCAATATCTTTAGATTGGAGAAGTACATTTAAATAACCGTCAAATCCGTTTATATACATTGTTTTAACTCTTTTGTTGAACAGATCCTTCTCCTTATTAAGATTAGCTTCAGCATCTTGAAGTTCCGTTTGAGTATTTTTAATGCTAGCTTCAGTAGCTGCTATCTGTTTATTATTATCATCAGTTTGTTTCATTACAGTTTCTATTTCATTATCAAGTTTTTCAATGTTAATTTGTAAACTTTCTATAGTAGTTTTTCCATTGTTAGCATTATTTTGAACGGGTTCAGCATAAGCAGTTGTAGTAAATACTATGGACATAGTTAATGCTAAAATAGATTTTTTTAATAATGAATTCAAGTTTATCACTCCTAAATTATTGTGAAGTTTTTAATTGTAAATTTAAATTACTACAAATAATATTATAACATTTTGTCCAAATATAGAACATGAATATATTGTTAATAAAATGATTGGATGGATAAAAACAAAAAAGGATATGTGATGTATTTTTGCACGTTATCAGTTCTATTAGGCATATGAAAGAAAATAGCAAGTCAAAGATGTTAGTATATTTTGTGTCAGACAAGGAAACAGGTTCCGCTGATAGTTGTTCTATCAAAGGGTTCTGTTGACGCAGTATGACGCAAAATATACTAACATACTGACTTGTTATTTTTTTGAATATGCCTTATGGTTAATTCTTAAAATTTGATGCTACCATTAACTCATAAAACTGCTTAGGAGTAACACCATATTCATTCTTAAAAGCTCTAAAAAAATTTGAGTAATCACCAAATCCAGATTGTTTGTAAACGCTATTTATTGGATAGTCTTTGAGAATTAATTCTTTTGCTTCAATTAATTTTTTCTGCACAATATACCTATGAATTGTAGTGCCTGTATGCCTTTTAAATTCCCTAGCTAAGTGAAATTTACTAAGATAAAACTCTTTAGAAAGTTCATCAATGGTAATGTCTTTATCCAGGTGATTGTTAATATACTCAACTATTCTATCAATGAGATTGCTCTTTTTTACATCAATATTTGAGTTTGATTTATCGTCTAAAACAAAATTGCTTAAGTTTATGATAAGCTCAACAATATAAGCCTTATATAGTAAATCTTTGCCAAAGTCTTTGTGATTCTCAAGTAGCAATAGCTTATTGAGCTGCGTTTTTATATTTTGCTGAGTTTCAATATCGGCTCTTATTACGCTTCTTTTTTCTATGCTTTCAAAGCATAGAGTAAGATCAGTTGTTGGTGTTGATAACCCTTTCAGAAAGGATTTGTTTATCCAAAGTACAATACGCTCATAGGGAACCTTCATACTATTAATAACTGCTTGATGGAGCTCTTTTGTATTAATTAATATAATGTCACCTAGTTTCAAATTATAGGATTTGCCTTCGATTAAATATTTAACATCTCCAGAAATGAATAGATAAAACTCATAAAAATCATGATGATGTAAGTTTACAATATTAAGATCAGTATTTAAATAGTGAAAAACTTCATAATCACTAGAAAGCATATATTGGCGTGTTAAATATTTGTGTATATTTTTTCTCATTTTATTATCACCTTCTTAACAAATTGTATAAATTGCATTAGACTTGCTGAAGAATTCCTATGTTAAACGTTATATTTGCAAAAAATGGATAAATAAAGTGGCGATTTATAGTTGAGGTTAACTACATCATATTTTATTACAGCAATTTTTGCAAGTTTTAAAGCAATTAAAACATATTTTTTTTGTTTCTATGCAGCTATAATTTAATCATAGTGATTGAATTACAGCAGGTGAAAAGATTTACACAGCAAAATCTTGATAATTTAATCACAATGAAAAATTAAAGGATTTATTTTGCACAAATTAAGAGGAGGAATAATGATGAAATTATCATTTAGATGGTATGGAAACGATGACCCTGTAAAAATCGAGTACATTAAACAAATTCCAAACATGGATAGTATCGTAACTGCTATATATGATGTTCCTGTAGGAGAAAAGTGGAGTATGGATAGCATACTAAAGCTTAAGAAAAGAGTTGAGGATGCTTGTTTAAAATTTGATGTAATTGAAAGTGTTCCAGTACATGAAGATATTAAACTGGGTCTTCCTACAAGAGATAAATATATTGAGAATTATAAAGAAAATATAAGAAATCTAGGTAAAGCTGGAGTTAAGGTAATATGCTATAATTTTATGCCTGTATTTGACTGGACAAGAACGCAGCTAGATAAGAAATTAGAAGATGGATCAACTGCTCTTGTTTATTATGTTGATCAGATTAAAGATATGGATCCTCTTACTGGTGAACTTTCTCTACCAGGTTGGGACTCAAGCTATACAAAGGAATCTTTAAAAGAAGTATTTGATAAATATGCCAAGGTAGATAAAGAAACTTTATGGAGTAACCTTGAATACTTTCTTAAGGAAATTATACCTGTTGCCGAAGAAGCTGACGTTAAGATGGCAATTCATCCAGATGATCCACCTTATGATATCTTTGGACTTCCAAGAATAATTACAAATGAAGAAAATTTGGACAGATTCTTAAAATTAGTAGATAGCAAATATAACGGTATTACCTTTTGTACAGGTTCTCTTGGCTCGGGAAACTTCAATGATGTAGTAAAGATGATAGACAAGTATGCTAGCCAGGGACGTATACATTTCATGCATGTTAGGAATGTAAAGCTTTTAGAAGATGGTAGTTTTGAAGAAAGTGCACACTATTCACCTTGTGGATCTTTAGATATTGTTGAAATTATGAAGGTACTTTATAAGAATAACTTTGATGGATATCTTCGTCCAGACCATGGAAGAATGATTTGGGGTGAAACAGGAAGACCAGGATACGGTTTGTACGATCGTGCATTAGGTGCAATGTATATAACAGGAATATGGGAAACTCTTGAAAAAACAAGTAAAGGAGAGAAATAAAATGAAATTACCTTTTAATATAGATTTAAATAATAAAATAGTAGTAATTACTGGTGCTGGTGGCATACTTTGTGGCGGTTTTGCAAAAGCAGTAGCTCAGTGTGGAGCTAAGGTTGCACTACTTGACCTGAATAAAGCAGCAGCTGATAAAGTTGCAGAAGAAATAAATGCAGCTGGAGGAACTGCTATTGGTGTTGAAACAAATGTGCTTGATATTGAAAGCATTAAAAAAGCGAGAAACGAAATAGCTGAAAAATTTGGTACTTGTGATATTTTAATAAATGGTGCAGGTGGAAATAATCCAAAGGGGACTACTTCGAAGGATTATTTATTTAAAGAAGATTTAGAAAATAAGGAAGAAGGAATTAAAACTTTCTTTGATCTAGATCCTAAAGGAATAGAATTTGTTTTCAATTTAAACTTTTTAGGAACATTACTTCCTACTCAAGTTT
Organism: Clostridium muellerianum; assembly: GCF_012926525.1. Taxonomy (GTDB): domain Bacteria; phylum Bacillota; class Clostridia; order Clostridiales; family Clostridiaceae; genus Clostridium_AM; species Clostridium_AM muellerianum. Next base: position 30,718 of record NZ_JABBNI010000058.1, read on the forward strand.
TTGTGAAGGATATGATAGGTAAAGAGGATGCAAGCATATTAAATATTTCTTCAATGAATGCATTTACGCCACTTACAAGAATTCCAGCTTATAGTGGAGCGAAAGCAGCTGTTTCAAACTTTACTCAATGGCTTGCAGTACATCTTTCAAAAGTAGGAATCAGATGTAATGCTATAGCACCTGGATTTTTCTTAACAAATCAAAATAGGGGATTACTTGTAAATGAAGATGGAAGCTATACTGAAAGAGCTCAAAAGATAATAAATGCTACTCCAATGGCACGTTATGGGGAGGTTGAAGAGCTAACAGGAACACTTTTGTGGCTTTTAAATCATAAAGCTTCAGGCTTTGTAAATGGAGTAGTTGTACCAGTTGATGGAGGATTCTCAGCTTATTCTGGTGTTTAATAATCATTGAGTTATAAAAAAATAATTCACTGCTAGGTACAGCTGTTTACATAGCAGTGAATTAGAACAATTATATGAAATAAAATTGCCAATTTTCATACACCAAAATATAGTCTGAATAGTAAAAATAATAAGTTAACAGCAAGAAAATAATCAAATTCATAATTTTTAATACTGTTGTAATGGTTTAAAATCTTTTAGCGGAGTCTTAATTTAATTTCTTAAACAAATATAAAAAATAAGAATGGGGAGATGCAACATGGAAAATAAACCGAAACAAAAATTAAGTTTAAAAGAAAAGATTGCTTATGGATTTGGAGATCTGGGAAATGGATTTATGTTTGACTTAGGGCAATCATATCTTCTAAAGTTTTATACTGATATACTAAGAATTCCAGGTGCTGTTGGAGGAAGTGTTTTCTTAATATCAAAAATATTTGATGCCTTTGCAGATACAACTGTTGGAACAATTGTAGATTCAAGAAAGAATATAGGTAAAAGAGGAAAGTTTAGACCATTTATTCTATTTGCAACTATACCACTTGCAATTGCTACAGTACTATCGTTTTTAGCTCCTGATATATCAATGAATGGAAAAATAACCTTTGCTTATTGTACTTATATGCTATTTGGATTAGCGTATTCTTTTGTAAATATTCCATATGGTTCATTGGCATCTGCAATGACTCAAGATCCAGTAGAAAGAACTCAGTTAGCTTCTTTTAGACAGGCTGGTTCTTCATTAGCTTTGTTGCTTACAGGAGTAGCTGTAATACCTCTAATACTAAAGTTTTCTAATTCTAAAGTAGGTTATCCAGTAGTTATGGGGTTAATGGCATTAATCGGTGTAGTATTTCATTTAATTTGTTATAAAAATACAGTAGAACATATAAGAGTTGATAATCCAGAGAAGAAAAAAGAACCTTTAAGTAAGATGTTTAAAGCACTTTTTTTAAATAGACCGCTAATGGTGTTAAATCTAATGAGCTTATTAACAATATCATCTTATAATCTTAAGGTAGCTATGATGGTATATTATGCTCAATATAACCTTGGTAATGCAAAATTAACAGCAACTTTAAATTTCGTAAGTATAGGTTGTTCATTAATAGGTGTTGCAATAATGCCATTTGTTGTGAAGAAGATTGGAAAGAAGACTACTTATTTAGTAGGATTATTTATATGGGTAGTTGGTGATTTAATAAACTATATGCTGCCTGGAAGTGCGAGTACATTTATGATATTTTCAGCTATTGCTTGGTTCGGAACTGCCTTTATGAATGGTTTAAACTGGGCATTTATATCAGACACTATTGAATATGGTGAATGGAAAACAGGAGAGAGAACAGAAGGAATTATTTATTCTACCTATAGTTTCTGTAGAAAACTTGCTCAAGCTTTAGCGGGATTTATTCCAGGAGTAGTTTTAAGTATAATTGGATACGTTCCCAATGTTCATCAATCAGCAAGAACATTGGCAGGATTAAAATCATTAATGCTTTTATTTCCAGCTATTGGAGCAGGAATTGCTATTCTAGCCTTTATATTCCTATATAATTTAACAGACGAAAAATACAAAGAGATTTTAGCTGACTTAGATGCAAGAAAAAATGCTATTTAAAGGTAAGGTGATTATGTTGAAAAAATTTATGGATGAAAATTTCTTATTAGTTAACAATACAGCAGTAAATTTATATCACAATTATGCAAAGGAAATGCCTATTATTGATTATCACTGCCATCTAAATCCAAAAGAAATTTATGAAAATAAAAAATTCAAAAATATAACAGAAGCATGGTTATATGGGGATCACTATAAATGGAGAGTTATGAGAAGCAATGGTATAGAGGAAAAATACATTACTGGAGATGCCAGTGATTATGAAAAATTCATGGCGTGGGCTAAAACAATGCCAATGGCTATAGGCAATCCTCTTTATCACTGGACACATTTAGAGCTTCAAAGATTTTTTCAAATATATGAGCCTCTAAGTGAAAAAACTGCTCCTGTTATATGGGAAAAAGCAAATGAGCTAATTAATGGAGAAGATTTTGGAGCAAGGAACTTAATTAAAAAGTCAAATGTTAAAGTAATATGTACAACAGATGACCCAACAGATTCATTAGAATACCATATAAAACTTAAGGAAGATAACCAATTTGATACTAAAGTTTTACCAACCTTTAGACCAGACAATGGTGTTGAAATAAATAAAGCTGGATTTAATTCCTGGGTTGAAAAGCTTGCACAAGTAGTTGGAAAGGCTATTAACAGCTATGATGAATTTTTAGAAGCGTTAGAGTTAAGAGTAAGGTTTTTCAACAGCGTAGGATGCAGGGTATCAGATCATGGTTTAAGCAGTGTAACATATATGGAAGCCTCAAAAAAAGAACTAGCTGAAATATTTGCAAGGGCTTTGAATGGTGAAGTTGTAAGTAAAGATGAAGAAAGTAAGTATAGAACATATACAATATTATTTTTAGGCAAACTGTACTCAGAATTGGGATGGACAATGCAAATTCATATGGGAGCTTTAAGAAATAATAATACTAAGATGTTTAAAAGATTAGGAGCAGATATTGGATTTGATTCAGTTAATGATGAACAAATAGCATATCCTCTTTCTAGATTACTAGATTCATTGGAAGCAGAAAATTCTCTTCCTAAGGTTATATTATATAACTTAAATCCAAAGGATAACTATGTTCTTGGTACTATGCTTGGAAACTTCCAAGGGAGTGAAGTACCAGGAAAGATACAATTTGGGTCAGCTTGGTGGTTCCTTGATAATAAACAAGGTATGATAGATCAAATGACAGCATTAGCTAACTTAGGGTTACTAAGCCGTTTTGTAGGAATGCTAACTGACTCCAGAAGTTTTTTATCCTATCCAAGACATGAGTATTTTAGAAGAATACTTTGTAACTTAATTGGAGAATGGGTTGAAAATGGAGAAATACCAGAGGATGTGGAACTACTAGGAGATATTGTCCAAAATATATGTTACAATAACGCAAAAGAATATTTAGACATATAGGATAGTGCTGTACATGCATTTGCTTAGAATAAAACAAATATAAAAATAAGTTAACACAGTTAGGGTAACTTTTAGGAGGAAAAATTAAGTGAAGATAAGTAATAAAATTTTAAGTATAAAGAATCATGACAATTATTTAGACATTGATACTAATGCTGCTAAGTATAGAATTATATTATTAAATGATGAAATTGTAAGAATTCGTTGTACTTTTGATGAAGAATTTGAAGAAGAAGCATCCTATACATTAGTTATGACTGCATGGAAAGATAAAATGGATGATTTGCTAAAAGGGGAAAGAAAGAGAGTAGAAGCAGTTAGCAGCAGATATGAAGATTTTGATACCTATATCCTGTTATCCACAAAAAAATTAAACATAAATATTTATAAAGAACCTTTTGCCATAGAGATTACGGATAAGGAAGGTAATGTGCTGCATTCAGACCTAAAAGAAAGATCCTATGTAAAAGATACTTTAGGAAGACTTTATCATTATTCTTGCATGGATGATGAAGATTATTTCTATGGATTTGGAGAAAAAACTGGCTATTTAAATAAGAAGAAAAGAAGAATGAGAATGCATAACGTAGATACTATAGGTTATGATTCAGAATATACAGATCCGTTATATAAGCACATACCATTCTATGTAAAATATAACAATACAAACAGTATAGCAAGTGGAGTATTCTATCACAATTCTTATGACTCAACTTTTGATATGGGATGTGAGAGAAGCGGTTACTGGAATAAGTATAGCTATTTCTGTGCTGACGGCGGAGAGCTAGATGTATTCTTTATCTATGGTCCAAAGATAAAAGATGTTATAAGAAATTACACTGACTTAACAGGAAAAACTGCAATGCCTACAAAATATTCCTTGGGATATATGGGATCAACTATGTACTATACAGAATTAGATAAAAACTCGGATAAAGCTATTCTACAATTTTTAGATAGATGCAAGGAAGAAGGAATTCCTTGTGATGGCTTCTTTATGTCCTCAGGATACACAACAGGAGAAGATGGTAAAAGATATGTATTCAATTGGAATCAGGATAGATTTGAAAACCCTGCAAGCTTTGTAAGTCAAGTAAATGAAAAAGGGGCCTCATTAGCACCTAACATAAAACCAGGTATGTTAACTTCTCACCCACTATATAAGAAATTTGATGAAGCAGGGGCTTATATAAAGGATGAAAAAGAAGAAAAATCACAAATTGATAGATATTGGGGAGGTCCAGCTTCCTTTGTAGATTTTACAAACCCTAAGGGTAGAGAGTTGTGGAAGAAACATTTAACAGAATCTTTAGTTTCTCTTGGAATTACATCTATATGGAATGACAACAACGAATATGAAATAAATGATTCAGAAGCTGTTTGTTATTTTGAAGGCATGAAGAAAGAAGTTAGTGCTTTAAGACCAATAATGCCAAACCTAATGGCATTCATGGCAAAGGAAACAATAGCAGAAGTATATCCAAATACAAGACCATATATAACAAACAGAGCTGGATTTGCAGGAATCCAACGTTACGCTCAAACTTGGGCAGGAGACAACAATACAAGCTGGAAGAGCTTAAAATTTAATATTCCTGTAATACTAGGAATGGGACTTTCAGGGGTTGCAAACCAAGGTTGTGATATAGGTGGGTTTTTCGGTCAAGCACCTGAGCCAGAACTATTTGTAAGATGGGTTCAAAATGGAATATTCCAACCAAGATTCTCTATTCACTCTTGTAACAATGATAACACTGTTACTGAACCATGGATGTATCCATCTTATACAAAATATATAAGAGAAGCAATAAAACTTAGATATAAATTAGTACCATATTTATACTCAATGCTTTTTGAAGCAGCTACAGAAGGATCTCCAGTTATGAGACCTTTAGTATATGAATTTGAAAATGATAAAAAGGTACTTGAAGAAAGCTTTGATTTCATGTTTGGAAGTTCTATATTAGTTGCAAACGTGGTTGACAAGGGTGCAAAAATAAGAAAGGTTTACCTTCCAAAAGGAACTGCTTGGTTTGATTGGAATACAAAACAGATCTATCAAGGAGGACAGACAATTGAAGTTGAAGTTGCACTAGGTTCAATTCCAATGTTCTTTAGAAGTGGAGCAATCATACCGATGGCTGAAAGTTTAATGAATATTCATAATGATTCAATAGAAACACTTAAGTTCTTAATAGAGCCATCAGAGGAATCTAGTTTTGTATTATATGAAGATGATGGCAATACTAATAACTACAAAAATGGAGAATATTTAAAGACATTAGTATCATTGAAGAGAAATAACGGAGTTAAAATTACTTTTGAAAAAGAAGGTAATTATGACAAGCAACCTAAAGAAATAAATATAGATTTAATATGTAAGGACATAGCTCCAGTTCAAGTAAGCTTAAAAGATAAAAAGCTTCCTATGTTCCTAGATATAAGACAATGGGAAGTAAGCGAAGAAGGCTGGTATTTCGATATAGAGCAAAAAACAGCTAAAATAAAATATGCAAATATAGTTGGAAATTATGAGCTTAATATTAACTTTAGTGTAAAAGATTTAATTTCTATATAAATAGAGTTTATATAATCAACTAAGAATCAGGTAGAGTTTGAAACTCCATCTGATTCAAGTTTTCACTTCATAAAGAAAAAGATTTACTAGTACGAGGAGGATTAAGATGAAAAGAATTGAAATTATACAAAAGATAATGGAATGTGGCGTTGTAGCGGTAATAAGAGCTGAATCAAAAAAGCAGGGAATAAAAGTTATAGATGCAGTAAAAAAAGGTGGAATAAAAGCTTTAGAGATAACTATGACTGTACCTGGGGCAATAGATATCATAAAAGAAATATCAGAAATATATAAAGATGAGGATTTAATTATAGGGGCAGGAACAGTACTTGACCCAGAAACAGCAAGAGCTTGTATACTTGCGGGAGCAAAATATATAGTAAGTCCGTATCTAGATATTGAAACTATTAAGCTATGTAACAGATATAGAATAGCAGTGATGCCAGGAATAATGACTGTAAAAGAAGCAGTTGAAGCATTAGAATATGGTGCTGAAATACTAAAGGTATTTCCAGGAAACGCTTATGGTCCATCAATTATTAATTCTTTTAAAGGTCCAATTCCACAAGGAAACTTTATGCCAACAGGTGGAGTTAATTTAGATAACATAAAGGACTGGATAAAAGCAGGAGCTGTAGCAGTGGGTACAGGTGGAGATTTAACTAAGGGTGCTAAAACAGGAGATTATGAATTAGTTACTGAAACAGCAGCAAAATTTGTTGAAGAAGTAAGAAAAGCAAGGGCTAATATTTAAGTGAGGTGTAAGCATAAATGGAAATATTAACTTTTGGGGAAACTATGGTGCTTTTTAACCCAGAATCAAATGGTCCTTTAAGATATGTGCATGGTTTTAATAAGTCTATAGGTGGAGCAGATTCAAATGTTGCTACAGCACTAGCAAGACTTGGACATGAAGTAGGATGGTTTTCAAAATTAGGTAATGATGAGTTTGGAAAGTATGTTCAAAATACTATAAGAGGAGAAGGTGTAGATGTTTCAAGAGTAAGAGTTACTAGTAAAGCAAATACAGGTATTCTTTTTAAAGAGAGATTTAGTGGCGAGAATCCAAATGTTTATTACTATAGAAAAGATTCAGCAGCAAGTAAGCTTTCTATAGAGGATTTAGATTTAGAATATATAAAACAAGCTAAGATAATTCATATTACAGGTATAACGCCAGCATTATCTGAAAGTGCAAGAAATGTAGTATTTAGAGTTATAGAAATTGCAAAAGAAAGTGGAATAGTAATTTCTTTTGATCCAAATATTAGATTAAAATTATGGACCCTTGAGGAAGCAAAGCCAGTGCTATTAGAGATAGCAAAGATGTCAGACATAATTTTACCAGGAATTTCAGAAGGAGAAATGCTTTTAGGAACTAATGATGAAAAAGAAATAGCAGACAAGTTTATAGCTATGGGGTGTAAAATAGTAGCTGTAAAGCTTGGAGCTGATGGATGTTATGTAGTAGATCAGAATGATAGCAAATATGTAAAAGGATATCAAATTGAAAAACCTGTAGATACTGTTGGAGCTGGAGATGGATTTGCAGCAGGTTTTTTATCAGGAATATTAAAAGGTTTAGGTATTGAGGAATGTGGAAAGTTTGGCAATGGAGTAGGAGCTATGGCCACTCTTGTTCAAGGGGATATGGAAGGATATCCTTATCTAGATCAGCTTTTAACTTTTATGGGTAAGAAGAAGGGCATAGATAGATAGCTACTTTACGCACCTGGATAAGTACAGGCAAATTCCAACTAAGTCTAAGAATCACTTGATAATTGTTGATATGGTGGTATGTATTTACTTGAATATTTTCCATAATATCTGTTTTTTATGGAAGTGCATTGATTATGGCAGGATTTTGAAAGATTTTTTACTGTAGATCGCACAATAAATGGAAATAGCACAGGTCTTGGATTTGCTATAGCAAAGGAATTAATACTTAAAATGAATCAAGAAATTTATTCAGAACCTAATGAAGGAAAATTTAGTATAGTAATAAAGATTAGATGTTGAACTATATGCTTATAATTTTTTTAGTATAATTATTTAATTTTTGGATATGATAGTTTTTGAAGGATAATATTATATTATGGTGTTTAAGTATAAATATGTATATCGCAAATGCTATTTACTATATGATGTTATACTTGTAAATTTGTTTATGGATTAATTATTTTTAGACAATGCTTTCTTAATTATGAGGATAGATAGTCAAAAATTAGTTAAATCCAAAAATTATTCAGGAGGTACATAGAGATATGGCAGATAAGACAATAGTATGCAAAGATTGTAATTCAGAATTTGTTTTTACAGAAGGTGAACAGGAATTTTACAAAGAAAAAGGATTTGAAAATGAACCACAAAGATGTCCATCTTGCAGAAAAGCAAGAAAACAACAAAGAAACAGCGATAGAAGATATTAATTCCAAGAGAGTTTTTTAACTTTTCACGATGTTTATTAACCCCATACTTTTTTAAGTATGGGGTTTTGTTGCATATAATTTATAGAAAATTTAAGTAATGTATTTCATTGTATAAAGATGTGCATAATAGTAAAATAACATTTAATGCGGATAATAATTGTATAAAAAAATCCATGCTATGCTATAAAGTTATCAAATAATGCAATATAAATCAGATAAAATGAAAAAAGTATATATAAATATTTAAAAAAGTATCAAAAAACTATTGACTTATATTTATACAGTAATTATAATATAAACATAAATTAAAAATGTTCAGAAAACAATGATAGGGAGAGTAAATATAATTTGGATTTTAAGCGAGTTCGGGAAGGTGGAAGCCGAATATGAAGGTTATATTGAAGAACACTCTGGAGTATCTAACCGAAATTTTTATAAAAGTAGGCTTAGACGTAATTCCCAATGTTATAAGGGATAGGTATCGATAAGTTTTGTTATCTGTACCGATAAGAGATAGCTTTAAAGCTAAGTTAGGGTGGCACCGCGGAATATCCGTCCCTATACCGAAAGGTATAAGGGCGTTTTTTTATATTCAAAAATAACTTAATTCCGCTGGATTACAAGTTCCCCTAATAAGGTGATAACTCTTATTGTATGTGAAAAGTAAGTGTTTTAAAGCTAAATTAGGGTGGCACCGCGAAAAATTCGCCCCTGTATTTTTTAAATACAGGGTTTTTTTGTTTAAGAAAATAATTTTAAGAAAATATATATTTTAGGAGGCGCAATATTATGGAAAGAGTATATGTAGAAAAAATTAAGGAAGCCGTTTCGGATGAAGTTTTAGTTCAAGGTTGGATTCATAAAATACTTGATTTTGGAAAATTTGGGTTCATTCATTTGAGAGATAAGACAGGAATAATTCAATTAGTAGTTGGTAAGGAACTTTTAAAGGGATTAAGATTAGAAATGAGTTTAGAGGTTGTTGGAACTAAGGTAGCAAATGAAAAGGCTCTAGGTGGAATTGAGCTGCAGGTTAAAGAATTAAAGGTTTTAGGAAAAACTTATTATGATAAACTTCCAATAACAGTAAATGAAAGAAAGAAAACAGCGCATTTAGAGACGGAATTAGATTATAGATATATAAGTTTAAGAAATCCAAAAACTAGAGCAGCATTCAAAGTTCAACAGGAAATAGTTACAGCTTTTAGAAATTACTTATTAGACAAAAACTTTTCAGAAATCCACACACCAAAGATTATAGGTACAGGTACTGAAGGTGGTTCTGAAATGTTTACTGTAAACTACTTTGAAAGAAGAGCATTTCTTGCTCAAAGTCCTCAGTTCTATAAGCAAATGATGGTAGGAGCAGGTTTTGAAAGAGTATTTGAAATAGCGCCAGCATATAGAGCAGAACTTCATAACACTTATAGACACTTAAATGAGTATATAAGTTTAGATTTAGAATTAGGATTTATAAAAGATGAAAATGACATTATGGATATAGAAGAAGGTTTTATGAGATATTTGTTCCAGCATCTAAGAAAGACTTGCAGTAAGGAATTACAAATGTATGATGTAAATCTTCCAGAAAAAGTAGAAATTCCAAGAATACCTCTTGCAGAAGCGCACAGAATACTTTTAGAGAAGTATGGTAAAAAGTCTCCAGTTGGAAATATTGATGCAGAAGGAGAAGAACTTTTTGCAAAATATATAAAAGAAAAGTATGATAGTGATTTTGTATTTTTAACAGCTTATCCAGTAGCAAAGAGACCTATGTATGCAATGCCAGATGAAAATGGAATGACAAAAAGTTTTGATCTTATATATAAAGGACTTGAAATAACTACAGGAGGCCAAAGAATACATGATTATGAAATGCTAAAAGAAAATATAATAAAATTTGGATTTAACCCAGATGATTATGGCTTCTATTTAGAAAGTTTTAGATATGGAATGCCACCACATGGTGGATTGGCTATAGGACTTGAAAGAATTACAATGAAAATTCTTAACTTAAGCAATATAAGAGAAACTACATTGCTTCCAAGAGACATGAAGAGATTAGAGCCTTAGGATATTGAAAGCATATCTTAATTTAGAAATAGGAGGATTTTAAAATGATAAGTATTGATGAAGTTAAATATATTGCAAAGCTTGCAAAACTTAAAGTTACTGATGAAGAAGCAGAAAAGATGGCTAAAGAGTTTGAAGGAATATTAGGGCATTTTGAATCTATAGATAAGTTTGATTTGAGTGGTGTAGATTTGAATAAATATGATGAAGGATTAAGGTCTTTTGTTAGAGAAGATGAAGTAAAAGTTTATGAAGATAATAAAAAACTATTCCAGAATGTTAAAACCATGAGAGACACTTATGTTGAAGTTCCAAAGATAATAGAATAATTAAATTAGAATTAAGGTGGTTTAAACTTATTAAAGTATCTTAATTCTAACTTTAATTTAAAATCAGGAGGTTGTAAATATGGAAATACAAGCTATGACAGCTTTTGAAATAAAAAAGGGTATAGAAGAGGGAAAATTTACTTCAGAAGAAATTGTAAAAAAGCTTTTTGAAAGAATAAAAGAAGTAGATCCAAAGGTAGAAGCATATATTACACTTTGTGAAGAAGAAGCTATAAAGTGTGCTAAAGCAGTGGATGAAAAAGTTAAAAAAGGAGAAAAGCTTGGAAAATTTGCAGGAGTACCTATCGCTATTAAAGATAATATATGTACAGATGGAATAAAAACTACTTGTGCATCAAAAATATTAGAAGACTTTATTCCTCCTTATGATGCCACTGTAATTAAAAGGTTAAAGGAAGAAGATGCCGTTATTATAGGAAAGACTAATATGGATGAGTTTGCTATGGGATCTTCCACAGAAAATTCAGCTTTTATGAAAACTAAAAATCCATGGGACTTTAAAAGAGTTCCTGGTGGATCTTCAGGTGGATCTGCTGCAGTAGTAGCAGCTGGAATTGCACCAGTATCATTAGGTTCTGACACAGGTGGTTCAATTCGCCAACCAGCAGCATTTTGTGGAGTAGTTGGATTAAAGCCAACTTATGGTTTAATATCTAGATTTGGACTTGTAGCATTTGCATCATCTCTTGACCAAATAGGACCTTTTGGAAAAACAGTTGAGGATTGTGCAATGACACTAGAAATTATAGCAGGTCATGATAAAATGGACAGTACTAGTTCAAGAGAAAATGTTGAAACAGATTATTTAAGTGCATTAGATGGAAGTGTTAAAGGATTAAAAATAGGAGTTCCTAAGGAGTTTTTTGGAAAAGGCTTAAATGAAGAAATAAAAGCTTCTTTGGAAAAGGTTATAGAAAAGCTTAGAGAAATGGGTGCCATAGTTGAAGAAACTAGTATGCCTATAACAGAGGAAGGACTTTCTTCTTATTATATAATATCTTCAGCAGAAGCTAGCTCAAACTTAGACAGATATGATGGGATAAGATATGGTTTTAGAGCAAAGGATTATGAATCTGTTGATGATTTAATGGCACAAACAAGAACAGAAGGCTTTGGAAAAGAAGTTAAAAGAAGAATTATGCTTGGAACATATGCATTATCTTCTGGTTACTATGATGCTTACTATAATAGAGCTCAAAAACTTCGAAAAGAAATAAGTAGACAGTTTAAAGAAACTTTTGAAAAATATGATTTGATATTAAGTCCAACTTCACCTGTACTTCCATTTTTAAGTGGAGAAAAGAGCGAAAATCCTATGGAAATGTATCTTGCAGATATATACACTGTAAATATAAATTTAGCTGGAGTTCCAGCATTATCTCTTCCTTGTGGTTTTAGCAAAGAAGGTCTTCCAATAGGAATTCAAATTATAGGACCTCATTTTGGTGAAAAGAAAATATTAAAAACTGCTTATGCTCTAGAAAAAGAATTAAAAATTGATACTTTAGCTATAAAATAAGCAGGAAGGGAGCTATAAATTATGAGTTATGAAACAATAATTGGTTTAGAAATACATGCTGAATTAAATACAAAGACAAAAATATTTTGCAGCTGCTCTACTAAGTTTGGAGCTGAGCCTAACAGTAATACATGTCCAGTTTGCTTAGGATTACCAGGAACCTTACCTGTATTAAATGAAGAAGTTGTTGATTTAGCTATTAAAGCAGGAAAAGCTTTAAACTGTAAAATAAATAAATTAAATAAAATGGATAGAAAAAATTACTTTTATCCAGATCTTACAAAGGCGTATCAAATTTCTCAGTTTGATTTACCAATCTGCAGCGGAGGATATGTTGAGTTTGAATTAGATGGAGTTAAGAAGAAAGTAAGATTAAATAGAATACACATAGAGGAAGATCCAGCAAAACTTATTCATTTGGAAGATGAACCATTTTCACTAATAGATTACAATCGTGCAGGTGTACCATTAGCAGAAATAGTTACAGAGCCAGATATTCACTCACCAGAGGAGGCAGTAGCTTTTCTTAAGACTTTAAAATCTTTACTAGAATATGCAGAAGTGTCAGACTGCAGAATGGATCAGGGATCTATGAGATGTGATGCTAATATTTCTATGAGACCAGTGGGACAGGAAAAATTAAATACTAAGGTAGAAATTAAAAATATAAATTCATTTAAAGAAGTTCAAAAAGCATTAGAAAAGGAACAAAAAAGACAACAAGAACTTTATAACTATGGAGAAGGTCATAAGATAAAGCAGGAAACTAGAAGATGGGATAGCGGAAAAGGTAGAACTGTTCCTATGAGATCTAAGGAAGATGCTGATGATTATAGATATTTCCCAGATCCTGATTTAGTACCAATAGTTATTAGTGACAGTCAAATAGAAAATATAGAAAAGTCTATTCCAGAGCTTGCACCACAAAAGAAAGTTAGGTTTATGGATCAATTTAAGCTTACAGAAAAGGAAGTAGAAATTTTAGTTTCAGATAAGGCCCTAAGTCATTTCTATGAGGATGTTGTAGGATTTGGAGCAGATGCAAAAACTGCTGCAAATTGGATTTTAGCTGAAGTTCTTAGAATATTAAAGGAAAAAGGAATGGAATGCAGTGACATGAGCTTAAAGCCAGAAATGTTTTATAAGCTTATAAAATTAATAGGAGAAGGAAAAATAAGTAATACGGCAGGAAAAGAAGTATTCAATGAAATATTTGAATCAGGAAAAGATCCTGAAGAAGTAGTAAAGGAAAAAGGGCTTTCTCAAATAAGTTTATCAGATGTGCTTGAAAAGATAGTAGATGAAGTTTTAGAAGCTAACCCTAAATCTATAGAAGATTATAAGAGTGGTAAGCAGCAAGCAGCAGGATTCTTAATGGGTCAGGTAATGAAGGCTTCAAAGGGGCAGGCAAATCCTAAGGTGGCAAAAGAACTTATTGAAAGTAAATTAAAATCTATGTAAATAAGGTGTATATAGTAAAAGCTATGAAACTAAGGTATTAACCCTATGTTTTATAGCTTTTTAAATTATTCAATAGCAACGTCGGCTGCTAAGGCTGCAGCATTTTCAGCTTCTTTAATTTTTCCATAGCTTATATGTATTATTTTATCTCCTAATAAACGAGCTTCTTCAGGATTGTGCGTAACTAAAATAATATCTATAGAATATAGTTTTTTTAACTGTAAAAATTCTTCATATACTATAGACTTGGTTTCAACATCTAAAGCTGAAAAGGGTTCGTCTAAAAGTAGAACATCAGGTTTTATAGATAGAGCTCGAGCTAGTGCTACTCTTTGTTTTTCACCACCTGATATTTGCTTAGGGTATCTTTTTTTTAAGTGATCAATATTAAAAACCTTCATAATATGTTTAATGTAGTTAGTGTCCTTTAAACTTTTACATTCCAAACCAAATAATATATTTTTTTCTATAGTCATGTGAGGAAAAAGAGCATAATTTTGAAATACATAGCCTACATTTCTATCCTTAATTCTCATATTTATATTTTTTTCAGAAGAAAATATAGTTTTGTTTCCTATAGATATTTCTCCAGTTTCAGGAGCTTTGAGACCAGATATACAATCTAAAATTGTAGTTTTGCCTGAACCGGAGTGGCCCTGTATAACAAGTACTTCTTTATTAATGGAGAAATTCACATCTAAATCAAAACAATACATCTTTTTAAATATTTTAACGTTAAGCATAAAATCCATCCTTAAAAATATTATTTACAATTTCGCTTTGTCCATATATTAAGACTATATATAGTGGTAAAACTGAAAATCAAAACTATTGCTACGAGTATATTAGCAGTTCTGCTGTCTCCACTTTCTACAGCAAAATATATGGCAAGAGGAATGGTTTGAGTTTTTCCTGGAATATTTCCAGCTACCATTAAAGTAGCACCAAATTCACCTAAGGCTCTAGCAAAGGATAAAACTAATCCACTTATTATACCAGGAAAAGCCATTGGTAGAGTGATTTTAAAAAACACTTTAAGCTCACTTGCTCCTAATGTTCTTGCAGCATTTTCATAAACTTTGTCCATGTTCACAAAGGCTGCTTTACAGCTTTGGTACATTAATGGAAGAGAAACTATAAAGGAAGCTATACAAGCAGCGGTTAAAGTGAAAATTAAACTTGTATTAAAAACATTGAAAATAAGTTTACCTATGAAACCATATTTACCTAATATAACTAAAAGGCCATATCCTGTAACAGAAGGTGGTAATACCATAGGTAATATTATTAAAACTTCTAAAACATTTTTGCCTTTAAAGTCATATTTGGTAAATAGTCTAGCTAAAGCGATTCCTATTATGCATGTAAAAATTGTGGAAATTAAAGAAACCTTTAAAGAAATAATTATTGGACTTATTATCATTTGTAACAACCTACTTCTGTTTATTTTTTCAATTAACGTTATACTAATAATAGTTTAACGTAATAAGCTTTTAATGTAAACCATTAAATTTATCCGACCGCTACCATTGTTACTACCCATCTTCTATTAAAGAAGGGGATAAGTACTGCTATGCGTCTAGATAAGTTCTTCTAAGGTTCAGTTGTAGAGTAGTTCTCATAAGCAAAGTCAATCTGAACCTAAGAATCACTTGATTTTGAAAAAGTTCCATACACTGTAGGTTTGTAATTGTTTACCATAATTTTACCTTTACATATGACTGTACTTAAGTTTAGATTTTTATCTAATATTAATAGATCAGCGTCAAAACCTTCGCTAATTTTACCTTTATTTTTAAATTTTAAAAGTTTAGCTGGGGAAGAGGTTAAAGGAATAAGAGATTCTTCCATAGATATACCGTTTTCTATGCACTGTCTTACGGTTTCCATATTTGTAGATGGAAGACCTATTTTTAAAGAAACAAGTTTACCTTTTTCATCAAATATAGGCATACTTCCGCCTGAATCTGAACTCATAGTAATATGGTAAGGAGATATATTTTCTTTAAGCATAGTTTTGTAAACATCAAAAGCAAATATGGAAGCATCTCCTTCTGGTTTAATACCTGTAGTTATATCAATAAAACCTCCATTTTTAGCATATTCTATAGAATGTTTAAATACTAATGGATTTCTATTTACATGAGTAGGAAGTAAATTTTCATAAGGTATTTCGGAATCTTCTATTATGTTAAATACAGGGGTAAGTCCTTTCTTTCCATCACCTATATGTATATGTAAAATACCACATTTACCTGACAGCATACCTCCAACTCTAGCTTCAGAAGCAAGGTGAATTAAATCTTCAGAAGAAGGATTACTACTCCTATGATCTGATACGGCAATTTCACCTACTCCTATTATTTTATCTACTAAAACAATATCTCCTCTAGCACTATCAGTTATTGTTCTTGTAGGCATTTCATAACATCCTGTCCAGCAGTAAGTGTTTATGCCTTCTTCCTCCAACCCCCTTGCTTTGGCAACTAGGCTTCCCATACTTCTTGTAGTACCATCTGTTCCTAATAATCCCACGCAGGTAGTAATACCATTAAGAGTAAAGTCTGTAAGGTTTAATTCGGGAGCTCTTGTGGTAAAGCCGCCTTCACCACCACCACCGATAATGTGAACGTGAAGATCAATGAATCCAGGAGTTAAAGTAAAACCATCTCCATTAATTATTTGAATTTCAGGAAAATCTTTATCGGGCACCTGGATGTTTTTGGATATACAGGCTATTTTATCAAAGCATATGAGAACATCATTTTTACCTAAATATTCTGGTGAATAAATTTCTATGTTTTTTATTAATATCATAGTAAACATCTCCTTTTGAATTAGTAAGCAAATTATTACTTATTATATGTAGTAAAGCATATATTTTATGCTTATGTGCTAAAATATACTATGTTTAGATTAGTTTGTATTGTAAATTGAGGATTTTTGTTGTAACATTATGAAGTGGATTTCTTAGTATATTCAATACTTTAGGAGGGTATTATGTTTTTTATAGGTATATTTGGAATAGAAGATAAACAAAAAGAGATAAAAAATATAAATACTGTAGATTGCAAGAAGTGTAATGGAAGCAGGCATACATTAATAAAGCAGTATTCTTTTTTTCATATATTTTTCATACCGATTTTTAAATGGAATATAAGATATTTTTTAATATGCAACAATTGTAATACTATTTATGAAATATCTAAAGAAAAAGGTATGAAGGTAGAGGCGGGAGAAGATTCCGCTATTACTTATTGGGATTTGAAAATTATAGAAAATGATTATGGAATGTATGGACAGCTAAGATGTGGTAATTGTGGGAGAAATGTAGATTCCAATTTTGAATTTTGCCCTTATTGCGGACAAAGATTAAAATAGTTACAAAAATTGTTGACATATAGCAAAAAATATATTATTATAATAAACGTAGTCGAAAATCCAAAGAAAAAACTTAAATAAACAAAAGAAAAAATATGAGGCCCCTTGGTCAAGCGGTTAAGACACCACCCTTTCACGGTGGTAACAGGAGTTCGAGTCTCCTAGGGGTCACCATTAATTAAAATGTCAGTGTATTAAAATTTAATACACTGACATTTTTTTGATTCAAAGTGTGGCCCTTTCTAATTTATAATTTTTAATGTAAAGAAGAAACAAACACCATTTGGTGTATTTGTAGCACCGTAATCACTATTATGAAGTTCAAGGATTGCTTTTGATATAGCAAGTCCAAGACCTGTTCCTCCAAATTTTTTATTTCGAGATTTCTCAACTCTATAAAAGGTTTCCCAAATTCTACTTATTTCAGCTTCATTAATATTTTTACCAGAGTTTTCAATTGATATTTTTACGTAGGTGATCATGTTTTCTAAGGACAACTTAATATATCCCTTTTCGGGTGTGTTATCTATAGCATTATTTATGAAGTTCAATAATAATTGGCTTATACGAAACTCATCTCCTATGACTAATACATCACTGTAGTTGCTGAATTCCAATGTAATGTTTCTTTCCCTAGCAATATTTTCATATTTAACGCTTATTTTGTTTATAAGATTATTTATGTAGAATTCACAAACATTAAGTTTATATCCTACAGATTCTAAAGTTGACAGCTCTAATAAATCTTTTACAAGCTTATCCATTCTTTCTGTTTCATCTAGTATGGTTTTAAAGGCTAATTCTCTTTCTTTTCCTTGTGCAACATCGTCTTTTATACTTTCAGTGTAACCTCTTATTAATGTAATAGGTGTTTTAAATTCATGAGTTACAGCACCTAAAAATTCCTTTCGAAGCAAATCAAGTTCTCTTTGCAAATCTAAATCCTTTTGTAATTTTTCATTGGCATTAGAAAGTTTATGAAGTGTATTTTCAAGGTTGTATGACATAATATTTATAGTTTTAGCTAAACTTCCTATTTCATTTTCGTTTTTTATCTCACACTTTTCAGAAAAATTTAAGCTTGCTATTTTAGCTGCAGTTTTATTTATTTTCAATATAGGTTTTGCCACCCCGTATGCAAGGATTATAGAAACAATAAAAATTAAAATAATTAAAAACAAACATATACAAATAGCATACTTTTTTAATATATTTGAATAGGTTGATGTAAAAACTTCTGGAATAATTGCAGTTACATAAACATAATCAGTTTTTGATGACATATAGACTTTTTCAAATACTATATACTTAGTAGGAATTTTATATTTATTGTAAATACGGAAAAGAGGCATTTCATTCCCCACGTCAGGAAAGTAATGTATACTAAATTTATAATTTATGATTTTATTTTTAATATAATCAACATAATAAGGATCAAATTTTGATTTTGTATTTCGTGTGATTTTTACATTATTTAAATCTTTATCAAATATAACAAAGTTTATTAGGTTTTGCTTTTCAAAGTCTTCCAAAGAACTTAATTGTATTTTTTCAAAAGCAGTGGATTTAGAATTTATTCCTTCATTTTGGATTAAAAATTTTAATAAATCATATTCTTTATGTGTCAGTACTATTTTTGAGTTGTCCACAGTAACTTCACCAGAATTGAAATTTATAATAAAACCATCTTTTGAAAAAATATTGTCATTAGCATTTAATTTGTTATCAACTCTATTTAAAAGAGCATTGGTCTTTGCTACAAGCACTTTAGGACTGAAAGGCTTGGTTACATATGCATCAGTACCTTCATCAAAGCCCTGTAGTATATCTTGTTCTTCAGTTTTTGCAGTAAGCATAATAATGGGTACATTAGAGAGCTTCCTAATACATTCACAAACTTTAACAAAATAAGGAGGGGTTAAAAATGAAGATTCTAAAAAGAAAATTTATTTTACTACTAACATTTATCTTCACGTTTCAATGCTTTTGTTTTAATACAGTATTTGCAGAAGTAAGTTCAGATAAAGCAGTTTCCACTAATTTTATTGTTGAAAATTGATAATATGTATATTATGGGTATAACACAGGAAGATGTTCAAAAATATCGTGATGAAATTCTTTCAACTACAGCAGAGGATATACAAAATTATGCACCTATGATGGATGCTATCATGAAGCAAAATAATCTGTGTGTAAGCGGAAATGAAAATATAATAAATTCAAATAAAGCATTGTTTCAAAGTATAAAGAATTTATGTGATAATTAAAAGTTGTAAACAACTTATGGAGGCGTATAGAATTGAAAAAGTTATTTATGATGCCAGGTGAGGCAGCTAGGGCTTTAGAAAATTTATTTGCATACGCTGGTAAGCAAGATATAAATTTATATGGTAACTCTGGTTATAGGTCTTATGCATCACAAAAGCAAGTTTATAAGGAAAGAATAAAAAAGGTTGGTAAAAAGCAAGCTGATGAGTATGTGGCAGAACCTGGAGCTAGTGAACATCAGACTGGTCTTGCAATGGATGTAACTAATAAAGAGGGGGCGCAAGGTCGATTAATGTTAGACTTTGGACAAACAAGAGAGGGAAAGTGGCTAAAGGCTAATGTCTATAGATTTGGATTTATTATGAGATATCCAAAGGAAAAAGAATCTATAACAGGTTATAATTATGAGTCCTGGCATATCCGATATGTTGGAGTAAAGGCAGCAAAGGAAATGTTTAATAAAAATTTGGTATTGGAAGAATACTTAGGTGAGAAATAATTTGTATTTTAGAATGAAGTTTATAAAAATAATGCCAAGCAAGTAACCGAAGAAACGTTAAGCTGTATTACGGCTGATATATGTTATGCAGGAACACTCACTTCATTAAGAAGTTCTAATTGCTTGAGATATTGAAAAATACCTACCTCTTCAAATGCGACGTCCTGGCAAAAATTACGGTATTTTTCAATATCTCAAGCAAAGAACTTCTAAAATTTGTTCGAATGTTCCTGCACAACATATATCAGTCTTCATACCGCTTATCCTATATCTCGTAGTAAAAGTTAAAATCAAAACTTTCACTGCACTTTGCTTAGCATTATGCTTATATTAAGCCCAAATTGAATATACGAAAGTCGAGTAATGAATTTATAGATGTATTACATGAAAAAATATTGTTGAATTTTGTGTTACTTACCTTGAATAGATTCAATTAATAGTTCAATATAATCATATCTAACATTTTTATTTTTATAATCAAGACCAGCAATATTTTCTATTTTATTACCTAATAATATAGGAAATATCAAAGTGCTAATTATTTGCAATCCCATCATATGCAAATGATAATCATCTTTAACATCCGTCAATTCTTTTAAAATATTCATTAAGCTTGAAATTCCTTCTTGTTGAAGAAATTTCATATATTCAGGTTGAATTTCTTCATTATATATAAGTTTATTAACGAAGTTTTTAAATACATCAGGATATTCTGTACTAACATCTGAATAACTTTTAAGAAAATTTCTAAGTCTTTCTACTGGAGTTAATTCATTGTTGTCGAGAATCTTAAAGGAATTTCTAAACATACCAGTAAAACATTTTAAAGCTTCATTAATAACATTATCTTTTGATCCAAAATGATAATTAATAGATGCTATATTGACATCAGCGGCAGCTGCTATTTTTCTTGTGGTAACATTCTGGAAACCTTCTTTTCCAATGATGTAAAGTGTTGAATTTAGTATTCTTTCTTTTGCATTTGATGCATTTTTTAAATTATTTTTCATATGAGTTCCTCCTAAGCTGGTAACAAAAATCTATGATTTTGTATAAATAGCTTATTACTATTTTACATGTAAACAATGTTTAAAACATATTTCAATATTATCATACTAATTTATATGTTTTTTGTCAATAACAAAAGGCATATGTATATATTTTTTTTATTATAATTTACAAAGGTATTTGGCTAACATAAAGGCATTTTCAAAAATGATTTTTTTGTATTCTAATTTTAAAAAGAAAAATTATATTGACAATTACTGGTGTTAGTATTAATATTTATTTAAACAATGTTTAAAACATAGATTAAAACCATGTTTATTTTTTTGAGTATCAGCTGATTTTTATTGATAACAGAGCTTTTAATAAAGGAGGAAATATGTTTATGTTCACTAAAAAAAGAATAAAAAAGTTAATGCCATTGTTATTATCATTAACCATTACAACATTATTTGCAGGATGTTCCTCAAGAGAAAATAACTTTAGAAGGAGCAGTGAAAATAAAACACAATCTGAAGATACATACATTTTAAGTGGAAAAATTCAAGCAGATAATTATGCCAATATATCTTCTCAAATCAATGCAAAAGTAACTGAAATTAAAGTAGATGTGGGTACCAAAGTAAATGCTGGGGATCCAATCATTTACTTAGACAATAAAGACCTTCAATCTCAAGTGGATCAAGCAGAAGCTGCTGTTTCAACCAATCAAGCCAACTTAGATAAAATTAAGGCTGGAACAAGACCGGAATCAATTGCTTCCCAAAGGGCACTTGTAGCTGGAGATAAAACAGCTTATGATATTGCTCAAAAAAATTATGCGCGTCAAAAACAACTGCTTCAGGGAGGTAACACTGCTGAAGTAAACCTTGAACAAGCACAGCAGGCATTCTCTGCTGCAAAAGCTAAGTATGATGCAGATTCACAAGCTCTAGCTTCTATGGAAAATGGTCCAACACAAAGTGATATAAATGCATCTCGGGCACTTGTAAAGCAAGCTGAAGCTGCGGCAGAAGTATCCAAAACTTCATTAACTCATACAGTTATTACAGCACCCATATCAGGAACAATTACTGTAAAAAATATAAATGTAGGAGAAATGTCTGGTGCTAACCAACCTCTTGTTACAATTGTAAATGGTGATGGACTTCATATAGATAGTTATGTACCAGAGAACTTACTTGCCAGGTTAAAAAGAGGGCTTCAAGTTAATGTGAAAGTATCTGGATTTTCAGATAAAGTATTTCAAGGCGAAATTTCAACAATAAACTCACAAATAGATTCTCGTAATAAAAATGCTTTAGTAAAAATAGTTCTTAAAGATCACAGTGATATTCTAAAACCAGGTATGTTTGCAGAAATAGGGTTAAAAAAATAAGGTGGGTGAATAAATTATGAAATCAAATAAAAAGATGTTATTAATTCCTGTGTTTATATTAATGTTAGTAGTTGTAGGAGGTATAATTGCATATTATTGGTACGATTCTACATATTTTGTATCAACAGATGATTCAACAGTTCAAAGTGATTTGGTAAAAGTAGCACCACAAATTACAGGTAAACTTGCAGAAATAAATATTAAGGATGGTCAGTATGTGGAAAAGGATCAAATAGTGGGTAGAATTGACATGGGAAGCTTACCAGATACAAGTATGG
Organism: Clostridium muellerianum; assembly: GCF_012926525.1. Lineage (GTDB taxonomy): Bacteria > Bacillota > Clostridia > Clostridiales > Clostridiaceae > Clostridium_AM > Clostridium_AM muellerianum. The sequence goes on from NZ_JABBNI010000058.1 coordinate 53,382, forward strand.
ATTCTTCCATTGTAAGAGCACCTATTGATGGAGTTGTATTAAAAAAGCAGGGAACTGCAGGAGAGATAGTTACTGCAGGACAACCACTTGCTACAATGATAAATCCATCTGCTATATATATAAATGCCAATATAGATGAAACAAAGGTTAAAAAGGTGAAGATTGGACAAAAAGTTGATATTACTATAGATCAATATGATGGTTTAAAGTTAACTGGTAAAGTTACTGATATTGGTGAATATGCTAATTCTGATTTGGCTATTATTCCTACGTCAACTAGTGGGACCTTCACAAAGGTTGTACAGAAAATTCCTGTAAAGATTTCACTTTCTGAAAATAATTATAAACTATTACCTGGAACAAATACTGTTGTTAAAATCCACGTTAAATGAAAAGAGGTAGATTTTTATGGAAAAAGATATTACATCAGATTCATATAGATGGTTTGCCCTTGCAGCAGTGGTTATGGGTACGTTTATGGCTATTCTTGATACTAGCATAGTAAATATCGGAATACCTAAGATGATGGCAGTTTTTAATGTATCTTTGGATTCTGTGCAGTGGGTGTTAACTGCATATACACTTACATTAGGTGCTATTGTACCTCTTACAGGATTTTTAGGAGAAAAATTTGGGAACAAGAAATTATATATTTTTGCATTAATTTCATTTACACTGGGTTCCTTTCTTTGCGGTATGTCCTGGAGCAATTCAGCTATGATAGTATTTCGTATACTGCAGGCTCTTGGAGGCGGAATGATTATGCCAGTTAGTATGACTATTATTTTTCAGATGTTTGGACAAAAAGAACGTGGACTTGCTATGGGCTTTTGGGGAATAGCTAGTATGGCAGCTCCTGCTATTGGTCCTACTCTTGGTGGTTTTATTATTGAAAAATTAGATTGGAGATTAATTTTTTATGTAAATGTTCCTATTGGAATCATTGCAATAATTTTATCTGCAATGTTATTAAAGGAATTTCCTCATAAAGCTCCTGAAAAAGTTGACATGATGGGTTTTTTATTTTCAACAGTTGGAATTGTAAGCATTTTATATGTGCTAAGTGAAAATCCTATAGATTGGAGTGATGTGAAAAATCCTGTTATATTAGCAATAGGAATTTTTAATCTAATATTGTTTGTTATAAATGAATTAACTATCAATGAACCACTTTTAGATTTAAAGGTACTTAAAAAATTGGATTTTTCCTTTTCTTTAATTGCACTCACATTAATTAATATGGCGTTGATGGGAGGTGTGTATGCAATACCTTTGTTTTTACAAAGACTTAAAGGATATACAGCTATGCAAACAGGTATATTAATGTTTCCGTCTGCAATTGTTACAGGATTAATGATGCCTATAAGTGGAAAAGTAGTGGATAAAATAAACCCAAAGATAATAATACTGCCTGGACTAATTTTATTAGGTTTGTCATCATATCAATTGGGAAAGATAGATTTAGATACTTCTAGGAATATGACAAATTTGCTTTTAATACTTAGAGGTGCAGGGTTAGGACTTACTATGATGCCGCTTACTACATTGGGAATGAATGTTTTACCACAGAATTTAATTTCCCAAGGTTCAACTCTTCAAAATACTTTTAAGCAAATAGCAGGATCTGTTTCTATAACTATGATGACGCTTTCTCTTACAAATAAATCAGATATATATTATTATAGGTTATCAGAGCAAGTAACGCCTTTTAATATACAAGCAGCAGCGTTTTTTAATCAAATGCAAAATAAACTAACACTTAACGGAATATCTTTAACTCAATCCCAAGTTCAAGCTAAAAGCATTCTTATGGGACTTTTAAAGAAGAAGGCTTCCGTAGATGCTTTTGATTATATATTGATGTTATGTGCACTGTTTGTATTGATAGCGTTAATTTCAACTTTATTAATAAAAATCAAACCTAAAGTGGAAACCCAGTCTGCTGAGAGCTAAATTTTATTATATATAGTAGTAAAATAAAAGTTTTAAAAGTATAATTGGCATAAAAACAGTTAATATGATATAATTGGACGATAAAGTTAAATTTCATATTAAGAAGGGGGATAAACCATATTGAAACTAAATAAATTTAGATGTGATTGTGGTTGTTATAAATTTAAAACAATAGTGTTTAATGTTCAAAAAAATAGTGAAATTTTAAAATGTACGCAGTGCGGTCAAAAATGGACAAGAATAGGTTCAGTTTATAAAGAACAAAATAATAAAAAATAGGGCAATTCTCAAAATGCATGTGTATGCATTCTGAGAAATCCCTTTTATTTTTTTAGATAGCGCTTTTATTATTGGGGAGTGTAACTATCATTTATTCCTCTAATTGAAACTTCACCAGAGACAACTTTGTATATATTTCCATCCTTAAGCTCAACTATTAATTCTCCATTTTCATCTAAATCTAATGCTTTAGCCAAAGTTTCCTTATTTCTATTTATAATTTTAATTTCTTTTCCTATGAGTATGGAATTTTTTCTGCATATATTTATAGAAGTTTTTATGTTATCTTCTTCTACAAATTCTTCATATAGTTTTTCAAAATTATTAAGTAAGATACCTACAAATTCTTTTCTCTTTATGTAATTTTTTGTTTCAATACTTATGGAAGTAGCTTTGTTTTTTAATTCTTCAGGAAAATCATTTTCATCTATATTTGCATTTACACCTATGCCCATAACTACATAGTTAACTTTATTTAATTCTCCACTCATCTCGGTTAAAATTCCGCAAACTTTTTTATTATTTAAAATTATATCATTAGGCCATTTAACATTAACATTTATATTAAAAGCTTCACAAGCTTTAACGACAGCAGCGGCTCCTATTTGAGTGATTTTTGGTACTTTTAAAGGATCTATATCTGGTCTTAGGATAATAGATATCCAGATACCTTTATATTTAGGAGATAAAAAAAATCGTCCTAATCTACCTTTGCCAGCAGTTTGTTCTTCACTTATTATTATAGTGCCATGGGAAGCATCCTTTAAAGCAAGTTCTTTTGCTTTTGTATTTGTAGAATCTAAGCTTTCAAAATAAAATAAGTTTCTTCCTATATATTTGGTAGTTAAATTTTCGTTTATTTCTTCAAAAGAAAGTAAATCTGGAGAAAAAGTTAAATTATATCCTTTATTTGATATGGAATCTATATGATAGCCTTCGTTTCTTAAAGTATTTATGTATTTCCATATAGCAGTACGGCTTACACCTAACTTTTCACTAATTATTTGCCCTGATATAAAATTTCCCTCATTTTCTTTTAGCAAATGAAGAATCCTATTTTTCATTAAATTCACCTCACCTATATTAACTAGTATATTATACTACAAAAAATAAAAAAGAGGCAAAGTCTTTCATACAATGACAAACTTTGCCTCTTTTGGCTTATGAATTATATATTGTGTGATAGTTTTGAACGTTTAGTAAATTTTTTACCATTAGAGTGAGAACCTATTTTATCCCCTTGAATTATACCTATGTCAGAGCCATCTTTAGGATACATTTTTCTAAGTTCAGCATTAGATTTATCATCGCTTCTCATATGACTTTTATTATTATCCATGATTATACCTCCATATAAAAATGAAATACTTAGTTATAACATACCCCAATAACAAAAGTTTATTTATCCAATTGATACCAAAAACTATTAAGGAAAAATTAATATCAATAATTATTATGTTTAAATTAGTATCAAGTTAATATAAAATGAATACTTTGAGTTATTTATTTTATATAGCCATATATTGCGATTTAATCTAATAAAAAACACTATAAATAATGAATGTAGCTATAAAAATCTTAAATATGCAAATTCCTTAAATAATAAAAAACATATAAAAAGTACTATAAATATTCCGAAAAAAAAGTTATAATTGAAGTAGGAACTTAATAATTAAATAGGGGGTTTTCTTATGTTAGACGGTAAAAAAATTCGTGATATAAGATTAAATTTGGGTTATACTACTTTGGATATCCAAAATCTTACGAACAATCCGAAATATGAAACTTCAATTTCAAAATCTTATTTAGAGGAATTAGAAAGAGGGGACAAGAGAAATCCGAGTTTTAAAAAAGTAGTTGTCCTTGCAAAAGTTTTAAGATGCAAGGTAGATGAACTAATATTAAGTGCCTAATAAATTGATTACGTAAACGAAAAAATAAAGTGGCAGCAGTACTAAAGTTTTACATACAGCTGCCGCTTTTAGTTTTATTTAAATTTAACTTATACTCGGTTTGATTGCAAATAATGAACAATTTTATTTATACTATTTTCGGGATTATAATAAAATTCGCTCTCACGCAGTATAAAGAACTTCCAGCCAACTCTTTGAAGAGTCATTCTTCTATTATGGTTTTCTTCCCAGTTCAAGGAGAATGCAGTATCTTCGCCGCAGCAATCCACTGCTAGTCTACTGTGAGAACCTTCTACCACAAAGTCTATTCTATATTTTCCTATTTTTACATCACATTTAACCGTATACCCTCTTTTTTCTAGAGCACAGAATACGTCATTTTTAAAACCAGATACTAATAGATTATTTGTCTTTTCATACTGGAGTGATTTTTTTTCACTATTTGAGCAGTAACTTAAAAGACTTGATCTTACGCATTTTGGATTTAAATCCTCTATATCCACGCTATGAAATAAGAACATTTGATTTTTAGCACGGCTTGCAGCAACATTAAATCTTCGTATATCTGATTCCTTAGTTAAAGCTGTAAATTTAGCATTTTTAGCAATAACTAAAGATAAGAATATGATGTCTCTTTCATCACCCTGGAAAGAATAAGCATCACCGCATATTAATCTTCTGCGTATCATTTCTTCAATACCTAAATTTTCTTTAAGCAAATTTTCGATAAGTTCACTTTGAGCTTCTCCTAAAAGGGATATAACACCCATAGTCATATTTTTATATTTTTCATCACTGCAGCACTGAACTATTTTATTTACTATAGCTAATGCTTCTTCCTCATTTACATTTTTAGATAAATCTTTAAAACCATTTTCTACTTTAATTGCAGAAACTGTAGGTGAAAATGAATCAGAAGCTTCAGGACATCTTAAAGGTATAATTTCTCGAGAATAACATAAATCATTACTGAAACCAATTATGCTAGGGGCACATCTAAAATGTTCCTTAAGAACCAAACGGCTTGGAAATACTCTTAGTGCTGTATGATAAAGGCTGGTTTTCAAATCAAACCATTCACTATGAGGAATATCTTTTAAATATCTGTGAATAAGATTTTCAACCATTTCATTATCTTTACCTATAGCTTCAGGGCTTATCTGCCATTCATCACCAACAATAACAGCTCTCTTGCCTCTAAGCAGTACAGTTAGTGCTGAAATGTCACTTTGACTGCTTTCGTCTACAATAACAACATCAAATAAATCATCTTCTAGCTTTATAGTTTCTATAACTTTATTTAAAGGCATAATCCAAACAGGTATGACCCCTTTACAATTTTCCATTTCTTTTTGGGCTAATCTTCTATACTTTGAAGCTTGTTTTCCTGTACCTTTTCCAATCCTTTTTATAGACTCCATCCAGGTAAAAAGACTTCTTTTTTGGGATTCAGTAGTACGTATAATTTGATTGTACCAGGTTTTTTTAGCCACTATTTCTTTTATTAACATAGTCTCTCTTAAATTTTCAGCTTCTATATCCTGTTCTAATTGTTCAGGTTTTAATTTGTATATTTCACTTAAAAGAGAACTGCCAGCTTTCCATTTCCAGGCGTTATCCCAATTTGTGTAATTATCTAAAGTAGAATTATCTGACCACTTGCTTAAAAGCTTTTTAGTAAATAAAGGACAGGTACTTTGAAGTTTACTTATATACGTATTTAATTCATTAGCTGTATCTTTTATTTCTTTGAATTTCCACAAATCATCATACAATTTTCTTAATTTTACTTTATCGTAGTCAGCTATCCAATCAGCAGCTTCATTTAAATAGTCATTTTTTATAAATAGTTTTCTTGTGGTTTGCAGTTTAGTATTTAAAGTTTCATGTTCTCTTATATATTTTACAGATTGAAATACATTTATTAAGTAATAATAATCTTTTTTGTTGTATAAGTTAATTTCAACAGGAAATTTTGAACCGGCTAAGTACTCGTGAATAACATTTGCATAAGATTTTTCCCAATCGACTATGGTTTTTATTTCCAATATGTTTTCCGAAATAGTATTTAAAAGATTATTATCTGAATTAGTTATTAACCTTCCACCATATTCTTTTACTGTATTATTCCATAAGGTTTTAAGATTTCTTTCTAAAAGTTCTTTTTCTATAGCCTTTTTAAATATATCACACTGCTCCTTAGTAGCTAAAGGCCTGTAATCTACTTCACAATCTTGTAAAATATAATTGCATTGGTTATGAAATAACTTAAATATAGAACCTATCTTTCCTTTATTACTAATATAATTATAAATTATTTCAAAATCATTTTTTAGTTTGGTTAAGTTTATACCAGAAGGAAATTTAACGTTATGTGAATTTACAATCTGTTTTATAACACTTATTTCATTTATATATTTATTTAAATTTAGAACTATATCTTTCCAAAAGTCTTTATAAGCATTATTGCTATAATAGGATTTTAATACAGATTTAAGCCAGCTATTTTCTATTATTTCTATTTTTTCTTTGGATGATGTGATAAACTTTAAAAATTCTTCTAACCTTTGGTCATCCATTTCAATATCACACAGTTCTATATTTTTTCTGTAACTGTCCAAATTATTTTGCAAAAATTTTACTCTATCTAAAGTTTCTATTATTTCATCGTAGGAAGGAATTTTGTATAATAGACTTCCAACCTTATTAAGCTTGTCTATATCATCTTTTTTATTTTCTTTCATTAGTTTTATAAGTTTATTAAAATCCTGTTCTGTTAAAGTAGATCTTGTCTTCATATCTATGTTATCGTCTAGCCATGAACAGGTGCTTTTATTATCTTTAATCCATTTTGATAATTTTGTAAGGGTAAAAGTTTCATTTCTATAATTTACACTTTTATTTTCAAAGGATTCTGCTTGTTTTAGCTCAGACATAAGATTTTCTATGTTTTTTCTACATTTTCTTAATTCATCTTCTAAAGGTTCAGTTTCCTTCAAAAGAATTTTAGGATTGATTGATAAATTTTCAGTTATTTTTCTTACAGAATCATCTAGATCCTTTAAAGCTTTTGTATCGTTACCTAAAAGACTTATACATAAAGACCTTATTTCTTCAGGTATTTTTTCAGATAATACTTTTAAAGCTTTATCTGTTTGACTTGTAACGAGAACTCTTTTTCCATGAGCCATAAGATGGCAGATTAGATTACATATAGTATGGCTTTTTCCAGTTCCAGGAGGTCCCTGTACCACAACTCCGAAGTTATTAGCAAGCCTTTTTGTTATTTCTCTTTGCTCTTCATTAGCTGGAAGAGGAAATAATATATCTTTGCCTATACTTTCCCATTCATTATAAATGTCGTTATTTCCTGAAGAATTAGTTTCTTTTACTAGGGCTTCTATAGTCTTAGGTATGGAGTTACCTTTATCTATGTAATTTAATATATCATTAAGCTCCGTGTCCCACAGTCTTGTGTCTATATTTCTTAAAATGATACAAGGAGTATTATAAAAAACAGGTGCCTTTGAAACCTTGATAGAACTTAGAGGAGTAATATCTTTATTTAATGAATTTTCTTCAGGCGATGGACTTAGGCAATTTAAAATATTTATTAAAATAGGCTCCAGATCACATATATTTCGTGCATCTACTCCATGCTTTTTTACATCTAAAGCTATATCTAGTAATTTATCTAAATTAGGTAAATCCAAACCTTCTAATATTCCTGTTTCAAAATTTGTTATGTTATTATAAGGGGAAAGGGTAAAAACTGCTTTTTCAGCATTAAAGTTTAATACCATTTTGGTGCTGAACATAGGGTGAATTATTTTTTCACCATGCACTTCTAAGGCTAAAAGCCCGTGTCCCCAAATTATTTCTAAATCCTCACTATTTTTTTCCATGGTAGAATATATTTTAAATAAAGTGTTGTATAAATCATCACATTCTTTATTAACTGTAAGCCAATTTTCATCATCGGTTTTGTTAAGTATACATCCATTTTTATTGTGTAAATCTTGTTCAGAAATTACTTTAATATATTTTGTAACATCTCTTACTATTTTTTTATCCATATTTTTAATGCTTAGTAGATATAAAAATATATTTCGTATTTTTTCTCTCGTGTCCAAAATAAAACCTCCTATAGTAAATAATACAGTTCATTATAGCATATATGTGAGTAGTAGTACTAGTATCCCTATATATGGCAGAAAATAAGTTTCCCTACACAAAAAAATATGTGTAGGGAAACATTGTGTTTTTGTAAATTTTAAATTATGATACCTTTAATTTTATATATTATAGACGCTATAATATTAAGCCTGTGTTATGGCGTGAAGTATAAGAAAAGCTAGGCTACTTTTTCTAACTGTTCTCCTTCTTTTTGTAACTGTTCTTCTTTGCTGGCATTTTGTATGAAAGCCACTGCAAATATTATAACAAATATTCCAAATATCTGTGGTAATTGTACTGTTTCATTAAAACATAAGAATCCCAGTAGAGTTGCAATTATAGGCTCTACACTTACTAGTACACTTGCTTTGCTTGATTCTATATATTGAAGTCCTTTAATAAATGCACCATTTGGTATAACTGTAGCTACAAAACCTATTCCGATAACTAGCATTACAGCTTTAGGACTACTTACAGACATCTTTATTAATTGAACTGGTGGTTTTAAGCACCAAAAGAAAAGTGCTGCAAAAATAAATGAGTAGCTTAACTGAGTTCTATAATCATATTTACTTACTCCAACTTTTCCTAATATGTTTTGAAGAGCTACAGCGAATCCTGAAATAATTCCACATATTATTCCAATGGCATTTAACTTTAATGAACTTGAATCATAAGCTTTTGATATTAAAATGCATCCAATTATAGTAAGTATGACTGAAAGCATTTTTTTATTAGTTAGCTTTTCTTTAAATATTATTCTAGACATTATCATTACCATTATAGGACTAGTAAATAAAAGTACTGAAGCTGTAGCAATACTTGTATATTTTACAGCGTATGTAAAAGATAAAAACATACCATCAAAAGTTACTACTCCATAAATTAAAAAGAATAAAAGACCTTTTAGGTCTATTTTAAATATTTTAGGATTTCTTATTAAATTAAATAATACATAAAATAAAACTGCGACAGTAGGCCTTAAAGATGCTATCTGCAAAGGGCTAAAACCTAGATTGCTAAGTCCTCTAGTAAGTACTCCCATCATCCCCCAACAGGCGCCAGCGAGTGTTATTAATAGGTATCCATATTTTGTGATTTTAGCATCATTCATTAGATGTCACCTCCAGGTTAACTATAATATACCTTTTATGATTTGTAGTCAAGTTAAAAACATTAATGGTAATTTGTTTTTGGTGATAGAACTAGGATTAAAATAAAATCCATTGAGAAAAATTTTAGATACTAAAGCATGGAAATACACATACTAGATAAACTTTAAAATTAGAGAATGAATATTGAAAAATACCTATTATGATTGTAAAATTATGTTATGTACAATTATGATGATGAAATTTATAATATATTTTTAGAAAAGGAAAAAGAATACGTTTAAAATTTGTTAACAAGTTTGACAACAAATTGTAACAGTAAATATGTAAACTGGAAATAATTAACCAGTAGTAGAGAATGACTGCTGATTAATGTTGGGAGATTGAATATGAGTAAAACTATATTAATTGTAGATGATGAAGAAAGAATGAGATTTTTAATAGGAGCTTATTTAAAAAAGGAAGGCTTTACTGTATTTGAAGCAGAAAATGGAAAGGATGCTTTGAAAGTTTTTAAAGAAAATACCATAGAATTAGTTGTGCTTGATATAATGATGCCTATTATGGATGGTTGGGAAACTTGCAAAGAAATTAGAAAGATATCTCAAGTGCCAGTTATCATGCTTACTGCAAAAGCAGAAGATGAAGATCAATTACTAGGCTTTGAGTTAGGTACAGATAATTATGTTACAAAACCTTTCAGTCCTAAAATATTAACAGCTAAAATAAAGGCACTTTTAAAAAGAACTTACCCAGATGGAAATAATGATGATAACTTTTTTGATGGACTTTATATAAACGAAAAATCACATGAGTTTAAGATATATGATAAAGACATATATTTGTCACCAAAAGAGTTTGAGTTATTAATATACTTTATAAAAAACAAAGGAATAGTGCTTAGTAGAGAGCAAATTTTAGATTCTGTGTGGGGTACGGATTATTATGGAGAGCTTAGAACTGTAGATACTCACATAAAGAGGCTTAGAGAAAAACTTGGAGAAAAAGCATATTTAATATCTACTGTAAGAGGAACAGGATATAAATTTGAAACGAAAGGATATGCTTAAGGGTATTTGATATGAAATTAAACATAAAATTTTTTGAAGGTAAAATAAAAAACAAGATAAATAAAAGCATAACATGGAAGCTGTTTATTGTAACTGCCTTGGTTTTTGTGATTTTTATAAGCACAACTCTTTTAGTTCAATCTTTGTTTTTTGAAAAGTTTTATGTAAGTAAGAAAAAAGCAAATTTACAAAATCAAATACAAAAATTTAAAGTGAACTATAATAAAACAAAAGATGAAGAAAAAGAAATGCAGCTTATAAAAGATTTTGAAGAAAATAATAATGCAAAGATAGCTATATTAGATCAATATGGAAACTTAAAGTTTATATTAAAATCTAATAATGAAAAAGCAGATAATGTGAGAATTAAAGCTATTAACGAAGTTATAAGATCATGGAGAGTAAATTCCGATATTATGGAAAGCATGAGAAAACAAGATAAGACAATAACTAGAATAACTTCTAAAAAAACTAATGAAATGAGAACTATAGTAACTGCTTCTTCTGATACTAGTAAAGGATATATAATATTTGCTATATCTTCACTGCAGCCTGTAAATGAGGCATCTTTAGTAATAAAAGAATTTTATTTTTACTTTTATATAGCAGCAGTAATATTGATTATAATATTATCATTTGTATATTCAAATATGATATCAAAGCCGCTTTTAAAACTCAATAAAGCAGCATCTAAAATGGCAGTTATGGACTTTTCTGAAAAGTGTAATATACAAAGTGAAGATGAAATAGGGAATTTATCCAATACCCTAAATTTTTTATCGGAAAACTTACATGAATCATTAACGTCGCTAAAAGAAGCTAATATTAAACTAGAAAAGGATATAGAAAAGGAAAGAGCTTTAGAAAGAATGAGAAAGGAATTTGTTGCTGCAGTTTCTCATGAATTAAAAACACCTATAAGCTTAATAGAAGGGTATGCGGAAGGAATTAAAGATGGTGTATTTGAAGGCAATGATAAGGATTATTATATAGATATAATAATAGATGAATCTAAAAGGATGGGAAATTTAGTTTATGATATGTTGGATTTGTCTCAGCTAGAATCTGGAAATTTTAAATTAGTTAAGGAAGAATTTTTGATGCACAGTTTAATAGAGTCTGTTATTAAAAGATTTTCGGCATTAGTAGAAGAAAATAGTATAGATTTTAAATTAAAATTATTATATGATATAAAAGTATGTGCAGATTGGAGAAGGATGGAACAAGTTTTAATTAACTTTATTACTAATGCTATAAAACATACTAGAAATTATGGATATATTAAAATAGCTATGGAAGAGTTAGAAAACAATAAAGTTTTAATTTATGTGGAGAACAACGGCAAACACATACCAGAAGATGAAATGAATAAAATATGGGATAAGTTTTATAAGGTAGATAAGTCAGGAAATAGAAAATTAGGTGGAACAGGTATAGGGCTTGCAATAGTTAAAAATATACTTATGCTTCATGGTTATGAATATGGTGTAAAAAATGTATATGAAGGTGTAAGATTTTATTTTACAGTAACTTTGAGTAATTCGTTTTAAAAATGTATATTTACAATTTATTCATGAACTTGTCACCAATATGTAATTTATACGTAGTATTATAAGTTTATAAGTACGATAGGAGGGTTGTAAGTGAATAATATAAAATCTAAAATAAATAATATAAGATTGAAAATAAATGATATAAAATTGAAAATAAATGATAAATTTAACATAAATATAGATGATCTAATTTTACATGTTAAAAATAACATAGATATAATTTTGTTTTTAATTATAATATATGTAAAAGTTATGCATTATGGAAAGCAAATATCCCCAGAATATTTTTATTCCAAAGTAAATCGTCCAATTATAGCTTCAATTTTAATATTAGTTAGTTTCTTTACACTATTTAAACAAAGAAGACGAATAAAGCTTTTATTTATACTAAATATTGTTATAAGTTTGGTTTTAATATCGGATATAGTATATTTTAGATATTATAAAGATGTAATAACAGTTTCTGCTTTAAAAAACGTAAAACTTTTAACAGGAGTATCTTCCAGTGTAAAAAGTTTAATTAGTATTAAAGATTTTCTATATTTAATAGATATAGTATTTTTAATACCTATTATAAAAAGATTTGAAGTAGTAGATAACAAGAAAAAAGTTTTCTTTAGAAAAGCAGCAATGTTTGTGGCAACGTTACTTATTGGAGTTGTTATGGATACTCAATCTGTTTATGCAGTTTCTAAAGAGCAGCCTACACTTATAAGTTCAATGAGTGACAGAATATATTTAACAAAAATGATAGGAAATATTAATTTTCATGTTATAGATGCTTATAATTATGTAAGTACATCTATAAAAAATTCATCCAAGCTTTCAACTGCAAGGGAAAATGAAATAAAGGACTTTTTAGTTAAAAATAATCAAAGCACTGGTACGAATTTAACGGGTGTAGGAGAAGGAAAAAACCTTATAATGATACAAGTAGAAGCTCTTCAGAGTTTTGTTATAAACCAAAAAATAAATGGACAAGAAATAACTCCTAATTTAAACAGATGGATAAATAAAAGTATGTACTTTGATAACTATTTCTATCAAGTAGCAGGTGGAAATACTTCTGATGCAGAATTTATGTCCAATAATTCGCTTTATCCTGCAGAATCAGGTTCAGCTTATTATAGTTACAGTGGTAATGCATATAATTCTTTAGCTAACGAACTTAAAAGTAAACAATACTATACTGCTGCCTTTCATGGAAATAATGAAGGCTTTTGGAATAGAAATGTTATGTACCCAGTACAAGGATTTGATAAATTTTATGGACAACATAGTTTTAATATAGACGAGAATGTGGGACTTGGACTTAGCGATAAATCTTTTTTGAATCAGAGTTTTGATAAGTTGAAAACTCTTAAGCAACCGTACTACTCGTTCTTAGTAACTCTTAGTAGTCATTATCCTTATGATGATACAAAAGGATATGGAAACTTTAATGTAGGTCAATATGAAAATACTCTTTTAGGTAACTATTTGAAAGGAATACACTACACGGATGAGCAGCTTGGAGTATTCCTAGATAAATTGGAGAAGGAAAAAATAACAGATAATTCTATTGTTGTTTTATATGGAGATCATTTTGCAATTCCTAAAGACAATGCAGATGAACTTTATAAATTCGAAAAAATAAGTAATGCAAATGACTTGACTTGGGAACAATATCAAAAAGTACCTATGCTAATACACTTCCCTGGAGATGAAAACAAAGGGGTAAATCATACTTATTCAGCACAAATGGATTTGTATCCTACTTTGGCTAATATATTTAATTTACCTAGACAATATATGCTTGGGAAAGATATTTTAAATAGTGACAGTGGTAAAGTTATTTTCAGAACTGGTACTTTTACAGATGGAAAGGTGTTTTATATATCATGGACTAATACTTATTATGATATAAAAACAGGTGCACAAATACCGGAAACTGATACTTTGAAGGCTCAAAAGGAACAATATTTAAAAGAGCTTCAGTATTCAGATGATATATTAAATCACAACTTAATAAAGGATTTCAAAAAGAAATAGCTGAATTGAAATTCTTTTAAAGTATTAATATGTATTTTTTAATTAATGAAATTCATAATTGGAATATTGCTTAAGGTGGTGAAAAAATGTTGAAAGGTATAGATATTGAAAAATTCAGAAGTCTATCTTTTGATGTAATAGTAGTAAGTACAATTTATTTTACTTTTAGCTTTATAAAACAGTTGTTAGCATGATGAAATTTGTTAGATTAAACAATATAGGACGCCAAAGTTTATTTTAGAAATTAATTTTTCAAACTTGTTGTATGTATTTTGCTATGTTATCATGTAGTAGGGCTATTTACAATCAGGAGGTAAAATTAAATGATTAAAGCAGTTTTATTTGATTTAGATGGAACACTTATAAATACTAATGATCTTATTATAAAAAGTTTTAAATATGCTTTTAAAAAACATTTTAATAAAGATATTTCAAGAGAAGAAGTAGTAAAAACTTTTGGAGAACCTTTAAGAGATGCTATGGTAAGATATGATAAGGATAATGCAGATTTACTTCTAAAGCTTTTTAGAAGTTTCAATGAGAGCAACCATGATGAACTTGCTTCAAAGTTTAAGGGGGTAGAACAAGGACTTAAAGGTTTGAAGGATATGGGAATGAAGCTTGCTATAGTTACTTCAAAAAGAAGAAACATGGCACTTAGAAGCCTTAAACTCATAGAGGTGTTTGAATATATGGATGTTATAGTGTGTCCTGAGGATACAGAAAAGCATAAGCCTTTAGGGGATCCAGCGTTAAAGGCTTGTGAGAAGCTTAATGTTTTGCCAGAAGAAGCATTAATGGTTGGGGACAGCCATAATGATTTACTTTGTGGTAAAAATGCGGGATGTAAAACTTGTTTAGTAAAATATACAGCGCTTTCCTTAAAGGAACTTATGAAGTATGATCCCGATTATGTTATAGATAGTGTAGAAGATTTGATTGAAGTTTGTAAACATTCTGATGAGGAAAAGGTAGTATAGCAAAGTTAATAGCATTACATTGAATATTAGGGTAGCAAGTATAAAACAAATAAGTTTAATTATTGAAAATAATAGACCAATCGTATTGGTCTATTATTTTTTTATGCCAGTTCATAATCTAAAAAAAGCCTGCATATATAAATTGTAGTAAAACATTTAAAAAATTGCTTCACAATAATTTTAAATGGTGGTGAACAAAAAAATGAATTTGCTGAGGTTTATGTTGGCAGCTTTAATAGTAGAAGCTTTGTGGGAAACTACGAAGATGTTCTGGCAAAATGGAAAATTTAGTTATGACAGACTTGGGGCATTAGCTTTTGGTGAACTTATAGCTGTTGGTTGTAATATAGATTTTATGAATGCAGTGGGATTGCCTACAAATATACCATATATGGGTGTGATACTTACAGGGGTACTTATATCAAGAGGGTCAAATTTTATGCATGATTTTTTAGATAGTATAAATAATTTTCAGAGAAGAAATATAGGTAAATAGCTAGAGTATATATGTACTATTTTGTATATTTAAAATTGGAATTTTTTAACGGTTGATTTTACATTAATGAATATAGAAAGTATAAAATGTTTTTTAATAGGAAAAATATATAAATAATTTTATTAATGTATCTAAGGAGGAAAAATGTTAAGAGCCATACCTGAAAAGTTGTTAACACCATTAATATCATTTATATCAATAATACTTGGAGCAATAGTTGGAGGGATTTTTGGTTGGATTACAACTAAGAAATCCACTGATAGAAATATAGAAGTTCAGAATAAAATAGTAGAAGATAACAGGAAATATGAGGAGGGCGTGAGAATAAAAAGAAGTCGCCAGTGTGCAAATATAATAAGATTAGATCTATGTACAGCTATTTTTCAAAGTATAAGATTTTTAAAGTCAATTAATCATAAAGATAATGTTGATGTATATCCTATACCTATGGATAGCGAATATGCAGCTGGTGTTGCTTATTTAAAAAGTGAATTTGATTTAAAAGAATTAAGCTATATATACCAGTTATATGGAATTGTAGAAAAATTAAATAAGGACACAAATAGTTTTAACTATGATGATAATAGAATTTACAATTCAATAAAAATAGAATATACTATGCTTTTAAGAAAACTTTATGGAGAAAATTTAGAAAAGGCAGTAAACATAGATATAGATAACATAAGTTATAAAGAATTATACGAAAATGAAATAATAAAATCAGGGTATAGAAAGATTCTAAATAAGTTAGATGAAATTTGTTCAGAAGATTAGCACGTATTCATAATAGTTTCTATAATTATATTTCTTTTAAAGTAAGTTAAGTTAACTTAAAAAAATAAATTCATGGAAATGAAGCCTTAAAATATACATAATAAAAAAACACCTCTAGGCTAAAATATAAATAGGAGGTGGTTTTATGACTTATCGTTCAATGGCAAAAACAGCACCAGATAAAATTAAGGATATAGAACAAAAAAATCCGGAAAACAATCAAGCACAATCTGTACAGAGTACTGATATGCATACAAAGACACACTGGAAGGTTCACAGTGCAGAAGAAGGGGAATTTATCTGTGGAAATGAAATAAGAAGACAAATATAATACTATAAAAGTTAAGAGGCTGTCGCATTAAGAAATTTATATACAATATATTGATTTTGAAATCAATTGCAAAAACAATATGTTGTAATGTTTATTTTAGTGCGATAGCCATTTTTTTATACGAATAATAAGTTCTATTTTTTCAAAATAAGTTATAGAATTAAAAGTAGAGATATTTAAGTAGGTGAAAAAAGTGGCAAATGAAGATTTTTTCACTTTTAGTGAATATATGAAAAAAGAATGTGATGTATTAACTGCTTCTATGGAAGATTATTTGGAAATGATTTATAGATTATCAGAAGAAGTAGGTTTTACGCGAATACATGAATTGGCAAAGGCTTTAAATGTACAACCTCCTTCTGCTACTAAAATGGTACAAAAATTGTCAGAATTAAAATTTGTAAACTATGAAAAGTATGGAATTATAGTTTTAACCAAGGAAGGAAAGGTAATGGGCAGATATTTGCTTAATAGACATAATACCATAGAAGAGTTTTTTAAAGTTCTTGGGATATCTGATGAAGTTCTTGAGCAAACTGAAAAAGTAGAACATACCATAAATGATGAAACTGTAGAATACTTAAAAAATTTTGTTGATTTTTTACAAGAAAGACCAAAAATAATTAATGATTTTAAAAAGTTTAGAAAGAATAAAGAAAACAAAGTAAATAAACCAGGAGAAACTTAAATTAGAATATTATTTACAAATAATGGTGTTGTATAGTTTTTGGGAAAGTCAAGTTTTAGGTTTGGTAATGATATGGAAGAGGAGCTTCTCAAAATACATATATGTATTATAAGAATCCCCTTATATTTAAGAAATAGCTGCTAAGGCATTTTGAAAAAATAACAAGTCCATATGCTAGTCTATTTTTGTAATACTGTGTCTACAGAAACCTTAGATAGTTTAAGCTTCTGCGGAACTTGTTTCCTTGTCTTACAAAAAACATCCGTCGCATATTGGAATTGTTATTTCCTTTCAGATACCTAAATTTTTCTTTGCTTCTATATAAAGGACTTTAACAAATTTTTTAGTGTTAATATGAATAGAAGACATAGAAGATGATTTTCCGCTCTGTAGCTCCAACATTTTTTTACGTACTTCTGTAAAATCAAAGAAGGTAGCTGCATATTCTTCAAATTTAGGATTAGAATAATCAGTTAATCCCAGTGAAGCTAAATGATTTAATGCTTGAAATATGGATCTACGGATTCTTTGTTCTGAAGCTTTTATTTCTTTGTTTAAATCCATTGAGTCACACAAAGGTCCCAATTTTTTCATAGCTACATCAATAAAGATTTTTTTAAGTGAAGGGAAGCCGTGTTCAAAGGCGTTTGCATTTTCACATTCGAATAAATATTTAAGTATATTTAATAAATCTTTACTCCCACTTTCTCCAATCATACCTAATTCCGTTAGCAAAAATTGACCAGAACTTATTATGTCTTTATTTATAAAGTTATAGGTTTGTTTAACACTATCTTTTTCTTTTTTAAATTGGAGTACATTTAATGTTTTTTGAATATCATGTATGGACTTTTCGAGCTGCATATGCTCAATTACTTTTTCAATAATACTTATTACTTCAAGTCTGTTAATTGGTTTTGTAATATAGTATTCAATTCCGAAGGAGTATGCTTTACCAATCATCTCTTTATCTTCTACTTGTGAAAGCATTATGGCTTTTCCTGTAAAAGAATTATCTAAGTCACGAATTGTTTGAAGACCATCTTTAATTGGCATTAATAAATCAATAATAATGATGTCAACCTTTTTTAAAGTTAATAATTGATTATCTATAATGGAACCGTTTTCGGCTTCTCCAACAACTTCGCCCAAATCATAGTCTTCAATAATTTCAGTTAACATAGAACGAATAGCTTCATCGTCGTCAGCAATAAAAAAGTTCATTTTACCACCCTTTCTCTATTAAATTATCGATTGGAAGTTGTATAATAAATGCTGTTTTATTTTCTATACAGTCATTCTCTAAAGTTATACTACCTTTTAAATTATTAATTAATTCTTTTACGTAAGATAATCCCATTCCTGTAGATGGCTTGCCATTTACATCGTACTTTGTGGTATAACCAGGTTTAAAAATCAAATTTCTCTTTTTTTCAGGAATTCCTACGCCGTTATCTGAAATTTCAAATTCAATCAATTCTTCTTTTTTATGAATAGAAATCTTTATAATACCAGTATCATTAATGGACTCAACAGAATTAGATGTTAAATTATTAATAAGCGACAAAATAGTGTAAATATGTAAATGGGGAAAATAATCATTAATATCTAAAATAAATTTTATATCTTTGCCTAAACTACGAGCGTATTTTTCATTAGTTTGAATAATAATATTTCCTATTTTATTTATATCCATATAATCTGTTGAATTTTCTGCAGAGATCATTTTGGATAGACCAGCTTGAAGTCTTTGATTATCCTTTTTTATTTCATGAACTTGTCCGGCAATGGATAACAATTTTGGAGCTAAATCTTTTGGATTTAATGAATAATTAGGATTTTGAAGATCTTGATACATATCATAGCAATTTCTAGTAATATCTTCGGCATCCTTTAAAGATTTCTTTATTTGAATTGATTCCGCATATAAGCTTGAAATAAGCAAAAGCATATGCTCATTTTGTTCTTGATGCTGCTTTACGGTCATCCTTACTTCATTTAATTTAATTATGTTAAAAAAGCTAAGAACAAAAAAACTTCTAATTATAGCTATAATAACAATAAGCCCTAAAGTAGATACAGAAAATTTATTCCCTAAAAAATAATATCTGAAAAATAATTCAATTATACTTGCTGCTATATCTATTAGTACAAATATAGAACCTAATAAAAGTGGTCTTTGATGTAAGCGGTTTGCTTTTACTAAGCAAAAAATAATAGAGTAGGCTGCATAGTAAAAAAAGGCTGAAAAGTGAAAAATGAAGTCGGGACCTAATTGGAAACTTCCTTTTATTAAAAAATCTAAAGCTACGCGAAATGCAACAACGAAAAATCCAACCACAAGTCCAGGTATAAATAAAGGTAACTTTTTCATCCACAGTAAAAAAAATAAGAAAATTGGGGTAGCAAAACTAATACGAAAAGTATCATGAAAAGGATGAATTTTAAGTTCACCTGTTAAAGGTACTGTAATAACCATTAGAGCTAAAATAAATAAATCTTCTTTCAAGTATTGTACACTCCTTTGAATTTGTTACTTGTAATTTAATAATTATATTCTTAAATTAAGTGTTCCATAAAAAGAATAACAGAAAATCTATAAAGATGCCAGCCCACGTATAAACATGGATAATAAGTAGTATTTTAACAACGGTAAAAATTTACTGGCTAAAAACATGCAAATTAATCATCATTTTTTATAAGATAACGTATAAAAATGAATAAAAATAATTCAAAAATTCATTTAAGAAAAAATTACAAAAAATTATTTTGTAGATTTAAGTTTGTTTTAGTAGTTTTTTATAGGCTTTACGGTAAAATTCTGTTATAATAATAATTCGTAATAGAAAAATAAAAGAATAAACAAAGAACAAAAAACTTAAAATTTATAATTTTAAATTAAAAGTAAAGAAAGGATGGTAAAAATGAAAAAAAAGAAATTAGGTCTGGCAGGTCAAATTGTTATAGGACTTATACTTGGTATTATAGTAGGAGCTGTATTTTATGGAAACCCAGCAGTTAGCATATATTTGCAGCCAATAGGAGATATATTTTTAAGATTAATTAAAATGATAGTAGTTCCAATTGTATTTTCAGCACTTGTAGTTGGTATTGCCGGAGGGGGAGATATTAAACAGGTCGGAAAATTAGGTGTAAAAACTTTGGTTTATTTTGAGGTGGTAACTACTGTTGCTATTGTACTTGGATTAGTAATAGGTAATGTATTTCACCCAGGAACTGGTATTGATATGCATTCTCTTGTAAAAAGTAATGTTTCAAGCTACATGAATACGGCACAAAGTGTATCACATCATAGTTTTATAGATACTTTTGTAAACATAGTTCCTACAAATATTGTTGAGTCACTTGCTAAGGGGGACATGCTTCCAATTATATTCTTCTCTGTTATGTTTGGTTTAGGTGTTTCTGCTATAGGAGAAAAAGGCAAACCGGTTCTAGCTATATGTCAGGGTATTGCTGATACAATGTTTTGGGTAACTAACCAGATCATGAAAACAGCACCATTTGGAGTATTTGCATTAATTGGTGTAACTGTTTCAAAATTTGGAGTTAAATCATTAATTCCTCTTGGTAAATTAGCTATAACAACTTATGGAGCTATGTTCTTCTTTGTTTTAGTTATACTTGGATGTATAGCAAAATTTGTAGGAACAAGTATCTTTACACTTATAAAAGTGTTAAAGGATGAACTTATACTTGCTTATAGTACAGCAAGCTCAGAAACAGTTTTACCAAGAATCATGGATAAAATGGAGAAGTTCGGATGTCCTAAATCTATTGCTACATTTGTTGTTCCAACAGGTTATTCCTTTAACCTAGATGGGTCTACATTATATCAAGCTATTGCAGCATTATTCATAGCTCAATTGTATGGAATGCATTTGCCAATATTAACTCAAATTAATTTGGTAGTTGTACTAATGCTTACTTCAAAAGGTATAGCAGGAGTTCCAGGAGTATCATTTGTTGTACTATTAGCTACATTAGGATCTGTAGGTATACCAGTAGAAGGTATAGCATTTATTGCTGGAATTGACCGTATTCTTGATATGGCAAGAACTGCTGTAAATGTTTGTGGTAACTCACTGGCAGTTGTAGTTGTATCTAAGTGGGAAGGAAAGTATGATGCAGAAAAAGGCAAAAAGTATATAAATTCTATTAAAACTGCTGCGTAGATTAAATTTATATAGTTATGTAGAATGTATTAAAAAATTAAATAACTCAACTTTCTCAGTTTGCTTATTATATTAAGTTCAAATTTTGTATGTGCGAAAATTGAGTTGAATAATATGTAAAAAAAGATAACTTTGTCCATAAAAGTGGACAAGGTTATCTTTTTTTTAGAAATATATATAAGAAAAAGTGTTTTTTGAAATATGATAATAAAGCTGCGCAGTGAACTTAATTTAAATAATAAAAAGAAAAGTCAGAAAATATTTAAAATACAAAACTGTATAATTATAAAAATGTGGATGAAATAAAATATAAAAAATTAATAAGCAAAAACATGATAATTTGTTATATAATGACACAAAGTTTTCTTAAATATAATTAATTATCAGGAAAATAATTCCGAATATGTTAATTTTGTATTTTGAAATGAAATGGTAAATGGATTAAAAAATGCATATATATTAGCTGCCAGAGAGGTAAAAATGATGCTATATAATCAATTTGAGAGATTTTTAACTTGTAAAATTGCAAATAAGATGCTAAAATAAACTTGTAAAAAATATGGAAATGAGGGTGATTAATGTGGAAACGGAACTTACAGGAAATAAGAAAGTCAAAACAGGTAAGATGAAACAGCCACCAGGACTTTATTTGTTATTTGCTACAGAAGCATGGGAAAGATTTAGTTACTATGGAATGAGAAGTATATTAATATTATACTTAACGACAGAGTTAGTTAGAGGCGGACTAGGTTACAATAAAGTTGAAGCAACAGGCCTTTATGGAACATATACTTCATTAGTATATCTTACACCATTAATTGGAGGATATTTAGCAGATAGATTTTTAGGACAGAGATTAGCTATAACAATAGGTGGTATAACCATGGCGCTTGGAGAGTTTGCTTTATTTAGTGGTCAAAATAGAACATTCTTATGGATAGGACTTATATTACTTATAGTTGGTAATGGTTTCTTTAAACCTAATATTTCTACAATAGTTGGAAATTATATCCAAAAGGAGATAAAAGAAAAGATTCAGCTTTTACAATATTTTATATGGGCATAAACCTTGGTGCAATGATAGCTCCATTTGTCTGTGGTACTTTAGCAGAATCAACTATGGCTGTAAAACAAGGTGCAACTATAATGCATTATGGTTTTAGATATGGTTTCTTAGCAGCTGGTATAGGCATGGTAATTGGACAAGTTATGTTCAATCTTTTAGGAAATAAATATCTTGGGGATGCAGGAAAGTATCCAGTAAGTAATAAGGTTAAGAAGGCTGATACTAATAATGGTGCCGAAGAAAAAGAAGAAGATGCAAGAAAACCTCTTACACTACAAGAAAAAAGAAGAACCTTAGTTATATTTATATTGGTACTATTTAATATAATTTTCTGGACAGGCTATGAACAAGCAGGAACCTCGCTTACATTATTTACTGAACAATCGGTAAATAGAAGTATTTTTGGATTTGAATGTCCAGTATCTTGGTTCCAATCAATTAATCCTGTATTTATAATAATACTTGCGCCAATAATGGCAGGTTTGTGGATGAAATTATCAAAGAGACCTAAAGGAGATTTAAACATACCTACTAAAATGGCTTTAGGACTTATATTGCTAGGAGTTGGATTCTTGTTTATAGGAATACCAACACTTACAATAGCAGGAGACAGTGCTGCAAAAATAAGTATGCTTTGGGTAGTTGGAATTTACTTTATACACACAGTAGGCGAATTATGTACATCACCAATTGGTCTTTCTATGGTAAGTTCATTAGCACCTAAAAAGTTTGCATCATTACTTATGGGATGCTGGTTTTTAAGTTCTTGTTTTGCAAATAAATTTGCAGGCTTTATAGCTGGCTTTGGACCATTGCAGATTTTCTTAGGACTAGCAGTTGTAGCTATAGCTGTAGGGTTAGTATTGTTAAGCCTTAACAAAAAGCTTGCAGTTATGATGGAATAAATAAAATCACAAAAACAGCAGTTAAAATTTAGCTGCTGTTTTTTAATTTATTTTTAAAGGGTTAAATACATTTCATATTGAGATATAGGGTTTTTAATAAATCCTACATGATTAATGAATCCTTGAATTAAGTTATTATTAGGAAATCCTATTGAAAGTTTTGATAAACTTAAATCGCTGAAAGCTGAAGTTAGTAAAGTTTTTCCTATGGATTTACATCTATAATGTTTGTTTACCCATAAAAAGATAATTCTTCCACTAAGGTCTATACATAAAACTCCTAAAAGGCTGTAATCCTTATAAGCACTGTAAAAATATGCATCATTAAGTTTTTGAATGTAATCAATATCACTTTGCCAGTTTATATGAAAGTCCTTTAAATTTTTAAATATCAGTTTTGTATCTGTAATATCTCTTTTTTTTATTTCAAATTGTACATTATTATTTTTGGTTAAAGATTTTATACTTTTTGTATAGAAATAATTCAAATTATATATTTTTTCATAACCCATATTTTCATAAAATTTTATTGCTCTAAAGTTATCTTTAATTACTTCTAAAAATAATTGTTTGCATCCACTTTTTACAGCTTCTTCTCTGTGCATTTTAAATAGTTCTAAACTTATGCCTGTACCTCTATAGGAAGGGTGTATGGCAAAACTACCGCATCGCATAGTGGAAATGCCTTCATAAGTTTTAATTCCTCCTAAAATGATTCCTATAGGATTATTATAGTCAAAAGCTATAAATGATCTTTCTTTAGAATTACCTTCAGTGTTGAAAAATCTATTTATAAAAGTTTCTTTTGATATATCTATTTTTATCATATAATCACTAAAACCTATTTTAAAAGCATTAAATACTGAATTCATAGGTACTTCTGAACATCTTTTATAATTAATCATTCTATTCTTCGCCTCACTATCTTATATTATTATACAATAAAAATGTTTCCTTTTATTAAGGAAAAAGCGAATTAATTTTATTGTTTAAAGTTGTAAGAAGTATGTCCTAAACTTTAGATGTGGTAATGGTAAAGGAAAAGTGGTATAATTCCACAGAATGGCGATATATATATTTATTAATAAATTTTACTTATTAGATTAAAGATGATTTGCAAATACTTGATAATCCCATTAAAAACTTACGTTATGATGAAAATTTAGTAAACGTTTTACGGGGGATGAAATAAAGTTTTGAATATTATTGCATTATTTTATAATTGTGGTAAGATTTATATAGAATAAACTTTAAGGAGGTCGTATACTGTGTGGTGCTGTTGTTGCTTAAATTTTTCTTTAAAATTAAATGCGGCCTGCGTGTTTTAAGCAATTTATTAAAATTTAAACAAGTTTAATGTATCGCAGGTGAATTTTAATATCCTGTGTTTTTTATTATGCCTTGAAGAAGGTTAATACTAGAGTGGTTGCCACTAGATAAAAACAAAAGTATTTGAAGGGAGAGACTGTATATGGATTTTTATGTTTATAATACTATGTCTAGAAAAAAAGAAAAATTTGTGCCTGTGTATGAAGGAAAGGTAGGAATGTATACTTGCGGACCTACAGTTTATAACTTTGCACATATTGGAAATTTAAGAACATATATATTTGAAGATATATTAAAAAAATCTTTAAGATATTTAGGCTATGAAGTAAAACATGTAATGAATATTACAGATGTAGGACATCTTCAGTCTGATGCAGACGAAGGCGAAGACAAAATGGAATTAGGTGCTAAACGTGAAAATAAAACCGTATGGGAAATAGCTAAATTTTATGAAAATGCCTTTTTAGATGATTGTAAAAAGTTAAATGTTGAAATTCCAACTGTAGTTTGCAGAGCTACAGAACATATTGATGATATGATAAGTTTGGTAAAAAGGCTAGAGGAAAAAGGTTATACTTACATATCTAATGGAAATGTATATTATGAAATTGATAAATTTGAAAATTACAATAAGCTTGCAAACCTAAGTATGGAAGAGTTAGAAGCTGGAAGTAGAGTCGAAGTAGATGAACATAAGAAGAATCCTATGGATTTTGTTTTATGGTTTACAAATTCAAAATTTAAAAATCAGATTATGCAATGGGATTCACCTTGGGGAAGAGGATTTCCAGGATGGCATCTTGAATGTTCAGCTATGTCTATGAAGTATTTAGGAGAAAAAATAGATATACATTGTGGTGGAGTAGATCATATTCCAGTACATCATACAAATGAAATTGCTCAATCGGAAGGTGTTATTGGACATAAGTGGGTAAACTATTGGATGCATGGAGAATTTCTTGTGCTGGATAGTGGAAAGATGTCAAAATCTAAAGGAGAATTTTTAACAGTAAACAAACTAGAAGAAAAGGGATTTGATCCATTAATTTATAGATATTTCTGCCTTCAATCAAGATATAGAAAACAACTATTATTTAGCTTTGATGCATTGAAAGATGCAGAAACTGCATATAAAAAATTAAAGAGCAAGGTGAGGGCTTTAATAAAAGAAGTTAAAGAAGATGATAGAGTAGATTTAGAGAGAATAAATAATTATAAAAATAAGTTTGGAGAAAAAATCAGTGATGATTTAAATATACCAAATGCATTCACTGTTTTATGGGAAGTTATAAAGGATAATGAACTTACAAGTAAGGAGAAATCTACTTTAGTAGAAGATTTTGATAAAGTATTATCTATGGATCTAATGAATGAGGATATAGAAGAAGGTTTAGACTCCAATATTGATAGTGATCTTGTAGATAAGCTTATTCAGGAAAGAAACGATGCAAGACAAAGTAAAAATTGGGCTAAAGCAGATGAAATTAGAGACAAATTAAATTCCATGAATATTGAAATATTAGATTCTAAAGAAGGAACTAAGTGGAAACTAAAAAAATAAAAATGTAAAAGGCGAAGGCTAAAAAATTAGCTTTCCCTTTTTTTATTATAGATTAATTTTCTATTTTAGCATAAAAAGGTATACCATGAGCTATTTAAATTAAATAGTTAGTAGGTTTGAGAAAAATATTACAAACGAGGTTAATTCTCAAAAGGTGTTCAGAGGATTTTTAAGTTATAAAAATTTAAGATTTTTTTATGAAAAAAATTGCTCTTAGGTACTGGAATAAAAGGACTTTCAGGATGATGAAAAACATTTTAAATAGTAATATTAAGACAAAGTCAATGCAAAAAAAAGACAACTTAGTGCATTGGTTTGTAGATAAACTTTCATATTATGTAGAAATATTACAAAAAAAGTGTTAATATATTAACAGGAAGAGGATAGATATATATAAATATACGACTCTTCCTAGAAATGTTTATAAAATATATAATCTCGAAAGGGGAAAATACTAAATGGAAACAGGAAAATACTTAGAAGAAACAAAGAAAACCTTAACACCTCTTTTAGCAATGGAGGAGGCAGCAAGATGTCTTTTATGTCATGATGCACCTTGTAGTAAGGCATGCCCAGCAGGAACAAATCCAGCAAAATTTATACGTTCACTTCGTTTTAAAAATCTTAAAGGCGCAGTAGAGACAATAAGAACAAACAATGCACTTGCTGGAATATGTGCAAGAGTATGCCCTTATGATAAATATTGTGAAGGAGCCTGTAGCAGATGTGGTATAGACCAACCTATAAGAATAGGCGAACTTCAGAGATATTTAACTGATTATGAGAAAACTATAGACATGAAGGTACTAGATAAGGTAGAAGTTACAAAGGAAAAGGTAGCAGTTATAGGTGCTGGTCCAAGCGGTATTACAGCAGCAGCAGGACTTGCATTAAAAGGATATAAAGTAACTGTATTTGAAGAAAAAGATATTTTAGGTGGATGGTTAAGTTATGGAATACCACCAGAAAGACTACCTCAAGATGTTGTAGAAAATGAGATAAATTATATAAAAGATTTAGGGGTAGAATTTAAAACAAATTGTAAAGTTGGAAAAGATATTAAATTAGGTGATCTTAGATCAGAAGGATATAAAGCATTCTTAATTTCTAGTGGAATCCAAAAAGGAAAGGCTATAGATGTTAAAGGCGCTGATTTAGAAGGTGTTGTAAATGGTGTAGATTTTCTTGGAAAAGCTAAAACAAATAAAGGTGATGTAAACATAGGCAGTCACGTAATCGTTATAGGCGGTGGAGATGTTGCCATGGATTGTGCATCAACTGCTAAGTTACTTGGGTGTGAAGATGTAAAAATAGTTTATAGAAGAGCTATAGAGAAAATGCCTGCAGATGTACATGAAAGAGAATACATACAGTCATTAAATATTCCTATATTTACAGGTTTTAAACCATCAGAAGTAATAGGAAGCAAAGGAAAAGCTGTAAGCTTTAAAGCAACTGGTATGTTCAATGAGTCAGATGTATTGGAACTTAAAGCTGATATGGTTATATTTGCAGTAGGACAGGAAATAGAAGAGGCTAAACTTATTGCTGATGTAAAGACTAACGAAAAAGGAATAATCGTTACAGAAAATTGCAGAACAAATGTAGAAGATGTATTTGCATCAGGAGATATAGTTGCAGGTGACAAAACAGTTGTACAAGCTGTTGCATTAGGTAAATTAGCTGCAGAATCAATAGATTCTTATTTAGCAGGTTTAAGGTAGTTACACAAGAAATTAGGAGGCGTAGATTAAATGAGAAGAAAAAATCTTTCAATAGAATTTTGTGGAGTAAAATGTGAAAATCCATTTTTCTTAGCATCATCACCAGTTGGAAATAATTATGATATGTGTGCAAAAGCATTAGAAACAGGTTGGGGTGGAATAGTATTTAAAACAGTTGCTATGGAAAGAATGATAGAGGTTTCACCACGTTTTCATGCTAATAAAAAAGAGGGAACTCCTTTCATAGGATTTAAAAATATGGAGCAAGTTGCAGAACATTCACTTGAAGAAAATCTTGCAGATATGAAAAAACTTAAAGAAAATTACCCAAATAAGGTATTAATAGCTTCAATAATGGGTTCAAATGAAGAAGAATGGACTAAGCTTGCACAGCTTGTTACAGAAGTAGGTGCAGACATTATTGAATGTAATTTCTCATGTCCTCAGATGACAAGTCATGCTATGGGTTCAGATGTTGGACAAAATCCTGAATTAGTAAAAAAATATTCAGCAGCAGTAAGAAGAGGTACTAACCTTCCTGTACTTGCAAAAATGACTCCAAATATAGGACGTATGGAAGTACCAGCAGTAGCTGCAGTTGAAGGTGGAGCTACAGGTGTTTCAGCTATAAATACAATAAAATGTATAACTGCAGTAGATTTAGATAAAAAAGTAGCACTTCCAATAATAAA
Source organism: Clostridium muellerianum (assembly GCF_012926525.1). Taxonomy (GTDB): domain Bacteria; phylum Bacillota; class Clostridia; order Clostridiales; family Clostridiaceae; genus Clostridium_AM; species Clostridium_AM muellerianum. The sequence continues at coordinate 82,211 of NZ_JABBNI010000058.1, forward strand.
TGGTAAGTCTGCTATATCTGGATATTCAGGAAAAGCTGTTAAGCCAATAGCTTTAAGATTTGTAAGTCAACTTGCTAAAGAACCAAAGCTTAAAAATGTTCCAATAAGCGGTATTGGAGGAATAGAAACTTGGGAAGATGCTATTGAATTTATAATGCTTGGAGCAAGTAATCTTCAGGTAACTACAGCTATTATGCAGTATGGATACAGAATAGTTGAAGATTTAATTAGTGGAATAGAATATTATATGGAAGAAAAAGGTGTAGAAAAACTTTCAGATTTAGTAGGTGTGGCACTTGATAACGTAGTACCAGCTGAAAATTTAGATAGAGATTATATAGTATATCCAAATTTTGATACTGATAAGTGTATTGGATGCGGAAGATGCTATGTTTCATGTTATGATGGAGCTCATCAGGCAATTGTGTGGGATGAAGAAAACAGAAGACCTTCAGTGAATAAAGATAATTGTGTAGGTTGTCATTTATGTGCACTAGTATGTCCAATAGAAGGATGTATAACAAAAGGTGAAATCAAATTCAAAGATTTTGGGGTAAAGAGAGAAATATCACTTTAGACATATGAAAGAAAATAACAAGTCAAAGATGTTAGTATATTTTTTTGAATATGCCTCAACCCAAATGGCAAAGGAGAGTTTTTATGAGCGCTATAATGGCAAGTGCTGTTAGTATGGGAATATTATCATGGATGTGGGCTGTTCTAAGTGGGGCTATTGGAGTTTCAACTTGGGCTGGCTTTATGGGTACTACAACCTATTATGCATCAGGAGAACGGTTTATAAAAGGATGGGTAAAAGGTATCATAGCAAACATGACAGGAGTACTATGGGCTGTAATTGCTATAGAAGTATCTAAAGTTGTTCATATTTCTGGCATAGGTGCTATTATGACAGGAATTGTTTCTTTTGCCATGGTAGCAGAAGCTAAGTGGAAAAAGTTTTCGTTTATACCAGGTGCATTTATTGGATGTGCAACAACTTTTGGAATTATTACTTTAAATGGAACGTATTTATCTAGCATAGAAGCACTTCTAATGGGTTCTGTAGTGGGTATAGCTTCAGATGTTGGAGGAGTAATGATATTTAAGTTAACTGGTAAAAAAGAAAGTACAGAACATATAAAAAAAGCTTCATTGAAAAATGAAGCATAATTAATAAACTTTGTTTAGTAAGTTAGGGGCTGTTGCACTAATTAATTAGTGTGGCCAGCCCTTTTAGATTACAATCTTTGTTATTATAATTGTTTAGATCTAAAAAAGGATGTGTATTAAAATGAAAAATGATATGTTAACCTGTAATATGGATAGAATGGAGGATAAAATTGTTACATTTAGCAAATTTGGTGATGCTGGTCATGGTGGTATAACAAGATTTTCTTTATCAGAAGCAGCTCTTCAAGCAAGAGCAGAATTCTGTAACAGAATGAAGACAATGGGCGCAGAAATTAAAACAGATGATATGGCAAACATTTATGCAATACTTAAGGGGTCAGAAGATCTTCCTGGTGTAGTAATGGCATCACATTTGGACTCAGTTAGAAATGGTGGAAATTATGATGGAGTTTTAGGTGTACTTACAGCAATGGAAGTAGCTGAGACTATAGTTACAGAAAAAATTTCACATCGTCGTCCTGTTATAGTTATGGTATGGACAAATGAAGAAGGATCTCTTTATCCACCAGCTATGATGTCATCAGGTGTTGTTTGTGGTAAATTTGACAAAAAAGCTATGTTAGCTTCAAAAAGTCCTGAAGGAAAAACTTTTGGAGAAGCTTTAAAGAAAAGTGGATATGAAGGAGATATATCAAATAGATTAAATCCTAAGGAATATATAGCTATGCTTGAATTACACATTGAACAAGGTCCTGTACTTGAAGCTGAAAAGAAGGATATAGGTGTTGTAGAAGGTGTTGTTGGAATGGTTAATTACAGAATCAGAACTTATGGACAATCTGATCATGCAGGTACTACTCCTATGAAATACAGGAAGGATGCTCTTTTAGCAGCAGCCAGTGCTTTAAAATATCTACATCAAGAACTTGATAAACTTGATAGTAATCTTGTTTACACTACAGGTGAAATAGTTTGTCATCCATGTGTCCATACTGTTATTCCTGATTTTGTTGATTTTTCATTAGATGCAAGACATCAGGACCCTGAAGTAATAAGACAGGTTGTTAAAGTTATTGAAAATATTCCTAAAGAATTTGACAAATGTAGAGTTGAATATGAATTGCAGTGGGCACGTAATACAGTTGCTTACAACAAAGAATTGGTTGGTTTTATTAAAAAGAATGCAGATGCATATGGATATCCAAATATGAATATTTATAGTGGTGCAGGTCATGATGCTCAGTATGCAGCTGAAATGTTACCTACAACTATGATATTTGTTCCAAGTAAAGATGGACACAGTCACTGTGAACCTGAATTTACACCTGTTGAAAATTGCTGGAAGGGTGCTAATGTATTATTACAAACGGTACTTGATGTGGATAGAAAATAGTTAGAACTTCAAAAATATAATAAAATTAGATTAGGGATACAACGCAAAATATACTAACATATAGACTAGTTGTTTTTTAAATATAATTTAGATGTATAGGAGTATTATATATTTCTATGTATTATTTTACATATTAAGAAAGTTTAAATACCAACGATTTAACTATTATAGAGATACTTAAATAAGGAAAATAGTTTAGTAATAATTTTAGAAGATTTTTAGGAGGGAAATATGAAATATAAAATAGGGGAAAAAATTCAGTTTACACAAACATCTATAATAGAAACTAATAAAGGAAAAAAGGTAAAGATAAAAAAAGGCGATGAAGCTATGGTTTTAAGAAGAGTAGATGATGAATGTGGCGAAATAATTTATATGACAGGGGAAGCTGCTGGATTAAGCCAGGTAATAGCAATAGAAGTAGATGGAGAATTAAATGCAGATTACTTTGCAAAAAAGATAATGGAAGACCTATAAAATTATTTTATAGAAACTCTTAGTTTGATTATTATTTAAAGATTTTAATAGAAAACAGAAGCTTATTTGATATACTTCATTTAGGCATCTGAAAGAAAATAATAAGTCCAGATGCGAAGGATATTTTGCGTCAGGCAAGGAGGCAGGTTCCGCAGATAGTTGAACTATCTAAGGGTTCTGCCGACGCCGCATGACACAAAATAGACTAGTAGATGGACTTATTATTTTTTTGAAGATGCCTTATAGTAGATAGTTTAAATGAAAGACTGCCTATATAAATGAGAGATTATCATTTTAAACTTCTGTTTTTTCTATTATATATTTATACGATTATTAATAGAATTTATGTATGAACATATTTATAAGGTGGATGAATATGAGAATACTTAAAGTTTTAAGAAGTGTTAAAAAAACTAATTTGCTTATATTTATAGCAATGTTTTATATAGGTATAATATTAATTTTTGGAGTAATTTATTGGGAAATAGCTAATTTAACTTCAGGAGAATTTTTCGTTTTTCAGGAAGATGTAAACATGAATATAAAAATGAATGCTTTTAAAAAACAAACAGGCATAAAAGCATATAATAAGGATTTTAAAAATGTTATAAATGATTTAATGATAGCAGGAGAATACAAAAGACCTTTTGTAAAGATTTTAAAGAATGAAAAACTATATACTTTTGACTTTAGTAATTCACTAGGGGATATGTGGGCTAATTATTACTATTTATTGGCTCAGGAAAAGGGAATTACTCATATGAAAATAGAAAGTGCAAGAGAAGATATGGTAGCTGCTAAATTTAAAACTTATGTAATAAAAATTTCTTTATATAAATTAAATGGTAAAAACAAGAATGGTATATATGAAATTTATAAAAATGATAGTAATAATTTAATGAAAATAGATACGGTAGAAATGTGGGTGGAAAATTATCCTTTATTATGTGAAGAATTTTTTAATGATAAAAATTGTTTTTATCCGCTAAATTTTTATTTTGTAAACTTGATAAAAAATTCGGTTTCATTTTTAGATGATAGTCCTATTGTATTAAAGAAAATTGCAAATGATAAATTCAAGTATTCCTTATGGAATTTTTTGTATTTTAGCACAGTTACAATTACTACTTTAGGGTATGGAGATATTTTGCCTAATTCTACTTTAGTTCGTGTGCTTGTAATGGTTGAGACCATATCTGGTGTTTTTGTAGTAGGAACTTTTGGATCCTGTTTGTTTTGGAATAAGAAAAAGTAAATATATATTTAAATTAAATTTCACGGTTTAAGAATATTGTGAAGCAATATTTTGAGAGAACAGAGGACAATTGTCTTCTCAAAAAGTTGCTTCGCAATATGCTTTAGATAAGCAAAAAAAACTTTAAAACTTTTGTTAAAAAGGATAAAATATAGTTAAATGTTTAAATTATGAAGGGAGCTGTTTAGCTTGACGGAAAAACTATATTATAAAGATGCTTATATAAAAGAATGTGAAGCAAATGTTTTAGATATAATAGAAAAAGAGGGAAATGTACTTGTTGTATTAGATAAAACACCATTTTATCCAGAAGGAGGAGGACAGCCTTCAGATATTGGAACAATAGATGGAATAAAGGTAAATTATGTTTCAGAACAGGGTGAAACAATATATCATCATATGGAAAAAGCACCGAAAAATAAGAAAGTAAAATGCTTAATAGATTTTGAAAGACGCTTTGACCATATGCAGCAGCACTCAGGAGAACATTTGATTTCAGGAGTTATTTTCAAGCTTTATGGTGGAAATAATAAAGGATTTCATTTAGGAGAAGAATATGTAACTTTAGATATAGATATAGACCATTTTAGTGAAGACATGATTAAAAAAGTTGAAGATGAAGTGAATGAGTACATATATGCAAATAGAAGCTTTGATACATACATGGTTACTAAGGATGAAGTAGATAAAGTTCCTGCAAGGAAAAGGATAAATGTAGATGAAGACATAAGAATAGTTGAAGCAAAAGATATGGATTGCTGTCCTTGTTGTGGTACACATGTTAAAACTACTAGTGAAGTGGGTATAGTGAAGATTTTAAAGGCTGAAAGATATAAGGGAATGACTAGAATTTATATTAAATGTGGAAAAAGAGCACTTAAGGATTTCCAACTAAAGCATGATATTGTAACAAATTTAAATAAAGCTCTATCTGTAGATGAAAATGGCATATTAGATAGGGTTAATAAGCAGTTTGAAGAGATAGAAGGCCTAAAAAGAGAATCAAGTAGATTGAAAAGCATTTTAGCAGGAATTGAAGCAGAAAATATAATTAAGAATGCAAAATCTAAACTTATATCAATACTTATTGAAGATAAGAGTTTTGAAGATATACAATTGATAGGTTCTATAATTGAGAATAACGGTTATATAGTTATTTTAGCATCATTAGAAGAACAAAAAATATTGTTTTTAAATAATACAGATATAGATGTAAGTTGTGGAAAGTTATTTAAAGAACATATAAAAGAGTTCAATGGAAAAGGCGGCGGAAAAGATAAAAGAGCTCAAGGAACTTTTGATAATAAAGAGGATCTTACTAAGTTCTGTCAATTTTTATCAATGACTGTAAGAGAAAAGCTTTAGACGGTAGTAGATATTGCTGTTTTTTATGTACTTAATCTATACATAATAAAAATATTGCGAAGCAACCTTCACTGTCCTCTGAAAAAGTTGTGTCGCAATTTGCTCATATTGTATGTTATTTTGGAGGGGATTTAAGTGAATAAAACTGGGACTGCTGTTATACTTTGTGGAGGTAAAAGCAGCAGAATGGGTTTTGATAAAAGCAAAATAGAAATAGAGGGAAAATATTTAATAGAGTTAATAGCTAAAAAATTAGAAACTATATTTGATGAAGTGGTATTGGTAGCTGAAAAAAAGGATAAATTTAAGAAATTAAAGTATACAGTGTTAGAGGATTTAAAAAAAGAGTATGGTCCAGCAGGTGGAATGTATACAGGACTAAAATATGCTAATTCCAAATATGTTTTTTTCATGGCTTGTGATATGCCTATAGTAAACTTAGAATATATAAAGTATATGATGAAAATAGCTGAGGAAAGTGACTGTGATTGTGTTCTACCAAGGAATGGAAAATGGATTGAACCAATGTATGCTTTTTATTCTAAAGATTTAATAAAGGATTTTGAAAAAGGAATAGATAACAATAATCTACTTCTTTATGATATAATAAAAAGCTCGAGGATTCATTATATTCCAGAAGAGGTTACAAGAAGTTATAGTAAGGATTTGGAGATGTTTGTTAATCTAAACTATGTTAAGGATTTGGAGATATTGAAAAAGATATACTAAATTATGTGATTTTTAATAGAATAGTTTTTTAGTAGTGCAAATAATAGTAAGAGAGGAATGTTTTTATACATGGGAAAAGTTTTAGTTTTAGCAGAAAAACCTTCAGTGGGAAGAGAAATTGCGAGGGTTTTAAAATGTGGTAAAAAAGGCAATGGATGCCTGGAAGGGGAAAATTATATTGTAACTTGGGCTTTGGGACATTTAGTTACTTTAGCAGACCCAGAGGCTTATGATGATAAATATAAAACATGGAAAATGGAAGACTTACCAATGCTTCCAAAGTATCTGAAGTTAGTAGTTATAAAGCAAACTGGTAAACAATTTAATGCAGTTAAGGAACAATTAAATAGAAAAGATGTAGTTGAAATTGTTATTGCTACAGATGCTGGAAGAGAAGGAGAATTAGTAGCAAGATGGATAATTGAAAAAGTTAGGGTAAATAAACCTATAAAAAGACTTTGGATTTCTTCTCAAACGGACAAAGCTATTAAGGAAGGCTTTAGAAATTTAAAACCTTCATCACAATATGATAATTTATATAGAGCTGCACAATGTAGGGCAGAAGCGGATTGGATTGTAGGACTTAATGTTACAAGGGCATTAACTTGTAAGCACAATGCTCAACTTTCAGCAGGAAGAGTTCAAACTCCAACTCTGGCTATGATTGTTCATAGGGAAGAGGAAATTAAAAACTTTAAACCAAAGGATTACTACAGTATAACTGGAAGTGCTAATGGATATACTCTTCAGTGGCAAGGTGGTAAAGGACATTTTAATACCTTTGATGAAGATTTTGCAAACAAGATAGTATCAAAGGTTAATAATCAAAATGGAAAAGTAGTTGATGTAACAAAGAGTGATAAGAAAAAGTACGCACCAGCGCTTTATGATTTAACAGAGCTTCAAAGAGATGCCAATAGACTTTTTGGTTTTTCTGCAAAGCAGACACTTTCTATAATGCAAAGATTATATGAAAATTATAAGTTCCTGACTTATCCAAGAACAGATTCAAGATATATTTCAGATGATATAGTACCTACACTGCCAGATAGATTAAAGGCAATATCAGTGGGAAACTATAGTAAATTTGCTATGGAAATTATGAAGGGAAGAATAAGATCACATAAAGGATTTGTGGATAATAGTAAGGTTTCAGATCACCATGCTATAATTCCAACAGAAGAAAAAGTTAATCTTTCAAAGCTGAGCAATGAAGAGAGAAAAGTATATGATTTAGTAGTTAAAAGATTTTTAAGTGTAATGCTTCCTCCATTTGAATATGTGCAAACCACTGTAAAGGTAGAAGTTAACGGAGAAAACTTTGTAGCCAGTGGAAAGGTAATTAAATCAAAGGGTTGGAAGGCTGTATATGATAAAGATGAAGATTTCGATGAAAATGATGCACATGAAAATGAGTTAAAGGAACAGGTGCTTCCACAGATAAATAAGGGAGATAGTATAAAGCTTACATCAGTTAAGATGCATAAAGGACAGACAAAACCGCCTGCAAGGTTTAATGAAGGAACATTACTGTCTGCTATGGAAAATCCACAAAAGTATATCAATATGAATAAGGAATATGCTAAAACTTTAGGAGAAACAGGTGGACTTGGAACAGTTGCTACAAGGGCAGACATAATTGAAAAATTATTTAATACTTTTTATTTAGAGAAAAAAGGTAAGGAAATAATCCCAACGTCTAAAGGAAAACAGGTTGTGGAATTGGTTCCAGAAGATTTGAAATCACCACTTTTAACTGCAAAATGGGAAACTGACTTAAATTTGATAAGTAAAGGAAAACTAAATGATAAAAGTTTCATAGGTAATATGAGAAATTATTCAATGAAGCTTGTGGAAGATGTAAAAGGAAGTCATGATAAATTTAAACATGATAATTTATCAGGTGCTAAATGTCCTGAGTGTGGCAAATATATGCTTGAGGTAAATGGAAAACATGGAAGAATGCTTGTGTGTCAGGATAGAGCCTGCGGTCATAGAGAAAATTTAGCAAGATTAACTAATGCTAGATGTCCGAACTGCCACAAAAAGCTAGAGCTTAGAGGACATGGAGAAGGACAAATTTATGTGTGTACAACTTGTAGCTTCAGGGAAAAAGCAGCATCTTTCAATAAAAGATTTGATAATAAGGAAGGCAAGAACAGTAAAAGAGATGTAGCAAACTATATGAAGAAGATGAAGAAAGAAAGTGAAGTTCCAATGAATTCAGCTTTAGCAGATGCATTAGCTAAATTAAATTTAAAATAAGAGAAGGAAAAGAATATTAGATATAGTTTTTTAGAACAATAAATAACTATTTAAAGGAGTATTTCAAAACTAAACAATTAGTTTTGAAATACTCCTTTTATATAAAAAAATACTTGACCTGGAGTTAAGTCTAAGTTAAGTATTTAAAAATTAAACATATTTAGAAGAAATTAGTGTGTTACTTTTGCTATTATTAAGGGAATAATAGTCTCATAAAATTATGAAAGGTAGTAAGTATTTCTAGTATAAATATTATGTATTTTGTATTAAAAAGTAAAGGAGAATTAGAGTATGAAATTTTATATGACCAAAAAACATAGATTAATAAATATAAAAATGATAATATTAGCTATTCTAACTTTACTAATATACATATGTAATACTAATCAAGTATTGAGTAGTAATGCTGATTGTAAAGAAGAAATCGTAAGTTCTATAGAAAAGATTTTCAAGATTAGAAATAAGGCTATATTAGATAAAAATTTGGAAATGGTGGGATCTATTTATGATAGAAGTACTAAATATGGAAATTGGGCTTATGAACATGAAAAAAAGAAGATAAACTATATTCATAATTGGGAACAAAAACAGGGAGTTAAGTTTACTGATATTTCAGCTAAAACTGTAATTAGAAGTATTAAAGGTAATGGAGACAAATATACAGTGAATTTGTTATGTTCAATGGAGTATAAGTATATATATGAAAATGATCCTCAACTAATAAATATATCTAGAATAGGGATGCACCATTTGCTAAATATTATAGATAAAGATGGGGTATGGCTAATTACAAAAGAATGGTATGAAGATCCTTTTGCAGATTCCTTAAATTTAGATAATTTAAAAGTGGATTCTATTAGGCAATATATATCCTCACAACAATCAAGAGATATTTCTAATATAAGCAGTAGAAGAATAAAGGCTGTAGAATATGCTGATCAATATTGTGGAGCAGCTAATGATGAAGTATTTGGATTTAAATATAATAAAAAATATAGAGACTATAATCCTATGGGAGGAGATTGTGCCAATTTTGCATCTCAAATATTATTTGAAGGTGGAGGATTTAGAAAAAACTCTGCCTGGAATTATGATAACAAGGGTGCAACTCGTGCCTGGTTAAATGCGGATGGATTTAAGGAGTATATGATCCATAGTGGCAGGGCATCTGTTATTGCACATGGAAGTTATGAAAAGGTATATATAGAAGGCTATAAACTGCTTCCAGGAGATTTTGTTGCCTATGAAAAAAAAGGTGATGTTAAACATATTTCAGTTGTAACAGGTGTTGATTCAAAAGGATATCCTTTAGTTAGCTGTCATAATACAGATAGGAATAGAGTACCCTGGGATCTTGGATGGAGTGACAGAAATATAAGATTTTGGTTGATTCATGTAAACTATTAACATATGAAGTAACAAAAGTGTATTTATGTTGTTTATGAGTATATTTTAGATATCTTTAAAATATAAGATACTATAATAAAGATAAAAACAGTAGAGACGGCTTTTAGTACTAAGAAAAACCGTCTTTACTGGTAGAAATTTACCTGCCTTTTGTTTTTTGGTTTTACTCAATTTTCAATCATTTCCTTATGTTCATAATTAAGTATATGATGATGCCAAATATATCCTGGCTCCAGACTAGGATTGAAAGGATAGAAATTATCACCCGACGTTACATCATATACCTCAGAATCCTGTGGAGCATAACGAACTCTAATTGTCAGGGGTTGTTAAGAGTACTTTTCCGGCCACTTTCATTTGGTGAAGGCAAAGATGGATAGTAATAGGGCTTTGTGTTGATTCAAGGTCTGGTGGAAAAGATAGTTTCTATCTAGGTCTTCTATGCTCACAATGTCCAGGTACCCATCGTCGTTCCCAATGTCCAGGAATCCACCATCCATTAGGACCACAACGTTGAGGACGAGGACGTTGTGGAGGGTAATACTGAGGCCGTTGACGGGTCATATTATAATCCATCATTGAATAAAGCGGCATATATGAGTAAGGTTCATAGTTATAATACATGTATATACCTCCATAATAATTAACTACTATATTATTATATGAAGAAGTTTAAAAAAGGTGCATTTATTTATATATGGAATTACATCATAAAGATAGATGAAAAAATTATAGGATTTTTAGAAATTGATGATATAATACTATACATGTGCAGTTGCTACTTTACTCATTGGAATTTATGCAAATCTTCCACTAGCTATGGCCCCAGGATTAGGGTTAGGTGCTGTGTTTGCATTTGTAATGGTAGGAAGTATGGGTCTTAATTGGCAGACTGCTTTAGGTGCAGTATTTATATCTGGTGTTGTGTTTTTCTTACTAGCTATAACAAATGTTACAAAATCTATTATAGAAGCTATTCCTAAGGACCTTAAATCAGCAATTGGAGTAGGTATAGGCTTATATATTTCTTTTATTGGTTTCAAAAATGCAGGATTAGTTGTTACAAATAAAAGTAATATAGTGGGACTTGGCAACCTACAATCTTAACAATTATAATGATGCCTTTGACTTTTAGTATTGTAGAGGGTATGTCATTTGGATTTATATCTTATACAGTTCTTAAGCTTGCTGCAGGAAAATATAAAGAAATAAATCCTATTATGTATGTACTTGCAATTATATTTATAATTCATCTAGCAATAGCGTAAGGTGAAACAGAATTTAAAGGTAAAAGAAGAACTTCATTATAAAGAGAATTTTAGATTAAAAATGAATAAAAATTTAGTATATTGATAAACTTAATAATGTGTTATAGAGGACGCATTATAACGCAATGTGAGGGAACAAATAAATCCAGGCAGGAGTAATCTAAAAAAATTATTTGTTAAAGTGAAAAAGGCTGAAATTTATCAGCCTTTTTTGTATTAAATGACCCTAATTGCTAAAAATAATTTTAGAACAATGTAATAAATTATTTTATAAGAGGGGGATATTGTGGAAAAAGAAAAAAATAGACATAGTAAAATAGTTACAAGTACTATAATTTCTATTTGTACTTTGATTGTTATATATTTTGGTATAGCAGCATATTTTAAAAATCATTTTTATTTTGGATCGCAAATTAATCATGTTAATGTTTCAGCTAGAACTGTAGAAGAAGTAAAAGAACAAATGAAGTCAAAGTTAATGGCATATACGCTGAATATAAAGGAGCGTGGAGGTAAAAGCGAAGAAATTAGATCTATTGATATTGGTTTAAAGTATAATTCAGGAGGAGAATATAAGAATTTTAAAGATAGACAGAATCCTTTAAAATGGATGTCAGCTTTTTTTAGTACAAAAAATTTAAAAATGACAGATGTAGTTACATATGATACCAAACTATTGAAAGAAAGAGTGGAAAAGATCTCCTGTCTTGATAGTAGAAATATAGTTGAACCTAAAGAGCCCAGCTTTAAATATACAGATAAGGGCTATATGGTTATAGATGAAGTAAAGGGAAATAAGATTAATAAGGATATTTTATATTATGATGTAACAAAGGCAATACTTAATGGAGAAACTGAAATAGATTTGGAAGCAGCTAATTGTTATGTGAAGCCTAAATATACTTCAAAATCTCAAAGAACTATTGATATTAAAAACATTCTTAATAAATATGTATCTTCAAAAATTACCTATGCTTTTGGAAATCATAAAGAAACTATAGATAGTTCCATAATAAATAAGTGGCTTAAAATTAATGAAAATTTTGAAGTTGTAATTGATGAACAAAAAGAAAAAAGTTATATTAACTCATTGTTTAATACTTATAACACGGTGGGAAAGACAAGAAGTTTCGTTACAACTTCAGGAGAAACAATAAATATTAGTGGTGGCGATTATGGTTGGTACATTAATACTAGTAAGGAAATACAAAATTTAAATGAAGTAATTAAGGAAGGAAAAACTATAATAAAAGAGCCTGCTTATATTCAAACTGCTTCTTCTCATGATAGTAATGATATTGGGAATACATATGTGGAACTGAATCTGACGAACCAACATTTATGGTTTTATAAAAATGGGAGTCTAATAGTACAAGGGGATGTTGTTACAGGTAATGCCAGTAGTGATGATTTAACACCTGAAGGTATTTATAGGTTAAAATATAAAGAAAAAAATGCAACACTAATAGGTCAGGATTATAGTACTCCTGTTGAGTTTTGGATGCCCTTTAATAAGGGAATTGGAATTCATGATGCAAGTTGGAGAGATGAGTTTGGAGGGAATATATATAAGACAAATGGTTCTCATGGTTGTATAAATTCACCATACTATTTAGCAAAGGTAGTATTTGATAATATTCAGATAGGAAATCCTATTGTTTGTTATTATTAGATATGTTGAGATATAAACTTATACTGATATAGCAAAAGGCATGTAATAATGGATTTCAATTTCTGAACATGTATCATTTAAAAGAATTTCACAGCGCTTCCATAGTTATTGTAAATTTAAACAATGATGCAGATGGTATTCATATATATCAGCTTTATTTGTAACTCCAGCAAAGGTAGATTTAAATAAAACTAAAAAATTCAACACTAATCAAGAGCTGGATCAGATAAAACATTATAAGAAGGATAAGACTATTACTGTGTACAGCGATGTAAAGACAGGTTATAATTTATATACTGCTTATAGAATATATAATTGATAAAGTTAAGGGGACTAGAAAATAGATTAATATTTATGAAATATGTGATTTAAGAAAGAGGACGTTTGGCATTAAGAACGTCCTCTTTCTTATGCTTTTTTCATTTAAAGTAATGATATAATTTAATGAGAATTAATTACTCGACTTTTTCAGAGGAAAATTGTTCCTTAAAAAGTACTTTGCATTGTGCTTATATAAAGATCCAATTTTATATATGCCAAAGTTGAGTCGATTATAATTGTAATATTGTGGAGGAAAGAAATGAATTTTATAGCTATAGATTTTGAAACTGCAAATGAAAGAAGAAATAGTCCATGCTCAATTGGTATTGCCGTTGTTAAAAATGGACATGTTGTAGAAAAAATACATTATTTAATAAGACCTAAAGAAATGAGGTTTATGCCAATTAATATTGGAATTCATGGAATAAGACCAGCTATGGTTGAGAATGAATTAGAGTTTGATAAGGTATGGGAAAAGATTAAGCATTATTTTAATGGAAATTTAGTAATAGCTCATAATGCTTCCTTTGATATATCAGTTTTAAGAAAGACTGCAGAACTTTATTCTATAGATCTGCCAGAGTTTAAATATATTTGTACCATGAAACTTAGCAAAAATTTTTATAAAGGAATTGAAAATGTAAAATTAAACACAGTAAATGACTTTTTAGGATATGAGTTCAAGCACCATGATGCATTGTATGATGCTCTTGCATGCAGCAATATATTACTTAGTATAGCAGCGGAGTTAAAATGTGATGATATTGGTGAAATATCTAAACTAGTAGGAGTAAGCATTGGGACTGTAGATGGCAGCGAATATAAGCCGTCACGTATTAAAGGAATGACAATAAAAACCTCTAATAGAATTTATGTTCCTAAAAAACAAAGTGTATGTGAAAGATTAAAAGCTGATGCATATAAAAATGAAGTGGTGGTGTTCACTGGAAGGCTGGATTCTATGTCAAGAGATGAAGCTATGAGATTAGTTAGGGTACTTGGGGGAACTGCAGGAAGTTCTGTTACGAGAAAGACAACAATTTTAGTTACTAACATGAAAGATATAAAAGATTTGCGTAGGGAAGAAATGAGCACTAAGCTTAAAAGAGCAGTGGATTTAAATGAAAAAGGACAAAATATAAGTTTTTTAAATGAAGAGGAGTTTTTGAAAATAGAATAAGTTTAAGATTAGTTATGATGAATCGTACCATAAATGACTTCAATATTATTGAACATATTTAATACAGTAGGTCTTAAAATAATAAAACAAGCCTTAATTGCCAATATAACGGTGATTAAGGCGTTAATTAAAGCAAAGATGCAGGCATTGGAGGTGGTTCTACAATGATGATGTTTTACCCGGAAAGAGAACTTACTGTTGTTTATTTGGGATGCGGTTTCGTTCTTGGTTTAGAACATTTTCAAAGAATACGGATTTTTTGAATGCTGAAATGATTGTAGTAGTTACTGGATAAAAGAATAATTACACTTTTACTCGGTAAAAATAATCTATGAGGTGATAAAACATGACTCATATAAAACAAGAAATTAATAAAAATGGAAACATGCAAAATGGAAAAGATATAAATTTAGGAGCTTCAGATATAGTAAATGGTGCTGGACCACAATATACTATTAAAGGAATTGAAATGGAATCAGAAATTGAAGAAGTATTAGAAGAAAGCAAAAAACACGGCTAATAGCTGTGTTTTTTCTTGGTTGTGTAACAAAGTAAATTATAAAAATAAATGTTTATTTTTGTAGGAATTCTCATTGTTTTTCTAAAACCCCATTAGAGTCTTAACATTGTTACAATTTTCTTTAGATGTAAGCATCTCTAAAAGTTTAAAAGCTACATTGAAAGCAGTTGAAGGATTATAGGAAGTGATTATATTTTTATCTACGACGATAGGCTCATAAGCAAGAACATTTGCACCAAATTCAGATAATTGTGTTTGTCTTTCACCATTTCCTAAATTATATGTTGTGGCATTTCTATGAGTTAGTACTCCACTTTTTCCAATGGGAAGTGCACCAACACAAACAGAAGCAATTATTTTTCCTGCCCTGTCAAATTCTCTGATTAAATTTAAAAAATCTTCACTATAAGCATCTTCATAAAAGCCTGCTTCTTCAAAACCTCCTGGTATTGCAAGTGCGTCAAAATCATCAATGTTAACTTCACTGATGTGCATTTCAGGAATCACTGTGAAGTTAAAGGTGCATTTCAATTTTTTTCTTATTCCCACAGTTATTAAATCTGTAGTGCCATCACCATCTGATTTATTCCATCCAATAACATCTGTAAAAACACTTGCTTCTACTGCTTCAAAACCGTTGGCAAGAAGTAATAATACTTTTTTCATACTTAAAAATCTCCTTTACTTATATATATTTTTTGAGACTTGGTTTTCTAAATTATAACTCTATGTGTACTATCAGTAAAATTGAAATAAATGAAGCAAACAATCGAAATATATGATATTGTAATATTATATATTTAAGGGATAAAGGAGTGAGATTAATGGAAATTAGACATTTACAAACATTTATAACTATAGTTAAACTTGATGGATTTACAAAAGCAGCGGAGCATTTAGGATACGCTCAATCCACAATAACCTCTCACATTCAAATTTTAGAAAATGAACTAGATGGAGCTTTATTTGATCGATTGGGTAAAAAAATTATTTTAACTAATGTAGGTAAGGAGTTAGTTCCTTATGCTAAGCAAGTGTTAGAGGTATATAAAGAAATTAAGAACATAACTTCAGATCAAAAGGGTGTGTCTGGCGATTTAATTATTGGGGCGTCAGAATCATTAACCATATATCGGCTAGGAAAAATTTTAAAGGAGTATAAAAAAAGCTTTCCAAAGGTAAACATCATTTTAAAGAGTTTAAAGTGCAGTGATTTAAGAAGTAAATTACACAATGGAGAATTAGATATTACACTTACTATTGAACCGGAAATCATGGATAAAAATTTAATTGTTAAAAATTTAAAAGATGAAAATATGGTCATTATTGGTGCACCAGATGCAGATTTAGAGTTTCTATCAGAAAATTTTGAAGGTGAAGCAGCAAGAGAAAGCATCATATTTACTGAAAAAGGATGTATTGCTAGAATGGCCTTTGAAAATTACTTAAGACAGAAAAAAATAAGGTATGCAAATCCTTTAGAATTATCAAGTATGGAAGCTATTAAAAAATGTGTAATGAATGGATTAGGAATTTCATTTCTACCTTTTTATATAGTGAGAAATGAGATAAAGGAAGGAAGGCTTAAGATGACAGAAGTAATGGAACCATTTGATAAGTTTAGAACTCAACTTGCGTATCATAAAAATAAAAGTATATCATTGCCAATGAGTAAATTAATAGAAGTTATATTAAAAAACTCTAGTAATTGGATATAAATATAGAGGATATTAATAATATACTTGATAAATACATTCTAAATTTATAGTATATAATTTTTGTAAATTAAAAAAATTAGTAGCTTTCAACTTTGAGTGAGAGGCTATTATTTTTTTGAGTTTTTTTCTATTTATATAAATACTTATTTATTGCTTCTATTCCAGCCTTTAATATTCTATCAGAGGAAATTTCTTTTTTTAAAAAACCACTCTATTCACAATAGAATTAATCATATCATATCTTAAGAATATTTAATTTATTAAGAGTTTTAAGATGGTAAATTTATAAATGATTCGTTCTATAAAAACGATAATTGATTTAACAGTATATAACTTGACATTAGTTCGGTAGCGTACTATACTTATATTAATAGTAAGTGAAAAAGATGGGAGTATTACTCATTATGAATAAATATTTGGCTATATCTAAAGTTTCAAAAATAAGAAGTGAGATTTTTAATTATATTGAATGTGAACTTAAAAAGCGAGGAATTGAGGGACTTGTAGTGTCACATGGTAATATATTAGATATACTCTATGATAATAATGGAAAATTAACTATGAAAGAAATAAGTGAAGGAATTAATCGTACAAAGTCTACAGTTACTCAGTTAGTGGATAAATTATTATTAAACGGATATGTTACCAAAGAAGCAAATTTAGAAGATAGGAGATCATCTTATATAGTATTAACCCAAAAAGGGCTAAGTATAAAGAAAGATTTTAAAGAAATTTCAGAGAATGTGATTAAAGAATTTTTTTATGGTTTTACAGAAGAAGAAGCTGAAACTTTACTTATGTTATTAAATCGGGTAATAAACAACTTTACCTGATAATTTTTTACAATTATAGTTCGGCACCGAACCAGTAAAGGGGGGGAATAAAAAATGACATAAATTAATGTAGTGTATTTTAGGTTATAAAATTAAAAAAATATTCGAAGGAGATATTAAAATGAATGAAACTATAGAAATAGTAAAAAGTCTTAAAACTGTTAGGAAGTTTTCTGATAAAAATATATCAGAAGATAATTTGGAACTTATATTAAAATCATGTGTAAATGCAGCCACAGCATCAGCAAGACAAACCTATTCTATTATAGTTGTAGATGATAAAAAAGTTATGAAAAAGATAGGATATGTTGGTGACAAAATGCTGGTATTTTGTGTTGATTTTAATAGAGTGATGGACTCAGCTGAATATTTAGGATTTCAATATAAGCATGAAGTGCCTATTGTAGATTTTATAACAGGCAGCACTGATACAATCCTTGCTGCGCAGACTGCTGCTATTACTGCGAAATCTCTTGGAATTGATTCTTTTTTTAGCAATTGTGTACATAGAGGGAATATTAATAGAATATATGATTGTTTAAACTTACCAAAAAAATATTGTTTTCCAATAGTTGCATTGATACTTGGATATTCAGGTGAAGAAAAAATAAAATTCACAAAGAAAGGCAGATTAAGTGGAGAAGGAGTAATACATTTTAGTAAATACAAGAGATTAAATGATGAAGAATTGAAAAATATAGTTTTAGAATATGATAGCGAAGATAAACACTTTCTATCTTTAATTGATAATTGGAGAGAAAAAGGATATAAGCATTACCTAGAATATTTTTATGAAAAATGGTGTGGATGTTCAAGAACAAATGAGAAAAATGATAATCAAATAGAACCTAATAGTCAATATAGTGAAGTAGAAAAGATGTTATTGAAGACTGGATTTTTATCAGAAATGTAGTGAACTTTAAAGGTTGCACTTCTTATTCAACATTGGAAGCATTGACAATTTAGTATACTTAATAAGTCTTAGCAAGTAGAAAATGCTACTTTTTTATTAGTTGTTTACTATAATACTAATTGTTTTATGTTTTTTATAAATGATATATAATTGAAAAGGAAAATAAGCAGATTTATAAGGAGTGCATTACATGTTAGTTAAAATTACAAATGGCTGCGTTACTTTTGGCGCAAATACAATATTATCTAATATAGATTTTGAAATAAATGAAGGGGAAAAAGTTGCTTTAGTTGGACGAAACGGATGCGGAAAGACAACTCTGCTTAAGTTGATTTCTGGTGAATATGAGCTTGCAAAGCTTGATAATGGTGAAACATCCTCCATTATTACAGCTAGAAATATAACTATTGGTTATCTTAAGCAGATTACCTTTGAAGATGAAACTGTTACTCTTGAGGAAGAAGTAAAAAAAGCCTACAAGGAAATACTTGATATGGAAATTAGAATGGAGAAACTTCTTGGTGATATGGAAAGCGGTTCAAATAATTCTGCAGTTAAGAAATATTCAGAATTACAGGAAAGATATAATCTGCTCGGGGGATACTCTTATAAGAAGGAATATGAGAGTGCTATTAAGCAGTTTGGTTTTACAAATGAGGATAAGTCAAAGACTCTTTCAGAGTTTTCAGGAGGACAACGTACTAAAATTGCCTTTATTAAGCTTTTACTCAGTAAGCCGGATTTATTGGTATTAGACGAACCTACCAATCATCTTGATATTAATGCTATTGAATGGCTTGAAGAATATTTAAAGTCATATAAAAAGTCAGTTCTTATAGTTGCCCATGACAGGGAATTTTTAGATAAAATTGTTGGTGCAGTTTATGAAATTGAGCGAGGAAAAATCACAAAATACGCTGGGAATTATTCTGCATTTGCTGAAAAGAAGCGTATTGAGTGGGAAATACAGCAGAAAAAACACATTGAACAACAAAAGGAAATAGCTCATTTAAGTGGAATTGTTGAACGTTTTCGTTATAAAGCTACCAAAGCGGCTATGGCACAATCTAAAATAAAGCAGCTTGAGCGTATGGATATTGTAGAAGCCCCTGAGACCGCAGATACAAATAGCTTTCATGCGGATTTTGAACCTGAATACCAAAGTGTTCAATTGGTATTGTCAGTAAAGGATTTGAAAATAGGCTACAGTGAAACACTTTCAACAGTTTCACTTAATATAACTCGTGGTGAAAAAATAGGGATTATTGGAGGTAACGGATTAGGTAAATCTACCTTTTTAAAAACTATTGTTGGTGCAATACCTCAGCTTGGAGGTAACTATTCCATTGGAGATAAGGTTAAAATTGGATACTTTGACCAGCATATGGCACAGTATAAAAGTGATAAAACTGTATTGGATGAATATTGGGATGAGTTTCCTAACTTAACTCAGACAGAGGTTAGAGGTGCTCTTGGAGCTTTTCTTTTTACACAGGAGGATGTGTTTAAACCTGTTAATGCCCTTTCTGGTGGAGAAAAGGTACGTTTGGAATTATGTAAGATATTAAAGCGAAGACCAAACTTTTTGATCCTCGATGAACCTACAAATCATATGGATATAATAGGTAAGGAAACTTTGGAGAAAATGCTCATGGATTATACTGGTACGGTGCTTTTTGTCTCCCATGACAGATATTTTGTGAAACAGATTGCTTCGTCAGTTTTGGTATTTGATAATGGTAATGTTGACTACTACCCTTTTGGATATGAGTACTATTTGGATCAGGCAGCAAAGAAATCTTGTGAGGAAGAAAAACTTGCAGTTAAAGAAAAAAGTAAAAAGAAAAAATTTACAACGCCTGGCAAGGAAAGAGCTAAAATGGAGGCAAGGATTAAAAAACTTGAAGTATTGCTCCAGGAATGTGATGAAAAAATTGCAAAACTTGAAGAAGAGCTTCAATCGGAAGAGGTTGTTTCCGATTATGTAAGATTAACGGAGCTTCAAGAAGAACTTATATTACAGGAAGAGCTCAATATGAGCTATTTGGAAGAATGGGACGAATTGCAGGACAAATTAGCTTAATAATTTAAAAATAATGTGACGCAAGGGTGCAGTAGCAGTTTGTATTTTAACTTTTATTCCATGATATATGGTAAGTGTTTCATCACTGCTAAATGTTTTAATTATTCAAAAATTTTGAGCTAAGAATAATACTAAAACAATTTAGCTAATGTGATGAAACACTTACCATATATCATTACATAAAAGTTAAAATACAAACTAGTAACTTCAAGCGTATACATATAATTAAATTGTTTTATTAATATCGTAATTTGTTATAAGCAATTTTTAATATTAGAATTACAATAGTTACTACACAACTTTTTAGGTGGAGGGAGCATTGAATATATTAGCCACCAATTTTTATATGCGAAAGTTGAGTTAACATAATTCTATCTTGTTTCTTCCATTAAGTTTTGCTTTATATAAGCAATCGTCTGCTCTTTTGATTAATGAGCTGATATTGTCATCACATTTTAACTCAGCTATTCCTATACTTATAGTAATATGTGAGCATTCATATTCAAATATATAGTCGCTAACTTTAAGTCTAATTTTCTCACACAGGCCATAACCAGCGTTTAACTGCGTATTACACATCAATATTAAAAATTCTTCACCACCAAACTTCTCGTTAATTCCTAATTTAGTAGTAACTAAAGTAACAGCTAGAATAAGTAAAATAAAAATATATAAATCCATGAAAATCCTCCAATATTTCTACATTACTAACATGTAAAAAAGTTTACACTTTTTACCGATTTTTTTTATATAAATAGATTTTGTATGTCTAATTATATCATTAATTAAGAAAATGTAATTTTTTAATTCAATTTTAATTTTCAATAGATAATATAGGATATGATAGAGTAAGTTATATTTAAGTTTACTAATTTAATTCAGTAATCTAGGAATAGCATGAGGTGATGGTAATTTGAAGGATTTTAAAATTCTTTTAGTGGAAGATGAAAAGCAAATGTCAATGCTTATTGAAATGGAGCTTGTTCATGAAGGATATAAAGTTGATACAGCCTATGATGGTAGAGAAGCTTTAAAAAAAGTACAGAATATGGAGTATGAATTAATTCTTCTTGATATCATGATACCATATTTGAATGGTATTGAGGTTTGCAGAAGAATAAGGGAGTTTTCTTATGTACCCATAATAATGTTGACAGCTAAAGGAGAGGTACCAGATAAAGTTTTAGGACTTGATGTTGGTGCCAATGATTATTTAACTAAACCATTTGCCATAGAAGAATTGTTAGCAAGAATAAGGGTATATAAAAGGGATAAAACCTTAAAGAATAAAAATGATGAAATTAAAGTTAAAGATATAGTTATGGACAATAAAACTCATCAGGTTTGGAGAGGTAATAAGGAAATTGAACTTACTAAAAAAGAATATTATCTTCTTGAAATGCTTTTAATTAATAAAAATATTGTACTTACTAGAGATAAATTAATTGAGGAGATATGGGGGTATGATTATGATGGAGATACCAATGTGGTAGATGTGTTTATAAGATATTTGAGAAGCAAAATTGATAATGGCTTTGAAGATAAACTTATAACTACTATAAGAGGAGTAGGATATGTTATTAAAGATAATTAATCGTGTTTTAAAGGTTATTAGAAGTGCAAAAATTTCTATAAAGCTCACAGTAATATATGTTTTTATGTTTTCGTTAGTATTACTTTTGTTAAATGCATCAATTTTGTATGGTGTTAAGTATTATATGTACAATCAAGCAAATAAACAGATAGAAGATATGCAAACTATAGTGTTAAATAAGATTACATCACAAAATGAGCGGATAGATTTGGCAAGTAAAGAAATTTTATCAAACTTTCCGTCTAAAGAAAATGTATCTGTAAGGATAATACAACAGGATGGAAAAGTAATAAATTCATCAGAAAAGTTTGATTACAATATTAAACAATCTAATTTAAAAAAATCACCAAGTAAAGAAAAGCATATGGAGGATAAAGAGCGTCATTTAACATATAAAAATGTTAAATATGAAAGTAAAAAGTATGGCACTGTATATATTCAAATAGTAAAAGATATGCACAATGAATATGAGTTTATGAAAATATTATTTGTAGTTATGGCTGCAGCTGACTTTATAGGAGTTATTGCGTCTATTGTATTGGGATATATGGTAAGTAAAAAAATGTTGAAACCTATTGATCATATAACTAAAACTGCTGAGAACATAAGTATCAAAAATTTGAAGGAAAGAATAGAGGTAAAAGAAGGATCTGATGATGAACTTAAAAGGCTTGCCAGCACCTTTAATAAAATGATAGATAGACTTCAAGAAGCTTTTAATAGGCAGGCACAATTTGTTTCAGATGCTTCACATGAGCTTAGAACTCCTATTGCTGTCATTCAAGGATATGCTAATTTACTAGATAGATGGGGAAAAGATGATAGAAATGCTTTGGAAAAATCCATTTATGGAATTAAGTTAGAAGCTGCTAATATGGCTGATTTAATTGAAAAGTTATTGTTCCTTGCAAGAGGGGATAGTGATACTCAAGTTATAGAAAAGAAGGAATTTTGGCTTAATGAATTGATTGATGAAGTAGTGGAGGAAAGTAAAATAATAGCACAAGATCGCAGTATATGCAGCAATAAAAATGATATTGTGAAAATTTTTGCAGATCATAAGATGATAAAGCAGATGTTGAGAATATTTATTGATAATAGCTTGAAATTTACTTCAGAGAATGGAAGGATAAATATAAGTTCAGAAGTTCAAAACAAAGCTGTAAAAATAACTGTTAGTGATACAGGTATTGGAATACCTGAGAATGAAATTAAAAACATATTCAATAGATTTTATATTGTAGATAAATCTAGATCTAAAGAAAAAGGTGGTACGGGGCTTGGATTGTCCATAGCAAAATGGATTGTTGATATGCATAAGGGAACTATAAATGTAGAAAGCGAAGAAGGTAAAGGCACAAAAATAGTAGTGACACTGAATATAGATAAATAGCTGGTATAAGGTGAAGGAAAAAGTTTCTTTTACCTTATTATTTTTTTATTATGCTTATATTAAGTTGAAATTTTTTAAGAAAAATCTAAGAACGTTTTAATGTAATTTTAATCTTAATAGTTAATAATGTATAACATAATGAAAGCAAATTAGATGGATAAAATTATATATATTAATTGCTATTATAATAATATCTATTATTCCGGGAATAGCTGCATTTATTAAAGAAAAAAGAGATGGTGATAATAATGAAGATGATGTTAGCAATACAGGATCTTGATAATTATATTCTCTTAAGTATAAAGAATAAAATGCATGGATATGTAATGGATAAAACTATGGTGCTCATAACCTCTTTAGGCAATGGAGGAATCATATGGATTGTAATATCCATTTTACTAATGAGCAATAAAGAGTATAGAAATATAGGCTTTATGACTTCAGAAACGTTAATATTAAGCACAATTATTGGTGAAGGAATAGTAAAACATTTAGTTAGACGTATAAGGCCATGCAACCATTTAAATGAAAATAAGCTTTTAATTGCAGAGCCTAAGTCTTATTCATTTCCGTCAGGACATACACTATCTTCTTTTGCTGTAGCAGGGGTTTTGTCAATGTACTTTGCAGAATATAGTTTTATTTTTATAGGCATAGCATTTTTAATAGCTTTATCAAGATTATACTTGTATGTTCATTACCCAACTGATGTTATAGCTGGAATTATATTTGGATTGTTATGTTCAAAGTTGGTATTTATAATTTTACAACAAGGATATTTTGAAAAAATTATAGTAGTGTATAAAAATATGTAATAGAAGGGATATTTTAAATATGAATATGGAGTTTTTTAGATTAATAAATAATTTAGCAAATAAAAATGCATTGCTAGATAAAATAATGATTTTCTTTTCAAAGGATGTACCCTATATATTTATGGCAATTACCGCATTAGTGTTTATTCTAGGTGTCATTAAGAAAAATGAAGAGTTCAGAAAAGTATCTGTGAACACATTTATCATTACAGTAATTAATTTAATGTTAAGTTTTATAATTGGAAGTGTGTATTATGTAGATAGACCTTTTGTGCACAATAAGGTTAATTTGCTTGCTTTGCATGTTAAAGATGCATCTTTCCCAAGTGACCATGCTACAGGAACAATGAGTGTAGCGTTAGGACTTAGAAAATACAATAGAATACTTGGGATAATAATGACAATACTATCAATAGTAGTAGGATTTTCAAGAGTGTATGTTGGAAATCATTATCCTTCAGATGTTATTGGTGCTTATATTATAGTATTTATTACAAGTTGCTTCTATAATTTATTATTGAAAAGTAAAGTTGAAGGGCTTTATATGAAGGTTGAAAAGCTGTTAATTAATAAATTGAAGTTTGATAAGAGTATAGAAGACAATGTACTAAATGAATAATAAGATAATTTACATTCATACTGTACTAAGTTTATGAAAGGTAGATATTGGAGGGAGTTGCAAGTTGCAGTCTATAACAGTGCTTTTTAATCATTATGGATATATAGTTTTACTAATTGCATTAATGTTAGAGTTGATTGCGTTTCCACTTCCAGGTGAAGTTCTTATGACCTATTGTGGATTTCTTATAAATCAACAGAAATTAAACTGGTTGCTAAGTATTATAATTGCAGCAGCTGGAACAATTATAGGAATAACAATATCCTATTTTGTAGGAAGTAAACTAGGAGTTACGTTTTTTAAGCGGTATGGTCATTATATTCATTTAGGTCCAGACAAGTTAGATAATACTTCAGTATGGTTTAATAAGTATGGTAACAGATTAATATTAATTTCATATTTTATACCTGGTGTTAGACATATTACAGGATATTTTTCAGGAATAACGGAAATTTCTTATAAAAAGTTTGCATTGAATGCTTATATAGGAGCTTTGTTATGGACTGCAACATTTATTTCTTTAGGAAAGGTTTTAGGAACTAAATGGGAAAAGTATCACATTATGATTACTAAATATCTAATTATTAGTGGTTTGATAATAGCTCTAATTATAGTGACTATATATCTGTATAGAAATTATAAGCAACAAATTATTGAATTTACTTTAAGAATACTTGGAAATGCCACAAAAACATTCAATTCTTTCGGTAAAATTAAAGTTGCAGTAACAGGTGTTGCAATAGCTTTTTTAGTTTTTTTCGCACTTGTAATTGGTGTTACTCAAGATTTTTTAGCCCATGAATTTAATCAATTTGATACAGTTGTAACCTATTTAATAAAAACAATTTTTACAGAAAATTGGCGATATACGATGAAGTTATTTGATAATATAACATCTTTGAAGATATTAATATCAGTTGCAGTATGTGCGATTATATTAATTATGATAAAAGGTATTGATAAGTTTCTTGAAATTAGGTTCATGTTTTTAGCTATTGGTGGTGGAGAAGTTTTACAGACTATATTAAGGCTCATTTTTAGACGCTTAGGGCCATCAGGGCTATTACTAATAGAAGATATTAAATATACTTTTCCAGGTAAACAATCCTTAATGGCTACAGTTACATATGGATTTCTATGTTTTCTTATATTGCGTCATATAAAGAAAGATTGGATTAGGACTGTATCTGTGGGAATAACTATACTTATTTGCTTTCTAGGAGGCTTGAGCCCTCTATTTTACCAAATTCAATATCCAAGCGATGTTTATGCTGGGTACATTTTTGGCGGTGTATGGCTAACTTTAAATATTGTTTTATTAGAAGTATTTCGTATTTTACCTAAGGTACAATTGCAATAATAAGATATTAGGAAAAATTCAGATAAAGCTAGGAAGAGTTTTTGAAAATTATGGGAATATGATTTATAATTATATTATTAAATTATAGAAGAATAAAGAAGGGATGATGGGTGTACATTAATCTTAAAAAGGGCAAAAAAATTTTTGGTATTGAACGGAATATCTTCTTTACTGGCATAACTAGCTTTTTAACTGATACAACTACGAAAATGATATATGCTATTATGCCATTATTTTTAATGTCTATAGGTGCGTCAAAGACAGAAGTATCACTTATTGAAGGAATTGCAGAAAGCACTGCATCAGTTCTCAAAGCTTTGTCAGGATGGTGGAGTGATAAAATAGGCAAAAATAAACCTTTCATGGTTATAGGATATGGTTTTACAGCTATTTTGTCTCCATTATTTTCAATAGTAACTTCACCCTTACAGGTTCTAGTTATCAGATTCAGTGAAAGGGTTGGAAAGGGAATAAGAACTGCTCCAAGAGATAGTCTTGTAGCAGGTTCATCAAGTGATAGTGAAAAAGGAAAAAGTTTTGGGTTTCATAAAGCTATGGACAATAGCGGGGCAGTATTAGGACCATTGATTACTTTTATAATTTTATCAATTTTCCCTGGTGATTATCGTAAGGTATTTATATTTTCAATTTTACCAGGAGTACTTGGTTTGTTTACTATAATTTTCTTTGTGAAGGAGGCTAAAAAGAGTAAAGAAACTCTTCCTAAGAAAATTACTTTTAAGGACTTTCATGTTAAATATTATATATTTCTAGGGATTGCTTTCATTTTTGCATTGGGGAATTCAACTGATGCTTTGTTATTAGTAAAGGCTAATGTATTTAGTAATGCTAATAATACTTGACTTCTATACCAATAATATAGCTTTAATAAGGACTATTATTAAATACATTCAGAGTATGTTTTATTCAATCAGGCTACATACACGTCTTGCCCGCTAGTTACTGATTATCCTTAAAAATAAACTAAGAAAAACTTACTGCAAAATTATGCAGCATTTTTTTATGCTTAAAAGAAATGTTGCAAAACTAACAACTTTAGTTTTGCAACATCCCATTTTTTAAGTTTTTGTATGACAAAAAGATAGTTCACTAAAGGCTTACAATATAAAATATGGTAAGTTATTTTACACTTATAGAGAAAATTTAAATGTGCATACTTATTACTTTATATTGTTAACATTTTTTAAAATTCTCTCAAGCTTTTCAGTAGATGCAATTCGGTCATTGCATTTCTTACTGTCTAAACAAATATAAAAGCCTATTGACTTATAGGCACCTTCCCCTGAATTAGATGTTTTACAGACAGGTGAGACAAAAGCTACTTCATCTTTTCTTCCTACATGATTGCAAAGTGAACATATATGGGTATTGTTTGAGCTATGGTTTGGCATTCTACATGTCATACCTATGAGATTACCATTCATATTATATGCTACAAATAACTTTTTAATGGGTTCATCAATCCAACCTAAATATACATTCTTTGAATCTTGTGAATCCAAATTTTGCAATTTTAATTTCTTTTCTTTTTTAAACAGTTTACTGATTTGTGCATTTGTAACTTTTGGCATTCCATATACATATTTATCTAACCCATCTAAATATTTATCAATTTGGAATGGGTCATTTATTTCATTAATATCAAGAAGTTCTTTTTGTTCATGGGATAAACTTGTAAAAGTATTTAATATCTTATCGGATATATATGCCTTACTAGCTTCAACAATATTAATATCTACACAGCTTTTAAAAGTATTATTTAAATCATTTAAACATTTTTTTATATAATTATACTCATGTTTTTTTATGAAAGCTTCCATAAAATTTAGCACCTCTTTTCTAATATGTGTTATTTTTTATTATCAATAAATATAGGTATGTCATTGTTTTGGTTTAGCTACATTAATGAACCCACTAAAAAAAGATGATTATTAATACTCCAATCGAAAGTAACAATAATCATCTTAATATAAGATATACTTCATATTCACAATCATTTTATTTTTGAACCTTATCTTAAAATATAAATGATACTTTCATTGGATTGACACAATGAAATCATAACATAGTTTAAAATAAGCATTCAATCTAATAAATAATTCCGTAATGATTATGAGCATAGAAGTTTTTCCTTACCTATTATTCTTCTTATACTTTTTTCTGATAGATAATATTCTTGAGTTAGTTCATCAATAGTAGCTCCATTAATATATTTTTTATAAATCTCATTATTTCTCAATTTAAGGCTACTCTTTATACCACTCTTTTCTCCCCAGGTTTTATGATTTCCAATTTTTCTGGGTATGTAAAGATATTCTCCATCTACATATTCTTGTATTATTTTAACAATTTCCTCTGGCAACACATCTTGTGCTTTTACATGTTTCATTTCCTTACTCCTTCACTCTTATTATAGAATTGAAGCAAAGAATACACAAAAGCTATGTGTTACAGAGCCTAAAATATGCACGCAGTTCAGCTAATTTAACAACTTAGGCTCCAAACAAAGCATAGCTGAGTTTGTTGTAGTCCTTGCAAGGAGCAAGCTGATGTAAAGCTGAATGTATCATCATAGACCTTCATAAAAAATCACCCCCAATACGCACATATTATATCATGATTATCAAGTTTTATGAAATACTATGAAAAATATTGGCTTCTTCAAAGCTCTTTCAGGTATCTTCTTGCAACTGTATATTTTATATTTCCAATAATGTTATTGTACTTGGATGCGGTCCAGTAGGACTTTTGGCTCAAAAATTTTGCTGGCTAAATGGTGCAGAAAGAGTCATTGCAGTAGATTATATAGATTACCGATTAAAACATGCTAAAAAGTATAATAAAGTTGAAACGGTGAACTTTGAACAACATGATAATACTGGTGAATATTTAAGAGAGATTACACATGGGGGAGCAGATATTGTTATTGACTGCGTAGGAATGGATGGAAAGATGACACCTTTAGAATTTTTAGGAACAGGTGTAAAACTTCAAAGCGGAGCATTAGGAGGTTTTGTTATAGCCACCCAGGCAGTTAGAAAAGGTGGAATGATACAAGTAACAGGAGTCTATGGAGGAAGATATAATGGATTTCCTTTTGGAGATATAATAAACCGCAATATTAATATAAGAACTGGTCAGGCACCAGTAATTCCTTATATGCCAACACTCTATAATTTAATTGTTAAAAATAAAGTTGATCCTAGTGATATTGTTACTCATAAATTGCCACTTAATAAAGCACCTCATGGATATGAAGTTTTTGATACAAAAACTGAAGACTGTATTAAGGTCGTACTTAAACCATAAGAGATTTTAAAATTAATTAAGGAGGCTTAAAAAATATGGAACAACAAACAATTGCACCACATGAAACTATGCAGCTTCATGAACTGTTAACCTTTAAAGACCTTTGTCTTACTAAATCAGTTACCATGTCATTATTGGTTAGTGATGAAGAATTAAAAACTATTTTAAAAAATGATGCCGCTACATTAAAGCAACATATAAAAGAATTAAGTGAGCTTATGACACATTCACCTATAGCTACTTCGGTAGATGGCGAATCTTAAACTAATATAGAAAGAAGGTAGGCATATGAATTCAATAATAGAAAGTCTTACTGGAATGGATAAAATGAGTGATCAGGTTATAGCTACAGACTTTTTGATATCTGCTAAAAGTGCCGTTAGAAATTATTCAATGGCACTAACTGAAACAACTTCCAAGGAGGTCAGAACAGTACTTAGAAAGCAGCTAAATGATGTCATTATAGCGCATGAAACAATTCTAAACTATATGTCAAAAAAAGGTTACTATAATGCTTATAATTTAAATGAACAATACAAAATAGATATGCAAACAACAGAAACAGCACTAAATCTTACATAAGCCAACCAAGGAGGCTTACTGCAAAATTAAAATTATATAGCAGTTCTTTTTATGTTTAAAAAAGAGCAAATAAATGAGATATTGCAAAACTAATCACTTTAGTTTTGCAATATCTTCTTTTGTCAATGCTATTCAGTTGATGATATAATAACGGTTTTGCTAAATAGTTCATAAGTTTTTTAAATTGGACATGCATATGCTGTGTTTTTATAATTAATAACAATATCAAAATAGAAGTGCATAATTTAAAAGGTTAGTAAGATTTTGAAATTGCAAGTATTTTTATATAAAGTATAATTACTATAAATAAACTGTATTATTGTGATATTATATTGAAAAAGCGTAAATATTTTACATGGAAATGAGAAATATACGAATAAAGTGGTATAATGTTTACATAAATTAAATTTAGAGATTTAATGAATTATGAGAGCTATTGATACAGTGTGGAGGTAGTAAAAATGACAGAAAAAGAAAAAATGATTAATGGAAAACCATATAGAGCATCTGGAGAAGAATTATTTAGGGAACGACAACATGCTAAGGAAATGCTATTTGATTTTAATAGCTTGCGTCCAACTGAAATTGATAATAGAAATGTGATTATAAGAAAATTGCTTGGCAAGGTTGGAGTCAGCTTTTTTATTGAACCACCATTTCGATGTGACTATGGATATAATATTTCTATTGGAGAAAACTTTTATGCCAATTATAATTGCACTATTTTGGATTGTGCTAAAGTTACAATTGGTGATAATGTTTTGTTTGCACCTAATGTTAGTCTTTTTACAGCAGGTCATCCAATTCATTTTGAGCCACGTAATGAAGGGATTGAATATGCCTTTCCAATTACTATAGGTAATAATGTTTGGATAGGTGGTGGTGTTATTATAAATCCCAATGTTAAAATTGGTGACAATGTAGTAATTGGTTCTGGTAGTGTAGTAACAAAAGATATTCCATATAATTCTATTGCGGTAGGTAATCCTTGTAAGGTTATAAGAAAAATTACGGATAGTGATAAGCAATATTACTTTAAAAATCTTAAAATTCAATAGCATATGAATATAGTATGAATGATATGCTATTTAGTCTTGAGGCACTTTTGTATCATACTTTAAATGCTATATGATATCCAGCTAAAAACCTTTAGAAATAAAAATCTGAAGGTTTTATTTTTATATAGAAATTTTTTGTTTTTTTGTGCAGAATGTTTCTAAAAATATTAAATATGTTCATCAAATAAGCAGCTTTAATATTATTGCTTTTACAAAATATGATAATTTATTTGATTTATATTACATAATATGTTAATCTTTTGAAGGTGAGGTGATAGTAATGTACGAATTAGTGAAATATGGTTCTGTTATAGTATGTACGATAATAATATTAGTTGCTATATATCAGGTTGCAACAGGAAAAGCTAAATTTCAACAAAAGAAAAAATAATTGAAATGTTAATGATATATTTTATATAAAATTAAAGTGGCTATTGTATTTAATTAAATACAATAGCCACTTTAATTTTAACTTATTACTATGATTGCTATTTTCTTTGGAATTTTAATACTAGGTAACTCAACTTTAGCAATAATCATTTTTTATCTATATATTTTAAGTTATTTATTCTAATCAAAACTTTAACTTTACTTTGCTTCGCGTTATACTTTTAATTTGTATTTGTCTTTATTTTGTAAATACCATTTAGGAATTATTAAGTTGAAATTATCATAATGATCAAAGGATTTTAAACAACGTTTCATCATTCCATCAAATTCTTTTTGTCCAAGTTTTTCTGCCCATTTAATTGAATACAAAGACGCATGTGCTACATATACTGCTTGTATTTTCCAAAAGTCAATTGGAGGATTTTCATTAAAGTATCCTTGAATTTCTCCTACTGAGAATGCAATACTATGTTCTATATCAAAACTTTCAATCTTGTAAAACTCTTCATATTTATCACCACATTCTAAGCGGTTAAAATCTATAACTCCAATTGTTTTATCAGGTGTATATATTAAGTTTCCCACATGAAAGTCACCGTGTTCATAAACAGGTGATGACTTGCATAACATATTAATGTTGTTTCTTACAAATGCTATAGCTGTTTCATCATTTGGAATTCGGATAGATGAATTTTCATATTTTTGTAACTGCAATAACTTTTTAGAAATTTTATTTACTGAAGGAATATCTTGTGGTTCAACTGGAATGCTATGAATTTGTTTTTAAAATGTTCATAAATATTTTTTATTATTTTAATCAAAAATTAACAAATTTGATTAAAATTCCAATAGAGGATAAAATTAAAATTAGTTAAAATAAACTTAAATATCAATTATATGTAGAAATGACAATTGGTCATAAAATGAGGTGAAGCATGAATATAGTAAAAAAGTATGAAGAATTAACTAAAAAGGAAGCTAAAACTAACCCAAAACTAGCATACAACATGATTAAATTGGGACTTTTTTTTGAAAAACAAATAGTAAAATTATCGTCTAAAGAAGTTCCAAAAGCATATACAGAGTTAAGTTTAATAGCTGTTAATTCAATTCTAAAGGCATTAAAAAATCCTGAAAATTCTGCATGGGTTAATATCTTTACTCCAGTAGAAATATTACAATGCTTTGACATAAATCCTTTATCAATAGAATGTATGTCATGCTTTATGTCAGGATTTCAATGTGAAGATTTTGTAAATGAATATGCTGAAAATATGGGTGTAGCAGAAACCTTATGCTCTTATCATAAAGGTTTTATTGGAACAGTTGAAAGCGGAATACTTCCAGAACCTAAATTTGCATTTACAACATCTACTTGCTGTGACGGCAATATTAACACAATACGTTATCTTACTGCAAAACACAATTTAGACTCATATATATTAGACATTCCTTATGAGTATTCTTTAAAAAGTGAAAAATATGTTGTAACTCAATTGAAGCATATGATTTCTATGATTGAGGAGAAATGTAATAAAAAATTTAATGAGGATAAATTAAAAGAAATATTAAAAAGAGAAAATGAATCTAAGAGGCTTTTTAAAGAATACTTAAAATATCAAAGAACAAAATATTATCCAAGCTCTTTAACGTTACATATGTATATGCTGTTTGCATCTCATGTGGGTATAGGAACTAAAGAAATTTATGATTTTTACAAGTTATTAGTGGAAGACATAAAGAAGTATCCTGAAAGTGAAGGAGTAAAGATATTTTGGGTTCATCTTTTACCATACTATCAAGAGACGATGAAGGAATATTTTAATTTTAATCCTAAATATCAGGTTCAATGTTATGATACAAACTTTGATTATATGGAGGAATTGGATATAGAACATCCACTAGAAGCATTAGCTAAAAAACTTATTTTAAATATATATAATGGTCCTTATGAAAGAAAGGTTGAAGCAATTGGAAAGGTAGTAGACGAGCTTGATTCGGATGCTGTTATCCACTTCTGTCACTGGGGGTGCAAGCAGTCTTCAGGTGGAGTAATGCAGCTTAAGCAGGCTATGAAAGAGAAAAGTATACCTATGCTTATTTTAGATGGTGATTGTATGGATAGACGAAATTGCCATGATGGTCAGTTAAAAACCAGGTTGGAAGCATTCTTAGAAATACTAAAAAATACGGAGGCAAGCAGATGATTGGATATACATGTAAATATGCACCTATAGAAATATTTACAAGCTTAGGAGTTAAGGTAAAGAGAATTGAGCCTAATGTAACAAGTTATGATAAAGCAGAAACAATAATGCATACTAATTTGTGTTCCTATGTTAAGGGTGTATTGGAAGATGTGATTATGAATGATTATGAAGGAGTAATATTAACCAGCTGTTGTGATAGTACTAGAAGACTATATGATACACTAAAAGATAACTTTCCAGATAAATTTATTTATATATTAGATTTACCAAGAAAGGTTAATGAAGAATCTGTTAAGCTTTATGAAGATACAGTTAAGGAAATGTTGTATTCTTATGAAAGGTTTAGTAGGAAAATATTTGACGAGAAAAAACTTAAGGAAGTATGCGATTCACTAAAAGTCCAATCCATTAAACCTTCAAAAGGGCTAAATATAGGATTAATGGGTGCAAGATGCAATGATGGAATAATTGAATTAGTTAAGAGCTATGATGCTAATGTATTGTTTAATATTTCATGTACTGGAGATGAACGAAAATACGATTTAAAGAGTGAAAACATATATCATGAATATATAAAAGACTTATTAAGCAAACTTCCATGTTTGCATATGACAGATATTAGTGAAAGAGAGAGTTTTCTTGAGGAGCAGAAGAAAAATTTAGATGGAATTGTTTATCATACAGTTAAGTTTTGTGATATTTATTCTTATGAATATGCATATATTAAGGAAAATTATGATATTCCTGTATTAAAAGTAGAAACGGATTATACTAAGCAATGCGAAGGTCAAATAAAAACAAGAGTTGAAGCTTTTATTGAAGCGTTAAAAGCAAAGAACGGGATAGGTGATGATGTTATGGAAAAACGTATTGATGATAGGCTAAACAGTAAGGATATCATGGAAGACACTACAGGAAAAAGATATGTAATGGGAATTGATAGTGGTTCAACATCAACTAATGCTGTTATTTTAGATAGTGATAAGAAAATTGTAGCTTATACTGTAGTGAGAACTGGAGCTAAAAGTAGTGAAAGTGCTAAGAGAGCTTTAGATGAAGTACTTAAAAAGGCTGGAATGGATAGAGAAAGACTTTCACTAATTGTGTCTACAGGTTATGGAAGAGTTAGTATACCTTTTGCAGATAAAGAAGTAACAGAAATAAGCTGCCATGGAAAGGGTGCTCATTATATAAATTCTAAAATTAGAACAATAATAGATATTGGTGGACAGGATAGCAAAGTTATTAAACTAAATGAAAAAGGTGAGGTAATTGACTTTGTAATGAATGATAAGTGTGCAGCAGGAACAGGAAGATTTTTAGAAATGATGGCTAGAACTTTAGAAATAGATATAAAAGATATGGGGCCAGAGTCTTTAAAATGGAAGGAAAGTATAAAAATAAGTAGTATGTGTTCTGTTTTTGCTGAGTCAGAAGTAATTTCGCTTATTGCACAAAATAAAGAAAAAGCCGATATTATTCATGCTTTAAATCAATCTATATCCAGCAAAACCAATGCTCTTCTTGGAAGGGTAGGAAAAGAAAGTGAATTTATGATGACAGGTGGAGTAGCGAAGAATATAGGGGTTGTAAAAGCTTTAGAAGAAAAAATAGGAGAAAAGCTATTTATATCTGATGAGCCAGAAATAGTTGGAGCAATAGGAGCAGCATTGTTTGGCTTTGAAGGGTTAGAATAGAAGGTTTAAACTTGTGAAAGATAGATAGAGCACTATTTTTATTATCACTCATCATATTCCTTATACATATTATAGAACAAGAAGTTATGAGGAGGAATAGAGATGAGTAGAAATCATGTAAGTCATGTAAATAATGTAAGTGATGTAAGTGATGTAAACAATATAGATAATTCTAAAACTGAGCCAGTAGAGAAAGTGAGTAAGAAAGTAAGTCAGTGTGAAGAAAAAATAAAGAGTGTTGAAGAATATCTTAATGCTATAGATAGTATTTATAAAAAATTCTGGGAAGAAAATCAGAGTAATGATACTATTAAGTATAGTCCTAAAATTTGGTATAGAGGTGTTAGAGCTCAGGATTATGAGATGTTACCTTCTATTTCAAGAAATGGATTAAATGTAAGTCATGAAACAATATTTTTATCCAAATTCAAATCAAAATCAATACCTTATTTAGGTCAGTTACCAGCATATCCTTTTTCAAAAGGACTTTCTGGTTATTGGGATTGGATGTTTTTAATGCAGCATTATGGTGTACCTACAAGACTTATGGATTGGTCTGAGGATGCATTAGTAGCACTTCTTTTTGCTATTAATGTAGATGCAACAGATAAAGAATTAGCTAAAGATCCTGCGGTTTGGTGTTTGAATCCTGTTAAATTAAATGAAGCTTTTAAGTTTAATGATGTTTACCCATTAGGATATATTCCTAATGTAGAGGAAAAGGAAGTATACGAGATGTTTGGACCAGAACAAAGTGGATTTGTTAATAAGAAGCCCTGTGCAGTTTATGGACCTTTGAATAGTACAAGAATTGTGGCTCAAAAAGGAGTATTTACAATTTTTCCGTATAATAACAATATGACTGAATTTGATAAGCTTCTAGATAGTTCTGACTATATGGAAAAACTTATAATATGCAAGGATTCAAGGGAAGATATTACAGAACAGCTTAGGAAATATGGTATAAACTACGCACAATTATTTCCTGAAATTGAGTATGTTTCAAAAGAAATATTTGAAGAGGGATATTAGCATAGAAGGGTTTCACTGTGATATAATTCTTTGTAGGAATTATTTAGTAGTAAAATTTTCGCAGTTTAAAAATATTGCGAAGCTTTTGTCTGGCAGTATGCTTATATTATGCCCAAATTTTGTATGCGCTAAAATTGGGGTAATATTTTATTAACCTATGGGGAAAATATTATGAACAGTAAAAATAATGGTAGCAGAATCGTTTGAAAAACCGTTGATGAAAAAAATCACAAAATGTAACATATATTGTTTTGTGACTTTACTTTTATTAATTTATAAATTATAATTAAATTATCTAAAAGCTATGAAAGGAATAAGTAGGTCAGTTTTATGTTATTTAGAGAGCATTTGGTTGGTGAGAAGATGCAAACACACTGATTCGAAATACATCCTGGAGCTGCTGCCTGAATTATAGTAGGGTTTGACGGGCACGCCCGATATAGCGTGAGAGTGTGATTGCACTCAGTGAGGGAAATTCTGTGAGGAATTTCTAAGTCAGAGGTGGTACCGCAATTTTTGCCTTCTGTTCCAATTGGAGCAGAAGGCTTTTTTATTAAGCAATCATCTGATTATAAGGAGGATGAGCTTCATTACTAAATATTTTTGATAGGAGTGTTATAATGAAAATTTATGATGAACTAGTAGCTCGTGGCTTGATTGCACAGGTTACTGATGAAAGTGAAATTAAAGAACTTATTGATAATGGTAAGGCAACCTTTTATATTGGATTTGATCCAACTGCTGATTCTTTACATGTTGGTCATTTTATGACTCTTTGCCTTATGAAGCGTTTGCAGATGGCAGGCAATAAACCTATAGTTCTTTTAGGCGGTGGAACTGGTCATGTTGGTGATCCATCTGGACGTACTGATTTACGTTCTATGATGACACCTGAAACAATTCAGCATAACTGTGACTGTTTTAAGAAGCAGATGGAAAGATTTATTGAATTTGGTGAAGACAAGGCAATTATGCTTAACAATGCAGAGTGGCTTTTAAAGCTGAATTACATTGATTTCCTTCGTGATGTAGGAGCTTGTTTTTCTGTAAATAATATGCTACGTGCAGAATGTTATAAACAGAGAATGGAAAAAGGGCTATCTTTCTTAGAATTTAACTACATGATTATGCAATCTTATGATTTTTATTATCTTCATAAAAATTATGGTTGTAATATGCAGTTTGGCGGCGATGACCAATGGTCTAATATGCTAGGTGGTACAGAATTGATTCGCCGTAAACTAGGTGAAGATGCATATGCTATGACAATTACATTGCTTTTAAATTCTGAAGGTAAGAAAATGGGTAAGACTTCTAGCGGAGCTGTATGGCTTGACCCTAATAAAACATCACCTTTTGAATTCTTTCAATATTGGAGAAATGTTGGAGATGCTGATGTTCTTAAATGCATACGTATGCTTACCTTCTTGCCACTTGAACAGGTTAACGCAATGGACAAATGGGAAGGTAGCCAGTTAAATGAGGCTAAGGAAATATTAGCTTATGAATTGACTAAGCTAGTTCATGGTGAAGAAGAAGCAGAAAAGGCAAAAAATGCTTCTCATGCTCTTTTTGCAGGTGGTACAGATGACTCTAATATGCCAACTACTGAAATTTCAGATGACCAGCTAAATGATGGTGTTATTAGCATTTTAGATTTAATGGTAGCATGTGGTTTAACTGCGTCTAAGAGTGAAGCAAGACGTGTAGTTCAACAGGGTGGTGTATTTGTTGATGATGATAAAGTTAAATCCATTGACTATAATATTACTTTAGAACAACTAAAAAATGGTGTTAAAATACGTAAAGGAAAGAAAACTTATCATAAGGCTTTGATAAAGTAGATTAGATAAAATACAATTAAAGAATAGTAGTTATCCAATTTGACATGGAGCTACTATTTTTTAATATGATTGAGAATATATTTATTAAAGCTAAATGTTAATTATAAGAGGAGGAATTAGCATGAAAACTAATAAAAAGGTTTTAAGTCTTATTCATAGCGATTTTGAGGATTTAGAATTTTGGTATCCTATTTTAAGGCTTAAAGAAGAAGGAGTAGAAGTAATTGTAGCTGGTGAAAAAGCTGGTGAAACATATATTGGTAAGTATGGAGTTCCTGCACACTCAGACTGTGCTTTTTCAGAAATAAAGGTAGAAGAATTTGACGGTATTTTAATACCAGGAGGGTGGGCTCCAGATAAACTAAGAAGATTTCCAGAAGTTATAGACATAGTAAGAAAGATGAATGATGAAAACAAGGTAGTGGGACAAATATGTCATGCTGGATGGGTAGCAATCTCAGCAAAGATTTTAAAAGGAAAAAAGGTTACAAGTACTCCAGGAATAAAGGATGATATGGAAAATGCAGGTGCAACCTGGATTGATGAAGATGTAGTTATAGACAAGAATCTTGTTTCTAGCAGGCGACCAATGGATTTACCTATATATATGAAGAAATATATTGAAGTTTTGAACAAGTAGTTATAATAAGCTAAAAAATATATATAAGTATATTTTATAATTTCTCCAAGAAGTTTTTTGGAGAATTTTTCTATGTATATAAATATAGGAATAATACTAATTTGCTATAGGTTTGTAAGAAATATTTAGTATAATAGGTGTATGAGGTGAGTTTTTTGAAGATAAACAATTTTTTTAGCTTTATGCTATTATTATCTGCATTAGTATTGTTTTTTATAGGGTGTTTTTCATGGAAAAGAGGCAAGAAATATGTTTCTATATCTTTGATTCCTGTATCAATTTATGCATGTGGATATGCATTTGAAATACTAAGTACAAGTATTGAATGGGTAAAATTTTGGGTTAAGGTGGAATATTTAGGAGGAGCTTTTTTAGGAGCACTATGGTTAATGTTTGCAATTAATTTTACTGGGAGCATGGACAAAATTAAGAGAAAAACCTTAATGCTAATATATATTATACCTACTATAACATTAATAGTTAATTATACAAATGATTTTCACCATCTGTTTTATAAAAAAATGTATATTAACAATCAAGGGGTTTTTCCAATTTTAGAGGTAATACATGGACCATGGTATTGGATACATACAATATATAACTATGTATTAATGCTTGTAGGACTGGTAGTTTTTATAAGGGCTTATTTAAAAGCAGTATCAATTATAAGAAAGCAAATATTACTTTTAATAATAGCCTGGATAATTCCATGGATTTCAGATGTTATTTACATTTTGGGATTACTTCGTTTAGATGTGGATTTAGCTCCACTTGCACTTTGTGTTTCAGCAATAATATATAGTTTTGCTGTGCTAAGATTTAAACTTTTAAAACTTACACCAATTGCACTGGATAAAGTTTTTTCTAATATGTTAGAAGGGGTCATAATATTGGACTGTGAGAATAATATAGTGAATTTTAATGATGCATCGAAAAATATTATTTCAGAATTACAGTATATAGAAGCAGGTGATAAAAAAATTGATGAGGTATTGAAGGAGTATGAGACAATATTAAAAGCTGTAAATAATGATTGTTATAATGAAGGTTTAATAAGTATAAAGAATAAAGAGCAGTTAAGATATTATAAGATGAACATTACCAATATATATGAGAGTAATGGTAAAAGTAGTGGTAAAATAATAATTTTGAATGATATTACTGAGTTTGAGTTGCAGAGGGAAAGGCTAACTGATAATTTGAATTTTATTGAAACGCTTATGGATGCTATTCCCAATCCTATATATTTTAAGGATGAAAATGGAATATACAACCATTGTAATATTGCTTTTACAGAATATTTAGGGATTAAGAAAGAAAAAGTAATAGGAAATACTGTTTACGAAATATTTGAAAGGAAATTAGCAGAAACCTATGATAAAACAGATAAGAGTTTAATGGAGAAAGAAGGAGCTCAAGTTTATGAATCAAAGCTCATGCATAAGGATGGTATACATCATGATGTGATTTTTAATAAATCAGTTTTTGTAAATGAACAGGGTAATTATAAAGGATTAGTTGGAGTTATACTAGATATTACAGAAGAAAAAAAGAATAGAGAAAAAATAAATAAGCTATTAAAGCTTAAGGAAGTTATGCTGAATATTGGGTATTCTATTAATGAAATATCAGATATTAATGATTTGCTCCAATTAATATTAGATGAAGTTATTAACTCTATTGATATAAGAGGTTGTGGTTCTATAGTGCTTTTACATGAGGATAAAAATTTAAGAATAGCTGCATCTAAAGGCTATAATTCAGGAGATATTAAAAAATTTGTGATTACCCTTGAAGAATGTGTTGCATGGCGTAAGAATGAAGAAAATTTAAATAAGACAGTTATTTATAATGATATTGATAAAATGAAGAATGTAAGTATGTTAAACACAGCAGAAGGAAAAAAGATAAAATCTGTTGTTAGGTCACCAATTATTATAGATGATAATCTATATGGATTTTTAAATATTGATAGTATATATAATAATGTATTTGATGAAGTATATTTAGAATTAATGGAATATGTAGCAAATCAAATTTCTATTGCAATTACTAAGCATAAGCTTTATGAAGAAATATTATATTTATCTAGATATGATAAATTAACCAATGTGTATAATAGAAGTTATTTTGAACAATTACTTCGTAACAATATTTATAGCAATGGTACAAATAAAAAAGAATTTTTTTTAGCAGTTTGTGATTTAAATGGATTAAAATATATTAATGATAATTATGGACATTTAGCAGGAGATGAATTAATTAAAACATTTTCAAGAGGGCTAAGTAGTTTAGCTGAACCTTTTGACATTATAGGAAGATTTGGAGGGGACGAATTTGTTGGAGTTTTTTTTAATGTGGATTTCCAAAGTTTAAATAATAGATTTAAAGAATTGAGCAAAAGCTTTAAAAATAATCCAATAACTTTTGAGGAAAATAAAATTATTTGCAGCTATAGTTATGGAATTGTTGGATTTCCGAGGGATGGAGAGGAAATTGATGAGCTAATAAAAATTGCTGACAAGCGTATGTATGAATATAAAAGTATGGTTAAAAAAATAATTACTAATAAAGATGTTTAGATATACCAATCAATATTCTATACAAGTTTGTGTAAATCAAATTTGTATAGGTTTTTATTTATATTTAAATCGTTAGCATTTATATATAACATAAGGTCAGCAGATATTTTTACTGCATTCATTTTTGGTTTAATATAAAAAAGTTAAAGTGGACGCTGGTATATGATCAATAATTTTAGGAAGTATTGCTGGGCTTTTATGGTAATATATTAAAGATATTTTTGGAAGTATGATTATTGTGGTGGGACAATTATACACAGTAAAATAAGCGGCAGAAAGTTAATGCCGCTTAAATGTTTAATTTCAATATTATGATATACATAAATCAGCTAAAATAGATTTTTCTATTTCTAAAGCAACTCCATCATTTTGTACTGTATCTGTAACTTTTTTAGCGAAACCTTTAACATAATTATCTGCATTTCCCATGGCTATTCCACAACCTACAGTAGAAAGCATTTCTATATCATTTTTTCCATCACCGAAAGCATAACTATTTTCTATTGGAATATTTAAGTGATTAAGTGCTTTTAATATTCCTGAAGCCTTTGTGTTTGATTTTGAATATAATT
Source organism: Clostridium muellerianum (assembly GCF_012926525.1). GTDB lineage: Bacteria > Bacillota > Clostridia > Clostridiales > Clostridiaceae > Clostridium_AM > Clostridium_AM muellerianum. Next base: position 124,459 of record NZ_JABBNI010000058.1, read on the forward strand.
CAAAATAACCTCGGTTTAAATCATAAAGATAATTGAAGTCTTCATTTTTCAAAGATAAGCAATAATCCATAGATTTTTTATCAGTGCAAAGCATTTCAATCTTGTATATATCTACATCTTCAAGGTTATAATCACCCTGTAAGTATTTTTTTGATATATTGTAATCGGCAAAAAGTGAATGTAGTTTTTCATATTCATTTTTAATGTATGAATATGATTCACCTTCTAATATATATTGAATATTACGTTTTTCAAAATTGTGTATAAAGTTTCTTATATGATCCTTTTTTATAGAGTTTTTATATATACATTTTTCTTTAACTTGTACATATGCACCATTAGCAAATACAAAACCATCAAATCCAAAGTTACGTATAGCATCACTTAGAAAAGCATAGGGCCTTCCTGTTGCAATAAAAACATAATTTCCATTTGATTGTAGTGCACGTATAGCTTTTTTTACTCTAGGAGTGATGTCTTTTATTCCATTTAAACAATCAATTAGAGTTCCATCAATATCAAAAAATACTGCTTTTTTCATAACTCCTTATCCCCCTCCTGATATCATGTTACTATTTGATGTAACTTATTATCATTTAATATCATTTTATTTTATTTATTCTCATTTGTCAATTGATTTAATCGAACTTTAATATTATAATTATTAAAACAAAGTAAATGAGAGTTAATTGGAGGAGAAAATGTTTATTGAGGAAAGACACAAACTTATCTTAGACTTATTAGAAAAAGACGGAAAAGTATTAGTAAAAGATTTAAGTATAAAGTTTCAGGTAAGTGAAAGTATGATTAGAAAGGATTTACAAGTTTTAGAGAAAAATAACTTGCTACAACGTACTTATGGTGGTGCTATTAATATAAAACGTACTATAGTAAATGCTGAAAGTTTCTCCAAGAGAGTTGAAAAAAATACAGATTTGAAAGAAATTATTGCTAAAAAAGCATATGATTTAATTGAAGATGGTGACACTATATTTTTAGATTTATCAAGTATTTCTTATTTTCTTACAAAGCTTATTATGCAGAATAGAAAAAAAGTCACATTAATAACTAATATGGTTGCGCTATCTTCATTATTTAATTTAGATTCAAATATGAATGTTATTTTTATAGGAGGAGATTATAATTTCCTTGAAGGTGGAAACATAGGGTCTCATTCCATTGAACAAATAAAGCTTTACAGATGTAATAAATCATTTATAGGATGTAGTGGAATAGATTTAAGAGATGGAAGTGTTAGTTCTGGTATATCTGAAGATGCAGGTACTAAAAAAGCAATCATTAGTATATCTAAAGAATCATACCTGATGGCATTAAATGAGAGATTTAGTTTAGATGGGATTTTTAATTTTTCAAATATAACAGATTTTCATGGTGTTATTACAGAGGATTTGCCAAATAACGCTATAATGAATTTGGTTGAGCAGTATGATGTAAATTTAATTTGATTTGGAAAGTAAACCGTCTAGTGGTATAATTATGCATATATTGAAAAGTATTAGAATTAAGTGACAATAAGTGCAGAAATATGTTGATTTGAAACAATTATATTAGTTAATGCTAGAGGTGAGGTTATGTATAGAAAATTATTTGAAAAAGGAAAAATAGGAAAATTAGAAATTAAAAATCGTATTGTTATGGTGGCATTAGCATCTGGGGTTGCAAAAACTGATCAAACTGTTGGCGAAGATATGATAGAATACTATTTAGAACGTGCCAGGGGTGGAGCAGGTTTAATTATTGCTGAGAACACCCGTGTAAATGATGAACATGGTGTTGCAGCAAAACGTCAGATATCTGTTGCTAGAGATGAACATATAGTTCCACTTGAAAAATTAGTAAATGTACTTCATGCAGAGAAAACAAAATTTTTTGTACAATTACATCATCCAGGAAGAGAAACCTATTCTAATTTAAATGGAGATAAGCCAGTAGTTGCTCCAAGTGCAATACCTTGTGGAGTTTGCAAACAGGAAACTCGCGCATTAGAAACTAGTGAAGTAGAAAGCTTAATTAAGGATTTTATTAATGGTGCAAAACGTGCAAAAGCGGCAGGAGTAGATGGCGTTGAACTTCACGCTGCACATGGATATATAATTTCTCAATTTTTAAGTCCATACACTAATAAAAGAACGGACAAGTATGGTGGAAGCTTTGAAAATAGATTCAATTTCTTAAAGGAAATAGTCTTAGGTATTAAGGAAGCTTGTGGTAAGGATTATCCTATAAGTGTTCGTTTGACAGTAGATGAATTACTAAAATTAAATGGAGTAAAAGAAGAATATTTAAATTTAGAAATGGGAGTTAAAGTGTGTATAGCTCTTGAAAAAATAGGAGTAGATGTTATAAATGTTTCTAATGGAATCTATGAAACCTTTAACTCTTTATCAGAGCCTATGACCTATCCTCAAGGTACAAGAACACCATTGATTAAAGCTGTAAAGGATGCTGTTAATGTACCGGTTATTGCTGTTAATATGATTAAAGAACCTTGTTTTGCAGAAAAAATGCTGGAGGATGGATTAGTTGATTTTATTGGTCTTGGAAGAGCTTTAGTGGCAGATCCTAATTGGCCTAAAAAAGCAGAAGAGGGAAGAGATGAAGATATAAACCGTTGTATTTCCTGTACATTTTGCTTTGAAACCTTATTAAGTGAAGTTATTCCAGATGTTGGACCAATTAAGTGCGCAGTAAATCCAAGAGCTGCTCATGAGCTTCAGTATAAGGAATTTAATAAAAATGGCAATGGAAAAGTAGTAGCTGTTATTGGAGCAGGAGTTTCTGGTTTAGAAGCAGCAAGGGTACTTTCAATTCGTGGATTTAAGCCAGTAATTTTAGAAAAGTCAGATAAAATTGGTGGTCAAATTAATATTGCAGATAAGCTTCCAAATAAAGAAAAAATCCATTGGATTGTAGAGTATGAAAAAACACAACTAAATAAAATGGGAGTAGAAATTAGATTTAATACCAATGCTTCTGTTTATTACTTGAGAAATATGAAGCCTTATGCAGTATTTATTGCCACAGGTGCAATACCAATAGTTCCAGAATCTATTGAAGGTTTAAACAGCAATAATGTATATACTATTGATGATGTGTTAAGTAGAAGAGTAAACATTACAGGAAAAAAGATTGCAGTAATTGGTTCAGGAGCATCTGGTTTAGAAACTGCAGAATTTTTGTGTGAAAAAGGTAATGATGTATCTATTATTGAAATGCAGGATGAAATTGGAAAAGGTATTTATGTGCAGCATTACTTAGACGCTATGGATAGATTAAGTAAGTTTGATATTAAGTATATGCCATCTAATAAATTATTATCAGTAACTGATAGAGGGGTTAGATTAGAAAAACTAGTTGAAAATAAAATTGTGGATTATAATGTAGACTATGTAATATTATCTTTAGGAGTTAGATCAAATAATGGAATGGTAGACGTTTTTACTAATAGATTTGACAATGTTAAAGTTATTGGTGATGTTTCAGAGGTAGGAAGAGTTGAATCTTCAATACGAACTGCTTTTGATGCTGCATATAATCTATAAAAGTTAGCAATACAAAGGTAAAATATATTTATTGTAAAGCTAGATAGTTATGTTGCCTAATTTCAATTCATTAGAAATGTGAAAAGTTATATAAAACATATTATTCAAAACTACTTAAAAGATTTTGGATAATATGTTTTTTTATTAAATAATGCTAATTATTTCGCTTCTAGGTTTAAAAATTCAGCGTAATAAATATCCTAAAATTTAAATTAAATATTTATGGGTTAATAGTGAAAGAAAATATTATATAACCATTCTGATTTATATAATATAGTAATGGAATATTATATTAATGTCAATAATTAAAAATATAAAAATATACTAAATCTTGTACAATATTTAATTTATTTAGAAATTTATAAATAATTATTGACAACAATAGCAAAAACATTATAATATTGCAATTAAGATAGTACAAAATGAAATAATGGTCGAAATTGTAAGATATATGTAGTTTTAATTGATAATTCTCAACCATAAGTCCACTGACTTGATATGAATAGATTCATAAAGGATTACACATTCTACTAAAAAGAAAGAACTTACTTTTGTTCTTTTCTATACAAATTTTAAAAATAGGAGGTCTTTTTTATGAAGAAAAAACTTGCACTATTATTAAGTTTAATTTTTGTTTTTTTAGTGGGATGCACTACTAAACAGCAAGAAGCTGCTAAACCAAAGGAAGCTAGAAGTATGGTACTAGCTACTACTACCAGTACCCAAGATACGGGACTTTTAGATTATTTAGTTCCATTATTTAAAAAGGATACTGGAATAGATGTAAAGGTAGTAGCTAAAGGAACAGGAGAAGCTTTAAAGCTTGCTCAAAATGGAGATGCTGATTGTCTTTTAGTACATGATAAAGCAAAGGAAGAAGAATTTATAAAGAATGGTTATGGTATTAAAAGAAATGATGTAATGTATAATGATTTTGTTATTGTAGGACCAGCTGAAGATCCAGCTAAGATTAAAGAAAAGGCTTATAATAATCCAGTTGATGCTTTAAAGATAATTAAGGATAGTAATGCTAAATTTATCTCAAGAGGAGACGAATCAGGTACTCACAGCAAAGAAAAGAGCTTATGGAAGTCTGCAGGAATTACGCCTAGTGGAAGCTGGTATGTATCTGCAGGTAAGGGAATGGGTGCAGTATTACAAATGGCAGATGAAATGAAAGCTTATACTTTAACTGATAGAGGAACATATTTATCTATGAAAAACAAGTTAAAACTTCAAATTGTTACAGAGAAAAGTCCTCAGTTATATAATCAATATGGAGTAATAAAATTAAATCCTGCCAAGAACCCTAAGCTTAAGGAAAAAGAAGCAGATGAATTTTACAATTGGATTTTGTCTGATAAAATTCAAAAAACTATAGGTGAATATGGAAAAGACAAATATGGTCAGGCACTTTTTATTCCAAATGCTAAAAAATAATTTATAATGGGAGACATTTTTAAAATGCTAACACTTATAAAAGAACTACTTCCTGTTATAGGTATGTCCCTAATGGTATCCATGTCATCTACAGTTATGGCAGCAGTAGTAGGAATAACTATAGGGATTTTAGCAGGACTGAAAGACTTCAAATTGAAAAAAGTTATAGTAAGATTATTAGAAACCCTTATGAGTACTCCACCAGTACTCATGGGGCTTTTAGTATATTTACTACTTTCTAGAAAAGGTGCTTTAGGTAGTCTGGAGCTTTTATTTACTCCAACAGCTATGATTATAGCACAGACACTATTGGTATTTCCTATAATAACTGGTCTTACAATCAGTTCAACACAAAAGCAGGGGAGGGAGATTAAAAAAAATTGTAAAGTACTTGGTGCTTCAAGATTCAAAACCTTATTAACCATAATTGTGGAAATGAAGGAACAGTTACTTACTATAGCTGCCAGTGGCTTTGGAAGAGCTATTTCAGAAGTTGGAGCAGTAATGATGGTAGGAGGAAATATTAAAGATCATACAAGAGTAATGACCACATATATAGCATTAGAAACAGGAAAGGGAAATTTTGAAGGAGCTATTATAATAGGAGTAATACTACTTTCTATTTCTTTAATTATAAATATTATTCTCCACAAATTTCAAGGAAGTGAAACTGATGAATATTGAGGTTTTAAATATTATAAAACAATATGGAAATAGAGTAGTGCTAAATATAGACAAATTTAATTTTAAAAACACAGGATTATACATAATTTTAGGCTTAAATGGAAGTGGAAAAAGTACATTCCTTGAGTGTATAGCAGGGGTAAATAGAATTAATTCAGGAAGCATAAAATATGACCATAAAGATTTTAAAGATGAAAAAGATAAAGTTTCAATGCTGCTTCAGAAACCATATATTTTCAATACTTCTGTTAAGGAAAATATAACAAAAGGACTTCTATTTAAAGAAAAAAGGTGGGAAGAGCTTTTAGAAAAGTATAATTCTTATATTAAAGATTTTGATATGGAAAAATTAATGGATAAGAATGCAAAAACTTTATCTGGTGGAGAAAAAGCAAAAACAGCTCTTTTGAGAGTAGCTATGTTGGAGACAAAGATAACTTTATTAGATGAACCAACTGCTAGTATGGACTTAGAAAGTACGCTAGTTGCTGAAAAATTAATAAAAAGTATGTCCTTAAATGGCAGAATTGTAATAATGATTACTCATGACTTGTATCAGGCAAAGAGAATAGCTGACTATGTTCTGTACATGGATAAAGGTAAAATTATTGAATATGGAGATAAGGGTGAGTTTTTTACAAATCCTTCAAATGAAAAGCTTAAAATGTGGTTAAATGTAGATTGCATAAAATAGAATTAAATACTAAAATCATCACTTTGATGGTAGAAGATAGGAGGCACTGAAGTATGGACTTTTATAAGGTATTATCAGTTGAAGAAGTAAAAGATATAATTAAATCTAAATTTTCTTTAGGTTTAGGAAAAGAATTAATAGATATAGAGCAGTGTAATGACAGAATACTTTATGAAGATATTGTTTCACCATTAAATATCCCAGGTTTTAAGAGATCTATTGTGGATGGATATGCAGTAAAGTGCAGAGATGTGCAGGGTGCTAGTGAAAGCATACCTTCTATGCTGGAGTTAAAAGGAGAAGTTATAATGGGCAAGATGCCTTCTAAAGCATTGGAGTTTCCAGGAGAATGTATGTACATACCAACTGGTGGAATGCTTCCTGAAGGTGCAGATAGTGTAGTAATGATTGAGTATACTGACAAAATGGATGATACTACTATACTTGTGAATAAGTCAGTTTCCTTTGGGGAAAATGTGCTTAATGAAGATGAAGATGTAGAATTGGGAGAAACTGTGCTTAAAGCAGGAACACTGCTTAAACCTTACAGTATAAGTATGTTGTCAAGCTTAGGAATTATTAGGGTACCAGTAGTTTGCAAGCCAAAGGTAGGGATAATTTCCACTGGGGATGAAATTATAGCACCAGAAGAATATCCAAAGCCTGGTGAAATTAGAGATATAAATTCATATCTTTTATACTCTTCTGTCATTGAAGATGGTGGAGAACCAATATTCTATGGAGTTATAAGAGATGATTATGATAAATTATTTGAAAATGTAAGAAAAGCTAATGAAGAATGTGATTTAGTTCTCATATCTGGTGGGAGCTCAGTAGGAAAAAAAGATGAAACTGCAAGAGTTATTGATGGACTTGGAGATCCAGGCATACTTCTTCATGGAATAGCAATAAAACCAGGTAAGCCAACCATACTAGGAAAAGTTAAAGATAAACCTATATTTGGGTTACCAGGACATCCTCTTTCCTGTGCAGTAGTTTATAGAATAATAGTTAGATATCTTCTGCAGAGGATGATGAAATTTGAAGAAGTTGAATATCCTATTCCTTGTAAGTTTAGTACTAACTATCATAAGGCCAAAGGAAGGGAAGAATATCTTCCAGTTACAATTGAAAATATAGAAGGAGAATATATAGCTGTACCTGTTTTAACCAAGTCTGCTGTAATAAGTGGATTTACCAAGGCTTGGGGTTATGTAAAAATAGATAAAAATATAGAAGGAATTTTTAAAGATCAGCAGGTATATGTTTATAAATTTCAGAGGTGATATTATGGCACAGAAGGTATATTTATCAAATTATGAATTTAAAGAAGCATTAAATAAATATTTAGGTGAAATAAGTTCTGTATTTCTAAGGAAAGAAGTAATAAATACAGAAGAAGGTTTAGGCAGGGTTACTGCGGAGGCGGTTTATTCAAAAATTTCTTCACCTTTTTATAATTGTTCTGCCATGGATGGAATTGCTCTTCATAGTTCCAAAACTATAGGAGCATCTGAAAAGCATCCTATTGAACTGGAGGAAGAGGAGGATTATATAGTAGTAGATACAGGAGATCCAGTTCCAAAGGAATATGATTGTGTAATAATGGTAGAGGATATAGTTAACATAGACGAAAATAAAATTCAAATATATAAAAGTGCAGTTCCTTGGCAGAATATACGTCCTTTAGGTGAAGATATAGTGGAAAATCAACTTATTGTTCCATCAGGTCATGTTGTAAGACCTGTAGATATAGGAGCAATGCTGGCAGGAGGAGTAAATGCAATTGAAGTTTACAAAAAACCTTTAGTAGGCATTATACCAACAGGTACTGAACTAGTGGAACCAGGTAGTGACCTTAAAGTTGGAGATATAATTGATTTTAATTCAAGAGTTTTCAGTGCACAAGTAATTGAATATGGAGGAATGCCAAAAAGGTATGGTATAGTAAAAGACGATTATGAAACTTTAAAGGAAACTTTAAAAAGAGCTGTTTCAGAGTGTGATATAGTTATAATCAATGCTGGTTCTTCTGCAGGAAGAGAAGATTTTACCAGTGATTTAATTGCTGACTTAGGAAAAGTTTATGTACATGGTATTGCTATAAAACCAGGAAAACCTACTATTATGGGACAAATTGATAATAAGGCTGTTCTTGGTATACCTGGGTATCCTGTTTCTGCTTATTTTATAATGGAAAAAGTTCTTAAGAAAATAGTAGAAAATTATCAAGGGCTAAAGACAAAAGAACCTGAAAAGGTAGATGCAATTTTATCAAGAAGAATTATATCATCCTTAAAGCATTTAGAATTTGTGAGAATGAAGCTTGGATATGTGGGAAATAAGATTATTGCCACACCACTATCAAGAGGAGCAGGTGCTACTATGTCACTTGTTAGAGCAGATGGAACATTAGAGGTTCCTCAAAATGTAGAAGGTATTGAAGCAGGAACTAAAGTTGAAATAAATCTTATGAGGGATATGGAGGAAATCAAAAACACTATTGTGTGTATAGGCAGCCATGATCCTATTTTAGATATATTATCAGATATGCTTCATGTAAGAAATAAGCATTATTATTTGTCTTCAGCTCATACAGGAAGTATGGGAGGAATAATGGCACTCAAAAATGAAGAAACACATATTGCTCCAATTCATTTATTAGATATGGAAACTGGGGAATATAATATTTCTTATATAAATAAATATTTAAAAAATAAAAATATTGCATTGATAAAAGGAGTAAAAAGAATTCAAGGACTTATGGTTCAAAAAGGTAATCCTTTGGCACTTGAAAAAATTTCAGATATTTCAGAAAAAAATGTGCGTTTTGTAAATAGACAAAGAGGAGCAGGCACAAGATTACTTTTAGATTATTACTTAAAAAAGATTAACATTTCACCAGAACAAATTAATGGTTATGAAAGGGAAGAGTTTACACACCTTTCAGTAGCAGCGGCAGTAGCTAACGGAGATGTTGATTGTGGTCTTGGAGTATACTCTGCAGCGGATATGATGGGGCTTGATTTTATTCCAGTGTGTAATGAGGAATATGATTTTGCAGTGCCTGCACAGTATTTGGAACTTGATATAATTAAAGAGCTGCTTCAGGTTATGAAAAGTGGTGAATTCTTAAAGAAGCTTGATGAACTTGGAGGCTATGATTACTCGGATATATGCAATATAATATACTCAACTTTCGCAGTTTAAAAATAATGTGACGCAAAGGTGAAGTAGCAGTTTGGATTTTAACATATATCACTACATAAAAGTTAAAATCCAAACTAGTAACTTCAAGCGTACACATACAATTAAATTGTCATAAGTTATTTTAGTAATTAAAAGTTATATTTATCAATACATTATAATGCTTAGAAATTAAGGCAAAGCCTGTAGGTATATTAATATATTAAATTTAAAATCAGTTATTTTCTATTTTATAAAAACATCTCAAAAGAGATTTCTCAATTGAATTGTTGAAAACTCTAATACGAAAATACATTATATATTCAATGCGGACTCCAGCTAAAAAGTTGTGTCGCAATATGATTATTATATTAAGCTAAAGTTTTGTATGTACGAAAGGAGATACTTAGATGCCTTGTATTTTATCAATAAATATAGGTGAGAAAAAAGGAGTTGTTAAGAAGGATATTGAAAAGGGATATTTTGAAGTAAATCATGGTCTTGTAGGTGATATTCATGCAGGAAAATTGGATAGACAGGTGAGTTTACTGGGGCAGGAAAGCATTGATAAGATAAAGAAATCAGGAATAGATGGCTTTTGTACAGTTAAGTTTACGGAAAATCTTACTACCTTGGGCTTGGAGTTATATAAGTTGACTGTTGGTACAAAAATGAAAGTTGGTGAAGCTGTTTTAGAAATTACTGAGGTTGGAAAACAGTGTCATAAAGGCTGTGAAAGAAGAAAACTAGCAGATGACTGCGTAATGACCAGGGAATGCGTATTTGCTAAAGTGTTAAGCTCTGGATGGATTAAAAAAGGAGATAAAATTGAAATAGTATGAAAAATGCTAATGAAAAAGTATATAGAAAATCAGTAAGAAAGATAGCTCAAGGTCGTGCTATATATAGCTTTGATAAAATAATAGGGAAAAGCAAAAACTTTGTAAGCATCATAGAGTATGCAAAAAAAATATCTGACAGTACATCTACTGTATTGATAACTGGCGAAAGCGGTACAGGTAAAGAGGTTTTTGCACAAGCTATACATAATGCTAGCAGCAGAAGAGATAAAGTTTTTATTGCAGTAAACTGTGGTGCTATACCATCAAATCTTATTGAATCAGAGCTGCTTGGGTATGAAGAAGGAGCTTTTACAGGAGCTAAAAAGGGTGGAAATGCTGGTAAATTTGAAATGGCTCATGGTGGAACTATTTTTTTAGACGAAATAGGTGAAATGTCTTTAGAGACACAAGTAAGACTTTTAAGGGTTATAGAAGAAGGTGTTGTAAGCAGAGTTGGAGGTTCAAAGCAGATTCCTGTAGATGTGAGAATTATAGCAGCTACCAATAAAGATTTGCAAGAGGAAGTAAACAAGGGAAGCTTTAGAAAGGATTTGTTTTACAGACTTAATGTTATTCCTCTAGGACTTCCTCCTCTAAGAGAAAGAAAAGAAGACATACCTATTTTAGTGGATTATTACATGTCCAGAATAAGCAAAAAATTGAATAAGAAACAGTTTAATATTGATAACAGAGTTATGAACAAGTTTTTAGAATATGAGTGGCCTGGAAATATAAGAGAATTGGAAAACGTTATTGAACTTATAGTAAATACAGAAAAGATTCCAGACTATATACTTAAAATACATAAAACTTCTGTAGTTGGAAACAATAAAGCTGCTGAAAGTTCTATAAATTTTGAAAGTATGAAGCTTGAAGATGTAGAAAAAAATCATATTATAAAGGTTCTTAAAAGTTTCAGTGGAAATATAAGTTTAGCAGCTAAGGCAATGGGAATTGGGAGAAACACCTTATATAGGAAGATGGAAAAGTATCATATAGATTGTTCTGAAATGGAACAATGATCTGAAATGGAACAAAAGTGCGCCAAGATGGAACAATAATTTTGGCGCAGTACCCTCCAAACACTACATTTTCATCATTGGCATGATTTATGCTATATATGAATATGCAATTATTTGAATAATCAATTTTTTTAGGAGGGTTTTTTATGTACGGATATAATGGTAAGGTGTTAAGAATTAATCTAAGTAATAAAACTTATATAGTAGAAGAATTGAAAATTGACCAAGCTAAAAAATTTATAGGCTCAAGGGGATTAGGCGTAAAAACCTTATTTGATGAAGTAGATCCCAAAATAGATCCATTATCACCTGACAACAAATTCATTATAGCAGCAGGACCACTTACAGGAGCGCCTGTTCCAACAAGTGGAAGATTTATGGTAGTTACAAAATCACCTTTAACAGGAACTATTGCTATTGCAAACTCAGGTGGAAAATGGGGAGCAGAATTCAAAGCAACTGGATATGATATGATAATCGTTGAAGGCAAATCTGATAAAGAAGTTTATGTAAATATAGCAGATGATAAGGTAGAATTTAGAGATGCTTCTCATGTTTGGGGAAAACTAACAGAAGAAACTACAAAAATGCTTCAAGAAGAGACAGATCCAAGAGCTAAGGTTTTATGTATAGGACCAGCTGGTGAAAAATTATCACTTATGGCAGCAGTTATGAATGATGTTGATAGAACAGCAGGTCGTGGCGGTGTTGGAGCTGTTATGGGTTCAAAGAACTTGAAAGCCATTGTAGTTAAAGGAAGCGGAAAAGTAAAATTATTTGATGAGGAAAAAGTGAAAGCTGTATCACTTGAAAAGACAGGTATTTTAAGAAAAGATCCAGTAGCTGGCGGAGGACTTCCAACATATGGAACAGCTGTACTTGTTAATATTATAAATGAAAATGGTATACACCCAGTAAGAAACTTTCAAAAATCTTATACGGATCAAGCAGATAAAATTAGTGGAGAAACTTTAACTAAAGACTGCTTAGTTAGAAAAAATGCTTGCTATAGATGTCCAATTGCTTGTGGAAGATGGGTAAAACTTGATGATGGAACTGAATGTGGAGGACCAGAATATGAAACATTATGGTCATTTGGATCTGATTGTGATGTATACGATATAAACGCTGTAAATACAGCCAATATGCTCTGTAATGAATATGGATTAGATACAATTTCAGCAGGATGTACTATTGCAGCTGCTATGGAACTTTATCAAAGAGGTTATATTAAAGATGAAGAAATAGCAGCAGACGGATTGTCACTTAACTGGGGAGATGCTAAGTCCATGGTTGAATGGGTTAAGAAAATGGGACTTAGAGAAGGATTTGGAGACAAGATGGCAGATGGCTCATACAGACTTTGCGACTCCTATGGCGTGCCTGAATATGCAATGACTGTTAAAAAGCAAGAACTTCCAGCATATGACCCAAGAGGAGCACAAGGACATGGTATAACTTATGCTGTTAACAACAGAGGAGGCTGTCATATTAAAGGATATATGATAAGTCCTGAAATACTTGGTTATCCAGAAAAGCTTGATAGACTTGCAGTAGAAGGAAAAGCAGCATATGCTAGAGTGTTCCATGATTTAACAGCTGTTATAGATTCACTTGGATTATGTATTTTCACAACATTTGGTCTTGGTGCGCAGGATTATGTTGATTTATATAATGCAGTAGTTGGTGGAGAACTACATGATGTAAATTCTTTACTACTAGCTGGAGATAGAATATGGACTTTAGAAAAAATATTTAATTTAAAAGCAGGTATAGATAGTTCGCAGGATACTCTTCCAAAGAGATTGCTTGAAGAACAAATTCCAGAAGGACCATCAAAAGGAGAAGTTCATAAATTAGATGTACTACTACCTGAATATTATTCAGTAAGAGGATGGGATTCTAATGGTATTCCTACAGAAGAAACTTTAAGAAAGCTTGGATTAGAGGAGTATATTGGAAAAATCTAAACCGGGAGGGAAGAATGAAGCTTGAAGTAAGATTGTTTGCAACATTTAGAGAAGGAAGAGAAAAAAAGTATTTTTTAGATTTAAATGAAGGCATAACTCCGAGAGATATTGTTAATATGCTTAAAATAGATGAAGAAGAGGTAGCTATACTTCTTATAAATGGAAGAGATGGCAAACTAGATACTATTTTATGTGATAACGATGTACTAGCCTTATTTCCACCAGTAGGAGGTGGCTAAACTTGGAACGTTATGACAGAAATATGAAAACTCTATCAGAAGAAGAAAATCACAAATTAAAGGAATTTAAAGTTTGTGTTATAGGCTGTGGAGGAATTGGCGGATATATTATTGAAATGCTGGGTAGAATAGGAATTGGCAGCATTACAGCAGTAGATGGAGATATATTTGTAGAATCCAATTTAAACCGACAGATACTTTCTAGCAGCGAGTCTCTAGGATTAAGTAAAGCTCTAGAAGCAAAATACAGAATGAAAAAGGTGAATCCTTTAATTGAGGTAAAAGCAGTAAACGAAATGTTAACTGAAGAAAATGCTTTAGAAATTTTAAGCGGTCATCATGTGGTAGTAGATGCACTTGATAGTATACCAGCTAGACTTTTACTTCAAGATAGCTGTAAGAAATTAAATATAACGATGGTTCATGGAGCTATAGCAGGATGGTATGGGCAAATTACTACCATACTTCCTGGAGATGATACTTTAAACAAAATTTATAATAAAGACAAAAATCACACAAAAGGCGTTGAAAAGAAAATGGGAAATCCATCCTTTACGCCAGCTTTAGCAGCTTCAATTGAAGTAAGTGAAGTAATAAAAATTTTAATAGGAAGAGGAGAACTTTTAAGAAAAAAGGTACTTTTTATAGATCTTCTTTCTAGCGATTATGATGTAGTTCCTTTTGAATAAAAAATTGTAAATAAACTGTGTAAGTGGAGATTTTAAAACTAATTAATTGGTTTTGAAATCTCCATTTTTTTATTAGACATGAATTTACCCTTTCAAACAAGAATTTAGTTTTTCATTTTAGATAGAATAATTAAAAAAATGCTTGACTTGGAGTTCGCTCTAAGTAGTAAAATTTATATACAAGGATTAAATTTACTTATCTAAATTAATGAAACTGTTTAAGAAAGTGTAAAATATTGAAAAGGAGATATATAGTATGGAAAATTATTTAGGACAGGATATTCCGAAATTAGGATTTGGGCTTATGCGTCTGCCAATGTCAAATGGTGAGATTGACATTGAGCAGGTAAAAAAGATGGTTGATTTGTTTTTATCCAAGGGGTTCACATATTTTGATACAGCGTATGGTTATAATAATGGAAATTCTGAACGTGCCATAAAAGAGGCATTAGTAGAACGTTATCCGCGAGATAAATATTTGCTTGCAACAAAACTGCCTGCATGGGCAGGTGCAAAGACCAAAGAAGAAGCACAGCAGATGTTCTACACATCACTTGAAAGAACAGGAGCAGGGTATTTTGATTTTTATTTATTGCATAACTTGGGTGAATCACGTACTCAATCCTTTGATAAGTTTGAAATTTGGGACTTTCTGAGACAAAAGAAGAAGGAGGGGTTGATTCATCATTTAGGTTTCTCATTTCACGACAAGGCTGTTGTATTAGATAAGATTCTAACAGAACATCCTGAAATGGAGTTTGTTCAACTACAAATTAACTATGCAGATTGGAATAATCCGATGATTGAATCCAAATTGTGTTATGAGATTGCTAGAAGACACGGTAAGCCAGTTGTTATAATGGAACCAGTAAAAGGCGGCATATTAGCGTCACCTCCCCCTGCTGTGGAAAAGATTTTTAAAGATGCTAATCCCAACGCGTCTTTACCTTCCTGGGCAATTCGTTATGCAGCGTCACTAGAGGGCGTTATTGTTGTGTTGAGTGGAATGTCTAATATGGAGCAGATAGAGGACAATATTTCACACATGAAAAATTTTGAGCCGCTTACTGAAAAAGAGTATGAGATTATCAATAAAGCTCAGAAGGAACTTGATTCAATTTCATCAATTCCCTGTACATCATGTGCATATTGTATGAAAGGATGTCCACAATCCATAGCAATTCCAGGTATATTTAAGTCTATGAATATGATCAACATATACAATAATGAACAGGCTGCCAAGGGTTCTTATGCGTGGAATACAAAAGGTAATAACTTAAAAGCTGCATCTGCTTGTATTGAGTGTGGTCAGTGTGAGAGTGTTTGTCCTCAGCACATCAAGATTATCGATGAACTTAAGAAAGCGACTTCAGTATTTGAATAAGTATATTCATTAATAGAATATGATATATATGGAGGTACAAAAAGTGAAAAAATTAGGATTTGGATTTATGCGTTTGCCACTCAAAAATAAAGAAGATCAATCAAGTATTAATTTTGAACAGCTAAATAAAATGGTGGATACTTTTTTAGAAAGAGGATTTACTTATTTTGATACAGCTTATATGTATCATAATTTTATAAGTGAAACTACATTAAGAGAAGCATTGGTGAAACGTCACCCAAGAGATTCCTTTACTGTTGCTACAAAAATGCCAACTATGTTTTTGAAAACAAAAGAAGATTTGAATAAAATTTTTAATGAACAGTTAGAAAAGATTGGAGTAGATTATTTCGATTATTATTTGCTTCATAATCTAGGTGTATCTCATTATGAAATTGCAAAAAAATTAGATGCATTTTCATTCATTCAAAAAAAGAAGGAAGAAGGAAAAATTAGAAATATTGGTTTTTCTTTTCATGATACAGCAGACCTATTAGACGAAATATTAACTGCACATCCAGAAGTGGATTTTGTTCAGTTACAGTTAAATTATCTGGATTGGGAGAACGAAAGTATTCAGTCTGGAAAGTGTTATGAAGTAGCTAAGAAACATAATAAGCCAGTTATCGTTATGGAACCAGTTAAGGGTGGAACATTGGCACAAGTACCTAAGAAAGTAGAAAAGTTGTTTAAAGAATATCATCCAGATATGTCTGTACCATCCTGGGCAATTAGATTTGCAGCAAGTCATGAAAATGTAATGATGGTACTAAGCGGAATGTCTTCTATGGAACAGTTATTAGACAATACAGGATATATGCAGGAATTTAAACCCTTTGTTTCGGAAGAATACGATATTGTAAATAAAGCAGTTAAAATTATTAATGAAGCCATTGCAATACCTTGTACTGCATGTCAGTATTGTGTAGATGGATGTCCAAAGAAAATTGCAATACCAAAATACTTTGCACTATATAATGCAGAAAAGCAGGCCTTAAATCAGGGATTTTCAACACATAGCGTATATTATGCTAATTATACTAAAACACATGGTAAGGCATCTGATTGTATTGAATGCAAAAAATGTGAAAAAAGTTGCCCTCAACATATTGAAATTACAAAGCACTTGAAAGAGGTAGCAAATACATTTGAAAATCAACAGAGGAGATCAGGAAAATAAGGATAAACATCCTCATCATCAGAACATATAATATTTGATGATGGGGTGATTTTTTATTTTATGTCTAAAAATTTTTCATAAGACATCTTGATTTAGAGTGTACTCTAATTGGTAGTCTACTAATGTTTCATTAGTAAATGAAAAAATAGTACTGGAGGAAGAAACATTGGAATTAAAAGTATTAAATGATAAAGAACTTTTTAAAGATAAAGAAGAAATATTAAAGTTAAAGAAAATATCCATGAATGATAAAGAGCTTTTTAAGGATTTTGATTATATAGGTTCAGATTATGTATTTTCCTATATTTATATGTACAGTGAACTCTATAAATTAAAAATTTACCATGATGATAGGACAATAATCATATATTCAGGTTATGAGAAACCATCATTTTATATGCCACTAGGAGATACCGAATATGGTATAAAGCTTGTTTTGCAACATTGCCGTCAGCATCAGTTGAAATCTTATTTTGCAAAGATACCGGATAGTCATATTGAAATATTTAGATCTATGAATTACAAAATCCAGGAAGATAGAAACTCATTTGACTATATATATTCAAACTCATCACTGGCAGCTTATGAAGGACATGATTTTAGAAAACAGAGAAATAATCTTTCTAATTATCTGAAAAACTTCACTCCCGTTTACAGCAGTGATATAGTTTCTAATATTCAAAAATGCAAGGAATTTACACTAAAATATTATGCTGAAACTGATGTGGTACAACCTACCTTGAAGATATTGGATTGTATTGATAGATTAAATCTAAAGGGAGGTATAGTATGGAACGGTAGTGATATGCAGGCATACTGTATATACGAAGAAATAACTAGTAATATGGCTATTTCTCATGTAGAGCTTACTGATAACAGCCACAGAGGAGTTCATGCTTATATGATAAATGAGATGTCCAAGAACATGAATGTGGAGTTCATTAACAAGGAAGATGATATGGGAATAGCTGGTCTTAGAAGGTTTAAGGAGAATTATAATCCATGTAAACTGTCTGTAAAGTATTGTGCTTATCCTGATTTTCAATTCTAAATAATTTAGTGGGGTGCAGTATTTGTAGCCCACTTTTGATAATGAAACAATTCAAGCTGGAGTTAATGCATTAGGGGCAATTTACATTAGTTTATCATGATATAGAACGATCATTAAAAAAATTTCTTGACTTGGAGTATACTCTAAGTGGTAGGGTATTATATAGAAAGATTATTAATAGTTTAAACTAGAAAATACAATTTAAAACATGGAGAATAGTAAAAACGGATAAAAACTTTCAATGTAAAGCTGATTCAAGTATTATAATATTGAATATTAAGATGTAAAAATCCATGACTATAAAATTTAGAGGGTAAGAAGGGGTAATAAAAATGAAGATTTTATATTATGATTGTTTTTGTGGAATAAGTGGGGATATGAATTTATCAGCATTAATAGATTTAGGTGTTCCAAAAGAATATTTAATTCAGGAGCTTTCAAAGCTTAACTTAGATTCTGAATATGAAATAAAAGTTGAAGGTTCTGCTAAGCTTGGAATAACAGGAACTAGAGCAGACGTTATATTAAAAAATAGTACACGTATTTCAGAGCAAGTTTTACATACTGAGCATAACCATGAACATTCTCATCACCATAGTGGTGAAAATAATCATAATCATGAACATAGTCACGAAGAGCATGTTTACAATGATGAGCATCATCATAGAAATTTGAAAGATATAGAGAAAATAATAAATTCTAGTGATTTAAATGATAAGGTTAAAAAGCTTAGTTTAGATATGTTTATGAAGGTTGCAGAAGCAGAAGCAAAGGTTCATGGAAAAGATATATATGAAGTACATTTTCATGAAGTAGGAGCTATTGATTCAATTGTAGATATAGTGGGAGCAGCTATTTGTTTAGATTATTTAAAAGTTGATAAAATTATTGCATCTCCAGTTCAGGTTGGAGGAGGATTTGTTAAATGTGCACATGGTCTCATGCCAGTACCAGCTCCTGCAACAGTAGAAATCTTAAAAAATGTTCCTATAAATGTTGGAATTGTACAATTTGAAACTACAACTCCTACTGGAGCAGCAATACTTGCAGCAAATGCTTGTGAATTTACAACAAATATTGATTTTTCAATTAAAAAGATTGCATATGGAATAGGTCATAGAGATTTAGAAATTCCAAATGTGTTGAGAGTATATTTAGGTGAGAAAGAAAGCACTGAAGAAATAGAAGAACAATATATTTTAGAGACCAATATAGATGATATGAATCCAGAGCTTTATGGGTATGTAGAAGAAAAACTATTTGAAGCAGGAGCTTTAGATGTATTTAAAACACCTATATTTATGAAAAAGGGAAGACCAGGAACAAAATTAAGTGTACTAGTTAGCGAAAAAAATGAAAAAGATGTTCTAGATGTAGTTTTTGAAGAAACAACTTCAATTGGTGTTAGAAAATTCAAGGTTGAAAAAATAATGTTAAATAGGGAGTTTTCAAAAGTAAAAACGGAATATGGAGATATTACAATAAAGAAAGCTTATTATAAAGGAAAACTTGTGAAATATAAAGCAGAGTATGAAGAATGCAAAGCCATAGCAAAGGAAAAAAATATATCTATAAATAAGGTATATAAAGCAGTTTATAAACAAGATATACATTAATGCTATAGGTGATAAATGAAAAGAAAAATGATAAACAGTGAAAAATATAACGAAATGATAAAGAAAATTTAAGATGAACAAAATAAATAGATTATTATTAAAAGATGAATTTGAAACTATACATAAAGCAGTATATAAGAATCTTAGGAGGACAAAGTGGATAAGAAAGAAATTAAAATTTTATTACAAGAAGTTAAAGATAATAAAATAAATGTAGAAGAGGCTCTTAAACAATTAGAAGATTTACCCTTTAAGGATTTAGGCTTTGCTAAGATAGATAATCATAGAGAAATGAGAGTTGGTTATCCAGAAGTAATATATTGTGAAGGAAAAACAGTAAGTGAAGTTAAAGATATTATTAAATTCATGCTTACAAAAGACAATAATATATTAGGAACTAGAGCTAATGAAGAAATGTATAATGCAGTAAAGGAAATATGTAAAGAAGCAGAATATAATAAATTTGGTAGAACAATAACAATTGAGAAGAAAAAGCAGCCTCTTACAGATAGTTATATAGCTATAGTTGCAGCAGGTACTTCTGATTTACCTGTTGTAGAGGAAGCTTATGAAACTGCGAAAATATTAGGAAATAAAGTTGAAAAAATAATTGATGTAGGGGTTGCAGGCATACATAGACTTTTTGCAAAGCTAGACGTTATTAGAGGAGCAAAAGTTGTTATAGTGATTGCAGGAATGGAAGGAGCTTTAGCCAGTGCTATAGGCGGACTTGTGGACAAAGCTGTTATAGCAGTTCCAACAAGTGTTGGTTATGGAGCCAACTTCGGAGGAGTTGCAGCATTGTTATCCATGTTAAATAGTTGTGCTAGTGGTGTGAGTGTAGTAAATATAGATAATGGATTTGGTGCAGCATATAATGCCAGTATAATTAATAAATTATAATCTAAGATTCCAAAGGATATAATGTGAAAAACGGAGGTAAATTCACATGACCATTACAGAAGTAAGTAAAAAATATGGACTTTCAGCAGATACTCTTCGTTACTATGAACGTGTAGGGCTGATTCCTGAAGTAAATCGAAATAAAAGTGGAATAAGGGATTATACAGAGGAAGACTGCAAGTGGGTTGAATTTATCAAATGTATGAGAAGTGCAGGCCTTCCTATTGAAGTATTAATTGAGTATGTTACATTGTTTAAGCAGGGTAATGAAACAATTGAGGTAAGAAAAGAACTATTAACTGAGCAGCGTAAGCAGCTGGTAGAAAAAATGGAAGATATAAGAAAAACAATAGAACGTTTGGATCGTAAAATAGAAAGATATGAACAAGCAGTAGTTATAAAAGAAAATGAATTGAGAAGAACAGATAATTAAATATCAATGCTATTTTTAATTAGGAGGTGCATGATATGGAATATAGAATTTTAGGAAGAACAGGAATTAAAGTAAGTGCCATTGGTATTGGAGGTGAGGGATTTGAAAATAAAAGTTATGAGGATTGTGAGACAATTATTGATACTGCAATGAAAGAAGGTATTAACTTTATTGACATATACAATTCAAATCCAGAAGTTAGAAGTAATGTTGGTAAAGCATTAAGCAAATACCCTCGAAACAGTTTTGTAATTGAAGGACATTTATGTTCTACCTGGGATAAAGGACAATATTGACGTACAAGAGATATTGATGAAGTTGTCAATGCATATGAAGATTTTTTAACAAGAATGAAGCTTGACTATGTGGATGTAGGAATGATTCACTATGTTGATGATGAAAAAGATTTCAATAACATTTTTAATGGAGAAATAATTAAATACGCAAAAGTATTAAAAGAAAAAGGAGTTATCAAGTCTTTAGGAATATCAACGCATAACCCAGATATTGCTTTTAAGGCAGTGGAAACAGGAATAATTGATGTAATTTTATTTAGTATTAATGCTGCTTATGATATGCTGCCTGCCAATGAGGATGTAAATATACTATTTGAAGAAAGTACTTTTAAAAACAGGACTTATAATCTCAATTAGCTCAATTAAAAAGTCCTTCTATGGCATATGCGTTAGAATACATGGTTGGTAAATGGAGTGCAATAGTAGTAAATATAGGTTTAATAATATCTTTATTGGGGGCATTCCTTGGATGGACTTTGATATGCTCGGAATTATCATATTCTGGAGGTAAAGGTGGAGCATTTCTAAAATTTTTCACAGAAGAAAATAAAAATGGTGCTCCTAAGAATGCTCTTTTGGTTACAAATGTGATAACTCAACTTTTCTTGATATGGGCTTTCTTTTCTAAAAGTTCTTACCAGATATTATATGATATTGCGAGTTCTGCTGTATTAGTACCATATTTTTTCTGTGCACTATACTCACTAAAAGTAACTATAACTAAGGAAACATACGATATAGGTGATAATAAAAGAATTAGAGATATGGCTATATCAGGTTTATCAGTTATATATGCAGCAGGTTTGAACTATATGCTTCTTCTTACTATATTATTTTATTTAAAACACCAACGTTTATCAGACGTCCTTCAGCTTCTGCTTTTTTAACAATCAAAAATTGGTAGTATGCTATGATTGTTGTATGGGTAATAAACTATTAATTAATATTACTTATAGTTTTCTTTTTTTATGAAATTTACACATATTTTATGTCACAAAATTAAGGCAGTTTTTATATTATATAATGTGTTTGAAATTTTACAATCCTTTAATTGTAGATATTAAATACATAAATATTTAAATAAGACAGGGGCCATCAATTTTTAATTTTTATTGTGATATAAGGGGATGGGAATCATGAAAAAAAGAAAAAGTAAATGCAATAAAATTACTATATGCATTATAACTGCTATATGTACTTTATTTGCTATATATTTTGCATTATCAGCATACTTTATAAATCATTTTTATTTTGGCTCACAAATTAACCATGTTAATGTTTCAGGTAAAACTGTAGACGAAGCAAAAGAAAAAGTTGCATTTGAACTTCCGAAATATGTGCTGAATTTAAAAGAGAGTGATGGTAAAAGTGAACAAATTAAAGGTATTGATATTGGGTTGAAACATAATTCGGGAGAGCAGTATAAGGATTTTAAGGATAGGCAGAAGCCTTTAAAATGGGTTTCAGCATTTTTTTATACAGATAATTTAAAAATGACAGAGGTAGTTACATACGATGAGAAATTGTTAAAAGAAAAGGTGGAAAATCTTTCTTGTGTTAATAGCAGTAATATAATTGAACCTAAAAATCCAAGTTTTAAGTATGAAGATAAGGGTTATATAATTATAGATGAAGTAAAAGGAAACAAGGTTAATAAAGATATTTTATATAATAACGTGACAAAGGCAATACTTAAGGGGGAAACTACATTAGATTTGGAATCAACCAATTGTTATGTGAATCCTAAATACACTTCAAAATCCCCAAAGACTATTGAGGTTAAAAATATTCTTAATAAATATGTATCTTCAAAAATCACTTATACTTTCGGTAATCTTAAAGAAACCATAGATGGTCATGTAATAAACAAGTGGCTTAAAGTTAACGAAAATTTTGAAGTTATAGTTGATAAGCAAAAAGAAAAAGCTTATATGCAATCATTATTTAAAACTTATAATACAGTAGGGAAGACAAAAAACTTTCATGCAACGTCAGGAAAGACAATAAGTATTGGAGGTGGTGATTATGGTTGGTCAGTTGATATTGATAGTGAAATGCAAGATTTAGATGAAGTTGTTAAAGAAGGAAAAATTGTAGTAAGGGAACCTGCCTATGCTCAAACTGCTTTTTCTCATGATAGTAATGATATTGGGAATACCTATGTGGAAATAGATATGACAAAACAACATTTATGGTTTTATAAAAATGGATCACTAATAGTACAGGGAGATGTTGTTACGGGGAATGCAAGAAATCATTCTACACCAGAGGGGATTTATAGATTAAAATATAAACAGAGAAATGCGGTTTTAACTGGTCAGGGATATAGATCTCCTGTTGATTTTTGGATGCCATTTAACGGAGGAATTGGAATTCATGATGCAAGCTGGAGAAGTAAGTTTGGAGGAAATATATATAGGACAAATGGTTCTCATGGTTGTATAAATTCGCCACATTATTTAGCGAAGACAATATTTGATAATATTCAGGTAGGCAATCCAGTTGTTTGTTATTATTAAGAATAAACATTGCAACATATTGCGTTTGTAATTGATTTGCGAAGCAATATATAATCATTAATGGCAAAGATCAAGCTACAATTTTTGTAGTTTGATTTTTCTTTCCTATAATGTATGGTTTTTTAGTTTATTTAGGGATAAGGACATTTTACAAAATCAGAAAAATAAAAAAAGTTCCACACATAGAAATGGATATTCTTTGTGTGGAGCTTTCTTATGATAAAAACTTAATAAATTGTTCATACATTTGTTAAGAAACGGTGAAAGTAACAAGTTAAAATGGATTCATCAAATAATTTAAATAAAGGAGAATAGTTAATGGATAATAAATTACCGCAGAGGAGTTTTTTATATGTTAGGATTGATTAAAAAAACAATATATCTAATATTTACTTTTTTCATAGCACTTTTTATAGCATCATCATTTTTTGTTAGAGCTCAGTACAATTACTTTGTATATGGTGATACTCCTATTTTACAAAATCAAAAGCCTGGCATTTTTATTTTACTTATAATACTACTAATTTTATTAAGTATAGTTCTGTACAAGCTGTGTTTAAAATTCAATAAGTACAGTAAAAAAGTTGTAATTCCAGTAACACTGTTATTTTCATTTATTATTCAAATAGTTATCATATTTTTATTTACTAGGTTACCTACAGATGATTCTCAAACGGTAGTTTCACTGGCTTTAAACATGTTATATAATAAAGATTATTCTTCATTTCAAAGTGGTGGATATCTTTATATGTTTCCTTTTAATTTTTCTATTGTATTATATTTACAAGCTTTATTAGCTATATTTCCAGATAACTATTTAGTTATAAAGATTTTTAATATACTATTTACTCTTCTTACAACCTTAATGATTTACTTAATATATAAAGAGATAAATTATAAGTCAAAGGAAAATGATTATGGTGTATTAATTTTTGCTGCAACCTATGTACCATCACTATTTATGTGTAATTATATATACAATGATGTTATAGCTACAGCACTTTTTACTACTGCTATATACTTTTTAATAAGATTTATAAAGGAAAAGTCAACTAAGTATATTGTTATTTCCTCAATTCTTTTAGCAATTGGAAATTATTTTAGAAGTGTAGGAGCTATTATTTTTATAGCTGCAGTTATTTACATTTTACTATGTATAAAGAAAATTGGAGTTAAAAAAGGAATAACCTCTTTATGTATAATGGCTTTGCTATTTAATGTTCCAGGATTTACTCAAAATGTTGTTTTACAAGCTACCCATACTGTAAGTCAATCTGTTAATAAAAATTCTGCACCTATATATATGTGGCTTAACATGGGTATAAATAAGGACAGATTTGGTTTTTGGGATAATATGCAAAGCTACAATATATATGAAAGGCAAGGAAATTATAATAAAGAAAAAAGTACAGAATTATTTAAGGAAGAAATAAAAAATAAGTTATCCAACTTAACTCTTGTGGATTTAACAAAAATGTATTATAAGAAGATTGTATGGGTATGGACAGAAGGGACATACCAAATTGAAAGGTATGGTCTTGGTGTTCAATCATCATCTAGTCCAGGAGAAAGGGGAAAAGGCATGGTAATGGGTGGTTATAGTTATACTACCTTTGCTACTGATTTATTTAAGGGAAATTCACAATATAGAAGTGGATTGATTTGGATATTATATGTAATGAATTTCTTAATGTATTGTTCTATTTTGGTTAGATTGATAGGTGGAATAAGAGCTAAAAGGTTTGATGAAGTGTTCTTAATTTTAGTGATTTTAGGGTTCATTGGATTTTATGTTTTATGGGAAATTAAATCTAGATATATTTACCCAGTATATCCTTTATTAATAGTTTTATCGTACATGGGATTTAAGGATGTATATGATTTTGTATCAAAAAGAAAGCTTTCAGAGTACCTGCCGTTACTTGGAAGGAGGTCGTAAAATATGAGAAAAATAATATGTAGTATATTTATAGTTGCAGCACTATTTATTTGTTCTATATCACTTACTTCCTGTAAGGCAATTACAGCTCAAAATATAACCAATACTGGTTCTAGTCAGGGGATGAACGGTGGAGGAATGAATGATAACAAAATGTCTAATGCTGATCTTATTGGTAAAATAGTATCTGTGGATGGAAATACTATAAAAATAGAGGTAGCAAAGCAAAATTCAAATGGCAATAAGAATGTAAATGGTGCTTCGAGTACAAATGGGAATGCAGCATCTGATATGAACGGTAGTCAAAATACTAATGGAGCTCCAAAGATGAATGGTAATCAAGCTCTCAAGGGAATACCAAATACAAATGGCAGCTCAAGTGTAAATAGTAACCAAGCTAACAAGAACAATGATGATAGAAAGTCACCTCAAGGTGGATTTCCAGGTGGTAAGCTTGAATTAAGCTATACTGGTGAGACAAAAACAATTACAGCTAATAGTGATGTTAAAATATCAGAAAGAACTGGTATGCCTGGCCAAAATGAAAATGACAGTTTAAAATCATCTACAAAGATATCAGACTTGAAAAAGGGACAAGTAATAATGATTTGGTATAAACAAAATACTAAAACGGTAGAAAGGATCAGTGTGATGCAGTCATAGAAAATAAACTTTAGGATTAAAACTTAAAATATATTGAAAAGTGGCAGTTATTAAGGCATATGAAAGAAAATAGCAAGTCAAAGATGTTAGTATATTTTGTGTCAGACAAGGAAACAGGTTCCGCTGATAGTTGTTCTATCAAAGGGTTCTGTTGACGTAGTATGACGCAAAATATACTAACATACTGACTTGTTATTTTTTTGAATATGCCTAATAGTAACTACCACTTTTTTATCATTAACATTTCTTTTTATTCTTCAGATTGTTGAAAATACAATCATAGCAACAAACAAAAATAAAAAGGAGTATTAACAGTCAGAAGTTGTTCCCTTTGGTAAAATTTCTAGTATAAGCCTATTCGTTTTATATCCTGAACTTTTGAACCATTTCATTAAGCTTTTGAGCAAGTTCTGCTTGGCTTTGAGAAGTTTTTGCTAATTCTTCTATAGCTTTTGTTGTTTCACCAACACTTATTTTTATTGTTTCTGAGTGCTCACTAAATTTGTGTGTACTTCCAGTCACGTTTTGGGCTGCATTACTTACCTGATTTACTGTGGCTGTGAGTTCCTCAGACATAGCCGCAATTTCTTCAGACATTTTATTTACAAAATTTGCATCACTATAGTATTGAGTACCAACATTTCCGAACTCATGAAATTGTGGATTTACTTTTTCGTTTATAAATTTCAATACATCATTGCCATTTCCAGATAAATTTTCGAATGCATTCCACACTTTTACAATAGTATTTTGAATACCTGTCACTGCCTGTGAAGATTGTTCTGCAAGTTTTCTTACTTCCTCTGCAACTACTGCAAACCCTTTACCTTGTTCACCAGCTCTGGCTGCTTCTATGGCTGCATTCAAGGCAAGTAAATTTGTTTGTTCTGATATGGCTGCAATAGTAGCTGCCATAACTTTTATATCATTTACAACTTTTCCGTCTTCAATGGCCTGTAACATATGATTTTCTTTTTCTTCATACAAGTTTTCTACATTTATTACTGCCTCTTGACCTTTTTTCTCAACCATAGATGCTCTTTTTTTAAATTGATGTGCAGTAGTACTTCCTTCTATAGCTTTCTCTGATAGTTCATTAATGCTTGAATCCACTTCTTCAATAGATGCTGTTATTTCTTCTGATGATTCACTTACTTCTTTAATTCCAACTGCCATATTTTTAACTGCATTGTTTATTTCCTCTGTTTTTGATGATATTTCTTCAGCTGTAGCAGAAAGTTCTTCACTAGATGCACTTATGTTCTCAGAATTTGTCATTATTTGCTTGATCAAATCAATTAAATCTTTCTGCATTAAATATACTGAATTAGCAAGTTCTCCAATTTCATCTCTACGTTTTATAAATTTATCAGGTACAACTGTAGTTAGGTCTCCTTTAGCTACAATTTTTATGGTTTCTACAGCTAATTTTAATGGTTTTGATATATCTGAATTTAACAATAAAGCTAATCCAATTGAAAGTAGTAATCCTATTAACATTAGTATAAGTATAAACCTATTACTATTGAGAAATATAGAATGGTTATTTGAATTTTGTATTTTTGAGTTATCAATATTTACATTAATTAATTTATCAAGACTTGTAAACATTGCGTTTCTTACAGGTGGTATTTGTTCATATTGTTTAACTGCTTCATCAAAGTTTCCAGAATCAACAAGCTTAATTACACTTTCCCTTAAAGTTTTATATCTATCACTTTGATTGTTAAATGTAGACCAAATTTGTTTTTCAGTATCAGTCATAGGGAGTTTTTCATAATTTTTAATATGTACCATATTTTCGCTTTTATTTGATTCAATATTTTTTTCTAAATCATTTTTTTTTGAAGCATCCCTTACATAAACTAACTGAAGCATATCACTTTTTATTTCTGTTAAATTTTGTTCTATGTCTGTGAGTAAATAAATACTTTGTAAATTATTATTGTACATTGACTCAGAATTTACAGCCACTGTTTTTAAGGACATCATCCCTATAATGCCAACTATAGCAATTACTATAGATACAATAATAAAAGATAAAATTAATTTTGTTCTTACTTTAATGTTTTTAAAAGAATTCACTCCTATGGCCCCCTCAAATTTAAATATATTATTACTCATGTTTCGCATAAATTTTTATCACATACTATTTCAAATGTTAATTTGTATTGTAGTAATTTTATTACATTTAAAAAGCTTTATACCATTTAAAATAAAACTGTAAAATTGAAAAATTTAATCATGCGAAATGCGAGCTATTATACAATTTGACTTATTTATTATATACATTATAATTTATTTAGACGAAATAAATATTTTGTCCCAAAAATGATAATTATATACTTAATTATCATTTAATTCTTGAAATATAAGTCCATAAATTCAAAAATATGACATTTTTCATTGCTTTTTTATTCAAAATATAACATTATTTTCATCTTCTTCTCATAATAATTGGATTTTGCTCAATATTATGTTATAATTTATTGGACAAAATATTTATATTGTATAATTATTTTGAAAAGAGGAACTTAAATGGAAAGAAATAGTGACAGAAAAATAAAATATCTTACCCAAGAGGAAGCAAAAAATCTTTTTAGTGCTATTACTAGTCTAAATAGTATACACGCAGTTAGAGATTTGGCAATTTTTAGAATTGCTTATAGATGTGGGTTAAGAGCTTCAGAAATTGGACTAATTAAGTTAGAAGATTATAATGCTTCAAAAGGTGAACTATATTGTAAAAGACTAAAAGGTAGTTCTAATAATACTATACGTCTTGATAGTAAAACTAAAAATGCGTTAGATAAATATATAAGTGAAAGTGCTCCATTGTTTAATTCTGAAATTCTGTTTAAAAGCCAAAAAGATAAACCAATTTCAAGACAAACTCTTGATTATTTAATGAAAAAGTATTGTTCCTATGCTAATGTTCATGATAAGAGTAAACATCATTTTCATTCCATAAAACATACTACAGCAGTTCATTTAGCAGAGTCTGATATGGACATAAAAGAGTTACAATGGTGGCTTGGGCATAAATCTGTTACAAACACAGAAATTTACTTTCAGTTTACAACTAGGCAGCAAGAAAAAATGTATTCCAAACTTGAAGAAAAAAGTGAAATGGTTTAAGATTTAACCCTAGTTTTGTGCAGATATAATATAAATTATGCAAATAATTTATTTGGGTGATATTATGAGTGAAAATTATGAAAGCACAAATAATAAGCAAGAAAATAAAGTTTTAGATAAGGCATATTCAAAAAAATAACAAGTCAGTATGTTAGTATATTTTGCATCATACTGCGTCAACAGAACCCTTTGATAGAACAACTATCAGCGGAACCTGTTTCCTTGTCTGACACAAAATATACTAACATCTTTGACTTGTTATTTTCTTTCATATGCCTAAATCAATATACAATAACATATCTTTGATTAAAAACATTTTTTTAAATGATGAAATACTAATTGTTAGAGAATTCACTTTCAAGTATCTGTTATTGAAAAAAGCTAAATTCAATGATACACTGATAATAGTTATTAATAGATAGGTTATATATAAAAGTGGGCTTGAATTTAATTAAGTAAGTTTTTATATTAAATTAATCTATTAAGTAGTTAAATTATTTCATGGAAGGGGATGCTAAGGAGATGTCAAAAGTATATTTTACAAATTTAAGAACTAAGCCAGGTTTCAATTTATTAGATAAGCTAGAAAAATTAATAAAAAAGGCTGGTATAGAAGATATTGATTTTAAAAATAAGTTTGTAGCAATAAAAATTCATTTTGGAGAACCAGGTAATTTGGCTTACATAAGACCTAATTATGCTGCAAAAGTAGTAAAAATTATAAAAGAATTAGGTGGTATACCATTTCTAACAGATTCCAATACTTTGTATACTGGCAGAAGAGCTAATGCAATTGACCATTTGGATTCTGCTTTTGAAAATGGTTTCAATCCATTAACAGTAGGTTGTAATATAATCATTGCAGATGGACTTAAGGGTACTGAATATAGGGAAATAGAGATTGATGGTAAGCACTGTAAAACTGCTAAAATAGGTTCTGCTATAGCAGATGCAGATATTGTTATATCTATGAATCATTTTAAAGGACATGAAATGACCGGATTTGGTGGAGCATTAAAAAATTTAGGTATGGGTTCTGGTTCAAGAGGTGGAAAGCTTGAAATGCATTCTGCGTCTCAACCTAAAATACAGGAGACAAATTGTAAAGCATGTAAACAGTGCGTAAAAAGATGTTCACAGGAAGCCATAAGTTTAAATGAAAACAAAGTGGCTTCAATAGATTACAGTAAGTGTATAGGATGTGGACAATGTGTTGCAGTATGTCAATTTAATGCGGCACAGGTTGTTTGGAATGAATCAGCAGATACTGCTAACGAAAAAATAGCTGAATATGCCTATGCTGTTATAAAGGATAAAAGAAATTTTCACATTAATTTTATAATGAACGTTTCTCCAGATTGTGATTGCTTTAATTCAAATGATTTACCTATTGTACCTGATATAGGTATAGCTGCATCCTTTGATCCTGTAGCACTTGATAAGGCTAGTGTCGATTTGGTAAATAAGGCTCCGATTATTGAGGGATCTGTACTTACAGATAAGCACTATCATGAAGGTGAAGATAAATTTAACCATGTACATGTGAATACAAATTGGGAAACTGGGTTAAAGCATGGTGAAGAATTAGGAATGGGCGCTTTGGACTATGAATTGGTAACAGTTTAATTAGCTTAAGGATAAAAGGGCAGACTTCCTAAATTAAAACAATTGCGAACATAGTTTTGTTCATAATTAGTTTATTAAAGTTTTAGACTTATTTTATAGAAATGAAAAGAGGTTGTCGTATTAAGAGATTTATATACAATGTATTGCTTTTCAAATCAATGATAAGCACAATGTGATATAATATCCTTAGTGCGATCCCCACTTTCCTTTGTAACATAGAAAACTTATTTTCTGTGATGGCTATCTTTACATTATAATTAGCAGTTTAAGTATTTATATTTTGAAAATTTCGAATAGCAACTGATTCAATTTTTTGTTTATTATTCACATGGATTGAGTAACTTCCGCTAGTGAGAATACCCGTAGCCTTAATTCTTACATTTTTAGCATCTTCTTTAGAAATTTTTATAGTTTCATCCTTTGGACTAGATTTTTTAAATAGCACTTCTTTATCATTATAAATTTGTATATTTACTGTTCCAAATTTAATATTTGATTTTATATTTATGTTGTAATCTTTTCCATTTTCACTTATTTTATATGAATCTTTTCCACTCCATAGTCCAAAGGTATTATTATGTTCATCATTATCAAAGCCTGCAGCAGGATTTACTTCACTTACAGATACTGAACTTGAGTTATCATCTGTTTTTAAATTAGAAGCTTTGGTTAATCCCACAGATCCTATAATGGCAACTACTAAAATACTCAAGATAATGCTTCTTAAGGAAACTTTTTTATGTCTTGATATCATGGCAATTCTCCTTTTTATTTCTGATTTGTTTTTAATCATTGAAGTTGTTCCAATTAATGAATTGTTGGCATTGTTTATTTCTAGTATTTTTATAATTGTATGCCCGTATTGTATATTTTCATTATTTTTTAAGTATTTAAGAACATCAGAATCACAGGAAATTTCACAATCCTGTTTCATTTTGCAAAATCCATATCTTATTATTAGATTGAACCAATATACAGCGTTTAAAACTATGGTAATCCAGTTAATTAGTATGTCTTTTCTCTTCAAGTGGCAAAGTTCGTGCATTATAATATATTTAAATTTCTGATCTGAAATGTTTTTTGCCGCTTTTTGGGGTATGAAAATTATAGGATGAATTATTCCATGTAAACAGGGGCTGCTTATATAATTAGTGTACATTAAAGAAATTTGTTTTTTTATATTCATAGTTTTTATACAGTTATTTAATATTTCATTGAAACTAAAAAGAGTTTCCATTAACTTTAACATGATACCACCTGCCAATTTATTTGTTTGAGGAATCACTATTTGATTTATTTAAAATGTCTTTTAACTCTTCGATTTCTTCACAAGATAACTTTTTATTATTGACAAAATTTGATACCATTGAATTAATAGAACCGTTGAAAATTTTATTTAAAAAAGATTTACTTTCCTCATTTATATAATCATCCTCAGAAATCAAAGAGTGATAATAATATTCCTTTCCATCTTTACGGAAACTAATAGCATCTTTATTTAATAACCTATTTATTAATGTTTTTATAGTATTAGGCTTCCATTTACTTTTACTTTCAAGCTGTTCTATGATTTTATTTGATGTTATTTCAGAATATTTCCATATAATTTTCATTACTTCTAATTCTGCATCAGAAATGTTAGTGTTATTTTTCATAAAATAAATCGCCCTCCTAAATATTGTTTACACATGTAATTGATAATTTAATATTACGCTTGTAAACACAAAAAGTCAATAATAATGAAAAGTTGACTGTGTAATGGTAAAATTATTATATTTTTAAACACTATATTAGTTATTGTGATATAATCGTCAATATAAATAAAATACTATTTATGTTTTTCTAGGCGATAATGAAAGCATTAAATTAAATTTCAGACCACGTTATTTATATGTAGTTTATTTAAAAATCAAAAAAGCCTTTTGCTGCAATGTGGTTTATATAAGATATTTAGAGGAGTGATAATGTGACAGGTAAATATATAGTGTCTCGATTTATAAAAAATTACGAGGACACAAATAATATAAATGTAAGAGAAAAGTATGGTATTTTAAGTGGTGTTTTAGGGATAGTAGTAAATCTAATGCTTTTTATAGTAGAAATTATTCTTGGATTTTTAACAAACAGTATTGCCATAGTAGCTGATGCATTTCATAATTTAACTGATGTAACCAGTTCTATAGTGGCTCTTGTTGGCTTTAGGCTGTCAATCAAACCAGCAGATAAAACACATCCTTTTGGTCATGGAAGAATGGAGTATATTTCTGCATTAATAGTTGCATTTTTAATTTTAATGGTTGGATTTGAATTTGTAAAAACTTCCTTTGGTAGAATTATGCATCCGGAACTAGTAACCTTTAACATTACAACTTTAATAATTATAGCGTTTGCCATACCTTTAAAGCTATGGCTTAGTTCTTTTAATAAATCTTTAGGCAAAATGATTAATTCATCTACTCTTGAAGCAACAGGAAGAGATGCTTTAAATGATGTGGCAATATTAAGTGGAGTAATTATTTCGTTAGCATTTGCTTATATATTTAAAGTAAATATAGATGGATATGTTAGTATGATTATAGCTATATTTATAATGTTATCAGGAATATCTCTAATAAAGGAAACAATAAATCCACTTTTAGGAGA
This sequence comes from Clostridium muellerianum, assembly GCF_012926525.1. Lineage (GTDB taxonomy): Bacteria > Bacillota > Clostridia > Clostridiales > Clostridiaceae > Clostridium_AM > Clostridium_AM muellerianum. The sequence continues at coordinate 158,179 of NZ_JABBNI010000058.1, forward strand.
AGCACCTGATCCAGAGTTAGTAAATGAAATAAAAGAGTCCGTACTTGAATATGAACATATTTTAGGTGTTCATGATATGATAATACATAACTATGGTCCAGGAAGGTCTATGGTTTCACTGCATGCAGAAGTTCCAAGCAACATATCAATTATGAAAATCCACGAAATAATTGATAGAGGAGAGAGGCAACTCTCAGAAAAATTTAATATGTTTATAGTTATTCATATGGATCCAGTATGTCATGATTCAAAAGAAATTAACGATGCTGAAAAGGTGGTACAGAAGGTACTTAAAAACTTTCCTATTATAAGTTCTTTTCATGACCTTAGAATAATAGGGGAAGGTGAAAATAAAAATATTGTTTTTGATATAGTAGTAGGCTTCGATAATGAGTTAACAGAAGAAGATGAAAAAAGACTTAAATTAGATATTGATACTGCAGTTAAATCTGAGCACACGGGATATGATACGGTTGTAACTGTCGATAGGGACTATATTGATTAATTATAATATTAATAGCTACTTGTAAAATTTTTACATAAACTTATTTAAATATAGTTTTTTAAGAGGAAAGCTATGTTTAAAAGGGGGACAAATTATGAACGTAATTACCTATTGTTTAAAGATTGAAAATGATAGTTCGGATTTATATTATAAAGAAATATCATTAATTTCAGATAAAGTAGTGGAAAAAATTAAAAGCTCACATTCTTTAATAATTAATAATTTCGTAAGTTTTATAAAACGAAGCGGCATAGAAGAATGTAGAAGTAATGAAGAATATATTTTAGAGTTTCTTACTATAGGGGTTTTACTTTTGGTATATGAGGATAGAGCTAAAAAGTTGAAGTTAATTCCTCAAAAGGCGCTTTCATACTTATCTCGAGTTCGAAATAATACTAAGATTTTAAAACCTGGATTTAATAAACTTAAAGGAATATTATCAACAATGTTTCTTGATAAGAATCAAATAGACAGTATTAGTTTTGAAAAAGTATATTTTAGTGATTTTATTAATTTACTTAGATGGATGGAAGCTTCAGGTGATTTTAAGTTTTCTTTGGAAAGGTTAGTTAATTGGTACAAGTTTCTTAAAAGTGAATCTAAAGAATATAAAAATGAAGTTATTAGTAAGGCTATCTCTGCTGCTAAATGGTTTAAAATAGAAGGAAGTAAATCACTTAGTAAATATACTTGGGGTGTAAATAATTTTTTAGTTAAAAATCATCCAGGATATAGATTTAGAGAAGATGTGTTGTTTTGTGGCAGAAAGGAAATAGAATATCATCTTAATATGGTTGGAGCTGAAATACTTAATAAAGTTTTTAGAAAGGATTTTATTAAAACAAAATCTAAAATGGTTTTAGTTCCTTCTTGTATGAGGTTTCACAATGATGCTAATTGTAAGGTTAAGAAAACTGATAAAGGTTATTTTTGTGCAAGCTGTAGTGAAGCCTGCAAGGTAAATAAACTTTCAAAGATAGGCGGTAAACATAATTTTAAGGTATATATGATACCTCATGAGTCAGAAGCTTTTTCAAAAGGAAAAATATTAAAAAGAGAAATTGGAGTTGTAGGAGTAGCTTGTGTTCTTAACCTGCTTGAAGGTGGTTGGAGGGCAAAAAGTTTAAATTTCATACCACAATGTGTAATATTAGATTACTGTGGCTGTAAAAATCACTGGCATAAAGAGGAGATAAAAACGGATATAAATATGGGAGAGTTAAAAAGAGTACTACAAATTTAGATGTGAAAAATATTTGAAATACTCTTTTTAAAAAATTTACTTTAATCTAAGAATTGCTTGATTTACGTTTCATACTCCAAATTAATTCTTTTATTTACTTGTCCACTCTTAAGAATCTTTTTATATTTTTTATAGCCTAATTACAAAGTTTATTTTCTTATTATATCTTCTTCAAATATAGAAGTTACCTCATTTATTCAAAAGACTAACCGTTTGCGTTTTGCTTTTCTAAATTTAAAAGCTTTTCTTTCATTTCTAGCCCACCTGCATAGCCAACTAAATTTCCATTAGCACCGATAACACGATGACATGGAATAAATATAGCAATTGGATTCTTGTTATTTGCCATACCTACTGCACGGCAAGCTTTTATATTACCTATGTTTTGGGCTATATCTTTGTAGCTACAAGTTTTGCCATAAGGAATTTGCTGTAGGGAACTCCAAACTTTTTGTTGAAATTCAGTTCCGTTTGGTGATAGAGATAGATCAAAGCTTTTCCTATTTCCATGTAGATATTCCTCAAGTTGTTTAATTGCTTTTTTTATTAATGGGGTTTCAATTATATTTGCGTCAGGAAAAGTAATTTCTCCAAGATGCATATGGGTAATGGCTATGCCATTCTCAACAATGCTTATTTTACCAATTTCTGTTTCGTAGTAAAATATGTTTTTCACAAGTAATACCTCCACAGTGTATAGTTATTCTATAGATATATTTTACTATATTCACTGCGTATTGTCTTTGAAAATATTATTTTAACATAATGCAAGTGATAATAGATTAAAACAAAAGGGCTACGCTCTAAAATCCTATATGCGTTCGCCCTATGGTTTATATATTCTTATATTGGTATTAGGGGATACTTTAATCTCCAGCAGCTTGAGCATCTGCCTTAGTTTTGTGAAGTGTACCATGTGGATGTTGAGGTGGTGCATAAATAGAATATAATTTAATAGGTCCCTTTCCCGTATTGATTAAATTATGCCATGTACCAGCAGGCACAAATATTGCAAAACCATCATGAACTTTCATCTGAAAATCCAAGTGTTTTTGGCTGTTACCCATTTTTACAATTCCTTGACCTTCTTCAATACGTAAGAATTGATCAACATCGGGATGAATTTCTAATCCTATGTCGTCTCCTGGATCTATACTCATTAAAGTGAGTTGGTAGTGTTTTCCTGTCCAGAGAGTAGAACGAAAATAGTTATTTTCCTTAGTAGCTTCCTCAATATTAATTGCAAAAGGTTCTGGTCCATAATCCTTTGATTTAGTTGAATCATCATCCTTTGAAGGTTTAAAAGAATTGGATTTTAAATTACTGTTTATAGGCGAATTGGGGTAATTAGGCTTTAAATTGCTATTCATGTTATTTTTCATATTATTAGTAAAAGGAACATATCTGCTGTTAGTATTCTGATTTGAAAAGCCTGAAGCATACATAGGCATATTCATCATACAAGGACATTGATACATTCTATAGGCATTAAGCATATATCTTTGTGGATTAATAAAATAAGAAGATGGATATGTTTTGTAAGGATTATACATATTATTCATTCCTTTCATGGGATTATAGAATTATTATATGATTTATGTTTAAAAAGTGTGATTAACAACTATTACAGTGCTATGTAAATTTATACATAGGATTTTTTTATTTTTTGTTGTAAAATTGTATTATAATATGATTAAAATTTAACAAGAAATGGACCAGCATATGTAGTTAATAATTGACGAAAATTATAGTATATAATATTTTCGACATTAAATTTTTAAATTTTTGGAGAGTGATATTGTGATAACTATTAGTGTTTGTGTAGGAAGTGCTTGTCATTTAAAAGGATCTTATAAGGTTATAAATAGTTTGCAAAAATTAATTTCACAATATAAATTAGAAGCTTCAGTTGAATTAAAGGGGGCCTTTTGTCTTGGTCATTGTACACAAGGGGTTTCTGTAAAAATTGATGAGAAAGAAAAAATATATTCAGTTAATGAAAGAAATGTGGAGCAGTTTTTTGATGAAGAAGTTGTTAGGAGGACAAAATAATGAAATATATGAATTTTTCCAGTGCTAACTGTAAAAATTGCTACAAGTGTTTGCGATCATGTCCTGTGAAAGCTATAAAATTCAAAAATCAACAAGCAGAAATTGTAGAGGATAGATGTATTGCATGCAGTCATTGTCTAGCAATATGTCCTCAAAATGCCAGACATATAGTAAGTGATTTGGAAAGAGTTAAAGAGGCTATAAATTCAGGTAAGCGGGTAATAGCAACTATTGCGCCTTCCTTTGCAGGAGTTTTTGATGTAGACCCTGGCAGGTTTGTAAGTGTACTCAGAAAATTGGGCTTTTCTCATATAGAAGAAACTGCTTCAGGGGCAGATGTAGTTTCAGAACTGTACAGACAGTACATGAAAGAGGAAAAGTTGGACAACTATATATCAACAGCATGTCCTTCAGCTAACTATATAATTGAAAAGTATTTTCCACAATTGATTAAGTACATGATTCCAACAGTATCACCTATGATTGCACATGGAAAGGTATTAAGAAAGATTTATGGAGAAGACAGCTTCATAGTATTTATTGGACCTTGTATGGGGAAAAAAATAGAATCTGAAAGCTTCATAAATAAGGAGGTTTTAGATGCAGTAGTAACCTTTGAAGAACTTACAAATTGGGTAGAAGGTTTAAATGTGGATATGCAGGGTTTAGAATCAAGTGAATTTGATAGAAATTCCTTTAAGGATGGAAGAAAATATCCACTATTCAGAGGCATAATAAATTGTGTAAGTGATGTTATTCAAGAGAAAAAACTAGAAGTCATATCTGTAAGTGGTACAGAAGAATGTATGGAGTTATTTAAAAGTATTGAAAAGGGAGAGGTTACTAATGCTTTTATTGAAGCTAGTGCATGTAAGGGCAGCTGCATTGGTGGGCCAGGTATGATCAATAATGAAAAGGGTTATTATAAAAGAGTTCAAAAGGTTAAAAATTATATAAATAGAAATACCTCTATTAGTGAACACAAATTGGACATAGATAAAGACATAGATTTTTCTAGATCCTTTATAGATAAGAGTATTGAAAAAAATATAGCTTCAGAAAAAGAAATAGAAAAGATAATGATGGAAATGGGAAAATACAATATTCATGATGAACTTAATTGTGGAGTATGTGGTTACAATACCTGTAAAGAAAAGGCTCAAGCTATATTTGAAGGTATGGCAGAATCTAATATGTGTCTTCATTATATGAGAAATAGAGCTGAGAGCATAAGAAATGTTATATTCGAAAATGCAGTTAACTGTATTATATTCTTGGATGGTGAAATGAGAATTAAAGACATCAACCCTGCTGCAGAAAATGCATTTACAGTTAGGGCTGAAAATATAATAAATAAGCCAGTATCTTTGATTATGGATGATAGGGACTTTAAACATGTAAAGGAGACAGGAAATGATATATTAGGCAAAAAAGTATCTTTTCCAAATTATAATCTAGATTTTATAGAAACAGTACGATATCTTGAAAAACAGGATATAGTAATGATAGCTTTAGTAAACATTACAGAGGAAGAAAAAAATAAGAGAAAGCTTGTAAAACTTAAAGAAAGTACCATAAATACAGCTCAAGAAGTAATACAAAAACAAATGCGTGTGGCACAGGAAATAGCAAGTTTACTGGGGGAAACTACAGCGGAAACAAAAATTGCATTGACTAAATTGAAGAAAGTAGTAGAAGAAGAAAAAGGGTGTGATAGTTAATGGAGTTTTTTATAGAAGTAGCTTACGGTACTCTGATAAAACATGGAGAAGAACTGCCAGGAGACATGGTAAATGTAGTAAGATTAGAAGATTGCACCATAATAGTGCTGGCAGATGGTCTTGGAAGCGGTGTGAAAGCTAATATTCTTGCCACTCTAACCTCTAAAATTGCAGGCACTATGCTTAAAGAAGGTGCAGATATATATGAAACCATAGATACTATAGCTAATACACTTCCAGTATGTAAAGTTAGAAATATTGCATATTCTACTTTTACCATAATTAAAATTTATAATAATGGACAGGCATATATTGCAGAATATGATAGCCCACCTATTTTTGCTATGAGAAATGGTGAAACTATGGATATAAGCAAAAAAGAAGTTATTATAAATGGCAAAATTATAAAAGAAAGCAACTTAATTTTACAAGAAAATGATGTACTTACTGTGGTAAGTGATGGAGTAATACATGCAGGTATTGGAGAAATATTGAATTTAGGATGGCAGTGGAAGGATGTAGAAACTTACTTAAAAAAGAGAACAGGTAATAATTTAAATGTACAGGTTATAGCTAAAGATTTACTTGAGGCATGTTGGGATTTATACTGCTGTAAACCAGGAGATGATACTACTGTTGTTTCTGTTAAAATAAGACAACCATCTTATGTAAATGTATTTACAGGGCCACCTAAAGATAAAGAAATGGACAGCACTGTCATAAGGAATTTCATGAATAGTCCAGGTAAAAAAGTTATATGTGGAGGAACAGCTGCTAATATTGCAGAAAGGGAGCTTAATAGAAAGCTTAAAGTTAATTTAGACTTTTTAAATAAGAATGTTCCGCCTACAGCTTCTATGGAAGGAATAGATTTAATAACAGAAGGGGTTTTAACTTTAAGTATGGCTATAGAAAAAATAAAAAAGTATTTAAATCCTTCATCTGATGATAGAGAATTTATAGATTACAATGGAAAAGATGGAGTATCTGCTTTAGTTAAAATTCTCATGGAAGATTGTACCCATTTAAATTTGTGGGTAGGAAAAGCCGTAAATCCAGCACACCAAAATCCAGATTTTCCTGCAGATTTAAGTATAAAGTTAAAATTAGTAGGGGAATTGTATAATCAGATGAAAAGTTTAGGAAAAAACGTGAATATAAATTATGTATAAGGATAGAGGAACAGTTTCATAGTTTAAAAATAATGTGACACAAGTAACCGAAGAAACGTTAAGCTGTATTCCTGCACAACATATATCAGTCTTCATACAGCTTAATGCTTCTTCTTAGTGCATTGTGTATAGCATTATTTCAAAAGGCTTGTAGCTTGATATTAATAAAATCTATATAATCCTTTTGCTTTTTCATATGTGATGATTCAACAAAAGTATCATCTACACAAAGGTTTTTTGATAGATATGAACCGCATTTAGGACAGCAGGGAATATCGAATTCTTGTACTAAAAATTCATCATTATTCATATTAGAGATCATTTTATCAATAAACACCTTGTTATCATAAAGTTCATCACAGCAGGGTTTATCACATTGAAAAAGGCCGTAATCACCTTGTGGAGCAAGTAATTCTCCCTTTTTTCATAGCAAAATCCTTTCATTATTTTGCATATTTAATAGCCTTTACAGGGCAATTTTCTAAGCAAAGACCACAATGTAAGCAGTTTGCTTGTTTTATAAAATAAGGTAAGCCTTTATCTACACACTGCTGAGGGCAGATTCTTCTATTATTCTTTATATAATACTTAATTAATACAAATAGCACTTATTTGCAGTAATTAAGCATTATGAGAGTTACACTAATCATTAGAATTTAAGAAATTACATTATATCATAGCTATGATATAATGTAATTTCTTAAATTAAAGAGTATATTCTGCAGGCGGATTTCCTGAGAAATCAGCTATAACAGCTTTTGTACCTGTAAGATAGAATACTTCAAATATTGGATTATCAGCAGTTTGATACTGACTTTTTACAATAGGATTGTTCATGCATGCTTCTTTTGCAGACATATTGTTTTCAAACACAGCCTTACCATTTAGACGAATCCATGCATACGAAGGACTAGAAACAGAAATTTCAATGTAAGGGTTTTCCTTCATGTCTTTATAAACATCTTTAGTATTATTAGTGCAGAACCACAGCTTACCATCCTTTTCAAGACAAAACATGAAAGGACGACATTTTGCCTTTCCATCACGGCCCACTGTTGCAAGATACTGTACTGGATTTTCACTTAAAAACTTTACTACTTCATTCATATTTAATATCTCCTCATTATATTTCAGTTATTTATATAGAAATTACTTTCATTAACGTTAATAATTTTAAATTTATTGATTTTTGCCGGTTACAATTATATAATATATTCCATAGTATGCTTTTGCAAGTAAGCACTTTTAAGTAATATAAGTACCTATAGGTAACTATTTAGTTATTACAAGGCTTTGAAGCATAAGTTATTAGTAGTAGATAGTAAATACAGATGCCTAATATAAAAAAAGGAGGTGAAATTTTATGAAAAAAGAATTACCTGCTTGTCCTGTTGAAACTACTCTTTTACTCATTGGTGAAAAGTGGAAGGTGTTAATATTAAGAGATCTTATGGAAGGTACTAAACGTTTTGGTGAATTAAAGAAATCAATAGGTACAATAAGTCAAAAGATGTTAACTCAGCAGTTAAGAGAGATGGAGGAGGATGGATTAGTTAGTCGAAAGGCTTATGCTGAAATCCCACCAAGAGTTGAATACTCACTTACAGAATACGGGGTTAGTCTAAAGCCTATACTTGATTCCATGTGGGCATGGGGTGAACAATATAAAGAAAAGATAAAGGCAAACTCAGATTTATACTAAAAAAGTGGAGAGTATTTTAATTGATATTGAACAACAATAAATTGAGAGGAACTAAAAGCAATTAGGTTATACACTCTGATTGCTTTCAGAATCTTGATTTATACATATAGTATTTCTAGATTTAAAATATTGAAAAACAGCACTATATATTTTTGTGATATTTCCTACAAGTATAGCACAAATTACTGTTCCTTCGCGCACTCCTTTTATATTTCCAAAAGTGAAAAGTGAAATTATTATTGCAATTATACATAAAGTGGAATCAAATATAATTTTTACATTTCCAAATTTTTTTGCTAATTTATTAGAAATAGCTTTTACAACACCTTCTCCAGGATTTATAATTACATTAGCAACAACCTGTAAATATACTCCTAAAGCTAAGAGTGAACATCCCAAAAGTAAAACAAGCATTTTTATTAAATAAATATTAGGATTTACAGAGGCAAAAATGTTCATTCCTAAATCAACGAAGAAACCAAAGAATGGACCTACAAATAATTGAAGGTATTGTTCTTTGGGAAAATCTTTTCTTAAAACAATTATTTCCACAAGAAAAAATACAATACTCAATAAAAAGGTGAATTGCCCAACAGTAAGCGGGAATATCATAGAAAGTACATAGGGCAGACTATTAATAGGGGTTGTTCCTAAACCTGATTTTGAGGTTAGGCTTATTCCTAAACCCATAAAAAATAAACCCAGAATAAATATAAAATATCTTAAAATTATTTTGTATTTGCACATTAGTAGCACCTCCTTAAAAAATAGTTCTTGTTTATAGCAATAGTTTCATATGCAACTATTATTATAATGATTTATAAATACGGTGTCAATATTTACTTTTAGTTATTAAATGATTAGTATTTTGATATTTCTACTTTTTAAGTTTGTATTTTCATATGGCATCTGATTAATAAGCATTAGATGAAGTTGGCTTTTATTTTATGTTATTTATGTTTTGATTAGAATTGATTGACAGTATAGTATATTTACTTTAAAATTAAGGTTGCATATGAAACTTAAGTTGGAGGATTATTTATGAAGGATTTATCAAAATATATTTCTGTAGCACATAGACGTTCGCAAATATTTTATACAGAACATCTTGAAAAACTGGGAGTTACCAGTGGACAGTTTATGTATATAGTTTGCATTTGTAAGAATCCGGGATATACCCAGGATGAATTATCTCAACAATTGATTATAGATAAGAGTACTGTAGCAAAGGTTTTATCTCAGCTTGAAGCAAATGGATTTATTACTAAAGCTACAAATTTAAATGATAGACGTGCGTTTAATATTTTCCCTACAGGTAAGGCAATTGATGTATATCCTAAAATATTGGAAATAAAAGATCAGTGGCATCATAGAATAACAGAAAATTTAAGTGATATAGAATGTGATGTTTTTCAAAAGTTAATGGAAAAGGTTATGGAGAATAGTATTAAAACATGGAAGTAAAGCTATGTTTTAATACTAAATACTTATAATAATCTATTTTTTACTTGTTTCTGCAATAATATTGTTACGAAGTGAAAATTTTATGAGCTTTGATCTGGAAAAAAATATCAGTATAAGTAAAGTTTATTTGAAGCTAATAATTGATTTATAAAATAAGAAATCTACTAAAAGTCTATTGTAGACTTTTAGTAGATTTCTTATTCTACATTTGATAACATGGATACAAAATTGATATGTATAAGAGGCGTAATGAGTAGTATGCTACAATACCTTGGTGAAAAAGATGGGGATAATATATAGTTTTAGATGCTAAATAATAAATATTTTTAAAATAAAATTTGAAATTATAGTTTACAATATGTATAATATATTTAACGATCGTAAAATATAACTAACAGATATAAGATATAATTAACAAAATTTGAATGCATTTTAATACTTATTTACTAATGGAGGTTTCATATATGAATCTAAATACAATAATTGGAGAAAATCTTAAGCGATTAAGATTAGAAAGAAATTTAAGTTTTGGGCAATTGGCGGAGTTATCTGAAGTAAGTAAAGTAATGATTTCTCAAATTGAAAAGGGAGATAGCAATCCAACAATTAATACTATTTGGAAAATTGCAAAGGGGCTAAATGTTCCATATACTATGCTTATTGATAAACATGAAGATCAAACTTCTGTGGTAAAAAAGTCAGACGCTGAATACCAAGCTAGTGAAGACGGAAGTTATCGTGTTTATTGTTATTATGGAAGCACACCACATAGAAATTTTGAATTGTTTTTACTTGAATTGGATTCAGGTACATCGTATACATCTATTGGTCATTCGCAAAAGTCTCAGGAGTACATAAATATTCTTCAAGGTGAACTTGTATTATCAACAAATGATAAGGATTATTTATTGAAAGAAGAGGATTCTATCTGTTTTCTATCGGAAGAACCTCATGTTTATAGAAGTTGTGGAAAGAATACTCTTAAAGCCACGGTTGTAAATTTTTATCCAATTTAATTAAAGAAAAATATTGGTAAAATAAGGGCTGGATTTAAAAGTGTTGGGCTATTATTTAATGGTTTTAAATAAATTTTTGGAGGAATGAAAAATGAGTGAATTAATATTTCAAAAAGACAGCTATTTAAAGGAGTTTGATTGTAAAGTTATTGGGGTAGATGAGTCTGAAAATGCTGTTATTTTGGATAAAACAGCATTCTATATTGGTGGGGGTGGCCAACCATGTGATTTTGGAGTGTTGGAAACAGCTGCAGATAAGTATGTTGTTAATAAGGTTAAGAAAAAGGGAAGTGATGTATACCACTATATTGATGGAAAACTTCCTAAAGTTAATGAAGTATGTGTGGGAAAAATAGATTGGGAACATAGATATAAAATGATGAGAACTCATACAGCTATGCATATTTTATGTGGTGTTGTATGGAGGGACTATAAAGCTCAAGTAACCGGTGGAGATATGGACTGTTTAAAGGGGAGAATGGACTTTGAATTTGAAAACTTTGACAAAGAATTAATAGAAGAAATAGAAAAAAAGGTTAATGAAGAAATAAAGTGCAAAAGAAACATTAAAGTAAATATTTTAGAAAGGGAAGAGGCTTTTAAAATTCCTGATTTAATAAGAACGAAAATAAATCTTTTACCAGAAGGAATTAAAGAAATAAGAACAGTTGAAATTGAAGGACTGGATCTTCAAGCAGATGGAGGAACTCATGTAAAGAATACTGCTGAAGTTGGGAAAATAAAAATAGTGGACTTTAAAAGTAAGGGGAAAAATAATAAAAGAATATATGTTGAAATAGAAGATTAGATTAATACTTAACAAATGTTAATGATAATTATAATTACATTTGTTTAGTTGAAGAGCTTTAGTCATGATAAAGAAGGAGATGCTTAAATACATAGGCGTCTCCTTCCTGTGTTTATGAGTTTATTTATAAAAACATTCTTGTGGATTATAATCATAGATTAAGTTAATTAAGCTTGGAATAAATTAGCTTTAATTAATGGCTTACGAATTTGAGGACCTATTAAAGTAGCAATTAAAATCTTAATAAGGTCACCAGGTATGAACGGAATTACGCCTGCAGCAAGTGCTGAACCTAGTGACAGATGAGCTTGATATGATAACCATACAGTACCGAAGGCATAACATACAGCAGTACCAACTACCATACCTATAAAGCATAGATACCATTTGTTAAAAAAAGTATCAATAAAAAACCCTGCAATTAGTGCCATAAAGAAAAATCCTATAATATATCCACCAGTTGGGCCTAAGATTTTAGATGGACCACCAGTGAAACCAGAGAATACAGGAACGCCAACAAAACCGATTAACATATATATTATATAACTGACACTGCCTTTTTTCATGCCAAGTGTGTAAAGTGCAAAATAGATTGCTAAGTTTGTGAAAGAAATTGGTATCACACCAATAGGGATTGATAAAGGTCCAAGAATGCAAATCACTGCAGCCATAACTCCTATAACTGCCATTTTGTAGATATTAGATTTGTTTTTCATAATTTTCCTCCATTTTAATTTTAGTAATATAAAAATATTATTTTGAAATATCAAAGCCTAAACTAGTTAGCATTTCTTTATCCTGTATAGTATCATTGCCTATAGTGGTTAACATATCTCCAGTGATTGTAGCATTACAACCAGACAGGAATATCCTAGCACCACCATCTTTAAAGTAATTTCTGCCTGCTGCTATACGAATATATGCAGTAGGATTAATATAACGGAATATAGCAACAGTTCTTAAAATATCTTCTTCAGCAAGAGGCTTTAAATTTTCATAACATGTCCCTTTAATAGGCATAAGTGCATTAATAGGAATAGAATCTATTTGTAATTCTGATAGACTTACAGCCATATCAATACGGTCATTCCAGGTTTCACCCATACCAATGATACCGCCAGAACAAACTCTAAGACCAACTTTTTTTGCCAGCATAATTTCGTGAATTTTATCTTCATATGTATGGGTAGTGCAAATATTAGGAAAGTTGCGTTTAGAAGTTTCTATGTTTTCATGATACATTGAAACGCCAGCCTTCTTTAAACGAATGAATTGTTCTTCAGTTAGAAGACCATGAGAAGCACAAAGACTAATTCCACATTCCTTATACATTTTTTTGTACGATTCAATAGCTTTATCAAAATCTTTTCCTGTTAAGGATCTACCAGCCGTAACAATGGAATAGCGGTGTATGCCATTTGATTCATTCTTTTTACAATCCTCTAAAATTATATCGGGATCTAAAAATTTATATTCTTTAATTCCAGTGTGATGATGAGCAGATTGAGCACAGAATTTACAATTTTCACTGCAACTACCACTACGAGCATTGATGATGGTACAAAGATCAACCTTATTGCCACATAGTGCCTGACGAATTATATTAGCACCTTCAAGAAGTTCCTTTATATCTGTGGTCAAAAAGGAACTGAAATCTTCTCCTCTTTTTAAACGTCTGCCCGAAATAATTTCTTTTGCTAAATCTTTCATTTTAAAATCCTCCATTTAAATGCTTAAGTGTAAACAAAGTATCCCAACATCAATTAAAATTACATAAATATTATGTATTAATTAATAAACTATCAAAAAATATGTTTGGCATATATTGAAGTATATATGAACATAAAGATATTGTCAACCATTTTTATGGCTAAGGTTAACAATTGCATTTCCTATTTAAAATATAATTAGATTATGAATGAAAGTTTTGATAATAATAAAAGAGGTAGTTATCAATAGTAACTACCTCAGGTTGTTCATAAACTCAGCACTTTAAAAAATGTTAGGTTTAATTTTTTTCATCATAAACACTTCTATCTTCAAATTTATATATTTATATTAATAACATTTAAGTCTATTATTTTTTATAATCATTGAAGATGCTATTAGAAAAGTTCCAATAACTAAAAATATAATTGGAATATGGCACATTACAGCCCTTGTGGTAAGTCCAAGAAAATCTAAACTTGTTAAACCATTTAATATACCTACATACCATAAAATTATATAAATTATTTCAAAGGCAGTAGGACTTCTAGCAAAATTTCCAATAAAAATTCCTAAAGCATTTACAAAGAAGATTCCCATTAAAATATAAAGAATTCCTAAAAAATTATGCAGTAGCAAAAACTTTATTATCACAGCTGTATTTATAAGTATAGTGAATAAAATTCCAGCAGCAGTAAAATTTAAAGGCTCTGTATTCCTGTAATTTTTATAAGTTAAAAGATAATTTTCCATATTAAAATCTGTTTGAACAGTACCTAATTTAGACCATATAAAAATAGGCAGAATCCATATTACAGGGATTAAAAACTTATTTAAGGTATCGCCTTTTGAAAAAAGTACTCCTATAGAGCAGAAAATCAAGATTGCATACCAGTATAAATTAGGTGAAGTAAGTATAATTTTAAAATTACTTTTCAATATACTGAGATTGTTAGAATAGGTTTTGTTTTCGAAAATTTCACTTAACATTGTTCCCTTAAAAGGGGTATATTTCTTTTCTTGTACAATACTATTAATATTTTTAGAAGCTTTTGTTCTAATAAGGGAAGTTCTTTTAAAAAACATGGAGACTAAAAAAAGCAAAAGAATACCTATAAAAATCCAAAATAATCTTTGGAACAATATGTTTAAACTAATGTTTACATTATCCATTATAAAAGTCTTAATATTTCCATGAAGCGGGCCACTTGTGCCAAGACTAAAAGAATCTATATCAGCAAGCTCTTTAAAGTTAAGCTTTAATTGTTCCGATATTATTTTGGCAGCAGTATTCATTCCAAAAACATCTGCTAAAGTAGAAGTTCTATTTTGGATGGAGTATATTATTATTCCAGACCAGGCAAAGAAGTATACTACATTTCCAAAGGAGTTTCTTAGAAAAGGAATAACCTCAAAGATTATTGCTATAACTGCTGTAATAAAACAAGCTGGCACTGCTAATATTAAAAAGGGTGTTAAAAGTTTAATTGGCTGCAAATAGCAGCTTTCACCTCTAACAAATTGCATTATAATAGTAATTATAATAACTACAAGCATTTGAAGTAGAAGAAATAGTAAATTACCAAAGGCTTTTCCAAATATAAATATCCAGGATTTTGTTCCTATAGAAGCTGTTATTTCACCTATTAAAAGTTCTTTTTCTCTTTTTATAGAATTTCTAACAAAGTAAAATCCAATTAAAGTTACAACACTGATAAAGGCTATGGTAGAAACCCAGCCAAGCCATACGGAATTATAAATACCTCTATAGAAGTATTTACCAAAGGAATAGTTTAACGTATAGTAAAGACTGCTGTTATTTTGTGGAAAAAATAAATAGGATATATACATTATTAAAAGAGTTATAATGAAGGTAGTTTTACTTCTTGTTCTATCTAAAAAATCAGATATTCCTATATAGTAAATTTCATATATGCTATTCAATATTTTCACCTCTCTTTTTTGAAGTATAATAAATATAAGCATCTTCAAGGGTAGGAATCACGCTTAATGCATTTTGCAATGGTTTTGATTCTGATATTATTCTTATAACCATTCCTTCACTTCTTCTTATTATATTTCCTGTTATATAGTTATCCTTTATTTCTTTAAGGTGACTTTCTTCAGTTAAACATTCCCATACTATTCCCTCTAATGAATTTATAAGTTCTTCATTTTTACAAAAACACATGAGCTTACCTTTATCAATAAGAACTATTTTTTCAGCTGAAGCTTCTACATCAGACACTATATGGGTAGATAATATTATTATTTTATCTTTTGATAAACTATTAATTAGATTTCTAAAGTTCATTCTTTCATTGGGATCTAATCCTACGGTGGGTTCATCTACTATAAGAATTTTAGGATCATTTAAAAGAGCTTGTGCAATGCCTATTCTTTGCTTCATACCACCAGAATAATTTCCAATACTTTTATTTGCAGCGTCTCTAAGATTTAGTAAATCAATAAGTTCATTTATTCTATTTACTGCTTTTTTCATGTTAAGTCCTTTTAAAGCTGCCATGTATTTTAAAAATTCAATAGCATTTAAATTAGGAAATACTCCAAAGCTTTGAGGTAAATATCCTAAAGCATGTCTAAGTTCATCACCATTTTTATGAATGTTACATCCATTCCAAGTAATAACACCTTCTGTTGGCTTTGAAACTGTGGCTATCATCTTCATTAATGTTGATTTTCCAGCACCATTTGCACCTAAAAGACCTATTATTCCTCTTTCTAATTCCAGATTAAAATTTGAAAGAGCTGTAAAATTATTTGAGTATTTTTTAGAAACATTTTTGATTGAAAGCATAATATTTCCTCCTAAAATTAAATTGTAAAATTATCTGATGGTTATCCGCTTTAATACTTCAAGTAACTTTATGAAAGAGACTATAACTAAATTAAAGGCTTAAAATATATGTTTTCAAGTTGAAGCAAAGAGCGGGTAGGTACCAAATAAACTCACTTAAAATAATAATAGATTAGCCTTAATATAAAGCTAATCTAACATTAATAAATTCTAAAATTTAAGAGGAATAGAGATAATAAATAAATTATTTTCGGATTCACTAGAAGTAAGTTTGATATCTCCACCATGTTTTTTTATAATCTTTTTTGTTATAGCTAGACCCAAGCCACTTCCGCCAGCACTAATTTCTGATTTCACAAAAGGTTCAAATATTGTATATCTAATTTCTTTATCAATATATTGTGCATTATTGCCAATTTGTAAAATTACATTATTATCTTCTAAATAACAAGCAATCTTTAATTTTGTGTAATCTTCATTATGATTTAAAGCATTATTAAAAATGTTGGAGAGTGCTCTTTTCATAAGCTTTTCATCAAATTTAAATATAATAGGATAGTCACTTATGTTGAGGTCTAAGTTAAAGTGCTTATTTTGAAATTCTTCATAGTATTCTACAATGAGACGTCTAAGCCATTCAGTAAAGTTAAGCTTTACTAAAGAAGGACTATATTCGGAATCTTCTAGTTTTGAAAGTGCAAATAAATCTTCAATGAGTGTTGTAGAGTATATTGCTTTATTATGTATTATCTTTAAGAATTTTTCTTTTTCCTCCAAGGTTACATTCTCTTCTAGCAAAAGTTTGGAGAATCCTTGAATAGAGGTTATAGGTGTTTTTAAATCATGAGATATATCAACTAAAAGTCTTTTTTTGCTCTCATCTATTCTTTTATTTTCTTCTTTAACTTTTTCAAGTTCTATTACCATTTCATTAAATTCAGTTTCAACATCTTGAAGTTCTTTTAAACCTTTTATATTAGCCCTAGTGCCATAATTCAGTTTTTTTAAGCTTTTTATGCTGCGAATAAAGTTTTTAAGAGGATTTGTTATAAATTTAGAGCTTATAAGGCTGCAAATATATAAACCTATTAACAAATAAAGAAATTGAGTTAAATATAGTATTCCATAAACCTTAAAAGAAAGAAGAATGTCAGCTTTAGTATATAAATTAGGTTTATAGGTAAAGGAAAGTGAGAGTTTTCTTCTATCAATTTTGTAAAGAAAAAGATAGGGTTCAGCATGCTTTCCTTTTACTGAAAACACTTCTCCATAGTAAGGACTTTGAGATGAATAATTTCCAACAGAAGATAATCTAAATAGTTGTTCATCATTGTATTGCATTATATTATCTTTTTTTTCGCCCTTTATGTAGATTACTTTTTTATCTTTGTTTAGGACTTCTTCCCAAGCACCTATTTTAGAAAGAAAACCTAAATTTATTTTATCGAAGTCTTCATTATAATAAGAAGACATGGGTATATTATTGATTTGTTCATTATTGAAAACAAGCTTTTTTACTATAAACGCTGAGGATTTATAGGATAATTGTATAATTACATACAATACTAGAAAGGTTATTAAACAATTTATTATAAGAAAGTTTTTTACACCTAATTTTTTCTTAATAATATTAAAGTTAAACTTCATCATTTAATTACCTTCAAATATATAACCAAGGCCTCTTATAGTCTTGATAAACTTAGGTTCTTTAGGATTGTCCTCTATTTTTTCTCTTAACTTACTTATATAAACCATTATAATTTTTTCATCTCCAAGATAACATTGTCCCCATACATCTTCATATAATTGCCCTTTAGTGAAAACCTTATTTTTATTTTTCATAAAAAAGCATATAAGTTTATACTCAAAGGAGGTCAGCTGAAGTTCCATATCATTCTTATATACTTTACAGCTTTCTTCATCCAACTTTAGGTGCTTATTAATAATTGTGAGGTTGATTTCTTCCTTAGTGTTGTTAAATATGGTACTTCTTCTTAAAAGTGCTTTAACTCTTGCAATAAGTTCTAGAGTATTAAAGGGTTTGGCAAGATAATCGTCTGCACCAAGGAATAGACCATCAATTTTATCAATATCTTCGCCTTTAGCAGATAAGAATATTATAGGAGTGTTACTTTTTTCTCTAATTTTTCTTAAAACTTCTTTTCCATCAAGGCCAGGCATCATTATATCTAGTATTACAATATCTATTTGCTGTTTTTCAAAAATTTCTAATGCTTCTTTTCCATTAAATGCTTTATAGGTATTATAGCCATTATTCTTCATATAGAAATTTATTAACTCTACAATTTCTTTGTCGTCATCTACAATTAAAATTGAATTCATATTTTTAATTCCCCCTATAATCCTTAATATTGATTTATCCAATTGTTAAGCTGCTGAATGCATGATTTTAAGTTTCCGCTGAAAAAAATCCCACTTAAACCTAAGAATCATTTGATGGTATTCTATAGTAAGTAGTTTAATATCACTATTAATTTACGTCAAGTTTTGGAAGATAAGGTATTAAAGTGCTGCCAAAGCTTGTAAGAATGTGCTTATGAGTAGGATAACCCTTCAATGTGTATTCCTGTAAAATAAAAATTATCATAAAATTAAGCTCCTATTAATTTTACATTAATCCCAGAAGTATATACTCATATTAAGCTTGAAAAATTAGCATGCGAAATAAAACTAAAAGCTTGAAAACATATTATACGGAGGTACTAATCGTGATAAAAAAGGTGTTATTAATTTTTGTACTGATTTTAGCTGTGGCAGGAGGTATATTATTCTTTTCGCCAACTAAAGCTGAGAATTCACAAAGAATATTTACTTCAAAAGAAATAGAAAATTTAAAGGAAATATCATTAGAGGGAGATTTTGATGTTAATATTACAGCTTCTGATTCAAAGGATATAAAATGCAGCTTTTCTAAGGCTCAAAAAGGATTTATATTTGGAGCTTATAACTTTGAATCTGGTATAGAAAATGATGTTTTAAATGTTACTTCAAGTAGTAGAATAGGTACAGTTTGCCTTGGGGGCTATGAAAGATTAAGTTTAAATATTGATATACCTAAAATTTATAAAAATAAGCTATCTATAAAGTCTAAATTGAGTAAAATAAAAATAGTGAATTCAAGTTCAAAGGATATAAAGTGTGATGTACATGATAGCAATATAAAAATTTCACTAAATAATATATGTGGTAATATTACTGTAAATTCAAACTTAGGAAATATAAATTTAAAGCTTCCTAAAGATGAAAAATTTAATTTGTCTGCCAAATCACATATGGGAAAGGTGACTAATAATCTTGACTCAAATGTAGATCATTCTTTAAAAGAAAAGAATATTAATCTTTTATCTTCAGATGGTGATATAAATATAAGTGGAAATTAACAATGAGATATACTATCTCATGCAATATTTAATAGTTTTTTTAAAGTTACAACATGAAAAAAGTGAGATGTAATTGATGGAAGTGAAAGTGTGAACGATGATATTTAACAAGTAAATAATGTAGTGTTGAAAATTGTTATATTTTCTACAGAATTATGGAATATATGAATAAAGTAGAGTAATATCATCATAAATTAAAGCACATATGATTCAATAGCTTTATCAAAATCTCTCCCTGCTAAGGATCTGCCAGCAGTAACAATAGTTCTTTGAAAACAGTGATCATGGATTGTTCTGGGAACAGCGCAATAAATTTAACGAATTTCACAATCCAGTTTTTACTAAAAACCAGGTGATGAATTTAGACTTTACGATGCAGTTTCAATTTTCTTATCTTGCAACTGATGCAGATCTGGAGATTAATATTTGTAAACGATTGAATGTGTAGACAAAAAAAGGTACAATTAATATGTGTGTAATTTTTAATACATTTAGAAAAAGATAGTAAAGCTTATACAGTGTAAATGCTGTTTGCAATATTATTCTTTTTTATAGAAAATAAATATATTTTGGGGAGGGTTATTATGTCATTTCAAGAAAAAGGTTTTAAATCATTTAATGAAAAAGATACAGTGCAAGCGTGGATTTATACTCCTATTCGTAAACCTCGTGGAATTATTCAACTTGTACATGGTTTTGGAGAACATTCACGTAGATATTTACATATGATATTAAAGCTGAATGAGGCAGGTTTTATAGTGGCAGCTGATGATCATGTAGGACATGGAAAGACAGCGTATGATTCAGGTAATTGGAGTGATTGGGGAGATAAAGGCTATATGACAATGGTAGAAGATGAACATACTCTTCGTAAAATTGTACAGGAAGAATACCCTAATTTACCTTATTTCATGTATGGACACAGTATGGGATCTATGATTGCCAGATGTTATGCTGCTGCTTATGGAGAAGGAATAGATGGTTTGATTTTATGCGGAACTTCAGGTGTGTTTCCAAATGCAGCTGAACTTGTACCTGTTTTGGAAAAAGAAATAGATGAAGGTAAGGGAGAAGAGAGTGATCTTGCTTCTTTAGACAAGCTTTTAGGTTGGATGACAAAGCGCTGTGAAAATTCTACTACAGCAAATGACTGGATTTGTGGTGATCCTGATGTGGTAGCAGACCATGCAAATGATCCATTCAATAACTTTAAAACACCACCTAATATACGTTCACTGTACCATTTTGTTAAAATGATGGACAGTATTGTTGGAACACAGTGGGCAGAAAAAGTACCAACATCAATTCCTGTTTATAATATGGCTGGAGATCAAGATCCAGTTGGTCAGTATGGAGAAGGCGTTTATGCTGTATCTAATTGGCTTGCAGAAACAGGACATAAGGTAAAAACAAAAGTTTATCCTGGAAAACGACATGAAATCCATAACTATCGTGACATTAGGGATGAAGTTGAGGATGGAATGATAGATTTTATAAACAGCATTATTAAGAAATAGTAAAAGTGTGCTTTATTTTGTTCAAAGTATTAAATAATTTCTGAGTTAAATTGAGAGTTTAAAGATGTTAAATCTGTTATTGATTTTAAAGATACTTATTGTGGATTAAAAGATTATGAAAGAGTTGTGACCATATGTATATGGATGGATAGGAACAGACCTTTGGGAATAAACACTAATGGGATATTACTGTGTTTTAAATGCAATTTCATATTGGAAATAATGTTTGGATTGCTTGTAATGTTGTGACTTGTGGAGGTGTCAATATTGGGGATAACGTAGTTATCGGTGTAGGCAGTGTTGTTACAAAGGATATACTAGGTAACTATATTCTATATGGCAATCCATGTGCCAATAAGAATGATTACAGAAAAAAATTCAAAGTTAGACTTATTGTAATTATTCATAGCATAACATAGTTATGGGATGAATTAATATTATTTAAGGATATTTTTATATAATGTGAATTTTCTATGGAGAGGTGAGT
The DNA here is from genome assembly GCF_012926525.1 of Clostridium muellerianum. Classification (GTDB taxonomy): domain Bacteria; phylum Bacillota; class Clostridia; order Clostridiales; family Clostridiaceae; genus Clostridium_AM; species Clostridium_AM muellerianum. Next base: position 179,792 of record NZ_JABBNI010000058.1, read on the forward strand.
ATATTACTTACCTCTTTTATTTATTATGAATTTAAAATTTTTTCAATTCAAAAATATGTTCTTGTAAGAGGTAAATTATCATGAAAATATTTGACAGTATTTTAGACAATGATGATAAGAAGAAGGATAAAGATGAAGGAAGACTTACGCTTCATAAGGAAGAGCTTGATATAAATAAAAGTGTGGTTCAAAAGGGTGAAGTTGAATTAATCAAAGAAATTGTTGAAGAACAGAAAAACAGTGGATGTTCCAGTTACTCATGAAAAAGTTGTCATTGAAAGAAGGTCAATAGATAATGAAACAAATTATATTAATGTAAGAAAGCATGAGAATATTTTTTTATTATTAACGTTATATAGAGTGTAAAAGCTTTTACAAAATACCTGTTTATAGGGAGAATTAATATGAAAATAAATGAAACAAACTATATTGAAAAACTAAAAAAAGGTGATGAGAAAGCATTAGATTATATTGTAGACCAACATCTTCCATTGGTTAAAGGTACAGTACGCAAGATTTTGATGCAATTCAATGATTCAGGACTTATAGAAAAATCTTTGTTCTAAAGTTCATTTTAGGGTACAAGTCTACAGAGATAGCTGAAAAATTGAATATAACCAAAGCAGCTGTAGACAATCGAATATACAGAGAAAAACGAAAGCTTAGAAAAAAATTTATAAAATCAAATTTGGAGGTAGTTTAGTATGAAGGACATTTACGAAATTCTAAATGATGTTGATATAGATGAAAAAGAATTTGAAGAGGCTTGTGTAAGTAAGGAAGATAAAGATAGAATTAAACTTAATTTAAGAAAAACTATAACTAAGAAAAAATTAAGCTGTAAAAAGAAGGCAGTAATTGCAGCTACTTTAACTTTTATTATTTGTTCTTCCGTAATATCAGTTAATCCAGCATTAGCAAATGAAATACCGGTGATTGGGGATTTATTAAATAAGAACTTAATTAGTGTAAACAAACATTACAAAGATTACATTGATGTTATTGGAAAGACAAAATCTGATAAAGGTATAGATATAACCTTTGAAAATGCAATAGCAGATGATAATGAACTTTTCCTAAGCTTTACTTTGAAAAATAACAATGAGGAAATTAAAAATAACTATTCAAATGCTCTTATGATCCCTACATCACTCAAGGTAAATGGAGAAAAATTAGATATAAACTTTGGACCTTCTTGGGAGGTTATTGACAATAACACTATTAGAGTACTTCAGAAGATTCGCTGGTCCCAATATGAAAAAAAGGATAAGATGAATATAGATATAGGCATAGATGAGCTTTATGGAAAGAAAGGAAACTGGGGAGTCAGCTTCTCTGTTGATAAAAGCAAGCTAGTACAAAAGACAGTTCAATATAAGGTTAATAAAAAAATTGATATTAACGGTATAGAAGGTAAAATAGACACAGTTAAAGTTTCGCCTCTAACAGTATCTATAAATGGAACAGGAGACATTAATAAGACTGCTGAAAAAGGCCAGTTTGTGGATTTTATAGCTTTAGATGATAAAGGCTGCGGCTTGTTGTGGAATGGAAGTGGAAATGAGGGTTCAGGAAATTCAAGTACATGGTCTACAGGTTTTATCAATACAGAAAACTCAAGTAATTTAACAATCATACCAGTATATAGAGGTAAACAAGAAGAAAATAAACTTTCTGCTGTAAAACTGAATGTTACCACAGCAGCTAAACCATTAGTATTAAATATAAATGCTGATAGAAGTATAAGGGTAAAAGATTACTTTATTGAAGGTGATTACCTAGTTATAAAATATGCTCAGCAATACAATGGTAAGGAAGCTTTAAGCAATGTGCTGGATACACCAATATATTTGACTGTTGATGGCACTGAAATGAAGGAAGCTGTTGATGATGCGGCTAAGAGTATTCGTAATAAATATGATAATAATACTCAGCCAGTAAGTGTATATAAGATTGGAAAATCTAGAGATATTATGTTAGGCACATATGATGGTTTCAATTTAACAATTATGAAGGATAAGAGTATTACAGTTAAAACAAAATAAAATACAACAAGGTATAGTTAGTAACAATTGAAAAAGTAAATAATTTTCTAGAACATCACATTGTTCAAATTTGAATAATGTGATGTTTTTTCAGCATAATACAAATATATGATCTATTTATAGTGAATTCATGATTCGCAGATTTTCTAAAAAAACAGCATAATTAATAAAAATGTGTATTTATAAATGATGAACGTTAATGTATAACAAGAAGTTAACAAATTTTAAATTTTCTTCTTTTTATACAATAATTGTATTATATATCAAAAGTTATTAATCCATAAGAAAATATTAGCAAATATAGGAGCAAGTCAATAAAATGTATAACAAACTTCATGGTTTGAATTAGGATGAAGTTATTTATAACGTACAAGATTTAGAAGTATTATTAAATAATGGCATAATATTTTTGTAAAGATGTCTTTATAGTATTTTTTAACATTTATAGGAGTGTTTTTTATGAATATATTATTTAAAAGGGCAGGTATTGAAGATACACAGAGATTATTAGAAGTGCAAAAAATGAGCTTTTATGATGATTATATAGAATATGGAGAGTGTCCTGGATATGAACATTCTTTAGAGTATATGGAAAATATTATAAAGACATCCGTAATATGTAACATAATTTATAATGATGTGATAGTAGGTGACATAGTTGTGCGAAAACGTGAAAACAACAATTATTATTTGGGTGGAATATGCATTATTCCAGAATATCAGAATTTTGGTATTGGTCAAAGAACAATAATGCATATAGAGAAAGACAATGTAAGTGCCGTTTGCTGGGAGCTGGAAACTCATTTTAATAGATATAGAAATCACCATTTTTATGAAAAGATGGGCTATAAGAAGATTGGTGAATACAGGCATTCATATAAATTAGTGTTATTCAAGTTTAAAAAGATAGTATAATATTAATATTTAAATACCGTATTATTTAGAATAGTATGTTTGCTTTACATAAAGGAAGTATATCAATAGAATAATACGGTATTTTTGTATATTTAATTATATAGGTATTCTTATATCATGTTCTATTTTTGTAATTCGTAAGAATTCAAAGGTTTGCAGATTATTTCATTAACTCTAAGTTTTTCAAGGTTTCGTGTAGATGCAGCCTGCATCACTAGTGCTGTATCTGAACCTTTTCCAGTTCCGGCAACCGCTATTACTTTTTCACCATTTGTCAATAAACATGCGTCTGAAGCCATGAGAACTATTTCATAGCAAACTTTAACTCCTTCGCAAAAGCGTCTTAAAAAGTTTGCTATAATCATTGGAACATTAGATGAATACAACTTATCGGTGTGGAAAAGCATTGTACCAAAATGCACTTCATGTCCATTTTCTTTCAATGTTTTAACTAATTCTTTAGGAAAAGCATTTTCTTTTCTATTAAAATCATATTGATGTGGTATTACAATCAACTGTACTCCCTTGTCTTTAAAAAAATACATAGCTCTTTTTGCTGTTGACCCCGTAGTTGAAGCTAGTACCAATTTTTTAATTCCAAGAACCCTTAATCTTTCTTCAGCCAGCTTGAATGTTTCAATTGTATTATCATCTTTTACGTTTTCAAAATATACTGTCTTAACTTCCATAATATATCTCCTTACTTATCTTGTAGTTATATTCGTATATAGGATTTTTTATAGTGCAACAGAGAAACATCCTCCTTCACTATCCTTTGTCCTCTGAAAAGCTGTGTTACATTATGCTTAAATTGCTAAAGTTAAGTCTTTAATAAATGGTCTGACGTACCAAGAAATTTAGTTAGTATTATAGTGAAAATGTTTCAGGTTCAGCAGTGAAAGAAGAAATAGTAGCTGTTCCTTTGGTAAAGTACAATACTGCAAAAATTCCATCATCAACGCTGTACATGGATTTTAAAGATGGAACAGCTTCAAGTGCTAATTCTTTTACTTCACGTCTATCGTCATTTGCAACTTCTCCAGTAATACGAATCCATTGACCTTTTTTGTTCATACCACTAATTTCAACCTTAGGGTTTTCCATCATTTGTTTAAAACACTTTTTTGTATTATTTGAGACAATATATAGTTTTCCTTCATATTCAAATACAGCACCAAAAGGTCTTACTCTTGGTTGATCTCCTTCATTAGTTGCTAGGTAAAAAGTACCAATTTCCTTTAAAAATTCTAATGCTTTTTTCATAATTATTGCTCCTCTCATATATGTATGTTAAAATTGATTATGCAATAATAATAACATGTACAATAAAAATAACAAGTACGATTTTTTGACATTGTAAGTATATAAAAGATACTATTGGAGGAAATATAATGGAGAATACTAATAACCTTTTTGGAAAATGTCCATATTTTACAGCACAAAAAGTGTTTTCAGGAAAATGGTCAATTTTAATTATGTATCATTTAAATGAAGGACCACTGCGTTATGGAGAACTACAAAGAAGAATAGAGGATATAACACAGGCTACATTAACAAAGCAATTGAGGATGTTGGAAGACTTTGGACTAGTTAGCCGGCATGTTTATTCAGAAATTCCACCTAAAGTGGAGTATTCGCTGACCGATTTGGGAAAAGCATTCAGACCAGTGCTAAAAGAGTTTAGAATTTGGGGAGATAAGTATATTGAATATATTAAAAGTAAGTAGGTGTCAATATAACTACAGAAAATAATCTTTTTGGAGCTGTCACACTAAGAATAGATACTATAATATGCCATATTAGTTTTTAATTTATAAAACACCATATTGTAGATAAATTGACTAGTTAAGCAACTCCCTTTTTATACATTTTTCAGCAAGTTCAAGGAATAAGTTTATTTTTATAAAATTCTGCAGTGTAATCAATAAAACGCTTAGTGGCTTTAGCAACATATCTCTTTTTGTTATAAGCAATAGCAACTCCACGCTTTGGCATAGGGCATTTCAATTTGTAAAAACGGAGATTTTCTGCATCAGGAGAACATTTTATAAGGGTATCGGAAATGAAAACAGCTCCAAGTCCTTTTGAAGCAAACTCAAAGGAAGTCATTTGCTGATTGAAGGACATTTTTACTAATGGAGTAATGTTATAATAATGAAAAATAGACTTTGATCTTCCAAAGATTTCATTTGTTGGTTCTAGCAAAAGAAAAGGAAAATTTTCCATGCCATATAGATCAATAGCTGGCTGGTTTTGAGAAAGATGCTTATTTTTTCTGATTTCCTCAGAGGTCATTCCACAAGTAAAAATTTTTGTATCTATAGGAAGATTCAAAGGGATACCTAGTAAAATTTGATTTTCAAATAAAGGAACAGATTGGAAGAGTTCTTCTTCAAACCAATCAGTATCTAAAATTAAGTCAATGAGCCCATCTGCCAGCATATCTTTAAGTACAGGAAGAGATGCTTCCTTTGCAGCAATTTCTACTCCTGGATACTGATTTGAAAATTCAACAATAAGTTCAGGAAGCAAATAGGTCATAGATATGATAGCACCACCAATTGTAATTTTCCCAACTTTAACTTCATTTAAGTTTTCAAAGCAGTCAGCACATTCTTGTTCTATTGATACAATTTTTTCCACTTTATCTATGTATATGTGTCCAGCAGCTGTTAATTTTAGCGGGGATGTTTTTCGTTCGAATAAAGGTTGACCAATTTCCTGCTCCAATTTACGAATTGAAATACTCAAGGCTGGTTGTGTCATATGCAAGTTTTCTGCTGCCTTTGAGAAGCTTCCAGACTTATATACTTCATAAACATAATTCATATTTTGAAACAATTTTATCACCCCTGTATAAATTAAATTTATATATATAGTAAAATATATAAATTTGATTATATAACAAAACAATGATAATATCAACTCATCAATAAAGGTTGCAAGGAGATTGAAAATGATTGAGTATATTATCGTATGTCCATTGGTTTTTTTTGCTGGTTTTGTAGATGCAATTGCAGGTGGAGGAGGGCTTATATCCATTCCAGCCTTCATGATTTCTGGAGTTCCGGTTCATTTGGCTATTGGTACAAATAAATTGAGTTCAAGTATGGGAACAACTATAGCTACATATCGCTATGCTAGAAATGGCTATATCAAATTGAAATTGGCAGCTTGTAGTGCTGTTTGTGCATTGATGGGATCATCAATTGGTGCTGTGATTGCCTTAAAAATTAATGATTTTTACTTTAAAATTTTGATGTTAGCCATATTACCAATTACTGCTTTTTATGTTTTGCGTAAACGTAATTTTGAAGCTAGTGAAGACATTAAAACATTATCAAAGGTTAAAACCTATTTAATTTGTATGCTCATAGCATTTTTGGTAGGATTGTATGATGGTTTTTATGGACCTGGAGCAGGAACATTTCTACTATTATTACTTACAGGTGTTGCGCATTTGGGTTTAAACCTGTCAGCAGGAACCACGAAAGCTATTAACTTATCTTCAAATGTGGCAGCATTAATTACCTTTATGATAAATGGAAAGGTAATTCTTATTTTAGGGTTAGTTGCAGGGTTGTTTAATATTGCAGGAAATTATATTGGTGCTGGTTATTTCACCAAAAGTGGGACAAGAATAGTACGACCTATTATTATGACTGTATTAGCCATATTCTTTGTTAAAGTATTATTTGACATATTGCCTGTGCAACTTCTTAGTTTATTCTGATTTATTACAAGGTATTGGTACATCATTTAATTTAAAATAGTCTTCTCCCCACTTACAAAGTAGTTTTACTATAGGAACAAATGTATTGCCCAGCTCGGTAAGTGAGTATTCTGTCTTAGGTGGAACTACAGGATAAAGAACGCGATTGATAATGCCATCACTTTCCAATTCCTTCAACTGGTGACTGAGCATTCTTGGCGTTGCTTGTGGAATACGTTTTTGTATTTCATTATATCGCAGCGTCTTATCAATGAGTTCATATATTATAATAGCTTTATACTTCCCACCAACAATATCCATTGCGGCTTCTACTGTACAGTGATAACTTTCTAATTTAGCTCTATCCATATTAAATCTCCTTACTATCAAAAAGTATAGTATGTAACTAAAAGTATATTATATAACAAAAAAGTGCATTATTGCTAAGTTGCTTATTTACGATATAATTATAGTTGAGGCAAGAAGGAATGTCAATTCACTTAGAATATGGCTATTTCAACATGGAAAATATAATTATACAGCAATATACTATTCTTCACTGATAGTATGAGCATATAGAATAAGGAGGAAAAATAAAAATGAAGGTTTTATTATTAAATGGTAGTTCAAGAACTAATGGATGTACTTATACAGCATTAGCAGAAATTACAAAGGTTTTGGAAGAAGAACAAATTGAATGTGAGATTGTGCATATTGGAAATCAACCAATTCGTGATTGTATTGGCTGCAATAAGTGTGGAGATTTACACAATGCTTGTGTATTTAATGATGATAGCATCAATGAGTTATTGAAAAAGGCAGAAAATGCAGATGGTTTCATATTTGGTACACCTGTTTATTATGCACATCCTAGTGGACGTTTGTTATCTGTTTTGGATAGATTGTTTTATGCTGGTTCAGGTGTATTTAGACATAAACCGGCTGCTGCCATTGCATCAGCAAGACGTGCTGGAACTACAGCATCTATAGATGTACTTAACAAGTATTTTACTATTGCAGAAATGCCAGTTGTATCATCTACTTATTGGAATATGGTGCATGGATCTACACCTGAAGATGTTAAGAAGGATTTGGAAGGATTGCAAACTATGCGTAACATTGGAAAGAACATGGCATGGCTTCTTAAATGCATCGAACTTGGCAAGAAACATGGTATTAACATTCCCGAAACACAAAAATCTGATTGGACAAATTTCATACGTTAATGTTCTTTATAAATTTGAATTTAAAAATTATAATTTTATTTATACTATAGAGGAATCTTTTTAGCCGGTTAATACCGGCTATTTTTATGCATTTTCTAATAAAACAGTGATTCTTTCAAACTTCATTCTTCAATAAATTTCATTAATTCTTCGTTAAACTTATCTTGTTCATCATAGAACGACCCATGACCGCTGAATTCAAATGGCACAAGTTTTGAATTTTTAATGTTTTGGTTTTGTATTTTAGCTAGTGAAAATGGAACGACTTTGTCATGAATGCCATGAATAATTAAGGTTGGAACATTTATTGCTGATAGGTCAGAAAATAGTACTTCCTTTATCCAAGTATTTGCAATGGCTGCAGTTGCCCAACCTGCTGCCTGTAAACCTAATTGAAAGAACCAATCAGAGAATGATTTGGTTATATGCTTAAAGAAAAAAATATCACCGAAATCACTGAGCATTTTAGGACGATCTGTGTATGTTCCATCAATAATTTTAGTTACGGTCTCCTTTTCTAAACCATATGGGAAATTTGGGCGTTTGATAAGACTAGGAGCTGCTGCGGCAAAAAGAGCAAGTTTAGATACTCCGTATCCTTTATAACGAGACATGTATCGAATAGCTATAGCTCCACCAGTTGAATGTCCTGCTAGTGTAAAATTATTTAATTTTAATGCATTAACCACACACCTAACATCATCCGACAACCTATTGTAGTCGTAACCTCCATAAGGTTTATCTGAATTGCCAAATCCTCTAGTATCTATTCCGATGCATCTGAATCCCATCTTAGGAAGTTTATCAAACTGATATTCAAACAGCTTATGATTTCCAGGCCAACCGTGTAGAAATAAAATTGTTTTCTTGCCCTCTGGGTTAAGATCATGTACATAAATCCTTACATTTGGTTCTACTAGAACATAATATTCCATGCGAATACCTCCATTAATAAAAACACTTCATTAATAGGCTATTCTTCTTGTCATAAATATGTGAGTTGTCCTTTTGCTTTCTATATTATATTGATATTTTACTTTTTAATTATAGCTCTTTTTGTATTTGCATTATATAGCATCTTAAGACATGAAGTAAGTAGATAATTTAAAACAAAAAAGCAAGGATACATTAAATTGGGGAATTTAATGTATCCTTATCTTTTATATAAATATTAGGGTTCGGGACAAACAATTTAGGATTTTAGCACTCTTTATTAGTATATTTAGTATGAAGCAATTTGTGCGCTTTTTCACTATTTGGTTTACCTAAGAATTCATCATAAAGCTTAATTATAGCTGGATTTTCATGAGATTTTCTTAAAGGTTTATTTCTATCTTCTTCATATAAAGCGTTCATTCTGTCTTTTAAAATTTCATATTTTCCATGGATATATGGCTGACCTCCGCCATCAATACATCCACCAGGACAAGCCATTATTTCGATTATTTGATAATCAGCTGTTCCTTCTCTTATCTTGTTTAGAAGTTTACGTGCGTTTCCAAGACCGCTGACAATAGCTGCTTTTACTTCCATATCTTTTATTTTTATTGAAGCTTCTTTTATTCCATCTAAACCACGAACGATTTCAAAATCTACATTATCTAACTTTTCATCAGTAATCCATTCATAAGCTGTACGAAGAGCAGCTTCCATAACACCACCGGTTACTCCGAATATAACACCAGCACCAGTGGATTCTCCAAGAATACTGTCAAAGTCTTCATCTTGGAGCTTATCAAATTGAATTCCTGATTCTTTAATCATTTTTGCCAGTTCTCTAGTACTTATAACAATATCTATATCATTGTTCATTTCAGGTCTTGCAGCTTCATATTTCTTAGCAAGACAAGGCATAACTGAAACTAATATGATGTTTTTAGGGTCTATATTCATTTTTTCTGCAAAATAAGTTTTAGCTATAGCACCAAACATTTGTTGAGGTGACTTGCAGCTGGATGGAGAGTCAAGTAAATCGCCAAATTCATGTTCGATGAAATTTATCCATCCAGGACAGCAGCTTGTAAGCATTGGAAGCTTGCCTCCATTTGTAATTCTACCCATAAGTTCTGTAGCTTCTTCCATTATAGTTAAGTCAGCAGCAAAATCTGTATCAAAAACTTTATCGAATCCTAAAGAACGGAGTGCTGCCACCATCTTACCTGTAACTGGTTTTCCAGGTTCTAAACCAAATTCTTCTCCAAGTGCTGCTCTTACAGCTGGAGCTGTTTGAACTATAACAAGTTTATCTTTATCGTTTAATGCTTTCCAAACTTTAGGAGTATTATTAACTTCTACTAAAGCGCCTGTTGGGCATACTGATACACATTGACCACAGAATGTACAGTTTGTGTCCAGCATTGCAGTACCAAAAGCAGGGGATATAACAGTTTCAAAACCTCTGTCTACTGCTGATAGTGCAGAAACAGTTTGGATTTCAGTACATACAGTTTCGCATCTTCTACATAATACGCATTTATCTAAATCGCGGACTATGGAAGGACTGGAAGTATCTTTTGGATAAGTTGACATTTCGCCTTTATACTTAATTTCGCGTATTCCCATATCAGCAGCTAAAGTTTGAAGCTCGCAATTAGTGCTTTTTTCACAAAGCAAGCAGTTTTGTGGGTGGTCTGAAAGAATAAGTTCTACTACATTTCTACGAGCGTTTATTGCTTTTATGGAATTAGTATTTACTACCATACCTTCAGTTACAGGAGTAGTACATGCAGGAGCAAGGTTTCTTCTACCTTCCACTTCTACAACGCAAACTCTACAGGAACCAGGTTTGTTTTCTGATCCATCATGAAGTTTCAAATGACATAAAGTTGGTATTTCTATTTCAAGTAGTTTTGCAGCTTGCAAAATAGTAGCGCCTTTTTCCACTTGCACTTGTTTATTATTTATAGTAAGAGTAACTAAACTCAAAACTTCCACCTCTTTCTTAAAAATTTTGCATAATTATTTTTTTTCTATTGCGTCTACTGGACAGCCGTTTAGGCATGCTCCACATTTAATACATTTAATTTGATCTATAGTGTGAAGCTGTTTAACCTTGCCGCTAATACATGTTACAGGACAGTTACGTGCACATTTAGTACATCCAATACATTTATCTGTAATTTCAAAGCGAAGTAAGTTTTTACAAACGCCTGCTGGACAAGATTTTTGTTTTACATGAGCTTCGTATTCGTCTGCAAAGTATTTCAATGTACTTAATATAGGATTAGGCGCAGTTTGTCCAAGACCACAAAGAGAAGTGTCTTTTATAGTTTGAGCTAAATCTTTTAATTTTTCTAAGTCTTCTTCAGTGCCTTGTCCGTTAGTTATTTTTGTTAATATTTCTAATAAACGTTTGTTTCCAATTCTACAAGGTGTACATTTTCCGCAGGATTCTTCTACGGTAAACTCTAAATAGAATTTAGCTATATCAACCATACAGTTATCTTCATCCATAACAATCATTCCACCAGAACCCATCATAGAGCCTATGGAGGTTAAAGATTCATAATCTATAGGAATGTCTAAATTTGACGCAGGAATACATCCGCCGGAAGGTCCACCAGTTTGTACTGCTTTAAATTTACGGCCGTTTTTAATACCTCCGCCTATATCATAAATTATTTCTCTAAGTGTTGTACCCATAGGTACTTCCACAAGACCTACGTTATTTATTTTACCGGCTAAAGCAAAAACCTTTGTTCCTTTAGAAGTTGCAGTGCCTATTGAGCTATACCACTCAGCGCCATTATTTATTATAGCTGGAATGTTTGCTAATGTTTCAACATTGTTTACGCAAGTTGGCTTATTCCAAAGTCCGCTTTCAGCAGGGAATGGAGGTTTATTTGTAGGCTCACCACGACAGCCTTCTACAGAGTGGATTAAAGCTGTTTCTTCACCACATACGAAAGCTCCAGCACCGTATCTTATATCTATATTGAAACTAAATTCTGTTCCTAAAATCTTATCTCCTAAAAGTCCCAATTCAATAGCTTGTTCAATAGCTATTCTAAGTCTGTTAACTGCAAGAGGATACTCTGCTCTTATATATATAACTCCTTTTGAAGCACCAATAGCATATCCTGCAATGGCCATAGCTTCCAGTACACTATGAGGGTCACCTTCTAATATAGAACGGTCCATAAATGCACCGGGATCTCCTTCATCAGCATTACAAATTATATATTTTTGATCAGCGTCATAAACTTTAGCAAAGGACCACTTTTTACCTGTAGGGAAACCTCCGCCTCCTCTACCTCTTAATCCTGAATCTGTAATTAATTTTATAACATCATCAGAGCTCATTTCTGTAATGGATTTTCCAAGGGCTAAATATCCATTTGTTGCAATGCTTTCAGTTATATCTTCAGGATTTATAAATCCACAGTTTCTAAGTGCAATTCTTTGTTGCTTTTTATAGAACGACATTTCATCCTGTCTTTTCACTTTTTCTTTTACAGATGGTTCTTCATATAAAAGATCTTCTAATATTTTTCCGTTTAATAAGTGTTCGTTAACTATATCAGAAGCATCTTCAGGTGTAACATGAACATAAAATACATTGTCAGGGCTTATTTTAACAATAGGTCCTTTTTCACAGAAACCAAAGCATCCTGTAATTTCAACAGTAACTTCTTCTGAAAGACCAGCTTTTTCAACTTCTGCTTTTAAATTGGATACAATTACATCACCTTCTGCAGATTTACAACCTGTTCCACCGCAAACAGTAACATAACGTTTACATCTTTTGTTTTCACAAGCAAGTTCATCTTCTATGGATGCTTCTCTAATTTTTAAATTTTCTGAATAATCCAAGCATGATTTTTGAAGTTCTTTATAAGAATTGATTTTCTTCAAAGCCCTTTCCTCCTATTCCTTATATTCATCTAAAATTTTATCTACCATTTGTTTTGTAAAATGACCATAAACTTTATCATTAACAGTTACTACAGGAGCAAGTCCACAGGCACCTACACATCTTAAAACTTGGATAGTAAATTTTCCATCAGATGTAGTTTCGCCAACTTTAATGTTTAATTTCTTTTCAAATTCTTCAAGCACATCTCCTGAGCCTTTAACAAAGCATGCAGTTCCCATACATATATTTATAACATATTCTCCGGTTGGTTCTTCGGTAAAATAAGAATAGAATGTAACAACACCGTTAACTTTAGATACAGGTATATCAAGTTTTTTAGCTACAAATTTTTGTACATCTTTTGATAAATATCCAAATAAATTTTGAGCTTTATGGAGAACTGAGATTAATGATCCGTTTTTTTCTTCAAGATTATTTATGAATTGTTCCAGTTCGTTAAAATATTGTTTTTCTAAATTATTGCAACACACTAAGGTATACCCCCTCTGAATGTATAAGATTTTTCTACTTGTTTAAATTATATCAAACTTTTTTGAAAAATAAAGAGATATTTTAAAAAACTTTAGTATAAATATATGTAAAAAAAGTATTATATTATATAAAAATAAAAAAATAATGTTGCTTTTAGATAGAAAAACACCAAAAATAGCGAATAGAATATTGTTAAGTTTGTAGAAGAAAAAACATATAAAAATTTACTGGTGATACAGTTAATATTCTTGAACTGTGTTAGATATAATTTGTGAAATTTAAAAAATAAGAGAGAAGATCACATATAGCACTATTTTGCTATTTATAAGTTGATTGAATGTATGTCTAAACGGGACTAAAAGATGTCAATATGGAGCGTACAAATCAATTATTATGGGCTAAAATAGTATTGTAAACAAAAGAGAATAATTCTCAATATCAAGTAGTAGATTAGAGTACATTTAGTAAATATAATTAATTGTTTTATCTATATAACTTTAAAATTGTATGTCGAAACGCGGTCAATAATGTACAATGAAAAAAGTTAAATGAGGAGGAAATTAAAATGAATAACAGAACAAAATTACTTACAGAGACACCATTTAAACTTATGCTTTCATTAAGCGTACCAGCTATTTTAGGTATGATGGTAGTAGGACTTTATAATTTGATGGATGCAGTGTTTGCAGGACAGATGATTGGGTCGAATGCAATGGGGGCTATCTCAATTTCATATCCATTTACGTTAATTAACAGCGGAGTTGCAACATTCATAGGAGTTGGTTCTGCATCAGTATTATCAAGAGCTATTGGTAAAAAAGATAAAAAAACAATGGATTCAATCATGGGTAATCTTATAATGGTGGTACTTATATTATCAGTTATAATTACTATAGTTGGTACTATTTTCACAAAACAAATACTTGCAGTTACTGGTGCTGAAGGTGAAATTTTAAGTAGTGCTGTTCGCTATCTTAGAATTATATTTATTGGCTCGATATTTGTAAACTTTTTTCAAAGTGCCAATATGGTAATGAGGGGAGAGGGTGCATTAAGACAATCAATGCTAATTGTAGGTAGTGGAGCTATTTTAAATATGATTCTTGCTCCAATATTAATAAGTATATGTAATAAATTTAATATGGGAATTGAAGGTGCTGCATATGCTACTTTAATTGCACAATTCGTACAAGCTGTTGTTACTTTAATACATTTTACAAAAAAAAGCGAAAACTTAAAGATTAATAAAATAAGATTAGATAAAAATATTTTACCTGAAATATTTGCAGTTGGATTTTCAGCAATGCTTATGCAAGTAATGACATTGTTATATCAAACATTTATTTTCAATAGTGCTTCAAAATATGGTGGAGGAACTTCTCAAATTTTATTAGGAGCTGCATTAAGGGTTCAAACATTTGCATTTATTCCATTGTGGGGAATTAGTCAAGGGTTTCAGCCAGTTGCAGGTACTAATTATGGTGCTGGGAAATATGATAGGGTAAAGACTATGACATTAGTATTTATTGCAAGTGCATTTGTATTATCTTTAATTTTCTATTTACCAGTTGAAATTGCACCAGGAGTGGTGTTGTCACTATTTATTAAAGAAACCAATATAATTCAACAAGGAATATCTAATTTTAGAATTATGTTTAGTACTTATATCTTTCTTGGAATTTTTATAATGGTTATTACCTTATTCCAATCATTAGGAAAAGCTACAAAAGCAAGTGCTGTAGTACTATTACGTCAGGTAATACTTTTTCCTCTTATTATGATCTTGCCAAAATGGATGGGTATTAAAGGCATCTGGGTGGCAATTGGATTAAATGATGGTATACTTGTTTTGATTACTATTTGTATGATGATGTTTGAATTTAAGTCTTTATCATCAAAAACAAATATTGAAACAAGTGTTGGTACAGTTTAAGGTGTAGCAAAAAATAATAGACATAAGATGCACTCATATTTTTGAGTGTGTCTAAATTATTTTTTTAAAGGGAGGGCTTAAAATGCAAGGAATAGATATTTTTCAAGATCATGAATTTTTAAACAGAGTTTCCTTGGTTGAAAAATTTGATAATAATGATTATAGAACTATATATAAAATGGATTGCAACAATGGTCTTGGAATAATGACAGTATATAAGGTATTTACAGGAATCGAGTTAATATATTATGAATTTGAAGTAGCATCTTGTTTATGTGATTTACCAACATACGATAACATAATTGAAATAAATCATTGTAAAGAAGGAAGAGAAGAATGTAAATTACTTGATGGCAGTTTTTTGTATATGGGAGAAGGTGATCTTTCTATTAATATGATGAGCAATCATGCAGATACAATTGGCTTTCCACTTAAGCACTATAAAGGGATTTCTGTTGTTATCTATATGGATGAGATTGTTAATGAAGTGCCTAAAATTTTAAAGGATATTAATATAGATATATATAACTTGAAAGAGAAGTTTTGTACTCATGATAAATGTTTTGTTATGAGAGCTAAAGATAAAATTGAACACATATTTTCTGAATTATATTCAGTGCCTGAATCAGTACAAAAGGCTTATTTTAAATTAAAAGTTCTAGAGCTTTTGGTGTTTTTAAGTATTACAGATGAGTCTCAGGAGGAAGAGAAAGAATATTATTCTAAAGAGCAAGTAGAACGAATTAAGGAAATAAAGAAATTTATTACAAAAAATTCACAACATAGATATACAATTGAAGAATTGGCAAAAATGTATTGTATAAGTCCTACAGGTTTAAAAACATATTTTAAAGGAATATATGGAACTTCAATTGCAACATATGTTAAAGAGTATCGTATTAAAAATGCAGCAATAAGCTTAAGGCAAACTAAAAACAGTATAGCAGATGTGGCCTTAAGTGTTGGATATGAAAGTCAAAGTAAATTTGCAGCTGCTTTTAAAAAAATTATAGGTATAAGTCCTTTGGAATATCGAAAAAAATGCTTAGAAGATATATTATTATAGCAATGTGAAGTATGGGATCAGATGCGGCTATAGAAGCTGCTGATATTGTATTAATGGATGACAATCCTCAAAAAATAGCTACTGTGGTTAAAATAGCACGTAAGACATTAAAAATTGTAAAACAAAATATTGGATTTGCACTAATTATAAAAGCTATTGTTTTAATTGCGGGTGCATTCGGCTTAGCTAATATGTGGGAAGCTGTATTTGCAGATGTTGGAGTATCAGTAATTGCAATTTTAAATGCTATTAGAGCTTTAAAAATAGTATAATATTTTATTATAATTAAAAATGGAGTATCTCAAAATGAATATAATATATAACAAATTTTGAGATAACTCCAATTGTATATTAAGGTTTATTTTTGTTCCATACTTGGAATTAGATCTTTTATAACCTCTCCACCTATTATCATACCTGCTACTGGTGGAACAAAAGAAATGCTTCCTGGTATTTGTCTTTTTGCTGCACATTTCTTTGTGCCTCCAGTACAAACACAGCCTTCCTTACAAGTTATAACTTCTTCATAATTTGGTTTTATAGGAACCTCTTCTGAATAAAGAACCTTTAAGCTTTCAATACCTCTTTTTCTAAGTTCATATCTCATAACCTTCGCTAGAGGACATATTTTTGTATCATATATATCAGCTATTTTAAATTGTGTAGGGTCTAATTTATTTCCAGTACCCATACAGCTTATTATGTTTATGTTGTGATTTTTACACCATACTATTAAAGATAATTTTGATGAAACTGTATCAATAGCATCAATTACATAATCTGCATTTAAAGGTATTATGTCTTCTATATTATCTTCTTTTATAAAAGTTTGATGAATTGTTATTTTACATTCTGGATTTATCTGCAAAGCTCTTTCTTTTAGCACTTCTACCTTAGATTTACCTATAGTATTGAAGTTTGCATGTATTTGTCTATTTAAATTGGTTAGGCAAATAGTATCATCATCTACCAATATGAGATGTCCTACGCCAGCTCTTACTACAGCTTCGAAAGAAAAACTTCCTACTCCACCTAAACCCAAAATAACTACAGTGCTGTTTTTTAGTTTTTCTAGGGCAGTACTTCCTATTAATAATTCTGTTCTTGAAAGTGAATGTTGTTTCATTTTGTATAAGCTCCTTTGATTATAGATTACGACAGGGGTATAAGTTTTAAATTAATATTAATGTTATATTTCAATATATACGAATTTTGTTTCACTTGATAGTATATAATACTATGAACAAATGTCAATAAGAAAACACATACATTTGTAATACTTAATATAAAACTTGTTCATTTTATTATGGTATAATTTTATTTAAATTATTTTCAGGTATATATACAAACTATTTGCTTTATAGCGAAAGCTTTCTTTTCCAGGTTCCTCTTAAGAAGCGTATAAAGAGAATGGTAAAACGAAATATATTATCTGCTACCATGCAAATCCACACAGCGTTTAAACCAAGTTTAAATTTGGATATACATATGAAGGTTGATACAATTCTTACTCCCCACATAGATAAAATTGATACAAATACTGGAGTTTTAGTATCACCTACTCCATTAAATATACCTTCTAATATTATTAGGGCTCCAAATATAGGCTCAGATACAGCTACAATACGTAGTGCAGAAGAGCCGGATTTAACAACTACAGGATTTTTGGTAAATATGGACATCATAACGTTTGGAAATATAAATAATATAGTACCAGTTATAGTCATTACAACAACTGCAATTCCTAATATTGTTACAGACATTTGATGTAATTTTTTTTCATTTCTTTCACCTAAAGCGTTTCCAGCAAGTGTTGAAGCAGAAGCTTGCATACCATAGCCAGGAATATAAAAGGCTTGTTCAGCAGTCAGAGCAATAGAATGGGCAGCAAAGGCTAAAGTACCTAATCTTGTTACTAGAGAAGAGAAAACTACTTGACCCAAACAGGTTACTACACGCTCAATGGTTATTGGAAAACCAACGCTAATGCATCTTTTCATAATTGGAATATTTAGTTTTATTTTTTTACCTTTAGGTGATACCAGTTTATTTCTATAAAGTGCAAAGAACATTAGACAACCACTTATACTGTAGGATATAGCTGCAGCAGTAGCAGAGCCAGCAACCCCAAGTCCTGCTCCATAAATAGTTAGTTTAAAATTGCCAATATCTATAGTTTCAGTGCCGTAAATCAATAGAAAATTTAAAATAATATTGGTTATATTCATGATAAGATTAACCTTCATAGGTGTTTTCATATCACCTGTAGAGCGTAGTACAGCACCAAAAACTATAGTTGCAACACGAAATAACATAGGAAAGCATATGATGCCAAAGTAAAGTGAAGCATCTCTTTGGATTTCCGAAGAAGCTCCTAACCACTTGGGAAGAAAAGGAGTGATAGATAAGGTTGCTATTCCCATTATTATTCCTAGTATAAAAGTTATTATAATGGATTGAATGGCTGCTATTTTTGCTTTTTCAAATTTTTTTGCACCTATGCATAAGGAGATATATGATAATACACCTATGCCCATAGCAAAAGAAGGACTATTTATAAGCCAGTTTACTGTGGTTGTAAGTCCAACTGCAGCAGAAGCTTGAGCACCTAGTCTTCCTACCATAGCAGAGCTTACATATTGTACTGTTGTTTGAAGCGCCTGTTCTACTATAGAAGGCCAGGCTAAGGCACATATAGATATAATCATTTCTTTTCTTTGATTTATATTTTTCATAATATTCTCCAAATTATCATATTGTTGATAGATTGTATATTTGATATAATAAGGGATATTGTAACTATATAGTCAAGAGGATGAATAGAAATGAAGAATAAAATATATCTGTCCACTGGTGAGCTAGCACAAATGCTCGGTGTTACAAAACAAACAGTAATTTATTATGATAAAATAGGGTTAATTTCTCCTGTAAAACGTGGTGAAAAGCATTATAGGTACTACACACTAGAGCAAGCAGATGAATTAGACTCGATTTTAACTTTTAGAAATTTAGGAGTACCAATAAGTGTACTTAAAGAATATTTAAGTGTTCGAAATGCAGAAGGGTGCATTGAAATGCTTAAGAAGCAGGAAGAAAGAGTTAATTTAGAAATTCAAAAGCTAGATAAAATAAGAAGAAAAATAGAAGGAAGGTCAAAACTGCTTAATCAGATATTAAAGGTTAAAGATTTTGAAAAGGTGGAGTTTTCAATAATGGGTAAAGAGTGGTATATGATAGAACATTGTATAGAGAAGGATGAAAAATCATATATGCAAAGTTTTATTTCCATTTGTAATCGATCTAAAGAACTTCAGATTGATTTTGAAAATCCCATTTGTAGTATAATTACACAGGAAGCTTTGATGCTAGGAAATTATAAAAAGACAGCTTATTTTGGAATAAAAATACCTGAAGATTTTAAGGGAGATGTGATTAATAAGTTTGAAAGACCATATGGAACCTATGCATCAACTTATCATAAGGGTTCCTATGATTCAATGTATCTTTCCTATGAAAGATTGATAAAAGGCATAAAAGAGCAAGGATACAGTGTATGTGGCAATGCATATGAAATGGACTTGCTTAGTACACTTACTAATGCTAATAGTGATGAATACCTCAAACTTATTTATATACAAGTTTGTTAAGAATATAATTAAATTAATTACAAAGGTATTGGGAAAAGTGGTAAAAGGGGAGAAGATATATGAGTGAAATAAAAATAGGCCTATGTCAGATGATGGTAGAAAAAACTTCTAAACAAGATAATATTGAAAAAGCTAGAAATATGATAATTAGTACAGCAGAACAGGGTGCGGAAATTGTAGTTCTTCCAGAGATGTTTAATTGTCCATACAACAACAAGCATTTTAGGGAATATGGAGAAGGTTCTCTAAAAGACGAAACTTTAAGTATGCTTTCACAAATTTCTAAAGAGAAAAATATATACTTAATAGGAGGCTCAATTCCTGAACTTCATGAAGGGAAAGTGTATAATTCCTCTTTTATATTTAATAATGAAGGAAAATTGATTGGTAAGCATAGAAAAATGCATCTATTTGATATAGATATTAAGAATAAAATTAAATTTAAAGAATCAGAAGTATTAACACCAGGAGATAAAGTCACAATTATAGATACTAAGTGGGGAAAAATGGGTGTAGCTATTTGTTATGATATAAGATTTCCAGAACTAACAAGGATCATGGCACTTGAAGGTGCTAAAATAGTATTTATACCTGCTGCATTTAATATGACTACAGGTCCTGTACATTGGGATCTTTCATTTAGAGCTAGAGCTTTAGATAATCAAATTTATATGGTAGGAGTATCCCCAGCTAGAAATGTGAATTATTCTTATGTAGCTTATGGAAATTCCCTAGTAGTTGATCCTTGGGGAAAAATAATAAATAAGCTGGATGAAAAGGAAGGAATACTAGTACAAAGTATAAATTTAGATTATATAGATGAAGTTAGAGAATCACTGCCTTTGCTTAAACATAGAAGAACAGATTTGTATAAAATAGACTATGAAGTGTAATTGATAGCACATACTAAATATTAAATGATGTCCAATGTTAACGCATAAAACTCAACTGTAAAAGAATCAATAAAGCCAAGAAAAATGACAAAAACAAAGGTTGCTGCCTTATTTTTAGAGAGCGACAGCAATAACGAGGCCTCAAGGCCTCTTTTTTATTAAGAGTCTTATTAAATGTAGTTTTATTTAAATTTTGTATAAATTAATGATAGCTATAATTTTTAAGAATTTTTGTTTTCTAAGCTCCACTTAAAAAATGTATAGAAAGAATGGTGTCTTGTTGAAAACGTTATACTTATTGATATATAAGTATCTCATTATATTGACACTAAATGCGTGATTTTGAATTATATGGTATAATTTATATAAAATGCAATAAAGGAGAAGAATATGAATAATGTTTTAAAGCAAATAAAAAATAGAAGATCAGTTAGAGTGTTTGAAAATAGACCAGTAACAACTGAGATAAAAAATGAGATATTAGGAGCTGCTTTTGAAGCCCCAACTGCAGGGGCAATGATGCTGTATAGCATAATTGATATTACTGATGAAATATTAAAGAAAAAGTTGTCAGTAGCCTGTGATAACCAGCCGTTTATTGCAAAGGCACCTTTAGTACTTATATTTCTTGCAGACTATCAAAGATGGTACGATACTTTTTGTTTTGAAGAATGTAATCCAAGAACTCCAGGGGAGGGAGATGCACTGCTAGCCTGTGCTGATGCAATTATAGCAGCCCAAAATACAGTAGTAGCTGCAGAATCTTTAGAAATTGGTTCTTGCTACATTGGTGATATCATTGAAAATTGCGAAACTATTAGAGAACTTTTAGAGCTACCGGATTATGTTTTGCCTGCTGCAATGGTGGTTTATGGTTATCCTGTTTTGCAACAAAAAACTAGGATAAAACCTGTTCGGTTTGAAAGTCAGTATATAGTATCTGAAAATAAATATCATAGGATAACTAAAGAAGAACACAAGGAAATGCATCGTGTAAGATTTCAAAAGAGGGGATTGCCAGAAGAAAGTATTAATGAAAGAATTAAAGCACTTTGTAATCGTAAGTATATGTCTAATTTCTCTTTGGAAATGAATCGATCAGCAGGAGAATATCTTAATAAGTTTAGGTCAAAGTAATATTTTTTAACATAATTATAAATTTAAAAATAAGTATCAGAGTATTTGTATTCATGAATAGTATTATAAATAAATCAATATATAAATGGTAGTTAAGTTTACAATATAAACATTAGGATGAAGTTAGAGAATCACTACCTTTGCTCAAGCATAGAAGAACAGACTTATATAAAATAGTACATTAGATGATATGAGGGAAAGTTATGCTTTCTTTAAAACAAAAATGACGCAATCTATTGGATAGTGTCATTTTTTATAATTTCAATAATTTTATCAGCTGTTTCTGAAATGGAAATATCGCTTGTATCAATTTTTATGGTATTCATGTTTTCATATAGAGGAATGCGATTTAAACCAGCATCCAAGGCTTCTTTTTCTCTTAAATTATTTTTTATATCCTCTGATACTCTTTTTATGTAACTGCTTTTATTGCAAATAAGGGTTATCTTAATTACCTCAAATTCTAATCCATCAAGCTTACTTAAAATCATTTCAAATATTTCTTCTAAATGTATTACCCAGTTGAATATTACGTATTCATAAGATGAATTTGTTAAAAAGTTTCTTAAAAGATGAGTTATATTATCTATAACCATTGTCTTATTTTCTTCATTTACAATGAAAGGATTCATCATCCAGCACCAATCGCCATCAAGCCATACTGAACTTTCTAGTTTTTGATACAATGCTTTACTAGTTGCAGTTTTTCCAACTCCCATTGTTCCGTTTATAATAATTAACTTTTTCATTGATTACCTCCCCTTAAATTAATAATTATTAGTGAAGGATTAATAGTTTGAGAGTGTAGAGTGGAAAGTTGAGTTAGTAACCCTCTACTTCAAATAGATTAATCATGCTTACTACCATATTATATCATAACTGATTTATTATAGAAAATAGCAATGCTTTTGATACAGTTGACGAACTGCTTGTAAAGTAGTAATAATAAATATTAAATAATAAAAAATAATATTTTTTGAAAATTGAGTTTATTTTTAGTCATTTAATGTTATAATTTATTCAATGTTACAAAATTGTGCAAGGAGGTAATAAAAGCAAGCTGAATTTACAGATATGTTTTTATAGGAAAGTATTTCACAGATAATAAATAAAGGTAGATTATGAAATAATATAAAAATGAAGTTTTATAACAATAATAATATTGTATTAAGGAAGGAGGATATGCTTATAGAGAATCATTTTTGATATGTAAGCATAAATAAGTATATGATTGATAATAAAGCATTTTATAAATTAAGTTATGGGTTATACATTGTAAGTTCTGTTTCTGAGGATAAATTAAATGCTCAGATTGCTAATACAGTTTTTCAGATAACATCAGATCCAGCTACGGTTGCAGTAAGCATTAATAAAAAAAATCTTACCTATGAATACATACAAAAAAGTAAATTGATAGGGGTTTCTGCTCTATCATTGGAAACGCCTATGGACCAAATAGGAAGATTTGGATTTAAGTCTGGAAGAGATATAAATAAATTTGAAGGTATATCATATAAATTAGGAGAAACTGGTGTGCCAATAGTTTTGGATAATGCAGTATCCTATTTTGAATTACAAGTTGAAAAGGAAATAGACGTTTTAACGCATACAATATTTATCTGCAAAGTAGTAAATGCAGAATTGATTAAAGATGTAGATGCAATGACGTACAAATATTATCAAGATATAAAACGAGGTAAAATATTAAAACCTGCAGTATCCTATGATGAGAATAAAGTTGAGTCTATAAATGCAACTAGTGATATGCCCCAATATATATGTTCAGTATGTGGATATATTTATGATCCAGCTGTTGGAGATCCTGATTCAGGTATTTTACCAGGAACTTTATTTGAAAATATACCAGATAATTGGACTTGCCCAATTTGCGGAGTAACTAAAGATAATTTTGAAAAAATGGCTTAAAATATTCTATAGGTGCACATTTAAATATATATTTGAAGATGTAATGAGAAAATTATAGATATCTAACTTTAAAATTTTAATTTTATTATAAAATCAAAATTAAGTTTTAGTATTCATCAAAGTAATATAAGCTTTAATTATGATGTTGTATATTTATAGCAATAAAATAATAGGAAAAACCACACTGTGTTGCTTTATCAAATTTCACAGTGTGGTTATATATCATAATACAAATAGGAAAATGAAGTGTTTTTAAACCATAATATAATTGTATAAATTAAGGAATGTAAGCTGTTATGCTATCAATAAGAAAATGTATTATAAAGTTTTTAAGGAAGTAATTTTAGCAAATTGACTATTGTAGATATCACTATACAAGCCGCCTTTAGCTAATAATTCATCATGGTTTCCTTGTTCAACAATATTTCCTTTGTCCATAACAAGTATCTTATCTGCATTTTTAATTGTAGATAATCTGTGTGCTATTATAAAGCTTGTCCTTCCTCTCATCAGGTTATCCATGGCATTTTGTATTTCTAATTCTGTACGTGTATCTACACTTGAAGTTGCTTCATCAAGTATTAAAATATAAGGATTGGCTAAAATAGCACGAGAAATGCATAAAAGTTGCTTTTGTCCTTGTGATATTGAGGAGTTTTCGTCATTTAAAACTGTATTATAGCCATGAGGAAGAGTTCTTATAAAATAATCAGCTCTGGCAAGCTTTGCAGCTTCTTTAACTTCTGAAATTGTTGCTCTATCTCTGCTGTATGAGATATTATCTTTTATACTTCCATCAAATAACCAGGAATCTTGTAGTACCATTCCAAATAAAGAACGTAGATGACTTCTTTTGAGTTCAGTTATATCCGTGCCATCAATTTTAATTTTTCCATCATTTAACTCATAGAATCTCATAAGCAGGTTTATCAAGGTAGTCTTTCCTGCACCAGTTGGACCGACTATAGCAACTTTTTCACCTGATTTTATATCTAAATCTATTCCTGTGATTATAAGGTCTTTTCCGTATCCAAACTTTACATCTTCAAAGACTATATTACCTTTTGTATCTGATATTGTTTTATAATTTATAGTATCTGTCAGCTCTTCTTCTTCATCTAAAATCTCAAAAACACGTTCTAGCGAAGCAATAGCTGCCTGCATTGAATTTAAAATATAGGCGGCTTCAGTTAGTGGTTCTGATGATTGATCTACATACTGAAAGAAGGCCTGGATTAGTCCTATTGACAACCTTCCTTGAATGACAAATATAGCTCCAAGAGATGCTATTAGTACATATCCTATTTGATTCATCAAACGAATTAAAGGATTTATAGCATAGGTAATGAATTGAGCTTTTTTTTCATCAAGGTATAATTTGTTATTGGATATTTGGACTTTACCTATTATTTCATTTTCCATGTTAAAGGTCTTTACCACCATTTGACCAGTAAAATACTCTTCTATTTGTCCATTAAATTTACCTAGAGATTCCTGTCTATTTGCAAAATAATTTATGCTCTTTTTTCCAATTATGGAAGTAGCGATAATTCCCATAGCAATAGTAAAAATAGCAATTAGCGTTAATATCCAATTTATTGAAAGCATGAGAATAACAGCTCCTATGATTGTAAGTGTTGCTGTAATAAATTGCATCATTCCTGACTGCAGGGTTTCAGATACTTTTTCTAAATCATTTGATATTCTGCTTAAAATTTCACCTTTATTGTGTGTATCGTAATATTTTAAAGGAATTTTTGAAAGTTTTTCACTTATTTTTTTCCTTATGGATAATACTAGTGTTTGGGATACTGCAGCCATTATATTCTGCTGTATATAATTAGCTAATGAAGATAGTAAATATATGAATAGCAGAAGTAATGAAAGCTTCTTTATAATATGAAAATCTATATTGAAAGAACCAGTAGAAGACATATTTTTTATTCCTTCATAAATAGTATTAATAGCTTTACTAAAAATCAATGGAGCAGCCATTGTAAAGGTTAAACTGATAATAGCAAAGAATATTACAATAATTATTTTCCATTTTTGATTAAGGAGTAATTTTATTAATCTTTTCACAGTTTTCTTTGTATCTTTAGCTTTTTCTATAGACATTTCAGTGTCAAAAGAAATTGAGTCGCTTGTGTTTTCTTCATACATTATTCTAATTCCTCCTTACTTAGCTGTGACTCAGCTATTTGCATGTAAATAGGGCAATTTTTAAGAAGCTCTTTATGAGTTCCTATTCCTGCTATTTTTCCTTCTTCTAAGACTATAATTTGATCTGCTTCCATAATTGTACTTATTCTTTGAGCAATGGTTATAACAATTGCATCTTTTAATCTTGGTTTTATAGCTTTTCTAAGTTTTGCATCTGTTTTGTAGTCTAAAGCAGAAAAACTGTCATCAAATACATATATATCACTTTTTTTAGCTAAAGTTCTTGCTATACATAGCCTTTGTCTTTGACCACCTGAAAAGTTACTGCCTCCTTGTGTTACAAAGGAATCATAGCCATGATTTAGTTCTGAAATAAATTCATCTGCTTGGGCAGCTTTAGCAGCATTTTTTATTTCATCTATAGTGGCATCCTTTTTACCATGTCTTATGTTATCAGATATGGTTCCACTAAAGAGAAATGCCCTTTGAGGTGAAAAACTTACTATATCTCTCAAATCTTTTTGAGAAAAATCCTTTATATTAACACCATTAATTAAAATTTCGCCACCTTGTATTTCATGTAGTCTTGGTATTAACTTACCAATAGTGCTTTTTCCTGAACCAGTAGCTCCTATGATAGCAGTGGTTTTACCGCTTTCACATATAAAATTGAGATTTTTTAAAACAGGTTTTTCAGCATCTTTATAGGAGAATGTAACATTTCTAAATTCTAAGATTTTTTTATCACTTGAAGTAAATTCAGTTGTTTTTTCATCTATTATTTCAGGTTCATATTCTAGTACCTCCAATATACGTATTGAGCAGGCACTGGCACGGGGTACATTAAGTAGTACAATTATAGCCATTACTAAGAATACGAATATTATTATTGAATATTCAATAACAGCCATAATATCTCCTATAAGCATAACACCTTTGCTTACTCTCATTGATCCAAACCATAAAACAGCAACAGCGCAAATATTCATTATTGCCATTACTCCAGGCATAGCTACAGCTAGTATTTTATTCATTTCTATATTGATATTTGCATAATTTGTAAAGGTATCATCCATTAATTTCTTTTCATGTTTTTCACGGTTAAAAGCACGTATAATTCTTATTCCTGAGATATATTGTCTCACTCTAGAATTTATTTTATCTAACTGAACCTGTATTTTAAGGGACAAATTTATAACTTTTTTGCTTATGAGTATATTAAATACTATAAAAATTACTCCTGTTATAAAGATTATTAAAGCCATATAGCTATCCTTAGAAAAGGCAAAGAACATTCCTACTATGGTTATAAATGGAACTGGAATAATCATTTCAAAAAACATGGTTACTATATTTTCAATTTGATTTACATCACTTGTACACCTTGTAATCAAAGATGAAGTGGAAAAATGTTTAAAATCATGTATTGATAACTTTTGTGCATGTGAAAACATTTTGATTCTAATATCTCTAGAAAGTGATCCTGATAAATTTGCAGATAAATAGGTAGAAAGTATGGCAAGTATGCCAGTAAATATGGCAACGCTTATCATTATTCCACTAGTTTTTAATACATAATGTATATTACCTTTTATTACTCCATTATTTATTATTTTTGCAGTTAATGTTGGAATATATAATATACCTATAGTTTTTATTAGTATGATTGTAAATAGTGAAATTAAAAGTATTTTATTAGTTTTAAAGTGTTTAAATAGTTTTAGCATAATATTCTCCTTTATATATGATTATATCCACAGATCATATAATAAACTGTACAGTAACTTGACAGTCAATACTTTTATAAATAGAATAGTCTAAAGAAGAAAAGAATCAATAACTTAATGGTTATAGAAAGTGTGATTTATGAGTGATTTTATAAGTTCAAAAAAGTATTTATCCATAGGTGCTTTTTCTAAATTGGCTGGTATAAGTAGAAAAAACTTAATATATTATGATGATGTAGGAATATTAAAACCTGCATTTGTAAAGGAAAATGGGTATAGATATTATTCCTGTAGTCAATTAGATGAGGTAAGCATCATTCTTGCTCTAAAAGATTTGGATGTTCCATTAAAGAAAATAAAAAGTTACATGGAAAATGTATCTCCAGATAATTTGATTCATTTAATTGCTGCACAGAAGAAGAAAATATTAGAAGAACTTAATAGATTAAATCAAATGAATTATATTATAGAGCAGAGAATTAATAATGCTCCAGTAATATCTAACATTAACTGTGGGGAAATATTATTGGAATATTGTGAGGAAGAAGTGCTGTTTTTAGGACCTGAATATTTGCATAATCCTAATAATTTTGAAGATGACTTTATTAGTTTTTTGGATTATTGTGAAAGTAAAAAAGTACTATATGGGTATCCTTTAGGAGTTTACACTAATCATGATAGTTTACTTACTGATAATATTAGGAATTATAGATATTTTTATAAGGTTTCTACAGATACAGATTTAATAGAAAAAACAATAAAGCCAAAAGGTCTTTATGTTATAACCTATGATAATAGTTATTTAGCAGAAGATATGAAGATTTTTGATAAGGTAAACAAATTTATAGAAAAGAATCATCTTGGTATTTGCGGAGATGTTTATATAGAAAATATATCAGATGAAGTAATCACTAAAAATCCAGAAAAGTATTTATCAAAAATTTCTATGAAGGTAGAGAAAATGGATTAATGTGGTTAAAAATATTGTGCAGTATTACTTTTAGAGGATAATTGACTTTATTTCTATTTTAAGAATAAAGCTTAAAAGTCAAAAAAATAAATGTGGAAAGCAGGCATCTTTATTTTGTATAATAAATAAATGCATAGACATAATAAAAAAAGAAGCTTTAGTTGATATGCTTTAAAATATTAATTAAATCAAATAAAGGAGAGATATGAAATTATGAAAAATAAACCAGATGATAGAAGTGATAATGTAGATAAAATTCAATATAATATTGATAAAACTATTCAAAATTATGAGATTGCAGAAGAAGTGATTGGAAAAACAGATAATGAAAAAACAAAAAAAGACCTGTCAGAAAAAAATAAGAGAAGAGAAGAATCTCTAAATAATATGAGAAAAGAAATTAAAGATGAAGCAATGTATAAGAAGAATGAATATAAGTAAAATACAGCAAGTGAGGACAGCGAATAAAAACAGTATTAAAAACGGTTGGTTTAATAAATTACAACAATTTATCAAGAATACCACATTTTTAGAAATAAATATGTGGTATTTTTGACAAATTGTATAAGTGAGTTTACAATAACACTTGCTAGTAGCATACTAACAGCAATATCTATACTTTTAATTGTAATAGGTGTTGTTGGATTAAATTTAAGTGGGGCAAATCATTAATTGGTTAATGATAAAATGGACAAGACTTTAATTTAAAAAACAACTTTTAGGTTGCATAAGGAGTTAGTTATATGAATATAAAAAGTAAGAGTTTAATGGATGTTCATTTAGCTGTTTTTTTATTTGGCTTAGCAGGCTTATTTGGAAAATGGTTATCATTGCTATCAATGATAATTGTATTCGGAAGGGTTTTCTTTTCAAGCATTTTTTTACTGATTTTAATGCTTTATCTTAAGAAAGATATAAAATTAAAAAATCAAAAACACTATTTTTATTTAGCACTAATGGGAGGGATTTTAGCAATTCACTGGTGCACTTTTTTTAAGTCTATTCAAGTATCTACAGTAGCGATAGGATTACTTACATGTTCTACGTTTCCTGTATTTGTTACTTTTCTTGAACCATATTTTTTTAAAGAGAAAATTAATGTAGTGGATATTGTAAGTGCAGCTATTGTATTTTTAGGTGTAGTACTTATTATTCCAAAGTTTGAGCTTAGAAACAGTACAACTCAAGGAGTTTTTTGGGGAATAATAGCTGGTTTTACTTATGCTATTCTTTCAATGCTTAATAGAAAATATGTAAAAGAATATTCAAGTTTAGTAATTGCCTTCTACGAACAGGTAGCAGCTGCAGTTATATTAATTCCTTTTTTATTTTTCCAAAATCCTGTTTTTCATATTAAAGATATAATATTACTTATTATATTAGGTACAATTTTTACTGGAATTTCTCATTCACTATTTATAAACAGCTTGAAAAATATCAAAACCCAAACAGCAGGCATTATATCTAGTCTTGAACCAGTATATGGTATTGCCTTTGCTATTATTTTATTAAGAGAAATACCTACGTTAAGAGAAATTATGGGAGGAATTATTATATTAGGTACTGTTTTTTATTCAACTATTAGATCTAAGTGATAATGGTAGTAAATTTAATAAGGTATCTGAAAAAAACAACAAGTCTAATATGTGACGGATATTTTTGTAAGACAAGGAGAAAGGTTCCACAGGAGTTTAAGCTATCTAAGGTTTCTGTAGACACAGTATTACAAAAAATAGACTAACATATGGACTTGTTATTTTTTTGAAGATGTATGATGTATACTTAAGTTGAAATTTTTAAAAATACGGGAAAGCTGCGAATTAAAGTTTTGCAGCTTTTTTTATATTGCAATACAAGAAAATATTAATATTTTATGAATTTACCATAAATAGTATTTATTTGTGTTATAAAGCTAAAAGGAATAAGCAAAATAATAAATATGTATGTTTTACTTTAAATTTTGTTTCCAAATAATTAAATATGCGTAAATATTCAACGTATTGGCTTGACTTAAAATTATAAGTATTCAAAAATATGGTAACATATAAGTGTAAATATTATTTTAATTTCATAAAAGACATATGTAATACACTTGTAAGTATAATAGATGAGAACAATATAGATAAGTTCTTCTAAGGTTCAGATGTGCAAAATTCTTAAATGATATTTTATAAGTTAATATATATTTATTATAAGAAAACTCCACCTGAGTCAAGGAATTATTTGATAACTAAAGTAGGAGGCTAATAATGGTTAAAATTAATTTAAAACTTAATCAAGGCAGTCCTCAATATAGTTGTAGTTCTTGCATGGACTGTCAAAGTGTTTTTGGGAAGAGTTTATGTTCTATAAAAAATAGAGGATGCTGCTGGTATTTCCCTAAATTTACACTGTATGAAATTCATAAAATGGTAAAAGAGGAAGATGGATTAAAAGCATTAAGCAAAATTATAAATCTTCCCAAAGTAAAAATTTATAATTATTATATACATGCAAAAGGTTATTTTGATGAAGTAGGTTATAAAAAATATATTAAAACCTGGCATGTACATGATAGTTATGTTAAAGACAAATCTGTTTTTTTTAGAGCATGTCCATTTGTAATATCGGGGGTGGGGTGCACATTACCTGAGAGATATAGAAGTTATGTGTGTAACTTTTTTATTTGTGATGAAATAGCAAAAAAAGCAGAAAGCTATGATGAATTTAAAAACTATATAAATGAAAGAAACAGTTATGCTGGATGGATTCAGTGGGAGAATCTTTCACTTGAAGAATTCTTTACTGAGAAAAAATTAAATTTAGTAGAGAATTTTGAGGAAATTATAAGTATTCTTAAAAAGGTGCCGTTAAGGGAATATGAATTTAAAAGATTAGATCCAATAGTAGTGCTAGAGAAACCTAATAATAATGTCAACAAAAAATTAGGCTGATATATGAGAAATTGAACATACGTTTTCATAGGTTATTAAACTAAACAAGTTGAAGTACAGTGTTTAAAATATATATAAACTTTTAATTTAGAGGTATTTATATAGAATAAAAACAAATATTAGATGAAATTATACATTACTATTGTATAATTTCATTTTTTTTCCCCTGTTTCCTCTAGGTCCCATTAGATTTGGTAAGTTTTCTATCGATACTTTACTAAAGGGTAAATTATCTAGAGGAGGAAGGTTTATGTTTAAACGATGTTTTGCAAGCTTTACAACATTTCTTTTATTTATTGCAATGTTTTTAATTGCCTCTACACAGAAAGCTTATGCTTATCAGAACAGTGGGTACTTTGATAATGTAAAGGTGGGACTTACAAGTATGTCCGCTACTACTATTACCGCTGTATTAAATGGAGACTACACTTTAAATGGACAAACATATCCATCGGGCTCTGTTTTAAATTTTGGAGTAAATGGAACAAGTGTTACGTTAAATGGAGTAGTACAGAGTGAGATTACTTTAATTCCTAATAGTAGCTCTAATTTGTTAACTCTTACTTCTAATTCAGTATCAAATAAGTACTTAGGTTATTTTTCAATAAAATTTTATAATGGAAAAGTACTGCCCATTAATATAATTGATATTGAAAGCTATTTAAAGGGTGTAGTAGGATATGAATTGGACAATAGTTATCCAATGGAAGCTTTGAAAGCACAAGCAGTGGCAGCAAGAAACTATGCAATATCACGAATAGGATATGCTATAGCTAACGGTTATGATTTTGATGATACTCCAGCTTATCAGACATATAAAGGTTATGATGCAAGCCTTAACAATGTGATTAGTGCTGTGGATCAAACTAAAGGACAAGTTCTCTTATATAATGACAAGTTAGTGGAGACACTATATTCTGCATGGCATGGAGGAGTTTCAGAAAATAGCGAAAATGTATGGGGAAATTACGTGCCATATCTACGATCTGTACAAGATTCCTTTGAAAATTTACCTTGGCCAGGTGGTAATATGGTACTGACTAATGCACAGATACAAACAATTTTGGTAAATAAGAAATATATAGCTTCTACAGATACATTTGTAAATTTAGATTTAAGTTCAATAACTAAATTTGCAAGTGGTAGAGTATCAAATATTAATATTATTTATAAAGATTCAGCAGGAACTACTCAAACAAAGTCTGTAAAAAATGATTATACAAGGACTTTCCTTGGATTGCCAAGTAATCTTTATAATGTGACTTATGATACAGTAAAAGGAGCTTATACTTTTTCAGGAAAGGGAAATGGACATGGTCTTGGAATGAGCCAGATTGGGGCTAAAAACAGGGCTGATGCAGGACAAACTTATGATCAAATTTTAAAGTTTTATTATCAAAATGTATATTTGCAGAATCTTATTACAAGTGCTATCTTAACTAACTTCACTCAGAGTACAAATAGCTTGCTTGCTGGAAACACTAGTTCCTTTAATGCAACTGCAACATCTGGTAGTGGAACTTATTTGTATAAGTACGTGATAATGAATGGAGCTAATGTTGTATACACAAGAGATTATAATAATACTTCATCGTTAGATTATGTACCAAGCACTGAAGGAAATTATACTGTACAAGTTTATATGAAGGATCAAAATTCCACAGCTGATTCTGATGATACAAAGACATCTTCTTTTGTGGTTTATGGAAAGCCTACTATAAGTAATTTAACTACTAATAAATCACAATATTTAGCTGGACAAACTGTTAACATAAATACAGCCGCTGTGTCAGGTTCTGGAAGTTATCTTTACAAATATGTAATTTCTTTAAATGGAACAACTTTGTCCACTGTAGATTATAGCAGTAATACAAATTCACTTTATAAAGTAAGTAGTGCAGGAAACTATAATATAACAGTATATGTGAAAGATTCACTTTCAACAAAGGATTATGACGATATGAAAACTGCGGCGGTTCAAGTATACGATCAACCTACTATGACTTATACTAGTACAAAAAATTATATTTTTGTTGGAGATACTGTGAATTATAGTATAAGTGAAGTAAATGGTTCTGGCAGTGCACAATATAGATTTGTGGCTATGAATGGAAGTAATATAGTAGCTGATAGTGGTTATTTAAGTTCAAACACTTTTAGCTTTAAACCAGAAGCTTCAGGAAATTATCAAGTTGTTGGATACATTAAGGATTCACTATCTCAAAAGACCTTTGATGCTCAAAGTACCTTGAATTTGAATGTATATAATCCTCAAATTAAAAATGTAAATGTAAATGGATATTTTTATGTAGGAACTATATTAAGTTTTTATGCAGGTAGTACAGGGGTGAGTCCTTCTGGAATGAGCTACAGGTATGAGGTGTATAATAATGGAAGAGTAGTGGCATCTAATAATTTCAGCACCTCCAGTACATTTTCTTTTATACCTACTATAGCTGGAACTTATACAGTTAAAACTTATGGTAAGGATGGATTAAGTACAAAGGATTATGATAGTATAAAGCAATTTAATATCATAGTAAATAGTAAGCCTTTATATATTGCTACATTGCCTTTAAGCTTAGGAACCACAAGTAATGATGTAGTATCATTGCAGAATGCTTTAATAAAATTGGGATATAATATTTCCAGTGCTACAGGATATTTTGGAAGTCAAACTAAAAATGCAGTAATAGCTTTTCAAACAAGTGAAGGAATACCATCAAACGGAACGGTAGAAACTTGGACGTGTAGTGAATTAAATTATGCGCTTATAACAAAATCAGGAATAAAAAACTTAAGCTTTTAATGAAAACAGGAACTTTGATACTTTTTCAAGGTTCCTGTTTTGTATTATGTGAGTTTAATTACAGTTTAATAGTATTGTCGGCAGAATTCATTTTTTCCACTATGGTATACATATTACTAATTTCACCTACAAGTAATTTTTCCTTTAATCCATAAAAATCAAGGCAGGTTCCACAGCTTAATATATTTACACCTTTCTCTTTAAGCACTTTAATACTTTCAATGCAGTCAGAACCTTCAGTGGTAAGTTTAACACCACCATTTAAAAATAGTATTTCAGAAGGAAGGTTATCACTTTCACTTAAAGCATAGAAATAGCTTTTTATTAAAATTGTTCCTAACTTGTCATCGCCAATACCAAGCTTATCAGAAGAAACTACTATAACAAAATTTTTATCATCAAAGTTCATAGGCTTACAGCTGCAAGAATCTTTAGTGATATCTATATAATAAAGGCCTTCTTTTTCTTCAACTTTATATTTGAAACCATTACTTTCAGCAAATTTTGAAATATTATTTTTTGAAACTTCATTGTCAACTATAACAGTAGCTTGTCCTTCATTTATAGAATCAAAATGTTTTTTTGTATTAATAACAGGTTGAGGACATTTTAATCCTTTACAATCAATTATATTTGTCATTTACAAGTACCACCTTTCAAAATTAATTAAATAATTGTATATTTATTTGTTAAACAATGCAATAATAATAGTATTGATTTAAGTAAATTATAACATAACTATATATTTAGACATTATAGTTTTTATGAATAAGTTGTAGTACAACTATTTGCAAAAGCTATAGAAATGTAACAAAAAAATAATAATCAGAAAATTCTGTAACACTGGTTAAAGTCGAAAATTTATGTTATTATAATATACAGTATTTATATATGCAACTAACTAAAGGATAATATAAAAAGGAAGGATTTGTACAATGAAGGAATTTATTTCTATGATGGGACAATTTATTTATAACTCCATTATCTGTGGCATAGATGTTTTTCAAGTATTAGTAATTATACTTACAATGTATTATTTAGTTATCTCATTATTTGGGTTTTATAAAAAAGAGGATAAAGAAGCAGAAACTTGTAAGCCAAAAAAGAAATTTGCTTTGTTAGTAGCAGCACATAATGAGGAAATGGTAATAGGAAATATTGTGGATAGCTTAAAAGAATTGGATTATCCCAAAGATTTATATGATATTTTTGTAATTGCAGATAATTGTACTG
Source organism: Clostridium muellerianum (assembly GCF_012926525.1). Lineage (GTDB taxonomy): Bacteria > Bacillota > Clostridia > Clostridiales > Clostridiaceae > Clostridium_AM > Clostridium_AM muellerianum. The sequence continues at coordinate 215,474 of NZ_JABBNI010000058.1, forward strand.
ATAGAACTGCAGAAATTGGAAGACAGCATGGTGGAAATGTGCATGAGAGAAATGTTTCAGATAAAAGAGGAAAAGGTTATGCGTTAGAATGGATGTTTGCTAGAATATTTAAAATGGATACTAAATATGATGCTATAGCTATTTTTGATGCAGATAATTTAGTTTCAAAGAATTTTCTAAATGAAATGAATTATAAATTGCTTAAAGGATATAAAGTTGTTCAAGGTTATATAGATAGTAAAAATCCAGATGATTCCTGGATAACACAGTCTTATTCAATATCATTTTGGACATCTAATAGGTTATTTCAATTAGGAAGAGCAAATTTAGGATTATCAAGTCAGATAGGTGGAACTGGATTTTGCATGGATACAGAAACACTTAAGAAATTAGGATGGGGTTCTACTTGTCTTACAGAAGATTTAGAGTTTACTTGTAAATTAGTACTTAATGGACATAAAGTAGGTTGGTCTCATAATGCTATAGTTTATGATGAAAAACCTTTAACATTAAAACAATCATGGAATCAGAGAAAAAGATGGATGCAGGGATTTGCGGATGTATTCTCAAGGTTTTTCTTAAGACTTATGAAAAAAGCTGTAAAAGAAAGAAGTTTTATTACCTTAGATTGTGCTTTGTACACTATGCAGCCGTATGTAACATTGTTTATGGCAGCTTCTGCTATAATAAGTTTAATTAAAGGTGTTAGTGGTATAGATGTAATAACATTGGATGGAATTTTTAGATACATTTTTTATAGTAGTCAAAGTAGTAATATTCAATATGCTTGGATGATATTTAGTATAGGTCAATTCTTATTTACACCAATAGTTATGTTGTTAGAGACAAAGTTGTCTAAAAAAATGTTTGGAGTGTTTGCTCTATATTCTTTAAATGCAGTAATATTTTCAAAGGTTTTTAGTTATTTAAGAGAAAATTATGTGGGATTTTTAAGCACATACAATTTATCTACTATAGTTACAGACAAACATATGAATGAATTTATAATTCCTTCAATTGAATATACAGTCTTGATTACCATTATTTACATAATGATGTTTGTTATTATTATAGGCATGGTTGATAGAAAATATTCATTAAAAATATTCATATGGTATATGTTGTTTAGTGTGTATACTTTAACATGGGTTCCTATAACTATTCAGGGAATTTTAAATAAGGATAAGAAAGAATGGAGCCATACTAAACATATAAGGCAAATAAGTATTCAAGAAGTGGAATAATCAACAAATGTTACTTAGCTAGATATAATAGCAGGTAGCTATTAAATAAAAAGTGCTGAATGTCAGGAAGTTTAATCCAGACATTTAGCACTTTCTATTTTTTCAGCCAGCTCATTTAAATAAGTCCATCTCTCCAATAAATAATCGAGCTTTTCTTGTAATTCTTGTTTTTCAGCTAAAAGCTTTTGAAGCATTTCGTAATCACTACCTGTAGAATTTATCTTTGAGTCTAAGATTTCTATTTCCTTTTCTACACCAGCAATAACATCATCTATTTCATCAAATTCTTTTTGTTCTTTGTAGGAGAACTTTAAAGCTTTATTTTTCTTTTTTTCCTCTTTGTAATCTGATTTAGTATCTTTTTTGTTTGATTCTTTTAGTTCTTCTTTATTTTCACTTTCACATTTATCCATGTATTCAGTATAATTTCCAGTATAATAATCTATGGAAGAATTACCCTTAAAGATTAGAAGCTTTTTAAAAGCTTTATCTAAAAAGTATCTATCATGAGATACAGCTATAACTGTTCCTGAAAAGTCTTCTAAATAGTCTTCTAAAACAGTAAGTGTTTCTATGTCCAAATCATTAGTAGGTTCATCAAACATTAATACATTAGGAGCACTCATAAGCACTCTAAGTAGCTGAAGCCTTCTTTTCTCACCACCAGAAAGTTTTGATATAGGTGTCCATTGCATTTCAGGAGTGAATAAAAATCTTTCTAGCATAACAGAAGCACTTAATGTTTCTCCATCTGAGGCTTTTAAAAATTCTCCAACTTCTTTTATATATTCTATAACCCTTAAGTTTTCATTCATTTCTTTATTTTCTTGAGAAAAGTATCCTATTTTTACTGTTTCACCTATGTTAACTTCTCCAGAATCAGGTTTTATTATACCTGCACATATATTTAGAAATGTAGATTTGCCAATGCCATTTGGACCGATGATACCAACTCTATCATTATTTGAAAATATGTAACTGAAGTTGTCTAGTATTTTTTTATTTTCAAAGGACTTACTTATGTTTTCAAGTTCTATAACCTTTTTACCAAGTCTAGTACTTGCAGAGGACATTTGAACTCTGTCACTAGCTGTATCGAATTTAGTATTTTTAAGATCTTCAAATCTTTCAATTCTAGCTTTTTGTTTAGTACTTCTAGCTTTTGCACCTCTTTTTATCCAAGCCAGTTCTCTTTTGAAAAGGTTTTTGTGCTTATCTTCTAATGATTTGTTTAATTCTTCTCTTTCTAATTTTTTTTCTAAAAAAATACTGTAGTTTCCACTATAGCTGTAGAGATTTCCGTTATCCAATTCTATAATTCTATTGGTAACTCTATCTAAAAAGTATCTATCATGGGTAATCATAAGTAGAGCACCTTTTCTGTTGTTCAAATAATTTTCAAGCCAGGCTACAGTATCGTTATCAATATGATTGGTAGGTTCGTCTAGAATTAGTAAATTTGAAGGGGTTATAAGGGCACCAGCCAGAGCTATTCTCTTCTTTTGACCTCCAGAAAGAGTTGCTATCTTTGCGTCAAAGTCAAAAATGTTAAGTTTAGTAAGGATAGTTTTAGCATCACTTTCTACCTGCCATGCATTTAAACTATCCATTTTAGCGGTTAAATCCAAAAGCTTTTTTTGTTTGACTTCATCATTCGGATTTTTTTCTAAGGATTTAAGTACATTTTCATATTCTCTCAAAACCTTCATTATTGGAGAATTTCCCTTAAACACCTGTTCAAGAACTGTAGCATTTTCATCAAAGTAAGTGTTTTGAGAAAGATAATTTATTGTTAAGTTGTTTGAGGTTATTATATTACCGCTGTCGTAAGTTTCTGTGCTAGCAGCAATTCTAAGTAAAGTAGATTTACCTGTACCATTTATACCGATGACTCCTATTTTTTCTCCTTCATTTATGCCTAAAGATATATTGTTTAGAATAAATTTTTCACCATAGCTTTTACATATATTTTCTAAAGATATTAAGTTCATTTAATTCACGTATCCTTTCTAGCTATTTTCATAACACTATTTAGTATATTATCAAAAAAGGTTTTTGTAGGCAATACTAAAAATATATTTGTAATGTACTATTTATGTATTAAGTGGTAATAATATTTTATGTAGGAATTAAATTTAGAGTTATAATAATGTGCATTTTTTAAACTTAGAGCTTTCCAGTTTAGTTTAAAATGCGAATTAAAGAAAATATTACTCAAAAATAGAATTTTATGAAGGATATTATTTTTTTTTATGGAATAAAATAATATATATATCTATGGATTAAAATGCAAAAATTATAATTAAGGGAGGGCTGTCCATGGGTTATAGTATAAAGGAAATTAAAGGAAATTCCCAGGGTATGATATTAAAGAAAGTCAGCATAAATGGCAACATCTGTGGAGAATATGCTGAAATATCTATAAATCAGGTATATGAAAATAAAAGTAGAGGTGATGTAGAAGGAGTATATGTTTTCCCAATACCTAAAACTGCTATAATATCAGGATTTGAAGCAGAAGTAGGAGGAAAAACTTTAAAAACTATAGTAGAAGAAAAGGAAAAAGCATTTAAAATTTATGAAAATGCTAAAAGTAGAGGAGACAATACTGTATTTTTAGAAGAATTAAAGCCTCATATGTTTAAGATAGCCATAGGAAAAATTATATCTGGTGAAACAGTTAAAATAAAATTATCCTATATAGATGAGTTGCAGTATAAAGATAAGAAATTTAAACTTACAATTCCTGCAATGCATGAACCAACTAAAATGGATGAGGATTCAAAGCTTAACAATTTAAGAAATACTTTAGTAAATAAGCTTGTAAAGAAAGAATCAGAAGACAGCGAGTTTCAGTTTAAAACTAATATTATAGTAGAGTCTTTATGTAAATTGGAATTTGAATCTCCTTATCATAAGCTTAAAGTAGAAAGAGAAGGGGATACTGTAGCTAAAATTAACTTACAGGATGATTATGAGGCTATGGATAAAGACTTTATACTTATTATGAAAGAAAAGGATCCTTTAGAAGCGGATGGCATGATTTATGAATATAAGGAGAATGGTGAGGATAGAAGGGTAGTTTATCTTAGAATGATTCCTAAGCTTGATGATTATGAAATAGAAGAAAAAGAAAGTTATGTTTTTCTTATAGATATTTCAGATACTATGAAAGGCGATAAAATACAGCAGGCTAAAGATGCACTTCAAATTTGCATAAGAAACCTTGAAGAAGGAGATACTTTTGACATTATTGCAATGGGAGAAACTTTAAAGTATTTCTGGGATGAGGGAATGGCCCAATTTAATTCTGATACTTTAAAGAAAGCATCACAGTGGATAGAAAACTTGTCTACGGAAAATGATGCAGATATATTTGGAGCTATAAAATACAGCCTTGAAAATGAGGGCGGACATAATACAATATTAATTTTTACAGATGATGAAGTTGAAGAAGAAGATGAAATATTAGATTATGTAAAGGAAAACTTAGGTGATAATAGAATATTTACCTTTGGTTTTGACTCAGAAACTAATAATTATTTCTTGAATAAGTTAGCTCATGAGAGTTTTGGAAAAGCCGAGTTTATAAATAAAGGACAGAGAATTGAAGCTGTAGTATTGAGACAGTTTAAGAGAATTCAAAATCCAGAAGTAGATGATGTGCAAATAGACTGGGGAAATATGCAGGTTCAAGCTACTTACCCACGAACTATAGATTATATGTATGACAGAGAAGCTTTTTCAATTTTTGCTTATGTAATAGGAGAAGTAAGTGATGAAATAGTTGTAAGTGGAAAAGTTGGCGATAGAGAGTATGTAAAGAAAGTGGATTTGGATAACTTTAATACAGAGGATAATGCTAATTTACTTAAAAAAGTATGGGCAAGAAAGAGAATTAGGTCCATTGAAATGAATATGATGTCTCAGCGTGGAGATGTAAAAGAAGCCATGAGGCAAAAAGTAATAGAGCTATCTAAAAACAATGGATTAATAAGTCCAGAGACCACATTTATCTTTATGGAACTTAGAGAAGAGCCAGTGCTTGGCATAGAACTTAAGAATATAATTCCAATTAGTGTTAAAGAAATAACCTTATCACATGAATTTGAAGAAGAAAACTTAGATGCAGCAGACAAGTCAGGTTTTTTGTATAAAAAATATGAAGGAACTATATTAGAAGAAAAAATTCACAAATTAAAAGGAGACAATTTATATCTTAATAGTAAATATCCAAGAAATAAGCTTTTAAGAATAATTGCTAAAAATCAATTTGCAGAAGGAGCTTTCGTGGATTATGAAGACAGTAGTACAGAGGATAAAGTAGAAACTACTGCTATGGTTTTATTAGCATTTATTTTAGGTGATGAAGATATAGATATATATTTTAATCAATTAAATAAATCTGTAGAATTTATATGTGATAAATGTGTTAGTGAAGATTTTAAATTAGAAGATAGAGTAGGGAAAATGATAATTTTGGCTTTAGATAAAGCTGAAGAAAAGGGAATATTAAAGGAAAAAAATATGCAAAAAGCTGGGAAAACCTTAGATTATTTATATGATTTATTAAATAAAAGAGAAAGCGCTAAGGAAATGTTAAATAATTTAGTAGAGTATTCTTTAAAGAAAAATGTGGCTTCACTTTTCACAGTAAGTGAAGATGGAAGCTGTATAAATGAACAAATAGTAATTAGTGAAGAAAGAAATTCTATTTTCAGCATGGCTAAATTAGCTGTTCTCATGATTTTAAATGATATAGTTTAATAAAAAAGTTACTTAAAGATAGCTTTTAAAATCATTATAAAAATAACATAATATATAGAAGCTGTTGAATTAAAGTATTAAGAAGTGCATTCTATAGAATAGACAATATTAAAAGGTCTATTCTATAGTTTTTTTTATATAGAGAGCTAATCTATAGTTAACAGTGGATATTTAAAAGAAAAATTTTCTTCAAAAATTAACATAAAAAGATCATCCGTAACTTTCAATTATCTACTGCGAATTTTAAATATTCTATAAAGGTTATTGAATTTTAGTTGCAATTGTCATATATTATATATAATGGTTGCAATTAACAATTTTTAAATGTTGTTTTGGAGGAAAAGACAATGATAGAAATGAAAGCTTTAAATAAAAGCTATAACGGAAATATAAAGGCAGTGGACAATTTGAATTTAACTATACCTGATGGACAAATATTTGGATTTTTAGGTCCTAATGGAGCAGGAAAAACTACTACTATAAAAATGATTACAGGTATTATAAATCCAAACAGTGGAGATGTTTTTATAAATAATATAAATATAAAAGAAAATTCTATAGAAGCTAAAAGGAGATTTGGATTTGTTCCAGATAATCCAGATATATTTTTAAGGCTTAAAGGTATAGAATATTTAAATTTTATGGCTGATATTTATGATGTGGATAGTACAGAAAGAATAAGTAGGATAAAAAGTTTATCGGAAAGATTTGAAATGAATAAAGCTTTAAAGGATCAAATACAAAGTTATTCTCATGGGATGAGGCAAAAAATAGTTATAATTGGAGCTTTAATTCATGATCCTTCGGTATGGATATTAGATGAGCCTATGACAGGTCTAGATCCAAAATCATCCTTTACATTAAAAGAAATGATGAGGGAACATGCAGATAAGGGTAATACTGTATTTTTTTCAACACATGTATTAGATGTAGCAGAAAAAATATGTGATAGATTTGCTATTATAAATAAAGGCAAAATTGTATTTAATGGAACTTTTAAAGAGCTTAAAGAAGGATTTAAGGAAACTGAGTCCCTGGAAAATATATTTTTGGAGATGACAGAAAATGAATAAATATATAGTTTTAACAAAAGCTCTTTTAAAAAATGGCAATGGTTTATTAAATGGAGATAAAAAGAAAAGAATAAAAGCTATTGCTATAGCAGTAGCCGTTATTTTGGCATGTATACCAACTATAGTAGCATTTATTTATTTTATTCAAAGTGCCTATGATTTGCTTTATAAGATAAATCAGCAGGGGTTAATTTTTTCAGTAGGAATAAGTTTTACTTTTATTTTTATATTCTTTTTTGCCATATTATATTCTTTGAATGTGCTATATTTTTCAAGAGATATAGAAAATTTATTACCACTACCATTAAAGCCCTGGCAGATACTGGCATCTAAATTTACTATAACTTTATTATATGAATATCTTACTGAGGCAGTAATATTATTGCCATTGTTTATAATATATGGTTTAAAGGGAAATATGGGATTTGTATATTATGCCTATTCTGTAATATTGTTTTTAACAATACCTATAATACCTTTAAGTATGGCTAGTATTTTGAATATAGTAATTATGAGATTTACTAATATGGGCAATCATAAAGATTTTCTTAAAATTATAGGCGGTATTTTGGCTATGGTTTTAGCCGTAGTCTTTAATGTAAAGATGCAAAATATAGGAACATCTGGAGTGAATGAAAAGCAAATATTAAGTATGCTTAATGAAGGAAATAACTCTTTAGTTGGTATTTCAAGTAGAGTATTTCCGGGAGCTTCTCAAGCTGTCAAAGCCATAGTATTTAATGAAAGTTTTACAGGATTAAAAAATATAATATTATTTCTAATAATAACTTTATGTATTCTATTAATATTTTTAACATTAGGACAAAAGCTATATTTTAAAGGGGTAATAGGAATTTCAGAAGCACCTTCTAGAAGAAGAAAACTAAATAATGAGGATTTACAGAAGGCATCACGAAAAAGCTTGCCCATTAAATCATTAGTGATTAAGGAATTAAAAATATTGTTTAGAACTCCTGTATATTTTATGAATTGTATTATTATGAATTTTTTATGGCCAGTATTTTTGATTATACCTTTTTTGGCAGAACCTGAAATTTTTAAAAAATTTAAAAACTTAGTTCCTTTACTTAATGATACGAAATGGATGGGGTTTATTATTGTAGTATCTTTGGCAGCAGGGGTATTTATAACTTCAAGTAATCTTATAACTTCTACAGCTGTATCTAGAGAAGGAGAAAACTTATTTGTAAGTAAATATATTGCTGTAGGTTATGATATTCAATTAATGGCTAAAGTTTTATCTGGAGTAATTATGGGCATGGTAGGAATAATAGCTTTGCTCCTAATGTTATTCTTTTTAATTGAACTGCCTGCATTTATAATTCTTATAGTTTTTGTATCATCATTACCTGGAATTTTATTTTCAGCTATGTTCGGCATTATAATTGATGTTAGCTTTCCAAAATTAAATTGGGACAATGAGGTGAAAGCGGTTAAACAAAATTTTAATGGATTTATAGCCATTATGGTTGGAATAGGTGTAAGTGCACTTATAGTAATGGGGATTATGAAGTTTAATGAAGATAAATTGTTGATTGGTATGATTATACTTTTATTATTTTTAGCTTTAGACTATATATTATATAAATTTATTTCAGCTAAAGGTTCAAAGTTATTTGAAAAAATTGAAGTATAGTGTGGAGTAGTAATCAAAATGAAAATAATACTTAATCACATATGTTAATTATAATAGTATAATGTATTATAATATATATAATTAAGCGCTTTTCTCTTTAACTATGAGTTTTTTTAGTTAAATTTATTCAATATGCTAAAAATGACTTTATGAAATGCTAAGAGGAGTGATTGTAAATGATAAAGCCATCAGAATACCATAAACAAGGTTTTACCTGTGGAGAAGCTATGATAAAAGCTTATAATGAGGAGCACAATACTGATATACCTGTAAGTCTTGGAAGTGGAATGGGAACTGGATTTACAGTGGGAAGTGTTTGTGGAGCTGTAGGAGCAGCGGCTGTAATAATAGGGTCATTAAAGGGAAGAGAAAATAGTGATGAACCTAATGATGCTAGAAAATATGCAAAGGAATTAATGCAGGGAATTAGAGAAAAGTATGGTACAGAAATTTGCAAGGATTTAAAGAAAAATGGAATTAGCTGTGCTGATATCATAGAATATACTTATGAAAGTTTAAATAAAGTAATTTAACTATGTAGAAGTCTTTCTACATGATTTTTTTATAAGGCATTTTCAAAAAATAACAAGACCAAATGTTAGTCTATTTTTGTAATACTGCGTGGACAGAACCCTTAGATAGCTTAAGCTTATGTGGAACCTGTCTCCTTGTCTTACAGAAAATATCCGTTGCATATTGGTCTTATTATTTTTTTCAAATACTTAAACTATTTTAATTTTTAAATTTAGTAATAAGCTGATATAATTTTACGTAAGGATATTAACGTAAATATGTAAAAAAGTATAAAAAGAAAGGAAGTGAATTTTAGTGAGGGGTCAATACATACAGTATACTCTTTCACTAAAGATATACAATGAATAAGGAACAAATAGCACAGTTAAAGCTTGAAGGATTTATTAATCAGAGAGATACTATATATTTTACATTAAGAATTATAGCTGTATCAGGAATTATGTCATCATCTGAAATGGAGAAGGTTTTAAGTATTGCAAATAAATATGGAAGAGGATATATAAGTTTTACAACGCGATTAGGAATTGAAATTCCCTGGATAAAAGAAGAAGATATAGAAAGGGTAAAAGAAGATTTGAAAGCATTCAATTTAAAGTCTGGAGGTACTGGAAAAAAAGTAAGACCTATTGTTTCATGTAAGGGTACAGTATGTACTCATGGATTAATAGATACTCAAGGAATATGCAGTAAATTACATGAAAAATTTTTTGCACAGGATTTACCAGCTAAGTTTAAAATAGGAATAGTAGGTTGCCCTAATAATTGTGCTAAAACTCAATTAAATGATCTTGGATTTATGGGACAAAGACTTCCTAAGTTTGAAGAAAGTAAATGCAAAGCTTGTGGAGCTTGCATAAAAGTATGTAAATCAGGTGCTTTAGATAAAGTAGATGGCAAAACAAAGGTTTACTCAGAAAAGTGCTTAGGTTGTGGTAAATGTATAAATGCTTGTCATTTTAATGCTATGGAAACTAGCAAAGAAGGAGTAGCAGTATTTTTAGGTGGGAAGTTTGGAAGAAAATATAAAATTGGAGACAAGCTACATACTATTTTTAAAGTAGATGAAATGGAGGAAGTAACACAAAAAGTATTAGATTATTATACTGAAAATGGCAATAGCGGTGAAAGATTTGGAGATATGATAGATAGAATAGGGATAGAAAATATAAGAAATGAATTAGTATAGTAATAAGGTAAAATCATGTATAAAAACTTTGCATAGTCCTTTTAAATATTTTAACTATAAATACATAGTGTAAGAAAAGGTTTAACTATGTTAATAGATAAAAAGGATGTAAAGAGTAAGTTATTAAAACTATTGATGAATCTTACTTATTAAGGAAGGAGATATCGCACTAAGAATAAGCATTACAATATATTAATTTTGTTATTTACAAAGTAATATATTGTATATAAATTTCTTAATGCGATAAATTCTTTCCTTTAAAACTTTATATGTAAAATTTTTACTTGAAAAACATGTTAGTTAAATGCTAAACTAGTAAAGGTTTTGAATTTTTTGATTTATGAGGGGGTGTATGTAATATTTAACACTTTTAAAAATAATGTCCTTAATTATTAAAAGATAGGCATTAAGGAATATTATTATAAATAGGAACTATGTTAAAATTCAAGTAATAGAAAGAAGAGATACAATTGATTAAAACATTAAAAAAGCTTTTTATATTTGCATTTGTTGTTGTAATTTATCAATTGAATTCATATAATTTGGTAATGGCTAGTAATGTTTCTACTGAATCTAAAATTCAAGTTACTTCAGTTAATGACAAATCTAAACATTCAATGGAACAAAATTCAATTAAACCTATAGAAGCACACAATATATCTAAAGCCCAAATATCAAGTGATTCATCTGATGCTTCAAAATTAGATGGTAATATTGCTTTTTCAACATCCAATTTAAACAATGTTGAAAACGTACCTATAAATAAAATTTGGACAATAGAATTTAATCAGACTATGAATCTATCTTCTGCTAAAAATAGCATAAAGATTATAGATAAAAAAACTAACAAGGAAGTACCTGTAAGTATATCCTTAGATAAAAATGATTTTTGTGTAGTTATATCAAGCATATCTTCTTATGCTTATGATAATTATTATACGTTAAGTATAGATGGTAATTTAAAATCTGATAAGAATAAAATTTTAAAAACTCCTGTTAGCATGGATTTTAAAACTGCTTCAATGCCAGCTGTAAATAAAATAACATCAATAGATAATATAAATGCATCTATAAAACAGGGAGATAGCTATAAACTACCTGATGAAGTAACTGCAAATATGTCTAATGGAGAAAAAAGACAAGTAAAAGTTAATTGGGACAAGCATTCAGATAACTTAAATGTATCAGGAACTTATGTTTATCAAGGCTATGTTGAAGGATACGATAAAAAAGTAACTTTAAATTTAACCATAAGTTCTTCTAGTACAAGTACTAACACTAATACAAATAATAATAACAATACTAATACTAATGATAATAATAAAAATACATTATCAAGTATCAGTACTACAACTGCATGGATATGGCAGCTTCAAAATCAAGTAGATACATATGGTGGTATAGATAATTTAATATCAAAATTAAAATCTTTAGGAATAACTAATGTGTGTGTTAAATACAATGAAGGTGAAAGAGCTACTGGCGGTGGTATGAATTTTAGAGGCGATTTTTTAAAGTATGTAGATAATTTTAAAAAAGCAGGATTTAAAGTAGGTACTTGGGGATTTAATCATTTTAATAATGTTGAAGGTGAAGCGAATTTAATAATAGATGCTGTTAAGAACAGTGATTATTATGTTTTTGATGTTGAAGATGCAGTAATAGGTAAAACAGAGCAGTCAGAAAAAGTATGCCAACTTGTAAGAAATCAATGTCCAAATGCTGTTCTTGGTTATACTTCTTATCCAATAGCAAGTTATCATCAGGATATAGCTTATTCAGTGTTTAACAAATACTGTGATTTTTCTGCACCTCAATGTTATTGGGGAGAAATGAAGTGGCCAATTAAAAAATGCATGGATAAAATGATTCAGGATTATAAAAATTACGGATTGGACAAGCCAATATTTCCATTAGTACAAACCTATGATGTGTATTATAGTGATTATGCTGATTATGCTGCATATAAATTTAAATGCACTGGATTGTGGTCATTTGATGAAATAGGTGCTACATGCATAGATTTTTTAAAGTGTGAAGGAAGTAAATTAAATAACTAAAATTGCAAATGAAAAAGTATCCTTGGAGGATTAAAACTCCTTAGGTTTTTATATTAGATAACAAAAGGCTTCAGAATTGATTTAGGGGCCTTTTGTTATTTCAGTAATTATGGATGAATTTTATGCAGAGGAAAAATTAAATGATAACTATTCAGCTACAGTAGAAGATATTTGGATAAACACCATTATGGAGAGATTCTAAGAGGCGAAAGAATAAAAGGAGTTTTTAAAGTGCAGTATGTTTGAATTATTTAGATTATGTGGTATAATTTTTCTAAAGATTAAGTTAAGCTGTATGTTAGTATGAATTAAAATAAATTGGTGTACAAGTAAGTACACTAGATATAGATAAGAGGTGGGGAAAGATATGTTAAAGAATATAGATTTAAATAGTTTAGAAAAAGCACTTATTGAAGAAATTAAATTGAGCCTAGAGGAAGCGTCTAATGGAGCAAAATTATTAATAAATGAATTAGATACTATTTTTGAGAAATCCCTTAAGGATTGGTCAGAAAAAAGAGAATACACAAATGTAAAAGTTAAAAAGATTGATATTTTTTCACTAATGCATTATGGAGAATTAAATTATGTACAGTCTATTAGGCTTTTAAATGAATATTATTTAGATAGAATTCCCCAAAAACATTTAGAAATTATAGAAAATACAAAAAAAGAGCAGCGTAATGATCATTTTTGGAAAACTCTTTATTTAATAATGTTCTCATAAATGTAATAAGGGACGATTATTAGAATGCCATATTATTTAATAAATTTTGTGGCGTTTTTATGTTGTAATTCGAAGAATATATAAGCGGAATTATTGATGTAAAAGGAGATTAAGGTTATATGCAAAGTTGGTCAAGTAATATAAATTATTATGAGCTATCAGATAAATATTGTATTGTAAAAGCTAATCCACAAGAATTTGCAATATACGAATCAGTTTATGGTGATAAAGTTTATAATAGATTTGCAGTTAAGCATTGGGATTTACGGTTGGCAATAAGCCTTGATAACCCTTTTGCAAAGTATGAAAGCTTTTATTGGATAAAAGCTGGTGAACTCAGAATAGGTGGAGTACTAATAGAACCTAATGTACTATCGCGTTTATTTATCATTCCACCATTTACAAACTTATTTGAAATAATAAAATTATTAAAAAAGTTATTGATTGAATGGTCGGATTCTAGCAAAAACATATATGCTTATCAAATTTCTAAAGAACAATCTCAATATTTTGAAATGCTTGGCTTTTGGGCAGATAAAAATAGAAGATGGATGATGAGACCTACTGAAGTTTTTGATTTTGACTATGATAACACTATAATAGTAAAAACTCCAGAAGAGAGTAACAATGAAGAAATTGCTAAGCTATTTTATGAAAGTTTTCGTGGAGGTATAGATTATCAGTATGCTGCTAAACAAGATGGACAGGAATGTACGTATGATGGTTATCTAAGTGAAGTAAATGAGTATTTTAACATATGTACTGAAGAAATACTACGTGAAGCATCTACACTTATATATGACAAAGCAGAGAAGAAATTAATTGGTGCTTGTCTTGTAGCATGTATTGAGGAGTGGCCTTTAGTATATACTATTGGGGTTAATCCTTCATATAGAGGAAATCATCTGGCAACAACAATGATTAAAAAGGCACTAACTGTTTTAAATAATAATCAATATACTATTTTACGATTATTTGTAACAGTAGGAAATTTTTCGGAATCAGTTTATTACGAACTTGGTTTCGTTCCAGGGGCTGAATTTAAAAGATTTTATATACCAGCATTAATTAGGCAAGAATGAATAATTAATAGTTAATATGAATTTTTTTCTGTTACACTAAAAAAGCATCTTTTACTATTAACTCTTAACTATTAGTTCTTACCTTATGAAGCTTTGATTTGCGATATACTTATCTTATAAGCATATTTCATTATAATATTTAATGGCATTTTTCAAATGGTCATATTTAAAATCTGGCCAAAGGTCATTTGTAAACCATAACTTGGCTTTTGCAGATTGCCATAATAAAAAATTACTTATTCTCATTTCACCACTCGTTCTAATAATTAAGTCAACATCAGGCAATTTTGAAGTAAACATATAATCGCTAATCAACTCTTCATTTATTTGGTCAACATTGAAATTTTCAGTATCTATGTTATGCATTAAATTTTTTGCAGCATTTGCTATTTCTGAGCGACTTCCATAATTTAATGCTATATTCAATATCATACCTGAATTATTTTTTGTTAAGTCCTCTGTTTTTTTAATTTCAGATATCAACTCAGAGGAAAGATTATCTATAGCGCCAATATGCCTTACTTTAATGTTTTTTTCAGCTTTATTGCCCAATTTTATAAAGAATTCTATAAAAAGTTTCATTAAGAAATTTACTTCTTCATAAGAACGATTCCAATTCTCAGTAGAAAAAACATAGAAAGTAAGTACTTCAACGCCTAATTCAGAACAATGTTTAGTAATATTCTCAATTGGCTTTGTACCAGCTTTATGACCAAAGCTTCGAGGAAGACCTTTACTTTTAGCCCATCGACCATTTCCATCACAAACTATGGCAATATGTTTAGGTATCTTAATTCTGTTATCATTTAATAAATCCTCAATTTGATTATTCACTTTTTTGCCCCCTTTTCTCTAATAGTTGTTAGGTATTAGGTTTGCTTATAGAAACAAAGCATTTTTAATATATTTATATCATACAAAATGAAAATTATTGTAACAATATCTTACAATAACAGAGTCTAAAATGAAAGGGTATGTGGGAAAATAAAATATATATTTTTGCTTATGTGATTTAAAACAATATATAAAACGTGCGTAAAATGCATAATAAAAAATTTCTACATACTTATTCTATATGATATATTACTAGTCGGTAATTCTATAATAAAAGTTGTACCATTACCATCTGTGCATTGCACGTAAATAGTGCCGCCGTGCAGTTCTATAATTTTTTTTGTAATTGGAAGTCCCAAGCCATTTCCATGTGTGGCATGAGAAGTGTCTCCCTGATAAAACTTATCAAAAATGTGCTTTTGCGTTTCCTCATCCATTCCAGGGCCATTATCGCTTATGCTAAAGCGAATTGAGCTATTATACTGATGCAGACTCATATGAATTAGAACATGTGCAGTAGTAAACTTAATTGCATTATCAATAAGATTAATCCACACCTGGCTAATCAAATCCTCATCTCCAGTAAAATTAATCTCTTCGCACTCAAAATCAAAGGAAGGGTCTTTTATGTTCCATTTTTGTGCCATGATTGCAATACACCTTCTAATCTGTTCTGTTAGGTTATATTCTTTTGAATTTGAGATAATGGCCTGATTTTCAATTTTGCAGATATTCAGCACATTTTTAGATAGATCTACCAAGCGATCAGATTCACTGATTATGATGTCAAGATATTCATTATGTTCTTCCTCTGTTAAATCACTATATTTCAACATTTTGGCGAAACCACGCATTGATACAATAGGTGATTTGAATTCGTGGGAAAAGTTGTTTACGAAATCAGAACGTAAAATTTCGATGCTACTAAGTTCCTCCGCCATGTGATTAAAACTTTTGCTAAGCTGCTGAAGTTCTGGGATGCCTTTAAGATTAATTCGTGTACTAAAATCTCCTGCTGAAAGAGTATCTATTGCAACCATAATTTTACGAAGTAGTCTTAATGGAATCCTGCTGAAAATAACCGATAACATCGTTCCAAGCAGTATACTGATTAGGGCGAATGTAACAAACATACGAAGAGGATTAGGCGAAAGCTGTAATTGAATTATTCCTTTACTTCTTAATAATAGGAGAATAAATATGATACATGACGTAGACACTAGAATAAGAAATACAAGTCCTGTAAAAATCATTGTCAATCGCCAGTAAGAGGTTTTTTTACTCAACATTCTTCACCGCCTTATAGCCAACACCTCGGATGGCAACAATATCAAACTCAGGATAGCTGCCAAATCTTTTACGTAGTCTTGTGATATGTACATTAACAGTGGTATCCACAGACTCTGAATCCATTCCCCATATTTCATCCATTAATTGAAGGCGGGTGAAAATATAATCAGGAGTAGAGAGCAGTCTATAAAGCAGCTGAAATTCCTTCTTTGGAAGGGTCTGTTTTTCTTCCTCCCGTGTGACAGTAAACGCATCACTATCTAGTATAACTTTGCCAATTTTAAGTATATGCTCACTTGCTTCCTTTGCTCGCCTAAGCAAGGCTTTAATACGCCAAAGCAGCTCTTCTTCATCTGCTGGCTTTGTCATATAATCATCCGTTCCAGATTGAAATCCTTTGATTTTATCTGCAGTAAGTTGTTTAGCCGTTAGCATTAGAATAGGAATCATATTTCCACTATTTCGTAGGATTTCAGTGAATTCATATCCATTCATTTTCGGCATCATAACATCCAGCACAATAAGGTCAATATGGACTTGATCTAAGATGTCAAGTGCAATAGTTCCATTATGAGCTAAATGCACTTCATATCCAGCATGACTGAGAATAGCCTTCATCAACCTAGCCTGGCTTTTATCATCTTCTACAACCAAAATTTTAAACATTATAATACCTCCATGCCTTTTTAAATAATTATAACATGAAAAAAAACTTAAGATTAACAGATATTAAAATTGCTCTTAATTCTATTTGTTTATAATTTGTTCATATTTCTAAGTCGTGAGTTAATTTTTAGTTTTTCATGCTGCCATATAATGTCGATTATGAGTAGTTTAACAAGTTGATCATAAAACTTGCATTAAGTTTATTGAAAAAACTAGACTAAAAATTAATCTAGTTTTTGTTAAGTTAATTCCATTCAACGAATATTTAATAAAAAAAGAGCTGTTGTAAATAAAAAATTAAAAAATGTCTAATGAAATTAATTTTAATAAATAATTTGCATTTATTATTAGGAGGAAAAAAATGATTAAAAGAAAGAAGTTAATTTGTATAATAATTGCGTTAGTTGCTGTTTCTGTTATAACAGTTGGAGTAAGTGCTTTTTCAGGTAAATCTAAAAGTAAATCATCTATAATTAACATGAATAAAGTTTCTGTAAAAGTAGTTAAGGTAAGTACAAGTTCAGTTACAAGCAATGCATCTTTTAATGCTTCACTTGAGGCGTCTGAAGAGGGAACTATAAGTAATAAAGTAGGAGGTAAGGTTACACAAGTTTCCTTTGAAAATGGACAAAGCGTGTCAGCTGGACAAGCTTTAATAAAGTTAGATGATACTGATATAAGAAATAATATAAAGTCTAGTGAAGCACAAGTTGCTGCGGCACAAGCTCAATTGAATTCATCAGAGAGTTCAGCAAACTCTTCACAAATAGGAATTAATAAGCAGCAAACAAATTTAGAAAGTGCTAAGAGAAACTATGATAGAATGAAGGCCCTTTATGATCAAGGTGCAGAAACAAAAGTTGATCTTGAAAATGCAGAAACACAGCTAAAAAATGCGCAAACTGATTTACAAACAGCTAAGGCTAATGCTCAGTCTTCAAGTCTTTCTGCTGAAGCGCAAAGAGCTAATATACAAAAATCACAAACAGATTTGAATACTCAAAGAGAATCACTACAAAATACAATTATTACAGCACCAGTTAGTGGAGTTATCAGTGGAAAAAATGTTACTGTAGGTCAATATATAAGCCCTGGAACAGTTATTGGAAAAGTAGAAAATATATCTTCAATAAATGCTGTTATTGAAGTGAAAGATAGTGATTTAAGTTATGTAAAATTAGAAGCAAAAGCTAAATTTAAGCTAAGCAGTGAAGATTCAAAAGAATATGATGGAGTTATTAAGAGTATTGATGGGGTAGCAGATCCTCAATCTAGAATATTTAAATGTAAAATTCAAATTGACAATAAGGATGGAAAGCTTAAGCCTGGTGTTTTTGGAAAGATAAAAATTGTTAAGGATGAAAATAAAAAAGCAATTACATTGCCATTAAAAGCACTGGGAGGTAGTAAAGGAAAGTATTATGTTTTTACAAATAATAATGGAGCAGCCAAAAAGCAAAATATAACTGTAGGAGAAATTAGTGAAGATACAGTAGAAATAAAGTCTGGAATAAAAGATGGAGATAATGTCATTTGTACTAATGTAGGCACTTTGCAAGATGGTGATGCTGTAAAAGCAGCAGAATAGGAGTTGAAGTTTAATTATGTTTTTATCAGATGTTAGTTTAAAAAGACCTGTATTTATCACTGTAATTATTATTGCTTTATTGGCTTTAGGTGCCATTAGTTATATAAATTTACCAATGGATCAGCTTCCAGATGTTGATATGCCAACAGTATCTGTTAGGATAACTCAAAATGGAGCAGATCCAGATCAAATTGAGTCAAAGATAACAAAAAAAGTAGAAGATTCAGTAAGCCAAATATCGGGAGTTAAGCATGTTAGCTCAACTATAACAGGAGGAGTTTCAAGTACTACTATTTCTTTTGAACTAGAAAAACCTTCAGCTGAAGCAATGCAGGAGGTAAAAGATAAGTTATCTAATATTAGAAGTGGTTTGCCAAGAGATATTGATGATCCTATAGTTTCAAAATTTGATGCTAGTGCATCAGCTATTTTTTCTTTTGCTATAACGGGCTCAATGTCTAATAAAGAGTTATCACAGATAGTAGATGATAACATTGTGAAAAAATTACAAACTATAAATGGTGTTGGAGCCGTAAGTATCTCTGGTGAAGAGGAAAAAGAAGTTCACATAAAACTAAATAAAGAAAAAATGAATTCCTTAAATATTACAGTTTCAGAACTTACTAATGGTTTAAGTGCTGATAATATTAATTTATCAAGTGGAAAAGTTTCTGGCGGAGATACACAAATAAGCTTAAAAACTGATTCTTCTATAAAGAAGGTAGATGATTTTCTTAATGTTTTAATTACAAAACGTAATGGAGTAGAAATTAAACTTGGAGATATTGCAACAGTTGAGGATGGAAGTAAAGAAAAAAGTAGTTTATCTTTTTATAATGGTAAAGAAGCAATTGGTATTGATATTGTTAAACAATCTAATTCAAATACAGTGCAAGTAGCTAAGGATGTTAAAAAAGAAATTGAAAACATAAAAAAAAGCTTGCCATCAGGGGTTAAAATTAACCTTGTAGCAGATAATTCAACATCTATAATTGATTCAGTTAAAGATGTTCAGCAAACAATGATAGAAGGATGTATACTTGCAGTTGTCGTAGTTTTTATATTTCTTAGAAATGTTGCAAGCACTGCAATTAGTGCTATTGCCATACCTGTATCCATAATTACTACTTTTGCAGTAATGAAATTTATGAATTTTACACTTAATACAGTATCACTAATGGCTTTATCTCTTGCAGTTGGACTTTTAATTGATGATGCCATAGTTGTTATTGAAAATATCGTGCGTCATCTTCATATGGGAAAAAGTCCAATACAAGCAGCAAAGGATGGAACTTCAGAAATAGGACTTGCAGTTATAGCTACTACTCTTGCCATAGTAGCAGTATTTCTTCCTATTGCTATGATTAATGGTATGGTAGGAAAGTTTCTTGTGCAATTTGGACTGACTGTTGCTGCCAGTGTTTTGGTTTCACTATTTGTAGCATTTACCTTAGTACCAATGCTTTCTGCAAAGAATTTAAGCAGTAGAGAAAAAGAAATACCTATAATAGGAAAATTTCTAGAAAGATTTAATAATTCTTTTGATAATTTATCTAAGGCTTATTCTAAATTGTTAAAGTGGTCACTAGAACATAGAATTGTAACTTTAATGATACCAATAGGGTTATTAGTAGTAAGTTTGCTTTTAGCTACACAATTGAAGACAGGCTTTGTTGCTGCAACGGATAATGGACAAATAGCAATAACAGCAGATTTGGATTCAAGTTCTACCCTGGATAATGCTTCAAAAGTTGACAAAGATATGGAAGCTATTATTAAGAAAAATAAAACTGTAAAATATATATCTTCTACAGTTCAGTCGAATAAAATTAGACTTAATGTAAAAATTTCAGATAAGCAAGATAGAAAAGATGGTATTGATGAAATTATAGCAAAAATGCGACAGGATTTAGTTAATATTTCAGGAATCAATTTATCAATTAACTCAGCTGGTGGCTCTACAGGCTCAGGTAAGGCGGTTCAATATCATATTCAGGGTTCAGATTTTGAAAAACTTAAGGAATATGCTTTAAAGGCTGAAAAAGTGATGAAAAATACTCCTGGAGCAGCAGATATAGGAATTACTTATACATCTGGGAAACCAGAAGTGAAACTTGAAGTGGATAGAGATAAGGCTGCGGATTTAGGAGTAAATCCAAGTACAATTTCTAGTACATTGAATACCCTATTTAATGGAACTGTAGTGAGTCAGTATGAAACTGAAAAGGATAGATACGATGTTCGTATGCAACTTGAAAAAAATGATAGAAAAGATTTTGATAGTTTACAAGGAATCTATGTGACCAGTACAAGTAATAAAATGATTCCTATAGATCAAGTAACTAAAAAGGTATTCTCTACATCTTCATCTACTATAAATAGATATGATAAAGAAAGAGAAATTCAATTAAGCGCAAATTATGCTCAAGTAGCACAAAGTGATTTTACTAAAGCATTTAATAATAAACTAAAAAGTGAAGCGCCTATGCCAAAGGATATAAAATTAAGCGCTGGGGGAAGTCAAGACCAAATGGCAGAAAGTATGGGAGGTTTAGCTCAGGCACTTCTCATGGGAATTTTATTTATATTCCTTGTAATTGCAGCTCAGTTTGAAAGTTTTGTAGATCCATTTGCTATTTTACTTTCGCTGCCACTAGCCATTATTGGTGCAATTTTAGGTTTGCTTGCTGGCAATAAAGAATTAGATATGATGTCTGCAATAGGTGTTATTATGTTGATGGGGTTAGTTACCAAAAATGCAATTTTACTTATTGATTTTGCAAAACAAAATTACAGTAAAGGAATGAATTTAAAAGAAGCTTTAATAAATGCCGGTCATACACGTTTAAGACCAATTATTATGACTTCTTTAGCAATGATTTTTGGTATGATTCCTACAGCAATAGCCTCTGGCGCAGGATCAGAACAACGTGCACCTATGGCTTTTGCAATTATTGGAGGATTAATTACATCCACATTATTGACATTATTATTTGTGCCAGTGGTATACACATATTTGTATGACTTAAAGAGATTTTTTAGTAAAAAGTTAAAAAGGTTTAATGAAAAATAGTAACATTGTACAAGCAGTATCATATAATATTACTGAGCGAAGGATGAAAATAAGAAGAAACTAGTTTATTTTTATTAAAAATAATAGAGCAAAGGTGTCATTTAGCCTTTGCTCTTTTTTATAGCTTAAAATTATATAAGAAGAATGGAATTTAATATTTTAGAAACAAAAAAGTAGCAAAGCATATGCTTAAAATTCATACTTATGCATTTTAAGGCAGTTCTTTATCTTTATTTAGTTTAAGAAAGAAAAAATGAGATAGCTAAAATAAATAATATACCATGGAAAAAATAAATTTTACTAATAGTTTTAACTATATTATAATAAAAAAGCTAATTAAGGTATTATTAAAAAGAGTAAAAATGTGAATATTATTGTAAAAATTTTTAATAATATCAGTAACATTTGAGGAGGATTATTATGAAACAAAAGCTAAGTTTTCAGCAAAATTTGCTGATAGGTTCATTGTTATTTGGACTATTTTTTGGTGCAGGTAACTTGATTTTTCCAGTACAAATGGGACAAAAAGCTGGAAATCACACTTTGATAGCCACTATTGGATTTTTAATCACAGGTGTAGGACTGCCTATGGTTGGAATTGTTGCATCAGCACTTTCAAAAAGTGAAAGCTTATTCGATATGGCAAAACCCATCAGTCCACGTTATGCAAGTATATTTACCTGTTTATTATACTTAACAATAGGCCCGTTATTTGCTATTCCGAGAACTGCCACAGTAGCATTTGAAGTAGGAATTCATCCTTTTATTTCTAATGAATATTTAAAGGTTGGGCTTATTATTTTTTCATTAATATTTTTTGCTATTACAATTTATTTTTCACTAAAACCAGGACAAATTTTAGATTGGGTGGGTAAATATCTTACTCCTACTTTTTTGGTACTTCTATCAGTTTTATTAATTGCTACTTTTATAAAACCAATGGGACAAGCTAGCCAATATGTTGCTCAAGGAAATTATGCTGCTCAGCCATTATTTACTGGTTTATTAGATGGGTATAACACTATGGATGCTTTAGCATCTCTAGCATTTTCTATTATTATTATTTCTAATATACAAAAGTTAGGAATTAAAGATTCTAATTCGATTGCTGCTGAAACATGTAAATCAGGTTTGGTTAGTGTTGTTGGTATGGCTATTATTTATGCATCATTAGCTTATATGGGAGCTACAAGCTTAGGTAGTGTTAATCGTGCTGATAATGGAGGAAGTATCCTATCTATGGTGAGTAACCATTATTTTGGAGTTGTTGGTAAAGTATTATTAGCAGCTATTGTAGGAATTGCATGTATAAAAACAGCTATTGGTTTGATAACTTCTTGTTCTGAAATGTTTAGTGAAATGTTCTCAAAATCAATTTCTTATAAGAAGTATGCTGTTTTATTTACACTAGTTTCATTTGTAATTGCTAATTTTGGATTAGAGAATATCATACAGCTATCTGTACCAGTTCTTATGTTTTTATATCCATTAGCCATTACTTTGATTTTATTATCAGTATTAGCTCCATTTATTCATAAGCAAAGTGATGTTTATAAATGGACAACTGGCTTAACAATTATTGCAGCATTTTTTGATTTATGTAAGGCGTTACCACAATCCATGCAGGGAAATGTTATAGTTACACAAATTGTTAATTTTGCTCATTTATATTTGCCTGGATTTGATTATGGATTTGGATGGACATTACCAGCACTTTGCGGCTTTTTTATAGGACTAATTATTTGGGGGATTCGTTTAAGAAAAGTGATATAGCTTAAAATAAAAAACATTATATATAGAGAGAAATCCTATGCAGAAGTAGTAAATATTATTTAAAAATTAGTAAAGAGAATATATTATCACTTCCATAGAATTTTTAACTGTTGTAGATTATACTAACTCAAAGTACTCCAATACAGTAATAAATTTAAATGGAAGTGATATTTTTGTACATTTCTTCAGATGAAATTAGAAAACTTGCAGAGCAATCTAAAAATTCAACAGAAGAAATTAAAAAGATTATTGAAGATATACAAAAAATATCGAAACAGTTAAGTACAGAAATTAACAGGTTCATTTTAAAATAATTATATTGAAAAAAGGGTCTTATGCATTAAGGATAAATACTATAATGTATTGAGTTTGTTATTAATTGTAAAACAATATATCGTATGTAGATTCTTAATGCATAAGACCTTTTTTTATTTTGTTACAAAACAAATACTAAGACATAAAACTCAACACCAGTATTTTATATATTAAGAAAAAATAATCTTAATTTGTATTAACTATGAAAAAAATTGCGGTTTATTGATATTTAATGTAAAATTTAAGTGCCTGGTAAATTAACTTTATGTTTAATGCAGAATGGGGGAAAGCATCATGATAACGAATACAAAAACTTTAAAATTTAAGATTACGGTAAACTCTATATTAGTAGTGTTGTTAGTTACAGTAGTACTTGCAGCTGCATCCTATAATATAATTAGCAAAAGATTGGATGCACAGATAAAAATTGATGGAAACAATTTTGTAGAAGAAGTAGTTTCAGAAATTGAAACTAACAATTCAGTATTAACAAACTTAAACGATCTTTTAGGACAAAAAATTAAAACTACGGCTTATTTAGTTGGTCAAAATTCTAATGTATCAAATGAATATTTAAAGCAGGTAGCAGATGAAATTCAAGTACAGGAAATAGACATATCTGATCCTCAAGGTGTAATACTTTATTCAAACATACCAGCTAATATTGGATATAAATATCCAGAAGATCATCCTGTGCAGCCTGTTCTTAAAGCACAAAAAACTGAACTTATTGAAAATGTAAGAAAGAGTACAAATTCATCAGATAACAATTATTATAAATATGGTTGTGTGTCTTTAAAAAATGGTGGAATTGTACAAGTAGGTGTTATTGCAAATCAAGTTGAAAAATTAAATCAAGCAGTAAATGACCAAAACTTAGTAAATAAGTTAGGCAAAAAGTCAAATATAGTATTTGCATTAACTTTTAATACTGATTTGAAGGTTTTGGCACACAGTGATAAAAGTAGAGTTGGAATGTCTTTAACAGATGCAGGAAGTAAAACTGCAGCAAAGGGCCAAGCATATAGTTCTGTGTATAATTATAAAAGAATGACAGATGTGTATGATGTTTTAGTACCTGTAAAAGATAACAGTGGAAAAGTAATTAAGGTTGTTGATGTAGGAATTTCACTTAAAAACAAACATGAGGCGCTAGTAAATGTTATATTTAGTTTTATAATAATATGTTTACTTGCACTTATAATAAGTTGGTTAATATTAAGAACATTGGTGGGTAAAAATTTAAAACCTTTAGCTAAATTAGCTGAAGGAGCAGAGGATATTTCAAGTGGTAATCTGACAAAAAATATAGAAATAAATAGTGAAGATGAAATAGGAAATGTTGGACATAGTTTTAATAATATGATTGATAATCTTAGAGGGATTACAGGAGATATTAATAATGTATCACAAAATTTAGCAGCTTCCACAAAAACAATTTTAGCATCTTCTGAGCAAGTTTCAGAGGTGTCAGAGGAAATTTCTGTTTCCATACAGGAAGTTGCTGATGGATCAGAAAAGCAAGTTGCAGCGGCAGATGAAATATCGAGTGGCATGAAAACTGTAGTAGATAACATATCCAATATAAATGAAAAGGTTACTAATGTAGTAGAATTTTCTAAAGATATAAGCAAACTTGCAGTAGATGGAAGAGAAAAAATGGACAACATGGTTACACAAATTAATGTTATAAAAAACAGTGTGAATTATTCATCAGAGGTAATAGTAGAACTTCAAAAAACTTCTGAAGAAATAGGAAATATTGTAGAAATAATAGATGGAATAGCAGACCAGACTATGTTATTAGCTCTTAATGCTTCTATAGAAGCTGCTGGTGCAGGTGAAGCAGGAAAAGGGTTTGCTGTGGTAGCAGATGAAGTTAGAAGTTTGGCAGAGGAATCTAGAGCGTCTTCAAGTACTATTAAAGATTTAATTGTTGCAACACAAGAGAAAACTAATAAAGCACTTTTATCTATAAAAGAAGGCAGCAGGGAGTCTGAAAAGGGAGAAGTTATAGTAAAAGTAGTTGGAGAATCTCTAAATAAGATTTTGAAAGCTTTTGATGAGACAAGAGATAACCTAGAACAGGTTAATAAAATGGTTGTAAATTCTAAGGGGACTATTGTTAGTGTGGATCAAAATGTAAATAAGATACAGGAGGTTACAACGAATACAGCAGCAAACACTGAAGAAGTAGCAGCATCTGCACAGGAACAAACAGCAGTACTTCAAAGTATTGCAGAAGACTTACAAAAGCTTAATGAAATGTCAGAAAAACTTCAGGAAAGTGTTAAAATATTTAAAATATAAGTGTTGACAAAAAAATATAAGTAGTAATATAATAGATTATAAATTATATATTAAATTCATTGAAGAGAAGAGTACTTTTAGAATTGATTTGAAGCGAGCAGGGATGGTGGAAGCCTGTATGAGATCTAAAATGGAAGAGAACCTCTGAGAATCTTGTTCTTGAAAGATTAGGAGCAAGGCGTTAACGGCGTTAGAGTTTCGAGTGGATAAGGTAGTGATACCTGTCAATTAGAGTGGTACCGCGGATATAACCCGTCTCTTTTTAAAAGAGACGGGTTTTTTATAAGTAAATATATATAAAGTAAATTTTAATTATTTAGCACCAAAGCTGTTTACTTACTATAAGTGCAAGTGAGAATTACGGATGGAGGCTAGTGATCAATTATATTTTTGGAGGTTTTAATATGGATTACAAAAAATTAGTAGCAGAAAGAATAAAAGAAAATGTTGAATTGGATTTAGAAACCATAGAAAGGTTAATAGAAATACCACCAAAATCTGATATGGGAGATTTTGCTTTTCCATGCTTTCAACTATCAAAGGTTTTAAGAAAAGCACCAAATTCTATAGCAGAAGAATTAAAAAATAAAATAAATAAAGAAAGTTTTGAAAAAATTGAAAATTTAGGACCATACTTAAATTTCTTTGTTGATAAAGTGGATTTTACAAAAAATACAATAGAAAAGGTTCTTACAGAGAAAGAAAAGTATGGAGCTTCAGATATGGGAAAGGGAAAGAATATAACTATAGATTATTCTTCACCTAATATTGCAAAACCTTTCCATGTTGGACATCTAAGCACTACAGCTATAGGAAATGCTCTATACAAAATTTTATCTTTTGAAGGATTCAATTGTATAGGTATTAATCATTTAGGAGATTGGGGAACTCAGTTTGGAAAGCTTATATCAGCTTACAAGAGATGGTGTGATGAAGAAGCTCTAGAAAACAAACCAATAAATGAATTATTAAGGATATATGTTAAATTCCATGAAGAAGCTGAAAAGGACCCATCTTTAGAAGATGAAGCAAGAATGTATTTTAAAAAATTAGAAGATGGATGTGAAGAAGAAACTAAACTTTGGCAGAGGTTTAAAGACTTAAGTTTAAAGGAATTTAAAATTGTTTATAATATGCTTGGAGTAGAATTTGATTCTTATGCAGGAGAAAGCTTCTATAATGATAAAATGGATGCAATAATTGAAGAAATAGATAAAAAAGGCTTGCTTACAGATAGTAATGGAGCTAAAGTTGTAATGCTTGATGACTATAATATGCCTCCATGTATCATAAAAAAATCAGATGGAGCAACTATTTATGCTACTCGTGATTTAGCAGCAGCAAGCTATAGAAAGAAAACTTATGATTTTTATAGAAATATATATGTAGTAGGAGCAGCTCAGTCTCTTCATTTTAAACAATTATTTACTACATTAAAGCTTATGGGACATGATTGGGCTGATGATTGCAAACATGTAGCTTTTGGACTTGTTAGATTTGCAGATAAAAAGTTATCAACAAGAAAAGGGGACGTTATATTCCTAGAAGATTTATTGAATGAAGCTGTAGAAAAGACTTTAGAAGTAATAAATGAAAAGAATCCTGATTTAGAAAATAAAGAGGAAGCTGCTAAAAAGATAGGTATAGGATCAGTGGTATTTGCTTACTTAAAGAATAACAGAGAAAAAGACATAATATTTGACTGGAAGGAAATTTTGAGTTTTGATGGTGAAACAGGTCCATATGTTCAATACAGCTATGCAAGAGGAAAGAGCATTCTTAGAAAAGCAGGAGAAATTAAAGGAAGTGCAGACTATAGCAAGTTAAGTTCTAAAGAAGAGTTTGAACTTGTAAAGTCTCTTGGAAACTTCCAAAAATCTATATTACATTCTATAGATAAATTAGAACCTTATATAGTAACAAGATATGTAATTGAAGTAGCTAAAGGATTTAATAAATTTTATAATGCTCACAGCATAATGAATGCAGAAGATGATGCTACAAAGGTAGCAAGAATTAAATTAGTAGAAGCTACCTGTCAGGTTCTAAAGAATGGATTGGCTTTAATAGGAATTGAAACAGTAGAAAAAATGTAGCTTTAAAAGTGCTTTAGGACAGTTAAATATTGTCCTAAAGCACTTTTATTAGTTGTTTTCAAATGTTTTTCATTGTTATATAATAAGTAATGTAGGTTTAGGAAAACAAAAGTTTGGAGGACTTTATAAATGTTTATAAAAGAATATAAAGAAGTATTAAGTTTGCATGAAAATGTATTCCAATACTACAATATGGATAAAATTGTATACTTTGATATAGAAACTACAGGTTTTGATAAGGAAGAGGATTATGTAATACTTATATCTTTAGGAAGATTTGAAGATGAAAATAATTTTTACATAAAACAATATTTTTTGGAAAATTTAGAAGATGAAAAAGAACTGTTATGCAATTTTAAAAAAGATATAATTGGATATAAAAAATGGTGCTCATACAATGGTATAGCCTTTGATGAACCTTTTATAAAGAAAAGAATGGAAAAGCAAAATATAATATTTGAGTCTCCAAAGTATCATATAGATTTATATAGACTTATAAGACCTTATTATAAACAAATGGGTATGCAAAGATGTAATCTTAAAACTGTAGAAAAGTATATAGGTATACAAAGAGAAGATCAGATAGATGGAGGTATAAGTGTAGACTTATATAAAGAATTTTTATTAACTTCTAGTGAAGAACTTAAAGAAAAAATTATGCTGCACAATTATGAAGATGTATTAAGTTTGCCTAAAATACACGAACTTATTTTTAAAGTAGATAATAATCATGATTTAGTTAGAGAAAACGTGATTACAAAAAAGCAATGTAAATATCTTAAAGGTCTCCTTAAGAAAAATAATATTAACTTGGATGTGGACATAGATAGAATATCCAGAAAAGCTGCTTCAAGAACTATAGATAATATACTCAGAGGATGTATAGATTGCAATGAATTAAAAGACATAATTAGCAATAGTTACTAAATTGAATAGCAAATTTAAATAGGTAATATAAATTATTAAAAATATTTAGACTTTCGGCACAATTCATTGTATAATATAGAAAAGGAGGTAGATTTTATGATAGGACAAATAATGCATTCTGATATAGTTAAAATAAAAACAGATGACGATTTAAAAAAGGCACTTGAGATCATAAATTCTAATAAAGTAAATGGGGCACCTGTAGTTGATGAAAACGATAAATTAGTAGGTATAATAGTTAAAGCTGATATATATAGATTTTTAATGGAAGAAGGTCATTATGATACTTGCCCTGTGGATTGGGTAATGACAAAAAATGTTGTTACAGCATCTAAAAATGAGGGTATTGTGGAAGTAGCAGCTCGTCTTAGAAAAAACGATATTATTGCTATTCCTATAGTAGACGATGGCATTTTGGAAGGTATAGTGTCCATTGAAGATATAGTTGATTATATAATAGAAAAAGAAGAATATTATAATTAGACATATTTAAAAAAATAACAAATCAGTATGTTAGTATATTTTGCGCCATACTGCGTCAACAGAACCCTTTGATAGAACAACTATCAGCGGAACATGTTTCCTTGTCGATTGCAAAATATCTAACATCTTTGACTTGTTATTTTCTTTTATATGCCTTAATAAAAAGCCTGTTTAAATATACAGGCTTTTTATTAATTTTTTTTGTAATGACTGCAGTGGTTGGAACAACAGCCGCAGTCACAGTTTCCAGAAGCTTTTTTCTTTATATTCTTGTATAATATATATGCTGCAAAGGAAACTAGAATAACAGTTACTAAAATTTCAATTAGCATATTTTTAACCTCCAAATTTAAAATATCATAGAACCTAATCTGAAAACTATAAAAGATATCAGCCAGGCTAAGGCAAATTGGTATACTACAGAAAATACAGCCATATTTTTACCATATTCTTTTTTCATGGCAGCTACTGCAGATATACATGGAGTATACAGTAGTACAAAAACTAAAAATGCATAAGCTGACATTGGTGTAAAATGGTGAATAAGAGATATTTTTAAATCACCGCCGTATATAACACCCATAGTACCTATTACTGCTTCTTTAGCCATAAGGCCTGTAAGTAATGAAACTGAACTTTGCCAATCTCCAAAACCTAGAGGTTTAAATATTATGCTAATATAATTTCCAATATAAGCTAGCATACTATTATTTATGTCTGTCATACCGTAAATGTTAAAGTTAGATAAAAACCAAATAAGTACTGACATTGAAAATATTATAGTTCCAGCCTTTTTCAAAAAGCCTTTACCTTTATCCCAGGTGTGTAAAATAACATTCTTTAATTCGGGAAGCTTGTATTCAGGAAGTTCTATTATAAAAGGTTCTTCGTCTTTTTTAAATAAAGTGTTTTTAAAAAGTATTCCTATTATAAAGGATATAATGATTCCTAAAAAGTATAGAGACATTATAACAGACGTTTTATTTGCAGGGAAGAAAGCGGAAGCAAATATAACGTATATAGGCAATCTTGCATTACAAGACATAAGTGGAACAAGTAGGGCAGTAAGTTTTCTGTCTTTTTCGCTTTCTAAAGTTCTAGCTGACATAATTCCAGGAACTGAACACCCGAAGCTCATTACTAAAGGAATAAAGGCTTTTCCTGATAGTCCCATTTTTCTCATTAATTTATCCATTATAAAGGCAGCTCTAGCCATGTAACCACTGTCCTCAAGTATAGATATGCCAAGGAAAAGTGCCATGATAACAGGTAAAAATACTACTACAGAGCCAACACCGCCTAAAATACCTTCTAGAAGTAGTGATTTAAACCAAGGGCTTGTACTAGACAACAGGTTTTCTAAAAAAGGAATTAAGGCTGAATTTAAAAGCATATCTAGTTCATCCGACAAGGGTTGTCCTACCCAGCTAAAAGTAAATTTGAAAATTAAAGCTAAAGTAATAAAAAATATTGGGTAAGCTAAAAATTTATTAAGTACAATTTTATCTATTTTTTCTGTAGGTGAAATATAATTTTTAGCTTTACTAATAAAGCATTTATTTAGAACTTTATTAATATAGTCATAAGTTTCTTTTTCGTTTTGAAACTGAAATTCATTCTCAGCACGTTGGCTTAAAAAATCGCCGCCAATAAGCATTTCTTTTAAATTATTTATTCCTATGCCTTTGGAAGCAACAATTGGTATTACTGTTACATTTAATTCTTTAGATAATAAAGAGTAGTCTATTTTAATTCCTTTGGAATCTGCCACATCTATCATATTTAACACTAAAATTATAGGTTTATTAAAGCTTTTAAGTTGAGTTGTAAGGTATAAATTTCTATCTAAATTCGAAGCATCTACTATGTTTATAATTACATCTGCACCACCGCTAACCAAAAATTCTCTAGATACTTTTTCTTCATTGGAGAAGGTATCCATGGCATAAATTCCTGGAAGATCTACAATCTTTAAGGAAGGGTCCAGGTATCCTTCTTTTTTATCTACAGTTACTCCTGCCCAATTACCTACATATTGGTTAGATCCGGTTAAAGTGTTAAAAAGTGATGTTTTTCCTACGTTTGGATTGCCAAGCAAAGCTGCTGTAATCATATTAGTCCTCCTAAGATATTATAATTATGAATTTTTAATAAATATGTTTTTGGCGTCTTTTTTACGTATTGCTAAATTAAATCCTCTTAAGGTTATTACTATAGGATCACCAAGTGGAGCTGAAGCCTTTAAAGCCACTTCTGTTCCTTCTATACATCCTAAAGCAAGCAATCGTTTTGTTAGTTTTTCATTTCCACATATGCTTTCTATTAAAGCTGTCTCTCCAAGTTTTAAATCACAAATACTCATTATTACCACCTCGTAATGAAAATCATTATCATTTATTATATATTAATAATAACATCATTTATAAACAGTGTCAATATGAAATGATGAAAAATAAAAAACACCCTTAAGATGGGTGCTTTTACTATTGAGCTATGTCTTTTGAAGTATCACAAGGTACTGAGGCTTTTTCTTTTTTAGGTATAAATACTGAAACTAGGATGCTTAAAGCAAGTAGAGCAAATATAGTAATTAGAGATACCAAAGTAGAAATATCTACATGGAAGAACCCTGCCGAAAGTTTTATACCTGTAAATATAAGTATTAGGGCAACTCCATATTTTACATAAGCGAATTTGTTGTGAAGTTTTTCTAATAGAAAATACATATTTCTAAGTCCTAATATTGCAAATATATTAGAAGTATATACTATAAAAGGGTCTGTGGTTATGGAAAATACAGCAGGAATTGAATCTATTGCAAATAGTATATCTGATCCTTCTATAAGTATAAGTATTGCAAAAAGTGGGGTAGCATATAGAACTTTATTTTGTCTTGTAAAGAATTTTTCTCCTTCTAATTTATTTGAAATAGGTATTATCTTATGTAAAACCTTTAGAAGTTTGTTATCTGTGAAATTTTGTACTTTTTCTTTCTTAAACATCATTTTAAGGCCACTTACCATAAGTATTAATCCGAATACGTATAATATCCAGTGAAATTTATTAACAATAGTTACTCCTAAGATTACAAATATGAATCTTAAAATTACTGCTCCAGCTATACCATAAGTTAGAACTCTTTTTTGATATTCAGGTTTTATTCCAAAAGTTTCAAATACCAGTAAGAATAAAAACAGATTGTCTAAACTTAAGCTTTGTTCAATTACATAACCACCTAAAAAAGCTAAAGCCTTTTCATGTCCCATAAATATATAAATTCCAATATTGAATAGCAGAGCCAGTCCGCACCAGAATGCAATATGTTGTAGTGACTTTTTTGTAGACATAAAATAAAACCTCCCTATAATCTTTAAATTTATTTAGTATT
This sequence comes from Clostridium muellerianum, assembly GCF_012926525.1. Taxonomy (GTDB): domain Bacteria; phylum Bacillota; class Clostridia; order Clostridiales; family Clostridiaceae; genus Clostridium_AM; species Clostridium_AM muellerianum. The sequence goes on from NZ_JABBNI010000058.1 coordinate 248,547, forward strand.
ATCTTTAATTAAAACATGGGTATTTGTATTAAAAACGCACGAAGACTTTTAACATAATCTTTAGAACCAAATAAGGATTATGTTAAAAGTCTCATTACCATATACAGGTTTACAAAGCCAGATTATCAATCGTATTGTTGACTTTGTAATTTTAATTACTCCCTTTTAACAAGTAGTTATTAATTTGTTAATGAAATAATACCATAAGAATTAACTCAATGTCAAGTTAAAAATAATATTTATAGGGATTAATTCTAATGTTATATATAGTATTTCATACCATTACTGAAATTGAAAACATAAAACAATAACTTGATAAAAATTATGATATCCATTTTTGATTGATATTAATTAATGATAGCTGTCACTTGTTAATTATATTTAATAGGATATATAATTAAATTGGTATTAAGCTTAAATATTAAATTCAAAATAAGTAAAATTTTATTTTTTATATGGATTTTATCTGTATTTTACTACAGATAAAATTTTTGAAGAGGTGATATTGTGGTTAAAGTAAGTGACTTTAAAAAAATAATAGATAGATCACATAAAAGATGCATGAATTATGAAATTAGTAAGGAAAGAATATTCCCTATAAGGACGTTGAATCCAGTGGAACTCCATAAAGCTTTAGAGGAGGATAGTGAGTTGATAAAAATTTCTATATCCTTTATGGAGATATTGTATGATTTTTTAAGAGGGTCGGGTTTTGCGTTATACCTTACTAATAGCAAAGGTTTTGTTCTCACTATAATAGGTGATGAGGAAATAATAAAAGATATGGCTAAAGCAGGAATTGTAGAAGGAGCTGATATGAGTGAGAATAGTACAGGTACTAATGCTATTGGTACAGCACTTTATGAAGATTGTTCGGTTCAAACTTCAGGAGAAGATCATTACATAAAAGCATATTATCCTTTAACCTGTTCAGCAGCAGTTATACACAATGAAAGAAGAGAGATAGTTGGATGTTTAAATTTAACAGGAAAATGTCAATTAGCGCATTCACATACTTTAGGTCTTGTGGTGGCTGCAGTGAAATCTATTGAAAATCAATTGAAGGTTGAGAAAACTCAAAATGAATTATTTAATGCTTATCAATATTTAAACAGAGTAATGAATTCTATTAATTCAGGAATTTTTGCTTTGAATACTAATGGAGTAATAAAAGCTATAAACAAAGGTGCTTGTATAATGTTACATATTAGGGATGAAGAGGTCATAGATAATAAGGTTGATAAGATTTTATCCAACTGGAAGGATATGATTAAAGAGATTACAGATGGAAGAGTTTATGAAGACAGGGAAGTAACATATTCCCATGGGGATAAAAAGAAAATATTTAGTTTAAATGCTTATCCAATAAAAAATAAAAGTGGATACATAATAGGTGTAGTTGGTATATTCAATGATATTCAAAATGTTCATAAGTTAGTAAATAAATATACTGGAAAAAATGCTACTTACACTTTTCAAGACATAATAGGGCAGAGTAAAAAAATTTTAGAATTAAAAAATCAAGCCCAAAGTATTTCTAACAGCCCATCTACAGTACTTATCCAAGGGGAAAGTGGCACAGGAAAAGAACTGATTGCTCAGGCTATTCACAATAAAAGTAGTAGAAGAGATAAAAGCTTTGTGGCAATTAATTGTGGTGCAATACCAAAAAGTTTAATAGAAAGTGAACTTTTTGGATATGAAAAAGGTGCTTTTACAGGAGCAAAACAGGGAGGTCATCCAGGAAAATTTGAACTTGCAAATGGTGGAACGTTATTTTTAGATGAAATTGGAGAGATGCCTCTTGATGTTCAGGTACATTTTTTAAGGATACTACAAACTTCTTGTTTTTATAGAGTTGGTGGAACTAAAAATATAAATGTTGATGTGAGAATCATTGCAGCTACAAATGAAAATTTGAAAGAAAAAGTTGAAAAAGGAACTTTTAGAGAAGACTTATATTATAGATTAAGCGTAATTCCAATTAGTGTACCACCACTTAGAGAAAGAATAGGAGATGTAGAAATTTTAATACAGTACTTTTTAAAGGCAAAATCAATTAAATTAGGAAAATCAATACCTAAAATAAAAAATCATATTTATGAAAAACTTATTAATTATACATGGCCAGGAAATGTTAGAGAATTAGAAAATTGTATTGAAAATATAGTTAATATGAATGGTAATACTTCCTTTAGTTTTGTAAATGATCCTTTAATTATGAATTCTAAAACTGTTTCAAAGGAAAGTTTTAAATACAATATGTGTACTTTAGAAAAATGGGATAAAATTGCTATAGAAAGCTGTATAAAAAACTGTAATGGTAACATTACCAAAGCTTCTAAAATATTAGGTATAAATAGAAGTACTATTTATTCAAAAATGAAAAAATAAAATATTTAAAATAATTATTAGAAAATTAGAAATGATTATTGTTATGTTAAAATCATAACAATAATTTTGCGTGATAAATGTATAAAATAACAACAGTGTTGAAAAATACAACAATTACTTGCTAAAAAGTGTTGCACTTTTCAACACTTTTGATTTGCGAAATAAAAAAATATTAAAAAGCTCCTATTTATTAGGCAATATAAGCATTGGCATTATTATTGCTATAAAATAAAGTGTACAAATAATTAACATGTATTGTTAAAAAATAATCTTATGATTCAAACTGTTACTAAGTAAGAAGTCGTTTGGACAAAAGAGTACATTAACTTAGTTAATAATTATACTAAGTTTAAAATAAAATTATAAAAAGTACTAAAGAAATAGGAGGTTTCAATTATGAAAGGTTTTGCAATGTTAAGTATCAATAATTTAGGGTGGATTGAAAAGGAGAGACCAACTGCTGGTCCTTATGATGCTATTGTGCGTCCCTTAGCGTTATCACCATGTACATCAGACATACATACTGTATTTGAAGGAGCACTTGGAGATAGACATAATATGATTTTAGGTCATGAAGCTGTTGGTGTAATTGATGAAGTTGGTAGCGAAGTAAAGGATTTTAAGGTAGGAGATAGAGTAATTGTTCCAGCGATAACTCCTGATTGGAGATCACTAGAAGTTCAAGCAGGATTTCAACAACATTCTAATGGTATGCTTGCAGGATGGAAATTTTCAAATTTTAAGGATGGTGTTTTTGCAGAATACTTCCATGTAAATGATGCAGATATGAATTTAGCACTTTTACCAGATGAAATTTCTTTAGAGAGTGCTGCTATGATAACAGATATGATGACTACAGGTTTTCATGGTGCGGAATTAGCAGATATACAATTAGGTTCAAGTGTTGCAGTAATAGGTATTGGTGCAGTTGGCTTAATGTCAATAGCAGGATCCAAGCTTCGAGGTGCAGGTAGAATATTAGCAGTAGGAAGTAGACCTGTTTGTGTTGAAGCAGCTAAATTTTATGGAGCAACAGATATAATTAATTATAAAAATGGAGATATTGCAAAGCAAATTTTAGATTTAACTCATGGAAAAGGTGTTGATCGTGTAGTTTTAGCGGGTGGAACTACAGAAACTTTAATACAAGCTGTAAGTATTGTTAAACCAGGTGGAGTAGTTTCTAATGTAAACTATCATGGAAAAGGTGACTTCCTTCCAATACCTCGTGTTGAATGGGGATGTGGAATGGCACATAAAAAAATAGTTGGAGGTCTTTGTCCAGGAGGACGCCTTAGAATGGAAAGGTTAATAGATTTAGTGAAATATAATCGTGTGGATTTAAGTAAATTAGTTACTCATGTTTATACTGGATTTGATAAAATTGAGGACGCTCTTCTTCAAATGAGAGAGAAACCAAGAGACTTAATAAAACCAGTGGTAATTATATAGATAAGTAGAGTAAAGAATTTATAGTATTTTTCAATTGATTTACATTTAAAGTATAATGCGATGTAAAGTGTAGTGAAAGTTAAAATCAAAACTAGTAACTTCAGTTGTACATATTACTATTGATAATTTTATAATTTAGCTCTTAAAACTTTAGGCGGAAGCCTTTAGAATAAACACATAAAGCAAAAGTATTTCTCTTGGTATAATAGAATTGCGAGTGCTGAAAATAATCAAAATAAGGCACCATATAACACATAGATTCAAAACTGAAAATGAATCTATTACTTCAGGCTGCGCCTTAAGTTGTGATTAAACTAAATAACTTAAAATATATAGATAAAAAATAATTATTATGAAAGCTACACTTTTAAGATAATAGTATTTATGTAGACTGAAGTAAGAAGAAACGTTAAGCTGTATGAAGACTGATATATGTTATGCAGGAACATTAGAACTTCTTAATGAAGTGAGTGTTCCTGCATAACATATATCAGCCGTAATACAGCTTAACGTTTCTTCGGTTACTTGTGTCACATTATTTTTATATTGTAAAAATTAATTGGCATCTTAATTGTAAATATGATAAAATAACTTTCATGAATTTATTAAATTATATTAACTTAAAAGTGAACTATGGGAGATAAAAAATGAAAAAAGAAAAAACGTTTACGATAAATGAGATTTCAATGATAATTAGTAGTTTTGCAGTACAGGCTATGATTTATGAAGTTGCTTGTTGGCCATCTCCTGGTTTAGTATCCCCAGTATCTTGTGGAGCCCATAAAGATATGAACTTTTTTACTTTTATTGATAGTACAGCTGTTTTAAGCAAGTATTTAACATTATTTGTACAAAAAGGATTTTCAAATAAAGAGTACAAGGACATATTTAATGATATCAGAAAGTTGGGAATAGAAGCTGAAAAAGATATGTTTGTTAAAACTAAAGGAGTTAATACTCATAAAGGAATGCTTTTTTTAGTAGGGGTAATTTGTGGAGCTGTTGGAAAGGCTATTTATGAAAATCAAGACTTTGAATGTGTACAACATATTATAAAGGAAATGACTAAAGGTATAGTTTCTAATGAGCTTTTAGGCTTAAAGGAAAAAAGTGAATTAAGCCATGGAGAAAAGATATTCCTTAAATATAATACAGAAGGTGTTAGGGGAGAAGTAGAAAAGGGAATTCCTACAGTTTTTAATTTTTCGCTAGATTTTTATAAGAAGAGTGCAAAATTAAGCACTAATGATAGACTAGTTCATACTCTTATTGGTATAATGAGTATTTGCGATGATTCAACTATAATATATAGACATTCATTAGAAGTTTTAAATGAAGTAAAAGAAAAGGCAGTATCCATACTTTCGTTTGGGGGAATGAAGACACTTCAAGGAAAAGAAGAAATAAATAAGATGTGTAGTGAGTTTATAGAAAGAAATATAAGTCCTGGAGGAAGTGCTGATTTATTAGGAGTAACAGTATTTTTGGCTTTAGTGGAAGAATATATGAATAAAGAAATTTAAATAATAAGTTACTGTATAAAAGTCTGCCGATAAGTTTAGTTTATTGACAGATTTTTGTATTTTTAACATCATTGCGGTATTTTGTATTGTATTAAAGTTATTGGGAATGGTTACGACAATAATTGTGTTAGTTATTTTATATATTATTCATTATTATGATAAATTTTACATAAAAGTATTTTATTAATATTAAAAAATAATAAAATGTATATTTAAGGAAGTGGAACCAATGGTAAATGAAATAAGTGATAATAATTTAATTCAGTCTTTTTATAATTTAATTCCATATTTTAAAAATTACTTTGATAGTGAATTAATTTTCACCATATCCAACACTGAAAAATTTCTTTTTGTGCAGGATAGTGAAAATTTGAAAATGGCATCAAAAACAGGAGATAAAGTACCTAAGGGATGTGCAGCAGATATATGTCTTAAAGAAAAAAAGCCTATATCAGCAGTAATACCTGAAGAAGTATTTGGAGTTTCATTAAAAACAAATGCAGTTCCAGTTTTTGAAAATAATGAAATAGTTGGAACTATGGTAATAGGTATGAGTTTAGAGAAAAAGAAAAAGGTATCAAGTATGGTAAACTCAATTTCTGAGTCCATATCACAAATAAATGATAATTTATTAAATATGTCTTCTGGTCTTCAAAAAATTTCTGAAACAAATTTAGATATTCAAAAGTTTGTGAAGGAAACTAATGAGAGTTCTAAAGAAACGGATGAAGTTTTAAAATTTATTCAAGGTGTTGCAAAACAAACTAATTTGCTTGGATTAAATGCAGCTATAGAGTCTGCTAGGGCAGGAGAATATGGTAAGGGCTTTAGTGTAGTATCAAATGAGATTAGAAGGCTTTCTGATTCTAGCAGAGAGTCTATAAATCAAATTAATAATATACTTAATACTATGCAAAATTCAATATCGGAAATTTATGAAAGGTTTAATGGCTCTAACGAAATATTAAATAAGGAAACAGCAGGAATGCAGCAAATTTCAGCAGCGGTTGAGGAGCTTAATTCCACAGCAACGGTTTTAAAAGATTTTGCTGATAAGCTGTGATAGGGAGATATTAAAAATGAGAATAACTACTTTAATAGAAAATACTCAGGATAAAAATGAAAGATTAAAATATGAACATGGACTTTCAATGTTTATTGAGATGGAGAACTGTAATATTTTGTTTGACACAGGAAAAACAGGGGATTTTATAGAAAATGCTGAAAAGTTAAAGGTAAATCTTAAAAACACAGATATTTTAGTTTTGAGCCATGCTCACTATGATCACTGTGGTGGAGTAAAAAGATTACTAGAAACTTATGATATAAAACCTAAACTTATTATAAGTGAATATTTTTTTGAAAAAAGCAATAAATATCATTATTCTGACGGAAAGCTTAAATCTGATTTTTCAGGTGAGATGGGCTATAAATATATAGGAATAGATTTTGATAAACAGTATATTGATAATAAAAATGTGCCTATAAATTTTATTAAGGATAATATCTTTAAAATCAATGATAATGCTTTTCTATTTTCAAATTTTAATAGATATTATCCTTTTGAAAAAATCAATGAAAATATGAAAATTAGGTATAATGATAAATATGAAGTTGATATGTTTGAAGATGAAATAGCTTTAGGGATTAAGACAGAAAAAGGATTAGTTGTTATACTTGGATGTGCTCATCCAGGATTTTTGAATATGATAAATACAATTAGTGAAAGAACTGGAGAAGAGGTAATAGGTGTAATAGGTGGAACTCACCTTATTGAAGCAGATGATGATAGAATAAAAGAGTCAATAAATTATTTAAATGCTTTAGATATAGAAATTTTAGGATTGTCACATTGTACTGGAGAAAAGGCTATAAAGATGTTTGATGAAAACTGCAAAGGAAGCTTTATAAATAGAACAGGAACAGTACTAAACTTAATTTAGTATTCAGATTGATTAAACACCCATATGTTTTTAAAACAAATGGGTGTTTTTTTATAGAATCTTTATTAATTGATTTTAAATTTAGAAATTTCAGTAGATAATAATACTGAAAGATCTTCTAATTCCTTTGATGCAGTTTTAAGCTCCAAAAACATTTTTTCTTGATCATTTACTATTTCTTCAGTAGAGGATGTATTAGCAGCGGATTCTTCACTTATTAATGATACATTTGAGATAGCTTTATGGATACTTATATTTTCAGCTAGCAGTTTTTTTGCAATTTCAGATACGTCAGAACTAACATTTTTAATCGTTTCAATTTTATTTTCTATTTTAGAAAATATAGTAGTGATAGTTTCCATAGAGCTTGTACCTGATTCCATATAATTTATACTTTCTTTCATAGTTGATGAAGCTTCTAATACTTGTTTTTGTATTTGTGATATTTCTTTAGAAATTTCTTCAGTTGAATTAGAAGATTGTTCAGCTAATTTTCTGATTTCTTCTGCAACTACAGAAAAACCATTACCATGTTCTCCAGCTCTTGCAGCTTCAATACTTGCATTTAGAGCTAATAGGTTCGTTTGATCCGATATAGAACTTATTGTAGTTGTTATATTTTCAATGTTTTTAGATCCATCAGAAAGTTGAGCTATAACTTTACTGGAATTTAATATACTTTTTTTCATATTGTTTAATAAATTTATTGTAGAATTTAAATTGCAGGAACCATGAGATATATTGTTCCTGGCATCCGATATCATTGAATCAATATGTGTGCTTATTTCCACTAGATCTTTTGATTGCTTTTCCATGTTACCTATATATTTAGTAACATTTGAAATTTCAGCAGCAGTTTCTTTAGCTCCTAAGGCTAAATCTTTAATGTTTTCTTGAATGTTTTTAGCACTTTCGGCAACATTAAAACCAATTTTCCTATAGTTTCTAGATGAGGACGAAACAATATCGGAAACATTTTTTAATTTTAATATAATATCCTTTAAGTTTTTTATCATTTTATTAAAAGTGGCATTAAATATTCCTAATTCGTCTGATGTTTCAGGCAAATAATTAACTAAATGTCCTTCAGCTACTTTTTCAGCAGCTATAGACACGTTTAACAGTCTATTAAAGAAGTATTTAGTTAAAAGAGTTAGTATTATAATTAGTAAAATTATTGAAATGATTGTTAGAATGCTTGTTGAATATAATAAAGAACTTATGCTATTGGTATACTCACTAGTAGGTACTTCAAGGAACATGTACCAGTCAGTGCCTTCAATATGTGATGAAAAAAGCATCTTTGTCTCATTATTATCTTTAAATTGTCCAGAAAAACTATTTTGGGAAACAGCTTGTTTAACTAAATTTAAATATTCATTATTAGAGCTTTTTAGAAAGTTACTATTGTTAATTAATTTACTGTCTGGATGAAATAATACAGTACCATCTTTATTTAGTATATATACTTTATCTGTTTTTCCTAAATGAAAATTTGTAGTTTCTTTAAATACTGTAGAAACAAGACAGGCACCACTTACAAGTCCAATAACCTTGTTGCTTTTTATATCTTTTACAGGACATTCCATAGATATAATCCAGTCAGAAGGGTTTTCTTTAGCTGTAAATGGATTTGATATAATTGATTTACCCTGCATAACTAAAGGAAAAGTACTTTCGGAACTTATATCAATTGTTACATTATTTTGTAAAATTAGTTTTCCTTTAGTATCACTTATACCTAAACTATTATAAATTCCATTATAATTTTTTTGCTCACGCTGAAAATAAGAAATTATTTCATCGTAATTCATACTAGATACTAATTCAGTATTTGCAATTACTTGCATTTGTGATAATCTTGAATTTACCCAGGAGGATAGGTTTTGTGCATGAATAGTAACAGTTTGTTTACCAGAGCTTTCCATAGAATTTAAAATTGACTTCTTTGAATTGTTATAACAAATAGCTGTAAGAATACTTATTAGTGAGATGAAAATAAAAGATATTATACAAATTGCCTTAATTTGTAGCGAATTTCGTGCTTTCATGATAGTCCTCCAATTCATACTTCATTTGAAATTATTGTAAAATACAGACGATTATAGAATTAATTTGAAGAATTATGTGGAAAGTTTGTTTTTTATGAATATTTTAGCATTAAATAAAAACGTGGTCAATATATTGTTTATAGTTTACTATAGATATAATATAGAGTTGTCGAAAAATATGATATATAAGTAGAATGGTGAATTTAAAAAATAATAAAAAATGAATAAAGATATAGATGAAATTAATATAGATACTTAAATGTGGCAAGAATAATTTATCTTGCCACTGTTGTTTTAGATAGATAATATAGTATATTAAAAGAGATTTCTTATAATATTACAACAAAATTAAATAATAAAGTTTATAACTAATTTATCACAAAATTATTATAAAGTTAAGAAATCTTTTTATTAGCATTAGTATCAGTTGAATTATTTAAATTGTCGGTAACAACATTTTCTTTAATAGTATTGTCTGTTGAGGCTTTTTTTGAAGTATCAATAGAGGTTTTATCTACATTATCAGCTGGATTTTCCTCTTTTTTAGCATTTCTAAGTTGTTTTTTATATTCGCCAATGGCTTTTGCAACTAATTTTGTACTCTTTCTTGACTCTTTAAGTTCACCTGAAGCATAAGATAAGGCCCTTTCTGCCACATCCATCTTACCTTTGAATTTTGCATCTTTGTACACTGCATATGCAACTTTACCGATTTTCATATGGCCTGAAGCTGAAGCTAAACCAAATACAACATCTTTATTTAAACCCTTATTATCTTCATCATCTTTAAGTTCTAATTTTCTATCATTTTCTAACTGACTTTTCTTATCAGTATTTTTAGATTCAGGGTTTTCAAGTTTTTTTTGAACTTTTTGTTCCATTTCTTTTTGTTCAGTTTCCTGCAAATTTTTTTGAAGTTCTTTTATTTTTGCATTTTTTTCTTCCTTAGAAAGATTGCTGTTTTCAACGTCACTTATTTGCTGCTGAATTTGTGCTTTTTGCTTTTCTAAAGGATTATTTTGTTTATTAGCAGAATTATTTTTATTTAACAATGTACTTGTTATATGCTTATTAAGTACATTAGATACCCCGCTTATTTTCATATACATACTTCCTTTCTTTAATGTGATATTTAGTTCAGGTATACAAATTAAAGTATATCTATTAATATAATCGACAAGGAAAAAAAGAAAATAATGTTAATGTTGTAAATAGAAACTTATTTGTAGTGAATGAAGTAATCATACTTGATTTTGTAAAATTGTAGAAAATATTTATAATAAAATTGCTAAGTTTGCAGCATAACATTTAAAATGAATATATTTTCACTGGTTTCAATATAAGTAGTTCCAAAGTATTTGTGAGCAGTATTTTTAATATTTAGAAGTCCTAATCCATGATTTACATCATCACCTTTATTAGTGGTTAATTCATCTTTATTTAACCAACCTTCGGTACTATTTTTTACTTCAAATATAATAAAGGATTTATTTAGTATGGTTTTTATATGTATAAATTTCGGTATATTTTTTTTTATGATTTTTTCAGAAGCTTCTATTGCATTATCTAAAGCATTTGCAAGTAGTACACATAGATCAAAAGGATCAATTGCTAAGTTTTTTGGAATTCTGACATCGCATTTAAATAGTATATTTTTGTTTATGCAAATATTATATTTTTCACTTATAACCGCATCGGCAAAAGGATTTCCTGTATTTACTTTTAAATTAAGATTTTCTACAGATTTTGTAATTTTTTCAAGATATTTTATTGCATTTGTTATATCATTATTATCCATTAGATTTTTCATGCAAATCAGGTGATTATTTAAATCATGCCTAAACATTCGTGTATTTTGAAACTGTTTTTGCAAGTTTTTATAATGCTTGGCTTGCATATAAAATTGATGTTTTAATAATAATTCTTTTTCACGAAGCTTGTTTTCTTTAAGAAGTTTGTCTGAAATTATTATGGTAAATAAGGAGCATATTAAAGCCATAGAAGCAAATCCTATCATTTTAATATTGCCAAGTAAAGAATTAAATCCTGTGTTATTAGTAATATAATAAATTCTAAAGTATTCACATAATATAGATACTATGAACACATTTGGAAGAGTAAAAAGTAGACTGTATTTTACTGTACCAAAAGTTTCATTCACAAAAAAATGTTTTGATACAAAATTTATTATAAAAATAAATAATAATGTTGAACAAACTTCAGATGACTGATTTATTAGCATTCTTACAAGTTCAGTTCCATAAGCTGAATTTTTTATAGAGACATAATGTGACACATAAATTAAGGGGATAGTTGTATATTGTACAAGTTCCCCAATACAAGTGTAAATTACTATTGATATAACTTTTTTAAAATATGTTCCCCTGCAAAAAATTAAAGATAATATAAAAGCATATATTGATACAAGTATCCATTCATAGACACCATCTATATTTAATATTTTTGCTATAAATGGAGGCAAATTTACTGTTACAATCATTATTGAAATTATGCAAAAATGGTTTATTTTAAAGCCCAAAAACCGTTTAAATAATATGTATAGCATTATAATGCTTGTGGTAGAAGTTATAATTCCAACTAATTTTTCTATTATAGTAAAATCAAACACTTTTATACCTGACCTTTCTTTAAATAAATTAAAAATGCTTTTGAAAAGTCATCGTATTTGCTTTGAGACAGCATTATTTTTTCATTATTGTCAAGTGTTATACTTGATTTATCGAATTTCATTACATACTTTAAATTTACTATATAGCTTCTATGACATCTAAAAAAATCACGTTCTGGAACTTTTTCTTCTACATTTGAAATTTTGTCATAATACTGTATAGTTCCATTAGTGGTATGTATAATTACAATTCTATTTTGCATTTCGAAGAAATATATGTTATTCAGCAATATTTTAATGGCTTGTCTGCCTTTTGTAATTACAATATACAAATCACTATTTTTTTCTTCTTTAAATGATTTTAAAATTCTATCTATAATTTTTAATATATTTTCTTCACATACAGGTTTTATCAGATAATGAAACGCTGATACATCAAAGGCTTCAAATACGTATTCTTTAAATGATGTTATAAAAATAATTTTTGAATTATTATTATTTTCTCTTAGTTTTTTAGCTGTATCTATTCCTGAAAGTTTATTCATTTTTATATCTAAAAAAATAATATCAAAATAACTTTTAGAATAAAGTAGGTTTTCACCGCTATTAAATTCTTCAATTTCATAATCAAAATTAAAATGTTTTAGCACATTTTTAAGCTTATTTGTAGTATCAAGTCTTTGAAGTATTTCATCATCACAAATGGCAATTTTAAACATGTACAGCCTCCTTTCTAAGCGCACAAGTATATTATATCAAATATTTAATGTTTCACATTACATATAATGTAAATATGTTACAAGAAAGTAATGAATTAATCAAGTTATTCTTATATTCAGCAAAGGTTTTACATTATTATGTTGATAGATTTAAAATTTAATATTAGAATAACTTCAAAAAAATCGATACATAGTATAATGTTTTTAAATAGAAAAAAGTTGTAAGGATGCAGACTTGGAAAGTGGTATTGTGGAATAGAGTGTGATAAGCTTAGAAATAATAAAGTTTTTATTGATTTAGGAAAAACTTATATAGAATTGTATGAGGCAGCAAAAGACGCTGTTATTGCATATGAAAGAGAAGACATAAAATCAGCAGAACAATGTCTTGAAAAAATGGACATGTGTTCAAAGGAAGTATTTACTTTAATGAATGAAATGAAGAAATTATTAAATTAAGGATATTAGGCATCTTCAAAAAAATAATAAAAGTCCATATGCTAGTCTATTTTCTGTAATATCGCGTCCACAGAACCATTAGATAGAACAACTATCTGCGGAACATGTCTCCTTGTCTTACAAAAAATATCCGTCGCATATTGGAATTGTTATTTTATTTCAGATGCCTTAAGTAAAAAATTCATGAAAAATAATTATAAGCGCAGAGTAACTATTTAAATAGTTATTTTACGCTTATTTTTATTTAGAAAGTTAAGGAAACTTTAAGGTTTCATTAAGAGAGAGGAAAGTATATAATTGTAAACTTAAAATAAAGATTCAGCATTGAATCAAAATTAAATTTAAAGGTAGGATGTAAATATTATGAATAATTTTTTTGAAAGCACAAAAATAAGAAAAATTATACTTATTTATATTGCTGTAGTAATTTTTTTTTGTATAATTTCTGAATTAAGTTTTGTGAAATCTACAGGCATATTAGATGAAAATTTGTTTTTATTATTATGTAATTTAGGAGTTTTAGTATGGTTTATGTTAAAATTAAGAAAAGTAAGATATGATGTCAAAAAAGGGCTAATTGATTTAAAACAAGATTTAGATATTAAAGATATAGCATTTAGTATTATAATAAACATTACTATCACTATAGGATCTGTTATAATTGCAGTTTATGCTTTAAAAAGTATATCACCTTCATTTATGAAGGGACTTTTAGAAGAACTAAATAAAAATGATTTAAATTCTTTATACAGCATAATTATTAATGGAATTGCAGCATCATTTATAGCACCAATTGTGGAGGAATTTGTATTTAGAGGGGTTATACTTAATAGATTAAAAATGAAAATCGGAATTAAAAGATCAGTAATAATATCTTCTATTTTATTTGGAATGATTCATTACGAACTAGGAATATTGTCTGCAATTATTTTTGGTATATGTATGTCATTAATATATTTAAGAACAAGAAATATATTTGCTACTATAGGAATTCACATTATCAATAATTTTATAGTTTTTGTTGTACAAGTTATATCTTTTTTCATAGATAGTAATGGAAGTAAGGAAAGTATAACTTTAAATAGTTTTAATTTGTTATGGCTTATAAGTGGAATGGGATGCTTTATACTTGGAATAGTTATGAGTATTTATTTTATAAAAGTAAACTGGAATAAAAGAATTATAGAACAATAAGACAGGTAAAGAAAGTATAATGAAAGGAAAGTTTATACCTATGAAAAAAATTTTAATTACTGATGATGAACAGGAAATAATAGAATTATTAACATTATATTTGGAAAAGGAACATTATGAAGTACTTGGAGCTTGTGATGGATTTTCAGCACTAGATGTTTTGAAAGATAACATAGTTGATATTGCAATAATTGATATAATGATGCCTAATATGGATGGGTACACTCTTATAAAAAAAATAAGGGAAAAATATAAGATTCCTGTTATTGTAATGTCTGCAAAAAGTGAAATAAGTGATAAAATATTGGGACTTGAACTTGGCGCGGATGATTATATAACTAAACCCTGCGATCCACTGGAGGTATTAGCAAGGGTAAAAGCACAACTTAGAAGATGCTTAGAATTTGATAATAATGAAGAAAAACCTGTAGAAACGATTATAATAGGGGAATTAAAATTTCATACTGATTCATGTGTTCTTTATAAAGGAGATAATCAAATACAAATTACATCTACAGAGTACAAGCTACTTTTACTTTTAATGAGCAATCCTAAAAAAGTTTTTACTAAAAAGCAGATTTTTGAGTGTATTTGGAATGAACCTTTTTATGGTGATGATAATACAATAATGGTTCATATTAGTAAGCTTAGAGATAAAATTGAAGAAGATTCTAAAAATCCAGTGTATTTGAAAACCATAAGAGGACTTGGATATAAAATTGAGTATAAAAAATAGTTTATATATGGAGTGTAGTATAAATGTTTTTCAAGAAGTTAAGAAAAAAATTTAAAAGATTGTATATTACTATGTTTAAAAACTATATTGTCTTTATGTTTTTAATGCTTATTGTACTACTCGGCAGTATAGGTTTTGTGATTCTTACTATAGGAAAGATGATTTCATCGGAAGAGTACGTAAAAGATACTCAAAAATCTTTTATGGCATCAAAAATAGTAAAAAGTGATTATAAAAAAATCGATGCATCAAAAATTATTGCATCTAAAGGTTGGGTTGAAATACTTGATTCAAATAAAAAGGTTATTTATGTTATAGGAAGTAAAAAAGATAAGATAACAAGTTATACTGAAGATGAACTTTTAAATTTTATGGACTTAGCTTATAATAATTTGAAAAGTGATACTTCCTATTTTTATTCTATTGCACCTCTTAATAGTAATAGACAGAAATTTTACTGTGTTGTGAAAGTGCCTCCTAAGGTTGTGACATTAAATGTGGATATAACGCCTTCACAGGATAAGTATATTGAAAAAGCAGCAATTTGTATATTAATAGGTATAGTTATAATTATAGTGTTTTTAATAACATCTGTATTTTTATATGCTTATTTGACTACTAAAAAGGTAGTTATGCCACTTAAAAAGATATTACAGGGTATAAAGAAAATGATAGAAGGGGATTATTCCACAAGAATTAATTTTAATGCAGAAAATGAGTTTGCAGAAATAAGAGATGCTTTTAATTTTATGGCTGAAAAAATTGAAACTTCAAGAGAAGAACGAAACAGGATGGAAAGTTTAAAGCAACAGCTTTTATCAGATATATCCCATGATTTAAAAACTCCATTAACTTCTATTATGGGATATTCAAAGGCACTTAGAGATGATGTTGTTTCAGATGATGAAAAAATCAAACAATATTTAAATACTATATATAACAAATCACAAAGAACAGTTTCCTTAATTGAAAATCTTCATGAATTTACAAAACTTGATAATAGCAAGTTTTCAATAAACAAGGAAACATGGGATTTTTGCGAATTTATACGGCAAATAGTATCTGAATACTATAATGAATTTGAAGAAAAAAACTTTGAACTTGAAATAAGTTTACCAGATCATGAAATTATGTATGAATTTGATAATGTAGAAATGGAAAGGGCAATTTCAAATATCGTATATAATATACTGAAATATAATAAAATTGGTACAAAGGCAAAGATAGAATTAAACTGCGATAATAGAGAAATTCAGCTCGTAATTGCAGATGATGGAATTGGTATTGATGAAAATTTAAAGAAAACTATATTTGAACCTTTTGTAAGAGGTGACAAATCGAGATATACAAAAGGTGGTACAGGACTGGGACTTTCTATTGCAGATAAAATAGTGCAAAAACATGGGGGAAGCCTAACACTTGAAAAGTCAGAAGAATATAAAACAGTGTTTAAATTAAAATTTCAATTTTAGACAATATAGTTGCTATTGTCATATCTTTATTTATTGTTTAATTGGATTATTATTGGTATAATTATGTCTTATAGTAGGTTATTTAGTATGAATAAGAATTATAGATAATTTGATGAAAGAAAGGAAAAGAAAAGTTTGGAATACGCAAAATCTGTAAGATCTATAAAGAAGTGTATTAGTATATTGGTACTGGCGATAGTAATTACATTGGTGTTTTTTGTTATAAAAGCATATATGGCAGGTAATTTTTCTTCACAATCGGCTTTTGAAAATTATATTCGACAATTCGGAGTATTTGCACCATTTGCTTTAATAGTGATTCAACTATTGCAGGTTATATTTCCTGTTATTCCAGGAGTTTTAGGATCTATAGTTGGTGTGGCGCTTTTTGGAAGCTTGAAGAGTTTTATATTTAATTATATAGGTATTACTTTAGGTTCGATTATATCATTTTTACTAGCTAGAAAATATGGAGCCAGCTTTGTAAAAAAGATTATAACAGAAGAAAAATATGAAAAGTATATTGGAAAGTTTGAAGGTGGAAAGGGATATGCTATTTTACTATTTTTTACACTATTAATTCCTCTTGCACCAGATGATATTTTTTGTTATTTATCTGGATTAAGCAAAATGTCATTTAAAAAGTTTTTATGTATTATCATATTTGGAAAGCCCTGGTGTATATTGGCTTATAGTTATGGATTCGGAGCATTCTTTAACCAGTTTTTAAAATAAAGTATAAATTAGTATATTAAAAAGCAAGGCTCTTAAAAGTGAAGCGCCTTGTTTTTATCATTTAAATAAAGTATAGAAAGAGAGATAAAAATGAAGGATACGATAAATAGAATTAGAAAGTTTAGAAATGATAGGGATTGGAATCAATTTCATACACCAGCCAATTTAGCCAAAGCAATTTCAATTGAAGCTGCAGAGCTTTTAGAAAATTTTTTATGGGATGAAGAAAACTATAATAAAGAACATGTACTTGAAGAACTTGCAGATGTTATGATTTACTGTATTCACATGTCAGATTCTTTAGGTGTGGACTTAACAGATATTATGAACAGCAAAATGGATCAAAATGAGAAAAAGTACCCAGTTGAAAAATGTAAGGGTAATAGTAAGAAGTATACAGAATTCTAAAAAAGATATTTTAAATAATTTCTGAATTCAAAATAAGATAAAGTAAATTTAAAAAAATATGTATACAACATTGTAATTAAGTCTTACATTTTGGATAAAGATTAAAATTTAGTTTTGATTTTATAATAAAACTAAGGTTTTCGAGGTAGATAGCTATAATTAAAAGAATATAACATCATCTATCTATAAATATATGCATTAAATATATTTTTTTAAAATAAATATTGAAGTAGAATAATATTTATTTTGGGGTAAATATGAGTATAGATAAAGATATGGAAAAGGTTATGAAAAAGAGCATAGAAAAAGGAGTAGAAAAGGGCATTGTAAAAGCTGTTGAAAAACTTATTGATGAAGGCATAATTCAATGTGCAGCTATTACGATGGTGAATGAAATTATGAATATTATTAAATGTTCACTAGAAAGTACCATAAATATTTCTATATGTCCTGCGATAAAGCACCTTGAAGAAATCTTGATAAAAATCATTACTTCTGAATGTGCTCTTAACGATTTAGAAAAAATAAAAGCAAACATTAGGAATATTAAAAATGAAGAACAATTAAATTTTATATTAAACAAATTATATTTAGAAAACAAACACATTTCTTTGGAAACATTTAATAAATATATAGACCAATATGTTAATGATATAAAGCAAAATTCTCATGAAGGAGAAGTTCATTTATAAAGGTAATAGTTAATGTATTGGAAAGGGATAATTATAAATTTATAGATAAGCTTAAAAATTATAGGAAAAGTATTTCCAAATATAGATAAATTATTTATGGAAACTAGTAAATAGGCTGTACCTGATAAAGGTACAGCCTATTTTTTATAGATTTAGTTTCACAAATTAGAGATAATATTTAAGCAGCTAATTATGTGTTATTAGGAATAATTATAGATTTTATGTTAAGTATAGATGATAAAAATAAGGTAATGATAAATATATTATTATCTAAAGTATTTCCGAGGATATGTAAAAATTTGAATGACAATAATTTTTGAGCCCTACTGAATAGGGTATTGTTCAAACTGATACTTATTTATGAAAAAGAGGTGATTAACAGTGAAAAAGTTTACTAAAAGAACCTACGAAAGTGAAAAGAAATTTAAAAAAGCATTAAAGAAGCTGGCAAAGAAAGGATTCAAAGTTTTAAATACCATTGTGGATAACGGTAAATATGTAGTAGACTATCAAACTAGAACTTAATATTAGAAATATGGATTTTAACTACTAGTTGTTATTAAAAAGTTTTTGACTATTATAATTAAAATCAACAATTGAATTTTAGATATAAAATAAGAGATTTGATACTTTTTCAAACCTCTTATTTTAAGTTATATTACTTTGAATTAGATTTTTTATAAAAAATATACAAAAAATGTAAAAAATATGATAATATGTAAGTACTGGGGGTGGCAGTGTGGAAAAAGTATATGCCTTTGAAAATTTAAAAGATATTGATAATATAGATTTTAACAAGGAAAAGGTACTTTCTATTATAGAGAAGCTAAAGCTGGAAAATAATCATTTAAGGAAAACTAAAAAATACGGTTTAGTTTGGGAAGATCAAGTAGAAGAAGCGGAAGAAATTTTAAAAAATAATTATCCAGTGCTTACAGAAGTTAAAGAAAAGGAGTTGTGTAGAGGAGAAAGTGATATTATAAATTTAATAATAGAAGGAGATAACTTATATGCTTTAAACACCTTATTATTTACTCATGGAATGAATGATAAAAAGCAAATAAATATTATTATTGATCCTCCATATAATACGGGAAATAAGGATTTTATATATAATGATAACTATGTTAATGGTGAAGATACCTATAAACATAGTAAATGGATTTCTTTTATGAATAAGAGATTAAGATTAGCAAGGGAACTTTTAAGTAGTGATGGAGCTATATTTATATCTATTGATGATAATGAACAAAGTCAGCTAAAGATGTTATGTGATGATATATTTGGATCGGATAACTTTATTAATTGTATTAGTGTTAAAACTAAAAGTGCTTCAGGTGCAAGTGGTGGCGGTGAGGATAAAAAGTTAAAAAAGAATATAGAGTATTTACTTATTTATTGTAAAAGCAGGGAAAAATGCAAACTTAATGCTGTATACAAAGAACAATCCTTAATGAATCTTATAAGAGAAAGAAGAGAAGAAGGAAAACAGTATGATTATAGACAGGTGCTTATAGATGAAGGTACTAAGAAGTATATGTGTACCATAAAAGACGGAACTTCAGAAGATATTAAAATTTTTAAACATGAAGGATATGTTATGAAGAGTATATCAGAGATTATAGAGGAAGAAAAACTGTCAGAAAGTGAAATCTATTCAAAATATTTTTCTAAAATATGTAGCAGTACTAATTCACAATCCTCAATAAGAAAAAGGGTAATAAAAGGGACTAATGATTATAGAGGACTTATATCCATAGAATATGTTCCCAAAACAGGAAAAAATAAAAGCAAATTAACTACTAAATATTATATTAATAGCAGGATAGTTATATGGTTATCAGATGTAGCTTATAGGAAAAATAATAAAATATATAAAAAGGAGAAATTAGGAACTCTTTGGGATGATGTTAGCTGGAACGGAATTTCATCTGAAGGTGGAGTTACTTTTAGTAGTGGAAAAAAACCCCTAAAATTTATAAAAAGAATAGTTTCTATGTGTGATTCTAACGGAATTTTTATTGATTTCTTTGCTGGATCAGGAACTTTAGGACAAGCTATTTTAGAAATGAACAGAGAGGATAACGGGAAAAGGCAATTTATATTATCCAATATAGGAAGAGAAACTCCAGAAAGCGACCTAAATATATGTGAAAATATAACTTATAGACGTATAAGAAATAATATTACAGGATATATAAATTCTCATGATACTTATATAAAGGGAATAGGAGGAAACTTGAAATACTATAAAGTGGATTTTATTCCTAAGAATCAAAGTAGAGATGCTTTAAAAATTAAACTTGCAGATAGGTGCGTTGAACTTTTGTGTATAAAGGAAAATTGCTTTAATTTATATAAAGTAGGGTATCAGTATAGTATTTTTAATAATAACGACTTAGTAATGGTAATTTGCCAGAGCTTTATAGATTTTTCTATTATTAATAATATTGAGGAAGATTTAAAGTGTTTTAATTCATGTGAAAAAATTCTCTATATTTTAAGCTTAAATTATGAAATAAGTGAATTTGAATTTCAAGAATTAAGTGCTATTGGAATAAAGATTAAACCAATACCACAAAAAATCATGGAAGTTTATGAGGAGGCACTAAAATCATGGTAGTGCTGAAAAGTTATCAAAAAAAAGCTGTTAGAGAATTGACCTGTAAAACTAACGGTTTGCTTAAAAGTAATGAGAAAAAAAAGGTACTAGTTCTTAAGTCACCTACAGGTTCAGGCAAAACTGTAATTGCATCAAAATATATTGAAATGATTAGTAAGCTTGAAAGTAAAGATTTTTGTTTTATATGGATATCTATTGGAAAGGGTCATTTACATGAGCAAAGTAAAAATAAAATAAGCAGTATACTAGAAGGAAGCCCTTCTTGCAGGTTGCTAGAGGATGTCATTAGATATGGAATAATAAAAAGAAATGCCATAGTAGTAGTTAATTGGGAAAAGCTTAATACAAAGAAAAATGGAGCATGGGATAATGTTTTAATGAGGGAAGGCGATGGAATAAATTTTCTTAAGCTTATAGAAAATACAAGTAGTGTAAGAAAAATAATGTTAATTATTGATGAAAGTCATAATACTACAGACACAAGAACTTCAAAGGAGTTAATGAATATAATAAATCCTGAAATTATGCTTCAAATGAGTGCTACTCCAAAGTATATACCTTCAGGAGAGGATATAAATGATAATAAAGCAGCGTTTGTAAAGGTTTCTCCGGAAGAAGTTATTGAATCGGGAATAATAAAAAAAGAAGTACTCATAAATGATAATATTGAAGAAGTAGACCTAGATAATAAAAACTCCATTGAAATTGTAGTGGAAATGGCCATTAAAAGAAGATTAGAATTAAGTGAGGCTTTTGAAAGAGAGAATGTTAAAATAAATCCATTATGTCTTATTCAAATACCTAATGCTAAAATGGGAGAAGAAGTTTTACATGAATTAATTAGAATACTTAAAATTAAAGGAATATCCATAGAAAATAATAATCTTGCTCTGTGGATAAGCAATAATTCTAAAAACTTAGAGAATATTAATGATTTTAATTCTAAGGTTGAGGTTCTAATTTTTAAAATGGCTGTGGCTACTGGATGGGATTGCCCAAGGGCTCATGTGCTTTTAAAGCTTAGGGAAACGGTCAGTGAAGTTTTTGATATACAAACCATTGGAAGAATTCTTCGTATGCCAGAGCAGAGGCACTATAAAAATGAGATTTTAAATAAAGCGTATATATATACTAACAATAAAGATATTTCTATTAAGGTGGGAAATTTTTCCTTGGTTAAAATTTTGAAGGCTAAAATTAGACCTGAAATGAAAAATATTGTTTTACGCTCCTATTACAAAGAACCTAGTAAAGATATTATTGTTAAAAGAGAAATATTAGAGAAGATCTTTTATAAGGAAGTTGAAAAAGAATTAAATGTATCAAAAAATAAAAGTGCTGTAAATAATTTATATGCTTTAAATAAACTGAATTTTAATATGAACATTGATAATTTGGAAAGTGAGCTCATGTATGATGGGCATATTGAAACAGCAACATTAGACAGAATAAATGTAAAAATAGATCATAAGGATAAAAAGATAAAGGTAAATGCATTTGACATTGAGGAAACATTTACAACTCTTATAAAAAGAACTTCAGAGATTTTTTGTTCTTGTTTAAAAGAGCTGATTTATAAATGTTTTAATGAAATTTTTAGTTATGACATAAAGGAAATAGGGGTAATAACTACAATACAAGGATTATTTATTGTTAATTATGAAAAAATTTTCAAAGCAATATTAAATAGTACTGTAGAAAAATATACAGAGGTATATAGAAAATATCAACTTAAAGAAACAAAAGAATATTATAGTGATTTTTCTATAAAGGAAACAAAGCTTGTAGATGATGTTACATATGAATTTTTTAAAGCAGAAAAAAATATATATGATAAATGTTACTTAAAGAAAAATAGGAGGCAAACTGAAAAAACTTTTGAAAATTTTTTAGAGAAAAATGGAGATAAACTTATGTGGTGGTACAAGAATGATGACAAAGGAAGAGAAAACTTTGCTATACGATATGAATATAATGGAACGCCTCATGCATTTTATCCAGATTATGTTGTACTTTTTAAAACGGGATTAATTGGAATATTTGAAGTTAAATCAAAAAATGATAGAGAAGCAGAAACTAAAACAAAAGCTAAAGATGAGTATTTACAAAAATATTTAAAAGAAGAAATCGCTAAAGGAAAAAGTATTATGGGTGGGATAGTTGAAGTATCTGATAGAAATATAAAAATTAATAACACTAACAAAGAATATACTGCAAATAATTTGGCGAATTGGGAAACCCTTAAGTGCTAATTTACAAATTCATAGTGTTCATACTATAGATACACAAAATCATAATTAGACAGATTTTAAAGTTTAGTTTTAATTTCATAGTGAAATTAAGATTTTGAAGTATCTATAGTATTTAAATATATAGACCATATTCAAAATATACAAAGTAAAAATGTTCTTTGTGTTTTGAATATGGTCCTTGATAATATTTAGAAAATGTAAAATTAATCCATTTTTTCTCTCCAGAAGCCATATGCAATATGAGCCTTAATCAGCACTTGAGCAGAAGAAACTAATAGGTTTAAAATATTGCCTCCAGGTGGAATAACTATTTTGCCATTTTCTTCATTAACAAGAGTGGAGTTTGGAGGAACAATTCTTGTATAAGCTTTAACGCCCCCCTCAATTTTATTATTTAGAAACTGACCAGTAAGAAATATTATCTTTGGCTTAGGTGGTGGTAAAATCGTAAGGTTAGATGGTGTAACAGAGGTTACTTTAGTTGCTCCTTCTGGTATAGTAGAGTTTAAATATATTCTTGATTCTATTGGTAAATTTGAAGTATTAGTTACAGTAGTAACACTAAAATATAGATTTACGCCCGAGTCTTTAGGATTGTATAAAGCTCCCCAAGCATAATTATTAAAACCTAAACTTAATAAATCAGATTCTCCAATAAAATATTTGCCTTCAAAGGATTTAAAAATTGGATTTTCAATAGTAACGACTTCTCTCAAAGAATGAGATTGGCTATTATTACTCATTTGAATCACCTCGGTATATTTTATGAATTATAGTAGGAATTGTTCCATAATATAAGTACATTGCCATGCAAGTAACCGAAGAAACGTTAAGCTGTATATCAGTCTTTATACAGCTTAACGTTTCTTCTTACTTCAGTCAAAATATATACTATTATACCAAAATAAACATTTTTAAATTATACTATTGTATCTATATTAAAAAAGATATATTATAATGAATGGTGTACAGATTAAAACATTTTTACAAGAGAGGACAGGATAATATACTGATGGAAGGTTTAGGATTAAACTCACAAAATGTTTATAGAATAATTGAGAAACTAAAGATGGAGAAGGTATTTTGTATATCATTAATACTTTCAATATTCACTTCTTTTTTTGTTAAGCCTCAAATATCTTATATAAATTTTAAAGTTATTGTACTTCTTTTTAATTTGATGATAATAATTTCTGCTTTAGAAAAGTTGAAGTTTATGGATAAAATTGCAGTTACAGTGTTATTAAAATGCAAAAATACTAGAAGGATTTCTATAGTATTTATCATAATAACTTTTTTTGCTTCTATGCTGGTAACAAATGATGTAGCACTGCTTACTTTTGTTCCTTTAGCTATGCTTACTTTTAAAAAAGCAAAATTTGATCCAATGAAAACAATAATACTTCAAACTTTAGCTGCTAATATAGGTAGTAGCCTTACACCTATGGGAAATCCACAAAATTTATTTCTGTTTACTTATTATAATTTAAGCAGTTTTCAGTTTTTTTCTATAACAATACCTTTTGTAGCATCTGGTGTGCTTTGGCTTATTTTATTAAATAAAAGAGTGCCTAAAAAAAGGCTTAGGCTGTCTCTTGAAACTGTAAATTTAGAAGATAAAAAGAGGACTAGCATATATTTAATTATTTTTGCAATTGTAATCTTTTCTGTATTTGGAATTATAAATTATAAATATGCATTTTTAGTTGTAATAATAGGTGTACTTTTTATGGATAAATATCTTATAAAACAAGTGGATTACTTTTTATTAGCTACTTTCATATGTTTCTTTATATTTATTGGAAACATATCTAATATAAAAAGTATTCAAGTATATTTACATAGTTTTTTGCAGATGAAAGATATGCCTTATTTTTCTTCTATAGTATTTAGTCAATTAATAAGTAACGTTCCATGTTCTGTATTAGTATCAGGATTTACTGAAAATTGGAAACAAGTACTTTTAGGAGTTAATATTGGAGGAATGGGAACATTAATAGCTTCACTAGCAAGCCTTATTTCCTATAAAATATTTATAAATGAAAATGAAGATAAAAAAAACAAACTGTATTTGAGTAAGTTTAATATTTATAGCTTTGCAAGTTTATTTTTATTTACTATTGCAAATTATTTGTATATTCATCTATAGAAGTTATTTTTTTATCTTAGATTTGGCTAGTAATTCATATAAGCATTGATATATCAATATTTTAGTATAAAAAATTTTTTCTAAAGAAATTAAGTATTATAAATGGTTTACAGATTTACTTACCGGATTGAAGCTAATATAAACGAAGTTATTAATATCAAATGGATTTGACCGATGCCACTGAACAAGTTAATAATTGACATTAGTAAATCTGCCTGTTAAATAGCAAATTGATGCTTGTTAACAGGCTTTTTAGTAGTTTAGTATTTAAAAAGGATTAGTTTTTCAAAAATTTTAACCAATAAATGTAATTAATGTTTTAAAGTATTAGAATGTGCAATTTCAAATTGTCTGGTTTTTCCCATCATATAAGCTAGCTTAATAATTTTTTGTTCTTCTTCAGACATTTCTCTATTAAACATTTTTTCAAATTGCTTAATTAGATTAGAGGTATCAAGTGTATTTTTTTCAGTATTATTTCTAGTAGGTCTAATATTTTTATTTACATCATAGTTAGTTATTTTCATATTTTTGTTATATATTTTCTTGAAAATTTCTGCTGTATAATAAGCGTCATTAAGGGCATTATGAAATTCGCCTTCAATATTAATATTTAGTAATTCTGCAGCATTTTTAAGTCCAATACTAGTACCCTTTGGACAGTTAAGATACTTAGATGCATAAAGTTGAAGATTAATATATTTCCTGGGAATTAGAGATATATCTAGATTGTGGTATTTAATATTTCTAAATAATTCTTTTATATCACAAGCACCCCATACACATAATATGTTTTTATCATTATCTATGAATTCCAAAATTTCTTTGTAAACTTCTTTAAATGGTTGTGCTTTGTTTAGCATATCTATTGTAATGCTGGTCATTTCTTCTACAAAAGGATTCATAATGGTATACAATTCAGGCTTTATTAATTTGTTTAGTATAGAGACAATTTGAAGATTTTCATCAAGCTTTACAGCACCAATCTGAATTATTTCAAAAGGACATTTTGAATTTGTTAAGTTTTTATTTTCTTTTTTAGATTTTAAACTTTGATTAAATTCTAAATCAAATACTATGTAATTCATTACTATTCTCCTGGGTTTATAAAATTTATATAATTTAGTATTGTT
This sequence comes from Clostridium muellerianum, assembly GCF_012926525.1. Classification (GTDB taxonomy): domain Bacteria; phylum Bacillota; class Clostridia; order Clostridiales; family Clostridiaceae; genus Clostridium_AM; species Clostridium_AM muellerianum. The sequence continues at coordinate 275,111 of NZ_JABBNI010000058.1, forward strand.
ATGTAATAAATAAATGTTTAAATTTAAAAGATCTATCTATTTAGTATTAACATTTTTTTTATTTGATCTAATGGTTTTAATAAAAAAGTATATACTAATAACTAGAATGGTTATACAAGTAAAAAACTCGGCAACCTGTGTTACAATAGGAACTATGCTTTCCCAGGAATCACCAAACCAATAGCCTAAGCCTAAGTACATACACGACCATAATAAATCACCCAAAGCAATAAATAAAGTAAAAGTTACTAACTTGTACTCTACAATTCCTGCTGCAGCATTAACAAAAGGTCCCATTGCAGATATTAAAAACCTAGTAAAAAAAACTGTACCTTTGCCATGCTTTTCTAAATAATCTTGTGCTTTTATTATTTTAGGATGGAAATATGTTCTCAATCGCAGAGATTTATTTAAAAATTTGTGACCTAAAAGTTTCCATAGAATATAAGAAATAATATCACCAATACATGAAAAAAACCAAATTTGTAAAAAGAGAACTACTATGTTAAATTCACCAGCATAAGCAAAAGCTCCAGAGGCTAGTACTATCAAACATGCGCCTGTTGGAATTCCTACAGATCCAAGCATAATTAAGATACTTAAGAACCAAATGTTATAATCTCTAAAGTATGTTATTAATAAATTAGTAAAGCTACTCATATTTTTTACCTTCTGAATTTCTTTGGTTTTTTATAATTTTTTTTAAATTGTTTTTCATTTCTTCTGGATTTTTATTATACTTTTTCGTTAATTTAACGATAGGTATATTTTCATCGCCATTGTTAGGAGTAATTTCAAGGATTTTGAAAATTTCTTGTTCACTTATATTGTATTTTTTAGATATTTTTTTAACAGTTAACCGTTCATAAATACTCATATTCCCTAATTGTCTACTTTCTTTATTAGGAATCTTAATTTTTTTAATTCCTCTATGCAGCAGTATGGATTGCCTTATTGTTATAAATGTAATTATAATAATTAAAATTGATAATATACTTACTTTTGATTTGTTTGTCATAAATATCCATCTCACTTATATTATTATAGTTTTTATATAAAATTTATAAAAAGAATACATTTTCAGTGATTATATATAATGTTTTAATAAATGTATATTTAATTAAAATTAGTATGATTTATTGAAAGAATAAACATTAGGTATATTTTAATAATTATATCATGTTAAACTTATTTGGTCACTTATTATAATATTTATTGAAAGTTTAATAAATTTAATATAATCACATATGTAAATTAAATTCTTTTAAAACACCCATTTATGATTTATAAATGAGTGTTTTAAAAGAAATACAATTTGTTGTGAATCTAAAAAATTGCTAAATAAAGTAATGTTTAAATTACTGTCTTTTTAGTTCTATTTTAAAGGCTTTATTTTTGCCATTTTCTTTAGAATCAAACACTAAATACAAGTTTTGTATTTTATCAAAATAAGGGCTTTCAAAGTCTGGTCCCTCTATAGAGTAATTTGAATTAACTGGATTATTGTCAAGCCATCCACCTTTATAATTGTATCTATTGCCTTTTTCATCTTCTAGATGAATGTTAGTTATGTTCATGTCTTTTGGAATTAGAAATTTAGCATTTGTAGTGGTAGGATATATATTTACATATTCTATTTTTATGTTTGAATTTTCAGTTGTTTCTTCAGCTTTAACATATTTTATTTCTTTTGCATTTTTAATTTTATCATCGATTTGTACAGTAATAGCCCAATTGCCCTCAACAAATTTAGGAGATTTATGGGTTAATTTATAAAAAAATCCATAAAATTTATTATATCTGTAACCTAATGTGTTATCTGAGAAATCATAAAACTCAATAGTGATACTATCTGGTATTTCATCTATTTTACTTTTACTAGAGGCAAATTGAAATATTCCTTGTTTTATTCTTGTATTTTTAAAACTTTCCTTATTTATATTGTTATGTTCACAGGATTGATATAGAATACCATCTATTTGGTAAACTTTATTTTTGTATTTATCATTAAATTCTTTAGCATCTTTGGCAATTTCATCAGAAGTTCTTTCATCATAGAGAACTCTTCCTTTATTATCTGTAATTTTAAATTTATCGTAATTTAAATCTTTAAAATCTTTATACCTATCATCTGCCTTTAAAGTATACCCAATGTTAAGTTTATTTCCACTTATAGTAACTTGATCAATAGTTACTGTAATTCCTTTATCAGTAGCTTTCTTATCTTTAGATGTTTCTTGTACAAATCCATTTTTAACTGCATTATCAATTCCCTTATCTTGAAAATTACTAAACAAGTTTTTTACAGGTGCAGTAACATTATTTATATAGTTAGCAAAAGCAGGGGAAGCTTTGCCAAGGAATATTAACAAAGCAAAACTAGCAGCAAGACTTGAAGAAAGTTTCAAAAATCTTCTCTTGTGTCTGTTTTTAGCCCTTTTTATAGCTTTTTCTATAATTAAATCTGCTTCAATTGGAACTTTTATGTTTTCAAAATTATCTTTATAAGGTTTATTATTATAATTCATTTTTATTCTACCTCCAATTTAATTCTTAATTGTTTTAAAGCTTTATGAATATAAGTCTTTACTGTACCAAGCGGGTAGTCCATTATTTCAGCTATTTGTGGAACAGTTAAGTCTTGAAAATATCTAAGTATTATTATTATTTTTAATTTACCATCTAAATTATCAATGGCTTCGTATAGATCTAATATTTCTTCTCTATTATTGTTATGATCACTTTTTTTAGGTATATCAACATTTTCCTTAAAGAATATAATTCTTTTTTTCTTATTTAAATAGTTAACGCAATTGTTTATAAGTATTCTCATAATCCAAGTATTAAAGTATTTTGTTTCCTTTAACTTTTTTATAGATACATAGGCTTTGTAAACAGTATTGTCTAATATTTCTAAAGCATCATGTTGATTCTTAGTATAAGTATAGGCAGTTTTGTAGAGAATCTCTTTATTTATTTGCATAAGTTTACAAAAAGCATTTTCATCTCCATTTTTTGCATTAGTGGCTAATTCTTCAATTTCCATATTGTAATCCTCCAAGAAAATTATATGTTATCACCGATAATAACTTTTCATCTATTAGACAATCTATTATATAGTTTCGTTTTATTTTTAGTAAAGTTTTTTCATAACGGCTCTAAATTTGACTAATAGCTAATATTTTAATGAAATATTATAGTAGCTTTAATTAATTAAAAAAAGGAATAATACATTAGTGTTAATGCAATTTGATAAAATATAGACTAAGATGTAAAATATAAAATGTAATAAAATTTTACTTTAAATAGATATTTGTATAAATTTTAGAAAGTTAAATAAACTAGAGTATATTTTGTACTATTTTTATTACATGAAGAGCGTTAATTTATAAAATACAATTTTATGGGAGAGCACAATGACAATATTAAAAAAACATTTAGCAGCCTTATTAGTAGCATCAAGTACATGCTTATTATATACATCCAAAGTACTTGCCAGTGATATAAAAGTAAATAGAATATCAGGTCAAGATCGTTTTGAAACCTGTAGCAATATAGCGGATTCTGGTTGGACTAAAAGTGATTATGCAGTGCTGGTTAATAGTGAAATGTATGCAGATGCTGTTGTATCATCGCCATTAGCAGATAAATATAAATCACCAATACTATTAGTTGAAAATGATAATATTCCAGATACAATAGTAGATGAACTAAATAGATTAAGAGTTAAAAAAGTATTTATTTTAGGCGGTACAAGCTTAATATCTAAAAATGTTGAAAATAAGTTAAAAAATATGGGGATATCCATTGAAGAGAGAATTGCAGGTCAAGACAGGTATGAAACAGCAGTAAAAGTAGCAAGTCATATAACAAATTCTAATAATTCTGTTTATGTGGTAAATGGCGAGGACTGGAGAGATGCATTAGCAATTAGCCCAGTAGCTACAATATCACATAGTCCTATAATTTTTACTAATAAATACGGTGTTCCAGATGTGGTTAAAAAAAATATAGATAATGCAAGCCGTACTTACAATGTTATAGGTGAAAAAGATGATTATGATTTTTTACATAATATTGAACAATATCTGGGAGGAAAACAGCTAAAGACTTTAGGGTATAATAAAGCTGATACAAATATTGAAGTATATAATTCTTTTAAAGATAAAATGAAATTAAATAAAGTTTATTTAGCGTCAAGCAAAGCTTTTGCTGATGGGTTGTGTATAAGTCCATTGGCAGGAACTAATAAAAGTCCACTATTTTTTGTTGATGAAAATAATATAAATGAATTTAAAGATTTTTTAGATAAAAATAGGAATAGTATAGAAGAAATTGATGTTATTGGAGGACAAGGTGTTATTGCAGATTCAACCATGCAAACTTTATTAAAATTAAATACTACTGCCAGCATAAATAATAGTGATAGTATAAATAATAATAGAGGAAATGGAATTCCTAATATGAATGGAGATAACAATGAAGATGTAAATAATGATGAAAACAATGGTTCAATAACTCCTATAATGGGACAATCACAAGTATCCGTAGAGCAGTGTGAAAAATTTCTTAGAAAAAGAAATTCTAATGCTCCCTATTTAGCTAGTATTTATAAGAAATACTGTGATATTTATGGAATAAGGTTAGAATGTGCATGGGTGCAGATGTGTTTAGAAACAAATTTTTTGAGATATTCTGATACTTCAATAACTACATTAAATATGAATAATTACGCAGGGCTAGGGGCTTTGGATAGTAATGGAAGAGGACAAGCACTTAGCTTTTCTACAGAAGATGATGGAGTTAAATGCCACGTTCAACACCTGTTTGCATACAGTAGCAGAAATCCATTACCAGTAGGAGAGGTGCTAATTGATCCAAGATTTAACCTAGTTCAAAGGGGCTGTGCTCCTAAAGTTGAAGACTTAGGAAATGGTAAGTGGGCTTCAGATAAAGAATATGCACATAAATTATTAAACTTACTAAATGAATTAAAATAAATATAGCAAAGTTATGTATTTATAATATCAGTATATAAGGCATCTGAAATTATTATTTTCTTTCAGATGCCTAATTTTTAACTTTTTAGTATTCATTCCTTTATGTTGAAGTGTTTTGTTACTTGATATGTTCAACATTTTGGGATGAATTTTATTTTTTGAGGTTGCATTGAATGCAAATATTGAAGCTTCAAGTACTGGAGAAGCGAGAAAAGATTTTGTTGTTGCAGATCAAGTTAGGAAGTTAGCAGATTCAACTCAAGAATTAGTGGATGGAATAAATAAAAAATAACTGAAATGAATAGCGATGTTGAAAATTAATCAAGTTCTGTAGAATATTCGGAATTGGCTTTAAGGGATGGGGTAAGTTCAACTGAAAGAACACAGGAAGCTTTTTCAGACATTTTTACTTCTTCAAAACATGTAAAAGAAAAATCAGAAGAAATTAATAATTCTATAGATACTACTCAAAAAGGACTTAAAGAAATATCAGGTGATATAAATGGAATAATTAGCTCGTCAAGGACCGTAAATAACGAGATTACTGATTTAAATGTACAAGCATCGCAAAAATCAATAATATTTTCGGATATAATTAATTTTTTAGAACAGATTTATACTATTTCTATAGAAAACATGAATGGAAAAGAAAAGTAAAAATAGCAAAAGCCGATGCACATAAATTGAGCATTGGCTTAAAATTACTAAAATATATCCAAAACACCGGTACTCTAATTTTGATCCCTATCTAATGATAGGTGGGTGTCAGCATAAATGATTCAATCGCCTTAAATGCCATAAAAGGACTCACAGAAAGGTACATTTTCTCACTTAACTTATCGGACTCCCTAAGTTAAAATGTAGGTTCAAAATAAGAGCTTAACGCATATTTCAGAAAGATATTTTAAATATACAATATAATTTTAAAAAGTTTAACTAAAGATTAAACTTCTTAACAACATTATCGTTCTCATGCATTTATATTAACAGATTTTAATAAATGATTCAAGAGATATTTCTATAGAAGATTATTCTTCATCAACCAGAATATCACATAATCTAATTAAATATCTATTTTAATTAACCTTAATAATAGAATATTGAATTGATAAGAAGCTATAGATTTGAAAAAGGTAAAGATAAATATATTGTATTTTATGAAAAAGTACCTTTATCAGGTTGGAGTGTTGCAAGTGTAATTGTATTTGTTTCTAAGCGTATGACATTGCCTTTAGTAAAGCTATCTAATTTTGCTGAAGAAATAGCAGAGGGTAATATCAGATGCTAGTAAAGAGATGCTTACTAAAGGCAGATATTACATCAGAAGTAATAACAAATGTAGCAGCTATTTCTGAGGAGCAAACAGTAAGTATGCATGAAATGGGAAAAACTGAAAATAAATTAGATGAATTAGTAATAAAACTTAAGAGTGAAGTTGATAGGTTTAAGATTTAGAAAATGTATTAAAATATTTGCAATAATTAAATAAATACAGTATAATATCTTATGTTTATATCAAAATAATTTTAAGCACATAGGAGTATATTAAAAATGAGAGCGAGTTATAAGAATCCAAAAGAATTGGCAAGTAAATTGAAAGATTTAGTTGATACGTATTTTGAGGGTTTGATAAGTTATGAAGAATTAGAGAAAACGACTATAGCTATAATAAATGTTAATGGTGATAGGGTTTATAAAAATGGATTTATGCCAACAAAGTTGGCCAGTATCCTTGGTACTGAAAGAGTGAATATTATAAATAAGATACAAAAAACAATGGAATAAATTGATACCCTAAAGGGGCTGGCTTAAAGCAAATTGAGGATGCAATATATTTAGTTTTAACTTAAAAACTATTAATATGTTGAGAAGTATTTTTGTTTTGAGGCAGTCTTTTTTGATGATTTGATGATAGTGCTTTTATAAATTAGGAAAGAAGTGTTATAATAAGCGGTTTTAATATCAAGTGATTCTTAGGTTCAGGTGGAGTTTGCTTATAAGAATGAGTGTATTAGCAATGGTAGCGATCGTATAAACTGAATCGGGAGTATCTATATAAGAAATATGAAGAAATTAGTAGAATAAGAGAGTATTAATAATATAATTTAAATTTTAGTTAAATAATACAAATAATTATTAAATGTAAAGATGATAGAATTACATTCGTTACATGAGGTGATTAACAAGGAAAATAAACTTGTTGACAGAGTCTTAAGTAACATGGTATTATGTTAAAGCTGTGTGAATGCAGCAAGCTTAACAAAAAGAACTTAAAAAAAGTTCTTGACAAGATTAAGCAAACATGATAAGATGTAAAAGTCGCTGAGATGCGACAAGATCCTTGAAAATTAAACAGAGTGAAAGTAAGATTTAAATCTTATTTTAAATAAGCCAGTATTAGTTAAACTAATAAGTTTAACGTCAATAATTTGAGTACAGATTAAACTTTTAAATTGAGAGTTTGATCCTGGCTCAGGACGAACGCTGGCGGCGTGCTTAACACATGCAAGTCGAGCGATGAAATCCCTTCGGGGGTGGATTAGCGGCGGACGGGTGAGTAACACGTGGGCAACCTGCCTCAAAGTGGGGGATAGCCTCCCGAAAGGGAGATTAATACCGCATAATATTAGTTTTTCACATGAAAGATTAATTAAAGGAGTAATCCGCTTTGAGATGGGCCCGCGGCGCATTAGCTAGTTGGTGAGGTAACGGCTCACCAAGGCCACGATGCGTAGCCGACCTGAGAGGGTGATCGGCCACATTGGAACT